>OW818683.1:3767500-3848194 GCA_942493255.1 uncultured Alphaproteobacteria bacterium | reverse complement strand
GCGTCATCGTCCGCGGCCTCAGCCAGGTCCGCTCCGAATTCAACGGCCGCGACGTGTTCAGCGCGAACAGCTCGCGTGGCCTGAGCTGGCAGGACATCTCGCCCGAGCTGCTTGGCGGCGTCGATGTCTACAAGAACCAGACCGCAGACCTGATCGAAGGCGGCATCGCCGGGACCGTCAACCTGCGCACCCGCGTTCCGTTCGACAGCGACGGGCGTCTGATCTCGCTGTCGATCAAGGGCAGCTATGGCGACATCGCCGAAGAGCCGACGGCGGACATCTCGGGCATCTTCTCCGATCGCTGGATGACCGGCATCGGTGAGGTCGGCGTGATGGTGAACGGTGCCTATTCGCACGCGATCACGTCGAGCCAGGGCGTGCAGTTCGAGCGTATGGGCATCTTCGACGGCGCCTTTGGCCCCGGCACGCAATATATCCCGAGCGGCATTTCGCTGCGCGACAACCTCTATAACCGCAAGCGGTACGGCGTCGCAGCGGCGGTCCAGTGGAAATCGCTCGACGAAAAGATGCAGCTGACCGGTCAGTACAACCGCTCGCAATATGACAATAGCTGGCGCGAACATTCGGTGTTCTCCAGCGCCTTCAACCCGGACCTGTATGGTCGCCCGAGCGACTTTCGGTACACCGACAACAGCCAGGTCGCGCCGCTGCAGGGCACAGCGCCCTTCGCCTTCGATTCGGACGGGAACTTCCTGTCCGGCTGGTGGTCGGCGCCGCGTCCTTATGTCGGGGAAGGCAACGACAATCTGGGCCTGGGCGTGAACGAGGCCGGGCAGGCCTTCTACAATCGCTGCTATGCGTGGGAAGGCTGCACCAACGCCCGCCGCGCGCCGCAGGTCGATACCTCCGCCAATGCGCTGCGTAACAAGCAGATCACGCAGGACTATGGCCTCAACTTCCGTTGGGACATTGCCGAGCGGCTTCGCCTGACCTTCGATGCGCAATATGTCGACGCGAGCGTCAACAACTACAACGCATCGGTCCTGTCGCGCACCTATGCCAACACCTTTGTCGACCTGACCGGCGACTATCCGCGCCTCGAATTTTCGCCGGTTGCGGACAATATCAACCTCTCGCCCGGTGGCCTCACCAACGCCAGCAACTATCACTATTACGCGATCACCGACCACACCGAGGACAGCGATGGCGAGGAGATCGCACTGCGCTTCGACGCCGAATATGCGGTGGAATCGAGCTGGCTCGATGCGATCAAGGTCGGCGCACGCTATGCCGATCGTGACCAGACGGTGCGCTGGGGTGCGTATAACTGGGCCAATATCGCCAACACCTGGACCTACACCCAGGCGCCCTATTTCAACGTCAACCGGCCGGTCTATCCCGGTGGCAGCAACGCGATCCACACCTTCGGCCAGGATTTCTTCGCGGGCAATCAGACCAACCAGCATTCGTTCGTGTTCTTCAACATGGACCGGCTGGTCGACCGCGCGACGCTGGCGAGCACGCTGGGACGTCCCGCGCTTGGCGTTGGCGAATATTTCCCGGTCTGCTCGAATGCGGGCTATCGCGCGGGTGAAGCCGTCACCGGCGACTATGGCTGCTATCTGCCCAGCGAAATCCATCGCGTGAGCGAGCGCACCGCCGCCGCCTATGCGATGGCCAAGTTCGGCGGCGACGGTCTGGCGATCGGCGGCGTGAAGATCTCGGGCAACCTTGGCGTCCGGCTGGTCTGGACGGAGGATGCGACGGTCGGCGCGACGACCTTTGCCAACCCGTTCAATGCGACCGATCTGACCTGTGTGCGCGGCATCGATGGCGCGGGTAACCCGACCGCAACCGCGGGATGCGTCATCACACCGGCCGAGGTTGCGTTCAACAATGGTGCGACGGTGGGCGATACGACCCGCGTCAACCACTTCCACGCATTGCCAAGCTTCAACATCAAGTTCGACCTGACCGACAAGCTGGTGTCGCGCTTTGCCTATTCGCGGGCGATGTCGCGGCCCGACATCGGGCTGCTGCGCAACTTCCTCAACATCAACCGGCTGTCGCCCAATCTGTCGGATCGCAGCGACCCCAACGTCACCCGCGACCCGGCGGGCAATCCGACTGCGTATAACTGGCAATATACCGGCACGTCGGGCAATCCGGGGCTGAAACCGATCACCGCGGATCAGGTCGATCTGACGCTCGAATATTATTTCGCGCGTGCCGGATCGCTGACCGTCACCGGCTTCTACAAGCAGTTCTACGACTATATCCAGGCCGGCCAGTTCAACCTGACCATCGCCAACAATGGCGTGACGGAGCAGGTGCGCCTGAACCGTCCGGTCAATGGCGAGGGTGCCGGCATCTATGGCGCGGAGGTCGCGTTCCAGACCTTCTTCGACTTCTTGCCCGGACCGTTCGACGGCCTCGGCGTCCAGGCCAACTACACCTATGTCAAGAATGACGGGATCGAGACGGTCAACCTGACCAACGAAACCGGTGCTGGTACGTCCGGCGGCGGCATCTCCTATGACGCGACGACGGTAAAGGCCCGGGCGCTCGAAGGCGTGTCGGAACACAGCTTCAACCTGGTCGGCATGTACGAAAAGGGGAAGGTGTCGGCGCGCGTCGCGTATAACTGGCGCTCCAAATATCTGGTCACCGCGATCGATTGCTGCGTCGGCTTCCCGATCTGGCAGGGCGCGACCGGCTATCTCGACGCGTCGATCCGGGTCCGCGCGACCAAGGAAATGGAGTTCATCCTTGAGGGCTCGAACCTGCTCAGCACCGACACGGTTCTGTACCAGCAGGTCGACTCGGCCGGGCTGCTCAAGCCGAACGCCTGGTTCAAGAACGACCGGCGCTTCCAGCTTGGGCTGCGGTTGAACTTCTGATGCAGGACGCGGCGCCAGTTCCAGACGGGGCTGGCGCCGTCGCCTTGGGGCGGTAAGCTTTGGCAATGACCAAGCGGTTCGATCTGGTGATTGTCGGGGGCGGGACCGCCGGCTGGATGTGCGCCGCAGCGTGCGCGGCGAAGCTGGACCCTGCGCGCTATCGCGTCCGGCTGGTCGAATCCGAAGAGATCGGCACGGTCGGCGTCGGCGAAGCCACGCTGCCGCAGATGAAGGATTTCAACGACTATCTCGGCCTCGACGAGGTCGCGTTCATGGCGGCGACCCAGGCGAGCTTCAAGCTCGGCATCGAGTTCGTGAACTGGGGCCGTCAGGGGGATCGCTACATCCACCCGTTCGGCACGTTCGGCCGCCCGATCGGCGAGGCGGACTTCTTCAGCTACTGGGCGCGCGCCAATGCCGCGGGCCGCGCCGCGCCGCTGCCCGACTATTGCATCGCGATCGTCATGGCCTGGGTCAATCGCTTCATGCTGCCCAATGGCGCGGCGGGCGATGTCCGCAACGCCTTTTCCTACGCCTATCATCTCGACGCATTTCTCTACGCCCGTTTCCTGCGCCGTTGGGCCGAAGAGCGCGGGGTCGAGCGGGTCGAAGGACGCATCGTCACCGTCGAGCGCGATGGCGAAGGCGGAGGCATCGCCGGCGTGACGCTGGCATCTGGCGCGCAGGTGACCGGCGACCTGTTCGTCGATTGCTCGGGCTTTCGCTCGCTGCTGCTCGGCCAGACGCTCGGCGTCGATCTGGAGGATTGGGCGCACTGGTTGCCCTGCGACAGCGCGGTGGCGGTGCCCTCGGCGCGGTCGGGCGATTTCACCCCCTATACCCGCTCGACCCGCCGCCCGGCGGGCTGGCAATGGCGCATCCCGCTCCAGCACCGCACCGGCAATGGCTATGTCTATGCCAGCGCGCACATCTCCGACGATGAGGCGGCGGCGACCCTGCTCGCCAATCTCGATGGCGCCGCGCTCGCCGACCCGCGCGTGCTCCGGTTCAAGGCGGGGAAGCGGCGGCGGGCATGGGCGCACAATGTCATCGGCATGGGGCTGGCCGGCGGGTTTCTCGAGCCGCTCGAATCGACCAGCATCTACCTCGTCCAGATGGCGATCATGCACCTGCTGACGCTGTTGCCCGACAGCCCCGCGATCGACCCGGCGCTGCCCGCGGAATTCAACCGCGTGATGGACGTCGAATATGACCGGATCCGCGACTTCCTGATCCTGCACTATGCTGCGAACGAGGCCGATGCGCCGCTGTGGCAGGCGGTGACAACGATGGAGCTGCCGGAGTCGCTGCACGGGCGGATCGAGGCGTTCCGGCATCGCGGCCATGTTCCCGCCTATCGCGACGGCCTGTTCGGGCCGACCAGCTGGCAGGCGGTGTTTGTGGGGCAGGGGATCGTGCCGCGAACCGGCGACCGGCTCGCCGATGCGATGCCCGAGGACGTGCTGGCACAGCGGCTCGACGGGTTCGCTGCGAGCGTCGCACAGGGGATCGCGGACGCGCCGTCGCATGCCGAGTTCGTCGCGCGCTATTGCCCCGCTCCCGCGCTGTGAGTCCGGTGCGGAGCGTAGCGGTGCTGGGCGGCGGCATTGCTGCCCCGATGGCGGCGCTGGCGATTGCGCGCGCCTATGGCCGGCTGGGCGTCGCGGTGACCTGGTACGACACCGGTGCGCTGCCCGCGGCGCATGCCGCGCTCGCCGCGCCGCCCGATCTCGTCACCTTCCACCGCTTGCTTGGCCTTTCCGACGCGGCGCTGATCGACCGTGCTGCGGGGACGCTCAGCCTTGGGCAGCTTTATGCCGGATGGGCGGGAGACGGGAGCGGCTTCCTGCATGCCTTTGGCGACGCCGGGACGCCCTTTGCCGGACGGCCCTTCGTCCAGCACTGGACGCGCGCGCGCCACGCCGGGCTGGGGGTGGCTCTGGAGGAATTCTGCCTCGCCGCAGTTGCCGCGAAACAGGGGCGGATCGGCCAGCCGCGCGATCCCGCGACGCGGCAGGCGGTGAAGCATGGCTGGCACCTCGATGCCGCCGGTTACGCCGCGCTGCTGCGTGGGGCATGCGGTGGTGCAGGCGTGCAGATCGCGCAGGCTCAGGATGCGTCGCCCGACGCCGATTTGCTGGTCGATGCCGATGGCGGCTGGTCGGCTGCGGCAACGGGGGTGCCGCCGCACTGTGACCGCATGATGCTGGGTTCGGCGGAGCGGCGCGATCCGGTTCCGCTCTATGGCCGCGTCGTCGCGCATGATGCGGGGTGGACGATGCTGACCCCGCTCGGCGACCGGCTGGCGGTCGCGTGCCACTATGCGAGCGCGCAGATTGATGCGGCGCAGGCGCGGGCGGCGATGGCGGAAGCGGCGGGAGGGCCGGACGATGCGCAGCCGCCGCAGCCGGTCGAAGCCCGCCGTCAGCCCGGCTGGAGCGGCAACCTCGTCACGATCGCCGAGCCCGATGGCGAGTCCGCGACCTTCGCCGCCGCCGGACTGCTCGAACTTCAACTCGCCATCGCTCAGCTGATCCTGCTCTGGCCGGTCGACCGCGATGCGATGCCGGAGGCGGCGCTCTACACCGCAGAACTGGCGGGCACGCGCGCGCGGATCGATGACTTTTCCGCGCAGCATTTCCACCTCGCCCGTCGCGCCGGTGCATTTTGGGATGCAGCACGCGCCGCCCCCGTCTCGCCAGCGCTGGCGGCCAAGTGCGACCTGTTCGCGGCGCGCGGCATGTTCGCGCACTGCGACCATGAGGCGCATGTCGAGGATGGCTGGGCCTTGTGCATGGCCGGCCATGGCATCGTCCCGCGCAGCCCCGACCCACAGGCGATGCTGGTCGACGAACAGCAATTGATGGTGGAGTTCCAACGCCAGTTGCGCGCCATCGCCACCGAGGTGCGCGCGATGCCGACCCATGCACAGGCACTCGTCCAGCTGAAGGAAGGATCGGCATGAGCGCGCGCACCCGGCCCATGCGCCGCATCGTCATCCTCGGCGGGGGCAGCGCCGGGTGGATGACTGCCGCTGCGCTCGCCCGCGCGCTGGCGGGGCAGGGCCATGGCATCACCCTGATCGAATCCGAGGCGATCGGCACGGTCGGCGTCGGCGAGGCGACGGTCCCGCCGATCCATGACTTCAACCGCTATCTGCGGATCGACCCCGCCGAGTTCCTCCGCGCCACCAACGGCACGATCAAGCTTGGCATCCAGTTCGATGGCTGGGGTGGGACCGACGCATCCTATTTCCATCCGTTCGGCTATCTCGGCATCGAAATGGGCGGGATTCATTTCCACCATTACTGGCTGCGCCATCTGGCGCAGGGCGGCGCGGGCGACCATGCGCCCTATAATCTCGAGACGCTGGCCGCACGCGCCGGCCGGTTCGCCCCCGCGACGCGGCACGGGCCGGTGCATCACGCGGTGCACTTCGACGCCGCCGGCTATGCCCGCTTCCTGCGCAGCCATGCCGAGGCAGGGGGTGTCTCGCGTGTCGAGGGCAAGGTGGCGGAGGTGCGGCTCGATCCCGAGGACGGGTTCATCGATACGCTGCTGCTCGACGATGGCCGGACGATCGAGGGTGATCTGTTCGTCGATTGCTCGGGCTTTCGCGGGGTGCTGATTGAGGGCGCGCTGAAGAGTGGCTATGTCGACTGGCGCCACTGGCTGCCGTGCGACAGCGCGGTGGCGATGCCATCGGAGCGGCAGGGCGACCCGCCGCCCTTCACCCGCTCGACCGCGCGTGAGGCGGGCTGGCAATGGCGCATCCCGCTCCAGCATCGCGACGGCAATGGCTATGTCTATTCGAGCGCGCATCTGGGTCACGACGACGCGGTGGCGAATCTGACCGAACGGCTGCCGGGGAAGGCACTGGCCGACCCCAATCGCCTGCGTTTTGTGGCGGGGCATCGGCGGGTGATCTGGAACCGCAATTGTGTCGCGATCGGCCTCGCCGGCGGGTTTCTCGAGCCGCTTGAATCGACCTCGATCCATCTGATCCAGACCGCGATCATCCGGCTGCTCGCACTGCTCCCGCGCGACGGGTTCGACCCCGGTATCGCCGCGCGCTTCAACCGTGAGTCGATCAACGAGGTCGAGCGCATCCGCGACTTCGTCATCGCGCATTATGCGCTGGCCGGGCGCGACGACACGGACTTCTGGCGTGACATCGCCGCTGCACCGATCCCGGACAGCCTGGCCGAGCGGATCGCGGTGTTCCGCGCGACCGGCAATATCCTGTTCGAGCCGGGCGACCTGTTCGGCCCGACCAACTGGTATTGCGTGCTGGCGGGGCAGGGGGTGCGGGCCAAAAGTTGGCACCCGATCGCCGATGGCCTTGCGCCCGATGAACTGGCGCGGCGGCTGGCGACATTGCGCGGGCGGGTGGCGGAACAGCTCGCAGAGCTGCCCCCGCACACCGCCTATCTCAGGGGTCTCGGAAGCGCCTAGTTGCTGTTGAGTTCGGCGACGACGTCATAGGCGTCGCCGCGATAATAGCTCTGGGTGAACTCGGCGGTGCGCCCGTCCGACAGGAAGCCACGCCGTTCGATGAACAGCCCCGGTGCGCCCGGTTCGATCCCCAGCACTTCGGCCTGTTCGGGGGTGAAGGCGATCGCGCGCAGCCGCTGCAGCGCGCGGACGGGCAGATGGTCGTTCGCCTCCAGCGCCGCATAGAGCGAGTCCCCGACCACCTCGACCGAGGGCAGGCAATAAGCCGGGATCGTCGCATATTCGAGCGCCATTGACGTATCGTCGGCATAGCGGATGCGGTGAAAGCGATAGACCAGCGACCCCGGCGACAGGCCAAGCGACAGCGCCTCTTCCGGCGTCACCGTGCCCGCAGTCTTGCTCACCCATTCGCTATACGGCCGGCGCCCGCGCGAGATCATGTCCTGCGAGAAGGAGGTCAGTTTCGAGAAGCTCTTCTCGACCCGTGGCCGCGTGACGAAGGTGCCCGCGCCGCGTCGCCGCGCGACCAGCCCGTCGCTGACCAGCCCGTCGATCGCCTTGCGCACCGTGATGCGCGACACGTCGAACTCTTCGGCCAGGTCGCGCTCGGTCGGGATCGCGTCGTCAGCCTTGACCACATGCCCGTCGATCGCGTCGCGCAGGATCTTTTGCAGCTGGAGATAGAGCGGGGTGGGGTCATCCTTGTGGAGCGGTCCCACAATTTCGATCAGCGACAAGGACGTTGCTCCACCTTCGGCCGGGCGCATCGGCGCCCGACCCACATGTGTTGCATTGGTATCGTCGCGTCAATCGCTGCCGCGCGACTCGTTCGCAGAAAGTCCCTTGAGCGCGGCGCGGGTGAGTGCGTGATCGGCGCTGTCCTGCGACAATTCCCATACCATCACCCCGGCGGCGTGCCGTATGGCGAGGCGTGCCTTGGCCTCGATCGTCGCCGGGCCGTTATAGGTGACGTAGCGGCACCCGGCGCAGGCCTTCCCGATGACGTCCGCCTTCGCCGCTTCCGGAAAGGTCTCGATCAGCTCGCGATAGGACCAATTGGCCGCGTGGCCGTTGAAGCCATAGCCATAGAAGGGGACGCCCAGCACCAGCCGTTCGCGCGCGACGCCGCGGTCCAGCCACAGCTTCAGGTCGCGCTCGGCCATTTCCAGGGGCGCATGTTCGGCCCCCGCCGGCCCCCAGCTCGGCCCGATCGCGTCATAGGACATGACGTTGACCAGATCGAAATATGGGACCGACGAAACCGGGATCATCCCTCCCTCATAGGATGCGGTGGCGCAGGTCAGCAACTTGCCGCGCGCCTTCAACGCCCGCGATAGGGCGGCGATGAACGGGGTATAGTCTCCCGCCCGGTCGATCGCGGTCAGCAATTCGCCCTCCAGATCGATATCGACCCCGTCGAGCCCGAGCGTATCGGACAGCGCGACGAGCGCCGCGACCGTCGCATCGCGCCGCTCCGGGGCGAGCAGGGCCCGCCAGTCGCCCGAACAGCCGGGGATGACCCCGCCACCGATCGACACCAGTATCTTCGCACCCTGTGCACCCAACTGTTGCACCTGCGCGCGCAGGTCCGCGACGGTGACTGCTGCGCCGAACGGGGCGGGCATGCACGTCAATTGCCCGTCGCGAGCGAACGCGCCGGTCGCGTCGGGATTGGCAAAGGCGATGTTGAAATGGGTGTAATCCGCCAGTCGCGTCCGCGCGATCGTCATGTCGATGCCCTTGAACGCGGCGACATAGCCGACCATCACCGGCTTGCGCGGTGCGGCATGTACGGGGGATAGGACTAATGCAAAACCAATCAGGCTCATCAGCGCCGCGCGCATTATCGCTGTCATCGTCATAAGTCCGATCTCCCCTCCCAAAGCGGTCGAATTGCCGCGATTGACCTTCTGCAAACGATATGACAACTTAAATACAAATCGTCGAGAGGGAGCAAGGCGAATGCGCGAAATCGGCTGGATGGGGGCTTTGGCGCTGAGCGTGGCGGGGCCAGCCGTTGCACAGGGCAACGCACCGCCTCAGGCTGCGCTCGACCAGCTCGCCGCCGGACTCGATTACCGGTTCGAGGTGGTCGACAACCGCCCGGCCTGTCCCGAGGGGGTCGCGAACTGCTTCCTCGCGACGATCACCCTGACCCTGCCCGACAAGCTGCCGGCGTCGCTGCGCAACGGCGCCGACCTCTCGCTCTATTTCAGCTTCGTCAATCCGCTTGATCGGATCGAGAGCGACCTCTTCGACTATCGCAACATCAATGGCGATGTGCAGCAACTGACGCTCAAGCCCGGCGCGGCACTGCGGCCCGGCGCGCGGCATGTGATCAAGCTATGGGGAGTCGGATCGCATTTCTCGCGCGCCGTGGTGATGCCAAACGCCTATCTGGCGGCAGAGGGCCGGCAGGCACGGGTGATCGCGGCGACGCGCGACGCGATCGACCCCGATACCGGCCTGCCCGCATTGCGCTTCGTCGCGCCGATGACCGACGCGGCGCGGCTGACCACCAAAAGCGACAGCGACAAGACGGTGTGGCTGACTCCCGAGCGTGCCTTTACGCAGAATGCCGAGCGCGCCGCGCCGCCAGCTAAGGGCATCGTGATCCTCCCCCGCCCCGCGCATGCTGCGCAGCATGAGGGCGATCCCGTCGATCTGACCCGCGGTGTCCGCCTGTCGCTGACGGGCGTTGATCGCGCGGCGGTCGGACCCGCGCTGGCGGCACTCGGCGTGGCGGAGGATGGCGCGCTGCCGCTGCGCATCCGCGTCGATCCGACCAGTGGCATCGCGCCCGAAGGCTATCGGCTCGACGCGCGCGCGGACGGCATCGCAATCACCGCCGCTGACGCTGCCGGGGCCAGCCACGGCTTGCGCTCGCTCGCGCAACAGGCCGCGTTCGAACAGCGCAAGCTGCGCCCACTGACGGTCGAGGACGCGCCGCTGTACCCGCATCGTGGCTTGCATCTCGATCTTGGCCGCAACTTCCACGGGCGCGACCAGATCTTGAAGCTGGTCGAGGCGATGGCGGCGTACAAGCTCAACAAGCTGCATCTGCATCTGGCCGAGGATGAAGGCTGGCGGATCGAGATCCCCGCGCTGCCCGAACTGGCGCAGATCGGGTCGGTGCGCTGCCACGACCCGGCGGAGAAAACCTGCCTGCTCCCGCAACTCGGCGCGGGACCGGACGGCAAGTCAGGCGTGAATGGATACCTGACCACCTCCGACTATGTCGGAATCGTCCGCGCGGCGGCGGCGCGCGGGATCGAAGTGATCCCCTCGATCGACATGCCCGGCCATTCGCGTGCCGCGATCGTCGCAATGGAGCGGCGCCATGACCGGCTGGCGGCGGCGGGCAAGCGCGCGGAGGCCGATGCCTATCGCCTGATCGATCCCGCCGACACGACCAGATATCGCAGCATCCAGCATTACACCGACAACACGCTCAACGTCTGCATCCCCGCTACCTATCGCTTCGTCGATACGGTGATGGATGCGCTGGCGGCGATGCATGGCGCGGCGGGCGTGCCGCTCAAGACCTTCCACCTCGGCGCGGACGAGACTGCGGGCGCGTGGGTCAATTCGCCCGCGTGCAAGGCGATGATTGCGGAGAATGGCGGCGACGCCCGCAACCTGACCCCGCGCTTCATCGAGCGCGTCGCGACCACGCTCGCGGCGAAGGGCATTCGCGCGGGCGGGTGGAGCGACGGGATGGGGCATACCGATCCGGCGCGGATGCCGGCGAACGTGCTGACCAACATCTGGGGCGTGCTCCACACCGGCGCGATCCGCGAGGCGCATGACCAGCTCAACCGGGGCTGGGACGTGGTGCTGTCGATCCCCGACCTTGGCTATTTCGACATGCCCTATGCGCCGCATCCGGAGGAGGGTGGCTATTACTGGGCCTCGCGCGGAGTCGACAGCCATCAGGTGTTCGGCTTCATGCCCGACAATCTCCCCGCCAACGCCGCGCTGATCCCCAACATCAGCGCCCAGCCCCAGCCGATCGAGGACAAACCGATCCGCGAACCGGGCCGCCGCATCGCCGGGATTCAGGCGCAGTTGTGGAGCGAAACCGTCCGCACCGATGCGCAGGTCGATTACATGCTGTTCCCCCGCCTGCTCGCGCTGGCCGAGCGCGGCTGGGCTCCGGCGCGGTGGACGCCCGGCTATCGGCCCGGCCAGTCCTATGCTTGGCACGACCCGCGCGTTGATCGCGCGGCGCTGTTGGCCGACTGGCGCGACTTTGCCGGGCGCGTTTCGGCGCAGTTCGGACCGCTCGAGCGGATGGGCGTCGCCTATCGCGTCGCCCCGCCGGGCGCGCGGATCATCGGCGGCAAGCTGGAGGCGAACAGCGACCTCCCCGGCGCGATCATCGAATATCGCGAACGCGGCGGGAACTGGACGCGCTATGGCGGCCCGGTTGCCGTGCGCGGCCCGGTCGAACTCCGCACCCGCTCAGCCGATGCCAAGCGGAGCAGCCGGATCGTCGCCGTCTCGCAGCCTTAGGGACCGACCGGCGCGCCGCCCAGCGCTTGCCACAGCGCGACGCGCGCTCGGGCGGCGCGGCCCTCGGCTGCCACCGCGCGCTCGCGGCTGACGAGTGCCTGGCGCCGCGCCTCGGTGAGCGCGGTCATATCGGCAAGCCCGGCGCGCTGGCGGTCGGCGATCAGCCGGACGGCGCGGTCGAGCGCGATCAGCTCACGTCGCGCGGACAGTTCCTCGCGGTCCGCCGCAGCGATCACGCCATAGGCCGCCTCGGCCTCGCCCAGCGCGGTGAAGACCGCGCCGCGATAGGCCTGAAACGCCGCGCGCTTGCCCGCAGCCGCCGCGTCGATATCCGCCGCGATCCGCCCGAAATCGAGCAGCGGCGCGGCAAGCGAGGCGCCGAGTGATCCGACCACCGAGTCGCTGTCGAACAGATTGCCCAGGCCAAATGCGAGCAGCCCGAGCGACGCGTCGAGCCGCAGGGTGGGAAACCGCCGCCGCGCCGCCGCCGCCAATTCGGCATCCTGCGCCTCCAGCATCGCCCCCGCCGCGAGGATGTCGGGCCGGTTCTGCAACAAGGTCGCGGGCAGCGCAGGCGGCGCGGGATAGATGATCGCTGCCGCTGCCGGGGGCAGTTCCGCCGCGTCGACCAGCACCGGCTGCGGCGGCACCCGCAGCGCCGCGCGGACGCGTTCCGCATCCTGCGCCGTGAGTGTCGTCAGCCGCCCGATCAGCCGCGCCTCTTCGCCCGCCAGCGCCGCCAGCCGCGTCCGTGCGGTCTCCGCCAGCGCGCGTGCCTGAACGGGATCGAGGCCGGAAACGAGCCCCGCGCGCGCCCGGCTACCGGCCAGCGTGCCCAGCCGCTCGGCCGCCGCCAGATCCTCGGTCAGTGCGTCGCGGCGCGCCGACAAAGTGCGCCAGTCGATCACGGTCGCGGCGATCTCACCCACCAGCGCGATCCGCACCGCCTGTGCCGATGCGGTGGCGGCGTCGAGTCGCGCCTGTGCCGCGCGCTGCTGCGCCCGCACGCGCCCGAACAGGTCGACGTCCCATTGCGCGGTCAGATTGGCGGCGTAGCTCGCCCGTTCCGCCGCGATCGCGACACCGGGGGGCAGGCTCGCGCCGAACTGGTCGGGGTTGCTGCGCGTGCCGGTCACCGCGCCACTGGCACCGACGGTCGGCAACGCCTCCGCCCGCGCGCGCCCGAGCCGCGCCCGCGCCTCGTCGATCCGCGCGAGCGCTTCGCCGAGTGTCGGCGCGCTCGCCAGTGCCTCGCGCGACAGCCGCAGGAACCCCGGATCGCTGTTCGGCAACAGGTCGGCAACGGCACCGCCGGTCTCGGGCGGGATCAGCGCAAAGCGCGCGGGCAACTCGGGAACCGGCGTCGCGATCTCCGGAGCCGGCCCCGCCACGCAGCCCGCAAGCACCGCACTGAGCGCCAGCGCGGCAAGGCGCTTACCCCGGCTCATTTGCCGTCCTTGCGCGCCGGGATGAACGCGTCGACCTGCTGCCCGACGCGGAACGCGCCATTGGTTTCGGGCAGCGCATAGATCAGCTGCAGCACGCGCACATCGACCCGCTCCTGCGCGCTGTTGGTCAGCGATCGCTTTGGCACGATCAGTGGCTCGGCGCGGACGAAGCGCGCCTCGACCTGCCGCCCCGCGGCACCGCGCGGCGAAACGATCGCGGCGGCGCCCAGCGCGACGCGCGGTGCCTGTTCCTCATCGATGTCGATGCGGACATGCAGCGGATCGGTCGCGCCCATCTGGATGAACGGCTGGCTGGTCCCGCCCATGGTCGAGACGAACTCGCCCGGACGGATATTGACGGTCAGGATCTCCCCCGCAATCGGCGCACGCACCGTCAGTCGACCAATCTCGGTCCGCGCCGTCCCCGCGCGCGCCTGCGCCGCTGCGAGGCGTGCGCGCGCGAGCGCCACGCGCTGGGCAGCGGCGACGGCCTCGCCCTCGACCCGCACGATTTCCGCGCGGGCAACCGCAGCGGGGTCGTCGACTGCGCGATACAAGGCAAGCTGACGCTCCGCCGTCGCCCGCGCGCTCTGCGCCTCGGAAATCGCCGCACGTGCCTCACCGATCGCGGCCAGCGCCTCGGCCAGCTGTGCACGAACAGCGCGATCGTCGATCGTGAACAACGGCTGGCCCGGCACCACCCGCACACCCGGACTGACCGCAACATTCATGACCAGCCCCGACAACGGCGCACCGATGTCGATCGTCTCGCTCGACGGTTCGACCACACCGGCCCCGGCGACCCGGTCGGCATTGGCGAGCGCGGGCGGTGCCTTGGCCGGTTCGCGTTGCGGTGCGCTCGGGCTGCGGTCGGGCAGGCCGCCCCAGATGAACAGGGCCGCCAGCACCAGGCTCGCCACCGCGATCAGCGGCAGGATGGTCCGGGCAAAGCTCAGCCGTTTCCAGTCGGGCATCAATGGTCCTCCGGCATATGTGCGCCGTCATGGGTGATCGAACCGTCCTCCAGCCGGAGGATGCGGTCAGCGAGATCGAAGATGCGGTTGTCGTGGGTGACGATGATGCACGCCCGGTCGGGCGCGACCGCCACCTCGCGCAGCAGGTCCATCACGCGCCGTCCCGATCGGGCATCGAGCGCGGCGGTCGGCTCGTCGCACACCACCAGCCGGGGGCGGTGAACCAGCGCGCGGGCGATCGCCACGCGCTGCTGCTGTCCGCCCGACAATTGGCTGGGCAGCTTGTCCGCCTGATCGGCGATGTTGAGCGCGGCGAGCATCTCGACCGCCCGCGCCCGCGCTTCGGCCCGCGCCATGCCCTGCGCGATCAGCGGCACGGCGGCGTTGCTCGCCGCATCGATCGACGGGATCAGGTTATACTGCTGGAAGATGAAGCCGATGTTGCGCAGCCGGAACGCGACCAGTTCACTGTCCGACAGGCGGTAGATGTCGGTGCCGAACACCTCGACCTCGCCTTTCGTCGGGTAGAGGATACCGCACATGATCGAGATCAGCGTCGTCTTCCCCGACCCGCTCTCCCCGACCAGATAGGTCAGCTCGCCCGCGCGAATGTCGACATCGATGCCGTGCAGCACGGTGATCGCCTGGCTCCCCGCCATGAAGTCGCGGGTGACGCCGCGCGTGCGGATCGCGGGCTGGGCGGAGGTGTCGCTCACCGGAACACCGCCGCCGGTTCGGTCTTGAGCACCCGGCGCAGCGCGATCCAGCCGGTCAGCGCGAGGATCAGCACGACTGCGGCAAGGCTGATCAGCGGGATCTGCCAGGGGATGTAAAAGCCCTTGAAGGTCGGGACGGCCGAGAAGCTCCAGATGAACGCGATCGTGCCGAGCACGCCGAGGCCATAGCCGATCAGGCCGACCAGTGCCGCCTGGGCCGCGACCATACGCCGGATCGTGCCATTGGCGACGCCGATCGCCTTCAGCGCGCCGAACTGCTTGATATTGTCGCGGATGAACAGGCTGAAGGTCAGCCCGACGATCGCCACCCCGACGACGAAGCCGAGCGCGACGGTGATGCCGAAATTGAGCGGGATGCCGGTATTTTCGACGATGAAGTCGATCCCGTCCTGCGCAAACTGGTCGCGAGTGCGCGCGCGCAGGCCGGTTTCCGCCTCGATCCGCGCGACCAGCTGCTGATGATCCACCCCCGGCGCGGCCCCCACCAGCACGAACGACAGCCGGTTGCGGGTGCCCGGCACGTAGCGCAGCGCCTGACTGTATTTGGTGTAGAGCGTGACCTGGCTGGTAAAGCTCGGCACGGCGTCGGCGACGCCCCGGATCACCGCGCGCTGGTCGTTCAGCTCCAGCCGCTCGCCGATCGGGCTGCGGCCATCCTCGAACATGTTGGTCGTGCCGACATCGTCGATGATCACCGTATCCGGGCGCGACAGCACGTCGATGCTGCCCTGCGCCATCCGTCGTGGCAGGCCGATCAGCGTGGCGTCGTCCACGCCGACAATCGCCACGCCCTCCAGATCGCCATCGCCGGTGCGCACCGACGCGGTGGCACGCAGATGCGGCGCGGCCCATTCGACCCCGGGGACCGATCGAACCTTGTCGAGCGCGGTGCTGGGCATCGGATAGGCGACGTCAGTGGTGCGGCTCACCCGGTCCATCACCCAGATATCGGCGGCCGGCACGTTGAACACCGCGCTTGCCCCGCGTTCGAGCAGGTTGACGAAGATCGTCAGCTGTTGCGTGATCAGCAGGGTGGAAAAGGCGATGCCGAACACCAGCCCATAGAATTTCTGCGCGTCGCCGGTGAGCATGCGGATGGCAATCCAGATCATGCGACGCGGCCCCCATGCTTGCGCTCTGGCGCGGAAACGGGTTACGTTGAACGTTGGCGTTCAAATGAACGGGACCGTTCACTCTGTCAAGCAAAACCCTTACGCGTGCGCAACGCTCGATCGATCCCGTCAAGCGACAAGCGATCCTCGACGCCGCCACCCGATCCTTTTTCGCGCACGGCTTTGCCGCGACCGCGATCGAGCAAGTGGCGGCCGACGCGCATGTGTCCAAGGTCACGATCTACAACCAGTTCGGCGACAAGCGCGGGCTGTTCGCTGCGGCGATCGAGCTGGAATGCGCGCGCATGGGCGATCATTTCAGCATCGCGCCGATGCCGGGCCTGTCGCTGCGCGAGCGGCTGGAGGCGATCGGGACGGCGATGACCGCATTCATGTCGCGCCCGGAAATGGTCCAGTTCGACCGGCGCATCGCGGCAGAGACCGAGCGCGACCCGGCGATCGGCGAAGCGTTCCTCGAGGCCGGCCCGCGCCAGATGCTCCGCGCCTTTGCCGCGCTGCTCTGCGCACTGCGCGATGCGGGCGAGATCGCGGTGGAGGACCCTGAACTGGCGGCGGAACAGTTCGTCGCAATGTGCAAGGGGCTGGGCGACCTCGAGCGGCGCTTCGGTTGTCCCAATGACGCGGCGCGCAATACGCTGCGGATCAGGGCGGCGGTCGCGACCTTCTGCCGCGCTTACGGCACCGAAGCAGGGAACTGACGCGCACCGGGTATCGCGCGTGTTCCATCTTTGTTCGATCCGCGCTAGAGCAGGTGCATGTCCGAACCGAGCGTCCGAAAGATCATCCATATCGACATGGATGCCTTTTTCGCATCGGTCGAACAGCGCGACGCACCGGAGCTGCGCGGCAAACCGGTCGCGGTCGGCTCGCCCGCAGCGCGTGGCGTGGTCGCGGCGGCGAGCTATGAGGCGCGTGCCTTCGGCGTGCGCTCCGCCCTGCCATCGGTGACGGCGCTGCGGCGCTGTCCCGAACTGATCTTCGTGCGGCCACGGTTCGAAGTCTATCGCGCCGTCTCGGCCCAGATCCACGCGATCTTCGCCGACTATACCGACCTGATCCAGCCGCTCTCGCTCGATGAGGCCTATCTCGACGTGACCGATGATCGCCGGGGGCTGCAGACGGCCTGGGCGACTGCGAAGGAAATCCGCGCGCGCATCCTTGAAGAGACGGGGCTGACCGCCTCGGCCGGAATCTCGTACAACAAGTTCCTCGCCAAGCTCGCGTCCGACCATCGCAAGCCCAACGGGCAGTTTGCGGTGACGCCGGACATGGGCGCGGCATGGGTCGAGCAGCTGCCGGTCGCCAAATTCCACGGCGTTGGCCCGGTAACCGCCGCCAAGATGAAGCGCCTCGGCATCGAAACCGGTGCCGACCTCAAGGCGCAATCGATCGCGGTACTGGCGCGTCATTTCGGCAGCGCCGCCGACTGGTATTACGGCATCGCACGCGGGATCGACGCGCGCCCGGTGAACCCTAGCCGCGAGCGCAAATCATCCGGCTCGGAAACCACCTTCAACCGCGATCTTACCGATCCGGCCGAGATCGAGGCGGGTGTCCTCAAAATGGCGGACGATGTCGCCGCGTGGAGCGCCAAGCGTCAGCAGTTCGGCCGTACCGTCACCGTCAAGGCGAAGTTCGCCGATTTCAGGCAGGTGACCCGCAGCCGCACCCAGCCGCAGTCGGTACGCGACCCGGCAGACCTGCGCGCGACCGCGATCGACCTGATCCGCTCGCTCTATCCGCTCGATATCGGCATCCGCCTGGTCGGGGTGACGGTGTCGAATTTCGAAACCAGCGACGCGGCGATGCCCCTGTTCACCAGCGCACCGGACGCGGAATAGCCGCGCGCGTGGGCTTCGTCCCACGCCTCACCCGATCCCAAACAGGTCGCCTACGGGGCGCCTTCCAAGCCGCGAAAAGATATTCACACTCGTGATAGTGAATGTTGACAGCGCCGCTGCCCCGCGACATATTCGCCCCAGCAAATCGACGCATGATCGATGGCATCGAGGAGAGGTAAGGATGAGGGCAAGGCTTCTGGCGACCGCGTGTGCGGTTGCGGTGTTCACGGTTCCGATGTCCGCTGCGGCACAGGACGCCCCGGCGAGCGGCGAGACGGCCGCCGACAGCGCCCAGGAAGTGGTCGTCACCGCGACCCGCCGCGCCGAGCGCATCCAGGACGTTCCGCTCAGCATCAGTGCCTTCCAGCAGGAAGAGCTGACCGAAAAGGGTATCGTCGGCTTCGAGGGTATTGCCCGCGAAACGCCGGGCGTCGTGCTCAACCGCCCGACCCAGAATTTCAACAACTTCACCGCGCGCGGCATCGCGACCAACGGCTATAACGCCAATTTGCAAAGCTCGGTCGCGGTCTATGTCGATGAGCTGCCGATCTCGACGATCGGCAACACCACTGTGGTCGACCCGACGCTGTTCGACGTCGAGCGCGTCGAATTCCTGCGCGGGCCGCAGGGGACGTTGTTCGGCTCCGGATCGCTGTCGGGCGCGATGCGCATCCTGACCAAGAGCCCCAATCTCAGCTCCTTCGATATGGCCGCGCAGGTCGATCTCGGCCTCACCGGATCGGACAGCCTGCGCCAGCGCTACAATGTGATGGTCAACCTGCCGATCGTCAGCGACACGCTCGCGGTGCGCGCGGTCGGCTTTTACCGCAACGAAGACGGCTATCTCGACAATGTTGGGACCGGCGTCGAGAATTCGAACAAGCTGGTCAATTGGGGCGGGCGCGTCATCGCGCTGTGGAAGCCGAACGACCGGCTGTCGGTGCGGGTGATGGCATCCTATGAGGACAGCGATCCCAAGGACAGCTCACTCACCAGCCCGTCGCTCGGCCGCGAAAAGCGCGTGTCGGACCAGCCCGACCGCTTCACCGGCAAGCAGACGATCATCAACGGCACGGTCGAATATGAATTCGACTTCGCCCGGCTGACCAGCTCGTCGACCTATTCGGATTTCGACCAGAAATTCTATGTCGACCTTGCCGGCACCTTCGCGCCCGGCTCCTTCCCCGGTGCGCCGATCGCATTCGGGCTCGACGCCGACGCCTATGACAAGGTGTTCGTGCAGGAGACGCGGCTGGTCTCCTCGCTCGACGGCCCATTCGAATTCACCATCGGCGGCTTCTATATGAACCGCCGCCGCGACGTGGACTATTTCTATCGGTCCAACCCGCAGTTTCTGGCGGCGCGCGGCATCACCGGGCTGCCCGATCAATATTATCAAAAGCTCTACACCTATTCGAAGAGCGACGAACTCGCCGGGTTCGGTGAGATCACCTACCGCTTCTCGCCAAAGTTCTGGCTGACCGGCGGCATGCGCTATGGCCGCACTTCGGCACAGGCGTTCACCGAGGCGGGTGGCTATCTCGCGACGGCGGGCGGCTTCAACTATTTCACCTATGCGCTCTTTGGCATCCCGGTGAATTTCGGGCCGAGCAGCCTGGTTCCCTATGCTGCCGCCACCGGCGTCAAGGCGACCGGCTCGGCCCCGTCATGGAAGGCCAGCGCAACGTGGAAGCCGAGCGAGGCGATCACCACCTACGCGACCTTCTCGACCGGCTTCCGCGCGCCGATCGTCAACGCCCGCGCCGGTGCCGCCAGCCTGACCGATCCGACCGACATCATCATCCCCTATGGCGCGGAGTCGGACGACCTCAAGAGCTACGAAATCGGCGCAAAGGCGCGCTGGCTCGACGGTCGCGTGACGATGAACGCAGCGCTCTACCTAATCGACTGGAGCAACATCCAGGCCCAGGCCAACCGCCGGTCGGACTCGGTCCAGTTCGCCACCAATATCGGCGCGGCGCGCAGCAAGGGGTTCGAGGTCGAGATCGGCGTGATCCCGGCCAAGGACGTCTTCATCGGCCTGAACGCCGCGTACAACGACTCCAAGATCACCAAGCTCTCGGCGACCGAAGCAACGGTGTCGGGCGCGGTGCTGGGCCATCGCCTGTCGGCCCCCCGGCTTCAGGGTGCAGCGTACATCTCCTACGGCTTCGACCTTGGCGCTACGGCGCGCGGCACCTTCGCGGTCAACGCGCAATATGTCGGATCGTACAACAGCTCGTTCCCCAACACGCCGGGCAACCCGAACCTGCGCCTGTCGACCTTTGGCGAGACCGACGAATATGTGAACGTGAACCTCAATCTCGGGATCAAGAAGGGGGCGCTTTCCGCCGCGCTCTATCTCGAGAACGTGTTCGACGATCACTCGATCACCTATATCCACCCTGAGGCGTTCCTGGTGAGCCGCTTCGGCACGCTGCGCCCGCGTACCGTGGGGATCCGTCTTGGCTACGGCCTCTGATATGGCGACGGCCGGCGGCAACGCCGGCCGTCCGTCACCCGCGAACCGGCCGTGGTTCGTGCTGGTCACGCTCACCTTCGTCTACATCCTCAACTTCCTCGACCGGCAGCTGATCGGCATTCTCGCCAAGCCGATTCAGGATTCGCTGGGGGTCAGTGACACGCAACTCGGGCTGATCGGCGGCCTGTATTTCGCGATGTTCTATTGCTTCATCGCGATCCCCGTCGGCTGGTTCGCCGACCGCACCAGCCGCGTCGGTGTGCTCAGCCTCGCCTGCGCGATCTGGAGCGGCGCGACCGTCGCGTGCGGCATGGCGGCCAGCTACACCCAGCTGGTGGTCGCGCGCATGACCGTCGGGTTCGGCGAGGCGGGCGGCGTGCCGCCATCCTATGCGATCATCACCGACACTTATCCGCCCGGCAAGCGCGCCGCTGCGCTCGGCATCTTCAACCTTGGCCCAGCAATCGGTGCAGCAGCGGGCGTCGCGTTCGGCGCAGCGATTGCCGAACAGTATGGCTGGCGGCTGCCCTTCATCATCGTCGGCGCGGTCGGCGTCGTCACCGCGCTGTTCGTCTGGCTGACGATCCGTGAACCGCAAAAGGGCGCGATGGACGGCGCGCGGGCGGCGGGCGCATCGGACAAGGCGCCGTTCTGGCCCACCGTCGGCGCATTCCTGTCCAACCCGGTGCTGATGCTCGCGGCACTGGGCAGCGGCGCGACCCAGTTCGTCACTTACGGCCTCGGCAATTTCGCGGTTCTCTATCTGATGCGCGAAAAGGGGATGGTGCTCGGCGATGTCGCGGTCTGGTACGCGCTCGTCCTGCTGATCGGCATGGGCGGCGGCATGGTCATTTCCGGCCGGGTGATCGACGCGATGACGCGCACGTCGCGCAGCGGCTATGCAGTCGCTCCGGCCGTATCGCTCGCCATCGCGATGCCCTTCTATATCGGCTTCGTCTGGGCACCCGCCTGGCCGCTCGCGCTGGCGCTGCTCGCGGTGGTGATGGTGTTCAACTATTTCTACCTCTCGGCCTCGGTCGCGTTGGTGCAGGAAGAGGTGAAGCCCAATCAGCGCGTGCTGTCGGGCGCGTTGCTGCTGCTGATCATGAACTTCATCGGCCTTGGCCTCGGCCCGACCTGGGTCGGGTTCGCCAGCGACTGGTTCAAGGCGCAGGGCGATACCCAGAGCCTGCAAAGCGCACTCTACACACTCACCCCTTTCTACCTGATCGCGATCGGCCTGTTCGTCGCGCTCGCGCGGCGGCTCAAGCGCGAAGGGGCGGCGGCATGAAGTGGCTGATCGCACTCCTCGCGTTCGCCTTGGGCAGCCCCGCGCTCGCCCAGGCATCACAGGTCATTGCGCCGGCCGGCACGGTTGAGGGCGTGCAGCAGGGCGGCGTCCGCATCTTTCGCGGCATCCCCTATGCACAAGCCCCGGTCGGTACGCTGCGCTGGAAGCCGCCGGTCGCGGCGGCGGATTGGCAGGGGGTGCGCAAGGCGACCGCGTTCGGCCCCGCCTGCGTCCAGCCGCGCAACCGCAACGCCGGCATCTACACCAACCCGCTCGACACGGTCAGCGAGGATTGCCTGACGCTCAACATCTGGGCGCCTCCGGGAGGCAAGGATCTGCCCGTGTTCGTGTGGATTCACGGCGGCGCGCTGGTCGCGGGCTACAGCCACGAAACCATGTATGACGGCGCGCGACTGGCACAGCGCGGCAACATGATCGTCGTGTCGATCAACTACCGGCTCGGCATCCTCGGCTATCTCGCCCACCCGGAACTGAGCGCAGAATCGCTCGCTGGCGTGTCGGGCAATTACGGCCTGCTCGATCAGATCGCGGCGCTTAAATGGGTCCAGCGCAACATCGCAGCATTCGGCGGCAATGCCGGCAACGTCACCATTGCGGGTGAGTCCGCCGGCGCGCTCAGCGTGATGTACCTGATGGCCAGCCCGCGCGCGCAGGGCCTGTTCCACAAGGCCGTGGCGCAGAGCGCATACATGATCACCACGCCCGAGCTGAAACAGGGCAAGCACGGCCTGCCCTCGGCCGAAGCGGCGGGCAGCCAGATCATGGCCGCAGTCGGCGCAAGCGACCTTGCCGGATTGCGCGCAATGGACGCCGAAAAGCTGACCGTCGAGGCCGCGACCAAGGGCTACGGCCCCTGGGCCAATGTCGATGGCACGACCCTGACGCGCCAGCTGGTCGCGACCTGGGACCATGGCGAACAGGCCAACGTGCCGGTACTCGCCGGGTTCAATTCGGGCGAGATCCGCTCGCTCCCTGTGTTGCTCCCGCCCGCGCCCGCCAATGCCGAGGCGTATGAGGCGGCGATCCGCGCGCGCTATGGCGACCTCGCCGACCCGTATCTGCGCCTCTATCCGGCGAGCAACATCAAGGAAGCGATGCTCGCGACCACGCGCGACGCGCTCTACGGCTGGACCTCCACCCGGCTCGCGATCGGCCAGACCGCGATCGGGCAAAGCGCATATCTCTATCTGTTCGATCACGGTTACCCCGCTGCGGCGGACTACGGCCTGCACGCCTTCCACGCCGCCGAAATCCCCTATGTCTTCGGCACCGCCAGCCGCACGCCGCCCTATTGGCCCAAGGTCCCCGATGACGTGACCAATCGCCGCCTGTCGGATGCGATGCTGGGCTATTGGGCGAGCTTCGCGCGCTCGGGCACGCCGGTCGCGGACGGGCAGCCGGCCTGGGAAGCCTATGAAAAGGCCGCCAATTACATGGCGTTCGCGGGCAAGCCGCTTCCCGGCACGCGCCTGATGCCGGGCATGTTCGCGCTGCACGAAGCGGCGGTGTGCCGTCGCCGCGCGGCGGGCGATCAGCCATGGAACTGGAACACCGGCGTCGCCTCGCCGGTCCTCAACAAGGCGACGGGTTGCCGATGATCGACGGAAGCATGCAGGATTATCCGCTGACGCTGGACAAGTTCCTGCACCACGCCGCCAAATGGCACGCCGATGCCGAGGTGATCACCGCGCGTGAAGGCGGCGGGATCGACCGGATCGGCTATGGCGCGCTGCGCGACCGCGCGCTTGCCATCTCGTCGCTGCTCGCCGGCTTCGGGGTGCGGCAGGGTGCGCGGGTGGCGACGCTGGCGTGGAACAGTCAGGCGCATGTCGAGGCATGGTATGCGATCATGGGCATGGGCGCGGTGTGCCACACGCTCAACCCGCGCCTGACCGCGCAGCAGCTCGCCGACATGGTGGTTCAGTCGGGGGCGAAGCTGCTGATCGTCAGCGCCGACCTCCAGCCGCTCGCCCGCGCGATTGTCGAGCGGGTGCCGGGCCTGTCGCTGATGCTGGTGATCGACGGTGCAGCCGATGCTGAGTCAGCGACATGCGCCGTCACCGCGCTCGAACCGCTGATCGCAACCGCGCCCGGCGGCGCCGTGTGGGGCGACTTCCCCGAGACCGCCCCGTGCGGCCTGTGCTTCACCTCCGGCACCACCGGCGCGCCCAAGGGCGTGACCTACACCCACCGCGCCAGCTTTCTCCACACGCTGCGCTGCCTGCAGGCCGATGTCATGGCGATCCGCGCCAGCGACAGCGTGCTGGTGGTCGTACCGATGTTCCACGCCAATGCCTGGGGCCTGCCCTTCGCCCTCCCCGCAGCGGGCGGGCGGCTGGTGCTCCCCGGACGCCACACCGACGGGGCTAGCCTCGCCCGACTGATCGCGGCCGCGGAGGTGACGGTCGGCGTTGCGGTGCCGACCGTGTGGCTGGGCGTCGCCGAGCATCTCGAGGCGACGGGCGAGACCTTGCCCAGCCTTCAGCGGATTATCGTCGGTGGTTCCCCGCTCGCGCCCGCACTGATGGAGCGGATCGAACGGGTGCTCGGCGTCACCGTGCAGACCAGCTGGGGGATGACCGAATTGTCGCCCTCCGGCACCGTCGCCCCGCCGCACGATCCGCAGCGGACGGCGGCGGTCTCCGGGCGGCCGGCGATCGGAGTCGACCTGCTGCTCACCGACGCTGACGGCGTGCCGCTGCCGCAGCAACGCGACAGCGAAGGCCATCTGCGCGTGCGCGGCGCAGCGGTGGTCGATCGCTATTTCGGCCATGAGGCCCCCGCGACCGACGCCGATGGCTGGTTCGCGACCGGCGACCTCGCCCGCATCGACGCACAGGGCAACCTCATCATCACTGGCCGCGCCAAGGATTTGATCAAGTCCGGCGGCGAATGGATCAACCCGGCGGAGATCGAGGCGGTGGTCGGCGCATTGCCGCAGGTATCGCTTGCTGCGGTGATCGGCCGCCAGGACGCGAAATGGGGTGAACGCCCGCTGCTGCTGGTCGAGATGCAGGACGATGCGCTGAGCGATGACGACCTCCTCGCGCCGTTGCGCGGTCGCGTCGCATCCTGGTGGATTCCCGACGCAATCGTCCGCCTTCCCGCGATGCCGCTCGCCCCGACCGGCAAAATCGACAAGAATAGCTTGCGGTCTCAATATGGAAGCGCTTGAGACCTTGTTCGACCCGGCGTGCGGCGATGCGATCGCGTCCGGGCAACAGGGGAATGAACGCCCAGTGCCAGAACAGACGCCCGAAAAGCCCAAGCCCCGCCGCCGCTCGACCAAGGCCGAACAGCGCGCGGAGATGATGGAGCAGATGCTCGACGAGGCGGAATATCTGTTCTCGAAGCACGGGCTGCACGGCGTCACGCTCAAGGACGTCGCCAAGCGCGTCGGCGTCCACCACACGCTGCTCAACTATTATTTCGAGGACAAGAAGAAGCTGTTCGACGCGGTGTTCGCGCGCCGGGCGGTGGTGACCAGCGAACGCCGGCTGAAGGCCCTCAACGATTATGACGCCGCGACCGGTGGCAAGCCGACGCTGGAAGGCGCGCTGCACGCATTCCTCGATACCGATCTCGACCTGTATATCGAGGGGGGCGAGGGCTGGAAGAATTACGGCGCGCTCGGCGCACTCGTCGCGAACACGCCCGAATGGGGCGCCGACCTGATGGACGCGCATTTCGACCCGGTCGTGCTGCGCCTGATCGAACTGCTCAAAAAGGCGCTGCCCGATTGCGCGGAAGAGGACATTTTCTGGGGCTATCACTTCGTCACCGGCGCGCTGATGGTCACGCTCGCGCGCACCGGGCGCATCGACAAGCTGTCGGGGGGACTGTGCCGGTCGAACGATTTCGCGGCGATCAAGGACCGCATGGCCGTGTTCATGGCCGCGGGCTTCCGCCAGATCTGCGATAGCGGCGGGCGCGGCCGGCCCGACTAGCGGGGCCGCGCAGTATCGCCTAACCACATCCAAGAAACTCACTCACGCGTTAGCGAATATTATGGGAGATCATTTGATGTCGCTCGAAGGACGGATTGCAATCGTCACCGGTGCAGGCGGTGGCCTCGGCCGCGCACACGCGCTGTATCTCGCGGGCAAGGGTGCGCGCGTGGTCGTCAACGACCTCAGCGAAGAGGCGGCGCAGCGCGTTGCGTCCGAAATCGGGGCACAGGGCGGCAAGGCGCTCGCGCTCGCCGGATCGGTCACCGATGAATGGGCGGTCTCCAACATCGTCGCTTCGACGATGGACGCGTGGGGCCGGGTCGATATCCTCGTCAACAATGCCGGCATCCTGCGTGACAAGAGCTTCGCCAAGATGAGCATGGATGAGTTCCGCCTCGTCGTGGACGTCCACCTGATGGGCGCCGCGATCGCCAGCAAGGCGGTGTGGGAGATCATGCGCGGGCAAGGCTATGGCCGCATCGTCATGACCACCTCGTCCTCGGGTCTCTACGGCAATTTCGGCCAGGCGAACTATGGGGCTGCCAAGATGGCGCTGGTCGGCCTGATGCAGACGCTCGCGATCGAGGGCGAGAAATACGGCATCCGCGTCAATTGCCTCGCCCCGACCGCGGCGACGGGGATGACTGAAGGCGTGCTATCGGAAGCGAGCCTTGCGGCGCTCGACCCCGCATTGGTCAGCCCCGGCCTGCTCGCATTGGTGGGTGCGGACGCACCGACCCGCGCGATCCTATGCGCCGGTGCCGGGCATTTCGCGACCGCCAATGTCACGCTGACCGAAGGCATCCAGATCGGCGGCGGCGCCGATGCGGGCGAACACCTCGCCGCGCGCTGGGCGCAGGCGGCGGATCGCACGGGCGAGATCGTCCCGGCCTATGGCTTCACTCAGGCCGAGCGCGAACTCGAAGCCGCCGGGGTCAACGCGCCAGCCGTGGCCGTCGCGCGCTGACCCGCGACTGCACCGACCCTAAATATCCCGGCGAAAGATGCGGAATATGCACGGCTGCGGTTCGATCCTGATCCCCTTGGGATCGAACCGCGGTCCCCTCGCCAGCCAGTTTCCCAGCACGGGCACCGGGCTGAACGGCATGCCGCGCAGCGCGTCTTCGACCAGATATTGGGCATGCTCGACGATCAGCAGCCCGCCTGGCGCGATTTGATCCGCCAGAAAGCGCAGGTCCGCTGCGAACAGCGCAAAGGGATAATGGCCAGAAATGTCGCGCACGTCGCGCGCGTCCACTTCGTTGGGCCGGCGCGTGAACACCGCCAGCGCGAAGATCGCATCATAGGGGCCATGCGCGGCGATCGTATCGCGCCGCGATACGATAAAAACCCGCTGCGGATCGTCCGGCAGCGTGCGGCAGATGCGCAGCAGCGCCGGGTTGATCTCCGCCCCGACCAGCATCGCGTCGGGAAAATAGCCCCGCAACGAGGTCACTTCCTCTCCCGCAGCACAGCCATAGGACAGGATGCGCGGGCCGCGCCGTTCGGCGAGCAGCGCGCGCACCGGCGTGAACAGGTAGGGATAGCGATCGTGGCAGCTCAGGCTGACATCCTGATGCACCTGCGCACCGAAGCGCAGCCGGGTAATCAGCTCCGATCGCGCCCGCGGATCCACCACCGCCGCGCGCAACCGCCCCACGCGCCGTCGCAGCCAGTCCAGCGTAGTAGCGGCTTCACTCATCGCGCCTGATTGGCCCAGCCGGCAACAGGCGTCAAATGGATGCAGCCCGGCGTGGCGCCGCCGCACTGGGGCAGCGTGACGATCGCCGGGATGGCACACTCACCCCTTGATCGTCACCATCGCGACGGGCTTGTCCTTGGTCGTCGGGTTGGATGCGTTGCCCTTGGGCGGCTTTTCCGCCTTGGGTTTGCGGACTTCGCGGTTCGACTTCTTCTGGCTCTTGGCCATGACCTGTTCCTTCGCGGGCATAGCGCCCGGCGGACAGCCTAGGCGCTGTGCGGCGCGCTGGCTTGCGAATTCGCGTTGCGCGCCTGGGTCAGTGGATCGCGCGCTCGGTCAGCAGCGTCGCCTTGCCATCGGCCCATGCGATCTCCATCGCGGGGTCCTTGGGCTTCCCCGGAGCGAACAGCTCATACAGGATCCGCCCGTCCTCGACCTGTCGGCTCTCGATCACGCGCTCGGGCGTAAAGGCGTCGGCGGTGGCTGCAGCGGCGGCGCGGACCGGGGCAGGGGCTGCGTCCCATGCGATGTCGCGCTGCACCTCGACCGCTTTCAGCGCCCCGTCGGGCTGGAGCAGCATGTCGATCTCGACCGCGCTGCCGTCCGGCCGGGTGCCTTCGACATCATAATAGGTCCGCCCGTCGCGATCCTTGCGCTCGGCCTCCGCGATCCGCATCCCCGGCACCGTCGCCTCGGCCAGCTCCGCGACGCCAGCAGGCAATTCGGCCGCCGCGACGTTGGTGATCGCCGTCTCCGGCCCCTCGGCCAGCACGCCATTGGCGGGCGCGGCATCATTGCCGTCAGGCGAGCACGCGGCCAGCGCAATCAGGGGCAGGGCAAGGAAGCGCATCGCATGACTCCAGGTGAGGTTACCGGTGTCATGGTGCGCCGCTCTGGCATCCGGCGCAAGGTCAGGCAGTGGCGATCCGCGCGCCCAACGCCCCCGCCTCACGCTTCCGCGCGTCGAATCGCTGCCACGCGCGCTCATGAAAGAAGAATGCGACCGCGTTGATGCACGGCTCGATCAGCGCGATCCCGCCCGCAAGCGCGAACGACCCGGTAAAGGCATAGGCGACGCTGAACCCGACCGTCAGGTGGATCGAGAGATAGGTGAACGTCTTGGTCAGATCGCGCGACATGGGCGGCATCCTGTGAAGCAATGCCGCCCATATGGTAGTTGGGGAAATCGATCTGAAACGCGAAGAAACGGCTTCAGTGATCGCCCCGCTCGATCAGCGGCTGTTTTCCATGCGCGCGTCGTCGGCGTCGTCGATCGCGTCGGCCTTGGCCTCGCCGGCGTCTTCGACATTGTCAGCCTGCTGCTCCAGCGCCTCTTCCATCGTCTCATTGGGGGCCATGTCCGCCTGCTCCTCGAGATTGTCGGCCATCGCCTCGGCGTTTGCCTCGACATTGTCCGCCGCGCGATCATCTGCGCCGCCGCAAGCGGCCAGTGCGAACAGCCCGGCGCCGGCCAGCGCTGCCTTGAACATCGATTTCATGTGAATTCCTCCTGTTGATGCCGCGCATCAATGACCAAGAGGCAATGCGGTTCCACGCGACCCGCAGACGCGGCCCCGCAACCTTCAGACAGGATTGGGGAAAATGGTGCTGCCGGTGAGGATTGAACTCACGACCTCAGCCTTACCAAGGATGCGCTCTACCACTGAGCTACGGCAGCACTCGGCGCGGGCGGAAGGTCCGTTCCGCGCTGGGAGGCGGCCCTTTCGCGCGGGAGCGGGCCATTGTCAAGGCGCAGTGGCCCGGTTTATCGCGCGATCATGACCGATGCCGACAAAAAGGCCCGCCTCGCCGCCGCGCTCCGCGAAAATCTGCGCAAGCGCAAGGCACAGGCGCGCGAGGCGGCGGACCAATCCGACCAGCCACCAATCGCGATCCCGCCATCGTCAGGCTCACCCGACTGACGGCGCAACTCACCCCTTCATGATGAAGGCGTTGAGCTTGTTCCCGTCCGGATCGCGGAAATAGGCGGCGTAGAAGCTGTCGCCGCGCGGCCCCGGCACGCCTTCGCAGCTGCCGCCGTGCGCCAGCGCCACGGCGTGGAGCCGATCGACCTGCGCCTCATCCTTTGCTTCCAGCGCGACCATCACGCCATTGCCCACGCTCGCCGCATTACCGTCGAACGGCTTGGTCAGCGCGACACCGGCACCGCCGCCCGGCGTTCCCCAGGCGATCGTGCCATCCCATTCCATCATCCGCGCGGTGCCCAGCTCAGCCGCGATCGCGTCATAAAATGCCGCCCCGCGCGCCAGGTCGTTGGTCCCCAAGGTCACATAGCCGATCATATCGTCCCCCCCGAATCGTTACGGGTCGAACATATGGTGAACGAGCGCGCCCGGCAAGCCAGAGTCAGCGCGCCGCGATCGGCCGGCACTTGGCGTCGAGCCACGCCCGCTCGTCGGGCGACAGCTGCGGCCCCAGGATCTCCAGCACGCGCGCATGATAGGCGTCGAGCCAGCGGCGCTCGTCCTCGGTCAGCAACCCCGGCTCGATCAGATCGCGCTCGATCGGGGCAAAGGTCAGCGTCTCGAACCCCAGCATCACCGATTCGGCGCCGGGAATGTCCTTCTCGACCACCAGCACCAGATTCTCGATGCGGATGCCGAACTCGCCCGCCTTGTAGTAACCCGGCTCGTTCGAGAGGAACATGCCCGCGCGCAGCGGCTCGGCCGGACCGCCGCCGGGATAGTTGGGCGCGGCGATCCGCTGCGGCCCTTCATGCACCGACAGATAGGCGCCGACGCCATGCCCGGTGCCATGGCCATAGTCGCAGCCCACTTCCCACAACGGCCGGCGCGCGAACGCATCGATCTGCCCCCCGGTCGTCCCCGCCGGGAACACGGCGGTGGCGATCGCGATATGGCCCTTGAGCACGCGGGTGAAGCGGTCGCGCATCTCCTGCGTCGGCTCGCCCACCGGGATCACGCGCGTGACGTCGGTGGTGCCATCCTCATACTGCCCGCCCGAATCGACCAGATAGAGGTGGCCCTGCTCGATCGGCAGGCTCGACTCGTCGGTCACCTTGTAATGCGGAATCGCGCCATTGGGGCCGGTGCCGGAAATCGTGTCGAAGCTCAGGTCGCGCAGCACGCCGGTTTCCTCGCGGAACGCCTGCAGCCGGTCGGCGGCGGACATTTCCGTCACCCCGCCCTTGGGCATTTCCGCCTCGGCCCATTTGAGGAAGCGGGCGAGCGCCGCGCCGTCGCGTGCCTGCGCCGCCTTGTGCCCGGAAATCTCGGCGTCATTCTTGATCGCCTTGGCCAGCACGACGGGATCGCGCGTCGCCAGGATCGTCGCGCCGCCCGCATCGAGTGCATCGAAGATCGCCGCGACCGACCCAGCCGGGTCCGCAGCAACCCGTTTGCCCGCGAACTGCTCCAGCGCGGGGGCAAAGGCCGCGCGGTCATGCACCCGCACCGCATTGCCCAGATGCTGGGCGACATCGTCACCCACCTTGTCCGTCGCGACGAACAGGTCGGCGGTGCCATCGGCGTTGACGATCGCATAGGCCAGCGCGACCGGCGTGTGGCTGACATCCGCCCCGCGCACGTTGAACGTCCACGCGATCGAATCGAGCGCGGAGAGCACGACGGCGTCCGCCTTGCGCTCGGCCAGCCAGTCGGCGATCTCGGCGCGCTTCGATGCACTGGTCCGCCCCGCGGCATCGTCACGCTGCACGATCAGCTTGGCGTCCGACGGCGCCGGCTGGTCGTCCCACACCGCGTCGATCGGATTGCGGCTCACCGCCACCAGCTCGGCCCCGCGCTCGGCCAGCGCCTTGCGCGCCTCCTCGACCCAGCCGCGCGTGTGCAGCCACGGGTCGTATCCGATCCGCCCGCCCTGCGGCGCATGGTCGCGCAGCCAGTCGGCGATGCTCACCTGCGGGACGGGCACATATTCCCAGTTCGCCCCGTCGACCTGCTGGCGCACCTGAATCGTGTAGCGCCCGTCGGTGAAGATCGCGGCGGCCTCCGGCAGCACCACCGCGCTCCCCGCGCTCCCCTGAAACCCGGTCAGCCAGGACAGCCGCTGCGCATAGCCGCCGACATATTCGCTCATATGCTCATCGGTCAGCGGCACGACGAAGCCGTCGAGTTGATCGCGGCTAAGCTGTTCGCGCAGGGCCTGAAGGCGGGCGGCGTGGGTCGACATGGGAACGGTCCTCGAACTGCTGGGGCGACGGCGTTGGCCCCCATATGGGGAGCGGACGCCGCGCCGTTAAGCCGCTCTGGTGGCCCAAGCGACGCGGGTTGAAAAGGGGGGTGAGGCACTCAGGTTAACGCGCCTCCGTCCTGTCCCACAGCGATACGCGGTCAAATCGGGGGGTGGTCAGGCGCGGCGCGATGCACGATCTGGCGTGGATGGACCGGAGGAGATTGATGCGCGCAGGCGGATGGATGGTGCGGACGGGGATCGTGGCGGCGCTCGGCGTCGGCGCGATGGCGGCGGCTGCGCTGATCCCCGCGCCTGAACCGGCCCGCAGCGCAGCGCCGGTCAAGGCGGCGCCTGCGCCTAAGCCAGTCATCGCGCCCGTCGTTGCATCGGTCGCCGCACCAGTATCCGCCGCCGCTCTCCCGCCCGCTGCCCCGGCGCTGGAGGCGATGACGGTCAAGCGCATCCTCGACATCCCCGGCCCGATCAGCTTCGGCACCTATTACTGGAACACCGACGGCGTCCCGCCCGATGGCCCGCTGGTGATCACCGTCGACCTCGAGGCGCAGACCATGTCGGTGTTCCGCGACGGCTACGAAATCGGCGCGACCGCGATCCTCTACGGCATGGACGAAAAGCCGACCCCGCTTGGCGTGCACGAGATCAAGCAGAAAAAGGTCCACCACATCTCGAACCTCTACGGCGCGCCGATGCCGTACATGATGCGCCTCACCTGGGACGGCGTCGCGATCCACGGGTCAGAGGTCGAGGAGGGGCGCGCCACGCATGGCTGCATTGGCGTCCCCACCGCGTTCGCCAAGCTGGTGTTCGCGCAGGCCAAGCTCGGCGACAAGGTGATCATCACCCGCGGCAAGCGCCTCGGCATGGGCGGCGTCGTCACGCCGGAGTGACGCCGATCGCAATCGAAGCTCGTCTTTCCTCGCCCCTCCGCAGGAGGGGAGAGGGATGCGCAGACTTGGGTCTTGCGAAGCAAGCCCTAGTCGGAGCTGGGAGAGGGGTGGCGGCTACGCAGTAGCCGCGCGGAGCGAAGCTCCGCTCTACCCCTCTCCAAGCTACGCTATCCTCCCCCCTATCAAGGGGAGAAGAGAAGAAAGCGGGCAGGCGCCGATCACCCCCACCCAGATAATGCCGCGCCGCGTGGGGCGCATTTACCGCGAGCAGCGCATGCTGCCGCCGCCCTACTCCGCGATCCGCACCGCCTCCCCGACCTTCGCCGCCGCAATCTGCGCCGGGGTGAACGGGAACCGCACCCACTGCTTGCGCGAATACATCCGCGTCTGATCGCCATACCAAGGCGATTGCGGGTCGGGCGACTGCGAGTAGGACAGGATCGTGTCGGCGACCGGCCCTGCGTCATCGAACCCGACCACTTGCACATAGCTCGACCCATGGCGCGGCGTGACCCCGCCCGGCGCCGGCACCATCATCTGCACGTTGAGCACTCCCAGTGCGCCATCGCCGCCATGGATCGGGATACGATCGGTAATCCGCTGCGCAAAGGCGACATCGCCCCAGCGCGCATCGAGCGCGATCCCCGCCTTGGTCACATCCTCCGCCGCCGCCTTGAGCGCCGCGATCAGCTTGTCGCCGGTCTCGCCGCGGGTGACCAGATCGCGGGGTGTGTGGATCGGGTCCTTGGCGTCGAACGGCACCGCCCAGATGCCAGGCAGACGGGCTACCTTCATCCAGAACCGGTCGAACAGCCACGCCCCCCGGCTATCGAGCTCGAACCGCCCGTCCCACTTCGCCAGCGCCGCACAGGCATCGGCCACGTCGGCCTTGCCCGCGCACAGGGCCAGCAGCGGCTTCAGCGCCAGTTCGCCCGCATGACTCTTATTAGCAAAGGTCATCGCCTTGGCGCGTGCGTGATCGACCTTGCCGCCCGCGATCAGCGCGCGGGTCTCGATAAACCCCGACCGGGTGCGCAAGCTCACCGGCTTCTCCGCCTCGCCCAGGATCGGCGAGAGCACGCGGTGCGGATGGTCGGCATTGCTCAGCCAATAGCTGTCATTCATGTTGGCGACGTAATCGCGCCGCGCCTGCACCGCCTGATCGGCTGCGGGCATCAGCCCCGGCACCGGTGTCCCCGCCGCCGCATCCCATGCACAGGCCGATTTCGACCCGTCGAGCAGGATCGCGGTGCGCGCCACCACCGGCGACAGCGGCGTCGCGCACGCCTTTGCCTTCTCCGCCGACACGTTCGGCACGGCGGTGACATCGGCGTGCAGCGCATCGCCATGCCGGTCGGCGACGATCGTATTGACCCACGGAATGCCGAGCGTCTCAGTCACCGCCGCGCGCACCTCGCCGACATTCTTCGCCGTCGCGATCCGCACCCAGGTGCCGATCCCGCGCTGGTTCCCGGCATTGGCGTCGCGCATCGCGAAGGCGGTCGCCTTGCTCCACGTCGCCATCGCCTGCGGGATCACGATCACCGGGCCAAAGCGGGTGGAATACAGCGTCCGCGTCACCAGCGCCGCGCCATCGGGCATTGGCACGCTGATCCGCATGGCGACCATCTTCTCCGACTTGCCATCGACCAGATAGGCGGTCGGGTCATTCGGATCGAGCGTCAGCTGGTACAGCGTGAAATGCCGCGCCGCCGTCACCGTATGCGTCCAGGCAATGTCGCGGTTGAAGCCAAGGGTGGGGAAGGGCGAGCCCGCAATCCCGACCCCCGCCGTGTCCATCTTGCCCGGTATCGTGACGTGCATCTGCCAGAAGCGGCTCGGGCCGTGCCATGGGAAGTGCGGGTTACCGATCACCATCCCCTTGCCATTGGCGGTGACGTCGCCCCCGAATGCCCACCCATTGCTGGCCACCTCGAACCGCGCCGGATCGGGGAGCGCCATGCTCACCTTTGCCGCCGGCTCGCCCCCCGGCGGCACCGCATTGGCGATGGCCGGCGCAAAGTTGAGCGAACTGGCAAGCAGCATCTGCTTCTCGTTCAGTCGCAGCATGTCGTCCGCCGTGATCGGTCGCACCCACGCCTTGCCGCGACACTCGGCGGGCACCTTGTCCGGCCCCAGATCCTTGAGATAGCGATTATACCCCGCGACCCAGCCCGCGGTCAGTGCCAGCGCCGCCGCCCCCTGTGCCTTCGCCCCGCGCCGCAGGGCGTGCAGGTCGATGGCGGAGCGAAAGAACAGGTCCGACGACAGATTGTCGACGTTCTGAAAGCCGAGGGGCGCGCTGCCCTTCGCCCCGAAATGCAGCGACCGCTCGCCCGCCACCGTCGCGAATTCCTCGGCGATCATGCACAGATTATCCTGCGCATAGGCATAGCCCACGCCATAACCCGCCCCGCGCCAGTCCTTGGCGACGATATGCGGCACGCCATGCTGCGTCCGGGTGATCGTCGCTTCGTAGCGCTGAGCCTGCGCCGCGCCGCCCCACAGCAGCGCCACGCTCGTCGCTGTCAGCAACCACTGCTTCATTCCCGCTCTCCCGGTGTTTCGCCGCAGCATGGCCGATCCTTTCCGTCCACGGCAAGTCGCGTCGTGGGTAATGTCGCCTCGACTTGGGCGAAGCCACCGCGCTAAAGCCGCCGGATGAGCCAGACCACGCCCCCCGTCGCCGCCACCCGCCCCTTCAGCTACGAACGCCATGGCGTGACGATCGATGACCCCTGGGCCTGGCTGCGCGACCCCGGCTATCCCGAGGTCAAGGACCCCGATGTGCTCGCCTATCTCGAGGCCGAGAACACCTATCTGGAAGGCGTGATGGAGCCGCTCAAGCCGCTCGCCGAAACGCTGTTTCAGGAGATGCGCGGGCGGATCAAGGAGGACGACGCCACCGTCCCGCAAAAGGATGGCGCCTATCTCTACTGGACCGATCACGAGACCGGCGGCGAATATCGCCGCTGGTGGCGCAAGCCCGTTGCGGGCGGTGACGCCGAACTGATCCTGGACGAACCCAAGCTCGCGGACGGCAAGGAATATTTCGTGCTCGGCGGCTTCTCGATCAGCCCCGATGACCGCTATCTCGCCTATGCCTTTGACGACAATGGCTCGGAACGGTTCGAGGTGCGGGTCAAGGACCTCACCACCGGCGACCTGCTCCCCGACATCATCCCCGGCGTCCTCTCCGACCTCGTCTGGACCTCGGATTCAAAGGGCTTTCTCTACGGCGTCGCCAACGATCAGTGGCGCACCGACAATGCCCGCTGGCACAAGCTCGGCGATCCGGTCGAGAGCGACATCGAACTCTTTCACGAGGATGACGAGGGGTATCGCGTCGGCGTCGGCGAAACCCAGTCGCGCCGCTTCCTCGTCATCTCGACCGGCGACCACGTCACCAGCGAAATCCGCCTGCTCCCCGCCGACAATCCGCTGGCCGAACCGATCCTCGTCGCCCCGCGCCAGACCGGCCGCGAATATGATGTCGAGGAGCATGACGGCACGCTCTTCATCCACACCAACGACACCCACACCAACTGGCGCCTCGTCACCGCCAGCCTCGACGCGCCGGGCGAGTGGCACGAGCGGATCGCCCCGTCCGAAACCTTCTACATGACCGGCGTCACCACCTTCGCCGACTATTTCGTGGTCGAGGGGCGCGAAGCCGGCCTCGATCAGATCGAGATCCACCAGTACGAAGGCGGTCCGGCCAAGCGCATCGCCTTCCCGGAGGCAAGCTATGTCGCCAGCCTTGGCGACAACCCCGAATATGCGATGGCCCGGCTGCGCATCGGCTATGAATCGATGGTCACGCCCGGCACCGTCTATGATTACAACGTCGCGACCGGCACGCTGGAAACGCTCAAGGTCCAGATCATCCCCTCGGGCTATGACGCGTCGAAATATGCGACCGAACGGCTGCACATCACCGCGCGCGACGGCACCGACATTCCCTGCTCGATCGTGTACCCCAAGGACTTCCCGCGCGACGGCACGGGCAAGCTCTACCTCTACGCCTATGGCGCGTACGGCTACGCCATTCCGCCCGGCTTCTCGACCGCGCGCATGTCGTTCCTCGACCGCGGCGTCGCCTTCGCCATCGCGCATATCCGCGGCGGCGATGATCTTGGCCAGCAATGGTATCTCGACGGCAAGCTCGAGAAGCGCGCCAACACCTTCAACGACTTTGTCGATGTGGCGAGAGGGCTGATCGATCGCGGCTACACCCACAAGGGCGGCATCGCCATCGCCGGGCGCAGCGCCGGCGGCGAGCTGATGGGCGCAGTGGTCAATTCCGACCCAGATCTGTGGGGCGTGGTCGTCGCCGATGTGCCGTTCGTCGACGTGCTCAACACGATGCTCGACGACAGCCTGCCGCTGACGCCGGGCGAGTGGCCCGAATGGGGCAACCCGATCACCGACAAGGCGGCGTTCGACCTGATCCGCGGCTACTCGCCCTACGACAACGTCAAGCCACAGGGTTACCCGCCGCTGTTCATCTCCGGCGGCCTCAACGACCCCCGCGTCACCTATTGGGAACCCGCCAAATGGGCGGCCAAGCTGCGCGCGACCAAGACCGATTCCAACGTCCTCGTCCTCAAGACCAATATGGGCGCCGGCCATGGCGGCAAGTCGGGCCGATGGGAGAGCCTGCGCGAAGCGGCGGACGAAAACGCCTTCATCCTGTGGCAGCTGGGGCTGGCGAACGCATAAGAAAGGTCATGACCTTTCTATGACGATTGTCTAGCCTGCTGCCGAAGGAGAGGGGCCGATGCTGGGCTTGACGATTGCGATGCTGCTGATGCCGGCCCAAGTCGGCGAATTCGGTGCGCGTCAACAGGATATGCAAAAGGCATCGCCCCATACCGCCGCGATCGAACTCGCCAACTACGCCGATTGCGTCGTCGCCGAACGATCTGGTGCCGATGCTGTGGGCCGATTTCTGCGTGAGTATCCTGAAGACAATACGGCATCAGCGTCAGGTCGATCCGCGACCAACCTCAATTGCATGAATGAATCGGCGCGGCGCTATCCCTCGACCGTGACGCTGAGCATGACCTGGGGCTCGTTCCGCGACGCGCTTTACCCGGCGCTCTATCGCCGCGATTTCGGGCGCAGCGGCCCGCCCGCCGGTATTGCCGCGCTCGAACCGCTGGCGCTCGCGCCCGAATTCGACCGCGACCCCGCGACCCTCCCGGCCGATTATCGCCCGCGCCGCGCGCTCGGCGATTGCGTGTCGCGCCAGGCATCTCAGGAAACGCACGCCCTGCTCACCGCCGTGCCCCACAGCAAGGCCGAGGATGCCGCAATTGCCGCGCTCAGCCTGCCCCTGGCCAAGTGCCTGCCTAAGGGCGAGACATTCCGCCTCAATCGCGCCACCGTGCGCGCCGTGATCGGGGAGGCGATGTACAAGCTCGCCCGGGCGGCTCAGGCCGGGGCAGGGCAGACCCAGCCCTGACCTCCCTCCATTATGGCGGGACTCCCCGCCATCGTGGATGCGTCGGTTAAGGATTTGATCAGCCGCGTCTTTTACCCTCGCGCTCGATGGACGCGAGACGATGAAACACCCTCTGGACCTGCACCGTGGCCGGCACCGGCGGCGGGGCTTTGGGCGCAACGAGCTGGCGGGGATGCTGCTCGCGGGGATCGTCGGCGGGCTCGCCTGGTCGATGCTGCCTGCCGCAGCCCCCGCGCCCGCCGCGCCGGCTGCACCGGCCGCCGCGGCCCGCACCGCCTTCGGCTTTTGCCATAGCGGCGGCGGCACCAATTGCGTGGTCGATGGCGACACGTTCCGCATGGCGGGGGACAAGATCCGCATCGCCGATATCGACACCCCCGAAACCCACCCCGCGCGCTGCCCGGAGGAAGTCCGGCTCGGCGCAGCGGCGACACAACGTCTGCAGGCGCTGCTCAACAGCGGCGCGGTCACCCTGCACCCGATCGACCGCGATACCGACCGCTATGGCCGCAAGCTGCGCCGCGTCGAAGTCAATGGCCGCGGCGTCGGCGACACGCTGATCGCCGAAGGGCTGGCACGCCCCTATCGCGGCCGCCGTATGGGCTGGTGCGACCAGAGCTGAACGCTGATCACGGCTTGCGCCGCGCACTCGCAATGCTCCGCAACGCCTCGATCCGTGCCTGCAGCCCCGCGCGCTCGGACTCGCTCAGCCCGTCGCGGGCATAGCGGTCCTCCAGCGCCGCAATCCGGCGACTCTCGCGGCGCAACTCCCGCGCCTCCTTGCGCGACAATTTGTCGGCATCGCGCGCGTCCCGGATCGACCGGTCCACCTGATGCAGGTCGCGCGCCACCCCGGGCAGTGCCGGGCGCGGCACGGGCCATCCGGCATTGCTGCCCGCCGGATCGCGAATCTGCGCGGTGGCGGGGGCGGCGATCATCAGCGTGGCGATCAGCAACCGGTGCATGGAACGACTCCTTATCCCCATCATCCCGCCAGCCACCTGTCGCTTCGCTGAACCGGTCGCGTAACGATGTCGCGAAACCGTCACCAAATTCTCCCCGCTTCGTCATCGAAATCGCGTCGCCGTGCAACAGATCGGGGGCAGGGGGCGTGCACCACAAACTACGTCCACCAGGGGAAATCGATCATGGCATCGCGCCTTTCCGGCGTCGCATTCGCGGCGCTGCTCACCACCGTGTCCGGCACCGCGCTCGCGCAGCAGGCGCCTGCCGCGCAAGCTGCGGTCGAGGGTGAAAATGGCGACATCATCGTCACCGCGCAGAAAACCGAACAGCGCGCGGTGGACGTGCCGATCACGATCAGCGCTAACAGCGGTGAGCGGATGCGGGAGCTCGGCGTGCAGGATCTGGACGAGCTGTCCAACTATGTCCCCGGCCTCAACGTTCAGGAGCAGAGCGCGAACAACCCCGGCATCGTGATCCGCGGCATCACCTCGGACTCCGGCTCGGCGCAGCAGGGGCCGCGCGTTTCGCTCTACTATAACGGCGTCGACATCTCGCGTTCGCGCGGGTCGTACCAGGCGATCTACGACCTCGAGCGCGTCGAAGTGATCAAGGGGCCGCAGGCGACCCTGTTCGGCACCGCCTCGACGATCGGGGCGATCAGCATCATTTCGGCGCGTCCCGAAGCCGGCTTCTCCGGCCAGCTGACCGCCAGCTACGGCAATTTCGACGCCTGGCGCGTCGCCGGCTTCGTCAATGCCGGCAACGACGTGTTCGGTGGCCGCATCGCGTTCGAAGTGAAGAAGCGCGACGGCTATGTCGAAAACCTCGCCGCCAATCAGGACGATCTTTATGCACAGGATCAGCTCGGCGTGCGCGGCTCGCTGCGCTGGAGCCCGAGCGACGCGTTCCGCGCCGACCTGATCCTCACCTATGACCAGCAGCGCAACAGCGGCACCCCGTTCATTTCGCGCGCGCTCCCGACCGTCGCCGGTCGCGGCAACCCGTTCGGCGCGGCGCATCTCGGCGGTTCGCCGGTCTCGCTTCAGGCGCTGGGCAAGGACAAGCTGGGTCTCGACCGCGAAGTCTATGACGCCAACCTCACGCTGGCATGGGACATCACCGATCGCTGGTCGCTGACTTTGGTCAATGGCTATCGCGAATTCGACAGCCTCGAAGTGTTCGACGCCGACGGCTCGGCCGCCTGGTATCTCGAGTTCGCCGAATTCGCCAAGGGCTGGCAGGCGAGCCAGGAAAGCCGCTTTGCCTATACCGGCGCCAAGTTCCGCGGGTCGTTCGGCTTCAACGTGTTCGTTGAGGACAGCTTCCAGAACGTCCCCTTCTCGTCCGAAGAAGGCACGTTCCTGCAGTGCGCGGCGAACATCATCCCCGGCCTTGGCTGCATCAACGCGGCGGGCGTGGTGACGGCGGCACAGGCGACGTCGATCGCCACGGGCGGTCTGCGCACCACCATCCCCTACAGCTCGGTGTTCGAGAATCAGGGACGCAACGACAGCTACTCGGTGTTCGCCGACGGCACCTGGATCCCGTTCGAACAGCTTGAGCTGACCGCGGGCGTGCGCTGGCTCACCGAAAACCGCCGCTCGGGCTATTTCGCCCGCGTGCCGCGCTCGGTGCTCAGCGGCGGTGCGTCGCTGATCCCGGGGCAAGTCGATACCGCCGGCCGCACGCTCCACGCCGAGGACAGCTTCGACGCCGTGCTGCCGCGCTTCAACGTCCTGTTCCGCGCGACCGACGACATCAACGTCTTCGCCACCGTGTCGAAGGGGCGCCGCTCGCCGGTCGTCCAGCTCTCGGCGCGTTCCACCCCCGCCGGCCCGGTCGAAAACCTCAACCTCGTCGCCGAGGAAAAGGTGTGGAACTATGAAGCCGGGCTCAAGGGCCGCGTCGGCCCGGTCTCGGGCACGCTCGGCGTCTACTACCAGAAGTATGACGGCTTCCAGGTCAGCGTCGTCCAGGGCAACGGCACGACCGTCACCCAGAGCGCGGGCAAGGCCAGCAACTTCGGTGTCGAAGCCGAAGTCAGCGTCCGCGCAACGCCGTGGCTAACCGTGTTCGCCAACGGTTCGTACATCGATGCGAAGATCGAGAAGGGCAATTCGGTCGCACCCGCCTTCTCCGGCGCACGCTTCCGCCTTCAGCCCGAAGTGCAGGCGGCGGGCGGCTTCACGCTCAACACCGAATTGGGCGGCGTCCGCGTCTTCGCGACCCCGACCGTCACCTATCGTTCGCAGATCTTCTTTGAGATCCCGAACAATCCCGCGATCAGCCAGCCGGGCATCACCCTGTTCAACGCGCGCGCAGGCGTGTCGATCGCCGAGGGGCGCTACGAACTGGCCGTGTTCGGCCGCAACCTGTCGAATGAGGATTATCTGCTCGACGCGGGCAACACCGGCGGTGGCTTCGGCATCCCGACCTTCATCCCGGCCGAGCCGCGCTTCTATGGCATCGAACTGACCGGCCGATTCTGATCGCGAATCCGGTCCCTTGCGCATCCCCGTCCGGCTTGCCGGGCGGGGATCGCTACATCTGGTGGCGTCGCGGAGTCAGAAAGCTGTGGATGACTCGCCCCGCGAAAAAAATCCTGCGTTCGCACGTCGTTCTCTTGCATTCTGAAAAGGCGAGGAAGGTCCGCGCGTCGCGCCCCTCCTGCCACCCGTCGCGTGCCATGAACCGAGTCATATCAGCGACGAACCGAGTCGCTTAACTGTCATTTACGGTATTGCCTCCCGCGCCGGATTGGCACAATCTCTTGTGGTCACTAAGGGGGACAAACCCAAGCACTGGTGGAACATCGCTCGCGATCCTATATCGCGGGGTGTGCTGCTGTTGCCTGGGCGGGGCGAATGGACATGGTTTGTTCTCTTCGTTCCGGATGCTAAGATGCTAGTATCGGTAACGCCCCCGAGTCGTGACAATTGGACGTGGCAGGGGACGACCGATGGACTTCAGAGAAAGCCAGGAAACGAGCGTGAGTGAAACCGTGACTGATACCACCGAAATGCTCGTCGAGCCCAAAACCCCGGCTGCTGCCGCCGCGCCTGAAAAGGCTGTGAAGGCGAAGAAGAAGCTCGATTCGAAGACCATCGCTCCGCGCATCTACCCGGTCGAGGTCGATCATTCGCGCGACGCGCTGCTGACCGAATTCGGCAAGGACACGCTGCGCGACCGCTATCTGCTGCCCGGCGAGAATTTCCAGGACCTGTTCGTCCGCGTCGCCTCGGCCTATGCCGACGATGCCGCGCACGCCCAGCGCATCTACGACTATATCTCGCGCCTGTGGTTCATGCCCGCCACCCCCGTGCTGTCCAACGGCGGCACCGGTCGCGGCCTGCCGATCAGCTGCTTCCTCAACTCCGTGCCCGACAGCCTCAACGGCATTGTCGACACCTGGAACGAGAATGTCTGGCTCGCCTCGCGCGGCGGCGGCATCGGCACCTATTGGGGCAATGTGCGTGGCATCGGCGAGCCGGTCGGCCTCAACGGTAAGACCTCGGGCATCATCCCGTTCGTCCGCGTGATGGATTCGCTGACCCTCGCGATCAGCCAGGGCAGCCTGCGTCGCGGCTCGGCCGCCTGCTATCTCGACATCAGCCACCCGGAGATCGAGGAGTTCCTCGAAATCCGCAAGCCGAGCGGCGACTTCAACCGCAAGGCGCTGAACCTCCACCACGGCGTCCTCATCCCCGACGCCTTCATGGAAGCGGTGCGCAGCGGCGCCGACTGGGATCTCAAATCGCCCAAGGACGGCAGCGTCCGCGCGACGGTCAACGCCCGCGCGCTGTTCCAGAAGCTGGTCGAAACCCGCCTCGCGACGGGTGAGCCGTACATCGTGTTCGCCGATCACGTGAACAACAACATGCCCAAGCATCACCGCGATCTGGGCCTCAAGGTCTCGACCTCGAACCTGTGCTCCGAGATCACCCTGCCCACCGGCAAGGATCACTTGGGTAACGAGCGCACCGCGGTCTGCTGCCTGTCCTCGCTCAACCTCGAAACCTGGGATCAGTGGAAGAACGAAAAGGGCTTTATCGAGGACGTCATGCGCTTCCTCGACAACGTCCTTCAGGACTATATCGATCGCGCCGAGCCGGGCATGGAAAAGGCCGCCTATTCGGCCGCCCGCGAACGCAGCGTCGGCCTTGGCGTGATGGGCTTCCACAGCTTCCTTCAGGCACGCGGCCTGCCTTTCGAAGGCGCGATGGCCAAGACCTGGAACAGCAAGATCTTCAAGCACATCAAGGGTCAGGTCGACGAAGCCTCGATGCAGCTCGCGGTCGAGCGTGGCCCATGCCCCGACGCCGCCGACATGGGCGTGATGGAGCGCTTTTCCTGCAAGATGGCGATCGCCCCGACCGCGTCGATCAGCATCATCTGCGGCGGCACCTCGGCCTGCATCGAACCAATCCCGGCCAACATCTACACCCACAAGACGCTGTCGGGCAGCTTCTCGGTCAAGAATCCGTATCTCGAAAAGATCCTGATCGAAAAGTCCAAGAACAGCGAAGCGGTGTGGAACTCGATCCTCGAGCGCGGCGGCAGCGTCCAGCATCTCGACTTCCTCTCACCTGAGGAAAAGGACTGCTACAAGACCAGCTTCGAGATCGATCAGCGCTGGCTGCTCGAACTCGCCGGCGACCGCACGCCCTATATCGATCAGGCCCAGTCGCTGAACCTGTTCATCCCGGCCGACGTCGAAAAGTGGGACCTGCTGATGCTCCACTTCCGCGCATGGGAACTCGGCATCAAGTCGCTCTACTATCTCCGCAGCAAATCGGTGCAGCGCGCCGGCTTTGCAGGCGGTGTGGAGGCCGACAACACGATCGACGCGCCGCAGTTCAACCTGGGCGAATCGACCGACTACGACGAATGTCTGGCGTGTCAGTGAGGTGGCGGAGCTAGCGCGCCTCAGTCGTCCGGCTGCCCCCTCCCGCCTTGCGGGAAGGGGTGCTGGACGCGACCGGCGGCGCCCGCCGGTCGCGGCGGGTTCAGACGTCGCTCTCTTCTTCCTGAAAGGCGAGCGCGTTGGCGGCGGTGGCGGACAGCCGCACCTTGTCGCCCTCGACCTCGGCCACCAGGCCGAGCGGGAGGAAGTGGTGATGCCCCTCATGGCTGCCCATGCCGCTGTCCTTGCGGGTCAGCTTGATGCGGTGATGTTCGACCTTGTCGACGGTACCGACATGGACGCCATCGGCGCCGATGACTTCCATATGCTCGCGGACGTTGCTGGCATGTCCCATAATCGCGTTCCTTTGGTTGACGTAACCGCCCAACGCCTAGCGCCGCCAGTGGATGCAGGAGATGCGCAATGATCCGGATAGGTAATGCCCTCGCCATCGCCAGCCTCGCCCTGCTCGCCGCCTGCGCGCAACAGGTCGGCACCGCGGTCGCGCCCGGCGCGCCCGGCTTCCTGCTCGGCCTGTGGCACGGCTTCATCTTCCCGGTCGCCTGGGTGCTCTCGCTGTTCGTCCCCGACGTCGCGGTCTATGCCGTGCCCAACAATGGCGGCTGGTATGATTTCGGGTATTTCCTCGGCATCTGCGTGTTCGGCGTCGGCGCCAATCGCGGGAAAAAGGTGATCATCAAGGAACGCGTTATCGTGCGCGACCGCGGCGGTACGGTGATCGATCAGTGACGCGTGCGCTCGCCATTCAGGCCGGCATCGGCATCGCGTCGGGCGTAGCGGGCCTCACCCTGCTGCGCCGCCGCGCCGCCTCGCCCGAGGGCACCTACGCCCTGCGCATCGCCGGCACGATGCTGGTCGCGCTCTGCCTCTTCCTCACCGGCTTCGCGCTGGTCGCCAGCGTGGTGGGTGGGGCATGACATTTTTCCATGCCTTTGGCTGGAAGGCCACGCTGGCTTTGTTGATGGCTACCGTTGCCTATATTTTGATGGGCGCAGGGCTCTCGCATCAGCTCGGTTGGCCGGAGCAATATGGCCTTCGCTGTAGCGGGCGCGGCTGTCTTGGGCAGTACCTGCATTACAGCCCTGAGTTGCTACGCCACGGGACAATTCTCGATTACCTGCTGTTCGCTTGGCTGTGGTTCCTGCCGGTGGCAGGCGTTGGCCTCATCATTCTTGGCTTGTGGGATGCGCGCCGGCGCTCCCGCGGTCTCGTCTATCCCTCAAATAGTCCGAAGTCGGAGTAACCCCATGCCTCTTCTCGAAGCCCGCAAGACCTACAAGCCGTTCGAATACCCCTGGGCGTTCGACTTCTGGAAGCGTCAGCAGCAGATCCACTGGCTCCCCGAAGAGGTGCCGCTGGGCGAGGATTGCCGCGACTGGGCGCAAAAGCTCACCGACCACGAACGCAATCTGCTGACGCAGATCTTCCGCTTCTTCACCCAGGCGGATGTCGAGGTGCAGGATTGCTACCACGAAAAATACGGCCGCGTGTTCAAGCCGACCGAAATCAAGATGATGCTCGCCTCCTTCTCCAACATGGAGACGGTGCACATCGCGGCGTACAGCCACCTGCTCGACACGATCGGCATGCCCGAAAGCGAGTACGGCATGTTCCTCGAATATAGCGAGATGAAGGACAAGCACGATTACCTTCAGCGCTTCACCGTCGACACCGACGAGGATATCGCGCGCACCCTCGCCATGTTCGGCGGGTTTACTGAGGGGCTTCAGCTGTTCGCATCGTTCGCGATGTTGATGAACTTCCCGCGCTTCAACAAGATGAAGGGCATGGGCCAGATCGTCAGCTGGTCGGTGCGCGACGAATCGCTGCACTGCGAAGGCATCACCCGCCTGTTCCACGCCTTCTGCAAGGAACGCGACTGCCTGACCAAGGCGGTGAAGGACGACATCATGGACGTCTGCCAGACGACCGTGCGGCTTGAGGACGCGTTCATCGACCTGGCGTTCGAACAGGGCCCGGTCCCCGGCATGACGCCCAAGGAAATCAAGAAGTACATCCGCTACATCGCCGACTGGCGCCTCAACCAGCTGGGTCTCAAGCCGATCTACATGATCGACGAACACCCGCTCCCGTGGCTCGCCCCGCTGCTCAACGGCGTCGAACACGCCAACTTCTTCGAACAGCGCGCGACGGAGTATTCGAAGGGCGCCACCAAGGGCAATTGGAACGAGGTCTGGGATTCGTTCGACAAGCGCCAGAAGGCAAAGGCCGGCCCGGCGGCGAACGAGGATGCCGCTGAGGGCGGGTTGTTCGATGGGGCTGGGGTCGCGGCGGAGTAGATCATCGCTGATCTGCCTGTGGGATTCCACCGACCCGAATAAACGCGTTCGTCACCCCGGCCTTGTGCCGGGGTCCACCTATCCCCGCGCCCCGACCGCTAACGGCTCGATCCCGGCGCCATCCTCCGCGACCGAGCCATCCCCGCGCTGACCAGCCGGGCCAGACAACCCGCCCTCGCTCGAAACCGCGCCTGCCGCGCCTCCCGCACAGTGGACCCCGGAACAAGTCCGGGGTGACGACAGGAGCGGGGACGATGCGCCGCTACTGCCTCACTCCTGTCCCGCACCCGGCACCGCGTCGTCCTCATCCAGCGGCTTCAGCCCCAGCCCCACCGCCAGATCGTCCCAACGCGGCTTCTCCCGCTCGATCAGGTTCATCTTCCACTCCCGCCGCCAGCGCTTGAGCTGCTTTTCGCGCCGGATCGCGGACTCCATGGTCCCGCCGACCTCATACCAGACCAGCCGCTTCACCTTGTTGCGCGCGGTGTAGCCGTCGAACACCTCCGCGCGATGCTGGACGATCCGCCCGAGCAGGTCGGACGTGACACCGACATAGATCGTGCCGTTAAACCCGCTGGCGAGGATATAGACGCAGGGCGTTCGCTCGGACATCGCATGGGGGAGCGTGCCGCACGGACGATCCCGGAACAAGCCCGGTATGACGAACTGCCGCCGGAACGGATGCGCACCCCCCCCTCGTCACCCCGGCCTTGTGCCGGGGTCCACCCGTCCCCGCACCCTGAACCCGTGAGGCGCGCGCGTGGCGCTTTCATCCCCGACCACGGCCACCAAGATAAAGCGCTCAGACGCCCCGTCGGCCCTCCGAATCCAGCCGTCGCGCCTCCCGCGCAGTGGACCCCGGAACAAGTCCGGCGTGACGAAGGGGAGGGGGCTGGCGCGACCCATAAACCTCTTTCCCACACGAACCAAATAGGTCAACTGAATCGACTCCAACCAACCGGAGTCAAGTCGATGCACCCCGACCAACCCACCGCCGCCGCGCAGCCAGCACGCAACCACTGGACCCCCGCCCGCCAGCGCATCTTCCTCGCCGCGCTCGTTGAGACCGGCAGCATCGCCCGCGCGGCCCGCGCCGCCGGCATGTCGCGTTCCAGCGCCCATGCGCTGCGCAATCGCCTCGCCGGCACCCCGTTCGACCATCACTGGAGCCACGCGCTCAAGCTCCACGCCGCACGCTTCGCCGATCCCTTCGCGCCCGACCCGCTCGCCCCGCGCGGTCCAGCGGACGCCGCCAGTCGCGCTCCCGTCGCCCCGGCGGCGCGACCGTGATGCCGCGCGGTCGCCTCCCGGTCGCACCCGGTCGCCAACCAGTCGCGCGAGTGTCGCGCACCTGTCGCGTCACCGTCGCGCGGCGGTCGCGGCACGGGTGTCAGCCAGTCGCGATCCGGGCCGTTCCCGGTCGCAAACCCGTCGCGTCGCCCGCGTACACCCCCATTCTCGTCAGCTTCGTCGGTACCTCCGCATCCGGCGTCCGCCGCGCCACCCCACGACCCGCCCGCGCGATGCGACGAGCCGCATGGTTAACCTGCCGATCCGCAAAACCCCCGACTTGCGGGCGTACCCATTTCACGCATATTATTCGGTACGACCGGAGGGGTGAGTCCGGCTTTCCACAGTTTATGGAGCCTCCAGGTCATGGCCTGCGCCGCGTTCTCACGCCTTGTCGATTCGGGATTCCGCCACTGATGTCGGGCACCCGTCCCCTGCTGTCGCTCCCCAGCTCGCAGGATGCCTGCGCGGCGATCGGCGATGTGTTTCTGGTCGGCGGCATCGTCGGCCCGGCGCACGAACTGACGCTGGAAGAGGTCCGGGCCGAGCGTCCCCGCGCGACCTCGACCGCGTGGCGCATGCCCTATTCGATGTATCTGCGCGGCGCTGCCGGGGCCTCATTGCCGCAGGGGCTCTACTGGCTCTCGCACCCCAGCTTCGGGCGCATGTGCCTGTTCCTCGTCCCCCGCAGCCGCGAACCCAATACCGGCGCGGTGCGCTACGAAGCGGTGTTCGACTAACGTTTGTTGAGGTTCGGCACCGGCCCGCTCCCCCACCCGGCCACCCAACGACAGTGTATTCTATGGGTGGCCGGGTGGGGAGCGGGCCGGTGCCGTGCCAGCGAAGCTGCAAACGAATTACTTCCGCAGCAGCCTGCCCAGTACGCTGCGGTCCTTCAGGATTTCCCGCGCGGCATTATGCCCCGGCGCGCCGGTCACCCCGCCGCCGGGATGGGTGCCCGCGCCGCACAGATACAGGCCGCTGATCGGGCTGCGATAGTCGCCATGCCCCAGCACCGGTCGCGCCGCCCATAGCTGGTCGAGCGACATGCGGCCGTGGAAAATGTCGCCATCGACCAGCCCGAATTTGCGTTCGAGGTCGGTGGGGGAGTGGATCTGCCGGGCGATGATCGAGTCGCGAAAATTGGGGGCGTGCTGCGTCACCGTGTCGATAATGTCGTCCGCCGCCGCCTCCCGCTCATCGTCCCAGCTGCGGCCATTGGGAAGAGTGGGGGCGAACTGCTGGCAGAACAGGCTGGCGACATGGCAGTCCGGCGGGGCGAGGCTGTCGTCGACGGTGGAGGGAATGGTCATCTCCACCACCGGCGCATTCGACCAGCCATAGCGGACCGCGTCCTCATGGGCCTTGTCCATATAGTCCATGGTCGGCGCGATGATGATGCCGCTGCGGTGGTGTTCGGCATCCGTGCCGGGAAGGACGGTGAAGTCGGGAAGTTCGGACAGCGCGACATTCATCCGGAAACTGCCCGATCCGGTCTTGAACCCGGCAATCCGGCGGTTGAAGTCCTGCGGAAGTTCGGAAGGATCGACGAGTTTGCGGAACAGGAGGGCAGGGCCAACATTGGCAACGACGGTCTTCGCCGCAATCTCCTCGCCGCTCGACAACCGCACCCCAACGGCGCGACCCTTGTCGACCAGCACTTGGCTGACCGGAGCCTCCAGCCGGATCACCGCCCCGGCCTGGGTCGCGGCCTCGGCCATCATCCGCGTGATGCTGCCCATCCCCCCGACGGGATGGCCCCAGGCGCCCTTCTTGCCGTTCACCTCGCCAAAGACGTGGTGCAGCAGGACATAGGCCGACCCCGCCGCCGACGGCCCGGCATAGTTGCCGACCACCGCATCGAACGCGAAAGCCGCCTTGACGTGATCATTCTCGAACCACCCGTCGAGAAATTCGCGAGCAGATTGAACGAACAGGGCAAGGGCATCCCGCTGCCCCTCGATCGGCAGCGAAGCTACCGCCCGGCCCTGTGCCGCAGCGGCGAGCAAAGCGGCGATCCCGCCCCCGGCATTGGGCGGCGTCTTCAGCGCCATGCTCCGCAACAGGTCCGCCACCCGCTCCAGCGCCGCCTCATAACCATCCAGCGCCGCGGCATCTTTCGCGGAGAAGCGAGCAAATTCCGCCCGAGTCCGCGCCGCCCCGCCACCCAGCTTCAGATAATCCCCGTCCAGCGGAAAGAAGTTCGAAACCGGCCGCTCGATCACCCGATAGCCCCGCTCGACCAGCTTCATGTCGGCGATGACTTTGGGCTGGAGCAGGCTGACGGTGTAGCTGGCCGCAGAGTTGCGGAAACCGGGATGAAACTCCTCGGTCACCGCCGCACCGCCAACCACGTCCCGCCGCTCGACCACACAGACTTTGAGGCCCGCGCGGGCGAGGTAGAAGGCGCAGGTCAGCCCATTATGGCCCGCCCCGATGACGACCGCGTCGAACCGCTGGGTCACCGCTTCAGCCGCTCGGCATGCCAGCCGACATGGTCGGCCATGAAGCTGGAGATGAAGTAATAGCTATGGTCATAGCCTTTCTGCATCCGCAGCATGAGGTCGATCCCGGCGTCCCGGCACGCAGCCGCCAACAGCTCGGGCTTGAGCTGCTCGGCCAGAAACGCATCGCCATCGCCCTGATCGACCAGCAGCTCCGGGAGCCGCGCCCCGTCCTCGATCAGCGCCACCGCATCATGCAGCCGCCACGCCGCGCGATCATCGCCGAGATAGCCGCCCAGCGCCTTCTCACCCCACGGGCATTGCGACGGCGCCACGATCGGCGCGAAGGCGCTGACCGAGCGGAACAGATCCGGGTTGCGCAGACCGATGGTGAGGGCACCATGCCCACCCATCGAATGCCCGGTAATCCCCTGACGCCCCAAGTCCGCCATCGGAAATTCGCGCAGGATCAGTCCGGGCAACTCGTCCTCGATGTACGAACGCATCCGGAAATTCGCGGCCCAGGGCTGCTGCGTCGCATCGACATAGAAACCCGCGCCCTTGCCGAAATCATAGGCGTCGTCATCGGGCACATCATCGCCACGCGGCGAGGTGTCGGGGGCGATGAAGATCAGGCCATGTTCGGCGCAGGCCGCGCGATACTCGCCCTTCTCGGTGACATTCGCATGGGTGCAGGTGAGGCCGGAGAGGTACCACAAAACCGGCAGCTTCGCCCCCTCCGCATGGTCGGGGACGAAGACCGAAAAGGTCATCGGCGTGCCGGTCGCGGTCGCCTCGTGCCGATACACGCCCTGCGTCCCGTCATACGCACGATTGGTCGAAACCGTCTCCATCCCCATGCGCCCTCAGCCTTCCTTGGGCACGCGGTACATCGCGCACACCTTGTTTCCCGCAGGATCGCGGAGATAGGCAAGGTAGAGCGCGCCGAACGCATTTTCGCGGATGCCGGGCGGGTCTTCGATCGCCGTACCGCCATGGGCGAGGCCCGCGGCGTGCCAAGCATCGACCATCTCCGGGCTGGTTGCGGCAAAGCCGACCGTGCCGCCATTGGCGTGACAGGCGGGCTGCCCATCCAGCGGCTGGCTCAGCATGAAGATGCCGCCATTGTGCATGTAAAAGGCGCGGCCCTTGGGATCGACGCTGCCTTCGCGCGCGCCCAGCGTGCCGAGCGTGGCGTCGTAGAATTCCTTGGACACGGCAACATCGTTGGCGCCGAGCATGATATGGCTGAACATGGCTTCCTCTCCCCTGTTTTGTTTTAGAACACGACGACGCTGCGGATGCTCTCGCCCGCATGCATCAGGTCGAACCCCTTGTTGATGTCTTCGAGCCCCATGACGTGGGTGATCATCGGGTCGATCTCAATCTTGCCGGTCATGTACATGTCGACGATCTTGGGCACGTCGGTGCGGCCCTTCGCCCCGCCGAACGCGGTGCCGCGCCAGTTGCGGCCGGTGACCAGCTGGAACGGGCGCGTGGCGATTTCCTTGCCCGCCTCGGCCACGCCGATGATGATGCTGGTACCCCAGCCGCGATGGCACGCCTCGAGCGCGATGCGCATCACGTCGGTGTTGCCGGTGGCGTCAAAGGTATAGTCCGCACCACCATCGGTCATCGCCACGATCGTCGCCACGACATCCTCACGGCTCATCCCGCGCGAATTGAGGAAGTCGGTCATGCCAAAGCGGCGGCCCCATTCCTCGCGATCGGGATTGATGTCGACGCCGATGATCTGCTTCGCTCCGGCCAGCCGCGCGCCCTGAATGACGTTGAGGCCTATGCCGCCCAGCCCGAACACCACGACAGTGTCGCCGACTTGCACCTTGGCGGTGTTGATGACCGCGCCGACGCCGGTGGTGACGCCACAGCCGATATAGCAGCTGCTCTGGAACGGCGCGTCCTCACGGATCTTGGCAACCGCGATCTCGGGCAGCACGGTGAAGTTCGAAAAGGTCGAGCAGCCCATATAATGGTAGATCGGCTGGCCTTTGTAGCTGAACCGCGTGGTGCCATCGGGCATCAGCCCCTTGCCCTGCGTCGCGCGGATCGCGGTGCACAGGTTCGTCTTGCCCGACAGGCACGACTTACACTGGCGGCACTCGGGGGTGTAGAGCGGGATGACATGGTCGCCCGGCGCCACGCTGGTCACGCCTGCGCCGACCTCGCGCACGATCCCCGCGCCCTCATGTCCCAGCACGCTCGGGAAGATGCCCTCGCTGTCGAACCCGTCGAGCGTATAGGCGTCGGTATGGCAGATGCCGGTCGCCATGATTTCGACCAGCACTTCGCCGGCCTTCGGCCCTTCCAGGTCCAGCTCGACGATCTCGAGCGGCTTCTTCGCCTCAAACGCAACGGCGGCACGGGTCTTCATGGGTTGTCGTCTCCCTTGGGTTGCGCCCCTCATGGCGCAGCCGCGCGCGCGATTCCACCCCGTGACGCGCAAAGTCGGTTGCCCTTTGTGCAAAGCGCGGCACAAGCACCCGCATGAGCGCTTCCGCATCCCCCACCGCCGCCTCTGCCGGGCGGCAGGCCATCGCCTTTGCCGCCAGCCTCGTCCGTCAGGCCGGCCGCCGCGGTGCGGGTGCCGTTGCATGGGTGGCGGCTGGGGCGGTGCTGGAGGGGCTGGGCCTTGCGCTGCTGGTCCCGCTGATCGGCGTGATCGTGGCCCCCGGCGACTCGTTCGCGTGGTTGCTCGACTGGCTGGGGGGCGATGCGCGCTCGCGGCTTGTGGTGCTGGTCGCCGCCTTTGTCACGGTGATGATCGTGCGGGCACTGGTCCTGCGCCGGCGCGACCTGGCGTTGTTCGACGTCCAGACCAGCTACACGCTCGATCTGCGCAGCCAGGTGGTGAATACGCTTGCGGCGGCACCATGGGAGCGGTTGGCCGGGGTCGAGCATGCGCGGATCACCAGCCTGCTGACCAGCGACATCGGCCGTATCGGCGTCGCGGCCCATTTCATGGCCCAGTCGCTGGTGGCCATGGCAATGATCGTGATCCAGCTTGTCGTCGCGCTCACGCTGGCGCCGGTGTTCGCGATCGCGGCGCTGGCGGGGCTGGGGTTGCTCGCGCTGCTGGTCAATCGCCACAGCGGCAACAGCGCGGCGCTTGGGGCGCGGATGGTCGACAAGAACCGCGCGCTGATGGGCAGCTCGACCTCGTTCCTGAGCGGGCTCAAGGCGTCGGCGGCGCAGGATGCAAGCCTTGGCTTCGCCGCCGAGTTCGACGCTGCCCAGCGTGCGGCGTCGCTCGAACAGCGCGGGTTCGTGGTCGCGCAGTCGACGGCGCGGACGTGGTTCGGCATCGGCACTGCCTTTGCCGCCGCTGGTGTGCTGACCGGGGGTGTCCTTGCGCAGGTGCCGCCGACCGTGCTGGTCGTGCTGGCGCTGATCTTTTCGCGCATGGCCCCGCTCGCGATGCAGCTCCAGCAATCGTCACAGCAACTGCTCCACCTCGGCGCCAGCTATGGCGCGGTGCAGGCGGCACTGACCGACCTTGGCGGCGCCGGCCTCGCCCGCGCGGCGGCGGCCCCGCTTCCGGCCGGTTCGATCCTGCTCGACCGGGTCAGCTACCACCATGCGTCGGGCGCAGGACTGGTCGATGCGTCGCTTGAGATCGCGCCGGGCGAGCTGATCGGGATTGCCGGCCCGTCGGGCGGAGGCAAGACGACGCTGATCGACCTGATATCCGGCTTGCTGGTCCCGCAATCGGGGCAGGTCACGGTCGGCGGAGCGCCGCTGCCGCCGGGCGGATGGGGGGCGGCGATCGGCTATGTGCCGCAGGACGCGTTCCTGTTCCATGACAGCGTGCGCCGCAATCTCGACTGGGGCGATGCGCGGATCGACGATGCGATGCTGATGGACGCCCTGACCGTGGCGGGCGCGGCCGATCGCGTGGCCGCGATGCCCTATGGCCTCGACACGATCATCGGCGAGCGCGGTGCGCTGTTGTCGGGCGGCGAGCGCCAGCGGCTGGCGATTGCCCGCGCGATCTTGCGCCGCCCGCGCCTGCTCGTCCTCGATGAGGCCACGGCTGCGCTGGATCCCGAAAGTGAAGGGCGAATCCTCGACCGGCTCGCCGCGCTGGAGCCGCGCCCCGCGATCCTCATCGTCGCGCACCGCATCGAAACCCTGTCGCGCTGCCCGCGCGTGATCCGGGTCGAGGGCGGGCGGCTGAATTAGATCGCCGCCATATCGGCCTTGTAATGGTGCCAGGCGAGGATCGCTGCGGCGCCGCGATGCGGCCGCCATGCCTCGGCAATCGCGCGGGTCTGCTTTTCCGACGGGCGTTCGGCATGGCCCATGATCCGCCCGATCTCGATCTGCACCGCCAGGTCGCCGGCGGGCCAGATGTCGCGGCGGCCTTCGGCGAACAGCAGGTAGATTTCCGCCGACCAGCGCCCGATCCCCTTGACCTGGACCAGCTGCGCAATCGCTTCCTCGTCATCGGTCGGAAGCGCGGTGAGGTCGAGGCGACCGCTCGATACTTCCTCCGCCAGACTGCGGGCGTAGCTCGCTTTCTGGCGCGACAGACCGGCGGCGCGCAACGCCTCGTCGCTCGCGGCGGCGACGATATCGGGCTGCGTCAGATCGCCGACGCCGGCGGCCAGCTTGGCCCAGATCGACGCTGCGGCGGCGACGCTGACCTGTTGCCCGACGATGGTCCGCAGGAGCGTTTCGTAGCCCGGCTTGCGGATGCGCGGCTCGGGATAGCCGACGCGCGCGACCGCCGCCGCCATCAACGGCTCGTCCGCAGCGATCGCATCGAGCGATTCGCGTAGCTGTTCGGCGGTCAGTCCCATATTTCGAATCCTTGAAAGCCGCGTCGATCCCCGGCATGGGCGCACAATACGGAGGAGAAGACCATGCCCAAGCTTATCGTCGTCACGCGCGCAGGAGAAGAACGCGAAGTCGAGGGCGAAGTGGGCCTGAGCGTCATGGAAGTGATCCGGGACAACGGGTTCGACGAACTGCTCGCTCTGTGTGGCGGCTGCTGCTCGTGCGCGACCTGCCACATCCATGTCGACCCGGAATTTGCGGCCAAACTTCCGCCGATGAGCGAGGACGAGAACGACCTGCTCGACAGCTCGTCCGACCGCACCGAAACCTCGCGCCTGTCGTGCCAGGTGCAGTTCACCTCCGCGCTTGACGGTTTGAAGGTGACGATCGCGGCCGAGGATTGAGAGAGGGCCGGAGCCCTCAGGGCTTCGGCGCGAACTTCACCACTGCCATCGGGGCGTCCTTGCTCAGCGGGGTCGCCTTCCAGGTGACCGTGCGGCGATTGCCCTCGGTCTTGGCCCCGTCCTCGTTGTTCTGGCTGACTACTTCGCCGTCGGTAATGAGGGTGAAGGTGCCGTCGAGCTTGGCATTGGCGGTGTCCGACTTGCCCTTGCCCAGCGAATCATTGTCGCCAAAGGCAGGCGCCTTGACGCGGACGGCGTCGGCTCCGCGTAGCTCCAGCACGACGAACGGGAAGATCACTTCCGCGTCGAGGTTATAGGGCCACAGGAAGCCATGGGTCAGCTTCCCGCTGATCTGATAGTCGACCACGAACACGCCATCGCCCTTGTAGGTGACCGAGCGATAGCCCGCCTCCTTGGTCAGCGCCTCGGCGATCGCCTTGAACTTGGCTTCCTTTTTGGCGGCCTCCTCGGCATCGTCTTCAGCCTCGGCCGCGTCATCGTCCTCCTGCCACGCGGCATCGCGCAACAGGCTGGTCGTGGTCTTCTTCTTCTCGTCGCCGTCCTCGTCGCCGAGCCCCTTGAACGCGTCGCCCATGCCCTTCGCCATCTCACCCGCGATGTCGACCGCGATCACCTCGCCCTGATAGCTGAAGGTGAAGCTGCGATCGGCGAGGATGGTGAGGGTCGAGGCGAACTTGCCAGGGCTGAACGCACAGCCGACCAGCAGCACGGGGGCCAGAATCGCCAGCGCAATTCCCTTGAACCGGTCGAACATGGCGTCACTTCCCCGTTGGCGCGCCCGGTCGGGTCAGCGCGAGATGGCTGCGTACAGCGCGATGGCCGCGGCGTTGGATACGTTGAGGCTCTCGACCCGCGGCGAGATCGGCAGGCGCGCCAGTTCGTCGCAATGCGCCGCAGTGTTGTGGCGCATGCCTTCGCCCTCGGCGCCGAGCACCAAAGCCGGGCGGGTGTCGCCCATCACTTCGCTCAGCGTCCCCTTGGCCTCACCGGCAAGGCCGATGCGCCAGAAGCCCGCTTCGCCGATCTCGTCGAGCGCGCGGGCAAGATTGACCACCCGCGCCCACGGCACCAGCTCGAGCGCGCCCGACGCCGCGCGCGCCAGCGAACCCGATTCGGGCGGAGCGTGTCGGTCCTGCGTCACGATGCCGAGCGCGTCGAACGCTGCAGCCGAGCGCAGGATCGCGCCGACATTGTGCGGGTCGGTGACATGATCGAGCACCAGCAGCGGGCGGCGATCGTTCGCGCCCTGCTCCAGCAGGTCTCCCAGCCAGATTTCCTCCAGCGGATCGACCTCGATCACGATGCCCTGATGCGGCGCATCGGCCGGCACCATGCGCGCCAGATCGGCGACATCGGCATAGGTGATCGGCAACACCGGGGGCAGATCGAGCGCGCCGAGCGCCTCCCGCGTTCCCCATATCTTGCGCACCCGCCGCTCGGGATTGGCCAGCGCCGCAGTCACGGCATGGCGACCCCAGAAACGGGGACGGTTACTGTTCGATCCGGTCTGGGGACGATGCCCGCGTCTTGGCCTCTGGCTCATAGCTCTCTCTGTTCCGCTCACGCGGAACCGGCTCCGCAGCGGTTCAGCATCGCGGAAACGACTTAGAAGGCGCGAATGCGCTGCGCAAGGCGTTGACAGCGCCGCGTCGCTTCGGCATTGGCGCGCACTCGCTTCGGCGTGCCGCATGGAAGGGTGGCCGAGTGGTTAAAGGCAGCAGACTGTAAATCTGCCCGCGTGAGCGTACACTGGTTCGAATCCAGTCCCTTCCACCATCACCCCGGACCGGTCGATCAGACCTGGTCGTGCTCGGGTTGGTGCGTCAGCCGACGGACCTTCGGCCGCATCATCAGCCAGTCCCACGTACGTTGCCGCGCGATTCGGCGCACACGTCGCTGCTGACGCCGCGTGCGTTGCATTCGTGCCCGCCAGGCCAGCCCCACACCGGTCGCGATCAAGGCCGCGACAAGCGCCAGCAGCCAGCCATAGGACGAGATGAAGTCCCCGAATTTCAACATGTCTTAGATTCCCCCGAATCGCAGTTGCGATTACCGCGCCACCGCGTCGGCGTAAATCCGCACATGTACCGAATCGGGTAAGGAGCTGGAGCGGGTAGCGGGAATCGAACCCGCGTATTCAGCTTGGAAGGCTGCTGCACTACCATTGTGCTATACCCGCCCGCTCTGGCCGCATGGCCGCCATCGAGGCGTACCCGGACGAACCGGGTGAGAGCGCGCCCTGCCACGACTGGACGCCGCCGGTCAAGCGGGCCGGTCAAGCCGGGCGGTCAGACCCGCAGGTATCGGAAATACCAGACCTCATGCCCCTGCCGCCGCGCTTTGCGCTCGTAGCGGGTTTCGGGCCAGTCGTCGGGGCGGGTGAGGAAATCCTTCGCTTCCTTTGCCTGCCACGCGAAATCGCGGCGCTGGTTCATCACCATCATCGACCAGCGGCAATAGGTCGGATCGTCGGTGCCAAGGCGAAATTCCGCGCCGGGCTTCAGCTTCGCCGCGATCAGATCGAGCGGGCCGTGATTGACCATGCGCCGCTTGGCGTGGCGGGCCTTCCGCCAGGGATCGGGGTGGAGCAGATACAGGCGGTCGAGGCTGGCGTCGGGCAGCCGCTCGACCACATCAAGCGCGTCGCCCATGTGCAGCCGGACATTGGTCAGGCTGCCATCGCGGATATGGCCGAGCGCGCCGACCACACCGTTCAGGAACGGCTCGCACCCGATAAAGCCATGGTTCGGCCGCATCGCCGCCTGTCCCGCAAGATGCTCGCCCGCGCCAAAGCCGATCTCGACCTCCAGCGGACGATCGTCTCCGAACAGGCGCATCGCGTCGATCGGGCCATCGGCGGGGACGGCGACCTCGGGCAGGCCATCATCGACCAGCGCCTGCTGGCCGGCGCGCAGCTTGTGCCCCTTGGCGCGGCCATAAAGGCGGCGGATCGTGCTCGGATCGTTCATCGCGAGCCCCTTGGCGCAGCATGCACCGCGGGGCAAGGTTTGAGCGGTGTTGAAACGGGCGGGCGATACTGCCCACCCGGAACCCGGCTCAGGCTGCGGGGCGCAATCGTGGCTGTTCCAGCACGCCGATTTGCGGACGCGCGATATAATAGCCCTGGAAATAGCGAACGCCGAGCGCGAGCAGCTTGTCGTAATCGGCGCGGGTCTCGACCCCTTCCGCGATCAGCCGCACCGCGCGCAACCGCGCCATCTCGATCACCTTCTCGACCAACAGGCGGCGCGACCAGCTCGTCGACAGGCCACGGATCAGGACGGGGTCGAGCTTGATCGCGTCGGGCGTGAAGCGCGAGAGCAGCGCAAGGCCGACATCGCCCGATCCAAAATCGTCGAAGGCCGTCTGCATGTGCATCTTGCGATGCGCCTCGATCGTCTCGGCCATGCGGCATCCGTCGAGCCGGTCATGCTCGGCAAATTCGAACATCAGCCGCTCGGGCGGCAGGCCGGTTTCCTTGGCGACGCGCATCGTGCGTTCGCTGTCGGCAAAGGGATCGGTGATCACATCGGGGAAGAAGTTAATCGACAGCAGTGCCGGCACCTTGAGGATGCCCGCCGAAACCGCCTGTTTGATCGCGGCCACGCGGCATTGCTGGTCGAACGCGTAGCGGTCGGCCGGCTGGATCGCTTCGATCACTTCGCGCCCCGATTCGCCATTGGGGCCGCGCACCAGCGCTTCATAGGCATAGACTTCGCCCAGCCGCGCGTCCCAGACGGGCTGGAACGCCATGGTCAGGTTGAAATCGGGCTCGGCCGTGGCCGAGGAAAAGGTCGGTACAGTCTGCATCAGCGTCTCCACCCGCTCTTATTAGGACGGGTGAGAGGCGGATGGTTAACTGGACTAGGGATTTTTGCGTAGCGCGCGACCTGACGGCCTGCTTGCGCGGTGTTTTGCCTATTCCGTCAGCGTAAATGCCACGCTTCCCCGCACAGTGTCTGCGTTGGAAAGCCGCACGGTGATACGCTCCCCGGCGGTCAGCCCGGCAGGATCGAGCCGGGCAGTGACGGGCAGGGCGCAAAGCTGGATGTCCGCGCCGCGCGAATCGATCCCGGTCACGACCGCGTCGAACCGTTCGCCTTCGCGGCCCGACAGCAGTACCGCCTCTGCCATGCCGATCACGGCGCGGTCGAGCTGTCCGGCGCGGCTATCCGCACGCGCCATCACCTTGGGCAGGCGTGCGAAGGCCGCCTCGATCCATGCCGGGACGGCGCGACCATTTGCCACCGCGAGCGCAGCTTCGGTCACGTAACGGTCGGCAAGTCGGCGGAGCGGCGCGGTGGCATGTGCATAGGGGGCCGCGACCGCGGCGTGCCAGGGCGTCTCCCCTTCAGCGTAAGCGCGATAGGCCGCCCCGCTGCCCGCACGACGGATCGCGAGCATCAGCGCCGCATGGCGCGGATCGGAGGACACCAGGCTGCGCTCAAAGCTGCTCAGCGGCATCGTATCCGGCCACGCGATGCCCATGGCTTGCGCGGTCAGCCGCAGCCGGGAAATCGCGCCATCATCGGGCTCCTCCATCACGCGGAACAGGCCGGTGCCGTGCGCGATCAACAGCCGTGCCACCGCCATGTTGCAGGCCAGCGAAAGCGCGGCGTTGCGGTCCTCGCTCGGGTGGCGGGTTCGGAATGACAGGATCAATCGTCCATCGGCATCATGCGCCACTTCCTGTTCCGGCGGATCGATCCGGGCCGCGCCACGCGCTGCTTCGGCTTCGATCAGTCGGTCGGTCAGAGCGGTGAAGGCGGGGGGCAGGTCCGCGGCACTGACCGTGGCATAGGCAAGTTTGGCGCGACTATGGATGACGGCCCGGGTGACCGCGTCGAGCAAGACCGCCCCTTGCCCATCGATGCGGACCGTGAAGACGATGGCGGGGCGTGGGCCGTCGGGGAGCAGGCTGGCCGAGCCCTGGGACAGGATCGGCGGGTAGAGATTCGCCTTTCCATCGGGGAGATAGAGCGTCTCCCCACGGCGCCAGGCTTCGGCGTCGATCGGCCCGTCGGGATCGACGAACCAGCCGATATCGGCGATCGCATAGTGGAGGATGAAATCAGCCCCGGCCATTTCGATCGCGAACGCCTGATCAAGGTCTGTCGAGTGTTCCGGGTCGAGCGTGACAAAGGGTCGATCGGTCCAGTCGATATGATCGGTCGGCGCGCGCTTGGCAGCATCTTCCGCCGCCGCGAGGACCTCAACGGGGAAATCGTCCGGCACCTGAAACGCCGTGCGGATCGCCGCCAGTTCGCTGCGCAGAATCCGCGAGGGGTCGGCGATGGCCTTCATGGCGTGGTCAGTTCGCCCGGACGGCGCGCACCGTCGGCCCGGTCATTGCTGGATCGACCTGCCAAACCCGCCTGTCACTTGTGGCGACAAACACCGGCACCCGCGCAACCATCGCCGAAAATCCATGAATCTCCGTTGGGACAGGATCGAGCAGATGGGTGATGGTCATGCCGACAGACTTCGCCCCCTCCGGCTTTTGCATCTGAACGGCAATGCAACTCTTCGTAAACTGGCGGACCGGGGCGCTGCGGCCCGCTGAATCGACCTCGATCAGATAATGCCCGCCAAATGGGATGGTGTCGGTCGCGGTCTGTGGGGTCATGAAATAGACGCGAACGGGTCCGCCCTCGACGTCCGGGGGGAGCACGATGGTGTTGTACGACTTGTCGCTGCAGCGGCCCAGGCGTGCTTTCTGGAACGCGTCCCGCGCCACGCCGACCGCATCGATCAGGCGCTTGCGCGCAGGGGTGATCAGACTGCGCTCGTCATCGCGTGCGGCGCGACCCTCGACAAGCCGCCCATCGCTGAAACGGGCGATATAGACCGGGGCCGGGTCGGTGCCCTTGCTGTAGAAGATCAGCAGCGGTTGCTCTGCCGGGCCGTCGACAATCCATCCGCCGATCCTGCCCGCGACCTCCTTGCCATTCGCCAGCATGGCGTCGGTGCCATGCCATGCGGCCTGATCATACCAGTACATCAGATGTGCGCGGCGCATCGCGGCGTCGATCGTGACCTGCTCAGACCTCGTCTGCGCGGTGGTCGGCCCGACCGCTGACAGCAGGGCGAGTACGGGCAACAGGGATCGGATCATCGACGGCCTCCTGCTCGGGAGGCTAGCGTCACTATCGGGCAAGCAAAAGCTTGAACTGGCTGGCTTCTTCGATCGCCGAATCAAAAAGGGCGGCGATCCGCAGACCGCCGCCCCTTTGTTACTTCGTGACGCGAAGGATCAGGCCAGAGCGGCCTTGAGATCCTCGACCAGGTCGGTGCGCTCCCACGGGAAGAAGTCGCCTTCGGGCTTGCGGCCGAAGTGACCATAGGCCGCGGTCGGGCCGTAGATCGGCTTGTTCAGCTTGAGGTGCGTGCGGATGCCGCGCGGGGTGAGGCCGCCCAGCTTCTCGATACCCTGGATCGCCTGCTCGATCTGGTCGTCGCCGACGGTGCCGGTGCCATGCGTGTCGACATAGAGCGACAGCGGCTTGCTGACGCCGATCGCGTAGGCCAGCTGGATCGTGCAGCGCTGGGCGAGGCCGGCTGCGACGATGTTCTTGGCGAGGTAGCGGGTGATGTACGCTGCCGAGCGATCGACCTTGGTCGGATCCTTGCCGCTGAACGCGCCGCCGCCGTGCGGAGCCGCGCCACCATAGGTGTCGACGATGATCTTGCGGCCGGTCAGGCCGGCATCGCCGTCAGGGCCGCCGATCTCGAAGCTGCCGGTCGGGTTGATGTGATATTCGGTCGCGTCGCTGAGCAACTCGGCGGGGATCACGTCGGCGACGACCTTCTTCACATAGGCCTTCAGCTCGGCTTCCTGCTCGCCCTGGTCATAGCCCTTGGCATGCTGGGTCGAGACGACGATCGCGGTTGCGGCGACGGCCTTGCTGCCTTCGTAGCGCAGCGTGACCTGGCTCTTCGCATCCGGCTCCAGGAACGGGGCCGCGCCCGAATGGCGGTCGGCGGCCATACGCTCGAGGATCTTGTGGCTATAGTCGAGCGTCGCCGGCATCAGATCCGGGGTGTCGTTCGCGGCATAGCCGAACATGATCCCCTGATCGCCCGCGCCCTCGTCCTTGTTGTCGCCGGCATCGACGCCCTGCGCGATGTGCGCCGACTGCGGGTGCAGGTTGTTCTCGAAGCGCAGCGTCTCCCAGTGGAAGCCGTCCTGCTCGTAACCGATGCGCTTGACGGTATCGCGGACGGCCTTTTCGACCTCGTCCTTGACGCCGGGCGCCCAGTTGCCGGCTTCGTCCATGATGCCCTTGCCGCGGATTTCACCGGCGAGCACGACCAGCTGGGTGGTGGTCAGCGTTTCGCACGCGATGCGCGCTTCGGGGTCCTTCGACAGGAACAGGTCGACGATGGCGTCGGAAATCTGGTCGGAAACCTTGTCCGGATGGCCTTCGGACACCGATTCGGACGTAAAGAGATAGCTGGAACGCATGGTTTTCCTCAAAAAAAGCCGGGCCGTTGCCATGCCCGGCTGGGGGTAAGGGAAGATATAAAGCTTCCCTTATATCGCGCCGCCCTAGCGAGCGAAGCGGCGGAAGGCAATGGCGATGGCGAACAGCAATGCCGCGACGAGTGCCGCCGCGAGATTGCCGAGCCGGGCGAACAGGGTGGGGGGCAGGGGCTGCGGCATCGGTGCCTCGATCGCCTTGGCCTCGCCCATTCCCGCCGCCGCGACGATGCGGCCGCGCGCGTCGATGATCGCGGAGATGCCGGTCGGGGTGGCGCGCAGGATCGGCAGCCCCTCCTCGATCGCGCGCATCCGCGCCTGCGCCAGATGCTGGGGTGGCCCCCAGGCACCGAACCACGCGTCGTTCGACGGGTTGAACAGGATCGCGGGGCGCTTGGCGGGGTCGACCGTCTGCCCTGAGAAGATGATCTCGTAGCAGATTTGCATGCCGACATTGCCGAAACCGGGGACGGTCATCGTCTTCGGGCCGGGACCCGGCTCGAAATCGATCTCGCCCGCCACCAGCCGTGACAGGCCGAGCGGTTCGAGGATCGGGCGCATCGGCAGATATTCGCCATAGGGGACCAGATGCGCCTTGTCATAGCGGCCAAGGACCGTCCCGCTGGCGTCGATCGCAAACACCGAATTGGTCGCGGCGTCGAGCGTGTCGTCGCCCTTGAACAACAGGCCGTTGCCGCCGACCAGCGCAATGTCCTTCGGCCCCAACGTCTGCGCGATCATCCGGCGGACGGTGCGGGGATCGTTCTTGGCGTACCAGGCGGCGGGATAGCCCTCCTCCAGCCAGTAATCGACGGTGCCTTCAGGCCAGACGATCAGGCGCGGGACCGGGCCGCCGGGCAGGATGGTGGCGGTGTCGTTGGACAGGCGGATCAGCTCGCCCAGCGCCTTTTGCGCGTAGCTGCCGTCGAGCACGGTTTCCTGGCCCACATTAGGCTGGAGCACGCGAACAATCGGGCGGGCGGGGTCATTGGACGGGCGCGTGGCCTGAATTTCGATGCCGGTCAGTGCCAGCAGCGCGACGGTGACCGCGACCGCGGCGGGGAAGCGCCAATATCGCGGGCTGGCCAGTAGCAGCGCCCCCGCGACGAGGAGCGTCAGACCCGACAGCGCATAGCTGCCAATCCAGCTTGCGGTCTGCGCGACGCCCGGCACCGGGAGCCAGATCACGCCAAGCGGGTTCCACGGATAGCCGGTGAACAGCACCGCGCGTAGATATTCGGCGACGATCCATGCCGCCCCCGCGACCAGCACGAACGACAGGTCCAACTTGCGCCCCTGCCCGAATCGCCACGCCAGCCCCATCGCCAGCGCCGGATAAATGGCGAGGTAGAGCGAGAGCAGGACCACCGCGACATAGCCAAGCTCGGCCGGCATCTTGTCCTGATAGGTGAAGGCGTGCTGGATCCAGTTGTTGCCGACGGTGAAATGGCCAAGGCCGAACAGCCAGCCGCGCAGCAGTGCCTGTTTGAGGCTGGGTGCCTCATGCGTCAGTCGCAACAGGATGGCGAAGCACACCACCCCCGCGACCCACCAGTCGAGCGGGGCAAAGGCGGTGGCGGACACGGCGCCGGTCAGCAGCGCGATCAGGCGGGGGCGGGGGAGGGCAGACATCGGTGCCTGCTATCGCGCCTGACCGTGACAGATACAAGCATCGTGCGTATTATGCGATCAGTACACTTAAGGAACGAACATGCCCGAACCCGTCACCGTCGATATCCCCCACAAGCTCGGTCGCGACGCGGCGCGGGCGCGGATCGCGGGCGGGGTGGGCAAGATCGGGTCGATGTTCCCCGGCGGCGGCACGGTCGATGAGCGGTGGGAGGGCGACACGCTCCACTTCACCGTGACTGCACTGGGGCAGAGTGTCGCCAGCCGGCTCGAAATCCATGACGCCCATGTCCATGCCGAGGTCGATCTGCCACCGATGCTCGCGCTGTTCGCGGGCAAGATCCGTGAGAAGCTGATGCAGGAAGCGCCCAAGCTGTTGAAATAGGGAACCGCGCTTCGCCCTCGCTGTTTTCTGCGGGGAGGAGACACGCGATGAACCGATCGCCCCGCCCGTTGCCGCTGCTTGCCGTCGCCCTGATCGCCACCGGCGTGCTGGGCAGTTGCGCCGGCACGGTCGCTGCCCACTACACCGTTACCGGGATGCTCCCGCTCGCCCCGTCAGGCGGAATGCCGGAATATCAGGCGGAGCTGCGCGCCAGCGACGCGGTCGCGCCTGCCAGCGCCCGTTGGGGCGAGCAGGCGGGCTATTCCGACCTGTCCTACAGCGCCGCCGACTACTGAGCCGGGGCGCTAACCCGCCAGATTGTGTTGCCGACATCGTCCGCGACCAGCAGCGCGCCGGTGCGGTCCGCGGTCACGCCGACCGGGCGCCCCTGCGCCTTGCCCTTGGCGTCGAGGAAGCCGGTAAGCACGTCGACCGGCTTGGCATCGGGCACCGGCAAACCGCGCTCGCCGAACGGCACGAACACGACCTTGTAGCCCGATGCGGGCACACGGTTCCATGATCCGTGCAGGCCGACGAACGCGCCCTTGGCGAACGCGCTGCCTAGCTTCACGTCGGTAGCGAAGGTCAGGCCGAGCGGCGCGGTATGCGGCCCCATCGAATAGCTCGGCCGCGCGCTGTATTCGCGCAGGTCCGGCCGCTCGGGCTGGACGCGCTTGTCGACATAGCCGCCCCAATAATTCCACGGCCAGCCAAAGAAGCCGCCGAGCGTCACCTGAGTCAGATAATCGGGCGGGCCGTCGGAGCCGAGCATGTCGCGCTCATTGACCACGGTCCATAGCCGCTGCGTCTCAGGGTGGAGCGCCAAGCCGATCGGGTTGCGCAGCCCCGCCGCGAAGATGCGGAAGCGTTTGGTCCGCGGATCGACCTCAAGGATCGCCGCGCGGTTCTTTTCCACCTCAAGGCCGTTTTCGGCGATGTTCGATGCAGAGCCGACGCTGACCAGCAACGTGCCCTCAGGCCCGGCGATCACGTCGCGGGTCCAGTGATTGCCGCCGCCGGGCAGGTCGACGACCTTCTCGCCCTTGCCGGTGATCTTGGTCACGCCCGGCTTGAACGGGAAGCGGATCAGCGCATTATGGTTGGCGACGTACAGCGTCTCGCCGACCAGCAGCATGCCGAACGGCGACTCAAGCCCGTTGTCGGCGGTCAGCAGCACTGAGCGCGCCTCGGCCACGCCATCGCCATTTGTGTCGCGCAGCAACGTGATGCGGTTGGCCGATGGCACGCCGGCCCCGGCGCGGCTCATCAGGCGCTTCATCACCAGCCCGGTGACCCCGCCCCCTTCGCGCGGCGGCGAATTGCTTTCGGCGACGAGCACATCGCCATTGGGCAGGCGATAGAGCCAGCGCGGGTGATCAAGTCCAGTGGCAAAGGCGTTGACCGCGAGCCCCTTGGCTGCGACCGGCTTGGCGCCTGCGGGCCAGCCGACCGCTTCGGCGATCTTCACCGTCGGGATGGTCTGGGCGCGCGGATCGACCAGCTTGGGCCGGACCCCGCTCGTCGCCTCGACGCTGAGCTGCGCGACATCAGGGCGCGTGGCGAACCAATAGGTGCCAGCGCCGATGACGACGATTGCGGCGGTGGCGATCAGGAGTTTGCGGCGCACTGGGTCAGTCCTCGGGTTCGACTAGTTCTTCGGGCGGGTGCAGACGCAGGCGACGGACGCGGGTGGCGTCGGCCTCCAGCACTTCGAGCGTCCAGCCGCTGGGATGCTTGAGGCATTCGCCGGCTTCCGGAACATGGCCGGCGAGGATGAAGGCGAGCCCGCCGAGCGTTTCGATATCCTCCTCGACCTCGCCCAGTCGCGGATCGATCGCCGCAGCGACATCCTCCAGCTCGGCGCGGGCGTCGGCGTCCCAGCCGCCATTTTCGAGCGGGATCCAGAGCGCTTCGGGCGCGTCGTCATGCTCGTCGTCGATCTCACCGACGATTTCCTCGACCAGATCCTCGATCGTGATCAGCCCGTCGGTCCCCGAATATTCGTCGAGGACGATTGCCAGGTGCGTGCGGCTCGCCTGCATCTGCGCGAGCAGGTCGAGCGTCCCCATCGATTGCGGGACGTAGAGCGGCTGGCGCATCAGATCGGTGATCTTCGACGGCGGCCCGGCCCCGGCGGCGAGGACGGCGAACACGTCCTTGATGTGGATCATGCCGATGACGCGGTCGAGCTTCTCGCGATAGACCGGCAGGCGGCTATGGCCCGCTTCGGCGAAGATCTGAACCAGTTCGGAAAAGCTGGTCGCTTCGTCCACCGCGATGACATCGGCGCGCGGCACGCCGACATCGCCCGCGTCGCGCTCGCCGAAATGGAGGAGGTTGCGGAGCATCTTGCGCTCCAGCGGCGAGAGGTCGCCCTTGGCGGACTTGCGGTCCGTTCCCTCTTCCGCCTCGTCGATCGCGTCCTCGATGCGTTCGCGCAGCGTTTCATTCTGCTCGTCGCCAAAGAGCAAAGAGCGAAGCCCGCGCCATATTCCGCCGTCGCCGCTACTGTCGCCGTTCCCGTTGCTACTGGGGCCGTCCGCCATCTTAGAGTTCAATCCTCGCGTATCAGATAGGGGTCAGGGATCCCCAAGGTTGCAAGCGCGGTGCGCTCCATCGACTCCATCGCCTCGGCTTCGGAATCCCCCTGATGGTCATAGCCTAGCAAATGCAGCACGCCATGGACAATCAGGTGCGTGGCATGCTGCTCGACCGAAATGCCCTTTTCCTCGGCTTCGCGTTCACACACGCCCTGCGCGAGGATGATGTCGCCCAGAATGACCTCACCATCGTCGCTGTTCTGCGTCAGCGATTCGATCAGGTCGGGCTCGATCATCGGGAAGGACAGGACGTTGGTCGGCTTGTCCTTCTGCCGATATTGCGCGTTGAGCTGATGAACCTCGGCATCGTCGGTCAGCCGCACCGCGATCTCGATCATCGCGTCGCTGGTCGACAGATAGCCATAGGGCGTCTGGTCGACCGCAGCGGCGGCGGCCTTCATCCCCAGTGCATCCCAGTCGAGTTCGGGCCAGCCGGGTTCGGCCTGGACGGCAACGTCAAGCATCAGCCCTGATCCCCGCCTTCATACGCCTCGACGATCCGCCCCACGATCGGGTGGCGAACGACGTCGCCGATGCCGAAGCGGACGAACGCCATGCCATCGATCCCCTCGAGCTTGTTGACCGCGTCGTTGAGGCCGCTCGCCGACGGACCGCCGGGCAGATCGGTCTGTTTGGGGTCGCCGCACACCACCATGCGGCTGTTTTGGCCGAAGCGGGTGAGGAACATCTTCATCTGCATCGGCGTGGTATTCTGCGCCTCGTCGAGAATCACGAAGGCATCGGCAAGGGTGCGACCGCGCATGAACGCGATCGGGGCGATCTCGATCTCGCCGCTCGCGATGCGCCGCTCGACCTGTTCGGCGGGCAGGCAATCATAGAGCGCGTCGTAGAGCGGGCGCAGATAGGGGTCGACCTTGTCCTTCATGTCGCCGGGCAGGAATCCCAGCCGCTCGCCCGCCTCGACCGCAGGGCGCGACAGGATCAGCCGCTTGACCGATCCGGTAATCAGCTGCGCCACCGCCTGCGCCACCGCGAGATAGGTCTTGCCGGTGCCCGCCGGGCCAAGCGCGAAGATGATGTCGTTCGACACCAGCGCGCGCATATAGCTCGTCTGGGTCAGCGAGCGCGGGACGATCGTCTTGTTGCGCGTGCGGATCATGATCGGCGGTGCGCTACCGCCGGATTCGTCATTCTCGGCGCGGACGATGCCGGTCAGCATCGGTTCGGTCGCCATCGCGATCACCGCGTCGATCAGGCCGGTGTCGATCGCCTCGCCCCGGATCACCCGGCTGTGCAGTTCGATCAGCACTTCGCGGGCGTGCGCAACCGCCTCGGCGCTGCCCTCGATCACCACACGCTGGCCGCGTGCGTGGATATAGACGCCGAGCCGCTCCTCCAGCGCGAGGATGTTGCTGTCATATTCGCCGAACAATTGCGGGAGCAGCTGCGGGCGGTCGAAATTGACCTCCACACGGGCGCGCTGACCATGCTGGGCGGGGACTGGCTTGCGGCTCATGCGGTCCTTTCGGTGGCTGGAACGTCACACAGGTCATGGGTTTGCGCGATCATCGACGCGCGTGGCGGCAGACGAAGCTGACAAAAATACGCGTATGAGGACGACTGCGGGCCATGATGGGCCGAACCGGTTTTCAGCGCGGAGGTTCCGTTTCGCATGTCGTGGTGCGAGGATGGCAGAGGCGGGCCGCGTAGGACAGCGGAAATGCTGCCCCGATGCCGATTGGCATCGGGGGTGACGCAGCCGGGCAACAGTGGGTGGTTCAGTCCGTACCGAGCCAGGCGCGGCGGAAGGCGCGCTGCGCCTCTGTCAGCGTGCCGCCGGTCTTTTCCAGCGTGACGATCGACAGCTTCGGGTCGGCGACCGGGGTGATCGTCGCGCTGCCCGGCCCGGCGCGGGTGGCAAAGGTGATCGCAACAGGCTGGCCCGGCTTCATCGCGGCGAGCGCGGCGCGCCAGTCGGCGGGGCTGGCGATCGGCTTGCCATCGACCGCGACGATCGTGTCGCCACGGTTCAGACCGGCGGCGTAGATCGGGCTGGCCGGAACCGGGATTTCGGCAAGCCGGACGGGTTCGTCGCCGCCGCCGGTGACATTGCTCGCACCGATCCACGCGCGGCTCGCGTCGGCCGGGCGCAGCACCAGCCCCGCCTGGGCGAGCAAGGGCGCGAAATCGGGCAGGGCGCTGCCCCGGATATGCGCGTCGAAGAACGCCTTGGCGAAGGTCGGGTCGCGGGTCAGTTCGGCAAGGCCCGCTTCGAGATCGGCGGGGGTGTAGGGTTTGACGGGCGCGAAGCCCTGCTGCGCCTCACCGTGCCGCTTCCACAGATGGCGCATATAGGCGTCGAGATCGGTGTCGAAGCGCTCGCGCAGCGTCAGGTCGAGCGCGAGCGCGACGACCGCGCCATAGGGGTAATAGGAGGCGAAGATCCGCTCATTCACCGGGTCGATCGACGCGGCGGCGTCGACGAACGGGGCGCGCAGGCTCATTTCCTGCGGCGATCCGTAGCGCCGGGCCGAGTTGTTGACGATGAAGTCCAGCGTGCCACCCAGCCCCGCGAGCGTGGCGTCCAGCGTCGCCTCCTTCGCGCGCAGAATCGCCAGCGGCCCATAATATTGCGTGAAGCCCTCCGCGAACCACAAGGACGGCGTCGGATCAGCCTGGGTGAAGTCGAACGGTTCGAGTTCCGCCGGGCGCAGCCGCTCGACATTCCAGGCGTGGATGAACTCATGGCTCAGCGTGCCGAGCTGAGCAAACTTGCCCGCCTCCAGCGTGCGCGGCTGGCTGATGATGGTGGAGTTGCGGTGCTCCATCCCGTCGCCGCTGATCTGCGGCACATAATCGGCGATGAAGGTGTAGGTGCCGAAATCGAAATCGGGCGCAGTGCCGAAGATGCGGATCTGTTCGGCCACCACCTTCTTCGCCTTTTCGGCATAGGCGTCGACCGTTTCGGGGGTATCGGCGCTGTGCACGGCGAGGCGGATCGTCTGGGTCTTGCCGCCCGAAGTGATCGTCCATTCGCGCAAATGATGGTCCGACAGCTCGGTCGGGCTGTCGAGCAGATACTGGAGATGCGGCGCCCAGAAGGTCGTGGCGCTGCCGCTCACCGGCGCTAGCTGGGTCGCGATCTTCCACTTGGGATCGGCCGGGCGGAAGGTGACGCGGATCGGGCGCGCGTCATAGCCCGCCGCCCAGATCAGCGTCGCGGGCATGTTGAGATGCGCGTGGGTCTGGTCGATCTGGCTGTAGGTGCCGTCGCCACGGTCGCCGTAGAGCGTGTATGCAAAGGTGACGGTGCCGTCATGGCCGCTGACCCGCCAGCTGTACGGGTCGCTGCGGTCGATCTTCAGATCGCGCCCCGCACCGTCCTTGGCCGAGACCGAATAGACGTTCTTGGCGAACTCATGGATCGCGTAGCGGCCGGGGGAGGATCGCGCCATGCGGAACTCGACTGCGCCGGGGTTGAGCTGGCGATAGGTGACCGCGATCCGCGCCTCGCGATGTGCGGCGTTGTCGAAGCTGAGTTCGTAGGAGACGGGCGCGTTCGGGCCGGGGTCTTTGGCTTGCTGTGCGAGCGCGGTGGTGGCGAGGAGGAGCGGAGTGGCCAGCGCGAGGAGGCGGGCGGTCGATGTCAGGTTCATCGGGGGAAACTGGCCGAGCGGGCGGGCGGTGTCCAGATGGGCGCGGATAGCAGCTTGTCACCCCGGCCTTGTGCCGGGGTCCACTGTGCCGCACTCCCGGCGCTCGAGCTTCTTGCTTCGCGTCTCGTCGCCCGGTGGACCCCGGCACAAGGCCGGGGTGACGATTGTGGGTTAGAGCGCCACACCCGCCAGCGAGTTCGGATCAGCCCGCACGATCTCCACGTCGATCAGGTCGCCGATCGCCGCATCGGTCATCAGGTGCACCGATTGCAGCCAGGGTGACTTGCCGAGCATTTGCCCCGGCAGCTTGCCCTTGCGCTCGATCAGCACCGAACAGGTCCGGCCGAGCGTCGCGGCGTTGAACGCGGCCTGATCGCGGTTGAGTGCGGCCTGCAGGCGCTGGAGGCGGTCGTCCATCACCGCTTCCGGCACCGCGCCATCCATCTCCGCCGCCGGGGTGCCGGGGCGGGGGGAGTATTTGAAGCTGAAACACTGGGCATAGCCGACTGCGTCGACCAAGCTTAGCGTATCGCGGAACTCCTCTTCGGTCTCGCCGGGGAAGCCGACGATGAAATCGCCCGACAACGCGATATCGGGGCGGACGGCGCGGACGCGGTCGAGGATGCGCAGATACGAATCGCGGCTGTGGCTGCGGTTCATCGCTTTGAGAATGCGGTCATTGCCCGCCTGCACCGGCAGATGGAGGAAGGGCATCAGCTTCTCGACCTCCGCATGCGCGCGGATCAGGCCTTCCTTCATGTCGTTGGGATGGCTGGTGGTATAGCGGATGCGCGCCAGCCCCGGAATCTTGTCGAGCGCGGCGATCAGGCCGTGCAGGCCGGTGCCCTCGGCATCGTCCCATGCGTTGACGTTTTGGCCGAGCAGCGTGATTTCCCGCGCGCCGGCGTCGACCAGCGACTTGGCCTCATCGACGATCGCCGCGAAGGGGCGGCTGACCTCGGCGCCGCGCGTATAGGGGACGACGCAATAGGTGCAGAATTTGTCGCACCCTTCCTGCACCGTCAGGAACGCGGTCGGCCCGGTCTTGCGGCGGGCGGGGAGCGCGCCGAACTTGGCGATAGCGGGCATGTCGGTGTCGATCGCGCGGCCCTGTGCCGATGCCTGGGCGACGAGGTCGGGGAGGTTGTGATAGGCTTGGGGGCCGACGACGATGTCGACCTTGGCGCGGTTCGCGATCTCTTCCCCCTCGGCCTGCGCGACGCAGCCGGCGACGGCGATCATCGGATTGGCGCGGTCGGCCAGGCGCGCGTTCTTCCGCAACCGGCCAATGTCCGAATAGACCTTCTCGGTCGCCTTTTCGCGGATGTGACAGGTGTTGAGCACGACCAGATCGGCGCTGTCGGCATCCGCAGCGGCGGTCATGCCCTGTGCCGCCATCAATTCGGCCATGCGCTCGCCGTCATAGACGTTCATCTGACAGCCGAAGGATTTGACGTGATAGGTCTTGGGGGTGGCGCTCATGGCGCGGGCCTATAGTCGAAAGGGGGCGGTGCGTGAACAATCTTCCCTTCCGGCCCCCTAGCCAATAGAGACCCGCCCACATGGCACGGATCGAAACCCCCAGGCGCGTGCGCGGCACGCAGGATATTTTTGGCGACGAGCAGCGCCGCTTTGCGCGCGTGGTCGAGGCGTTCGAGCATGTACGGCGGCTCTATTGCTTCAGCCAAGTTCAGGTGCCGGTGTTCGAATCCACCGCGGTGTTCGCGCGCTCGATGGGCGAGACGTCGGACGTGGTGTCGAAGGAAATGTACACCTTCCCCGATCGCGGTGACGACCTGCTGACGCTGCGGCCCGAATTCACCGCGGGGATTTGCCGGGCGTACATTACCGAGGGGTGGCAGCAGTTCGCGCCGCTCAAGCTGACCACGCACGGCCCGGTGTTCCGCTACGAACGCCCGCAAAAGGGGCGGTATCGCCAGTTCCACCAGATCGACGCCGAGATCATCGGCGCGGCGGAACCGCAGGCCGATGTCGAGCTGCTGACGATGGCCGACCAGCTTTTGAAGGAGCTGGGAATTGCCGAGGGCGTGACGCTGCAGCTCAACACGCTGGGCGACGCCGAGACGCGTGAGGCGTGGCGCGCGGCGCTGGTCGCGCATTTCGAGGCGCATCGCGGGGAGCTGTCCGAAGACAGCCTGACGCGGCTCGAGAAGAATCCGATGCGGATTCTGGATTCGAAAGACCCGCGCGACCGCGGAATCGCGGATTCGGCGCCGGATATCGATGCGTATCTGACGGATGAGGCGCGGGCGTTTTTCGACGCGGTGACGAGCGGGCTGGATGCGGCGGGCGTGGCGTGGACGCGTAATGCGCGGCTGGTGCGCGGGCTCGACTATTACCGCCACACCGCGTTCGAATTCGTCACCGACCGGCTGGGGGCGCAGGGCACGGTGCTGGCCGGCGGGCGCTATGACGGGCTGATCGGTAATCTCGGCGGGCCGGAGACACCGGGTGTGGGCTGGGCTGCCGGGATTGAGCGGTTGGGGATGTTGCTGGAGGCGGATGCTCCCCCAGTTCGAGTTACCGTTATCGCCGACGCTGAAAGTGAAGAGGCGCGCGCAGACAACGTTCTACGTAAGTTGCGGCAATGTGGCATTGCTCGACAGGAAGGTTGGCAAATTCACAAAGCGTTTCGCGGCAAGCCGAATAAGCAGGCAGACGCGGCAAGGCGGGCTGGTCCAGGTGTGTTGTTGTTCATCCGCCCTGCCGGCGATGCGAGGGGCGAGATTCACACAACTGCAAATGAACTCGATCGCGAAACTCATATGCGCATTCAGTCGCAGATTATGAGTGCTCTTGGGATTTCGGAAATAAGCGGCAGCGAACCTTCATGACCCGCATCTCCCCCGAGCGGATCGCGCAGATCGAGGCGCGGCGGGATGAGCTGTCGGCGATGATGGCGACCGGCGACCTGCCGTCGGATCGCTTCGTCGCGGTGTCCAAGGAATATGCCGAGCTGGAGCCGGTCGCGGCGGCGGCGGGTGAGGTGCGGCGGCTGCGCGCCGAGGCGGTGAGCCTGGCGGCGATGACGCGCGACGCCGATGCCGAGCTGCGCGCGATGGCGGGCGAGGAATTGCGCGCGAACGAGGCGGCGCTGGCGCAGGCCGACCACCGCCTCGCGCTGGCGCTGCTGCCGCGCGACGCGGCGGACGAGCGCGCGGCGATGCTCGAAATCCGCGCCGGGACCGGCGGAGACGAGGCGGGGCTGTTCGCGGGCGATCTGCTGCGCATGTACACCCGCTATGCCGAGCGACAGGGGTGGAAGGTCGAGCTGATCTCCGCCAGCACGTCGGAAGCCGGGGGCTATAAGGAAGTGGTTGCCAGCGTGGCGGGCAAGGGCGTGTTCGCCAAGCTCAAGTTTGAGAGCGGCGTGCACCGCGTGCAGCGCGTGCCGGTGACCGAGAGCGGCGGGCGCATCCACACCTCCGCCGCGACCGTCGCGGTGCTGCCCGAGGCGGAAGAGGTCGATGTCGACATCCGCAACGAGGATCTGCGCATCGACATCTATCGCGCGAGCGGTGCCGGCGGGCAGCACGTCAATACGACCGACTCTGCGGTGCGGCTGACGCATATCCCGACGGGCCTTGTGGTGATCCAGCAGGATCAACGCAGCCAGCACAAGAATCGCGACAAGGCGATGCAGGTGTTGCGCACGCGGCTGTACGAGCTGGAGCGCGAGCGGCTGGCGAGCGAGCGATCGGGCGCGCGCAAGTCGATGGTTGGCTCCGGCGACCGGTCGGAGCGGATCCGCACCTACAACTTCCCGCAGGGCCGGGTGACCGACCACCGCATCAACTTGACCCTCCACCGCCTGCCCGAGATTCTCGAGGGCGAGATGGACGAACTGGTCGGCGCGCTGGTGTCCGAGGATGAGGCCGAGCGGCTGGCGGCGCTGGATTCGTGAACGAGGCACGGCCCGACCTGAGCGTCGCGCTTGAGGCGTATCTTGGTTATCGCGAGCACCCCTGTCCTGGAAATCATTGGAATGCGGTCGTGGCGGCGCTTGGTCCAGCGCGTGCGCAGGAGATCGAAGTGCCGATGCTCGGCGTGCTCGCTGACCTTGACGCGATCAAGCCCGATTGGCGTCTACAGTCGCTCGATCAAGCGTCGGAGGCGGCCGCGCGCGCGATCAGGGCGCGATATGCTGACATCGATGAGCGTGCCGGGAAGGCGCTGTTTTGGGCCTATAGCTATGGCTACAAATGAGCGGCCTTTCAAAACCAGTCACCCCGGCCTTGTGCCGGGGTCCACGGTGCCGCGCTTCCGGCGTTCGGGCCTGGTGCTTCGCGCCCCGACGTTCAGTGGACCCCGGAACAAGTCCGGGGTGACGCGGGTGGTGGGGTGAGTGCTGAGACTGTTCGGGTCGCCATTGCCGACGCGGCGTCGCGCATCCCATCCGCGACGCCCCGCCTAGATGCTGAATTGCTGATGGCGCATGCACTGGGGGTGTCGCATCAGGATTTGCTGCTCAAGCATCTGAACGACCCCGAACCGGCGGCCTTTGTCGGGTTGGTTGCCCGTCGCCTTAACAACGAGCCAGTCGCCTACATCACCGGCTCGCGCGGGTTCTGGAGCGTCGAGATCGGCGTCGGTCCCGGCGTGCTGGTGCCGCGCGCTGACAGCGAGACGCTGATCGAGGCGGCGGTGGCGCATTTTGCCGGGGGCGAGGGGCCGAAGCGGGTGCTCGACCTTGGTACCGGGCCGGGGACGTTGTTGCTGGCGGCGTTGGCCGAGTGGCCTGAGGCGCATGGGCTGGGGATAGATGCCTCTGACCGCGCGCTTCAATATGCCGAGGACAATGCGATCGCTCTGGAGATGGACGAGCGCGCGCGCTTCACGCGCGGCGATTGGGCGACCGATCTGCATGGCCAGTTCGACCTGATCCTGTGCAACCCGCCCTATATCGGCACCGCCGAGGAACTGGGGCCGGAAGTCCGTGACCATGAGCCAGCCTCCGCACTGTTCGCCGGAGCCGATGGTCTCGACGACTACCGCCGGATCATTCCCGACCTGCCCCGCCTGCTCGCGCCGGGCGGGATGGCGGTGCTGGAGATCGGCTGGAAACAGGGCGAAGCGGTGTCTGCGCTAATGCGCGCTGCGGGGCTCGACGCGGTTCTGCACCATGACCTGGGCGGGCGGCCGCGCGCGGTTGCGGCCAAAATGCCGCTAAGTTGAACTATCGCTGCGCCGAACCAAGATAGGGCTTGGAGATTATTGCCGTGCGGGCTAAAGATAACTCCGGGGCAGGCACCAGCAACCTAAATCGTTGAAAAGGTTTGCCGACCCAATTCAAGGCATGCGCGCTGCTGATTGTCCGGCAGCCATGCGAGAGCCGTTTCGATCCGAAGGATCGTGACGGCGTGCGGTGTAACACGCATCCGGGATCGCTGTTTGACCGATGGCGGATTGAGTAAGGACAGGACACACAGACGTTGATAAACAATCGTCAGGCGAACAACGGTCGCCGTCGCGGTCGTGGTGGCCAGCGCCAGCAGGGCGGCGGCAATCCCAACCAGGGCAACCGGATCGACAATCGCGCACGTGGCAATGCCGCGCAGCTGCTTGAGAAATACAAGAACCTCGCTCGCGACGCGCAATTGGCGGGCGACCGGGTGAACACCGAATATTACCTCCAGTTCGCCGATCATTATTTCCGCGTACTGGCCGAAACGCGCTCGCGCTTCGAGGAACAGAATCCGCAACAGCGCCGCCAGCGCGACGAGTTCGACGGCGACGAGGATGAGTTCGACGGCGAGGACGGCAATCGCGGCCAGGACGGCGACTTCGGCGACGAGGGCGACGAGCAGTCCGATCGTCCGGTGCGCAACGAGCGTGCCGACCGCGGCGAGCGTAACGACCGCAACGACCGCCGCCCGAACCGCGACCGCGATCAGGCTCCGCGTGATCAGGCCCCGCGCGAGCATGCGCCCCGCGATCAGGCCCCCCGCGAAAACGCGCCGCGTGATCGTGACGGACGCGACCGCGACGGCCGCAACCGTGACCGTGACGCGCGCCGCGAACGTCAGCCGCGTGGCGTCGAGGGCGAAGTGGCTCCGGTCGCTGCGAACGAAGACGAAGCTCCGGCCGAGGATGGTCGCCGCGCGCGCCGTGGGCGTCCGCGCCGCGACGAGGCGAGCAGCGATTCGGGCCATGGTGCCGAGATCGCGGCAGTGCTGCCCCCGGCGCTGGGCGTCGAGGGCGAGGTGGTCGAGGTCAAGCCGCGCCGCCGCCGCGTGAAGAAGGACGAGGGCGAACCGGCTGCCGCCGAATAAGCGCCCTCCGCTTCGACGAAAAAATAAAGGCCGGTCCGTAACTTACGGTCCGGCCTTTTCGTTGTGAGCGGCCTTAACCGTTGACATGGCGCGCCCGTTGACGATGGTGCGCACACCAGATCGAAGGGGAAATGCGATGCGGCGGATGACGTTGGCACTTGCGGCCGGAGCCGCGCTTTCCGGGACGATGCTGGCGCTGCCCGCCTTCGCCCAGTCCGTCCAGGCGCCACAGACCCCGAGCGCGCAGGGCGAGGTCGCGGTCACCATCTACAACAACAATCTGGCGCTGGTGCAGGACAAGCGCGAACTGCGTCTGCCTGCGGGCAAGTCGAAGCAGGATTTCCCCGATGTGTCGGGACAGATTCGGCCGGAGACGGTGACGATCGGCGCGCCCGGCGCGACCATCGTCGAACAGAATTTCGATTTCGACCTGCTCACCCCCGAAGCACTGATGGAAAAGGCGGTCGGCCAGACCGTCACCGTGGTGCGCGGCGGCCAGAACCTGCCCGCCAAGATCCTCGCCTATAATGACGGCACCGTGGTCGAGATCGGCGGACGGATCGAGGTGCTGGGTAAGGACGACCGGGTGATCTTCCCGTCGCTGCCCCCATCCTTGCGCGCGCGGCCGACGCTGTCGGTGACGCTGGACGCCGATGCGGCGGGCGCGCGGCCGGTGACGCTCAGCTACCTCACTTATGGCATGGGCTGGAAGTCTGACTATGTCGCGCTGTTCGATGAGAAAGCGGGCAAGATCGACGTTCAGGGCTGGCTGACGCTGACCAACAATAGCGGCGTTACCTATACCAACGCCAACACGCTGCTGGTCGCGGGTGCGGTCGGCGGCGGTGGGCGCGGCATGGGATCGGTGATGGTGCCGGGGACCGAGACGGCGGGCCGCGAGCGGATCGGCGACTTCTATGTTTATCCGATCCCCGGCCGCACCACGATCGCGCAGCGCCAGCAAAAGCAGGTCAGCTTCCTCGATGTCGCGGGCGCGCCGGCGGCGAAAGCCTACGCCTATCGCAACCCCTGGCTCGGTCGACAGGATCAGGCGCGCAGCGTCGACACGGTGCTGCGCTTCTCGTCCTCGAAGGAAGGTGGCCTTGGCGACGCGCTGCCCGCCGGGACGGTGCGCATCTATATGCGCGACGCGCGCGGTGCGCCGCAGTTCATTGGTGAGAATGCGATCCCGCACACCCCGATGGGATCGCGGCTGGCGATCAAGACCGGCGAGGCGTTCGACGTGAAGGTCAAGGCGGTGGTCCAGACGCGCGAGCGCGCCGGATCGACCAAGTGGCGCACGACGATGGTCTACACGCTGACCAACGCGCGGCCCGACGCGGTGGTGGTCGAACTGTCGCAGGGCGGGCTCGACAGCTGGTGGAAGGATACGCGGATCCTGGAGGAGACCCAGGCGAGCGAGCGCGTCAATTCCGACGAGGCGCTGTGGAAGGTGAGCGTGCCCGCCAATGGCGAAGCGACGCTGACCGCGACCTTCGAAACGCGTTACTGAGTCGCGCCGGTGCGGCGTGCTGCCCTGCTGCTGATCGCGACCGCGCTCGCCGGGACGGGCGGGGCGTGGGCGCAGAACGTGCAGACGTCCGCTGGACCCGATTCGGTCGGGGTCACCATCTATCGCGCGCCCAATCGCGGGTCCGACGAGAAGATCAATCTCGACTGGCTCGGGGGCTATGCGCTGATCACCGAGACGCGGACGGTAACGATCCCCGCCGGCCGCGCGGTCATCCGGTTTGAGGGGGTTGCGTCGGGGATCCTGCCCGAAAGTGCGATCGTCACGGGATTGCCTGAGGGTGTGCGCGAGAAGAATCTCGACGGCGATCTGCTGTCGGCCGGGAGCCTGTACAGCCGCGGCTATGCCCGACCGGTGACGCTGCGCCGGACACGCGACGGCAAGACGGTGGAGGAGCGCGCCGTGATCCGCTCCGGCCCGGCGGGCGCGGCGATCGTCGAAACCGAGCGCGGCATCGAGGTGCTGAACTGCGGCCCGACCGAAGATGCGATCGCCTATGACGCGGTGCCGACCGGGCTGTCGGCCAAGCCCACATTGTCGGTCGAGACCGAATCGCCGCAGGGCGGAACGGCGACGATCACTTTGTCCTACCTCGCCTGGGGCTTTGACTGGCAGGCGAACTATGTCGCGACATTGCGTGACGGCGGCGGCACGGCGGCCGGCGTGCGGACGGCGGACCTGTTCGCCTGGGTGACCTTGGCCAGCACCGACATGACCAGCTTTGCCGACGCCGAAACGATGGTCGTGGCGGGCAAGGTCAATCGGACGACGGGGCGGACGCGCAACCCATTCGAGACGGTCGAGACATTCGAATTCCGCTGCTATCTGCCCGAAGGCGGAGGGAACATTCCGCCGCCTCCGCCACCCCCACCTGCGCCGCCGCCGCCCCCGCCGATGGCGATGGCCGCACCAATGGCGCGTGAGGAAATCGTCGTCACGGGCGCGCGGATGCGGGTCGCGGTTCAGGAGGATCTGGGCGACCTCAAGGCCTATCGCATCCCCGATCGCACCACCGTCGCGGGCAAGGCGCAGAAGCAGGTGGCGATGCTGGCCAAGGACGCGGTGCCGGTGCGCATCATCTACGCGTCCGAAATCGGGTTCCGGGGTGCGGAGCAGCCGCAGATCTTGTTGCGCGCAATGAACAAGGAGAGCGATCGGTTGGGCCTGCCGCTCCCCGCCGGGCCGGTGGCGCTGTTCGAGCGGCAGGGTGAGCGCTCGTTGCTGATCGACGAATCGAGCACCGACGACAAGGCGGTGGGCGAGGAGGTCGAGGTCAAATTCCCCGCGACCGCCAATGTGACGCTTGAGCTCAAGCAGCAGCAGCCCAAACCGCGCCGCTACGCGTTCGAGCTGATCGTGCGCAACGCCAACCCCTTCCCGGTCCAGTTCGAGGGTGAGTTCAACATCGACTCCGCCTTGATGCGCGGGGCCAGCGTCAAGCTGGGCAAGAAGGACGGCCGCACTTTATGGGCGGTGACGGTACCGGCGAACGGATCGCAGACGCTGAGCTATAACGTGCAGTTGCCGCCCCCGCCCAAGCCGCAGCGTTAATCCCGCTTCTTCTCCGTTGCATCGCGCGACCGCTCGTCATGGCCGGTGCCGGAACTGAGGAACACCAGCCCCATCAGCGCGCCGCCGAGCAGGATCGACAGGCCGACCCCGATCGCCATCGCGATCGACGCGTGCAGCTGAAACTCGCCGACTGCGATATAAAGAGCGACCACCGCGACGATCGCCGAGCCCAAAGCGAGCAGGCCGACAAAGCCGAAAATGCGGCGGTAACGGCGCCAGGCGAGGCGCGCATAATCGGGATTGTCGAGGTTCGGTTCCATGCCCTTTCATTTGGGGACGAATCGTGGGAGTCTCAACCGCCTAACGAGATGAAGGAGACTGGCGATGACCATCGCAGCAATCCTCGGCACCAAGGGACAGGATGTCACAACCATCGGTGGCGACGCGACCGTGCGTGAAGCGGTTGCGCTGCTTGCCGAAAAACGCATCGGCGCAGTGCCGGTGGTCGAGGGCGGCGTGGTCGCCGGCATCTTTTCCGAACGC
>OW818683.1:2757500-3760000 GCA_942493255.1 uncultured Alphaproteobacteria bacterium | reverse complement strand
AAAACGCGCGTCGCGCTCCCGGCGCGGCGCGTTTTGCATTTTGGGGCGCACTCCGCCCCATGATGGCGCGGGGTGGAGCAGCCCGGTAGCTCGTCAGGCTCATAACCTGAAGGTCGTTGGTTCAAATCCAACCCCCGCAACCATCACAACACAAAACAGCCGCCTTCGGGCGGCTTTTTTGTTGTCCAACGTAGATCGAAAAGGCGCACCCGTTGCGCCGGGCGGCTCCCTCCCCCACGCTAGCTGCATGAAACTTCACGTTTCGCGTCGCACCGTCCTGATCGGATCAGGCTGCATGCTTGCTACACCGCCTGCCGCGCGGGCGAAGGACGTTCCCTACGTGCCGACGCCGCCCGAAGTCGTCGAAGGCATGCTCGACATGGCGGCGCTGAAGGCCGGAGAACGCCTGATCGACCTTGGTTCGGGCGATGGTCGCATCCCCCGCGCCGCAGCTCGGCGCGGGGGATGCGCTCTCGGGGTTGATATCGACGGCGATCTGGTCGCGCGGGCGCGGTCGCTGACGCGGCTCGAGGGGCTGGAAGAGCGCGCGCGGTTTCTGCGCGACGACCTGTTTACCGTGTCGCTGCGCGATGCAGATGTCGTCACGCTTTATCTGCTCCCCGCCGTCAACGAGCGACTGAAGCCCAAGCTGTTGAACGAGATGAAGGCGGGCGCGCGGGTGGTCAGCCATGCGTTCGACATGGGCGATTGGCCGCATGATGAATTTCGGGAGATCGCGGACAAGCGCGTGTATCGCTGGACGATCCCGGCGATTGCTGGCGGCGAATGGCAACTCCTTCGTGACGATGGGCGTATGTCACGGCTCATGCTTGATCAGCGCTATAGCCGCGTTTCGGGAACGCTCGACGGGCGGGCAATCTCCGGGGCGCACCTGGTTGGCGCGGCCCTGAGCTTCGTCGCTGAGGGCACTACCTATCGCGGCACTGTCGGGGATCGTCGGATTGTTGGCGATGGGTGGCGCGCCGAACGGATCGACTAGCGCGCGTTGGCGCACTAAGCCGGCGCCATGCTGTACAACGACAATCTCACCGCCGATCGCCCGACCTTCGTCACCCATCTCGAGTGCGGGATCACCGGTGAGCGCTACGACGCCGATACGCTGCAGGGCCTGTCGCGCGTCGGGCGCCCTTTACTGGTTCGGTACGACCTGGATGGCGTCCGCGCGGGGGTAACTCCAGCGGATCTGACCCAGCGACCGGCGGATCTGTGGCGCTATCGTGAACTGTTGCCGGTGCGACGCACCGAAAACATCGTCAGCCTGGGTGAGATCGCAACGCCGATCATCCCGTTGCACAAGATTGCGGCGGGTGCGGGGGCCGCCAACCTGCTGGTGAAGGACGAAGGGCGGTTGCCGACCGGCTCGTTCAAGGCGCGCGGTTTGGTCATGGCAATCAGCATGGCCAAGGAGCTGGGCGTTACCACCATCGCCATGCCGACCAACGGCAATGCCGGCGCGGCGGCGGCGGCCTATGCGGCGCAGGCGGGGATCGAGGCGGTGATCTTCTGCCCCGACGATACCCCCGAGATCAACGTCCGCGAGATCGCGGCACAGGGCGCGCGCGTTTATCGCGTCAATGGGCTGATCGACGATTGCGGCAAGCTGGTCGCTGCGGGGAAGGAAGCCAATGGCTGGTTCGACCTGTCGACGCTGAAGGAGCCGTACCGGATCGAGGGCAAGAAGACGATGGGGCTGGAGCTGGCCGAGCAGCTTGGCTGGGAACTGCCCGACGTGATCTTCTACCCCACCGGCGGCGGCACCGGGTTGATCGGCATGTGGAAGGCGTTTGCCGAGCTGGAGGCGCTAGGCTGGATCGGGTCCAAGCGCCCCCGCATGGTGGCGGTGCAGGCCGAGGGCTGCGCGCCGATGGTTCGTGCGTGGGAAGAGGGCGAGCGCCATGCGACGCGGTGGGAAGATGCGCACACCGTCGCGGCGGGGATCCGCGTGCCGCAGGCGGTGGGGGATTTCCTGATCCTCGACGCGGTGCGCGAATCCAACGGGTTTGCGATGGCCGTCAGCGATGCGGCGATCCTGGAGGCGGTCGAGGATGCGGCGCGGCTCGACGGCTTGCTGCTGTGTCCGGAGGGCGGTGCGACGCTGGCGGCGTGGCGGGCAGCGGTGGCGGATGGACGGGTGTCGCCGGACGAGACGGTTTTGCTGTTCAATTGCGCGACGGGACTCAAATATCCCATGGAGGATCGGTCGCTGACGCTCGACCGGCATGGAAGCATCGACTTTTCGGCCCTTTAGTTCCCCTCCCGCTTGCGGGAGGGGCTAGGGAGGGCCTGTCCAAACAGGCCGCCCGCAATTTTGACAGGCCCTCCCCTGACCCTCCACAAGTGAGAGGGGAGAAGCGCTTACCCTTCTCGCACCCGCGCCATCGCAAGCGCCGCGAGCACCAGCGTCCCCGCTGCGAAGGCCATCGTCCAGATCGGCTGATCGGGGAAGAACGCCTTCATGATCGATCCCATCACGGTTGCGACCAGCAACTGGGGAACCACGACGAAGACGTTGAACAGCCCCATGAAAATGCCGAGCTTTGCCTGCGGCAGGTTCGAGGCGAGGATCGCGTAGGGCATGGCGAGGATCGAGGCCCAGGCGATGCCGATGCCGATCTCGCTGACGATCAGCCAGTGCGGATCGCGGATCAGGAAGAAACTGGCAAACCCCGCCGCGCCGCACAGCAGGCCGATGATGTGGGTGCGCACCTTGCCGAAGCGTGAGGCGAGCAGCGGGAGCAGGGTCAGCGCGGTGATCGCGGCGACGCCGTTATAGACGGTGAACAGCACCCCGACCCAGTTCGCGCCCTCCTGATAGCGCGGGTCGGCGGCGTCGGGCGCGCCGTAAAATGCGCCCGCGACCACCGGGGTGGTGTTGATCCACATGATGAACAACGCCGACCAGCTGAAGAACTGGACGACTGCCAGCCGCTTCATGATTGGCGGCATCCCTGCGAAGTCGCCGACGATGCTGGCGAGCATGTTGGTGCCGCGCCCGGCCTTGGCCAGCTGGACCGCGATCAGGCTGGCAATGCCATAGGCTGCGAGCAAGCCGCCGAGCAGATACACTTCTTTCTCGAGGTCGAACCAGCCGACCGCCGCCGCGACCAGAGCGCCGGCACCGATCCAGACCAGGCTGGCGATCGGGCCGCGCGCGGCGAGCACACGGATGCTGTCGTCTGCGGCTTCGGCCCGCGCGCCGTCGAATGCCGCCATCTGTTCGGGGCTGTATTCCCGGGTCGTCAGGATGGTCCACAGCACCGCCAAAAACAACGCCGCACCGCCGAACCAGAAGGCATAGCGCACGGTGTCGGGAATCCCGCCGAGCGGCGCATCGTTTGAGACGCCGAGATGTTCGAGAGCGTAAGGAAAAATCGATCCCACAACCGCGCCCGCGCCGATAAACGCCGTCTGCACCGCATAGCCCGCGCTATGCTGATCCTTTCGCAGCATGTCGCCGACGAAGGCGCGGAACGGCTCCATCGAGATATTGAGCGAGGCGTCGAGCACCCACAGCATCACCGCCGCGACCAGCAGCACCGGCGCGAGCGGCATCACGAACAGCGACAGCGCGGCAAGGATCGCGCCGGCGAGGAAATAGGGCCGACGCCGGCCAAGACGGCCGAGCCAGGTGCGATCGCTCATATGCCCGATCACCGGCTGAACCAGCAGGCCGGTCAGCGGCGCGGCGATCCACAAGGCGGGCAGGTCGTCGATGCTGGTGCCGAGCGACTGGAAGATGCGGCTCATATTCGCATTTTGCAGCGCAAAGCCGATCTGGATGCCGAAGAATCCGAACGAGATATTCCACAGGCCCCAAAAGCCCTGGCGCGGTTTTTCCATCATTGATCCTTGGGCAGTGTCAGGCCGGTGCGCCGCACGAGCGACGGACGACGAGTTTGGCGGGCAGCAGGACGTCGTGGACGCGCTCTTCGCGGATGCGGCCGAGCAGCGTTTCGACCAGCATCCGGCCGGCGGCGCGGGTGTCCTGCATGACGGTGGTGAGCGGCGGGTTGGTGAAGCTCGCCGCCGCGATATCGTCGAAGCCGACCACTGCGACATCCTCGGGCACGCGGATGCCACGCGCTGCGAGCGCACGCATCGCCCCGATTGCGATCAGGTCGCTGGCCGCGAGAATCGCGTCGAATTTCGCGCCGCGCGCGATCAATGCGTCGGCAGCGGCGGCGCCCGCCTCTTCGGAGGTCAGTGCGTCGACCTGAAGCGCGGCATCCGCCGCGAACCCCGCCTCCTTCAGCGCCGCGACATGGCCGCGATAACGGTCGTGGAATTCGGGATAGTGGCTCGACGCATGGCCGAGAAAGGCGATGCGCTTGCGGCCAAGATCGATCAGATGCCGGGTCGCCGCGCGCCCGCCGCCCTGATTGTCGCAGCCGACGGTCAGGCCCGCACCCTCCGCCTCGACCGATCCCCAGCGCACGAAATGGGTATTCTGCGCGATCAGTTCGCTGATCTTGGCGCGGTAGAGTTCATAGTCGCCATAGCCGAGCAGGATCAGCCCGTCGGCGCGGCGCGAATCCTCAAAATCCTGATGCCAGTCGCTGCCGAGTTGCTGGAATGACACCAGCATGTCCTGCCCATGATCGGCGCAGGCGCGCATGATCGAGCCGAGCATGGAGAGGAAGAACGGGTTGATCGCGCTGTCGTCGGCGCTCTCGTCCTGAAAGATCAGCACCGCGAGCGTTTCCGCGTGGCGGCTGCGCAGGTTCGATGCGGCCTTGTCGACGCGATAGTTCAGGCGGCGGGCGATTGCCTCGATCCGCATCCGCGTGGCTTCGTTGACGCCGCGTCCGCCGCGCAGCGCGCGCGAAACGGTCGGCTGTGACACGCCGGCGAGATGTGCGATGTCGAACGATGTCGGCTTGCGTTGCATGGCCAATGGCACCCAATCCCCTAAGCGTCCGCGGATGTGCCCTCCGCTTGACCCCTCGACGTTGAGCGCCTTTCCGGGCGCCGTCAATGTTGCGCGGCGGACACGCAGCATGGCCTTGGCGGTGAATACGTATGCCGTTCGCTGGCGTATCCCGGCGCTTGCCCTGAATATTATGCACAACGCGCCGCAACGGTGCGCCCCGGCCAGAATAGGGGGCCGGCATAGGGGAGGATATCATGCGTCACATGCTTGGCGGCCGCGCGGCCGCACGACTTTCCACCGGGGCCAGTGGCTCTGCGATCGCCGCCGCGATGCTGATCGCCGGGCTGGCGATGCCCGCTTATGCGCAGGAGACGACCGAGCCCGCAGCGGAGAGCGAAGAGGTCGTCGTGACCGGCTTCCGCGCGGCGCTGGAGAGCGCAGTTTCGACCAAGAAGGAGTCGGAGCAGATCGTCGAATCGGTGTCGGCCGAGGATATCGGCAAGCTGCCCGACGCCTCGATCGCGGAATCGATCGCACGCCTGCCGGGCCTGACCTCGCAGCGCATTTCGGGCCGCAGCTCGTTCATCTCGATCCGCGGCTTTGGCCCGGATTTCTCGGCGACACTGCTCAACGGGCGTCCACAGACCTCGACCAACGACAATCGCGGCATCGAGTTCGACCAATACCCGTCGGAGATCGTCAGCGGCGTCAATGTCTACAAGACGCCGAACGCATCGCTGACGTCGCAGGGCCTGGTCGGCACCGTCGATATCCGCACGATCCGCCCGCTCGACTATGGCAAGGAAGTGTTCGCGGTCGGCGCGCGCGGCATCTACACCGACATGGGCAAGCTCAACAGCGGGTCGAAGGATTGGGGCTACCGCCTCAACGCGACCTATGTCGGCAAGTTCATGGACGACCGCCTCGGCATCGCGCTCGCCGCGGCCTATGTCGATGAGCCGTACCAGATCGAGGAATTCGAGGCCTGGGGCTATGCGGGCGTCGGTGGCAACAATCTCATCGGCGGCGTGAAGCCGTTCGTCACCACGTCACAGCTCAAGCGGCTCGGCATTTCGGGCACGATCCAGGCGGATCTCGGCAGCAACTGGGAGCTGACGCTCGACGGTTTCTACTCCAATTTCGACGACACCCAGATCAAGCGCGGTATCGAACTGCCGCTGGCGTGGAGCGGTGCGACGCTGTCGCCCACCGGTCGCGAGACACAGGATGGGGTGATCACCGCAGGCACGTTCACCGGCGTGGAGGGCGTGGTCAACAACCACAATTATCTGCGTCAGGCGGATCTCTATTCGGGCGGCTTCAACCTCAAGCATGAGGGCGACGATGGCTGGAACGTCAATTTCGATTTCGGCTGGTCGCGCACCGATCGCCGCGAGTTGATCCTGGAATCCAACGCCGGCACCGGGCCGGGCGGTGGGGTCGGCGCGACCGATACGCTCAGCTTCCGTACGACGCCGTCGGGCACCTACTTCACCTCGCACGTGCTCAACTACAGCGATCCCAACCTGATCGTCCTGACCGACCCGCTTGGCTGGGGTGGCGGTGCGCCGGGTGGGCGCCAGCATGGCTATTACAACGACCGCATCGTCGACGATGAGCTGTTCAGCTACCTGGCCGAGATCGAGAAGGAGTTTGACGGCGGCTTCATCAAGAGCGTGAAGCTGGGTGCCAACTATGTCGATCGCGAAAAGGCGCTCGTGCCGGACGAATATTTCCTCCAGCTCGCGGGTGGCGCGCTGCAGGCGCAGGTGCCAGCGCAATATCGCCTGACGCCGACCAATCTCGACTATCTCGGTCTTGGCCCGATGCTGAGCTACAACCCGCTCGATCTGCTGAATGGCGGGGTTTACACCCGCGTCGCCAACACCGCGCAGGACGTGTTGTTCAAGAGCTTCAGCGTCGAGGAAGAGGTGCTGAGCAGCTTCGCGATGCTCAATCTGGGCACCGAGCTGGGCGGCGCGCGGCTGACCGGCAATGTCGGGGTGCTGGCACAGCATACCAACCAGAATTCGACCGGCTATATCCAGACGCCGACCGGGCCGCAGCTGCGCACGCTGGGGGACGATTACTGGGATATCCTGCCCAGCCTCAGCCTCTCGTTGCGGTTCGACAGTGATTTCGTGATCCGCTTTGGTGCGGCGCGCGAGATTCAGCGGCCGCGTCTGGACGATATGCGGGTCAACATCTCCTACGGCGCGAACATTGCCGAGCGCATCGTCACGGGCAGCGGTGGTAACCCGTCGTTGCGGCCCTATCGCGCAACCGCGTTCGACCTGACGTTCGAGAAATATTGGGGCCGCAGCGGCTATGTCGCGTTGCAGCTGTTTCACAAGACGCTGGACAACTATATCTACACCGCCGAACGGCCGTTCGATTATTCGAGCTTCCCGCTGATCCAGCCGACCCCGCCGGTCAGTACGCTGGGCCGGATCAGCCAGCCGTTTAACGGCGATGGCGGCGAGATTTATGGCGCAGAGTTCGCGGGCACCGTGCCGTTCGAGACCTTCACCTCGGCGCTGTCGGGCTTTGGCGTGACCGGTGGCGTATCCTACACCAAGTCCAAGATCGCACCGGAACCGGGCCAGCCGCCGGAGAACATCCCCGGCTATTCGGACTGGGTCGCCAACGGCACCGCCTATTTCGAGAAATGGGGCTTCAACGTCCGCGGCAGCGTTCGCTATCGCTCGACCTTCCTGGGTGAATTCTCCGGCCTGGGTGCGGTGCGTCAGCGTCGCCGTGCGCTGGACGAGACGATCGTCGACGCGCAGGTCGGGTACGACTTCCAGCCGGGTAGCGCGCTGGAGGGGCTGTCGCTGTTCCTGCAGGGGTCGAACCTGACCGACGAGCCGTTCGTGGCGATCAACCCGGGCCGCCCGCTTGAGGTGATGAACCACCAGCGCTTTGGTCGCCGGTTCCAGGCGGGCTTCACCTTCAAGTTCTGATCCGTGTATCCCCCGGCGGTGCGTCCGCCGGGGGGAAAGGCGATACGATGTCTGAAATGTTGCGCAGCATCGTCATCGCGGGCGGTGGGACTGCCGGATGGATGACCGCAGCGGCGCTGGCGCGCTTCTGCGGCAAGGGGTGGCGGATCACGCTGGTCGAATCCGAAGAGATCGGCACGGTTGGTGTGGGTGAAGCCACCATCCCGATGATCCGCAACTTCAATCAGGCGCTGGGCATCGACGAGGCCCAGTTCCTGCGCGAGACCCAGGGCACCTACAAGCTGGGCATCGAATTCGCCGGATGGGGCGGAGTTGAGGATCGCTATATCCACGCCTTCGGGCTGGTTGGGCGCGGGCTCGGGCTGTTGCCCTTTCACCATTATTGGCTGCGCGGGCGTGCGTCGGGTACGGCCGGGCCGCTCGGCGACTATGTGCTCAACGCCGTCGCCGCCTATGGCAACCGTTTCGCGCATGTGCAGCGGGCAGCCGACAGCGCGTTGCCGCCGATGCCCTATGCCTATCATTTCGACGCCGGGCTCTATGCCGCCTTCCTGCGCCGCTATGCCGAGGCGCGCGGGGTCGTGCGGGTCGAGGGGCGGATCGGCGCGGTCGAGCGCGATGGCGAAACCGGCGATGTCGCCGCGCTCACGCTGACCGGCGGCGAACGGATCGACGGCGCGCTGTTCGTCGACTGTACCGGATTTCGCGGGCTGCTGATCGAGGGCGCGCTGGCGACCGGCTACGAGGATTGGAGCCACTGGCTGCCCTGTGACCGCGCGGTCGCGGTGCCGTGCGCCGGAGTGCGTCCACTCACCCCCTATACGTGCTCCACCGCGCGCACGGCCGGGTGGCAATGGCGCATCCCGCTGCAGCATCGCACCGGAAACGGCCATGTCTTCGCCTCGCGCCACATCAGCGAGGATGAGGCGACCGCGACGCTGATGGCGAACCTTGACGGCGAGGCGCTGGCCGAACCGCGCATGCTGCGCTTCACCGCCGGCAAGCGGAAGCGGTTCTGGAACCGCAATGTCGTAGCGATCGGGCTGTCGTCGGGTTTTATCGAGCCGCTGGAATCGACCTCGATCCACCTGATCCAGACCGGCATCAACCGCCTGCTCGACTTCCTGCCGAGCGGCCGGGTGGCGAGCGCCGACCGCGATGCGTTCAACCGGATGGCGGATGTCGAGATCGAGCGGATCCGCGATTTCGTAATCCTCCACTATACCGCCAATGGGCGCACCGGCGAGCCGTTCTGGGACGCGCTGCGCACGATGGAGCTGCCCGAGCCGCTCGCGAACCGCATCGCGATGTTCCGCAGCGACGGCCGGATCGTGCGCGAGCATGACGAGCTGTTCGACGTCCCCGGCTGGCTGCAGGTGATGGTGGGGCAGGGGATCGTGCCGGAGCGTTGGCACCCGCTCGCCGATCAGCTCGACGATGCACAGCTCGACCAGTTCCTGTCGACCGTCGCCACCGCCTTTGCCCGCGATGCCGCGCGGATGCCCGACCATGATGGATTCGTCGCACGCTTCGCCGCGACCCCGCAAACCCAGCCCCAGGAAGTGACCCGCGTATGAAGCTGTTGCCACTGATCCTCGCCACCGCGCTCGCCAGTCCCGCGCTGGCCCAGACGCCCGCGCCGCAGCCATCGCTGCGCGAGCGGACGGCGGAGCAGGAGGTGCTGTATTTCATGCTGCCCGACCGGTTCGAGAATGGCGATCCGACCAACGACAAGGGTGGCCTCAAGGGCGATCGACTGACGCATGGCTTCGATCCGACGCACAAGGGCTTCTTCCATGGCGGCGACCTCAAGGGGCTGATCGCGCGGCTCGATTATATTCAGGGGCTCGGTGCGACCGCGATCTGGCTGGGGCCGATCTACAAGAACAAGCCCGTGCAGGGTGGGCCAGGGCAGGAAAGCGCCGGCTATCACGGCTATTGGATCACCGACTTCACCCAGGTCGACCCGCATTTCGGGACGAATGCTGAGATGAAGGCGTTCGTCGACGCGGCGCATGCGCGTGGGATCAAGGTCTATCTCGACATCATCACCAACCACACCGCGGACGTGATCCAGTATCGCGAATGTCCGGTCAGCGCCTGCGCCTATCGCAGCCGCGCCGACTATCCGTATCAGCGCAAAGGGGGCGTCACCGGCAAGCCCATCAATCCGGGCTTTGCCGGTGACGGCATCGGCACTGCGGACAATTTCGCGAAGCTGACCGATCCGAACTATGCCTACACGCCGTTCGTGCCGGAGGCGGAGAAGACCGTGAAGGTGCCGGCCTGGCTCAACGACCCGATTTACTACCACAATCGCGGCAACACGACCTTCCGCAACGAAAGCTCGACGATGGGCGATTTCGTCGGGCTGGACGATCTGATGACCGAAAATCCGCGCGTGGTGCAGGGGTTCATCGACATTTACGGCGGATGGATCGACCAGTTCGGCATCGACGGATTCCGCATCGATACCGCGCGGCATGTGAACCCGGAATTCTGGCAGGCGTTCGTTCCGGCGATGCAGGCGCGCGCGGCGGCCAAGGGCATCCCGAACTTCCATATCTTCGGCGAAGTCGCGAATGAGGGCGATGCCGGCGATCTCGCGCTGCACACGCGCGTCCACCAGCTGCCAAGCGTGCTCGATTTCGGATTCCGCGCGGCGGTGCAGGCGACGGTGGCGGGGAGCAAGGGCACCGACACGCTCGCCGCGCTGTTCGACCGCGACGCGCTGTATGAAGGCGGGGCGGCGACCGCGTTGCAGTTGCCGACCTTCATCTCCAACCATGATCATGGCCGCTTCTCGACCGATGTGCGCAAGGCATTTCCCAAGGCGGGCGGTGCCGAGCTGCTGGCGCGGGTGAAGCTGGGCCATGCGATGCTGATGCTGCTGCGCGGGGTGCCGACGGTCTATTCGGGCGATGAGCAGGGGTTCATCGGCGACGGCAATGATCAGGACGCGCGCGAGGACATGTTCCCGAGCAAGGTCGCGGTCTATAGCGACAACAGGCTGATCGGCACGACCAAGACCACGGCGGACTCGAACTTCGACATGGCGCACCCGCTCTATGCCGAGATCGCGAAACTGTCGGCGGCGCGACGCGCGACCCCGGCATTGAGCCGTGGGCGGCAGGTGACGCGCAACTATGACGAGACGCCGGGCTTGTTCGCGGTGTCGCGGTTCGATCCGAGCACGGGTGCAGAGGTGGTCGTCGCGTTCAACACCAGCGCCAAGCCGATCACCCGTAACGTCGAGATTCGTGTCGGCTCGACGCAGTTCACATCGATCGTGGGAAGCTGCGCGCCGAGTGCCGCCGCGCCCGGCAGCCTCACCGTGACGCTACCCGCCTTCGGTTACGTCGCCTGCGCCGCCACGGGAGGTGCCAAGTGAACCAGGCTGCTCCCGCCATTTCCGTCGAGCCGCAGCAGGATTGGTGGCGCGGCGCGGTCATCTACCAGATTTATCCGCGCAGCTTTGCCGACTCGAACGGCGACGGGATCGGCGATCTGCCCGGCATCACCGCGCGGCTCGACCATGTCGCGGGCCTCGGGGTCGATGCGATCTGGCTGTCGCCCTTCTTCACCTCGCCGATGCGCGATTTCGGCTATGACATCGCCGACTATTGCGATGTCGATCCGATTTTCGGGACGCTGGCCGATTTCGACGCGCTGATCGACCGCGCCCATGCGCTGGGGCTGAAGGTCATTATCGATCAGGTCTATTCGCACACGTCCGACCAGCATGCATGGTTCAAGGAAAGCCGGGCGAGCCGCGATAATCCGCGCGCCGACTGGTACGTCTGGGCCGATGCCAAGGCGGACGGATCGCCGCCGACCAACTGGCAGTCCGTGTTCGGCGGCCCGGCCTGGACCTGGGACGCGCGGCGCGGGCAATATTATCTGCATAATTTCCTGAGCGAACAGCCTGACCTCAATCTGCACAACCCGGCGGTGCAGGATGCCGCGCTGGCAGCGGCGCAGTTCTGGCTGGAGCGTGGAGTCGACGGCTTCCGCGTCGATGCGATCAACTTCGCGATGCACGACCCGCAATTGCGCGACAATCCGCCCGCGCCCGATGACGGGCGCCCGCGCACGCGTCCGTTCGATTTCCAGAGCCATGTCTATAACCAGAGCCACCCGGATATCGTCCGCTTCCTTGAGCGGCACCGCGCGCTCACCGACGCGCATGGCGGCGCGTTCACCGTGGCCGAAGTGGGCGGCCCGACGCCCGAGGCGGAGATGCACGCCTTCACGCGCGGCAGCACGCGGCTCAACAGCGCCTATGGCTTCGACTTTCTCTATGCGCCGCAACTGACCCCGGCGCTGGTGAAGAAGGCGGTGGAAACCTGGCCCGATGAGCCCGGCACCGGCTGGCCGAGCTGGGCGTTCGAAAATCACGATGCGCCACGCGCGGTGTCGCGCTGGGTGGAGCCCGAGCATCGCGACGCGTTTGCGGCGATGAAGATGCTGTTGCTGCTATGCCTGCGCGGCAATGCGATCCTGTTTCAGGGAGAGGAACTGGGGCTGACTCAGGTCGAGATCCCGTTCGACAAGTTGCAGGACCCGGAGGCGATCGCCAACTGGCCGCTGACGCTCAGCCGCGATGGCGTGCGCACCCCGATGCCGTGGCAGGCGGAGGCGAAGAATCTGGGTTTCGGTGCGGGCGAGCCATGGCTGCCCGTCGGGCCGGACCATGCAGCGATGGCAGTCGATCGTCAGACGACCGAAAACGGATCGCTGCTCAACCTCACGCGTGGGTTGATCGCGACGCGCGCGGCAAATCCGGCGCTGCGTGAGGGCGCGATGGCGGTAACGGCGACGGACGATGCGTTGCTGGTGTTCACCCGCAGCATCGCCGGGCAGCAGCTGACCTGCGCTTTCAATCTGGGCAATGCCGCGCGCGCATGGCATCCGGAAGCATCGGACCGGTTCCGGGTGATCGCTGCCGTCAACGGCGCGGCTCCGGGCGACCTGCCACCCTATTCGGGCATGGTCCTCGAACAGTTAGACTGACGCGAACGCGCGTCGCCGACAGGAGAGTAAGATGCGTGGAACCTTGGCCCTGACAGCGTTGACGCTGCCCCTACTTGCGCTGGCCAGCCCGGCGCTGGCGCAGGATGTCGCGCAGGCGACGACGGCAAAGGCGGGCGGCGCGACCGCAGCCTCGCCCGATGGCAGCATCCGCGTCACCGTCACCACCGATGGCGACGGGCGCCCCTATTACAGCGTCACCCGTAACGGAAAGCCGTTGATCGAACCGTCGCGCATGGGATTCATGCTCGGCGACGCGCCCAAGCTGGAGCGCGGCTTTGCGATCGTAAGCCAGAGTGTGACCAGCGCGGATACGACCTGGGAACAGCCCTGGGGCGAGTGGCAGAGCGTGCGCGATCGCCACACCCAGCTGCGCGTGCGACTGAAGGAAACGACCGCGCTCGGCCGGGTGATGGATGTCGTGTTCCGCGTGTTCGATGACGGCTTCGGCTTTCGCTACGAACTGCCCGCACCAGCTGATGGCAAGCCGACCCGGATCATCGAGGAGCTGACCGAGTTCGCGCTGGCGAGCGACGGCACCGCCTGGTGGACCCCGGCGGGCGAGTGGAATCGCTACGAATACCCCTACAACAAGACGCCGGTCAGCAGCATGACGCAGGCGCATACCCCGGTGACGATGAAGCTGGCCGACGGCACGCATGTCGCGTTCCATGAGGCGGCACTGGTCGACTATGCCGCGATGTGGCTGCGCCGGGTCGAGGGCACGCGCTTCCGCGCCGCACTGTCGCCGTCGTCGCAGGGGGCGGCGGTGGTGCGTGAGGGCGCGTTCACCACACCGTGGCGGACGCTGCGCGTCGCCGACAGCGCGGCGAAGCTGTACATGTCGCAGCTCGAACTGAACCTCAACGAACCCAACAAGCTGGGCGATGTCAGCTGGTTCAAGCCCAGCAAATATGTCGGCGTGTGGTGGGAAATGCACCTCGATGCCGCGACCTGGGGCACCGGCGCACGGCTGGGGGCGAAGACCGACAATGTGAAGCGCTACATCGACTTCGCGGCGCAGAACGGATTCCGGGGCGTGCTGGTCGAGGGGTGGAATGTCGGCTGGGACGGCAACTGGTTCGACAATGGCGATGGCTGGGACTTCGACAAGCCGGTGGCGCAGTTCGATATGGCAGCGCTGGCGGCCTATGCGAAGAAAAAGGGCGTGCACATCGTCGGCCATCACGAAACCGGCGGCGGCGCGGGGCAGTATGAGGCGCAGTCCGACGACGCCTATCGCTATGCCGCCGCGAACGGGATCGAGGTGGTAAAGACCGGCTATGTCACCGATGCCGGGCAGATCGATCGCGTCTGGGCCGATGGTCGGATGACGCAGGAATGGCATGACGGTCAGTACATGTCGCGCCACCACCTCAACATCGTCCGGACTGCGGCCAAGTATAAGGTCGCGGTCAACCCGCACGAGCCGATCAAGGACACCGGCCTGCGCCGCACCTATCCCAACTGGGTCAGCCGCGAGGGCGCGCGTGGGCAGGAATATAACGCGTGGGGCGAGCCGAAGAACCCGCCTGAGCATGAGGCGAACCTGTTCTTCACCCGCATGCTGGCCGGGCCGTTCGACTTCACGCCGGGTGTGTTGAGCCTGGAGGGCAAGGGCGGGACGCCGTTCATGTCGACGCTGGCCAAGCAGCTGGCGCAATATATTGTGCTCTATTCGCCGATCCAGATGGCCGCCGACCTGCCCGAGAATTACGCGAAGTACCCGGGCGCGTTCCAGTTCATCAAGGACGTCGCGGTCGACTGGACCGACACGCGCGTGCTGAATGGCGAGGTGGGCGAGTTCGTCACCGTAGTCCGCAAGGCCAAGGGGACCGGCGAGTGGTTCCTTGGCGCAGTGACCGACGGCACGGCGCGAACGACGACGGTGAAGCTCGACTTCCTCGACCCCGGCAAGAGCTATGAGGCACAGATCTATCGCGACGGCGAGGGTGCGGATTATCGCACCGACAAGCGCCATGCGATCGCGATCGAGAAGAAGCGGGTGAAGGCGGGCGACACGCTGTCGCTGTGGATGGGACCGGGTGGCGGCGCGGCGGTGCGCTTCGTCGCGAAATAACAGGTCACAAGCGAAATAATTTCATTTCGCGAACGGCCGGTGGTGGCCTAGCGTGCGCGCCAGACAGGAGGCGCAACGATGGCCACCACCTTCCAATTGAACGGCAAACCCGAAGTCTTTGACGGCGATCCCGAAACGCCTTTGCTGTGGGTCCTGCGCGACCATCTCGGGCTCAGCGGCACCAAATATGGCTGCGGCGTCGCGCAATGCGGCGCGTGCACCGTGCATCTCGACGGCAAGAACCGGCGGTCCTGCGTCACCCCGGTCGGCATGGTCGCGGGCAAGAGCGTGACGACCATCGAGGGCGCGAGCGGCAAGGTCGCCGATGCGGTCAAGGCCGCGTGGGTGCAGATCGACGTGCCGCAATGCGGATTTTGCCAGTCGGGACAGGTAATGTCGGCGATCGGCCTGCTCACCGCCAAGCCCAAGCCGACCGACAAGGATATCGATGCGGCGATGGCGGGCAATCTGTGCCGCTGCGCCACCTATGTCCGCATCCGTCAGGCGATCAAGGACGCGGCCGGCGTGAAGGGAGAGCGGACATGAACGCCGTAGCGAACCGCCGCGCCTTCCTGACCGGAAGTGCCGCACTTACCATCGGGTTCAACCTGCCCCTTAAGGGCGCGCGCGCGGCAACCACGCCCTTGCTGATGCCCAACGCGTTTGTGCGGATTCATGCCGATACGAGTTCGGTCGTGATCATCGCCAAGCATGTCGAGTTCGGCCAGGGTCCCGCGACCGGCGTCGCTACGATCATCGCCGACGAGCTGGATGCTGCATGGGATCAGGTCGAGGTGGTGTTCGCCCCCGCCAATGACCCGCTCTACAAGAACCTCGCCTTCGGCACGATGGGCGTCGGCGGATCGACCGCGATGCGCGAAAGCTGGGACCAGATGCGCATGGCGGGCGCAGCGGCGCGCGCGATGCTGGTCGAGGCGGCGGCCAAGCGCTGGGGCGTCGAACCGGGTTCCGTGAGCATTGCGCAGGGCGTGGTGAGCGCCGGCAGCCGCAAGGCGACTTTCGGCGAGCTGGTGGAGGATGCGGCCAAGCTGCCCGTGCCGCAAAAGCCGGTGCCCAAGACCCCGGACCGCTATGTCTATATTGGCAAGCATGTGTCGAAGGTCGACAGCAAGGCCAAGACCGACGGTTCGGCGGTATTCACGCAGGATGTCCGCCTGCCCGGCATGGTCCATGCCGCTGTGCGCCGCCCGCCCGCATTCGGCGCGACGGTGAAGAAGGTCGAGGATGGCGCGGCGCGCGCGATCCCCGGCGTGCTCGACATCAAGCCGATCCCGAGCGGGGTGGCGGTCTATGCCCGCGACACCTGGACCGCGCAGCGCGGCGCCGCGGCGCTCGAGGTCGACTGGGACATGACGAAGGCGGAAACGCGATCGTCCGACCAGATGCTCGCCGAATACAGCGCCGCCGCCCGCACGCCGGGGCGGCAGGTCGAGGCGGCGGGCGATGCCGCTGCGGCGCTGGCTCGTGCGGCAAAGACGATCGATGCGACCTATTATTTCCCGTTCCTCGCCCATGCGCCGATGGAAACGATGGACTATGTCATCGAGAAGAAGGGCGAGGGCATTTCGGTGCATGCCGGGAGCCAGTTCCAGGTCGGCGAGATGGGCGCGATGTGCGGTGTCGCCGGCGTGCCGTTCGACAAGAGTGCGCTGGTCCAGCATTTCGCGGGGGGCAGCTTTGGCCGCCGCGCGACCCCGGTGATGTTCGACGGCACCGAGGCGGCGGCGTGCGCGCGCGCCTATGGCTTTGCTGCGCCGGTGAAGGTGGTGGCGAGCCGCGAGAATGACCTGACCGGCGGCTTCTACCGCCCGATGACCGTCCATCGCGTGCGCGCCGGAATTGACGCCAGCGGCGCAATCAGCGGCTGGGATCAGGTGTGCGCCGCCAAGTCGATCATGAAGGATACCCCGTTCGAGCCGATGGGCATCCGCGACGGCATCGACGGTAACATGATCGAGGGCGCGAACGACGCCAACCAGTACAAGATCGGTGATTTCCGGCTGGGCCAGCATCTGATGAAGGGCGGCGTGCCGGTGCTGTGGTGGCGATCGGTCGGCCACACCCACACCGCCTTCGTCAAGGAAACGATGATCGACGAGCTGCTCGAACTGGGTGGCAAGGATCTGGTCGCGGGGCGGATGGAGTTGCTCAAGCACGAGCGCGCCAAGGCCGTGCTGGCGAGGGTCGCCGAGATGGCGGCGTTCGGCAAGCCGGCGAAGAAGGGCCGGGCCAAGGGCATTGCGGTGCATGAGAGCTTCGACAGCTTCGTGGCGCAGGTCGCGGAAGTGTCGAAGGGGCCGGACGGGCTGCCCAAGGTGCACAAGGTGTGGTGCGCGGTCGATTGCGGCATCGCGGTCAATCCCGACATCATCCGCGCGCAGATGGAGGGCGGCATCGGCTATGGTCTCGGCCATGCGCTCTATGCCGAACTGACCCTGGGCGAGGGCGGCGTCGTCCAGCAGACCAATTTCGACAGCTATCGGTCGCTGCGCATCGGGGAGATGCCCGATGTCGAGGTGGCGATCATTCCCTCGACCGAAAAGCCGAGCGGGGTGGGTGAGCCCGGACTCCCGCCGATTGCCCCGGCGGTCGCCAACGCCTGGCGCAAGCTGACCGGCAAGGCGGTGCGCCGCCTGCCCTTCGCGCATGGAGACAATGCATGAGCGTGCAACGTTACGGCCTGATCGCGCTCGGCCTCGCCGCTGTCGCTCTGCCCGCTGCCGTGGTGGCATCGAGCGAGCCTGCTGCCCCTGCCGGGCTGAAGCCGGTTGCGGCGTTCGCGACGATCGCCGACCCGGCGGCGCGCTCCGCGGCACTCTTTACCGAAATGGGTAAGGTGCTGACCCACCCGCGCTGCATCAACTGTCACCCGCGCACCGACAGCCCGCTGCAGGGCGACGACATGCGCTTCCACATGCCCCCGGTCGAGCGCGGGCCGAAGGGGATGGGGATTGCGGGTATGGAATGCTCGACCTGCCACGGCCCGCGCAATGTCGCGTTCGCTGATGGCAAGGGCAGCATTCCGGGCCATCCGCTGTGGCACCTCGCGCCCAAATCGATGGCGTGGGAGGGCAAGTCGCTGCGCGAAATCTGCGAGCAGCTGAAGGACCGCAAGCGCAATGGCGGCAAGACGCTGGCGCAGATCCACGAACATAATGCGAGCGACACGCTGGTCGGCTGGGGCTGGAACCCGGGGCCGGGGCGGACGCCAGCACCGGGGACGCAGGCCGAGTTTGGCGCGCTGACCAAGGCGTGGATTGACAGCGGTGCGCAGTGTCCGGCCTGATTGCGTGGCCTGACCTTATTATCACTCTGCCCGTCACCCCGGCCCTGTGCCGGGGTCCACTGTGCCTCGCTTCCGGCGCAAGCGCCTCTTGCTTCGCGCCTCGCCCCCCGGTGGACCCCGGCACAAGGCCAGGGTGACGAGGGGGGTGTTGGGCGCTACGCCGTCACCCACTCCACCGTGGGATCGTTGAAGTCGATCACGTCGGCCAGTTCCCAGACGTTCGCATAGCCATAGCCGACCAGGTTAATGAACGTCTGGATGTTCAGCGCGAGCGGAGCGGCTTTCATCGGCACCGGGCGGCGGCGGTTCGAGAAATTGTTGTTGCAGTAGATCAGGATCATCCGCTTGCGGTCGCGCCCGATCAGGTCGTCGAGCGACTCCGCGTTGAAGTCGGGCAAGGGCAAATTGACCGCGCCCTTGATATGTCCTTCCCGAAATGCCGTTTCCGAGCGTGCGTCGAGCAGCAGCGTGTCCTCCGATGATGCCAGTTGCTTGAATCGCGCAAACGGCAGAAGCCGCCGGGCGCGCAACTGGCGGACATCGCCGGTCAGCCGTTCGAACCCGCCATAATCGATCTGGGGATTGGGCTCCTTGGACAGCGTTTGCTGCGCCAGCACCGGGGCGGCTGCGGTCGCGCCGAGCGTGGTGAGGAACAGGCGGCGCTGCATCGGTCGAACCCTCCAGTCTGCGTCCGAAACGATGCGCGTGATCGCATGTCACGGGCATGAACCGTTGACCTGCGCGCGCGTCCGTCGCACCCCTCTTGCATAGACAGGGGGGATCGCATGGCCGACGGTTTGTTTCGTACAAAGAGCGTGAAGGGCGCGGACGAACACGCCCCCGAACATCGGCTGGCGGCGACCCTGTCCTGGCCGCATCTGATTGCGCTCGGCATCGGTGCGATCGTCGGCACCGGCATCCTGACGCTGATCGGCGTCGGCGCGGGCAAGGCCGGGCCGGCGGTGATCCTGTCCTTCGTCATCGCCGGCGCGATCTGCGCCGCCGCGGCGCTCGCCTATGCCGAGATGTCGACGATGATGCCGGCGTCGGGCAGCGCCTATAGCTACAGCTATGCCGTGCTGGGCGAGATCATCGCCTGGGTCGTCGGCTGGTCGTTGATCCTTGAATATTCGCTGGTGGTCAGCGCGGTCGCGGTCGGCTGGTCGGGCTATGCCGCGCCGCTGCTGCAATCCTGGGCTGGCGTGCCGATGGACCTGATGCAGGGGCCGCATGCGGGCGGCGTCGTCAATATCCCGGCCATCGTGATCATTGCGATCGTCGCGGGGCTGTTGTGCCTCGGCACGCGGGAAAGTGCGACGCTCAACGCGGGCCTCGTCATCGTGAAGATCGTTGCGCTCGCTGTGTTCGTTGCGGTCGCGTTGCCCTATTTCGACGGCGCCAATTTCGAGCCATTCGCGCCGTTCGGCTTTGCCAAGAGCGTGTCGGCGGATGGGGTCGAGCGCGGGGTGATGGCCGCTGCGGCGATCATCTTCTTCGCCTTTTATGGCTTTGACGCGATCTCGACCGCGGCGGAGGAGACCAAGAATCCGGGCCGCGATCTCGCCATCGGCATTGTCGGGTCGATGGTCGCCTGCGTCGCCATCTACATGCTTGTGGCGGTCGCTGCAGTCGGTGCGCTGTCCTACACCCAATTCGCCGACAGCCCCGAGCCGCTGGCGCTGATCCTGCGTGAACTGGGCCAGCCGCGCTTTGCGACCTTCCTTGCCATCTCGGCGGTGATCGCATTGCCGACGGTGCTGCTGGGTTTCCTGTTCGGGCAGAGCCGCATCTTCTTCACCATGGCGCGCGACGGGATGCTGCCGATCGCGCTCGCCAAGGTCTCGTCGCGTGGGGCGCCGGTGCGGATCACGATCTTCACAGCGATGATTGTCAGCGTGATCGCCGGGCTGCTGCCGATCGACGAGATTGCCGCGCTCGCCAATGCCGGGACGCTGGTCGCGTTTGCGGCGGTTGCGATCTGCATGATGGTGCTGCGCCGCCGTGCGCCGGATGCGCCGCGCATGTTCCGCACGCCGTTGTGGTGGCTGGTCGGGGCGATCGCGGTGTTCGGCTGCATCTACCTCTTCTTCAGCCTGCCGGCCACGACCCAGCTCTATTTCCTGTATTGGAACGTGCTCGGGGTTGTCATCTACTTCGCCTATGCGCGCCCCAAAGTGAGCAAACAGGGGCTGGCATGAGCGGTTGGCATATCGGGGTTATCGGCGGATCGGGGCTGTACGACGTCGCGGGAATTGAAGATGGCCAATGGGTCGAGGTGGACTCACCCTGGGGCGAGCCGTCCGACGCGATCTTCACCGGGCGGCTGGGGCATGTGCGCGTGTCGTTCCTGCCCCGCCATGGCCGCGGACACCGGGTCAGCCCGTCGGAGCTGAACGCGCGCGCCAATATCGATTGCCTCAAGCGGATGGGCGTCACCGATGTGCTGTCGGTGTCGTCGGTGGGTGGCTTGCAGGAAGAGCGCGCGCCGGGGACGTTCACGATCGTCGATCAGTTTATCGACCGCACCAAGGGGCGGCCGTCGAGCTTTTTCGGCACCGGCATGGTCGCGCATGTCTCGATGGCCGACCCGGTGTGCCCGCGCCTGTCGGCGCTCGCCGGGGACGCGGCGGAGGCGGCGGGGGCAACCGTCCATCATGGCGGCACCTGTCTCGTGATGGAGGGTCCGCAATTCTCGACCCGCGCCGAAAGCCATCTCTATCGCAGCTGGGGCTGCGACGTGATCGGCATGACCGCGATGCCCGAGGCGAAACTGGCGCGGGAGGCGGAACTGCCCTTCGCGATGGTGGCGATGGTCACCGACTATGATTGCTGGCGCGAGGAAGAGGCTGCGGTCGATGTCGCGCAGGTGATCGCGCAGTTGGGGGCCAATGCCACCAAGGCGCGGGCGATGGTGCTGAACCTGCTGCGCGCGCTGCCGGCGGAGCGGGAGGCGTCGCCGATCGACACCTGCCTCGACACCGCGCTGATCACCGCGCCATCAGCGCGCGATCCGGAAGTGCTGGCGAGGCTCGACGCGGTGGCGGGGCGGGTGCTGGGCTAACCCAGCATATCCGCCAGCGCGCGGGCGACGTTCTCCATCGTATAGGGCTTTTGCACCACCGGTCGGCCGCGATGCTGATCGGGGAACTGCGCCTGCTCGCCATAGCCGGTCGCGAACATGAACGGGATGCGCCGTTCGAACAGCGCGTCGGCGATCGGGAAGCTGGTCGTGCTGCCCAGGTTGATGTCGAGGATCGCCACCGTCGGCGGCTGCGCCGCGATCAGATCGAGCGCGGCATCGACCGACGCCGCCGTCGTCACGTCCGTGGCGCCGAGCCGTGTCGCAATATCCTCGGCATCGAGCGCGATGATCAGGCTGTCCTCGACCAGCAGCAGCCGCTGGCCATTGAGCAGGTCCGCAGGCGGCTCCTCGCGCTGTCCATGCGCCGTGCGCGGGAAGCGGATCAGCGGCGCACCGCCCTCACGCGGCTTGGACACATGGCGGGCGGGGATGCAGAAATCGGCCTCGAACCCGGTCTCGACATAGCGCGCCAGCGCTTCGCCGCCGAGGTCATAGGGCACCGAGCGCTCGATGATCGTCGTGCCAAAGCCCTTGCGCGACGGCGGCTTGACCGGCGGGCCGTCGATATCGCGCCAATGCAGTAACAGGTCGCCGCGCGCATTGCACTCCCAGCTCAGCTTCACCGTGCCGCCCGCGACCGACAGGCTGCCATATTTGCTCGAATTGGTGACCAGTTCGTGCAGCACCAGCGCCATGGTGGAATAGGCCTGTGGGTTGAGCATCACCGGCTCGCCCTCGCTCAGGATGCGGTCGCCCTCTTCGACAAAGGCGGCGGATTCGGCGTCGATCAGCGCCTGGAGCCAGGCTGGGCCCCAGTGATCCTCGGTAATCTGGTTGTGCGCCCGCGCGAGAGCGTGGATGCGGCCGTCGACGACCTTCACGAAATCGCGGACGGCCGCTTCCTCGGGCTGGGCCTGACGGATCAGGCCGCGGATCAGGCCCAGAATGTTGCGGACGCGGTGGTTGAGCTCGGCGATCAGGACTTCCTGACGCGCGCCGGCGCGCTGGCGCTCGGCCGAGGCTTCGTCGGCAAGGCGCAGCACGACCTCGATCAACGTCGCGCGCAGCGTTTCGGCGACGCGCAGTTCGGATGCGGTGAACGGGCGTGAGCGGCCGCGGACCAGCTCTTTCCACTCATTGAAGCTCTCGCGCGGGCTCAGGCGCGGGCCGTTAGGGCCGTACGCGACCGGCTTGTGTGGATCGCCCGCCCAGCGGATCGAACGGATCAGTTCGGTGCGGAACAGCACGACATAGTCGCGCGGCGAGCGCGAGATCGGGATGGCGAGCAACCCGGCGGCGCTACCGGCGAACGGCTCGGCATCAATGATCAGCGACCCGATATGATCCGTCGCGAACACCTTGCCCGCTGCGGTCGCGTTGAGCGCGCGCACGATCCGGCGGAAATCGTCGGTCGGCGGGGTGACCCCGGAAAAGGCGTAGCTGCCGTTGAGCCACACGCCCACGCCGTCGGCGGGGATCGCGTTGGTCAGGATATCGGCGAGCCAGTCGGGATCGCGCAGCAGGGTTTCGTCCGACGCGACCGCGCCGAGCAGCTGGTCGGAAATGTCGCGGGCGCGCCGCTCGAACTCCACCGTCTGCTGACGCTCACGGCTTTCCAGCCGCATCGAAAACATCTGCGCGAACAGTTCGGAAATCGAGCGCCGCTCGAAACTGGGGTAGCGCGGGGCGTAATGGTGGCAGGCGAACAGGCCCCACAGCTTGCCATCGACGATGATCGAGATCGACATCGATGCGTCCACGCCCATGTTGCGCAGATATTCGATATGGATCGGCGACACCGAGCGCAGCAGCGACAATGACAGGTCGAGCGGCTCGCCCTTTTCATCCAGCGCCGGGACGATCGGCACGGGCGTCGCATTCACGTCCGCGATGACCCGCAACAGCGAGCGGGTGTAAAGGACGCGAGCCTGCGCCGGAATGTCGCTGGCCGGATAGTGCAGGCCAAGGAAGCTGCCGATACCCGGCTTGCTTGCCTCCGCGACCACCTCGCCAGATCCGTCGGGGGCGAAGCGATAGACCATGACGCGATCATAGCCGGTCAGCGCCCGCACCTGACGCGCACCTTCGCGGTAGAAGGACAGCATGTCGCCGCACTGGTCGAGCCGCGCGATCATCGACCGCACCATGCCGGTGACGTCGCCGACCTCGCCGGTCGATCGCTGTCCTTCGATCACGATCTGCCCACCCGACAGGTGGATCGCCAGATCGAAATTGCCCGCGCCGGGGGCAAGTTCGGTGTCGAACAGCCGCTCCACCGAATCCGGGCCGCGCAGCAGTGCGGTGCGGTTGCGCAGGTCGTGGATCACCGGGGCAGGCAGAAACTCGGCGATCGGATGGCCGACGATCTGCTCGGGATAGAAATCCAGATATTCGGGCAGGTTGGCCGACCCGCGCGCGACGATCCAGTCGGCGGTCAGCGCGATCAGGAAACCGATCGGCTGGATCGCGCCGAGGATGTGGATGGGCTCGCGATCACAATTGGTGAGATCGACGGGGTGCGGATCATTCAACGACGGGCATCCTTCCATGCTGGCGCGCGCTTCGCCAGAACAGGTCGAACACGGCACGGGCAGCGCTGATCGCCGCGTCACGCTGTGGTTGCGTCACAAGGGTCCGGTCCAGAACCTCGATCAAGCCGCGCCAGCGCTTCGGCGCAGCGGGGCAACGAATGAACCGGGCGGGAAGGTCCATGGGAACGTTTCGCGCCAGTAATGCCCCGCCGAGCCGCGACCCTTCGAGGACGTAAACCGCGCCCAGCGCAGCGGCGGCGTTGGTCAATGCAAACGGCTCGGGCGCGGGGGGCGTGGCTTCCAGATCGGTGAGATCCTGCACGATCAGCCCTGCACGTCGCCGCTCGGGCCAGTCTGGCAGCACCGCAGTCGGATCGAACGCATCGATCGCGGTCTCGACGGTGATCAGCGGCAATGCCTGGGCGCGCAGAAAGGCACGATAGCCATCCCGATCAGCCAGATCGAACCCGCCAAATGCCGCATCGACCCGTTCATGCTCGGGCGCGGTCGCGGTGCGCAACAGGCTCCGGGCAGGCTGGGGAATGATCATTGCCGACCCTTGTGGCGAAACCGCTGATCCGCAACAAGTCATTGTTTCCCCGGTGGAATGACCTTCCGGAGCGCTCAGGCGGCGTGACGGTGTCGCGGCTTTGCGACCTCCACGCGGTTGCGGCCATGCTGTTTGGCGCGCAACAGCGCCGCATCGGCGGTCGCGATCAACTGGTCGGCGGCGACATGGCCGGGCGCTGCGGCCAGCCCGATCGAGATCGTCACCGGCCCGACTATGTTGCCATCATGGCGGACTTCCAGCTCGGCAACGCGTGCGCGGATCCGTTCCGCGCGCTCGGCGGCGTGGTCGGCGTCGACCGGGAGCAGGATGGTGAACTCCTCGCCACCATAGCGGAACGCGTCACCTACGCCGCGCGTGCCGTCAGCCAGCACCTTGCCCACCGCGCGAAGCACCGAGTCGCCCGCATCATGTCCGTGCGCGTCGTTGAACCGCTTGAAGTGATCGACGTCGATCATCAGGCAGCTCAGCGGTGCGCTGTTCGGGCCTGAGGTCGCAAGCAGGCCCGCCAGCCGCTCCTCGAGCTGGCGGCGGTTGGACAGCCCGGTCAGCGCGTCCACCATCGCCATCGCACGCAGCGCCTCACGCAGCCGCAGATTGGCGAGGGCGAGGCCGATATTCTCCGCGAGCATATAGAGATAGGGTGCGGGCATCGCGACGGCGGAGGTGGGTTCGCCCTGGCAAGGCTCTAGGTACAGCAGGCCCAGTATCTCGCCATGTGCGGTCAGCGGCAGGCACAGCGTGTCGCGGGTCGGCTCCTGATCACCGGCCAGATGCAGGCACGGCACGTCGATCGCGCCGCTGGATGGGCGATGCGGCTGTCCGCGCCGCAGCGCCCAGCAGGCCGATGCCGGAAAGCCGTCGTGCGAACCGACCGGGGCAAGCCATTCGCACGCCGCGCGAAGCTCGCCCGCAGCGACGTCCATCAAGTACAGCCGACCGGCGAAATCCGGTGCGATTTCCGGCGCGAAGCGGAGGGCAACGCCGATCAGGCCGTCGAGATCGTCGCACCCCTGCATCCGCTGGGTCATGCGCGCCAGCGTGTCGCGTACCGCAAGATCGCGATCGCGCTCGGCCTCGAGCCGCAAGCGCTCAAGGCCATTGGCGCGGAAAATGTGAATCGCCTGCGCCATGTCCCCGATCTCGTCGATCTGGTCGATCTGGGGCGGGACGGCCGAGAAGTCCTGCGCGGCGAGGCGGGTGACGACATCGCTCAACCGCACCACCGGGCGCAGCACGCGCCGCTTGAAGATGAAATAGAGCACGGCGAGAAACAGCAATGCGGTTGTCGCGAGCACGATTTCGGACACGGTGCGCCATAGCCGCGCAAACCGCGTGGCGGTTTCGATCTGGCTGGCGGTGCGGGTCTCGATCTGCATCACGAACCGCTCAAGCACGGTCTTGGCCCGGTCGAGTTCGCGTTGATGTGCCTCGCCGAACAGGATGCGCTGCGCGGTTTCCCGATCGTCTCGGCGATAGGCGAGAATCGCCGCGCGCTGCTGGTCGCCCATCGTTTGCGACCAGCGGATCGCTTCGCGCAGGGTGCGCAGCTCGTCGGGCAGGGCGCCCGCCTTCGCTAGCGGCGCGATCCCTGCCTCGACATCGCTCAGCGCCCTTCCGGTGCGGTAATGCAGGATGCGATAGACCGGGTCGCCGGTAACGACGAACTGCCGCGCATGATCGGCCGACAGGAACATGTTCTTGCCGAGATCGGTCGTTGCCCGTTGCAGTGCATGGCGGTCCGCGACGGCGGCGCGCTCCCGCTCATGCGCATCGGATGCCAGCAACATCGTCACGCCCGAGGTAAGCGTCAGGACAAGCGTGGCCCCATAGGCCCAGTTGGTAATCGTCGCGAGGCGCATACCGCCCTATAGAGGGCGGGGACGCCGAACGGGTGGCGCTGTCGCAAATGCAGCGCTCAGGGCTTTTGGGCATCCTGCAGGATCAATCCGGCCAGCGCGACCGGCACGGGTGCGTCGCCATAGTCCCTGACGATCTCCACCTCCGCACCGTCCGCGTCGATGGCCCGGACGATCAGCGCCGCGCCGCCCAGGTCGATCGTCGCGGGCAGGCGATCCAACTGGATCGGACGCAGATGTTTGAACTGCGGTTCCTTGGCCAGCATCTTGGGGTAACGGTCCGCCGCGGGGCCATCGACCGCCGGGTCGAACAATGTGGTGACCCGGCCCTTGCCCTCCGCGCCCATGAGCATAAGCCCGGCGGCAACGCCCTGCTTCTCACGCATCAGCACCGGACCGGCGGAGAACAGCCGCGTGTCGGGACGGGTTGTCGTGAAGCGAACCGCGACGCGGTGCCGGGGATCGGCGCTCAGCACCATCGGCTGGAACCCTGCATCGCCGGTGAACATGAGGCGGACGAGTTCGAAGGCGACACCGCCGAACGGGCCAGAGCCAGATGGCGGGCGGCTCAGCGTGCCCAGCATCAGCTGATCGAACACGCCGTCGCCAGTCTCATCGACCAGGCACAGGCGGGATTCGAGTTTGATCATCGCATTTGCGGCCTTGTAGCCGCTGTCGCCGCCGCAATAGGTGCGGTGGTCGGCTTCGGCGGTCGCAACGCGATAGAAGCGCGCGCCCTTGGCCAGACGCAGCGTCACCGGCGCCTTGGCCAGCGGCATTCCGGTCAGTTCGATGCTGGTATCGTCGGTGATGATCGCAGCTTCGGCGAGAGCGACGGGCTGAAGGAACACCGGCTCGCCCCATTTGACGCGACGCGTCTCCTTGGATGCGGGTTCTAGCGTCCGCATCGTCCACGCCGCTTTACGCCAGCTGCTCGTCGGTTCCTGGGCAGCGCCGCTTGCGGCGAACGTTAGCGCAATGGTCGCTGCGGCAAGCCGCCATAGCTGTCGTTGCATCGTCCCCCCATGCTGCGCGCTGCCCGTCAGCTCCTTGCTGCGAGGGCATTCAGGATCGCGCGGCGGCGATTATCGCTGGCGATCGACCATTCCGCAATCTCGTCGAGCGTGCGCAGACAGCCTTCACAGACATCGTCATCGCGCATGCGGCAGACGCCGATGCACGGACTGGCAACGCCGGGGACCGGGGTGAAGGCGAGGAAATCATCCTCGTCCTCAGACCCGGTCACGCGGGAATCGTGAAATTCAGGAAGTCGGGGATCGGCCCGTTCCAGCCGCCATCGTCCTTGCCGTCCGGGCCATCGTCGCGACCCTCATAGCGGCGATCGCGGCGGGGGCGTTCGTCGCGGCGCGCGTCGCGGGGACGGTCATCGCGAGGACGGTCGTCACGCGGGCGCTCGTCGCGAGGCCGTGCCTCGCGCGGGCGATCCTCACGGGGCTTTTCTTCGCGGGGCTGCTCGACGCGCGGCTTGGCTTCGCGGGGCGGAGCCTTGACCGGAGCATCCTTCGCCGGCTTGGCCTTGCGGCCGCGCGGCTTCTTCGCCTCTTCAGGCTCACCCTCCGGGAGTTCGCCGATCCGCTCGATCTTCTGCCCCTGCAGCTTTTCGATATTCTCGATCGCTTCGGCATCGGCGCTGGTCACCAGCGTGTAGGCGGTGCCGGTCGCTCCCGCGCGACCGGTGCGGCCGATGCGGTGGACATAATCGTCCGGGTGCCAGGGCGCGTCGAAGTTGAAGACGTGGCTCACGCCCTTGATGTCCAGCCCGCGTGCGGCGACGTCGGACGCGACGAGGATGTTGACGTCGCCGGCCTTGAACCGATCGAGCTCGGCGATGCGCGATGACTGGTCCATGTCGCCATGGATCTCTGCCGAACGATAGCCGTGCTGCTTGAGACTCTTGTTGAGTTCGCGCACCGTCGTCTTGCGGTTGCAGAAGATGATCGCGGTGCGCACATCTTCACGCTCGAGCAGGCGGCGCACCGCTTCGCGCTTGGCGGCGGCGCTGTTGCTGACGGGCACGAGCCGCTGGGTGATGTTCAGATTGGTGCTGGCGGGCCGCGCGACTTCGATCGTCTTGGGGTTCGACAGGAACTTGTCGGCCAGCTTCTTGATCGGCGGCGGCATCGTTGCCGAGAACAGCAGCGTCTGGCGGTTCGCGGGCAGCTTGGTGCAGATTTCCTCGATATCGGGGATGAACCCCATGTCGAGCATCCGGTCTGCCTCGTCGATCACCAGCAGGTTGCAATCGTTCAGCATGATCTTGCCGCGACCGAACAGGTCCATCAGGCGGCCGGGCGTGGCGATGAGGACGTCGACGCCCTTTTCCAGCGCCTTGACCTGATCGCCCATCTGAACGCCACCGATCAGCAGCGCCATGCTGAGCTTGTGATAGGTGCCGTATTTCTCGAAATTTTCGGCCACCTGCGCGGCGAGTTCGCGGGTCGGCTCAAGGATCAGGCTGCGCGGCATCCGCGCGCGGCTGCGCCCTTCGGCCAGCACATCGATCATCGGGAGCACGAAGCTGGCCGTCTTGCCCGTCCCGGTCTGGGCAATGCCGATCAGGTCGCGCATCATCAGCACCGACGGGATCGCCTGGCGCTGAATAGGGGTGGGTTCGGAATAGCCGGCCTCAGTAACGGCCTTCAGCAATTCGTCAGAGAGGCCGAGATCGGCAAAGCTCATTCAGATGTCCGGAAAAACGGGGGCTCGCCCCTCAAAGTAAACTCAGGCGCTCTCCGGGAAAGCGCGCAAAAAGTCAAGGTAAACGCTGATCAGCGTTCCGGGGTCAGCGCGCGGAAGGACCGGATCCGGCATTCGCCACCCGCCCGCGAGCGGAACACGTCGCGCTTGGCGCAGACTTTTCCGTCCTTGTTGGGCTTTACATAGAAGCCGGCATAGAAATCGAGCGCGGGGCATTCGCTGCCCAGCTTGGCCCGTACGCGCCGGCCACCCGACAGGACCAGATCGACGCTGTCCGACCGGATAATCGCCGCACCCGACAGCGCGTCGACGCTGACGCAATCGTCGGTGCGCTTTTCGACCCAGGCGATCGGGGGCAGCGGGGCAGGGGGCGGGGCGGACATGCGGCGCACCGGATCGGGGCGCGGCACGCGGATCACGATATGCTGCTGAATCCGCACCTGCGCGAGGCGGGTGGACGCGCCGGTCGACGGCTGCAGCTTGCCCTGCCCCGAGGCTCCAAGGGGCAGCAGCAGCGCAGCAGAGAGGGACGCGATCAACAGCTTCACCATGTCATGATGCCCTATACGCGCCGCTGTTGAACAGTGGATGAATTGCCCCGCGCCGTCCCGTCATGGTAGCGCGCCGCCATGACTGCGCCCGATCCCACCGCCGCCCTGTCCGCTCTCGCCGCCGCCGTGGCGCAGCGAATCGGTGCGGACGCGGTGGTGACCGATTCGGATGCGATTGCGCCGTGGCTGACCGACTGGCGCGGACGCTATCATGGCGCATCGGCACTGCTGCTCCAGCCGCGATCGACGCAGGATCTCGCCGTGATCGTCACGCTCGCCGCTGTGCATGGCGTGCCGCTGGTGCCACAGGGGGGCAATACATCGATGGTCGGCGGCGCGACTCCGCCCGCCGATGGCAGCGCGGCGATCCTGTCGCTGCGGCGGATGAATGCGATTCGCCGGGTAGATGCCGATGCGGGGCTTGCGGTGGTTGAGGCCGGGGTGATCCTGTCCGATCTGCACGATGCCGCGCTCGCGCAGGGGCGCCGCTTTCCGCTGACCTTGGGGGCAAAGGGCAGCGCGACGATCGGCGGGCTGGTGTCGACCAATGCCGGCGGCACCCAGGTGCTGCGCTTCGGCACGATGCGCGCCTTGGTGCTGGGGGTCGAAGCGGTGCTGCCCGATGGCAGCGTCCATGACGGGCTTGCCCCGCTCAAGAAGGACAATCGCGGCTATGACCTCAACCAGCTGCTGGTCGGGGCGGAGGGGACGCTGGGCGTGATCACCGCCGCGACGCTCAAGTTGGTCCCCGCCGTGGCGGCGCGTGCGGTCGGCTGGGTCGGAGTCGAATCGCCGCACGCCGCGCTTGAGCTGCTGCGACTATGCGAAGCCGCGACCGACTCGGTCGAGAGTTTCGAGATCGTGCCCGCGCATTCGCTGGCACTGGTGCTCGAGCACATCCCCGGCACGCGCGATCCGCTGACGGGGCCGCATCCCTGGCATGTGCTGATCGAGTCGGTAGCGAGCGACGCCGGGGCGGAGGCGCCGGCACAGATCCTCGAGCGGCTGCTCGCGGCGGGGCTGGAGCGCGGCCTGATTCGCGACGCGGCGATTGCGGCGAGCGAGGCGCAGGCCGAGGCGCTGTGGAAGCTGCGCGATTCGATTTCGGAGGCGGAGCGCGCGAGCGGACCCGCGCTTCAGCACGACATTTCGGTGCCCGTGGCGGGGATGCCGGACTTCATGATCGACGGGGCAGCGGCGGTCGAGGCCGCGTTTCCGGGGACCAGCGCAGGAGCGTTCGGGCATCTGGGTGACGGCAACGTCCATTTCCATGTGCGCGCACCCGAAGGTGCCGACCGCGGCTGGGTCGCGGAGAATTCGGCGCGAATCAGCCCCTTCGTCCATAATCTGGTGGTCGCTGCCGGTGGATCGATTTCGGCTGAGCATGGAATTGGCCAGATGAAGCGCGACGAACTGGCGCGGCTGTCGTCGCCCGCGCGCATGCACGCACTCGCCGCAATCAAGCGCGCATTCGATCCCGACAATCTGTTCAATCCGGGGAAACTGGTTACGCTTGCACCCGCGCGCGCCGACCAATAGACCGCGCACACCTAAATCCAGGAGAATTTCATGGCCAGCGCGCCGCAAGCACAGGGTCTTCCCGTTTTCTATAACGACCTTCTCCCGCTCTCGAGCGAGATGCATGGCAATTTCCGTATTCGTCCGGCCACCAATGCGCCGTTCCTGGGCAAGCAGCACGCGGTGCCGCTGACCGTCGAGGAATTTCCGCTGGTTCAGCGGTATATGCCGATCGTGTTTTCGGCGGGTGACGAGCCGGTGCCGTTGGCGCTGATGGGACTGAACGAAGGCGTCAACGTCTTCTTCGACACCGACGGCAAGCCGCGCGGGACCGAGCCGATGTACATCCCGGCCTATATCCGTCGCTACCCGTTCCTGCTCGCCCGGCTGCGTCCGGATTCGGAAGAGCTGTCGCTGTGCTTCGATCCGAGCACCGATTCGATCGGCGCGTTCGATGAGGGCGATGCCCTGTTCGAGGACGGCAAGCCGACCGAGCTGGTCCAGCAGATCCTGAAGTTCAACGAGGAGTTCGAGATCGCGGGTCAGAAGACCGGCGCGTTCCTCAAGGAACTGAACGACATGGGCCTGCTGATGGATGGCGAAGTCGCGATCCAGCCGGATGGCGCTGCTCAGCCCTATATCTATCGCGGCTTCCGCATGGTCGATGAGGCAAAGCTCAACGAGCTGCGCGGCGACCAGCTGCGCAAGATTCAGCAGAACGGCATGCTGCCGCTGATCTACGCCCACCTCTTCTCGCTCGGCCTGGTCCGCGAGATTTTCGGTCGCCAGATGGCGATCGGCGCCGTCGCGCCGCAGATCGCTCCGGCCGTCTGACCTATTCCCTCCGGAGCCGCGCAGTCGGCTCCGGAGGTGAATCCGGCCAAATCTCGGCTGGAAATGACGGGTTTGACCCCGTCCTACCCCTCCACTCGTCGCATTTTAAACTGTGGCCTTGAAGCCACGGTCAAGCGTAACTATAAAGTTTGTAGCGCGGTTTCGTGTCCCCCCTTTCGCGGACCCGCGCGGCACGCCCTCGGGCGTGTCTCCTCCCTGAACCTAGGCCGCCCGGTGGCAACACCGGGCGGTTTTTTTTATGCGTGAAGCGGATCGGGGGCTTATTGCGCAGCGTCGGCGAGCGGGAGCGCCTCATCGGCGACCGCATCGATGATCGCGCGCAGCAGGCGTGCCGTTTCCTCCAGACCCGGTCCCGGCTGATCGCGGCGGCGGTCGAGGTAGAGGCTGCGGTCGAACTCCAGCTGGATCGCGTGGATATTGCCCGCCGGATCGGCGTGCCGCTCGAGCACATGGCCACCGGCATAGGGCGTGTTGAGCGCACTGCGCACCCGCGCTGCATGCGCGATCCCCTCGATCCGCGCGACGAAGCGGGCGGCACTCGACCGACCGAAGCGATCGCCGATGACCAGCCGCGCTGCGCCGACGCCGAGCGGGGGCATCGAGTGGACGTCGATCAGCACCGCGACGCCGAACCGCGCCCGTGCCGCCGCCAGCGCATCGGCCACGGCGGCGTGATAGGGGCGATGGTCCTGTTCGATCCGCGCCCGCACCTCCTCTGCGGCGAAGCGGCGACGCCACAGCTCGGCACCCCCCGCGCGGCGGGGGATGAGGCCGAGCCCGCTGCGCAGCTTGAGCGACTGTGCCGCCTCGGGCACCGGCTCGGCACCTTCGTCGATCCGATGGTCGCGCTCATGTTCGGCGCGGTTGAGGTCGATCCAGGCGCGCGGTCGGGTGGCGACCAGCATGGTTTCGCTTCCCCGCGCCGCCAGCGCCAGCGTATCGGCGTGGCGATCCTCGAGCGGGAGCAGGCTGTGCAGCGGCACGCGGAGCGCCGCGCGCAGCGGCAGCGGGTAATCGCGCCCGGCGTGCGGAACCGACAGCACGACCGGCGACACCGGAAGCGCTGGCCCGTGGCGGTCAAAGGGCGGTGGCACGCTCACAAGTCGAACCTATGCCCCGATGCGCGCCATCGCAACGCCCCGCTTGCCCGGCCCTGACATGACCGGGGCCGCATGGCTGGAATTTCTTAAGGGCTTCGCGCATAGTATCGCGACGGGCAGACGCAGGCATCGGCCGCGGGCGAGGGGTGAATGATCAGGATCTTGTTGGCCGAAGACGATCAGGTGATGCGCGAGTATCTGTCGCGCGCGCTCGAAAAGTCCGGCTATGCCGTCACCGCTGTCGACCGCGGCACCGCCGCGCTCCCGCTGATCGAGACCGAACGGTTCGATCTGCTGCTCAGCGATATCGTGATGCCGGAGATGGACGGGATCGAACTGGCGCAACGCGCTGCCGAGATCGCGCCCGACATGCGCATCATGTTTATCACCGGATTCGCCGCTGTCACCCTGAAAGCGGGGAAGCAGGTGCCGCAGGCACGCGTGCTGTCCAAGCCTTTTCACCTCCGCGATCTGGTGCTGGAAGTTGACCGATTGTTCGAGATGGAGCAGGTGCCGAGCTCTAATTGAAATCAGGTGCTTGCAAGCGGAGACGACCCCCGCTAAAGCGCCGCTTCCCGAGATTCGCCGCAAGGCGAGTGGGCGTGTAGCTCAGTGGTAGAGCACTGTGTTGACATCGCAGGGGTCGCAAGTTCAATCCTTGCCACGCCCACCATTATAGGCCCGCCAGCTCATTGAGTTGGCGGGCCTTTTTTGATTCTGACCCGCGCCCGGCAATGCGACGAGCCGAGGACCGTTTTACGCTCCCCATCGGTTGAGCTTCCACGAGTGGGCGTTTCCAGGAGAGTGACATGAACGAGCGTCAGCAGGACCAGACCCCAGGCAGCCAGCAGAACCAGCAGGGCAACCAGAATGTCGATCGGCAGCAGAATCAGCAGCCGCGCGAGCAGCAGGACCCGCAGGGTGACCGTGCGCCGGACGAGCAGAACGACAATGACGGAGCGGACGCCGATCAGCAGGGCTGATCCGATCGTTCCACTACCGGAAGGGGCCGCCCACGCGGCCCCTTTTTTGTGTGCGGCGCGAAACAATCCGCGCGTCATGCGTTGGCGCGGCATGGAACGCCTGTGGTTCATTACCAATCCGCAATCCGGCTCGGCCACGCAGGAGAAGTGCGCAGCGCTGGAGGCGGTGTTCGACGAGCGCGGCCTCACGCTGGCGGGCCGCACCCGCTTCCCCGACGATGCCATTCCCGATCCTGCGGCGCTCGACGCCGCCGATATCGATACGGTGGTGCTGTTCGCCGGCGACGGGACGATCAATGCGGCGCTGTGTGCGCTGGCGGGCTGGGATGGCGCGTTCCTGATCCTGCCCGGGGGCACGATGAACATGCTGGCAAAGGCGCTGCACGGCGATGCGGATCCAGCGGCGATCGTCCACGCCGCCCACCACGAGGCGCGCCGGGTGGCGATGCCCTATGTCGAGGCGGGCCCGCACCGTGGCTTTGTCGGCCTGATCCTTGGTCCGGCGGCGCATTGGGGCCGCGCGCGCGAGGCTGCACGCGCCGGGCGGCTGGCGCGGATGGTCGGTGCGGTGCGCAACGCGTGGCGGCGCACCTTTGGCCGGGGGCTCAGGGTCCGCGGAGTGCCGGGCATGGATGCGCGCTATCAGGCGATCTTCGTCGCGCCGACCGATACCGGGCTGCGCGTCGATGCGATCGATGCGCGCGACTGGGGCGCGATTGCCGAACTCGGCTGGTCGTGGCTCACCGGCGATTGGGTCGCCGCGCGTGCGGTGACGCAACGCCGGGCGCAGCAGATCGCGCCGTTCAGCAGCCGCCCGGTGCTCGCATTGTTCGACGGTGAGCCGGTGACACTGAAGGCGGGGACCATCGTGGGCAGCGGGACCACCGCACCCGTGTTCCTCGCAACGCGGGAGGTAAAGGAATGACGCGCCTGTTCCATGTCAGCGACATTCATTTCGGCGCCGAAGACCGCGCCGCGCTCGACTGGTTCGCCGCGACGGTGCGCGATGAACAGCCCGATGCGGTGATCGTCACCGGCGACCTGACGATGCGTGCGCGCCAGCACGAGTTCGCCGCGGCGCAGGAATGGCTCGAAGCGCTCGGGCGACCGATCACGGTCGAGGTCGGCAATCACGACCTGCCCTATTTCAATCCGTGGGCGCGCTTCGTGACGCCCTATCGCCGGTTTCAGGCGTTGGAGCGCATGATCGAGCGCCCGCTCGAACTGCGCGGTGTGTCGATCGTGCCGCTCAAGACGACGGCGCGCGCGCAACTGCGGCTGAACTGGTCGAAAGGCTATGTCAGTGGGCGGGCGATCAGCCGCACGCTCACTCAGGTCGCCGATGCGCCGGACGGGCATGTCGTGCTGATCGCCTGCCACCATCCGCTGGTCGAGGCTGGGACGCGCAGTACATCGAACACGCGCGGCGGGCGTGCGGCGCTGGAGGCGCTGGCGGCGGCCGGCGCGCATGGGGTGCTGACCGGCCATGTCCATGACGCGTTCGACATCACCCACCCGACCGCCACCGGCCCGGTGCGGCTGATCGGTGCCGGAACGCTGTCGGAACGGGTGCGCGACACGCGCCCGTCGTTCAACGAACTGCGCGTGGTGGATGCGACGCTGGAGACGCAAATCCGGGAGATGGAATGAAAAAGGCCGCCCCCGAGGGAGCGGCCTTTCTTCAAGACGTTCGGCTGGCGATCAGAAGCGGAAGGTGACCGATCCGCGATAGGTCTGTGCCGACAGGTCCGAGCGCAGGAAGGTCGAGTCGGCCGAGACCGACAGATCCACCGCGCCGGTGCGGAAGGTCAGGCCGCCCGACACTTCGCCCCAGTCCTTGTCCTGCCCGTTGAGCGCGAACGCCACATTGGCACCGGTGCCGCCGACCAGATTGGCGCCCACGGTGGCCGGACGATCGCCGAACTCGTGGACATAGGTGGCGGTGACGAACGGACGCAGGCCATCCGACTTGCCCGCGACGGTCAGCCCGGCGCGGCCCTGGTAGCTTTCATAGTCGTTGCGGTCGATGTCGAGCGCCATCGGGCCGCCCGCTTCCTGCGCACTGCCGAAATCGATCCAGGTGGTCCGCCCGGCGATGCGCGGGGCGATCTCGATCGCGTCATTGCCAAGGTCGAAGCCAAGGCCCAGCTCGGTCCCGACGATCATCGCGCTGTCGCTGGCGCGCAGCGTGTAGTTGGTGCCGAGGAAGCCCGCAGTCCGCTGGGTCTTGACACCCAGCGCGCCGGCGGTGACCTGACCGTCCAGCGTGACGCTGCCAAAGCTCTTCTTGGCGTAGAGCGTCCCCTGGAACGCCTCGCCCTTCGCGCTCTGGCCGCCGAACGATGCCGTGCCGTCGGTATCGGTATAGGTGAAGGCGAAGCCGATCAGGCTGGTGTCGCCAAGCGAGGCTTCCAGACCTGCGCCGACATACCAGCCATTATAGCTGTCGCGACCGCCCATGCCGGACATCGCCGCGCCATCGCCGTTGAGATAGCCGCCCGAGATGAAGCCGCTCATCGTTTCGGGCAGCGCGCCTTCCTGAATCATCGGCGTGGCGGCGTCGCTGCGCACCGGGGCTGCGCCCATGGCCGGCATCAGGTTGAGCGCGGCGACCTGCACCGGGCGGCCATAATGCGCCAGCGAGCCACCGAGATTGGCGGGGTCGAGGCCATTGAGGCGGTTGCGGATGAAGGTCGAGTTGGCGTCGGTGGTGGCGATGCCGAGCGTCTGCGCGGTCGTCTCCGATGCCGGCGCCCAGCTGCCCAGCGTGCTGATGATCGTCGATGCGTTCTGCAGATCGAGCGGGCCGTACAGACCATCAAACTTCGCCTGCTGGCTGCGGTTCTGATCGAGCAGGCGCGCCCAGGTCGATCCGATCACGTTCGATGCCGGAACGACGCTGGTGTAGGTACCAGCGGCGATGTTCAGCACGACCGAGTTGGTCGAATAGGTCAGCGTCGGGCGCAGGATCGCGCTGATCGACGCCGGGGTGTTGAACGTGCCGACGACGCCGCCTGCGGCGGTCAGGATGGTGTAGCTGTTGCCCGCGCGGAGCGTTGCCGCCGAATAGCTGATCTGGAGGTTGCCGCCCAGATTGGCCTGATTGGCTGCGCCCGCCACCACGATCCGGTCAGAGGTGCCGCTGGCACCGAGGTCGACGAGGTAGCCCGAGCCTGACGACAAGACGAGCCCGCCATTGAAAGTCAGCGTGCCGGTGGTCCCGATCGTGCCCGGCGCGAAGCTGCCCAGCACGCTGGTCGTGAACGGGGCGTTGACCTGACCCGACCCGGTCAGCAGGCCCGACAGGAGGAGATAGTCGCCCGATGACGCCAGCATGCCGTTGTTGACGATCGTGCCGGTATTCTGGCGGATCTCCATCAGGCTGGTGAGCGATGCGCCGCTGGCGATGGTCAGCTGCGAGGTCGCGCCCATGATGCTGAAGCGGTCGATTGTCACCGCCGAGTTAAGCGTCACGACCCCGGTGTTGCGCAGCGTCACGTCATAATAGCGACCAATCTGGCCGGTGGTGCGAACGCCGTTGACATTGTTGGGCGTGAAGCCGGTCGCGCCCGGCAAACCGTTGGCGAGCGTGGGCGCTGGGGCGGCAGTGTCGGTGTAGCCTGGCGTGGCCTGCGCCTGATCGAGCCCGGCGACGAGCCCGTAGCTGCCGGTTACGTTTGCGATCTCAGGCGCGCCACTTTCGGTCGCGCCGGTCGGCAGGTTCGAGGTGAACACGCCGGTCGCCAGATTATAGCATTCCGACGACGGGTTGGGTGAGGTGTTCGGCGACTCGAAGCACAGCTCGCCGAACTCCTGTGCATTGCCGGAATTGGCGCCACCAAGATGCGTCGGCAGGCCGTTGACCAACTGGCCGCCGGTGATGATCTGATAATTGGGATCGAGTTCGGTCACCCAGGCCGCGCCTTCCTCCCAGTTCCGATTGCCCGCGACCGCAGTGACATAGCGATAGGGGTTATTGGCAACGATCCAGTCCCAATAGAGGAACAGCGGCTGGTAGAAGCTCTGCGTGCCGTAGCTGCCGCCGGGCTGGCCGCCGAAGAAGGTCGACCCGCCCGACAGGACGCCGATCACCACCTGCTTCGAAAAGGCCCGGTCCAGGATCAGCGGGCCACCCGAATCGCCCGGGCCGGTGAGGCCTTCACGCGGCAGCGCATTGTCGCGAAAGCCGTTGAAGTCGCGGGTGTTCGCCGTCGCGGTGCCGCGTGCCGGATCGTCGAAGTCGAGGAAATAAAGCTGCTGCGGACGTGACGGCGAGCCGGCCGTGCCGAACAGGAATTCGTTGCGCGTGTTCAGCGAAACAAGCGCGCCCAGCATGTTCTCAGCAGCGCGGCGCCGAAAATTGCCGCTGCTCGCCGCGCCGGTGGTGCCGGTGCCGAAGCTGCCATAGCCGCCGATGTTGACATGGTAGCCGGTGCCGGTTGCGGGATCGATCGCGCCGGGGGTGGGCAGCGGCGAGAAGAGCAGCGCCCAGGTCGGGACGCCGGCGGCGGGCGTGTCGAGCACCGCGGTCGCGACATCCGCCTCGAGGAAGCAGGATGTCGCGGACGTGCACGACGCGGCGTTCAGCGACCGCGGGTCGTAGAAAACCTGGTTGATGTTATAAAAATGCTGGGTCGTGTTGCTCTGGAAGCGGCCGGCGCCGCCGGTCCCACCAAGCAGCCAGCGAACAAGCTCATCGGTCTGGCCCGCGGCATTGGCGCGGGTGTTGGTCTCGAACCCGACGCCGACGCCGACGCCGCCTGAGTTCGCACCATAGGCCGTTGCCGCACGCGTGTTTACACAGTGCGCGGCGAAGATGATGGTGCGCGGATTGATCAGCGTCCCGGTGCAGGTGCCGATGAAGCCGCCGCCAGAGTCCGTGATGATCTGGCCGATGCCGGTAACGTTGACCGGGTCATAGGCCTGTACCGGGGTGAAGCCGTTGTTGATCGTGATCTGCGGCGTGTCTTCCGCCTCATCCGGCGAAACATAGCCGGATTGCGTCAGTGCTGCACCCGGCGCGTGGGCGATGTCGATCGCCGCGTCGGGGCGGCTGCCATGTGCGTCGAGCGAGGCGCCGGCCGAATCGATGCGCGGCCCCGCCGTCGTCCCGTCATTGGCAAGAGCGGGCGCGGCGATCGCGCACAGGCCGAATCCGGCGGCCGACAGCAACAGATTGGCGCGCGTGGTGCGTGCAAAGTTCATGATTTCCCCCAAAAAATGTCGCGAGCCTCATTAGGGCGCGCGGTCATGGAGGAAGGCTATGCGGCTTTTGGCGCGCGTCAAGGCCACACGTGCGCGGTGTCGCATGTTCACCATTCTGCGATGCGTTCGGGCAACACTTCCGCAAAACGAAAAAGGGCGGCCCGTGCGGACCGCCCTTTCGCATGTCGAAGATCGAACCTGTCGGTCGATCAGCGCTTCGAGAACTGGAAGCTGCGGCGGGCCTTCGCCTTGCCGTACTTCTTGCGCTCGACGGCGCGCGGATCGCGGGTCAGGAACCCGGCCGCCTTGACCGGCGCGCGAAGCGTCGGCTCATACTTGGTCAGCGCCTGGGCGATGCCGTGCTTGACTGCGCCGGCCTGGCCCGAAAGCCCGCCGCCCTTGACGGTGCAGATCACGTCATACTGGCCGTCACGCTCGGCAACGCCGAACGGCTGGTTGATGACGAGGCGCAGCGTCGGACGCGCGAAATAGATTTCCTGATCGCGGCCGTTGATGGTGATCTTGCCCGAGCCGGGCTTCAGCCACACGCGGGCAACGGCGTCCTTGCGACGGCCGGTCGCATAGGCGCGGCCGAGCTTGTCGATTTCCTGCTGACGCAGCGGCATAGTCGAAACCGCCGGGGTCGCAACACCGGCTTCAGTGGTTTCGGCAACAGGCGCGCCGTCGGCGATCGCACCCAGATCGGAAAGGGACTGGCGATTGTCGGACATTATGCGCCCACCTTGTTCTTGCGGCTCATGCCGGCGATGTCGAGGACCTCGGGGTTCTGCGCCTCATGCGGATGCTCGGCGCCCTTGTAGATGCGCAGGTTGCGCATCTGCTGACGGCCCAGCGGGCCGCGCGGGATCATGCGCTCGACCGCCTTTTCTAGAACGCGTTCGGGGAAACGACCCTCGAGCACCTTCTGTGCGGTGACTTCCTTGATGCCGCCAGCATAGCCGGTGTGCTTGTAATAGACCTTGTCCGCCAGCTTCTTGCCAGTGAAGCGCACCTTGTCCGCGTTGATCACGATGACATTGTCACCGCAGTCGACGTGCGGGGTGAAGCTCGTCTTGTGCTTGCCGCGCAGGACGTTGGCGATGACGACCGCAGCGCGACCGACGACCAGATTCTCGGCATCAACGATATGCCACTTCTTCTCCACCTCGGCCGGCTTTACCGACTTGGTGGTCTTCATGAGCGCCTTCATGGGGCCAGACCTCTTGGGTTTAAATGAATGACGCCGCCCCTTGTCAAAGTGGCGCAGGACGGCGCGAACGGCGGCCAATTGACGAAATGGGACTCAAAAGTCAAGCAAATGGCGGGATTGCTGACGGGTATTGGAATACCTTGGTTGTCGATCCGGGTGAACCGGATCGCTGCGGCACCGGCCCGCTCCCCCACCCGGCCACCCATTGAAGATACGTTGTGGGTGGCCGGGTGGGGGAGCGGGCCGGTGCCGCAATTCAGCTCAGCTGAATCAAACTAGCGCGTGAGCCGGGTCACGGTCAGCCGTTCGGACTGCAAGCTGCCATCAGGGGCGAGGGTTTCGACCTGCTCGCGACTTTCAACGACCAGTCCTGTGGCGGGATCGATGCGGCGCAGGGTTTCGAGCGTGACGGTCGCGCTGGCCGTGCCCACTGCGACCGGGCCGGTCGCGCTGACCGACACTTCGATGCCTTCGGGCCGCGACCGCACCGCGCGTAGCCCGTCCAGCTCTGCCTTCCCATAGACCGACATGGCGGGAACCCGCACTGCGCGGGGCGGGGAGGGGGTTGCCACTTCGGCGACCAGCTCGGGGGCGATCAGGGGGGTGACCAGTGAGCCGATCATTCGGCGCTGTGACGCTTCGGGTTGGGCCGCCAGCGCCGCCGCGATCGCGCGGACGCGCGCGGCGCGCTGCTGCGTCGCCGGATCGGTGCCGGTCGGTGCCAGCGCCGCCATCCCGTCGGTGACTGCGCGCCAGGTCGCTGGGAGGTCGTCTATGCCGACCACGGAGCCGGCGCGGTCGAGGCGCAGCACGACGGTGCGCCCCGCCAGCCGTGCAAAGCCGGCGCGCAGCAGCCCGGCCGGGTCGCTGTCCTCTTCGCCCGGCGCGGCCGCATCCAGCGTTACCGCCACGCGATAGCCGTCCGGTGCCGCCGAGAACCTGACAGTGCGATGCGCAATGAAGCGGCGCGTCGTCGCGCCTTCGGTCCGCACGGTCTCGGTCGTCATCGTCAGCGGTCGGTCGAGCGGCGGCGCGAACACGGGCGCGGCCTGCGTCGCGATCAGCAGCGCGACGGCGATCACCGCGTTTCGGCCCGGACCCAATCCACAACCGCGTCGCCCGCCGCGACCGGCCAGATTTCGATCACCGGCAGATCATAGCTGTGTGCTGCGGCGATCGCGTCGGTGAGTTCGCGGGCGAGTTCCGGCGTGGTCTTGAACAGCGCGCGATACTCGTCGCCGCGCTCGACCGCGCCCTGCCAACGATAGACTGAGCGGCACGGGCCCAACAGATTGACGCACGCGGCAAGCCGCGCGTCGACCATTGCTTCCCCGATCCGCTCGGCCTCGCCTTCATCGGCGAAGGTCGCGTGGACCAGCGCAATGTCGCTCATGCGCGATAGCCGCGCACGCGCCGCCCGGTGACATGCAGGCCCCAGGCGGTGGCAATCACCAACAGCGCGCCGACGAACTGGTGAAGCACGCCCAGCGTGATATCCACCCCGGTCATCACCGTGGCGATGCCGAGCAGAATCTGGACGCCGAACGCGCTGTGGATCGCGACCGATGCCCCGCGGCTTCCCGCTGCGCGGGCGCGGCGGGCGAGCAGGATCAGCGCGACGACCGCGACCCATGCCCACCAGCGATGAATCCAATGGATCATCGCCGGATCATTGACCGCCGCATCGAGCAGCGACCGCACCGCCAGCACCTCGGACGGGAAGAACTTGCCGTTCATCATCGGCCATTCGTTGGTGACCAGCCCCGCATTCAGCCCGGCGGTGAATGCGCCATAGAGCAGCTGCACGAACACGATCAGCGCGACGACGAAGCCGAAGCCGGTGAGCCGCGCCGGCCGATACGCCGGATCGCGCGCCAGCTGGCGCAGGTCGAGGATCGTCCAGGTCAGCGTGGCCAGAATGAACAGCGCCAGCAGCAGGTGCGCGGCAAGCCGGAAGTGGCTGACATCGGTGCGTTCGGCCAGGCCCGAACTGACCATCCACCAGCCGATCACACCCTGCAGCCCGCCCAGCACCAGCAGGCCGGTCAGGCGCAGGCCATAGCCCTTGGGAATCGCGCGCTTCCACGCGAACCACAGCAGCGGCGCGGCAAAGGCAAAGCCGATCACGCGGGCCAGCAGGCGATGGATATATTCCCAGAAATAGATGAACTTGAACGCAGCCAGGCTCATCCCCTGATTGACCTGCTGATATTCCGGGATCTGTTTATACTTGTCGAATTCGGCCAGCCACGCCGCTTCGGAAAGCGGCGGAAGGATGCCGGAAACGACCTTCCATTCGGTGATCGACAGCCCCGATTCGGTCAGGCGCGTGATGCCCCCGACGACGACGATCAGGACGATCAGGATGGCGACGACCGTCAGCCAGTTGGCGATGGCGCGCGGGCGGATGGGATGGCGGAACTCGGACACGGAATCCATGTACCTGCCTGTAACCACAAATGCCAGCCGGGCCACCTGTCCCCCGGTGCATGTGATGTTGTAACTTTTCTGGCGGCGATCTATATGCCGGACCATGCAGCCGGCTATTGCCCCCCGATTCTGGGAACAGATCGACACGCGCTTCGATCGCTTTGCGATCGGGCTGTCGAGCCTGTGTCTGGCGCATTGCCTGGCAACGACGGTGCTGCTGGCGCTCGCCTCGGCGGCGGGGTCGCTGATGCACCCGCTGATTCACGAAGTCGGGCTGGTCGCCGCGATCCTGTTCGGGATCGTCGCGCTGGGCCGCGGCATCATGAAGCATGGCTATATGATGCCGGCTGCGGTCGGCGCATTCGGCCTTGGCATCATGGCAGGCGCGCTGACGCTGGAGCATGGCGGGCCGGAGATCGTGTGGACGGTGGTCGGCGTTGCGATCCTCGCCCTCGGCCACGACCTCAACCGCCGCGCCACGTATTAGTTGAGCAGAGCGGCACCGGCCCGCTCCCCCACCCGACCACCCATAGAATACACTGCCGTTGGGTGGTCGGGTGGGGGAGCGGGCCGGTGCCGTGCAGATGAGCACACGCTTGCTGCGAAGCGTTCGCGCGCCTACATTTCACCCATGCACGCGCACGATCATCACGAACATCATGGCTCCGACCTGACCGTCGCCGCCCAGGCCACTCTGGAAAAGGCGGGCGAGCAATGGACCACCATGCGCGCATCGATTTTCGAGGTGCTGGCCGGGTTCGACAAACCCGCCTCCGCCTATGACATCGCCGAGGCGGTGTCGAAGCGGGAAGGGCGGCGGGTCGCGGCGAACAGCGTCTATCGCATCCTTGACCTGTTCGTGACGTCGAACCTCGCGCGCCGGGTCGAAAGCGCCAATGCCTATGTCGCCAACGCGCATCCCGACTGCCTGCACGACTGCATCTTCCTCGTGTGCGATTCGTGCGGCAACACCACGCATCTCGATGATGATTCGATCACCCGCACCGTCCGTTCGGCCGCGAAAGGTGCGGGCTTCTCACCCGTGCGCCCGGTGATCGAGGTGCGCGGCAAGTGCGCCGACTGCGACTGAAGCCACCAAGTTGAACCCGGTCGAGCTTGCCGCGGCGGCGCTGGGGCTGATCAATGTCGCGCTGGTGGCGCGGCGCAGCCTGTGGAACTACCCGTTCGGCATCGCGATGGTCGCGCTCTACTTCTTCGTGTTCGCCGACGCGAAGCTGTACAGCGACGCGCTGCTCCAGATCTTCTTCCTCGTCATTCAGCTCTATGGCTGGTGGAACTGGGGCCGTAGCGATCGGGTGGATGATGGCATCGCCGTGGCCCGGCTGGCCTATCCCGCGCGTGTCGGCTGGATCGTCGGCACCGCGCTGGCGAGCATCGCCTGGGGCGCGGCGATGGCGCGCTTCACCGATGCCGCCGCACCCTATGCCGATGCCGCAGTGGCGGGGATGAGCGTCGCGGCGCAAATCCTGCAATCGCAGCGCCGCGTCGAAAGCTGGCTGCTGTGGATCGCGGTCGATATCGTCGCGGTCGGGCTGTTCTGGAGCCGCGGGCTGTATCCCACTGCAATCCTCTACGCGATCTTCCTCGGCATGGCGGTGTGGGGCCTGTTCGCTTGGCGCGCGAAGCTGGACGTGGCGCGGTGACTCGCGGCTTCCTGCTCGGCAAGTTCATGCCGCCGCATGCCGGGCATTTGACGCTCGCGCGCGCGGCGCGGGCGATGGTCGATCGGCTGACGGTGCTGGTCTGCTGGCTGCCCGACGATCCAATCCCGGGCGAGTTGCGGCTGGCATGGATGCGCGAGCTGCTGCCAGATTGCGAGGTGATCGGCCACGGCGCGCCGGTGCCGCAGGCTCCGGAGGACAGTCCCGATTTCTGGCCGATCTGGCGCGAACTCGTGCGCGCGGCGCATCCCGATCCGATCGATCTGGTCTTTGCGGGTGAGGACTATGGCAAGCGCCTCGCCGAAGAGGTCGGCGGGGTGTTCGTGCCGCTGGGCGGGCGGATCATGGCCGCCGATCCCGATGGCATTGGCGGCCTGTCGGGCAGTGCAGTGCGCGCCGACCCTTGGGCGCATGCCGCCTTCCTGCCCGGCCCGGTTCGCGCGCACTACACGCGCACCGTCGTGCTGCACGGCGTCGAAAGCACCGGCAAGTCGGTGCTGGCCGAGCGGCTGGCGCGGCATTTCGACAGCGTCTGGGTCCCCGAATATGGCCGCGCGCAGGCCGAGGTTCATGGCGTCGACATGGACGCCGCCGACCTGACGTTGATCGGTGCGGCGCAAAGCGCGACGATCGCAGCGTGGAAGCATTGGGCGACGCGCTACCTGTTCGCTGACACCGATGCGCTGATGACGGCGGCCTGGGCGCGAATGATGCTGGGCGACGCACCCGCTGCGCTGATGCAGCACCCGCGCGCCGACCTCTACCTCCTGCTCGAACCCGATGTCGCGTGGATCGACGACGGCACGCGAATCTATGGGACTGACGCGAGTCGGGGGCGCTTCGCTAGCTTATGCCGCGACGTGCTCGACGAGGCCGAGGTACGCTGGATCGCGATTCGTGGCGACTGGGATGCGCGTTTCGACGCTGCGGTGGCCGCGGTTGCGGCACTCGACCGCGATTGACGCTGCGTCACCGGCATTTTTCACCCAACGCTCAGCTTTTGCTCATGACCTTTCATGACCAGCGGTGTCAGGCGTTGGACAGGTTCAACGCGCTGGAGTAAATGCGGTCGAATGTCTGAACTTCCCACGACGCCGCTGCTCGACACGGTCGACACGCCCCACGACCTGCGCAAGCTCAAGCCGTCGCAATTGCGCCAGCTCGCCGATGAGCTGCGCGCCGAAACGATCAGTGCGGTCGGCACCACCGGGGGCCATCTCGGCTCTGGGCTGGGCGTAGTCGAACTGACGGTCGCGATTCACTACGTATTCAACACACCCGACGACCGGCTGGTGTGGGACGTCGGCCACCAATGCTATCCGCACAAGATCCTGACCGGGCGTCGCGACCGCATCCGCACGCTGCGCATGGGCGGGGGCCTGTCGGGCTTCACCAAGCGCGCCGAGAGCGAATATGACCCGTTCGGCGCGGCGCACAGCTCGACCTCGATCTCTGCCGCGCTCGGCTTTGCCATGGCGAACAAGCTGGCGGGCACGCCGGGCAAGGGCATCGCGGTGATCGGCGACGGCGCGATGAGCGCGGGCATGGCCTATGAGGCGATGAACAATGCCGAACAGGCCGGCAATCGCCTGATCGTCATCCTCAACGACAATGACATGTCGATCGCGCCGCCGGTGGGCGGTCTGTCGGCCCATCTCGCCCGCGTCGTCTCCAGCTCCGAATATCTCGGGCTGCGCAACCTCGCCAAGAAGATTACCGGCAAGATTTCGCGCCGTCTGACCAGCGCGGCATCGAAGGCCGAGGAATATGCCCGCGGCATGGCGACCGGCGGCACCCTGTTCGAGGAACTGGGCTTTTATTATGTCGGCCCGATCGACGGCCATAATCTCGACCACCTGATCCCGGTGCTCGAGAATGTTCGCGACGCCAAGGAAGGCCCGGTGCTGATCCATGTCGTGACGCAAAAGGGCAAGGGCTATGGCCCGGCTGAGGCCGCGGCGGACAAATATCACGGCGTCCAGAAGTTTGACGTGATCACCGGTACCCAGGCCAAGGCTCCCCCGGGACCGCCCGCCTATCAGAATGTGTTCGGTGAAACGCTGGCGAAGCTGGCCGAGACCGATCCACGCATCTGCGCGATCACGGCGGCGATGCCCGGTGGCACCGGGGTGGACAAGTTCGCCAAGGCGCATCCTGAGCGCAGCTTCGACGTCGGCATCGCCGAACAGCATGCCGTGACCTTTGCCGCAGGCCTTGCGGCTCAGGGCATGCGCCCGTTCTGCGCAATCTACTCCACCTTCCTCCAGCGCGCTTATGATCAGGTCGTCCACGACGTCGCGATCCAGAACCTGCCGGTGCGGTTCGCGATCGACCGCGCGGGTCTGGTCGGTGCCGATGGCTGCACCCATGCCGGCAGCTTCGACATCACCTATCTCGCCTCGCTGCCCAATTTCGTGGTGATGGCCGCCGCCGATGAGGCGGAGCTGGCGCATATGACCCGGACTGCGGTGGAATATGACGCGGGTCCGATCGCGCTGCGCTACCCGCGCGGCAATGGCGTTGGCGTCGAGATGCCTGCCGAGCCGCAGGTGCTGGAGATCGGCAAGGGCCGGATCGTGCGGGAGGGCAAGAAGGTCGCGATCCTCTCGCTCGGCACCCGCCTTGCCGAAGCACTCAAGGCCGCGGAAGCGCTTGAGGCGAAGGGGCTGTCGACCACGGTCGCCGACCTGCGCTTTGCCAAGCCGCTGGACGAGGCGATGATCCGCCGCCTGCTCACCACGCATGAAGTCGCGGTGACGATTGAGGAGAATGCGGTCGGCGGGCTCGGCGCGCATGTGCTGACGATGGCGAGCGACGAGGGACTGATCGATGCGGGGCTCAAGCTGCGCACGATGCGCCTGCCCGATCGCTTCCAGGATCAGGACAAGCCCGAGCTGCAATATGACGAAGCGGGGCTCAACGCGCCGCATATCGTCGATACGGTGCTCAAGGCGCTGCGCTGGAACGAGGCTGAGGTCGGCGCGACCGCCTGATCCCGCTCCCGGATGTCCATGGATAAGCCCCGCGCGCCCGCTGCGCGGGGCTTTCGTGCGTCTGGGCGCCGCAAGCGTTTGTTAAGTCGAAGGTCTGCCGAACAAAAACCGGCGGCTCACGGATTCGCGACTCGCCTGAAGACAGTTCAGCGCCGCGATTGACTCGGACATTCACCATCTTGTTCGCGCGCCGCGTACCGGCGCGTCTGCAAAGATTCTTGCGCGCCGCCACCCGACCTATCTGCCGCCGCCTATCATAGCTGCGACGCCCCACCGCATTGCTGCGGCGGTGCGCACACATGGAAAAAAGCCCGGACGCGATCCGGGTAACGTCTTCAAGGGTGGGCAAGCTACGCATGAATAAGCATCTTCTTCTCTTCGCAGCGGCGCCGCTGGCACTGATCGCACCGGCCGCCGCAGCAAAGAACATCGCCGTCGAGGCAGACACCGCGCCGACCGCCGCCGAACCGGCAGCGACCAAGGAAGCGGAGCGCGAGGTCTTCACGACCGGCGTCGCCAAGGGCCGTGACCCGCTTGACAGCGCGACCTCGACCAGCGTGCTCAAGGCAGGCGAGATCGAGAAGCTTGGCGCGCGCAGCCTGTCGGAAGTGCTGCGCAACATTCCCGGCGTCCGCACCGAAAGCTCGACCGGCGAGGGCAATTCCAACTACACGATCCGCGGCCTTCCGCTCGCATCGGGCGGGTCGAAGTATATGCAGATCCAGGAAGACGGCCTGCCCGTCCTCGAATTCAGCGACATCTTCAACGTCGCGTCGGACATCTTCATCCGCTACGATTTCAATGTCGGGCAGGTCGAGGCCATTCGCGGCGGTTCGGCATCGACCTTCGTCTCCAACTCGCCCGGCGGCGTGATCAACATGATCTCGAAGACCGGCGATACCGAGGGCGGATCGGTCGCGTTCACCACCGGCATCGGCTATGATTCCAACCGCCTCGACTTCGATTATGGCATGAAGCTCAGCGACACGCTGCGCATGCATATCGGCGGCTTCTACCGCGTCGGCGAAGGTCCGCGCGACGTCGGCTTCACCGCGTACAAGGGCGGCCAGCTCAAGTTCAACGTCACCAAGGACTTTGCCGGCGGCTATGTGCGCCTGCACGGCAAGTGGCTCGACGACCGCTCGCCCCAATATGTGACCGTCCCGGTCAAGATCGGCGGCACCAACGACAACCCCGAATATTCGTCCTTCGCCAATTTCGACGTGCGGCGCGATTCGATGCTGTCGAGCAACATCACCAGCCTGGTGACGCTTGACGGCAACAACCGCCCCGCCGCCTACAGCACCAGTGAGGGCATGCACGCCAAGGTCAAGTCGATTGGCCTGGAATCGCAGTTCGACCTGGCCGGCTGGACGATTACCGAGCGGTTCCGCTACTCGGCGATCTCGGGCAGCACGCTGCGCAATCAGATTTTCTCGCTCTTCTCCGGCGCGGCGCTTCCCGCCACTGCCGGCGGTGCTGGCGGCACGCTGAGCTATGCCAATGGCCCCAATGCGGGTTGGGTGATCTCGAACCCCGCAAACCTCAACGGCAACGGCATCGTCGGCAACATGCTGCTGATCCGGGTCAACGCCAACTCGCTCGACAATGTCAGCAACGACCTGCGCGCCACCCGCGTGTGGAAAGTCGGCGGGGGCAAGCTGACCACGACTGCGGGCGTGTACAAGTCGCTCCAGACGATCGACACGACCTGGCTCTACACCAACACCTATCAGGATGCGCTCGGTGGTGGCCAGTCGTCGCTGCTCAATGCCGCCAACGCGTCGGGCACGCCGCTCACGCAGGACGGCTATGTCGCGTTCGACCTCAACGTCGGCGGGATCCCGGGACAATATCGTCGCGCGTTCGACGTCGATTACAATGTCACGGCGCCCTATGGCTCGCTCAACTTCCATGTCGGGCCGGTCGCGATCGGCGGCAGCGTGCGCTACGACATCGGCAAGGTGCGCGGACGCCTGTTCGGCAGCGATCTGGGCGGTGGCCGCGTCGGCACCACGTCGTTCGACTTCAACAATGACGGCGTGATCTCCGCTGCCGAAGCCCGCACCGGCACGCTGCCGCTGTCGCGCCCGGCGCCGGTCAATTACGACTATGACTATGTGAGCTATTCGACCGGCATCAACTGGCGCATTTCCGAGCCGCTCGCGGTCTTCGCCCGCTACAGCAAGGGTGCCCGCGCCGGCGCCGACAAGATCCTGTTCACCCCCTCGGTCAGTTCGGTCGATGGCAGCTTGGTCGAGCCGGGCGCAGCCTATGATACCGTCACCCAGCTGGAAGGCGGCTTCAAATATCGCGCGTCGAATGCCACGCTCAACGTCACCGGCTTCCTCGCCGACACGACCGATCGCAACATTCAGGGCGGTACCGGCCTTGAAATCCTGCGCGAATATCGGGCCTATGGCGCCGAGGTCGAGGCCAGCTATCGCACCGGTCCGTTCAGCGTCACCGGCGGCCTGACCTACACCAGCGCAGAGATCCGCTCGGACAGCCGGGTGCCGACGATCAACGGCAATACGCCGCGTCACCAGCCCGATTTCATCTTCCAGCTGACCCCGCAATATGACTCCGAACTGGCGACGGTCGGGTTCAACGTCGTGGGCACCACCAGCAGCTACGCCCAGGATACCAACGGGCTGAAGATGCCGGGCTTCACCGTGGTCAATGCGTTCCTTCAGTATCGCCCGATCGATCGGGTCCAGCTGATGCTGAACGTCAACAACCTGTTCGACACGATCGGCTTCTATGACATCGCGCAGAACGCCGTTCCGGCCAATGGCGTGGGCTGGGGTCGCGCGATCAACGGTCGCACCGTGTCCACGTCGCTGCGCTTCGACTTCTAATGGGTTGGGGTCGGTGCGCCGCGCGCGTGCCGACCCCCTTGGGTTCCGCGGAGTTCGGATGGTCATATGAATATGCTGAAATCGCTGAAAATCCCACGAAAGCTGGGCCTGTCCTTCCTGATCATCTGCGCGTCGGCAGCGGCGATGATGGCGGTGTTCTTCTCGAACATCTCGATGATCCGGTCGGTCACCGACGCCAATACGGCGGCGCAGAGCCGCTATGCCAAGGCGCTGGCGCTCGAAACCGCGCTGCTGCGGCAGAACAGCCAGATGCGCGGCTATCTCGTCACCGGCGACAAGACCTACCTCAAATCCTATGAGGAAGGGCGCGTCGATTATGACGAGGCGTCGGCAGAGCTTGAGGCGGAACTGACCGATCCGAAGCTGATCGAGGCTGTCCAGACCTCGCGCAAGGAAACGCTGGCGTGGCGCACGCAATGGGGCGACCGCCTGATCAAGCGCGTCGATGGCGGCGATCTTGCCGGCGCCCAGGCTGAAGTTCAGGGCGCGGGCAAGGCCGTGCTGGTCAGCGCCGCGGTGGTCCCGCTGCGCGACGTCCGCGACGCTGAAATGGCCGCGATCGAAAAGGGCACGGCGACGCAGGAAGCAGCGATGGACACCGCGACGACGGTGCTAATCGTCGGCGGGATTGCGTTGATCACGCTCGCCATCGCGCTTGCCTGGCTGCTCAGCCGCGCGATCGCGACGCCGATCTCGGCGCTGACCGGGACGATGAGCACGCTCGCATCGGGTCGCAACGACGTGGATGTCGACGGCACCGACCGCTCCGACGAACTGGGCGACATGGCACGCGCCGTGCTCGTCTTCCGTGACGCCGCAATCGCCAAGCAGGCGACCGATGCCGCAGCGGCCAAGGCCGAGGCGGAACAGAAGATGGTGGTCGAGATCGTCTCGGCACAGCTGTCCGATCTCGCTGGTGGCAATCTGACCGCCACGATCGACGCCGATTTCCCGGCGGACTATGCGGCGGTGAAGGCCAATTTCAACGCCGCCGTTGCCAGCCTGCGCGGGCTGATCGCATCGGTGATGGAAGCGACCACGTCGATCCATTCCGGATCGGGCCGGATCGCCGAAGCATCCGAGGATCTGGCGCGCCGGACCGAGGCGAATGCCGCGAGCCTGGAGGAAACGTCCGCCGCGATCGTCCAGATGGACCAGCGGCTCAAGACCACCGCTGCGGCTGCGGGCCAGACGGTCGAGCGCGCGAACGGCGCGATCGATACCGTCGCCAATGGCCGTGCTGTCGCCGAAAGTGCGGTGGGCGCGATGGGCCGGGTCGCCGAAAGCGCCAAGGGCATCGACAGCGTGATCGAGGGGCTCGACAAGATCGCGTTCCAGACGCGCGTGCTGGCGATGAACGCGGCGGTCGAGGCGGGCCGTGCGGGCGAAGCGGGACGGGGCTTTGCCGTCGTCGCCGATCTCGTCTCCGCGCTCGCGATGCGTGCCGAGGAAGAAGCCGGGCGCGCGCGTGACCAGCTCACCGCAACGCAGACCGACATCGTCGCCGCCGTCCAGATGGTGCAAAAGGTCGACAGCGCACTGGTCGACATCTCGACCGATGTGAACGAGGTCCACTCGCTGCTCGACAAGATCGCGCAGGACAACCACGCCCAGTCGTTCGCGATTACCGAGGTCAGCTCGGCGATCGGCATGATGGACCAGACCACCCGCCAGACCAGCGCGATGGTCGAGCAGAGCTCGAACGCAGCGCGTGAACTGGCGAACGAGGTAACACATCTCGCCGACCAGGCCGGACAGTTCACCGTCGGCGCGGACGGCGGGCGCAGCCCGGTCCATGCGATGCACAATCGCCTCGCGCAGACGATGGGTGCCGATGTGTGGGACGCGGCGTGATCGAAGCGGGCCGTGGCGACGTCCGCGGCCCGTCTTCTGTATTGAGTAAAGCCGCGTCCGCGCGGGTGGGGGAAGTCGCATGAACATGATGACGCGCGTCGGTGCGCAAGGGGAGCTGCGCCGCCAGTCTCGGGTCATCCGCGTGCTCGGGTCGGAGTTCGTCGCCTCGGTGCTGGAGGCGGGCGACCGTCAGCTGCACCGAGCGCCACTGACGGCAGCTCTGATCGAGGGCTGGCCCGACGATCCCTCGGCCGCCGCGCTGGCGATGCGGTTCAACGCGGCGCTGCATGCACTGGCGCGGCGTGGCGATGTCGCCGACCTGACTGCGCTCTATCAGCGCGAGCATAACGATTTCGACCGCGCGATCGGTGCGGCGCTAGCCACGCATGACGGCTTCATCGTGCGCTGGATGCACGCGCCCACCCAGACCAACGAAGTCGCGCGCGCCGCAGGGTTTGCAGCAGCGCTGATGGCACTGCGCGCGCGCATCGACATGCCGGTCGAACTGCTCGAGCTCGGGTCGAGCTGCGGGCTCAACCTCAACCTCGCGCGCTATCGCTATGAGCTGGGCGAGGTGGTGGCGGGCGATCCCGAGGCGCCGGTGCGGATTGCGCCGGAGTGGCGCGGGATGATCCCGGTAGTCGCGCCGATCGACGTCATCCAGGCGCGCGGCGTCGATCTCAACCCGCTCGACGCCAATGACCGGCGCGCGCGCGAGCGGCTGTTGTCGTTCGTCTGGGCCGATCAGCCCCGGCGGATCGAGCGGCTCAAGGCTGCGCTGCGGCTGGCGCGCGCGCACCCGCCGGCGCTGACCCGCGCCGATGCAACGCTGTGGCTGCCCGATCAGCTCGCCGAGCCGCAGGCCGCAGGGGTGTGCCGCGTGGTTTTTCATTCGATGGTGATCCAGTATCTGGGCGGCGCGGCCCGGGCCGCAGTGATCGATGCGATCCATGCTGCCGGCGCCCGCGCGACCGATGCGCGCCCGCTGGCGTGGCTCAGCCTCGAATGGACGCCGGGGCGCGAGCGCGTCGAGCTGGCGCTGACGTGCTGGCCCGATGGGGCGCGGCGCGTGCTTGCCACCTGCCACCCCTATGGCGACTGGTTCGACTGGCACGGTTGAACCGCCGCGCGATTCCGCGCAGCATTTCCTGAAACCCGGCGCGTCGCGGCATCTTGCGCGCGATGCGTTTTAGCGCTTAGTTAGCGCTAACATAAGCGCGGACCCACCGCGCGTCAGGAGAGGGAGAAGCGCTTTGACAAAGACCACAGCGGCGCAGGCCAATATGGGCCTGATCACCGCGATCGTGGCGGTGGCCACTATCGGCGGCCTGTTGTTCGGCTATGACAGCGGGGCGGTGAACGGCACGCAAGAGGGGCTCAAGAGCGCCTATCTGCTCGACGACGCCGGGCTCGGCTTTACGGTGGGCTCGCTGCTGATCGGCTGCACCATCGGCGCGTTTCTGGCCGGACGGCTCGCCGACATGATCGGTCGGCGCAATGTGATGATGCTGTCGGCGGTTCTCTTCCTGATCGGCGCGCTGGTTCAGGGCTTTGCCCCGTCGCAGCCGGTGTTCGTGATCGCGCGGATCATGGGCGGCATGGCGGTGGGCGCGGCGAGCGTGCTTTCACCGGCCTATATCTCCGAAGTCGCCCCCGCCAACATCCGCGGGCGCATGACGACGGTGCAGCAGATCATGATCATCACCGGCCTGACTGCCGCGTTCGTGGTCAACTACTATCTGGCTCAGAGCGCAGGCAGCTCGACCAGCGGCTTCTGGCTTGGCCTCGAAGCATGGCGCTGGATGTATCTGATGCAGGCCGCACCCGCAGCAGTGTTCCTGGTGGCGCTGCTGTTCATCCCGGAAAGCCCGCGTTATCTGGTGTCGAAGGGCCGCGACGAAGAGGCCATGCAGGTGCTGACCAGCCTGTTTGGCGCAGATACCGCCGCGACCAAGCTGGTCGAAATTCGCAACAGCTTCTCCGCCGATCACCGCCCGCGCCTGTCCGACCTGATCGACCCGACCAAGGGCGGGGTGCGCGGCATCGTCTGGGCCGGCCTGTTGCTGGCGGTGTTTCAACAGCTCGTCGGCATCAACGTGATCTTCTATTATGGCGCGACCCTGTGGCAGCTCGCCGGGTTTACCGAGAATGACGCGCTGCTGATCAACATCGGTTCGGGCGTCGTCTCGATCCTCGCATGTTTCGTCACCGTGCTGCTGGTCGACAAGATCGGGCGCAAGCCGCTGCTGATGGCCGGGTCGCTCGGCATGGCGGCAACGCTGTTCACGATGGTGTTCGCGTTCAGCCAGGGCTCGCTCGATGCGGAAGGGCAGCTGGTGCTGTCGCCGCAGATGGGGATGCTCGCGGTCATCGCCGCCAACATCTATGTCATCTTCTTCAACGTCAGCTGGGGCCCGGTGATGTGGGTGATGCTGGGCGAAATGTTCCCCAACCAGATCCGCGGGTCGGCACTCGCTGTCGCCGGCTTCGCGCAATGGGGATCGAACTATCTGATCGCCCAGACCTTCCCGATCATGGCCACCGGGCTGGGGCTGACCGTGACCTACAGCTTCTACGCGGTCTGCGCCGCGATCAGCTTCTTCCTCGTCCGCGCCTTCATCAAGGAGACGGCGGGTCGCGAGCTGGAAGAGATGGAAGGCTGAACAAACCTTCCGCAAAAGGGGCTGGGGCGAGGGGCAACCCCCGCCCCTTTTTTTATTCAGGCGGCGCAGTTCTGCCGGATATACTCGGCATGGTCGGGCATATAGTCGACCGACTTGGCGACTGCGCTGGCGATATGCGCGAGCCGGTCGCGCGTCTCGGCCAGCGTCAGCAGCTCCGCGACCGGATCGTAGCGCGACCAGCGCATTCCCTGACCCACCATCACCGCGAACCAGCTGGTGTCGTTGAACAGCTCTTCATGCTCGCGGAAGCAGCGGCCCGAGCTCTCGAACACGCGTATCTTCTCCGCCAGCCGCTCCGGGATCGGCATCGTCCGGCAATGGTTCCAGAACGCCGAATCGGTGCGGTCGGTGACGCAGTAATGCAGGACGAGGAAGTCGCGGATCAGCTCGCTCTCCTCGATCATCAGCCGGTTGTAGCGCGCGCGCTCGGCCTCGGCGAAGGTCGAGTCCGGGAAGTTGGACAGCAGCCGCGCGATGCCGGTCTGGATCATCCAGATGCTGGTCGACTCCAGCGGCTCCATGAACCCGGCCGACAGTCCGATCGAGACGCAATTGCCCTCCCAGAAGCGCGCGCGATGCCCGGTGGTAAAGCGGATGAAGCGCGGATCGGCCAGCGCCGCGCCGTCGAGATTGCAGAGCAACGTCGCTGCGGCCTCGTCGTCGCTGATATAGTCGCTGCAATAGACCATGCCGTTGCCGGTGCGGTGCTGCAGCGGAATACGCCATTGCCACCCGGCACTGCGCGCCGTCGAGCGCGTGAAGGGGGTGAGACCGCCCGGCACCGATGCGCACGGCACGGCGACCGCGCGATTGCATGGCAGATGCGCCGACCAATCGACATAGGGGACGCCGAGCGTCTTGCCGATCAGAAGGCCGCCAAAGCCCGAGCAGTCGATGAACAACTCGCCCGCCACGCGCTCCCCGGATTCGAGCGCGACCGCGGCGATGTGGCCGCTCTCACCGTCGCGTTCGACATCGACGATCTTGCCCTCGATGCGCTTGACGCCCATCCCCTCGGCCAACTCGCGCAGATACAGCGCATAGAGGCCCGCGTCGAAATGATAGGCATAGGCGATGCCCGACAGCGGCGAATTGCCGGCATCGACCGGCGGCATGAAGCGATTGGCGCGCCCGGCGCTTGCCATCAGCGAAAAGGCGTCGACATTGGCGAACTGCGGTTCCTGCGCCAGCCGCTGCCAATAGGCGTGGAAGGACACGCCCTCCATATCGATCCCATATTTGCCGAACGGGTGGAAATAGCGGCGTCCAAGCCCGCCCCAGTCGACAAACTCGATCCCCAGCTTGAAACTGCCCTTGGTCCGGCGGACAAAGTCGTTCTCGTCGATACCGAGCAGCCGGTTGAACGTGCCGATCTGGGGGATCGTCGCCTCGCCAACGCCGACCGTCCCGATCGCGTCCGACTCGACCAGTGTGATCGTCGCATAATCGGGGCCGAGAATGCGCGCCATCGCGGCCGCCGTCATCCATCCGGCAGTGCCGCCGCCCACGATCACGATCGACCGGATCCGTTCCGCCACGCTTTTTCCTCCCCAAATCGCTGTGCAGCATCGCTGCAACATACGCGTCATTTTCTTTCTGGTAGCGCACAACATCTCTTGCCGAAAGCTGCGCATTGGCTTAAGCAAAAGAAATGTTAGCGCTACCTTAGTGGCGCAACTGGGCAGAAGAGCCGCCAAGGCTCTCGAACGAGGAGGGGATGGATGTCGAATTGGCGGAAGCGTGTGCGCGCCGAAGGTCGCGCTGCATGGGGACTCGGAGTTTCGACGGCTGCGCTGATGACAGCGCTGGCCATGCCGAACGTCGCATTGGCACAGGATGCGCCGGCGGCTGAGGAAACGACCGATCCGGATACCGTTGTCGTTACCGGCTTCCGCGAGTCGCTGCAAAGCGCTCAGACGCGCAAGCGCACGTCCGACACGATCGTCGACTCGGTGACCGCCGAGGATATCGGCGCACTCCCCGACCGTTCGGTCACCGAAACGCTTCAGCGTATTCCGGGCATCTCGATCAACCGCTTCGCCGCTGGCGTCGACCCCGACCACTTCTCGGTCGAAGGTTCGGGCGTCGTCGTGCGCGGGCTCACCTATGTCCGTTCGGAATTCAACGGGCGCGAGGCGTTTACCGCCAATAACGGGCGCGCGCTCAGCTTCGCCGACGTCCCGTCGGAACTGCTCGGCGGCGTCGACGTGTTCAAGAGCCCGTCGGCCGACCGGATCGAAGGCGGCATCGCCGGCGTCGTCAATCTGCGCACGCGCCTACCCTTCGACAAGAAGGGTTTCGTGATGGCGGGGTCGCTCGAACTCAACTATTCCGACTTCGTTGAAAAGGCATCGCCGACGGCCGCGCTGGTGGTCAGCAACACCTGGGACACCGGGATCGGCGAGTTCGGCCTGCTTGGCAGCGTGTCCTACTCGCAGCTGTTCTCGCGCGCGGATCGCTTCCAGGTTTCCAGCTTCCGCGTTCGCCCGATCTATTCGGACGGCACCCGCACCGACGTGGTTCCGTTCGGCACCGCGACCCAGCGGGGCAGTGGCCTGTTCCCGCGCGGCGCGGTGATGGGCACGCAGGAGTTCGAGCGTCGGCGCTTCGGCTATGCCGCCGCCGCCCAATGGCGCAGCAATGATCGCCGCGCAGAGGCGACGTTCCAGTTCCTGCGCTCCGACGCGCGCCAGGCCTGGACCGAGCACGCGATCGAGATCGCGACCGACAACGTCGCGTCGAACGGGGACTCGCGTGCGCGCGACGGCACGTCGATCGTGTTCGACTCCTCGGGCCTGTTTGAAAGCGGCGTGATCACCGGCCCCACCGGCTGGCGCGCCGACCAGAATACCGCCGGCGACATCCGCACTCCGGCGTTGGGCTTGCAGTCTAACAATATCCGCCGCGACCATGACGAGCGGGCGGTGACCGACGATTACTCGTTCAACTTCCGCTATCAGGTCGCCGACAATCTCAGCGTCAGCTTCGACTATCAGCATGTCGACTCATTCGTCGATATCATCGACAATGGCCTGTGGCTGTCCTCCTATCAGGATGCAGCGATCCGGCTGAACGGCAGTAACTTCCCGACGGTCGAATACCGAGCGCCGCAAAGCTGCCCGACTCTGCCCTGCACGGGCGCACCGGGAAGCTCGGCCAACTACCCGTCCTACTATACCGGCACGCATCAGAGCTTCGCGGATCCGTATAACAGCTTCTACCGTTCGGCGATGGATCACATCGAGGCGAGCGACGGCAATTCCGACTCGTTCCGCCTCGACGCTGAACTGTCCTTCCCGGAAGGCAGCTTCTTCGAATCGGTCCGCGTCGGTGGACGGTACGCCGATCGCGACCAGACGGCGCGCTTCTCGACCTACAACTGGGGTCGCCTGAGCGAGCAATGGGGCAATGGTGGCCCGATCTGGGCAGACGATCCGGTTGACAATGTCACCGGCGGGGCCGGTGGTGCGCCGCTCCAGGGCCTTCAGCCGTTCTGCTTCGACAATTTCTTCGGCGGATCGGTCAGCAATCCGCTGGGTGGCCAGTGCCGTCCCTTCTACAGCTCGAACACGACGACCCCGTCGGGTTATCTCGCCTATATCGACTATGCGAACCGCATCAATCGCGAGTGGGAACCCACCGTCGCCGGTGCCGGCGGGCGCCAGATCAATGGCGGCTGGCGCTCATTGGCCGATCGGCCCAACGCGATCGCCGGAACGCCGTTTACCCCAGGCGAAGTCAATCCGCAGCAGGAGATCAACAAGGCCGCGTACGTCATGCTGCGCTTCGGAAACGAGTTCGGCAACGGCATGAAGCTGAGCGGTAATGCCGGCGTGCGCTACACGACGACCAACCGCAAGTCGGAAGGGTTTATCGAGTATCCCTTCGCCACCAACCTGCCGACCAACGACACCTGTCGGGACTCGATCAACAACGCACTGACCGGTGCGGGTGGATCGGTGAACACGCTGTGCGCGCTGACACCGACGCAGCTGACGCAGATCGGGGCGTATCTGAACGGCGCGATCGTGCCGAACAATTTCGACCTCGATTATGAATACTGGCTCCCCAGCCTCAACCTGAAGCTGGAAGTCGGTGGCGGGCTTCAGTTCCGCGCCGCCTATTCGAAGGGCGTTTCGCCGCCGTCGCTGGGTCTGGTTCGCAACTATTTCCCGGTTGGCGTCACTGCGGTTCCGCGTGTCGATGCCAGCGGCAACCAGATCCCGGTGGTCGTTACCCCGACCGCACCCGGCACGGGCGCCTTCGGATCCGACGGCAATATCGCGGCAGGTCAGGTGCTGATCCAGGGCTCGTTCAACGCCGGCAACCCGGAATTGCTGCCAACCGAGGCAGACAGTTTCGACGTCACTGCGGAGTGGTACTTCTCGCGGGTTGGCCAGCTCACGGCGTCGCTGTTCTACAAGGAACTGCGCAATGTGCTGACCAACGACACCGTGCGCCGCACCTTCTCCAACAACGGCCAGACGTTCGAAGCGGTCGTGACGACGCCGGTGAATTCGCAGGCGGTGGGGAAGATCAAGGGCTTCGAGATCGCCTATCAGCAGGTGTTCGACTTCCTGCCCGGACCGCTCAAGGGTCTCGGCCTGCAAGCCAACTACACCTATGTGGCGAGCGAGGGTGTGCCGCAGAGCACGCTGTCGGAGACCGATCCGGATGTGGCCGCTGGCCGCCAGCCGACGATCACCGGCGCGAACTTCCCGCTGCAGGGCCTGTCCGAACACCAGTTCAACATCACGCCGTTCATCGATATCGGGCCGGTGTCCGCGCGTGCATCGTACAGCTGGCGTTCGCAATATCTGTTGACGTTGCGCGACGTGATCACACCGTTCGATCCGATCTTCCAGGAGGCTTACGGCCAGCTCGATGCGTCGATCACGATCTCGATCACCGACCAGCTGAAGCTGGGCATCCAGGGCGTGAACCTCACCAACTCCGTCACCAAGACGAGTGCGGCGGTGACCGACCAGAATGGCGATGTCCGGCTGATCCCGCGTGGGTGGTACGTCAACGACCGCCGCGTCACCGGCATGATCCGCTTCAACTTCTAAGGGTCAATCTTCCCAACCTCCCCGCCGTCGCCCCTCCCAGGGCGGCGGCATTTTTTTGTCTGCCTTGGGCGCGCTCGTGGCCGCGCGGCACAAAAAATGCTGCGCAGCACGGTGGCTGCGCAGCGATCTGTTTTGGAAGGATGTGCGACCCGCTGGCCCGCCGCGGAAACGCGGCGGGTCGGGCCGTTCGATCAGGCGATCGGCTTGGCTTCGGCGAACAGCCGCGCCAGCTCGTGTCGCATCGGCTTGGCGCGGAAGCTGCTGTCATAGGGGCAGCAGCGCTGCGGCAGCCCGTCCTTGCGCGGGGCGAAGCCCTGCAGCCAGCTGTACTTGTCGACCATGCCCCAGGCGAGCACGTCGCGCAGCTGCGGATAGGACAGCATCAGCTCCATATAGGCGCGCAGATAGGCGACGACGCCTGCGTCACGCTGCGCCGGATCGCCGGGCAGGGCGTTGTCCTTGACGTCCAGCTCGGTGATGACGAGGCGATAGCCCATGCCGACCGCCTCATCGACGAACTTGCGCCACTCGCGCTCCTGACGCGGGCCGAGGCCGGTCGCGGGATCCAGCGTGAACATCTCGATATGGCTCTGGATACCCAGCGCATCGACCGGCACGCCGCGCTTGCGGAAGCCCTCGAGCAGTTTGAGCACGCCGGCGCGGTGCTTCTCGTTGCCCGGCTCCCAGCTCATATAATCGTTATAGACAAGTTCGGCGTTCGGCATTTCCGCGCGCGCGGTGTGAAAGGCGAGGTCGAGCACCGGCTCGACGCCACCCATCGCCTTGGACAGCGAGGTTTCGACCAGCCCCGAGGTCTCGGGATCGACCGCCTCATTGACCACGTCCCAGCTGCGAATCGTGTCCTTGTAGCGGCGCATCACGGTCTGGACGTGATCGGTCAGCAGTTTCTCCGCCGCCGCCTTGGGCGCAGCGCCGAAGTCATGGTCGTTCAGCCAGTTCGGAAACCATTTCGGGCGATGCCACAGCAAGGTGTGACCGCGCACGTCGAGGTTCTTTGTCCGTGCCCAGGCGACCATCGCGTCGAGCCGGTCGAACCGATATTCGGTCGCGGACGGCCGGATCGACTGCCACTTCATCTCGTTCTCGGGCACGATCAACCCGCACTCGCGCTCAACGACCGCGGCGTAGGCCGGGTTGTTGAACGACCCCGCATCCGCGCCCGGCGGCGCCCAGGCGACCGCAGTGCCGAAGCGCCGGCCCTTGCTCTTCGCGGCGGCGTCGATTCCGGGCGGCGAAAGGCTCGCGCCAGCTGAAGTCGCGGCGACGAGCGGAAGCGCGGCAATGCCGGCGAGCGTCTGACGGCGGGTCGGGTTCATCGGGGCTCCTTTTGAGAGGGGGAAGGTGGCTAGATTGCTCTCACCCGGGACGGGTGGGGGTGACGCGCGCAACGATCCTGGGCGGGGCTCAGACGATCGTCAGCAACGCGGACTTGAGCGAAGCGGAGCTGTTGCCGACGCGGATATCGACTTCGCCGGCCTCGACGATCTCGCGCATGTTCGAATCCCACAAGACGAAGGTTTCGGCGGCCAGGTCGAAGCGGACGGTGCGCGCTTCGCCGGGCTGGAGCGTCACCCGCTCAAACCCCTTGAGTTGCAGCACCGGCTGGGTCACCGATGCGGTGCGGCGGCTGATGTAGAGCTGAACCACCTCGTCACCCGCACGCGTGCCGGTGTTGCGCACCTCGACCGACACGCTGACCTTGCCGTCGCGGCGCATCGTTGCGGCGGATAGCGTCGGGGCACCGATCGCGAAGCTCGTGTAGCTCAGCCCATGCCCGAACGGGAACAGTGGCGCCTTGTCCGCGAACAGATAGCCGCGCCGCGCCGATGGCTTGTGGTTGTAAAAGAACGGGACTTGCCCGGCATCGCGGATGACGGTGACCGGCAGCTTCGCGCCCGGATTGACGCGGCCGAACAAGGCCTCCGCCATCGCGGTGCCGCCTTCCTGGCCCGGATACCAGCATTCGAGCACCGCGTTCCCCTTGCTGACCACTACCGGCCAGCTCGGGGGACGGCCGTTGATCGCGGCAATCACCAATGGCTTGCCGAGCGCGGCCATTGCCGCGACCAGTTCATTCTGTTCGCCGACGATATCGACGCTGGTACGGTCGCCGAGATGGTTCTTGGCAAAGCCCTCGCGGCTGGTCTGTTCAGTATCACCGATGGCGAGCACGATCGCATCCGCGCCCTTCGCGACCTCAACCGCCTGCGCGATCAGCGCGCGGTTCTTGGCCGGGTCGGCGAGCAGTACCTCGTTCGCCGAGCGGTCCTCGCTCTGGGTGATGAATACGCCCTGGGCGGTCAGCAGTTCGACCGTGTCGCCGACCAGCGCGCGCAGCCCCTCGATCAGGCTGACGGTCTGCTTGGGCACGCTCGAATAGCCGCCCAGCCGCGCGATGGCGTGGTTGGGGCCGATCACCGCCAGCTTGCGGACCTTGTCCTGCGCGAACGGCAGCGTGCCATCATTGGTCAGCAGGCACAGCGACTTGCGCGCCGCCTCCAGCGCTAGCGCGCGGGCTTCCGCGTTGCCAGTGATGCGCTCGGCCAGCGCTGCGTCGCCATAGGGGTTTTCGAACAGGCCGGCGCGGAACTTCAGCGTCAGCATCCGCGCCGCCGCGCGGTCGATCGCGCTCACCTCAACCTTGCCCGCGCGCACCTGATCGACCAACGTCCGGAACGCCATGCCATCGGGCAGCTCGCTATCCACGCCGGCCGCCAGCGCAAGGCGCGCGGTTTCGGCAAGATCGGCGGCGACGTGATGGATGCTCTCCAGCTCGTTGACCGCGCCATAATCGCTCGAAATCAGCCCGTCGAAGCCCCATTCGCCGCGCAGCACATCGCCGATCAGCCAGGTGTTGGCATGGCTCGGCACGCCATCGATCTCGTTATAGCTCGGCATCACCGACGCGATCGATGTGCGCTTCACGATCTCGCGGAACGGCGGGAAGAAATATTCGCGCAACTCGCGCTCGGACAATTGCGCCGGGCCGACATTGACGCCGCTCTCGGGCTGTCCATGGCCGGTCATGTGCTTGAGCGTCGCATAGACCTTGCCGTCGGCCAGCCGGTCGAACTTGCCCGGCCCCTGCAGCCCCTCGACCGCCGCAACGCCCAGTTCGGCGACGAGATAGGGGCATTCGCCGAACGTCTCCTCGATCCGCCCCCAACGCGGATCGCGCACGATATCGACCACGGGGGACAGGACGTAGGGCACGCCGCGCGCCCGCGTCTCGCGTGCGATCACCGACTGGACGCGCTGCATCAGATCGCGGTCGAACGCTCCCGCCAGGCCAATCGCCTGCGGGAACATCGTCGCGTCGGTCGCCATGTATCCGTGCAGCGATTCCTCATGGAACAGCACCGGGATGCCGAGCCGCGTGTCATTGAGCGCCCAGCGCTGCATCGCGTTGATGAATTCGACCGTCTCGCGCGGGGTGCGCCAGCGCGCTGCAGTGCCGCCGGCCGCGCCGGTAATCCCCGGCACGCCGCGCTTGTCCGACGGGCGGGTGACATGGCCGACGCCATTGGGATAGGCCGCCGACGCCTTCTTCGCATTGAAGTCGAGGCCGTCCATGACCTCTTCCTTGCGCGCCCAGATGGCGATCATCTGGCCGACCTTTTCCTCCAGCGTCATCCGTCCGAGCAGATCGGCGACGCGGGCAGGAATCGGCACGCGCGCGTCCTTGTACAGCGGCGCGGCGAGCGCGTGCGCGGCGGGGGCCAGCGCAACGGCACCAGCCGCAACCGATGCACCGGCGAGCAAGCGAAGCGCGGCGCGGCGCTTCACGGCGTCACCGCCAGCGTTACCGACTGAAGCGTGGCGGAATCGGCCCCGGTCATGATCTCGAACTCACCCGGTTCGATCACCCGCTTCATGTCGATATTCCACATCTGGAAGGCTTCGGCGCCGAGCGTCAGCTTCACCGTGCGCGTCTCGCCAGGCTTGAGCGTGACGCGGCGAAATGCCTTCAGCTCCTTGATCGGGCGCGTGACCGAGGCGACCTTATCGCGGACATAGACCTGCACCACCTCATCGCCTTCGCGCGCGCCGGCATTGGTGACATCGACCAGCACATCGACGCTGCTCCCCGCCTTGACCGTGGTTGCCGACAGGCGCGGCGTGGACAAAGTGAAACGGGTGTAGCTGAGGCCGTAACCGAACGGATACAGCGGCTTGGTCGTGTCGAACAGGTAACCGCGCTGCGCGCTCGGCTTGACGTTATAGACCATCGGCAGCTGGCCGACATGGCGCGCGACCGTCACCGGCAGCTTGCCGCCCGGATTGACGCGCCCGAACAGCGCATCGGCAATCGCATGGCCCTGTTGCTCGCCGGCATACCAGGTTTCGAGGATCGCATCGGCCTGCTCGGCGATCTTGGGATAGGAGGGCGGGCGACCGTTGACGAGGACGACGACCAGCTTCTTGCCCAGCTTCTTCATCGCATCGAACAGCTCCAATTGCTCGCCGACGAGATCGAGGCTGGCGCGATCACCCAGATGCGCGTCGGCCCAGGCTTCGCGGCTGGTCTGTTCGGTGTCACCGATGAACAGCAGGATCGTGTCGGCCCCGCGCGCGGTTTCGACCGCCTGGGCGATGCGCTTGCGGTTCTCGGTCGGGTCGGACAGCTTGACCTCGTCCGCCCACCAATCGTCATCTTCGGTGATCTTGACGCCCTCGGCGTGCACGATCTTCGCCTTGTCCCCGACCAGCGCGCGGATGCCCTGCAGCGGGGTCACGGTTTCCGGCGGAATGCCATAATAGCCGCCGAGCCGGGCTACGTCGGAATTGGGACCGATCACCGCGATCGTCTGCTGGGTGTCGAGCGCCAGCGGTAGCGCCGCGCCTTCATTCTTGAGCAGCACGAAGGATTTGGCCGCCGCCTTGCGTGCCAGCGCGACCGATTCCGGGCTGTGGTTGATCTTGGTGTCGGCGAGCTTGGCGTAGGGGTTTTCGAACAGCCCGGCGCGGAACTTGATGCTCAGCATCCGCGACGTGGCGGTGTCGATCGCGGTCTGGCTGACCTCGCCCTTGCGCACCGCGTCGATCAGGGTCGAATAGGCGGTGGCGTTCGGCAGCTCGCTGTCGACGCCCGCCGCGAGCGCGCGCTTGGCGGCATCGGCGTTCGATCCGGCGATCCGGTGGATGCCGACCATCTGTTCGATCGCATAATAATCGCTGACCACCGCGCCGGGGAATTTCCATTCGCCGCGCAGCACGTCACCCAGCAGCCACTTATTGGCATGGCTCGGCACACCGTCGATCTCGTTATAGCTTGCCATCACCGCCTCGACCCCGGTGCGGGTGACGACTGCCTCGAATGGCGGGAAAAACACTTCGCGCAGCGTGCGCTCGGCGATCGGCGCGGGGCCGATATTGGTGCCGCTTTCGGGCTGGCCATGGCCAGTCATGTGCTTGAGCGTGGCGAACACCTTGCCCGGGCCGAGCACGCGCGCGCGGTTGGTGCCCTGCAACCCCTCGACCGCGGCTACGCCCATTTCGGAGACGAGGTGCGGATCCTCGCCGAACGTCTCCTCGATCCGTCCCCAGCGCGGGTCGCGCGCGACATCGACGACGGGGGACAGGACGAGATGCACGCCGCGCGCGCGCACTTCGCGGGCGATTGCGGCGTTGATGTCTCGGATCAGCTCCGGGTCCCAGGTCGAGGCAAGGCCGATCGACTGCGGGTAGCTGGTCGCATCCTGCGCAGCGAGGCCGTGTAGCGCTTCCTCATGAAACAGCACCGGGATGCCGAGGCGGGTGTCCTCGACCGCCCATTTCTGGACCGCGTTCACATAAGCGATGCTGTCGGCGATGCTGCGCGGCGGCGCGACGCGCGGCGACACCGGACCTTTGCGGTCCGACGGGCGGGCGAGCTGGCCCAGACCGTGCGGGTGCTTGGCTTTCGCCTTGGCCGGATCGAACCGGTCCTGCGCATCCTGAATCTCGATCTTGGTATCCCAGATAGACGTGATCTGGGCGATCTTTTCCTCCAGCGTCATCCGCGCGAGCAGGTCCGCGACGCGCGCGTCCAGCGACAGTTTCGCATTGCGATAGGGTGCGTCTGCCGGGGGGCGCTGTGTGCTGTCCTGCGCGGCGGTAGCAGCCGGGGTGGCAGGCGCGCTGGCCATCACTGCGGGCGTTGCCGATACGCTCGCCAGCAACAGGGCGACCCAAGCCTTTCGCATCTTCACTCTCCTGAATCGGACCGCAAAACGGTCTTTATTGTTAGCGCTAACATGATATGAGGCGGTTCAGCTTGTCAACCCGCGACCGGCCAGGAATCGGACCGGCGCGTGACGAAAGGGGTGAGGATGGTGACTGCGCGGCTCTGTGCCCTGCTGCTGCTTGCGGTGTCGTTTGCGACAGGCGGCGCGGCGCGAGCGGAGGACGGATATCGCCTGTGGCTGCGCCATGCGCCGGTCGCCGATGCTGCGCAGCAAACACCGGGCTCAGTCACCCTGTCCGGCAGCGAATCGCCGACCGCGTTGCTCGCACGCGACGAGCTGACACGGGGGCTTTCCGAACTATATCCGCACGGCGCGGCGGGTGGTGGAACACCGATCCTGCTCCGCCGCGTCACCGATCCCGCGATGCGCGATGGCGCCTTCCGGATCGCACCGGGCGAGCGCGGCGTGGCGATCACCGCCGCGAGCGATACCGGGCTGCTCTACGGCGCCTTCGCGCTGCTGCGCGAACTGGGGCAGGGCAAGGCGATCGGCGCGATCCGCCTCGATGAAGCGCCCGCCCACACGCTGCGCATGCTCAACCATTGGGACAATCCCGACGGGCATGTCGAGCGTGGCTATGCCGGGCGGTCGATCTTCGACTGGTGGCATCTGCCCGACCATGTCGATGCGCGGATGACCGATTATGCGCGCGCCAATGCCTCGATCGGCATCAACGGCGTCGTCATCAACAACGTCAACGCCCGCGCGATGATGCTGGAGCCGCGCTACATTGCGAAGGTGAAGGCGCTGGCCGACACCTTCCGGCCATGGGGCATCCGCGTGTACGTGTCCGCCCGCTTCTCCGCGCCGCGCGATATTGGCGGGCTGAAGGCGGCGGACCCGCTCGACCCCGCAGTGCGCGCCTGGTGGAAGGCAAAGGCGGACGAGATCTACGCCGCGATCCCCGATTTCGGGGGCTTCCTGGTCAAGGCAAACTCCGAAGGCCAGCCGGGGCCACAGGATTATGGCCGCAGCCATGCCGATGGCGCGAACATGCTCGCCGAGGCGCTCGGCGACCGCGGCACCGTGATCTGGCGCGCCTTCGTCTATGCCGCCGAGAACCGGGAGGATCGCGCCAAGCAGGCGTTCACCGAATTCCAACCGCTCGACGGGAATTTCGCGAAGAATGTGGTGGTGCAGGTCAAGAATGGCCCGATCGACTTCCAACCGCGCGAGCCATTCCACCCGCTGTTCGGCGCGATGCCGAAAACGCAGCTGGCAATGGAGTTACAGATCACTAAGGAATATCTCGGCTTCGCCTCGCACCTCGCCTTTCTCGGCCCGCTGTTCGAGGAAGCGCTCGACGCCGATACCGGGCGCGGCGGCAGCGTCGCACAGACGGTGACCGTGATCGCCGGGGTCGCGAACACCGGCAGCGACCGCAACTGGACCGGTTCGCATTTCGATCAGGCCAACTGGTACGCGTTCGGTCGACTGGCGTGGAACCCGAAGTTGCCGAGCGACCAGATCGCGCGCGAATGGGCGGCGCAGACGTTCAGCCGCGACCCGGCTTTCTTGGGCGCGGTCGTACCGATGATGCTGGGGAGTCGCGCTGCGGTGGTCGATTACATGACCCCGCTCGGCCTCGCGCATGTCATGGGCACCGGGCATCATTACGGCCCCGCGCCATGGGTGTCCGACCTTGCCCGGCCGGAGTGGAACCCGGTCTATTACCACCGCGCCGACCGTGCCGGCATCGGCTTTGATCGCACGCCGACCGGCAGCAATGCGCTCGCCCAATATGCGCCCGATGTTGCAAAGCGGCTGCTGGCGGATGAGGAGCTGCTGCTCTGGTTCCGGCATGTGCCATGGGATCACCGGCTCAAGAACGGGAAGACCCTGTGGGAGGAACTGCCCCGCCGTTACGACCGCGGCGTCGCGGCGGTCGCGCAGATGGAGACGGCCTGGGCGACGCTTGCGCCGCACGTCGATGCGCAGCGCCATCGCGCGGTTGCCGACTTCCTCCGCATTCAGGCGGATGAAGCGCAATGGTGGCGCGACGCGAGCCTCGCTTATTGGTCCGCCGTCTCCGGTCGGGCGCTCCCCGCCGGCCATGCTGCGCCCCGCCATCCGTTGAGCTGGTATCAGGCACAGCGCTTCCCTGAGGCGCCGGGCGAATGATTGCGCTCCCACTTCGGGTCACGCTGCGCTTGCTGCCACGGGCGAACGGGGGGTATGGGCGATGACCATGGCTCTACCCGCAACTGCCAAGCCCCGCTCTTCCCGCCGCCGTGGTGGCGCTCCCACCATCGCCGATGTCGCGACGGAGGCGCAGTGTTCGCCGATGACGGTCAGTCGGGTGATCAATGGCGAGGGCAATGTCCGCGAGAACACGCGCGAACAGGTGCTGGCGGCGATCGCCAAGCTCAATTTCGCGCCCAACCGCGCCGCGCGCAGCCTTGCCGGGGGCGAGCAGCTGCGCATCGCGCTGATGTTCGACAACCCGTCGGCATCCTACCTCAGCGAATTCCTGATGGGCGCGCTGGAGGAGGCGAGCCGCGCCGACATCCACCTCGTCGTCCAGAATTGCGAGAATGTCGCGGAGGCCAAGTCACTGGTCCATCACCTGATCGATGGCGGGATCAAGGGCTTCATCCTGCCCCCGCCCTTGTGCGACGACCAGAGCGTGCTCGACCTGATCACCGACGCCGGGGCCGTCGCGATCGCGGTCGGGCCGGGTAAGGCGAGCGGGTCACATGCGGCCGTGCTGATCGACGATTTCCAGGCCGCCTATGACATGACGCGGCACATCATCGACCTTGGCCACAACCGCATCGGCTTCATCATCGGCAACCCCGAACAGGTGTCGAGTGGCCGTCGCCTCAATGGCTACAAGGCCGCGCTCGAAGCCGCGGGCATCCCGGTGCGCGAAGAGCTGATCGCGCAGGGGCGCTTCACCTATCGCTCGGGGATGCAGGCGTCGGAGCGGCTGATCTCGGTCGATCCGCGCCCGACCGCGATCTTCGCGTCGAACGACGACATGGCCGCGGCAACCGTCGCGGTCGCGCACCGGCTGCATCTCGACGTGCCCAACGACATCACCGTGTGCGGGTTCGACGATACCGCGATGGCGAGCACGATCTGGCCCGAACTGACCACGGTCCGCCAGCCGATCCGTGGCATGACCGCGTGGGCGGTGTCGGCGGCGGTGCGTATCCTCAAGGCACGCCGCAACGGCGAGCCGCTCGAGGTCGAGCAGAAAACCTTGCCCTACACCCTGGTCCGCCGCGATTCGGATTCCGCGCCGACGCTGGCCCGCCGCGCCTCGCCCAAACGGAGCCCCGATGCCTGACGATACACCCGTGCGGCTGCGGTCGCGCGACTGGTTCGACAACCCCGAACGCTGGGACATGACCGCGCTCTATCTCGAGCGGTTCATGAACTATGGCGTGACCCCCGAGGAGCTTCAGTCGGGCAAGCCGATCATCGGCATCGCGCAATCGGGCAGCGACCTTAGCCCGTGCAACCGCATCCATCTCGACCTCGCCAAGCGCGTGCGCGACGGCATTCGCGACGCGGGCGGCATCCCGATCGAATTTCCGGTCCACCCGATCTTCGAAAATTGCCGCCGCCCGACTGCGGCGCTCGACCGCAACCTCGCCTATCTTGGCCTGGTCGAGTTGCTCAACGGCTATCCGATCGACGGCGTCGTGCTGACCACCGGTTGTGATAAGACGACGCCGAGTCAGGTGATGGCGGCGACTACGGTCGACATCCCCGCGATCGTGCTGTCGGGCGGGCCGATGCTCGACGGGTGGCATGAAGGCGAGCTGGTCGGTTCGGGCACGGTGATCTGGCGCAGCCGCCGTGCACTCGCTGCTGGCGAGATCGACGAAGCCGAGTTCCTGCGCCGCGCGACCAGCAGCGCACCCTCGGCCGGGCATTGCAATTCGATGGGCACGGCATCAACGATGAACGCGGTCGCCGAAGCGCTCGGCCTGTCGCTCACCGGCTGCGCGGCGATCCCGGCACCCTATCGTGAGCGCGGCCAGATCGCCTACCGCACCGGCCAGCGCATCGTCGAAATGGTGCGCGCCGACCTGCGCCCTTCGCAGATCCTGACGCGCGAAGCGTTCCTCAACGCCATCGCCACCGTCACCGTGTGCGGCGGATCGTCCAACGCCCAGCCGCACATCGTCGCGATGGCGCGCCATGCCGGCCTCGAGCTGGAGCCCGAGGTCTGGTACGATCACGGCTATCATTTGCCTTTGCTGGTCAACATGCAGCCGGCGGGCAAGTATCTCGGCGAGCGCTTCCACCGCGCGGGCGGCGTGCCTGCGGCGATGTGGGAATTGCTTCAGGCGGGGAAGCTGCACGGCGACTGCCTGACCGTCACCGGCCGGACGATCGCGGAGAATCTTGCCGGCGCCGAAAGCAACGACCGCGAAGTGATCCGGCCCTTCGCCGATCCGCTTCAAGAGAATGCCGGTTTCCTGGTGCTGAGCGGCAATCTGTTCGATTTCGCGATCATGAAGACCTCGGTCATCTCGCCCGAATTCCGCCGCCGTTATCTCTCGCGGCCGGATGCGGAGAATGTGTTCGAGGCGCGGGCGATCGTGTTCGACGGCTCGGACGATTATCACTACCGCATCAACGATCCCGATCTGAACATCGACGCCGATTGCATCCTCGTGATGCGCTCGGCGGGTGTGCTCGGCTGGCCGGGTTCGGCGGAAGTCGTCAATATGCAGCCGCCCGACGCGCTGATCCGCGCTGGCGTGAACTGGTTGCCAACGCTCGGCGATGGTCGTCAGTCTGGCACGTCCGACAGCCCGTCGATCCTCAACGCCTCGCCCGAAAGCGCGGCGGGCGGTGGGCTGGCGTGGCTGCGCACGGGCGATACGATCCGGATCGACCTCACCACCCGCCGCTGCGACATGCTTGTCGATGCAGCTGAGATCGAACGGCGCAAGGGCGATGGCCTGCCGGAGGTTCCGGCGAGCAACACGCCGTGGGAACAGCTGGCGCGCGAAAAGACCGGGCAACTGGCCGAAGGCGCGGTGCTGGAGTTCGCACTGGATTATCGCCAGACGTCGAAGACGCTTCCGCGGCATAATCATTGATGGCTTCAATTCCTCCCCTGCGTAGCAGGGGAGGGGGACCGCCGCCGCAGGCGGTGGTGGAGGGGCGGCCGCGCAGACGGCCGAAACCAGCTTGACAAAATTCCGCCCTCTACGGGGCGGCCCCTCCGTCAGCGCTGCGCGCTGCCACCTCCCCCAGCAAGCTGGGGGAGGAATTGATCAATCCACCACCAACTCGAACGAGGTCGGCGTCATGTTCGCCGCGTCGTACAGATTGACCACCGGCGTATCGGCCCAGGCATAGCGCACTCGCGTCACCGCCTGACCATCACCCAGCACCCGGACGCTGCCGCCCTCGACCCGCGCCGCAGCAAAGCGGCAGGTCTGCGCGCAGAGCTCGAACCCGATCGGCGCGCCGCTCCAGCCCACCAGCGCCCCTTCGACGCCGCTGAACGACACGACGACATCGCCGCCATCGCGCCGCGCCGCCACCGCCTGCGGCCCCGGCTTGCCCAGTGCCGCGCGGGCGAGGCGCTTGCCCAGTTCGTTCTTGTCGCCGGGATGGATGTCGGTGCGCGAACCGATGTCGATCGCGGAGACCAGCGCCGTCCCCGGCGTCACCGCGACCGCGCGCCGCTGCTCATCGCGCAGCTTGCCCCAGCCGCTCTCGACCGGGGCCGCGCCGGGGTCGCCGTAACCTGCGAGGCCCACCACCAGCACCGGCAGCGCCGGATCGCCCGACTGGCGGCGATAGCCATCGATCAGGCCGCGCAGGCGCACGTCATAGCCGGTCTGCCCGGAATCGCTCTCACCCTGATACCAGGCGACACCGCGCAGCCCGATCCCGCCCAACGGCGCAACCATCGCATTGCCGATCAGGCCCAGGCCCGCAATCGTGTCCCATGGCGGCCGCGGCGGCGCGCCCTTGGCCGCAGAAATCCAGTAGCGCCACTGGTCGCCCAGCGGGACGCTCGACCCGTCGGAGAGGGTGAGCTTCAGGCGCTCGGCCGGGCCCATGAAGCCGCCGGTTCCATAGCTGTTCCACACGGCGACGAGCACCTCGTTCGTGCCCGCCTTCCAGTAATTCCCCGGCACCGCGTAGTCGCGCGGGTTGGACCAGCCGAAGCTGTTGCCGACCGGCTTGCCATTGACGAACGCCTGATCGCCATCGTCGAGAATGCCCAGCGAAACCGTCGCCCCGCCGCGCGCCTGCTCCGCCGTCAGCGTGACGGTGCGGCGGAACCACACCCAGCCGGTAAACCCCTGAAGCGGTGCCTCACGCAGGCTGTCCCAAGGCCCGACGCCGACTGGCGACCACTGGACCGCATCGGGCGTGCGCCACGGTTCGACCGTGTCCTGTGTCCGCCACCAGTCGATCCAGCGCGGCGCAAATGCGGTGTTCGCGGAAAGCGGGTCGCGGTCATAGGTTTCCAGCAGCGCCGCGTCCTGCGCACCATAGATGCTGCGCGTCGCGACCGGATCTAGCCAGGCGCGGATCGCGGTGCCGCCCCAGGTCGCGTCGATCAGGCCGATCGCGACGCCCGGCTCGGCCTTGCGCAGTTCGCGCGCCATATACCAGCAGGCAGCGGAAAATTCAGGCGCGGTCTCGCGCGTCGAAGCCTGCCAGCTGGCCGGCTCGGCAAACTTGCGCTGCGGCCGCGTTGAGGTCGCCTTGGGCACGGTCAGCAGCCGCAGCATCGGATCGGCGGCGCTGTTCATCTGATTGTCGAAATCGAGCGCGCGGCGCACCGGAAATTCCATGTTCGACTGGCCCGAACACAGCCAGACGTCGCCGACCATCACGCCCTTCGCCTCGATCGCGGCATCTCCGGTCGCGGCATGCAGGCGATAGGGGCCGCCCGCCTTCATCGCCGGGAAGGTCGCACGCCACTGGCCGTCCTTGTCGGCCTTGGCCTGCGCGATCGTGTCGCCGAGCGTGACGGTCAGGGACAGGCCGGGAGGGGCGTCGCCCTCAATCACGATTGGCTTGTCGCGCTGAAGCACGCCGTGATCGCCGATGGCGGGGGCGAAGGCGAGCTGCGCGGCGGCGGGCAGGGGAGCAAGTGCCGTGGCGGCGAGCAGCGCTGCCGCGCCCCTCACGCGACGTGCGCCCGGGCGAGTTTGTGGCCCGGGACGCGCGCGTCGAACGCGAACAGATCGCCAGCATGCGGTTGGGCGGCGCGTTCCTCGGCGCTCAGGCCCTTGGCGGCAGTGGTGGCGTAGAGCGTGGTTAGCCCATCGCCGCCGAACGCCAGCTTGGTGACATTGGCCACCGGCATGCGCACGAATTCGATCTCGCGCCCGCTCGGATCGAAGCGGCGCGCGCCGTGCCCGGCGAAAAAACCGACCCAGACATTGCCCTCGGCATCGGTGATCGACCCGTCGGGATAGCCCTCATCGCCGGTGAACGTCAGATAGGGCTGGGCGCCGCCCAGCGATCCGTCGTCATGCAGCGGCGCGACCCAGATGCGCCGCCCGATCGTGTCGGTGAAATAGATGCGGTCGCCCGCCGGGGACACCGCCGGGCCGTTGGTGATGCTCACCGGCCCCGGCCCGACCCGGTCGATCTGTCCGGCATCGAGCCGGTAGAACCAGCCGGTGGCGGCGGATTCGCTGTTATCCATCGACCCGAACCACACGCGACCCTGCGCATCGGTACACGCGTCGTTGAGGCGGTTGCCGGGGAGCGACGGCTCGGCCACGCGCCAGAAGGTGAAGGCGTGTGTGTCGGGATCGAACCAGTGCAGCCCGCTCTGGAGCCCGCACAAGAGCTTCCCATTGTCGGCGGGCAGCGCCCAGCCGATCTCGCCGGGCGCATCGGCGCTGGTCAGCGCGGCGGTGGCGGGGTCGAAGCGGTGGAGCTTCTTGCCCTTGATATCGACGAACCACAGGCAGCTGCGCGCCGCGTCCCACACCGGACCTTCGCCCAGCATCGCGCCGACACGCGCGGCTACCCGTGTTTCGGTTACCGCCATCCGGCATCCACCCAGTAATTATGCGCAGTGCACATACGGGCATCGTCAGAGGCGAGGAAGGTCGCCATCGCGGCGATATCGGCGGGCTGGATGCGACCGTTCAGCGCCTGCGCGGCAACGATCTCGGCCTCACCCTCAGGCGTATACCATTTCTCCTGCCGCGGCGTCTGAACATTGCCGGGGACGATGGTGCAGGCGCGGATGCCGTGCGGGCCAAGCTCCCGCGCAAGGCTGCGGGTCAGCCCTTCGATCGCTGCCTTGGCGGTCTGGTACAGGGTCAGGTCGGGCAGGCCGAGATGCCAGCTGATCGACCCGAAATTGATGATGACGCCGTGCCCGGCCTCTTTCATCCCCGGCACCACCGCCTGCGCCGCGAAGAACAAATGACGCAGATTGACCGCCATTCGATCGTCCCAATAGGCCGGCGTCACCTCCTCGATCCCGTGGCGGTCGTCGCTTGCGGCATTGTTGAGCAGGATGTCGACCGGCCCCTGCTCGGCAAGGATGTTGGCGAGGCACTGCTGCAGCGCCGACACATCGGTCAGGTCGCAATGCGTAAACTGCGGCACATGGCTCGCGCCCGGGGTCAGGCGTGCGATCAACGCCTCGCCCGCCTCGGTCTGGACATCGACGAAGCTGACCCGCGCGCCCTGCGCCACGAATGCCTCGACCAGCCCCTCGCCGATTCCCGACGCGCCGCCGGTGACCAGCACATGGCGGTCACGCAGGCTGGGATAGATGGCGCGCAGCGCGGCCGACTCGGTGGATTTCTGCAACAACCTCAATCCCCCGAATAGACCGTTTTGACGGTCGTGTAGAATTCAACCGCGGCAAAGCCCTGTTCGCGGGCGCCGTAACTGGACTTGCGCGTGCCGCCGAACGGCACGTGGTAATCGACGCCCGCAGTGGGCAGGTTGACCATCACCATGCCGGCGCGGATGCGCTTGCGGAAATCGCGCGCATATTTGTGGCTGGTGGTGACGATGCCCGACGACAGGCCGAATTCGCCCTGATTGGCGATGTCGAGCGCGTGCTCGTAATCCTTCGCGCGGACGGTCGAGACGACCGGTCCGAACACTTCCTCGCGGTTGATCGTCATGTCGGGATCGGTGTCGGCGATCAGCGTCGGGGCCATGAAATAGCCCGGCGTGTCGAGCGTGAGCGGGTCGGGCCCGCCGCTGGCGACGCGGCCGCCTTCCTCGATCGCCTTGCGAACATAGCGGAGATTCTGCTCGAACTGGCTCTCGCTCGATGCCGGGCCGACCTGGGTGTCGGCTGCAAGGGCCGGGCCGACCTTGAGCGCCTTGGCGCGTTCGGCGAGCGCGGCGACGAAGCGGTCGTGGATCGCATCCTCGACGATCACCCGGCTCGACGCGGTGCAGCGCTGTCCGGTCTGGAAGAATCCGCCGTCCAGCGCGATCGCCACCGCCTTGTCGAGATCCGCGTCGGCCAGCACGACGAGCGGGTTCTTGCCGCCCATCTCCAGCTGTACCCGCGCCTGCCGCGTCATCGCCGCCATGCCGACCTTCGCGCCGACGCCCTGCGACCCGGTGAAGCTGATCGCATCGACATGCGGGTGATCGACGATTGCCTGTCCGACGCCGCCCTGACCGAGCACGAGGTTGAACACGCCAGCAGGCGCGCCGCATTCCTGGATGATGTCGGCGAGCGCGCTGGCCATCGCCGGGGTCACATTGGCGGGCTTCATCACCACGGTGTTGCCAAAGGCGAGCGCGGGCGCCGCCTTCCATGCCGGAATCGCGATCGGGAAGTTCCACGGCGTGATCAGGCCGACCACGCCCACCGCTTCGCGATAGGTCGCAACATCAAGGCCGGGCCGGGTCGATTCGAGCGTCAACCCATGGCGGCGCAGCGCTTCGCCGCCGAAATAGCGGAAGATGCGCGCGGCGCGCATCACCTCGCCCATGCCCTCGGCGCGGGTCTTGCCTTCTTCGCGTGCGAGCAGTTCGCCGAGTTCAGCGGCGCGCGCCATGATCATCGCGCCGACCTTGTCGAGCAGGTCTGCGCGTACCTCAGGCGAGGCCGCCGCCCAGCCCGGCTGCGCGGCGCGGGCGGCCTGTACCGCCTGATCGACCACCGCAGCATCGCCTGCAGCAAAGGTCGCGACGACCTCATCGGTGTTCGACGGGTTGCGACTTTCCAGCGGCGCGTCGACCGCGACGCGCTCGCCATTGATCAGGTGGGTCAGCTTCATGATGTGCATGTCCTGATAGTCAGAGTTCAGATCCGGTCAGCGAGTCCGCGACGCACCAGGTCACGAACAAGAACGCCGATTCCAATTTGCCATATGGGGGCATTTTTCGACGTCGTCACCGTATTTGCGAGTGTTCCCAACCGGGTCGACGAGATCGTCACACGATCACCCACTTTGTGCGTGAAACCGCCACCCGGCACATCGCGATCCTGGGTCGGCGCAAACAGGGTGCCGAGGAACAGGACAAAACCGTCCGGATAATGATGCTCGCTCATCGCCTGCGCGGCGATGTCGAGCGGGTCGCGGCTGATCTCGCTCATCCGGCTCGCGCCCTCAAGGCGGAAGCCGTCAGTGCCCTCGATCGTCAGCGCGACATCGGCGCTGCGCACATCGTCGATGGTGAAGCCGTCGTCGAACAGGCGGATGAACGGACCGAGCGCGCAGGACGCGGTATTGTCCTTGGCCTTGCCCAGCAGCAGCGCCGAGCGCCCTTCGAAATCGCGCAGATTGACATCGTTGCCCAGCATCGCGCCGACCGCTTCGCCGCGGCTGGACATTGCCAGCACGATTTCGGGCTCGGGATTGTTCCAGCTCGAATCCGATCGCACGCCGATCGGCGCGTCATGGCCGACCGCCGACAGCACTGGCGATTTGGTGAAAATCTCCGCATCCGGGCCGATCGCGACCTCCAGATACTGCGACCACATGCCATCTTCGATCAGCGCAGCCTTGAGCGCCGCCGCATCATCCGAACCCGGTACGACCGAGCGGATACCACCGCCAATCCGCTCCTCCAGCCGCCCGCGGATCGCCGCCGCCTGGCTCGCATCACCGCGTGCGCGCTCCTCGATCACGCGCTCGATCGCCGAAACGGCGAAGGTGACTCCGGCTGCCTTGATGCACTGCAGATCGATCGGGGCGAGCAACGCCGCGCCATCGGGCAGATGCGGATCGGCGGCATCGAGGTCGGCGATGCGGCGTCCGAACTCGGGAGTCGTCAGGCCACGGTCGATCGTTCCGGCGACGGTCGCCGCATGCGGAGTGAGGTCGAACAGCGCGCCCTCGGCGATCAGGACCGGCACCGGACCGTCACCCAGATCGATGCGCCCGAGGAACCGGCCAGACCGCCAATCGTCCGGCAATATCCCAGCCAGCGAGACCGTCATCGCTTGTACCCCTCCGACATCATTGCTCTTGATAGCGCTAACATCATGCTCCTATGGAGGTGTCAAGCATCGTGCGGAAAAAACGTCGGTGCAGGCGCGGGGAAACCCGTGCAGACAAGGAGGAGAGGAGCGAGATGAAGGGTTTGGCCGCATTGCTGGCGCTGTCACTTGCTGCGCCCGCTGTTGCGCAGCAGAGCGCGGCGCGATTCGATTTCGTGGCATATGCAGCGGAGTCAGAGGTGCGCGAGCTTCCCGCTGGGCAGTTCGCAAATCCGGTGCTGCCGGGCTTTCGTCCCGACCCGTCGATCGTGAAGGTGGGGCAGGATTTCTACCTCGTCACCTCGACCTTTGCCTGGTTCCCCGGCATCCCGGTCTATCAAAGCCGCGACCTGGTGAACTGGCGCCAGATCGGCAACGCGATCGACCGCCCGGACATGCTCGATTTCAGTGGGCTGGCGCTGGATCGCGGCGTATTCGCGCCGACGATCGAATATCATGACGGCACCTATTACATCCTCAACACCTGTGTCGGGTGCCGCGACAATTTCGTGCTGACAGCCAAGGATCCGGCAGGGCCGTGGAGCGGGCCGCACTGGCTCGATTTCGGCGGAATCGACCCCTCGCTCTATTTCGAGGATGGCCGGGCATGGATCATCAATAACGACGCTCCTCCGGGCAAACCCGAATATGACGGCCATCGCGCATTATGGATGCAGGAAGTCGACCTCGCCACCTACAAGATGAAGGGGCCGCGGCACCTGTTGGTCGACAAGGGCGTCGATCCCGCGACCAAGCCGATCTGGGCCGAGGGGCCGCATATCTACAAGGTCGATGGCTATTATTATCTCTCGGCGGCCGAGGGCGGCACGGCGGATCAGCACGCCCAGACGATCTATCGGTCGCGCAGCCTGATCGGACCGTACACGCCCGGCCCGGTCAACCCGATCATGACCCAGCGCGACCTGCCCGAGGATCGCCCGAACCCGGTACAGGCGACCGGCCATGCCGATATGGTGAAGCTGGACGATGGCAGCTGGTGGGCGGTGTTCCTAGCGACCCGCCCGTTCCGGGGACAGGAAACGCTGTTGGGCCGCGAGACTTTCCTGCTGCCGGTGACATGGAAGGACGGCTGGCCCTCGATCCTGCCGCCGCGCACGCCGATGCCCGCCAGCGTGGCGCGGCCCAAGCTGCCCGCCTCTCCCGGCGAAGCGCGCGACTGGCGCGAGGAGTTCGATGCGCCGAAGCTTGCACAGGACTGGCTGATGCTGCGCTCGCCCAAGGGGGCGCCATGGTGGCGGATCGCCGATGGCGCGCTGACGCTCGACGCGCGCCCGGTTGCAGCAGGCGCGCTCGCCCAGCCCAGTTATATCGGCAAGCGCATGCGCCACGCGAAAGCGAGTTGGACGACACGTGTGACGTTCGATCCCAAGAACGCGTCGGAGCGCGCGGGTCTGCTCGCGGTAGCGAACGAGAACCACTTGATGTTCGCGGGGCTCGAAGGCGACAAGCTCGTCGTGCGTCGGCGGATTTCAAAGGATGAGGCCGAGAATGGCGTGGTGATCGCTTCGGTCCCGCGTGGTGGTGCAACTCAAGTCGAGCTCAAGCTCAGCTTCGATAATGGCATCGCGCAGGCGCAATGGCGTCCGGTTGGCGAGACTAGCTGGCGCAGCATCGCCAAGGACGTGGACGCGTCGCGGCTCGCGACCATCCATGCCGGGCTGTTCATGGGGCTGGTCGTTGGCCCGCACGCGGCGAGCGCGCCGTGAGCGATCCGGTGCGCGTCGTCATCGTCGGGGGCGGAACCGCGGGGTGGATGGCCGCATCCGCCCTTGCGCGCTTCCTGCCCGGCGTGGCCGATGTGCGCCTGATCGAATCCGAAGAAATCGGGATCGTCGGGGTGGGGGAGGCGACCCTCCCGCACTTGCGCGCCTTTCTCCAGCGCCTCGGCATCGACGAGGCCGAGATGATGCGCGCGACCAACGCGACCTACAAACTCGGCATCGATTTCCGCGACTTCGGCAGGCTGGGCGACCGCTATGTCCACCCGTTCGGCGCTTATGGCGTCGACCTCGCCGGGGTCGGCTTCCACCATTATTGGCTGCGTGCGCGGGACGAAGGCTCGCGGCGGAGCCTTGAGGACTATTCGCTCCCGATCGTGGCGGCGCGCGCTAATCGCTTTGCGCTCCCGCCGGCTGACGGCGACTTCCTGTCGACCAGCTATGGCTGGGCGTACCAGTTCGATGCGACCAAGCTGGCGCCGATGCTGCGCGGCTATTCCGAGCCACGCGGCGTGACCCGGACCGAGGGACGCATCACCGGAGTCGAGCGCGACGGTGAGAACGGGGACGTCACCGAACTTGTGCTGGAGAGCGGCGAGCGCGTTGCGGGCGACCTGTTCATCGACTGCTCGGGCTTCCGCGCGTTGCTGATCGGCGGGGCGATGGATGCGGCGTGGGAGGACTGGTCGCACTGGCTGCCCTGCGATCGCGCCGCCGCGCTGCCCGCTACGCGGGTTGACGGGCCGATCGAGCCGTACACGCGCGCGACCGCGATGACGGCCGGCTGGCGCTGGCGCATCCCGCTGCAGCATCGTGTCGGCAATGGCTATGTGTTCTCCAGCAGCTTCCTGTCGGAAGATGCGGCGTGCGACGCGATCTTGGGCGCGGTGGAGGGGACGCCGCTCGCCGACCCCCGCATCCTGCGCTTCCGCGCCGGACGGCGGCGCGAAAGCTGGGTCGGCAATGTCGTGAGCATCGGCTTGGCCAGCGGCTTTCTCGAACCGCTCGAATCGACCAGCATCCATCTCGCGCAAATGGCGGTGATGCGGCTGATCGAGCTGTTCCCGGAGCGCGCGATCGACCCCGCCGACCGCGCCGCGTTCAACGCGACGGTCGATTATGAATATGACCGCGTCCGCGATTTCCTGATCCTCCATTACCACGCAACGATGCGGGACGATTCCGACTTCTGGAACCATGTCCGCACGATGGATCTGCCCGACAGTCTGGCCGGCAAGCTGGAGCTGTGGCGTGAGGCGGGCCGGATCGAGCAATATGGCGAGGGGCTGTTCCTCGAACCGAGCTGGGTCGCGGTCTATCTGGGGCAGGGGATGATCCCCGCGCGGCACGATCCGCGCGCGGACAATCCCTCACCCGCCGCGCTCACCCGCGCGCTCGACGATATGGCGCGCACGATCCGTGAGCGGGTCGATGCGATGCCCGACCATGAGGCTGCCTTGCGCGCGCTTGGCGCATGGGGGGCGGCATGAGCGGCCCCGCCAGCGTCGCGGTGCTGGGCAGCGGCGTGGTCGCGCTGTCCGCCGCCATCGCTTTTCGCCGTGCGCTCCCGGCGGCGCGCATCACGCTGGTGGATCGCCCCACCGATCCCCACTCGCTGCTCGATCGCATCGGCGCGGCGACGCTGGCGATCGACGCCTTCCATCGCGCGATCGGGCTCGACCAGAGCCTGTTCATCCGCCGCACCGGCGCGGTCGCGATCTATCGGACCATGCTCGACGGCGAGCGGCTCGGCGCGCCGGGTGCGATCCCGCATGTCGAGGGCGTCGCGCTGCACCAGCTATGGTTGCGCAGCCTGGCCGAGCGGCCCGAAGCGACGCCGGAGTGGGCGATGCTGACCGCGCCGGGGGCGGAGCCGTTCGGCGTGCGCTTCGACATGCCCGCCTATCGCGCGCTGCTTGCGGAAATGGCGGCTGCACTAGGGATTGAGAGGGGCGAGGCAGAGGACGGCGCCCTGCTGCTCGATTGCACCGCGCCGGGTCAGGAGTGGATCGACGCATCGGCACATCTGCCGAGCATTGGTGCCGAGCCGATCGCGCCCGGCGGTGCCGAAGGCGAGACGATCGCGACGACCGGCGATACGGTCGAATGGTGCACGCCGCCCTGGGGCTGGAAACTCGCGCGGGGAGGGGGCCTGCCGCCGGGCCGCCACCCGGCTCCTCGTTCCGGTCGGCGGATCGCGCTGGGCGAGGCGGCGCTGGTCGCCGAGAGCTTCGACGGCCACGCTTTGTCCGCGGCACATGCCGATATCCTGCGCGCGATCGAGTTCATGCCACATGCCGAGCCGAGCGCGCGCGAGGCGGCGGAGGTTAACCGCCGCACCGCCATCGCGCATCAGCGGATGATCGACTGGTCTACCGAGCGCTGGAGCGGCACGCCGACCGACGATCTCGCGACCCTGCGTCGCGGCTTTGCGGCGCGCGGGCGCATGCCCTATCGCGACTGGGACCCCGTCACGCCCGGCGAGTGGATTGGCTGGTGGTTCGCGCGCGGGGTCCGTCCCGACCGCGTCGATCCCAGCGCCCGCGCCGTACCTCAAGACCAACTGATCCGCATCCTGGAGAGGACTAGATGAAACGATTGATGCTTCTGGCGCTCGGCGCCGCCCTGGCTGCCCCGCTCGCGGCGCAGGAAAGCCCGGTCAATCCCGAGATCTGGCCGAGCCCAACCTGGCCGCAGCAGACGGACAACGCTGTCGAAGCGAAGATCGCGGCGCTGGTCGCCAAGATGTCGGTCGAGGAGAAGGTCGGCCAGATCGTCCAGGCCGACATCGCCAGCGTCACCCCTGCGGACGTGCGCACCTACCACCTCGGCTCGGTCCTCAACGGCGGCAGCAGCGGCCCCTATGGCGACGATTTCGCGCTGGCGCCGAAGTGGCTGCAACTCGCCGATGAATTCTACGAAGCGTCGGTCGACAAGAGCGGCGGGCGCGTCGGCGTGCCGATCATCTGGGGCACTGATGCGGTCCATGGCCACAGCAACATCATCGGCGCGACGCTGTTCCCGCACAATATCGGCCTCGGCGCGATGCGCGATCCCGACCTGATCGAAAAGATTGCGCAAGCCACCGCGCTGGAGATTCGCGCCACCGGTCAGGAATGGACCTTCGCCCCCACCGTCACCGTCCCGCGCGATTTCCGCTGGGGTCGCGCTTATGAAGGCTATTCGTCCGATCCCAAGCTGGTCGCATCCTATGTCGAGCGGATGGTGCGCGGGCTGCAGGGGCCGGGCAGCGGTACCAACCTGCTCGCCGGGCCCTATGTCCTCGCCTCGACCAAGCATTTCCTCGCCGATGGCGGGACGCATGAGGGGCGCGATCAGGGCGATGCGCGGATCAGTGAGACCGAGCTGCGCGACATCCACGGCGCCCCCTATATCCCCGCGATCGAGCAGGGCGTGGCGACGGTGATGGTCAGCTTCTCCAGCTGGAACGGCACCAAGATGACCGGGCACAAGGGGCTGCTGACCGATGTGCTGAAGAAGCGCATGAATTTCGGCGGCTTCCTCGTGTCCGACTGGAACGCGCATGGGCAGGTCGAAGGCTGCACCAATGCGTCCTGCCCCAAATCGGTCAATGCCGGGCTCGACATGTATATGGCGCCCGATAGCTGGAAGCCGCTGTGGCATTCGCTGGTGGCGCAGGTGAAGTCGGGCGAAGTACCGATGGCGCGGCTCGACGACGCCGTCGCGCGCATCCTGCGGGTCAAGATGCGGCTCGGGCTGTTCGAGGCGGGCAAGCCATCGACGCGCAAATATGCCGGCGACTGGTCGCTGCTCGGCCATGCCGATCACCGCGCGGTCGCGCGCGACGCGGTGCGCAAGTCGCTGGTGCTGCTCAAGAACAACGGCTCGCTGCTGCCGGTCAAGGCCGGCGCGCATGTGCTGGTCGCGGGCGATGCGGCGGACGATATCGGCCGTCAGGCGGGCGGCTGGACGCTGACCTGGCAGGGCACGGGGGTGAAGAACGATCAGTTCCCCGGCGCAACCTCGATCTGGAAGGGCCTCGAAAGCGCGGTGACGGCGACTGGCGGCAGCGCCGAGCTGGTCGCGGACGGCAAGTTCGCCAAGAAGCCCGACGTCGCGATCGTCGTGTTCGGCGAGACGCCCTATGCCGAGTTCCAGGGCGACCTCAAGACGCTCCAGCTGCGCCCCGAACTGCGCAAGCCCTATGAGACGATGAAGGCGCTCAAGGCGCAGGGGATCCCTGTGGTCGCGGTGATGGTCACTGGCCGCCCGCTGTTCATGAACCCCGAACTCAACGCCGCCGACGCGTTCGTCGTCGCATGGCTGCCGGGTTCGGAAGGGGCGGGGATCGCCGACCTGCTGGTCCAGCGCCGCGACCGCCGTGCACCGTACGACTTCACCGGCAAGCTGCCCGCCGCCTGGCCTGCCACCGCGCGTGCCGATGGCCCGACGCTGTTTCCCTTCGGCTATGGCCTGACGCTTGCTGGTGGCCCGGCTGCGTGGAAGCCGCTGTCGGAGGATAGCGGGGTCGCGGACGAGGATGCCGGCCATGTCTATTTCGCGGGCGGCGTTCCGCCAGCGTCGTGGTCGTTGCTGGTTTATGGCGATCCGGCGGATTCGACGCGGATCACCACCGTCCCTGCCGTGGCGGCTAGCGGGCGGGTGCGCGTGACTGCGGTCGACCATGTCGTGCAGGAAGGCGCGCGCCGCTTCGCCATCGCCTCTGGCACCGCCGATGTCGCAGTCGCGACCCAGGCGCCGCTCGACCTGACGCGCGAAACCAATGGCGATGTCATGCTCGTCGCGACGATGCGCATCGACGCCAAACCCGCCGGCCCGCTGCATTTCCGCATCGGCAATGCCGCCGTGCGGGCAGCTGCGGTCGAGGGCGCCAAGCTCGGCGCGTGGGTCAGCTATGGCGTCCCGCTCAAGTGCTTTGCCAAGGGTGGCGCGAATTTGGGCCGGGTCGAGGCACCGTTCGTGCTGCGCAGCGAAGGCGCGGTCACCTACAGCCTGTCGCGCGTCGCGCTGGGGACGGCTGCGGATCAGGTCGTCGCCTGCCCCTAGTCATCTCTATCCGTCACCCCGGCCCTGAGCCGGGGCCCAGCTTCTTCGCGTGGTCAAGGCAGCTGGGCCCCGGGTCGAGCCCGGGGTGACGAAGGTTTGGCCTAACGCAGCATCGCCGCGATCTGATCGGCATGGCCGGGGAGCTTCCCGGCCACTTCGGCATAGGTCGCGGCGATATGCCGCATCGCCGCAGTCACCCGCGCATCGTCCATCGAATCGACCAGCGGGTCGTGCCCCTCGGGCATGATTCCCTGGCCGATCAGCACCGCGACCCAGCTCGGCACGCCGAACAGGTCATGGTCATAGCGGCGGATGCGCCCGCGCTCGCGCCACAGCTCCAGCTTGGCGGCGAGGCTGTCGGGTACCGTCATCTCGCCGACATGCCGCCATAGCGCGGTGTCGCGCCGCTCAGTTGCCTTGTAATGCAGCACGATGAAATCGCGGACATATTCATAGGCTTCGTGCATCAGCCGGTTATACTCGTCGCGCCCAGCCGACCCCATGCCGCTGTCCGGAAACAGCCACATCAGCTTTGAAATGCCGGTCTGGATCAGGTGGATGCTGGTCGATTCGAGCGGTTCGATGAACCCGGCGGACAGGCCTAGCGCGACGACATTGCCCTGCCATTGCTTCTTCCGCACCCCGGCGGTGAAGGACAAAGCGCGCGGCTCGGCGGTCGCGGGCGCGTCGAGGTTCGCCAGCAGCGTCTCACGCGCGGCTTCGTCGCTGCCGAACGCGCTCGCATAGACGATGCCGTTGCCGGTGCGGTGCTGCAGCGGGATGCGCCATTGCCAGCCAAACTCATGCGCGGTGGAGCGGGTGAGCGGGGTCAGCGGATCGGCGCGCTCGCATGGCACCGCCATCGCGCGGTCGCACGGCAGCCAGTGCGACCAGTCGCGATAGCCGACCCCCAGCGCATCGCCGAGCAACAGGCTGCGAAACCCCGAACAGTCGATGAAGAAATCGCCCGCGACGCGGCGGCCATCGTCCAGCATGACTGCGGCGACATGGCCCGTCGTACCGCCGCGCTCGACCGACGCGATCTTCCCCTCGACGCGCTTCACGCCTCCCGCTTCGGCTCGGCGGCGCAGGAATGCGGCGTAGAGCCCGGCGTCGAAATGATAGGCATATGCAAGCCCACCCAGCGGTGTGCGCGGATCGGCGGCGGGGTGAGCAAAGCGGTCACGCCGCGCCGCCTGCGCCGCCATCCAATAGTCCTCAAGGCTGCCGATCCGGTGCTTGAGCCAATATTGGTGGAACGCGACGCCCTGAAAATCATGCCCCAGATCGCCGAACGGGTGCAGGTAGCGGTCGCCCTTGCGCCCCCAGTTCACGAACTCGATGCCGAGCTTGATCGTCGCACCGGTCTCGCGAACAAAGTCGCGTTCGTCGATGCCCAGCTGGTGGTTGAACTCGCGGATCGGCGGGATCGTCGCCTCACCCACGCCGACCGTGCCGATTGCGTCGGATTCGACCAATGTGATCGTCCGGCGCCCGTCGTTCAGGAAGCGCGCGGCGGCGGCGGCAGTCATCCATCCGGCGGTACCGCCGCCGATGATGACGATGCTGGCGACGGGCGGAGCGATCATGCGCGCACGCTAGCAGGTTGCGCGATCAGGCGCATCGTCGCGCGATGGCTCGCACCGGGCGCAACCGTGACGCTGAGCGCGTTGGGCAGGTGCGCGACCGGTTCGAAACAGAAATGCGGGGCGCCGCCGGGGGTATAGACCACCGCATGATCGACCTCGGACTCGATCCGCAGCGCGCGCGCCGGCCAGGCAATCGTCGCAACCCCGTCCCATCCGGAAAAGGCGCAGTCGAGCGTGCGCTCGGCTACCGCGAAATCGACCTGTCGGTCGGCAATCTCGACCGGATCGCCGGGCAGCATCCGCGCATCGGGCGGCCAGCGCCGCTCCGCCGCAAAGCGCAGCCGCGCGCCCGCTGCCGGAAAATAGGGGTGATGCCCGCACGCCAGCGGCGCGTCGAACGCCTCGAGATTGCGCGCGGTGAGGGTGACGGTCAGCGTGTCGGGGGTCAGCGCAACAATCTGCTCTGCGGCAAAGGCAAACGGCCAGCGCGCATCGCCCGCATGGTCGAGCGTCAGGACGACGCGATCGTCGCGCGCCTCGCGGACCTCCCATACCGACGTCCAGCCGATGCCATGGATCGCATGCGGCTCGGGCGCAAAGTTCGGCGCGATCGCATGGGTGTCTCCCGCCCAGTCGAACCGCGCATCGGCGATGCGGTTGGAAAAGGGCACCAGCGGAAAGCTCGCCATGCCGAGCGGATCGCGCGCCGCGATGGCCTCCGCCGATGCCGCGCGCAGCATCGGCGCGCCATCGACAGTCCATAGCGTCAACGCACCGCCCAGCGCCGGGGCAACCGCCGCGCGCGCAGCCCCGGCAATAAGGGTCAGTTGCTCGACGATGTCAGCACCGCTTCTTCGCGAATGACATAGACGGGCCCGACCTCGATCTCCTGCTGCGCGCCGCCGGTGTGGATCGCCAGCTGCGCCGCGCCCTTGGCGATGTCCATCCCGGCCTGGGTGCGGAACTGGTACAGCCGCCAGTTCGGCCCGACCTGAATTTGCTTGTCGAGGAAACCGTCATAGGGCGCGCTGTTCTTCTGGATGCGCACCGACAACAGCCCCTGGCCATCGGTCGTCCCCGCCGACAGCGTCCGCGCGAGCACTGCGACCAACAGCACGTCGCCGTCCTTGATCTCCTCGCCCAATGTGATGCTGGCACCCGATACATAGGGCGCGGTCCCGGCCGCCGCGATGCTGAACAGGGTGCCGACGCGGCCATAGACATTGGTCACGGTCGCCTTGGTCGTCTGCCCCGCGCCGTGAAAGCCCCAGTCGCGATTGGCCGGATCGTTGAGCATCTTGCCCTTGTCCTTGAGCTGCGGCGGCAGCTCCGGATCGGGCGCGGCGGCGGTCTCGACCCGCTTGGTCGTGCGGATGCTGGTCGCGCCGTCGACCACGATGACCTGACCGATCTCGATCACCTGCTTGGCCCCGGCAAGCTGAAGGCCGACCACGGCCTGCCCCATCGGCAGCGCCTTGTCCGATCGCGCGGTGACTTCGTACAGCGCCCATTCGCTGCCCACGTCGAGCACGGTGTCGCCAAAGCCGGCATAGGGCGCGGCATTCTGTTGGAAGCGCACGCCGATCTTGCCCTTGCCGCCCGGCGCCTCGGACTTCACCGTGCGGGCATAGAAGGCCACCGTCACGTCGCGCCCGACCGCGATGCCGCGCCGGATCGGCACGTTCGCGCCGCTGTCATAGATGTTCGCGCCCGCGCGCGGCACTTCGACCCGCACGGCGGCACCGCCACCCGGGATCGACGGATCCTGCACATTCTTGGTCTTCTGCTCGGCGCCATAAAAGGCCCAGTCCATCCGTGACGGATCGTTGATCAGCGTGCCGGGCAACGCATCGTCGAGCGCCTGCAGCTCGGCCGTCGGCTGGTCCTGTGCCGCACCGGCGGCGGGGGCCAGGGCGGCGAGTGCCGCCGCCGCGATCAGAACGCGCTTCATTCCGGCAGCCCCATCGCGCCGCGCAGACCCGGAAGCCATTGCTTCTTCTCCTTGTCGTAAAATGGGAAGGTGTTGCTGTACGCCCATGAGCACATGCCGATGTCCATCGGGCCGAACGCGGCAGTGACCGCGCGGTGATAGGCGACGCGCTGGTCGAGGCTGGTGGTGGTGTGCGCGCCGGTCTCACCCATGAACGGCGTCTTGCCGGTGCGCGCGATATAAGCGCGGATCTTCTCGACATCGCGCTTCAGGCGCAACGCATCCTCGGCGGTGCCATAGGTGCGGCCCAGCGGCGGTGCCGGGTTGACCCAGCTCGCGCCCTGATGAGTGAAGTCGAACGGCTCGTAATAGTGAAAGGTCGGGACGATATGCGGGTCCTCGGGCAGCGGCAGCGTCGCGAGGCTGTCGATCCCGCTCCAGAACTCGCCGCCGACGATGACGGGGCGATCGGGGTTGGTCTCGCGGATCGCCTTCAGCGCCGGGGTGATCACCGCGATCAGGTTCTTGTTGTCGAACTTCTCGTGCGGCTCATTCTCCACCTCGAACCACACATGCTCGCGCGGCATGTCGGCAAAGCGCGCCGCAATCTGCCGCCACATCGCCGCCAGCTGTGGCGCGCTGCCCAGCGGATCCTTGTGGATCGCCTCGAAATGATGGCTGTTGAGGATGACGTTCAGCCCCGCCGCACGCGCCTGTTCGACCGCGCTGCGGACGCGCTTCATATAGGCTTCGTCGATCTTGAAGTCCGGCCCCTTGCCCGCATGCGTGTCCCAGCGGACGGGCAGCCGCACCGTCTTGAACCCGGCCTTGGCGATGATCGCCATGTCGTCATCAGCCAGCGGTTTGCCACCCCAGGCAGATTCGGCCGGCGGCTCGAACGTGTTGCCGATGTTGATGCAGATGCCGACCGGCAATTTGTCGGTCCGGGCGGGTGCAGCTTGCGGCGCGGCGGCAAGCAGGGCGACCAGCGCCAATGGGGCGATCATGCGCATCTCTCCTCAAAGGTTCCGGCCACTGTCGGACCGTGTACGAGTTGATTGGTAGCGCTATCAGACAACGCTGGTCAATCGGGGTTTTGAGCGATCCCTGAAGGCGTCAGGATAACCGCCGCGCCCCCGCCTCGCGCAACGCTGCAATCCTCGGGAATCCATCGACCGCCATCAGCAGATCGGCCTCGGCCAGGATCGATCGCAGGACATGCGCCGCGCCCTCTGCCCCGCCGAGCGCAAGGCCGTAGCAATAGGGGCGACCCACGCCGACCGCAGTCGCGCCCAGCGCCAGCGCCTTGGCGACGTCGCTGCCCGATCGGATCCCTGAATCGAACAGCACCGGCACATCGCCCGCCGCCGCGACGACATCGGGCAGCAGGTCGATCGCGGCGATCCCGCCATTGGCCTGTCGCCCGCCATGGTTGGAGCAATAGATGCCGTCCGCCCCTTCATCGATCGCGCGTCGCGCATCGTCGGGGTGGCAGATGCCCTTGAGAATGATCGGCAGCTTGGTCAGCGAGCGCAGCCACGGCATGTCGGCCCAGGTCAGCACGCGCCCGAACGTCGCGGCCCAGGTCATCACCGCTGCACGCGGGTCCTCCGCCACGGGCTTGGCCAGCATCTGCTGAAAGCGCGGGTCGGACCAATAGTTGGACAGGACATGCCCGCGCAGCTGCGGGAAATTGGCGGTGTTGAGGTCGCGCGGCCGCCAGCCGGTAACCCAGGTGTCGAGCGTCACGACGATCGCCTTATACCCCGCCGCCTGGGCCCGGCCGACCAGACTGGCGGCGAGTTCGGGATCCTTGGGCGTATAGAGCTGAAACATCCCCGGCGTGTTGCCCATTGCGGCGGCAACATCCTCCAGCGGATCGTTGGTGAGCGTCGAGACGGTCAGCGGCACCCCGGTCATCGCGGCGGCGCGCGCGGCGGCGATGTCGCCATGCCCGTCCTGCGTGCACATCCCCGCAACCCCGACCGGGGCCATGAACAAGGGCGAGGGCAGCTTCATTCCGAACAGGTCGACCGACAGGTCGCGGACCGAGCAATCGACCATCATCCGCGGCACGATGCCCCAATGGCGAAACGCATCGGCATTGGCCCGCTGCGTCTGCTCGTCCCCGCACCCGCCCTGGACATAGGACAACAGCGACGGCGCCATCGCCGCCTCGGCGCGCTGCTCGAGGGTGGCGAAATCGACCGGGATCGTCGGCAGTACGCCCTGAAGCCCCGCGCCATAGATGGCATGCTGATAGTCGCCGAAATGCGGCATCGCGTCCCCCTCCCGGTCCTTCCGCTTTGCGCGGAATGGCTGGCGCGCCCGGCAGGACTCGAACCTGCAACTCCAAGCTTAGAAGGCTCGTGCTCTATCCAGTTGAACTACGGGCGCGCGTGATCGCCCCGTTAGCGCGGATTGCTTGCCGCGCAAACCGCGATCATAGTCGCGCGGGCAATCAGGGGAATGCGATGAGCGACGGGGCAGGACCGGCACGGATCAACGCGGCGCAGGTCGCGGGCGGGCATTTCCGTTACTATGATTATGTGATGGCGGCGTTCGTTGCGATCCTGTTGCTCTCCAACGTGCTCGGTGCGGGCAAGGTGGCGCAGATCTGGATTCCGTTCTGGGAGGTGTGGTGGCCGTTCGGCGCGGGCATCCTGTTCTTCCCGATCTCCTACATCATCGGCGACGTGCTGACCGAGGTCTATGGCTATGCCCGCGCGCGCCGCGTGATCTGGGCCGGCTTCGTCGCGACTTTGTTCATGGCGTTCATGTCGTGGGTTGTCGTCGCCTTGCCCCCTGCGCCGGACTGGACCAACCAGCCCGCTTATGACGCGATCTTCGGCCAGGTACCGCGCATCGTGCTCGCCTCGGTCGTCGCCTTCTGGGCGGGGGAGTTCGTCAATTCCTTCGTGCTGGCCAAGATGAAGATCTGGACCAAGGGCAAGCATCTATGGGCGCGCACGATCGGCTCGACCTTTGTCGGGCAGGGCGTGGACAGCCTGATCTTCTACCCGCTCGCTTTCTGGGGCGCGGTGGGCTGGACCAACGATCTGGTGCTCAAGGTGCTGGTGACGCAATGGGTGTTGAAGGTGAGCTGGGAGGTGTTGCTGACCCCCGTCACCTACGCCGTGGTCGGGTTCCTCAAGCGGCGCGAGGGCGTTGACGTGTTCGACGAGGGCACCGACTTCACCCCGTTCCGCACGCGGGTCTGACCGCGTGCTCGATGGCTTCAGACATACCAAAGGGTGGCTGGTCGACTGGTCCGGGCTCGCCCGTGACGGTTTGCATGTCCATATCGGGCTGCTTGTCTACTTTGGTGCCGCGCTCACCTTCCGCTGGCCGCTGCGCAGCTGGAAGCCCTGGGCCGTAGCATTGACGATCACGCTGGCCGGCGAAGCATGGGATATCCGCGACACGCTCGCGTACGGGGGGCGGGTGCGCCTCGACTGTAACTGGCAGGATATCTGGAACACGATGCTGTGGCCGACCGCGATCCTGATCCTTGCGCGCACGACGCAATTGTTCGGCGCCGGATCGCGGACCCCGTGACATCGGGCTGCGCCTAGTTTGACAAAGCGCAAAGCGGGACGCCTTTAGCCCGCGCATCGTCGCTCCCGACAAGGAGACCGACGATGAACATGCCCATTCACCAGACCGTTTTCGCCAACGCCGTCGCGATGCCGCGCACCCGCGGTGCGCATGTGTTCGACCTGCACCCGGCGCTGCATATCGGCGTGTTCGCGGGCTTCTTCGCCTATCTCGGCATCATGTGGGCGGCGTTCGGGGAGAAGGGGTTGGCGATCCCCTTCGTGATCTTCGGCGTCTTCCTCGCCGCCGCCTTCGTCGTCCCTGCCTGGTGGGCGCGGGTCGCGCCGGGCGAAGGGCGCGCGCCCAGCTTCGCCGACTTCGTGGCACAGGGGCTGCCGACCGGATCGGGCCATCTCGGTGCAGGCGGCGCGACCGTCCAGGTGATGATCATGCCGGCCATGTTGATGATCTGGGGCCTGATCGTCGCCGTGATCCGCTTCACGGTCTGACCAACCAACCCTCCCTCAGGCGGGTGGACCCATCGGTTCACCCGCCTTTCTTTTATCCAGCGGCGAGCGTGTCCAGCGCGGCGCGGTCGCGAATCACGATACCATGGCTGCCCTCCCGCGCGATCAGCCTCGCCGTCTCCAGCGCGGTGAGTGTGCGGCTGACCGTCTCGATCGTGATCCCGAGCAGCTGCGCCATCTCGCCGCGCGTCAGCGGCAGGTCGAAGCTGTCGGCATCGTGACACGGCGCCGGGCTGGCCGCGCGGGCAAAGGCGAGGATCAGCGCTGCGACGCGCCCCTTGGCTTGCCGCTTCGAGATCAGGTCGATCAGCGCGCGGCTCGCGTCCAGTTCGCGGCTGACTTCATCCAGCAGGCGGCGGGCCAGCGCCGGGCGCGCGTCGCTGAGCGCGGCGACATGCGACGCCGGAAACAGACATGCCTCGCTGTCGGTCAGTGCAGTGACGTGCAGCGTCGCGGTCGGCGCAAACAGCTGGCCGAGCATCCCGGCAGGATGGACCAAAGCGACGATCCGCTCGGTCCCGTCGCGGTCGATGGTCGACATCTTCGCCGCACCGCGCGTGAGGGTCGCGCACACCGTGGCCGAATCTCCTGCCGCGACGATCGTCTCGCCGCGCGCATAGCGGCGGTGATGCCCGATCCGCGCGAGTTCGCCGCGATCGTCGGGCGACAAGGCGGAGCAGACGGCGCGATCGGCGACCGGGCAAGTCGCGCAAACGATGGCGTCGCCGCTCACCGCCTCACGCCACCGCTTCGAGCAGCCCTTCGAACAGGCGGCGTCCGTCGCTGCCGCCATGTGCGGCTTCGATCTTGCGTTCGGGGTGCGGCATCATGCCGAGCACATTGCCGCCGACATTGACGATGCCCGCGATCTGCCGCGCGCTGCCGTTGACGTCGCTGGCATAGCGGAACGCGACGCGGCCCTCGCCCTCGAGCTGGTCGAGCGTTTGCGCATCGGCGAAGTAATTGCCGTCATGGTGCGCGACCGGGATCGAGATCGTCTCGCCCGCATCGTACCGGCTGGTGAAGATCGACTGGCTGTTCTCAACCGTCAGCGCGACATCGCGGCACACGAAGTTGAGGCCGGAATTGCGCATCAGCGCGCCGGGCAGCAGGCCGGTTTCGGTCAGCACCTGGAACCCGTTGCAGATGCCGATCACCGGCACGCCGCGATTCGCCGCATCGACCACCGCGCGCACCACCGGCGAGCGCGCCGCGATCGCGCCGCAGCGCAGATAATCGCCATAGGAAAAGCCGCCGGGCAGCGCGATCAGGCCAAGGCCGTCGGGCAACTCGCTCTCGCCATGCCAGACCATCGCCGGCTTGGACCCGGTCACGCTCTCGATCGCCACCGCCAGGTCGCGGTCGCAGTTCGATCCGGGAAAGACGATGACGGCGGCCTTCATGCCTTTTCGACCCGATAATTCTCGATCACGGTGTTCGCGAGCAGCTTCTGGCACATCGCGTCGATGTCCGCGTCGCTGGTGTCGTCGGCGACCTCGAGCTCGATCAGCTTGCCGACGCGCACTTCGCCCACGCCCGAAAAGCCGAGCGAGCCGAGTGCATGCTCGATCGCCTTGCCCTGCGGGTCCAGCACGCCGTTCTTGAGGGTGACGACGATGCGCAGCTTCATGGGAATTCCTCCGGGGATTTGCCGCGCCCTATGGGCCTAACGCCACGCAGGTTCAAGATTTCATCGCCCATTTACCCCGATGCGCAACACTCGGCGTTGCCGAGTCGCCGCCGCGGGGGCGGAACACGGTGCCATGGAGTCTGGCGTGATGGCATTTCTGGCAATCACCCTGTTCGTCGCGCTCGCCGCGTTCGGCAGGGACTATTTCGGGTGGAGCGACCCGAGCGGACAGGTTCAGATCGCGCTGATCTGTTCCTTCATCTTCGGGATCATCGCAGGGCTAAAGGCGAAGGGATAGGGATAGGGGCCGGCCCCGCCGCAGCGGGACCGATCACCAAACTTACTTCCCGCGCTTCTTGCGGTGCGTCTCGAGGTCGAGCACGGCCGAGTCGGCGCCCTCGGGCAACAGGCCCAGGCGGCGGGCGACTTCCTGATAGGCTTCGACTTCGCCGCCAAGGTCCCGGCGGAAGCGGTCCTTGTCGAGCTTTTCGCCGCTGACCATGTCCCACAGGCGGCAGCCATCCGGGCTGATCTCGTCGGCCAGGATGATGCGGGCATAGCCGTTCTCGTCGAAGATCCGCCCGAATTCGAGCTTGAAGTCGACAAGGCGGATGCCGATCCCGGCGAACAGGCCCGACAGGAAGTCGTTCACGCGCACCGCCATGTCGGCCATGTCGTGCAGCTCTTCCTGCGCGGCCCAGCCAAAGCACAGGATATGCTCGTCGGTGACCAGCGGGTCGCCGAGCGCGTCGTCCTTGAAATAATATTCGATGATCGTGCGCGGCAGCGGCGTGCCTTCCTCGATCCCCAGCTTCTTGGCCAGCGACCCGGCGACGACGTTGCGCACCACGACCTCGATCGGAACGATCTCGACCTGGCGGATCAACTGCTCGCGCATGTTGAGGCGGCGGATGAAGTGGGTGGGGATGCCGATCCCGCCGAGCAGCGTGAAGATATGCTCGGAAATCCGGTTGTTGAGCACACCCTTGCCGCTGATCGTGCCCTTTTTCTGGGCGTTGAACGCGGTCGCGTCATCCTTGAAATACTGGATCAGCGTACCGGGTTCGGGGCCTTCGTAGAGGATCTTGGCCTTGCCCTCATAGATCTGGCGGCGGCGTGCCATGCGGGGTCCTTCAGAAACGCGGTGCCCCGGCGGCACGGTCGCGCGACGCCGGGGCTGTAGGTGCGGGCCTATATCGGAAGCCGACCCGGGGTGCAATCAATCGCTGGTCTGAGCGGCGATGGGTTTGGTGCGACGGAGACGGGGGCGCAACCAGCGCCAAACCAGCCATCCGATCGCCAGCACCAGTCCGGGCGGAGCGAGCAAAGCCAGCGCGCCGAGCACGAAAGCGAGCGTCGCCTGCGCCGATCCGGAGAGCAGATCGAGCGCGCTGCTGAGCGGAGCGCTGGCGTCGAACCCGCGCACTGCCGGGCCGGAGCGATAGTCGAAGGTCATCGGCGTGGTGGCGAGCGAGTCGCGTTGCGCGCCCGCCGCGCTCTGTACCTGCTCGATCTGCGCGACCAGATCGGCACGCTGGCGCTGCAATTCGGCGCGCTCGCTGGCGGGCAGGTTGGTGCGGGCGTGCTCGCGGTCGATTCGCGCGAGTTCGTCGCGGGCGCTGGCGCGTTCGCCGGCCAGGCGGGCAATCTCCGCCCCGGCGTCAGTGCCGGTGATCTCGGCATCGACCAGCCGCCCTTCGGCCTGCTCGATCGCGGCAATGCCCTGCTTGCCAAAGGCGCGCGCGAGCGTCGGGTCGAGCTTGAACGCGAGCATCGCTTCGACCGCATTTTCACCGGTCAGGCGATAGCGCATGCCGGTAATGCGGCACCGCGCGATGCCCAGTTTCTCGCAGGCAGCAGCATGGGTTTCCTGCGCGGCGGCGACGCGCTGGGCAGGCAGGCTGAAGGCATAGCGATAGTTGAACGCGACCCCGGGCGCGGCGGTGACGGAGACTCCAGCGGGCGGCTCGGAGACATCGGCGGCCGCTTCGGCGCGTTCGGACGACGGGTTGGTTTCGGGAGCCTGCGAACAGGCGGCAAGGGTAAGGGCGAGGGCGAGAAGCGCGGAACCCGATTTCCAGTGCATGGGCAACCTCCTGTTCGCGGCGCTCGATTCATCGCCGCAGAGGCACGTCTGGGCGTGCCGTGATAACACATCACATTACAGGGGTTTCGGCAATGCCACTTTTCCGCCTTATTCTGACAATCTGATATAACTCGTAAAGTCAGTCACTTGCTCGAATATGGATCGATGTTTGCCCCAAAAAAGACAAAATGCGGCGCAGCCGGTGGCTGCGCCGCATCCTGATTCAGCCGATAAAGCGCGTCAGCCGGGATTGTCGTCCCGGTTGAACCAGCGCTGGATCGCATTGGGGCGATCGGGTTCGTTCTGCTCGCGATACTCCTCGTCGCTGGCATTCGGCGCCGGAGCGGGCGCGCCGCCGGTGCCGTGGATCAACAGCCGCAGCACCAGCACCGCGACGACCATCAGCAACAGCCACGGACCGACCGACGCCAGCACTTGCGCGATCCCGGCAGCGGAGTTGACCAGCTTGTCTCCCGCGTCGCGGAAGCTCGCATCCGCCGATCCGTTCAGCCCCGGGGCGGGGGTGCCCGACGCGTAGGTGATCAGCACCGGTGCGGTCGCCATCGTCTCCCCGCTGTCGGCCTCCGATTCGCCGATGACGTCGAGCGCGGTCTGCAATCGCCGGGCGCGGTCCTGCTGGATCGGGTCGGCACTCGCCCGCGCATTGGCGAGCTGTTCGCGCAGCCGCCCGACCAGCGCGTTGGACCGCGCGCTTGCGGTCGCATCGGCGCCGGCAATCTCGGTCTCGACCAGCGCACCGCCGCTACCGACCACGACCTTGGTCGCGGCCTCGCCGAAATTGCGCGCGACCGATGGGTCGATGCGGAAGGTCAGCGTTGCGGCGATCCGGTTCGCCTCATCGACGCGATAGCGCAGCGACAGGATGCGGCACCGCGCCGGGCCGAGCTTGTCGCAGCCGGCGGCGTGCGATTCGACCACCGCCTTCACATGGTTGCCCGGCACCTTGTACGCATAGCGATAGTCGAACGCGCCGCCGGTAGCGGTCAGCGCCGCCACCGCCTCGCTGCTGATCTTGTCCGAATCCTTCTTCGGCGCGCTCTCGCACCCGGCCAGCGCCAATATCGCCAGCAACCCAGCAACGACTCGCATTCGCTTCCCCCCGCGCTTCGCAGCCGAAACGATAGGGGAATTGGTTAATGGCCGGAAGGGCGAGTCTGTGGCCCTGTGCCGAAACGGGAAGCGGGCGCGCGGCGCGTTTCTGATTTGTCCCGGACGGGCAGCGTTGCTATCGCCATCGGGATGGCCACCGACCTTAGCGACCCGTTCGACCAGATCGTCGACGCCCCCTTCGATAGCGCATTGTCCGAACGCTACCTTGTGTACGCGATGTCGACGATCACCGCGCGGTCGCTGCCGGACGTGCGCGACGGGCTGAAGCCGGTGCACCGCCGCCTGCTGTGGGCGATGCGCGGGCTGAAGCTCAATCCGAACGACGCCTACAAGAAATGCGCGCGCGTCGTCGGCGACGTGATCGGCAAATACCATCCGCATGGCGACCAGTCGGTCTATGACGCGATGGTCCGCCTCGCCCAGACCTTTGCGCTGCGGTATCCGCTGGTCGACGGGCAGGGCAACTTCGGCAATATCGACGGCGATAACGCCGCTGCCTATCGCTATACCGAGGCACGGCTGACCCAGGTCGCGATCGACCTGATGGACGGGCTGGACGAGGATTCGGTCGATTTCCGCCCGACCTATAATGGCGAGGACCATGAGCCGGAGCTGTTCCCCGGCCTGTTCCCCAATCTGCTCGCCAATGGCGCCAGCGGTATCGCGGTCGGCATGGCGACCAGCATTCCGCCGCACAATGCCGCCGAGCTGATCGACGCCGCGATCATGCTGATCGACCAGCCGAACGCCAGCGACGCGCAGGTGCTGGAGCATGTGCGCGGCCCCGATTTCCCGACCGGCGGCATCGTCGTCGACAGCCCGACATCGATTGCCGATTCCTATGCTACCGGGCGCGGATCGTTCCGCGTGCGCGCCAAATGGGGGCTTGAAGATCAGGGGCGCGGCACCTGGCAGATCGTCATCACCGAAATCCCGTACGGGGTGCAGAAGGGCAAGCTGATCGAGCAGATTGCGGGCCTGATCAACGACAAGAAGCTACCGATTCTCGCCGATGTCCGTGACGAATCGGATGCAGAGATCCGCATCGTGCTCGAACCGCGCGCGCGCACGGTCGATCCCGACACGCTGATCGAAAGCCTGTTCCGCCTGACCGACCTGGAGGTGCGCATCCCGCTCAACCTCAACGTGCTCGACGCGCGAGCGTACGCCGCGCGTGATGAGCCTGCAGGAGGTGCTGTCGGCCTGGCTCGACCACCAGATCGATCGTGCTGCGCCGCCGCAGCGCAGCACCGGCTGCGAAGATCGACGATCGGATGGAGCTGCTCGACGGCTATATCATCGCCTATCCTCAACCTCGACCGGGTGATCGCGATCATCCGCACCGAGGATGAGCCCAAGCCGGTGATGATGGCCGAGTTCGGGCTGACCGACCGGCAGGCCGAGGCGATCCTCAACATGCGGCTGCGCGCGCTGCGCAAGCTTGAGGAAATGGAGCTGCGCAAGGAGCGCGATGCGCTGGCCAAGGAACAGGCCGAGCTGCAGGCGCTGTTGTCGAGCGAGGCGCGCCAGCGCACGCGGATGAAGCGCGACCTGACCAAGGTGCGCGACCGCTACGGCCCGGAAACGGCGCTCGGCGCGCGGCGGACGGTGGTGGCCGAGGCGGCCCCCGCGCGCGAAATCCCGCTCGAAGCGATGATCGAGCGCGAGCCGATCACCGTGATCCTGTCGCAACGCGGCTGGATCCGCGCGATGAAGGGCCATGCCGAGCTGGCCAGCGCAGAGACCGCGAAGTTCAAGGAAGGCGACGGCCCGTTCATCGCCTTCCACGCCCAGACGACCGACAAGCTGCTGCTCGCCGCCGAAAATGGCCGCTTCTACACGCTGGCGGCCGACAAGCTGCCGGGCGGGCGCGGCTTTGGTGAGCCGGTGCGGCTGCTGATCGATCTGGACGGGGGCACCGGTATTGTCGGGCTGCTCCCCGCCAGCACCGCGCCAAAGCTGCTGGTCGCGGCCAGCGACGGGCGCGGTTTTCTGGTCAAGACCGAGGATGTCATCGCCGAAACCCGCAAGGGCAAGCAGGTGGTGACCCCGCGCAGCGGCGCTGCGCTCAAGCTGGTGCGGCCGCTGGGCGGAGAGGATGATTACGTCGCGGTGATCGGCGACAACCGCAAGATGCTGGTCTTCCCGATCGCCGAACTCGCCGAACTGGCGCGCGGGCAGGGGGTGCAGCTTCAGCGCTATCGCGACGGCGGTCTGTCCGATGCCGTCACCTTCCGCTTCGCCGATGGTCTCAGCTGGCGGATGGGTGGCGAACAGGGGCGGACGCGGACCGAATCGGACCTTGCCCCGTGGCGCGCGGCGCGCGGGGCGGCCGGACGGATGCCGCCGGTGGGCTTCCCGCGCGATAACCGCTTCTAAATCGCCCTTTTTGGTGGCGAACAGGCGGATTCAGGGGGTGGCTCTTCAGGTCCGTTTAACCAAATGCGCCTAACCCGCTTTGGTGATGTTGTTATCGCGCCGCCGTAAGGACAAGCCAGTCCCCGCGCCCGTCCTCGTGACGGGGCAGGACTCGCGCATCCTCGGCCCGGCGCAGTCGGCACAATTGCTCAATCTGCTGCCGATCCCCGCTGCGCTGGTCGAACGCCGGGCCGGAGGACTGGTGTTCGAATCGGTCAACCGGCCGTTCCGCCTCTCGGGACTCGGCACGACCGCGGAGCAGTCGCCGGTGATCCGCCATCTTGGCGCGCGTATCGTCGCCTTCCTCGATTCGGACGCGACCGAGAGCGAGTTTGAATGGGAATTGGGCGACACGGTCGACGCGCGCTTCTTCCGCGTCCGTATCGCCCGGCGCAGCATGGACCGGCATCTTGGCCAGTGCCTCGTCACGCTGATCGACCATACGTCGGAATTGCGGACTCAGCGCAGCCTGCGCCGCGAGATGCTGACCGACAGCCTGACCGGCCTGTCCAACCGCGCCGGGTTCGGCGAGGATCTGGAAACCGAGATCGAGCGCGTCGGGATCGAGCGATTCGCCATCCTCGTCATTAATCTCGACCGGTTCAGCCGCATCAATGCGTGCATGGGCGGCCTCGCTGGCGACGAACTGCTGATTTCGGTCGCGCGCCGAGTGAAGGGCGCGCTGCGCGGCCATGACGTGCTGGCGCGCACCGGTGGCGACGAATTCGCGATCCGCCTCGAACTCGATGAAGGGCTGCAGGACGCGCTCCATGTCGCCAAGCGCATCCAGAACGCGCTGACCACCCCGTTCCGCCTGTCGGACTTCGAAATCCGCGTCGATTGCGCGATCGGCATCGCGATCGGCGAGGGCGAGCGCGGCGACGCCGAAGAGCTGATCCGTCACGCCCAGTTCGCGATGAAGCGCGCCAAGAAATCGGGCCGCACCGAAGTCTATCAGACCCGCGCGTTCGACGTGGTGCGCCAGGAATTCAGCATCGAGACCGAGCTGCGGCGCGCGCTCGACAATGGCGGGCTGACGCTCAATTTCCAGCCGATCTGCGACCTCGCCTCGGGCAAGATCGTCTCGTTCGAGGCACTGGCGCGCTGGACGACCGAGAGTGGCATTGCCCTGTCGCCGGTCGAGTTCATCCCGGTTGCCGAGGAATCGGGCCTGATCGTCCCGCTCGGCCGCTGGGCGATGCACGAAGCCGCCCGCGCGATTTCAGTGTGGGATGCCAGGGCTGGCGGCGATTGCGGGATCAAGGTTGCGGTCAACCTGTCGGCGATCCAGCTGCAGCGCGACCAGATCGCGCCGATGGTGCAGGCTGCGCTCGAAGCCAATGGCGTCGATGGCAGCAAGATCACGCTCGAACTCACCGAAAGCGCGCTGGTCACCGATCCCGACCGCATCGCCCAGACGATGCAGGCGCTCAAGGAACTCGGCACCACGCTGGCGATGGACGATTTCGGCACCGGCTATTCCAACCTCGCCTATCTTCAGAAGCTGCCGATCGACGTGCTCAAGATCGATCGCAGCTTCGTGTCGGGCATGCTCGCCGACCGCGACAAGGTGGCGATCGTGCGCGCGATCCTCAGCCTCGCCCAGGCGCTCGGCATGAAGACCACCGCCGAGGGGATCGAGACCAACGAACTGGCCCAGACGCTCGCGGCATTGGGCTGTAATTACGGGCAGGGCTTCCTCTATTCGCGCCCGCTGTGCATCGATCAGGCCTATTCGCTGCTGCTCGAACGCAACGCCTGATCCGCCACCGCATCGGCGATTTCCCCGAGGCGCGCGGCATCGGGAAACCCCTCTTCGACCCACTGGCTCTCGACGGCACGCAGCGCGCGCGCCACGTCGGGGCCCTTGCTCAACCCGCGCTGAATCAGCGCGCCGCCACTGATCGGAAGGCGCGGAATGTCCCATCCGGTCAGGTCGCGCGCGGCATCCACCGCGCCCGGCGCATCGAACAGGAACAGGCGATCGATCGCCTCGTCGCGGCCAAGCCGATAGGCCGCGCTGCGCGGCGACCCCAGCAGGTCGGCGTCGGTCGCGCCGATCAGCCGCTTGCGCTGGACGTTGGACAGTTTGAGGCGCGCGCCGACCGGTTCGGCAATGGCGGCATCGGCGGGCAGCAACGCAGCGAGGCGGCGGATCGGGTCGGGATCGAGTGCGGCCTCCGCCTCCAGCACGCCGACCCGCGCGAACCGCTCGATCGACACGATTTCGGGCAGCACCGGACGGAAAATGCCGCGCTCCAGCATCAGCGCGATGACCCGCACCGCGTCCTTCGCCACCACCAGCTTGAGCAGCTCGTCGGCGATCCGCTCACGCGACAGCGCCATCAGGTCATTGGCGCGTGTGGTGCAGGCGTCGAGCGACTCCGCATCGGGGCTGTCCCCGAACCGCGCGAGGAAGCGGAAGAAGCGCAGGATGCGCAGATGATCCTCGGCAATGCGGCGCAACGGGTCGCCGATGAAGCGGACGTGCCGCGCCGCCAGATCGGCGCGCCCGCCGAAATAATCGAAAATCTCGCCCGTATCCGGGTCGGCGTAGAGCGCGTTGATCGTGAAGTCGCGCCGCGCCGCGTCTTCCTTCCAGTCGTCGGTAAAGGCGACCGTGGCGCGGCGGCCATCGGTGGTCAGGTCGCGGCGCAGCGTCGTCACCTCGACCACGGTCCCGCTGCTGACCGCAGTGATCGTGCCATGCGCAAGGCCGGTCGGAATGACCTTGATCCCCGCGCCCTCCAGCCGCCGCATCACCTCTTGCGGGTCGAGCGGGGTGGCGATGTCGAGGTCGGACACCGCGATGCCGAGCAGCGTATCGCGCACCGCGCCGCCCACCACGCGCGCATTGCCCGCCCCCAGCGCACCGGTCAGCCGGTCAAGGCCGGGCCAGTGCTGCCACGGCGCATCGGGGAGGGTCAGGGCGTCCATTTCAGCCGCCGCGACAGATTGACCAGCATCGCTGCGGTCGCGCCCCAGATCCGGAAATCCTGCCATAAAATCTCGTAGAAATGCCGGTCGCGGCCCTGCCATTCGACGCTGGATTGCAGCTGGTTGGCCGGATCGAGCACATAGTCGAGCGGCGCTTCGAAAATCGCTGCGACCTCGCCCGGTTGCGGTGTCAGCACCAGATCGGGCGGGATCACCGCGACAATGGGCTGCACCTCGAACCCGGTGACGGTGCGATAGCGATCGGCAAGCCCGACCAGCTCGACCGCGTCGGGCTCCAGCCCGATTTCCTCGCGCGCTTCACGCAAGGCAGCGGCGGTGGCATCGGCGTCTTCGGGATCGATCCTGCCGCCGGGAAAGGCGACCTGGCCGGCATGGCGGCGCAGCGTGTCGGTGCGCTGGGTCAGGATCAGGCCGGGGCGGCGGCGGTTGGTGACCGCGACCAGCACCGCAGCGGGCATCGGCACGCCGTCCGCTGCCGCAGGTTCGTCGAGCACATCGCCCACGATCAGCTCGGGCGCCTCGTCATGCTCGGCATCCAGCGCCGCGCGCAGTCGCTCCGCCAGCGTCACGCCGGTGCCATCGCGAAGAACGCGCCGTTGCTCCAGACGCCCGGTGGCTCCGAGCCATTGTCGAGCGCCAGTGCGGCCAGCTCATAATAGACGGGCCGCGCGACCAGCGCCTCTAGCCCCCGGCGGACCTGAAGATAGGGGTGGGGGCCATCGTCATGCTCGACGAAGCGCAATTCATGGTCCGGCCCGGCGGGGATCAGGTCGCCGGTGTTGAGGCGGAAAGCGATTCGCGCGTCCGGGCCAACACCCTCGAGCTTCATCTCGACCGCGACGAACGCGGCATCCTCGACATCGATATCGAGCTTTTCGACCGGGGTGACGAGCACATGGCGGCCATCGGGCTCGCGCCGCAGGATCGACGCGAACAGCCGCACCATCGCCGGGCGGCTGATCGGCGAGCCCTGATGAAACCACGTCCCGTCGCGCGCGATCCGCATATCGCTATGCCCGCAATGCGCCGGGTTCCAGCTGTCGACGGGGGGCAGCTTTTGCTCATCCGCCAGCCGCGCGATCTCGGCGAGCGACAGGCTGGCGAGGTCGGGGGGCGGGGTCATCGGCATTGAAATGCCGTTAGGCGCTTTTGCCCGCCGGGGTAAAGGGTCAGCGGCGCGGACCCACGGTTCCGGCGCGGTCCGGCGCCGGGCCACGCGACAGCAACCGCGCGCGCTCGAACGGGCCGGGCAGCCGCCACGCACCGGTATGCGCGGCATCGAAGCCGAACTGCGCGTAATAATCATGGTCGCCGATCAGCATCAGCACGTCGTCGCCCGCGCCTTCGATGGCTTTCCACATCAGCGCACGGCCGATGCCGACATTCTGCCGCTCGGGCGACACCGCGACCGGACCGACCAGAATCATCGGCGTGACGCTGCCATCATCGCCCGCCAGTTCGACCGGCCAGCACTGGATGCTCCCGACTAACGTCCCCGCTTCGACCGCAGCAAAGCTCAGCGCCGGCACAGCCTCCACGCCGGCGCGCAGGCGATAGGCGGTCCGCCCATGGCGGTCGGCCCCGAACACCCGGTCGAGCAGATGTTCGACCGCGTCGCGATACACGTCGCCCAAGGGCACAAGCTCGAACAGGTGCAATCTCCAGCCGCCCGGAGCACAGATGCCGGGGGCGCGCGCCTTTAGCCCCGAAACAGATCGCGGCCTAGCGGAATAAGATGACTATCTGGCGCGCACCGTGATCACGCGCAGGTCGTTTCCATAGGCGTTTGGATTGAAGGTCACCGCATCGCCCTCGACGGACACCAACCGCATATAGCTGAATATCTTGCTGACGATCGTGACGCTCAGCCCGGCCGGATCAACCAACGCCAGCGCATAGCCGCTGGAGAGAAAACCGGATTTGCGAACCGGGATGAGGATGCCGCCGCGATACTCCAGGGCATGCGGATCGACGCGCCACCGCGCCAACGGGCGGCCGTCGACCAGCAGCGTGCAGGCTTCCGGCCCGCCCTGCCCGATCTCGGCGCAATCGGCGAATATGAGTTCGTGGCCCGCAACTGTGACCATTCGCTGTTTCTACCTCGCTATGGTTGGTCGCACGCGCCACGACCCCGGTCGATCCTACGTTAAACTGAAGCAGCCCGCCATGCATGCTCCATCCTTGCGGGGCGGAATAAGGGCGCTGCCCGACCGCCGCCCCGGGAACGGCCATTGCCGTTTGTGGGGGCGCAGCCTATTGGCGCGCGATCATTTTCCCCGAGGGGCTTTGCGTTGCACGATCTTCTTCAGCTTCAGGTTCGCGATCTCGAGGTCCAGGTCCTCACTGGCGTCTATTCCGAAGAGACGCATCTGCCCCAGCCGCTGCGCATCTCGATCACGGTCGACATGCTGCCCGGCGACCCGTTCCGGCCGGACACGCCGCTCGACGCGTCGAAATCCTATCTCGACCTCAAGCATGCCGCGAGCGGCGCGCTGCCGGCGGGCGTGCATTTCACGCTGATCGAGGGTGTCGCCGACCATATCGTCGAGACGCTGATGACCGGCGATTCGCGTATCCGCCGCGTCGAGGTCGAGATCGTGAAGCTCGCCATCGCCGAGGCGGACGAGCGCATCGGGATCACGCTGGTACGGCACCGCAAGTAAGGTTGTTGAGCGCCGGCCCGGAGCCGGCGCTCAACCAGCGCCTACCGCTTGCACGGCCCCAACTGGTCGAGCACGAAGCGATAATCCTCGCGCGCCGCCGCGATATTCGCCGGATCTTCGTCAGCGATGCTGGTCGCGGGAAGTGCCCGGGGCAGGCCACAGGCGAGGCGATACCACAGCAACGTATCGCGCTGCGGCGCGGCGGCGGCATCGTCGACGATCTCGCCCAGCGCCACCGCCCAGCGGCGCTGCTCTCCCGGCCGCCGCAGGATCGACAGCGAAATCGGCGCGCCCGTCGCGGTCTGGACGAACACCTGCGTCTCGCCCTCGCCCGGCAGCGACCCCTGAACATGGAATGCATTGCCAAGCCCGGTGATCGCCGGCGGCGCATCGGGCGCGATCACGTCCCGCGCGATCCGGCGGACCAGCGCGTCCAGGTCCGCGCTCCAGTCGCGCTGAGCGTCACGGGTCGTAAGCTGGATCATCGTCGCCTGACCCGCCACCGGGCGCGCGAACAGCAGCACGCGGCGCTTGGCGAGCTTCGGTGCCCGCCCGCGCGCGTCGAGCGGCACATCGACGACATAGCCGACCCGCGTCGCCATCGCCGCATCGGCGCGAATCAGCGCCAGCACATCCGCCTCGACATAGAAGCGCAGATGCCCGGCGGGCACGTTCGCAGCCTCCGGCCCCTTGATTCGCGCCGCGCTGCGGATGCGGGCATCGACGATCGCGGGCGCGCCGATCACCAGATCGGCCACCTGCGCATAGGGGGGGAGCATGACCCCGGATTCGGCCACCAGCTGGGCCGAAGCCTCCGGCAAGAGCGACGGAGAAGCCGCACAAAATGCGGCACAAAGCGCGACGATACGGGTACGAAACATGTGTTTCATTCTACGCAGATGTCCCACCGGCATACAGAAATATTTCTGCCACGTGCCGATTATACGTTTATTGCGTCCGACAAAGCGTTTGCGTCCCGCAAATGGCCGCGATAGGACTCGCGCCGCCGCCGGTCGGTCTGACGATTGCCCGACCGGGAGAGCCACGCCGATAATGATGCCAGGGTGCCGGGCAACGGCGCGGCGAACGAAGGAGTTTAGTTGCTGAATGGCCTACGCAGATCGTGATGTAGGAGGCAGTCGGGTCGTTGCGATCGTAATCGTCTCGATCCTCCTCGCCATTCTCGGTTACGTGTTCGTTACCGGGCTGGCCTACAAGTATATCCGGGAAAAGGCGGAGGAGATGGAAGTCTTCGACGTCCAGGAACCGCCGCCCCCGCCTGAAGAGGTGCCTCCCCCGCCGCCGCCGCCGGACTCTCCGGTCCCGCCGCCGCCCACCACTGTCGTGGTGCAGAAGCCGATCGTTCAGGTTCCTGCCCCGCCGCCGCCGGTTAGCGTGTCGAACGTGATTCCGCCGAGCCAGCCGCCGACGCCACCTGCGCCGCCGGCCCCGCCCGCGCCGCCACCGCCGCCACCGCCGCCTGCGATCAGCAAGGCTGCGGCTGCACGCGGTAACGCGAACTCGTGGGTGACTCCGGACGACTATCCTCCCGCCGCGCGTCGCGCTGGCGACGAAGGGTCGGTCGGGATTACGTTCTCGATCAACGCGCAAGGGCGGATCGAGAATTGCCGGGTGAGCGCTTCGTCGGGTTCGTCCGCGCTCGACGCTGCAACCTGCAGCCTTGTGACTCGCCGCGGTCGCTACTCGCCCGCGCTTGACGCGGCGGGTAACCCCGTCCCCGGTGGTACCAAGTCGCTGCGGTTCCGCTGGCAGCTGGAAGACTGACGGGCGGGCGCGCCTGGCGCGCCTGACCTCACTACTGACATCACAATCTTTATCTTTATCTCAAGGGAAAGAACCGCACATGTTCACCACCATCCTCGCCGGAGCCGCCGCCGCCCCGGCCCCCGCCGCGAACTTCGACATCCTGCACGCGATGAACGAAGGCGGCGTGATCGCTTGGGGTACCGCGATCATCCTGACGGTCATGCTCTTCTTCTCGCTCTACATCCTGTTCACCAAGGTGTTCGAGCAGCAGAAGGTGATGAACCAGCACAAGCGCGTCCGCGTCGCCTTCTGGCAGGCCGGCAGCCTGCGTGAAGGCGCAGCGAAGCTCGAGAAGAACTCGGCCTATCGCCAGATCGTCGACGACGCGCTGCTCGCCCAGGATCAGTACAAGGAACTGACCGATCCGATCGAAGCGCATGACTGGCTGCACGGCTCGCTCAAGCGTTCGCAGGACACGATCAACTCGCAGCTGGGTGGCGGTCTCGCTTTCCTCGCGACCGTGGGTTCGACCGCACCGTTCATCGGTCTGTTCGGTACCGTCGTCGGCATCTTCCGCGCACTGATCAAGATCGGTGCAGCGGGCGACGCGTCGATCGGCACCGTTGCCGGCCCGGTCGGTGAAGCGCTCATCATGACCGCGCTCGGCCTCGTCGTCGCGGTTCCCGCAGTGCTCGCCTACAACTGGCTCCAGCGCCGCAACAAGTCGATCGCAGAAGACCTCAGCGGCTTCTCGAACGACGTGCTCGGCTACCTGGCTTCGGACGGCCGCGTGCGTCCGACCGTGAAGGGTGCGAAGGTTGCGCCGAAGGCGCCGCCGGTCGCGACCACTGCCAAGGCCTGAAGCTTCGACTGACGACCGTGCGGTGGCGGCACGCCGCGCCGCACGGTCAGCCATCGGGCCACATGGGTCCATGGACAGGATGCGAAAGATAGGATTGCGCCAATGGCGATGAGTGTAGGCGGCGACTCCGCCGAAGAAAAACCGATGTCGGACATCAACACGACGCCACTGGTGGACGTCATGCTGGTTCTGCTCATCATCTTCCTGATCGCGATCCCGGTCGCGATTCAGTCGGTCGAGCTTGAGCTGCCCAAGACGCAGTTCGAACCGACCGAAACCAAGAAGGAAAACGTGCTGCTCGCCGTGCGCGCGGACGAAAATGGCACTTGCCAAGTGTTCTGGCAGATGACGCCGATCACCAGCACCGAGTTGCTCAAGCGTGCGAGCGATAACCTCAAGGCGGTGGTCGATTCGATCGGCGAGGCGAACATCAAGCCGGACGACATTCCCGAAGTGCACATTCGCGGCGATATCAATACGCCGTACAAGTGCATCGGCGGCGTGGTCTACACCATGCAGAATGCGGGCTTCGTCAAGGTCGGCTTCATTTCGCAGCCGGGCGTCGTTGCCCAGTAAGCCCAAGGTTCAGGAGTACACGTCATGGCAATGAGCGCCGGCAAGGACGATGGCGAGCCGATGATGGAGATGAACACGACGCCGTTGATCGACGTCATGCTCGTCCTCCTCATCATGCTGATCGTCACCATCCCGCCCCAGTCCCACGCGGTGAAGGTCGACCTTCCCCAGAATCAGGGACCGCAGACTCCGCCTCCGGTGGAGCCGACCAAGAACAAGATCACGATCGAACCCGATGGCCGCGTCTATTGGAACGGCAGTGAGGTCGACGATGTGACGCTGCGCCAGTATCTGGATGCCAGCCTTCAGATCACGCCGGAACCGGAACTGCATTTCCAGCCCAACCCGCTGGCGCGCTATGAGCGCGTTGACGAGGTGCTGGCAATCGTCAAGCGGTCGGCGGTCACGAAGCTCGGCTTCGTCGGCAACGAGCAGTATCGCAACGACTTCTGATCGCTCCGGCGACCAGTGGAAGCATCAAAGGGCGGCTTCGGCCGCCCTTTTTTGTTGTCTTTTCAACGCAATGGCGCGCCGACGTTCGATTGCAATCAAAGCATTTGCTCTCATGAAACATTAGTGACACGTTTGTGTCATTGAAATGTAATATTAGGAGAGAGTGCAGATGCGTAAGTTCCTCGCCTCGATTGTCGTCGCTGCGCCGCTGGCGCTGACCCCGGCGGTGCAGGCCCAGACGACCGAACAGCCCAACGCCCATCTCGCCATCGCGGCCGGCGACCATGACCTCGCCGAACGGCAGCTGCTGGCTGAACAGCGTATCTTCCCGACGCGTCCGGAAGTGATGCTGAACCTCGCCGCCGTCTATGCCCGCACCGGTCGGGTGAGCGAGGCGCGCGCGCTGTACCACCGCGTGCTGGCGCAAAAGCCGGTGGCGATGGACGTCAGCGACGGCCATGTCGCCCCCTCGCACGCCGTCGCCCAGCGCGGCATCCGCCTGCTCGATTCGCAGCAGATGGCGGGCCGCTGAGGCTTGAGACGCTCTCGATCCTCCCCCGCAAGGGGGAGGTGGCACGCGGAGCGTGACCGAGGGGGCGGAAGGGTATCGGCGGGAGCGGTGGGGATGCACTCATCCTTCCCCTCCCTCGCCTTCGGCGACACCTCCCCCTGGCGGGGGAGGATTAGCGAACGGGTCGGACTTTAAAGCCGCGGCAGCGTAACCCCGCGCTGGCCCATATATTTGCCCGCGCGGTCGGCATAGCTCGTCTCGCACGGCTCGTTCCCCTTGAGGAACAGGAACTGACACGCGCCCTCGTTCGCATAAATCTTCGCGGGCAGCGGCGTGGTGTTGGAAAACTCCAGCGTGACATGCCCCTCCCATTCGGGCTCGAGCGGCGTCACATTGACGATGATCCCGCACCGCGCATAGGTCGATTTGCCAAGGCAGATGACCAGCACATCGCGCGGCACGCGGAAATACTCCACCGTCCGCGCCAGCGCGAAGCTGTTGGGCGGGATGATGCAGCAATCGGTCTGGCGATCGACGAAACTCGTGGACGAGAAATCCTTCGGGTCCACCACCGCGCTGTCGATATTGGTGAAGATCTTGAACTCGTCCGCCACCCGCGCGTCATAACCGTAGGACGACAGGCCGTACGAGATACACCCCTCCCGCCGCTGCGCCTCGACAAACGGCTCGATCATGCCGTGATTGAGGGCCTGTTCGCGAATCCAGATGTCGGAAAGAATGGACATGGGCGCTCCTGATTGAACCCCCGGCATCGCCGGATTGCGCGCGCGGGGCAAGGGGGCTTGGCTAGGGCCAGCGCTTCGCGGCATCGCAGTCGCTGTTCCCGGTCCCGAAGCCGCGGTCGAGCGGCGTCGCGAGCCCCGGATTGTTGCATGGATCCCCGGCGTCGTCAGCCTCACGCACGTGCCAACTGCTGGATCGCGGAGCGAAGCCTGTCGGGCCGTAAGCGAGCAGGATGCGAAGCAGTTCGTGGCTCAACCACGTGGTAGGATCATCGACTTCGCCAGATGAGGCGTTGCCTGAAATGGAAACGATGCGGCCATCGCTGACCCGTTCCAGATCAAACCCCGTGCCGTCGAGCGCGAGGCTCATTCCGCTCCATCGCGCGAGCCGTGCGTCAAGCTCTCTGACCAGCGTCTCGCTTTCATCCACGGGCAGGACAAAGCGGGCACCGTCAACCGAGCCACTCGTCGCATCAATCCGGCGGACGCGAAATTGCCCCGGACCGCACGCCACCTGACTCGGCTTTTCATCTAGCGTGCTCCTAGCGCGGGGTATGCATCCAATGGGCAGGCGCCGCATCGACACATAATAGCGGTAGCGGCCGAAGCTCGGGGCGATCAACACGCGAAAGCCGTCCCGGCCAAGGTCAGAAAGCCGTTCGCCGCCTGAGGCCGCCGAAATCGCGGCCCCGTCAGGCAGCGGACCGTTGGTCGTTCCCTTGGCGACTGGCGGCTCGGCCCGGTCGCAACCGGCAAGAAGCAGTGCCAAAGCGAACAGCGCCCGCATCACCCAATCCCCAAATCCCCAGGCCCGAACGCATGCGGCAACAGATCGCTCAACCGATGCGTCTCATACGCCTCGCCCTCGGCCCCCGCGCAGAATACGGCCAGATCGCGCCCGCCCAACTGCGCCGCCTCGTTCAGCACCTGCCGACAGCGCCCGCACGGCCGGATCGGGTCGCTGCCATGCGCCACGCCATCAGTCATCATCCCCCCGATAATCCCCACCGCAACCACCTCGCGCAGCCGCCCCTCGGCATTCGCGCGCGCGGTCGCAACGGTCTCCGCGCAGAGCGACAGGCCGTAGCTCGCATTCTCGAAATTGCAGCCGGTCACGATGCTGCCATCGGTCATCAGCAGCGCCGCGCCGACCGCGAAGTTCGAATAGGGCGCATGCGCGTTGCGCGCGGCCTCCCGCGCGGCGGCGATCAGGCGGGGGGCTTCGGTCTCGGTCATGGGGGCGATCACGTTCCAGTTCACGGGGCGCTCGGCCCCTTCGATGCGGCGGATGGTGCTGGCCTGCCACAGCCGCCACGGGCGGGCGGAATAGGCGGGCGGAAAGAACATGCCGGTGCTCCACAGCGGCCGGTCGATCGCGCCACTGATCTGATAGTGCGCCTCGAACTCCGGGGTGATGCGCAGGATCACCGGCTTGCCGCTATGCGTCTCGATCGTCGCGGCGAGCTGGCGCACTTCGCCCAACACCACGTCGCGCTCGGGCCGGGCCGGGCAATCGTCGCGAAAGGCCAGCTCGATCGCCACCGGCAGCGCATCGGCGTCGCGCGGCACGGTCGCGGTGAAATTCCCCGCCTGATCGCTCGCCAGCTGGCACAGCGAATAGGCATGCAGCGCCCCACGCCGCACCCCCGCCTCATAAATCCCCGCCCAATTCTCCGCGAACAGTGCGTCGCGGACATCCGCGCCCACCGTCGCGCGGGCATAGGCGAAGTCTAGGCTGCTGCTGCGCGCAGTGAACCAGTCGATCTTCCCCGCCTCGTCCGACACGTCGATGCCCTGCTGCGCATAGTCGCTGCGCGCGGGTGCCCAGGCGATCGCCCACATCCACGCGCACACGCCGACCAGCGCCAGCGCGAGGACAATCCCGGCCCAGATGCGAAATGCCTTCATGCCTTGATATGCAACACGCAAATGAGGGTGAACAGCCGCCGCGCGGTCGGATGGTCGACCGCGATCTTGCCGTCCAGCCGCTCCATCAACAGCCGCGCGGCGTCGTCATGGATGCCGCGCCGCGCCATGTCGATCGTTTCGATCTGCGTCGGCGTCGCGCTGCGGATCGCCTGGAAATAGCTGTCGCAAATCGCGAAATAATCGCGGATCGGGCGGCGGAACGCGGCGAGGCTCAGGATCAGCGTCTCCAGCGCGCTGTCATCCGCGCGCTTGATGTCGAGCTGCAACCGCCCTTCCGGCACCGACAGCGCGACGCGATACGGCCCGGCATAGCCATCGGGATAGGCGCGCTGCGGCGCGAAGCTGTTCTCCTCGATCAAATCGAAGATCGCGATCCGCCGCTCCTGCTCGATATCCGCCGAGCGCCACAGAATCGTGCGCTCGTCCAGCGTGACATCGATGATCCGGGGGTCGGCCATGCGCCGCATCTAGGGGGCAGGGCAGCCTTTCGTCCACAGGTTAAACAGGCTGTTGCGGGTTGAGCCGCAGCGGCGGGAGTGGGAAAGGGGGACATGGCCACACTCGCTTCGATTCCTCCCGCCCCGGCGGATGCCGCCCCGCGCCTGCCCCAGAATCCAGAGGCGGAGGCCGCGTTGCTCGGCGCGATGATGATCGACAACCGCCTTGCCGACGACATCGTCGAAGTGCTGCAGGACCAGCATTTCTTCGAACCGGTGCATGGCCGCATCTTCAAGGCGATCAAGACGCTGCGCAAGCAGGACATGCTGGCGACCCCGGTGACGCTCAAGCCCTTGTTCGAAAAGGACGAGGGGATGGCCCAGCTGGGCGGCCCGGCCTATCTCGCCCAGCTCACCGGGTCGGGCGCGGGCCTGATCGGCGCGCGGCAATTTGCGCGCCAGATCTACGACCTTGCCCTGCTGCGCGAACTGGTGACGGTCGGCCGAACGATGGTCGAAAACGCGCTCGACACCAGTGAGGACGTCAACCCGCGCGAACAGATCGACCGCGCCGAAGAGGCGCTGTTCAAGGTTGCGGCCGACGGCGGCACCGCCAACACGGTCAAATCCTTCAACGAAGCAACCAAGGTCGCGCTGGAAAACGCCAAGCGCGCGCAGAGTGCGGGCGGCGGCGTCGCGGGCGTCACCACCGGCTTCGATTCGGTCAATGGCCGGATCGGTGGCCTGCATCACAGCGATCTCATCATCCTCGCCGGCCGTCCCGGCATGGGCAAGACCTCGCTCGCCACCAACATCGCCTACAACGCCGCGCGCCGCCTGATGGACGATATCCGCCTTGGCATCAGCGCCAAGGAATCGATCGGGGCGAAGGTCGCGTTCTTCAGCCTCGAAATGTCGGCGGACCAGCTCGCGCTGCGCATCCTGTCCGAACAGTCCAAGATTCCGTCCGAATCGCTGCGCATGGGCAATATCAGCAAGGCCGAGTTCGGCCAGCTGGCGCAGGCGGCGGCGGACCTGGAGCAGCTGCCACTCTATATCGACGACACCGCCGGCCTGACGATCAGCGCGCTGCACAGCCGCGTGCGGCGACTCCAGTCCAAGCATGATGGCGAGCTCGGCCTCGTCATCATCGACTATCTCCAGCTGCTGACCGGCAGCGGCAACAACCGCGACGGCAACCGCGTGCAGGAAATCTCGGAAATCAGCCGCGGCCTCAAGACGCTGGCCAAGGACATCAACGTCCCCGTGATCGCCCTGTCCCAGCTGAGCCGCGCGGTCGAAAGCCGCGAGGACAAGCGCCCGATGCTGTCAGATCTGCGCGAATCGGGATCGATCGAGCAGGACGCCGACATGGTGTGGTTCGTGTTCCGCGAGGATTATTACGTCGCCGCCCGCGAACCCAAGCGCCCGCGCGAGGGCGACGATCCCAAGACGTTCGAGGATCACGCCAAATGGGCGCTCGACATGGAGCGCGTTTATGGCCTCGCCGAACTGATCATCGCCAAACAGCGCCACGGCGCCACCGGCAAGACACTGCTCAAGTTCGAGCCGAGCTACACCAAGTTCACCGACTATGCCGGCGACATGGTGGCCGAGCCTTACGAGTAAGGCCCGGCCCCCAGCCGATTAAAACCGCTGGTGCCGCGCACTGTCGATCGTGTCGCAACCGCCGCGGAAGGCGTAGCTCGACAGGCCCTGGATGTTGATCCGCCCGCTCATCCGGTCGATCGTCACCCGCGGCTTGTTCAGGCCGTTGAGGCGATAGGTCGCGCGGACGGTGCGGCGATCGGTGTAGACATCGTTCAGGTCCCACCACCCGTCGCGGTTGGTGCCGCCCGAATGGATCGGCGGGATCAGCGATCGGGGCAGGCGGATGCGCCCGCCGCCATCCCAGATCTGGATCATCACCGAAGCGTCGAATTGCTGCCGGGTCAGTTCGGTGCGGTTGCCGAAATCATAGCGGCCGCTGTCCCAGTTCCACTGCCAGCCCCAGCGATTGGCGAGTGCGGGCTTCTGTCCCTCGCCGAAACAAACGAGGCCGAGCGAAATCGGGCGACCGCCGGGCCAGCTACCGGGTCCACCGGGACCGCCCGCGCCGGGCCGATCCGGGCGACCGGGCCGGTCATCCCAATCGGGGCGGCCGGGCCGATCATCGCCACCGGGCCGGTCGGGCCGCCCGCCGCCGCCTGCCTGCTGGCGGCAATCGGGTGCAGGCGCGGTGACAATTGAATCGTACCGCCCGTCGACCGTGGCGATCGACACGCACAGCCGGCGATCGGCATTCCACCAGAACGCCCATTTGCGGTCGCGCCCGGTTTCGACGCGGACAAAGGTGTAGCCGCGGCGCTGCAACTCGCCTTCGGCCTGCCCGGCCCGCGCGCCGACCATGTCGCGCAGGTCATAGGGGGTGTTCTGCGCATAGGCCGCGGCACTCAGACCCATGGTCATGGTCAGGGCGGCGGTGACGAAATATGTGGAGCGTCGCATCGAAATTCTCCTGCAATCAGAAGGGCGAATGCTTCAACCTTGTCGAGTCGCGCCGATTGGGCGCATGCTGAGGCTATAGGGGTTTCTGCCCTGACGAAAGGTGCGCCCGCGATGCATTTGATGAGCCTGCTCAAGTCGCTGGACGACCTGCTTTACGAAGTGATGTCGTGGCTGGTCTTCTATCCGCTCACCCTGTGGCGGGTGCTGCGGCGGCCGCTGGTGATGATGGACTATTCCGACCGCGAATTGCACCAGAGCGCCGGGGAGCAATATACCGACACGCTGACGCCGCCGCTGTTCCTGCTCGTCTCGCTGCTGCTGTCGCACGCGATCGAGCTCGCCTTTGTCGGGGACAGCGTGCTGGTGCGCAGCAATCACGGCCTCTCCGCGCTGGTCAAGGACGACACCAGCCTCGTCATCCTGCGCCTCGTCACCTTCAGCGTCTTCCCGCTGATGTTCGCAGTGCGACTGGTCCGCGCGCAGCACAAGCGGTTGACCCGCGACTCGCTCCGTCCCGCTTTCTACGCGCAATGCTATGCGGCGGCGCCGTTCGCGCTGCTGATCGGGATCGGCACCCTGCTGACCACCGTGCATCGCGTCGCATGGGCCGTGCCGCTCGGCCTCGCCATCATCGCGGCGACGCTGCTGATCTACTTCGCCGTGCAGGCGCGCTGGTTCGCCGAGCATCTCAAGCGCTCGATCCTCTCGGGGCTGGGGCAGGCCGCAATCGCGATGGGCGTCAGCCTGATGATGATCCTGCTGGTCGCGCCGCTGTTCGCCTGAACGGTCAGAACACCGGCAAATCGGGATCGCCGTCGTCGACCGGCGTGTGAATCCCGCACTCGGTCTTTTCCCAGCCGACCCAGCGGCCCGAACGCGGGTCTTCGCCCGGCTTGACCTTGCTGGTGCACGGCGCACAGCCGATCGACAGGTATCCCTGCGCCTCCAGCGGGTGGCGGGGCAGGTCGTGGGTCGCGAAATACGCCTCGATATCCGCCTTGGTCCAATCGGCGAGCGGATTGACCTTCAGCTTGCCCGCCGCATCGACCTCGAACCGGGGGAGGGCGTTGCGGGTGCTCGCCTGAAACGCCTTGCGCCCGGTGATGCTCGCATCGAACCCGGCCATCGCCGCGTCGAGCGGCAGCACCTTGCGGATTTCGCAGCAGCCATCGGGATCATAGGACCAGCGCAGCCCGCTCCCGTCCTTTTTCTCAAGCAATTCGGGATCGGGCGTCAGCACCCGCAGCCCGGTCAGCCCCAGCCGTTCGACCAGCGTGTCGCGATAGGCGAGCGTTTCGGGGAAATGCTTGCCGGTGTCGAGGAACAGCACCGGCACTGCCGGATCGATCGACGCGACAAGGTGCAGCAACGCCGCGCTCTCGGCGCCGAATGACGACACCAGCGCAACATCGCCGACCATCGATTCGGTCAGCACCGTGCGCAGCATTTCCTCCGTCGAAACACCGCGGAACAGATTGTTGAGCCGCAGCGCATCGCGCTCGGTAAATGCCGGGCCGGTATCGATCCGGTCGATCTTGCGGGCGGTCACGCTACCCATGCCGCCGCTTCCAGACGGGCACCGCCCCGTCCGCTGCGCTCTGATAGACGGCGTCATAGCGCGCGAGGCTTGCGGCCAGCACTGCTTCGTCCACCGGTGCTTCGGGCGCAAAACTGTCGAACCCGCAGCGGCGCATCAAAGGGATCTGATCGACCAGCACATCGCCCTGCGCGCGCAGCTCGCCGGTATAGCCCGCCTCGCGCAGGATGCGGCCCGCCGAATAGCCGCGCCCGTCGCGGAACTTGGGAAAGCTCACTTCGACCAGCGACAGGCGATCGAGATGCGGGATCAACGCGCGCGCATCCTCGCTCGATTCAAGCCGGACAGCGGTCGCGTTGGACTGACCCAGAAACACATCCAGCGTCACTGCAGGCTCGTCATGCGGCGCGTCGTCGCGATAGCGCAACTCAACCATAGATCGCCTCCTTGAACGGGGCCATGCCGATGCGGCGATAGGTGTCGAGGAAGCGTTCGCCCTCCGCGCGTTCGCGCAGATACACGTCGGTCGCGCGTTCGACCGCGTCGACAATGCCGTCCTCGCTAAAGCCCGGGCCGGTGATCTGGCCGAGCGACACATCCTCCGCCCCCGATCCACCGAGCGAGAGCTGGTAGTTTTCGACGCCCTTCTTATCGACGCCCAGGATGCCGATATGCCCGGCATGATGGTGGCCGCATGCGTTGATGCAGCCGCTGATCTTCAGCTTCAATTCGCCAAGCTCGCGCTGCCGCCCAAGATCGGAAAAGCGCGTCGCGATCTTCTGCGCCACCGGGATCGACCGCGCATTGGCAAGGCTGCAATAATCGAGCCCCGGGCAGGCGATGATGTCGCTGATCAGGTCGAGATTGGCGTCGGCCAGCTCGGCCTCGACCAGCGCCTGCCACACCGCATACAGGTCCGCCTTGCGCACATGCGGCAGCACGATGTTCTGCGCATGCGTCACGCGCAGCTCGTCAAAGCTGTAGCGTTCCGCGAGGTCCGCCATCGTGTCGATCTGCGCCGACGTCGCGTCGCCGGGAATCCCGCCGACCGGCTTCAGGCTGATATTGACGATGGCATAGCCCGGCGCCTTGTGCGCGGCGACATTCTGGTCGAGCCACACCGCGAAGTCGGGATCGCTGCGGTCGAGATCGTCGCTCAGGCCGCTCTCGAACGCCGGATCGGCGAAGTGCGCCGCGATCCGGTCGAACTCGGCCTTGGGCGGATCGATGCCCAGCTTCTTGACCGCGACGAACTCGTCCTCGACCTGCGCGCGATAGCTGTCGGCGCCGATCTCATGGACCAGGATCTTGATCCGCGCCTTGTACATATTGTCGCGGCGGCCATAGCGATTGTACACGCGCAGGCACGCCTCGATATAGCTCAGCAGGTCTTCGAGCGGCACGAAGTCCTTGATCAGCGGGGCGATCATCGGAGTGCGCCCCATGCCGCCGCCGACATAGACCGCCGCGCCATGCACGGTGTCCCCGGCTTCATTGGCGCGCTCGACGATCTGGATGCCGATATCGTGCAGCCGCATCGCTGCGCGATCCTCATCCGCCGCGATCACCGCGATCTTGAACTTGCGCGGGAGGTAGCTGAATTCGGGGTGGAAGGTGCTCCACTGGCGCAGCAATTCGGCCCAGGGACGCGGATCGGTCAGCTCGTCCGCCGCCGCGCCCGCCCATTGATCGCTGCTGATGTTGCGGATGCAATTGCCGCTGGTCTGGATCGCATGCATCTCCACCGTCGCCAGCTCGGCAAGGATGTCGGGCGCGTCCTCCAGCTTGATCCAGTTATACTGGATGTTCTGGCGCGTGGTGAAATGGCCGTAATCGCGGTCATACTTGCGCGCGATATGCGCCAGCATCCGCATCTGGCGGCTGTCGAGCGTGCCGTATGGCACCGCAACGCGCAGCATGTACGCGTGCAGCTGAAGGTACAGGCCGTTCATCAGCCGCAACGGCTTGAACTGGTCCTCGGTGATCTGTCCCGCGAGGCGGCGGTTCACCTGATCGCGAAACTCCTCGACGCGCGCTGCGACGATCGAGTGGTCATATTCGTCATATTTGTACATGTCAGATCACCCAGCTGCCGGCATTGGGATCGGCGGGTTTGAGCGTCAGGTCCGGGCGCACGGTCGGGCCGAGCGCGCGGATGCGGTCCTTGATATGCGCGGGGCGCGGTCCCTCGGGCGTTTGCGTCGCGTCGATCACATAGGGCCCGTTGACCCGACGCGCGCCTTCCTCGGCCTGCGCGATCGCCTCGCCCTGATCGGCGACGTCCACCGCATCCTCGACATGGCGCGACCAGCCGCTGCCGGTCCACCAGGTGACATCGCCGCTGGCAAGGTCGTTTCCGGTCAGTAATTTCATGCTAGCGCCTCCGCCGCTTTCGCCCAGCTGGCGAGCTTGTCCTGCGCATCCGACAGCGCGACCACTTCGCCGACCACGATGATCGCCGGGCTTTGCACCTGCTCACGCTCGACCATCGGGCCGAGGTCAGCGAGCAACGTGCGGATCGCGCGGCTGCCTGGCAGCGTCGCGCGCTCAAGCACCGCGACCGGCATGTCCGGCGCAACGCCATCGCCCATCAATTTCTCGGCAATATCGGGGCAGGTGGCGACGCCCATATAGATGACCAGCGTGCGGCCCTTGCCCGCAAGCCCCGACCAGTCCTGATCCTTCAATCCCTTGCACTGGCCCGCAACAAAGCTGACCGCGCTCGACCAGTCGCGATGGGTCAGCGGCAGCATCGCCTCGGCCGCGCCGCCCAGCGCAGCGCTGACGCCCGGAATGACCTCGACCGGCAGGCCGGCGGCACGCACCGCCTCGACCTCTTCGCCGCCACGGCCAAAGATGAACGGGTCGCCGCCCTTCAGCCGCACGACGATCGCGCCGGTCTTCACATGCGCGATGATCAGGGCGTTGATGCCATCCTGTGGCACGGTGTGCTTGGAGCGCTTCTTGGCGACGCAGATGCGATGCGCATCGGGCGCAAGGTCGAGCACGCGCGGATCGACCAGCCCGTCATGGACCAGCACATCGGCGGACTTGAGCGCTTCGACCGCGCGGACGGTCAGCAGGCCCGGATCGCCGGGGCCGGCGCCGACCAGAATTACGCGGCCACGCGCGGTGGGATCGAGCAGGGAAACCATGCCACCCAGATGGATGCCGGGCACGCAAGCCACAACCGAGGGTTGCTTGGGGATGGACTAGCGAATCTATGCCTTGGACAGTTCGCGCGCGCGCTGGGCCAGCTTCACCGCCTCGTCGATCAGGTCCGCCGCGAACACGACATCGCCATGCCCGACCGCGATGGTCAGGCAATTGCGGGCTTCCTGGGCAAGGCGTTGGGCACGGGGCGGGGCGGGCGACGCAAGGACGAGCGGTTTCACGGCGCGCTTAATCCACGGATCGACCGGCGGTTCCGCGCTTCGTCGCATCGCCGCAAAATCAGGCGTCAGCTCTCGCGCAACCCGATCCCGATCGACACCCGCGCCTGTTCCGATTCCGACGAAACCACTGGATAGGCGCAATAATCCGCGGCGTAGAAGGCGCTCGGGCGATGGTTGCCCGACCAGCCGATGCCGCCGAACGGCGCTGACGAACTCGCCCCGTTGGTCGGCTTGTTCCAATTGACGATGCCGGCGCGGATATTCGCCCAGAACTGGTCGTACAGCTGCGGATTCTGGCTCACCAGGCTCGCCGACAGGCCGTAGCGCGTATTGTTGGCCTCGGCGATCGCCTCTTCGAACGTCTTGACCCGGATCACCTGCAGGATCGGGCCGAACAGCTCGACATCGGGCTTTTCGCGCGCGTCGGTCATGTCGATCATCGCCGGCGTGACGAACGGCCGTCCCTCGATCGGCCGCTCCATATGGCGCAACGGCTTGCCGCCCAGGAAGGTCAGCTCGAGGAAACTCTCGGTCAGGAGGTCGGCGGTGTCATTGTCGATCACCGGCCCCATGAACGGCGCCGGGTCGGCATGCGGCTCACCGATGATCAGGCGGCCGATCAGCTTGTTGACCTCACCCACCAGCGGCTCGAACAATTTCTCGTCGACGATCAGGCGGCGCGCAGCGGTGCAGCGCTGCCCCGCGCTGGTGAACGCCGACTGCACCACCAGCACAGCGGCGGAGTAGATATCGGGGGTATCCCAGACGAGGATCGGGTTGTTGCCCCCCATCTCCAGCGCCAGAATCTTCTCGGGCTTGGACGCAAAGGCGCGGTTCAATGCGATGCCGGTGCGCGCCGATCCGGTGAACAACAGCCCGTCGATCCCGTCATGGCTGGCCAACGCCTTGCCCTCGTCCGGCCCACCGATCAGCAGCCGGATGCACCCCTCCGGCACGCCCGCCGCATGGAAGCATTCGACCAGAAATGCGCCGGTCGCCGGGGTCTTTTCCGATGGCTTGAACACCACCGCATTGCCCGCGAGCAGCGCCGGGACGATATGCCCATTGGGCAGATGCGCCGGGAAGTTATACGGCCCCAGCACCGCCAGCACGCCATGCGGCTTGTGCCGCAGCGCCAGCCGCGTGTTCATCGCCGCGTCGATCCGCCGCTGTCCGGTGCGTTCGGAAAAGGCGCTGATCGAGATATCGACCTTGGCGATCACCGTCTCGACCTCGGTCCGCGCTTCCCATAGCGGCTTGCCGGTCTCGCGCGCGATCAGGTCGGTGAACGCGTCACTCTTCTGCCGCACGACATTGGCGAAGCGGCGCAGCGCCTCGATCCGGTAGGCGAGCGGCCGCGCGGCCCACTCGGCCCAGCTGGCGCGGGCCTTGGCAACCTCTCCGTCGACATCGCCGCTTGCACGCCGCCACAGCACGGCGCCGGTGGCAGGTTCGGTCGAAATGATTTCCATTCCGGGCATTGGTCTTTCTGTGTGTGGCCCTGAAGATGGTCTAGTCTCTAGCAGCTATTGTGCGCGATGCCACCTCACCCGTGACGTTCGCCCGCATCGAGCGCCTCGCCCATCGCGCGGATCGCCGCGACCTTGGCGTGGAACGGCCCCCAATCATCGTCGCGATCGATTCTCCCCCAGATGTCCTCGACCTCATCGATCAGCATCGAACAGGGTTCGCCCGCGAAATAGGAGTGGCTGCGTCCCTGCGGAACCGGGGCATAGGGCGACAGCGCCGCGCGCACCGCGTCCCACTCCGCGCCATAGCTGTCGGGCAGCGTCCCGCCATAGGCATCGAAGTAGAACCGGTCGATGCCATGCCCGGTCGCCATCAACGCCGTCTCGATCGCCCCGTTCAGCGTCCAGCCCAGCTCGGCCGCATCAACCCCCTGCGGCGCGACGATGCCCAGCCGCCGCTGCAGCGGCAGTTCATGGAACATCCGGTAATAATGCTCGAACTTCTCCAGCCGTTCGATCAGCGGCGGCGCCTCGCTGATGATGCGCAGCGACACCGCCAACTGCGCGACATTCCACAGGATCGCATCGGGCTGGCGACCAAAGGCATAAAGCCCGGCATGGTCGAAATAGGCGGCGGTAAAGCCGGGGTCGAAATTCGCCGCAAACCGCCACGGCCCATAATCGAAGCTCTCGCCGGTCACGTTGATGTTGTCGGTGTTGAGCACGCCATGAACGAACCCCGCGACCATATACTCGCCCGCCAGCGCCGCGGTGCGCGCGACCACCAGCTCAAGGAACTGCGCGACCGGGTCCTCGAACGGCGTCACCCCGAACAATTCGGCGAGGCACCAGTCGACCAGCCGCCGCATCCCCTCGGCATCGCCATGATAGGCCAGCCGCTGAAACGTCCCGATGCGAATCTGCCCATGGCTCATCCGCACCAGCACGGCGGAGCGGGTCGGGGAGGGCTCGTCATTGCGCTGCAGCGCCTCGCCGGTCTCGATCAGCGAAAAGCTGCGCGAGGTGTTCACGCCCAGCGCCTGCAGCATTTCGGTCGCCAGCACCTCGCGCACGCCACCCTTCAGCGTCAGTCGCCCGTCGCCGAACCGGCTCCACGGCGTCTGGCCCGACCCCTTGGTGCCCAGCTCCATCAGGTCGCCGTCCGCAGCCCGCCGCATCTGCGCAAAGGTGAACCCGCGTCCGTCGCCAAGCTCGGGGTTGTACACCCGGAACTGGTGGCCATGATACCGCATCGCCAGCGGGCGGGGCAGGTTGCCGGGCAGGGCCAGGAACCGTCCGAAATGTCGCAGCCACTGATCGTCGCTCAGCCCGTCCAACCCCACCTCGGCCGCCGCACGATCGTTGCGGAAGCGCAGGATGGTCTGCGGAAAGTCGGCGGCATCGACGGGGTCGTAGAATGAATCGCCCAGTTTCAGCACCGCCGGATCGGGGGTGTACGCGGGCGCTTGCGGGAAATCGGCCATGCGGCGATATGGGGGGCGATGGCGACCGCGCGCAACCTGCCCAGTTATACCGATGGCTATTGGTGGTCCGGCGACGGGCTGCGGCTGCATTATCGCGACTATCCGGGCCGTGCAGACCGCCCGCCGTTGCTGTGCATCCCCGGCCTCACCCGCAACGCCCGCGATTACGAGCAGCTCGCCGAGCGCCTGTCTGGCGAATGGCGCGTGATCGCGGTCGAGCTGCGCGGGCGTGGCGAGAGTGGCTATGCCAAGGACCCGATGACCTATGCCCCGCTGACCTATCTCCAGGATCTGGAGGCACTGGTCGGCGAACTCAAGCTCGACCGCTTCATCGCGGTCGGCACGTCACTCGGCGGCATCCTCACGATGCTGATGGCCTCGACCCATCCCGAACGCATCGCGGGCGCGGTGCTCAACGATGTCGGGCCAGAGATCGATCCCGCAGGGCTGGGGCGCATCCGCAGCTATGTCGGCAAGTCGACCTGGCACCCGACCTGGATGCACGCCGCCCGCGCCGTCGCGGAGGGCAACGCGCATGTTTATCCGCACTGGGACATCACCCAATGGCTCGACATGGCCAAACGGCTCCACCGCCTGACCAGTGCGGGGCGGATCGTGCTCGACTATGACATGAAGATCGCCGAACCCTTCCGCGTCCCCGGCAACGAAGCCGGCCCCGACATGTGGCGCGCGTTTGAGGGGTTGAAGGACAAACCCCTGCTCATCGTCCGCGGCGGCACCTCGGATATCCTCCCCGCCGCCGTCGCGGATCGCATGCACGCGCAGGTCACGCGCAGCGAGCTGCTGACGATCCCGGATACCGGCCACACCCCAACCCTGACCGAACCCGAAGCGGCGGCGGCAATCGACCGGTTGCTGGCGCGGGTGACCTAAAACCAACCGGCGCCCACTTCTTCTTCTTAGCCCTCTCCCGCAAGCGGGAGAGGGCTAAGGTTTGATGTCCGCTACCGGCTGATCCGCGTCACTCGGCGGCACCGAGATCAACCTTCCGATCTGGCTTTCCGGCGGCCCGATGGACCAACCAAAGTGGCGTGCCCGGTTCTAAACCAACCTCAGCCACGCGAAGTGGAACAACCGCATCATCCGAATGGCTGCGTTCCGGCCAATTACCCCAGATAACCTGCGCAGAAAATTGCCGCCCTCGACAAACGACATGCAGAACGTCGCCGACAACAGGCGCGGGACCCTCGAAGCGGTTTTCGTCCTCTCGAAGCTCTTGCTCGGTGACGACCTCGCCCGATTTCAACGCGATGCGCTTGATCCAATAACCCATGTCCAAGCTTACCTCAGCGATGGTCCTATTCAATGTCGCAATGGCTCTAGTCCGCTAAAGTCTAACCCTCCCAACCCCTTCCAATGTTGGATTTATTCTGATCTACCCTTGGGGTGGAAAACATCGCACTCCTTCACCCCACGAACACCCCGCCTGACACGGTCGCGCGCCGGTCCTGTGGCAGTCGCGCAGGTGTCGCGTCGCGGGCCTGCCACTGTTGTCATCTTGTCGCGCGCCCGTCGCGCGCGTGTCGCCCACCTGTCGCGTCCCAGTCCAAAACCCGTCGCGTCGCAGTCGCTTCCCGGTCGCCTCCGCCCAAAACCCCCGCATTTACGTCAGCTTCGTCAGACACCCCGGTTGACTCCGCCCCGAAAATGACAACTGCAAAGCGCCGATGATGCTGAACATTCTGCACCTCCACTCCAGCTTCGATCTGGGCGGCAAGGAAGCCCGCGCCGTCCGCCTGATGAACGCCTTTGGCGACCGGGCGAAGCATGTCATCGTTTCCGGGGTCGACGGCGCGCTGGGTGCCCGCGACGCGATTGCGAAGGGCGTCCGCTACGAAATCGCGCAGAACCCGCCGCCGCTGACCGGCAAGCCCTCGGTCGCCCGGTACGAGGCGATTGCGAAGTTCATGGCGCGGTTCGACCTGGTCCTCACTTATAATTGGGGCGCGATCGACGGGGTGATGGCGCGGCGCGTGTTCGGCAAGAACATGCCGCCGGTGATCCATCACGAAGACGGCTTCAACTCCGACGAGGCATTCCGCCTCAACCGCGTCCGCAACATGTACCGCCGCATCGCGCTGACCGCGGCGCATGGCCTGGTGGTGCCGTCGCACACGCTGGAAAGCATCGCCTACCATGTCTGGAAACAGCCCAAGGCGCGCCTGCACCGCATCTCCAACGGCATCGACGTGGCCGCCTATGGCCGCAAGCCCGATCCCAAGGCGATTCCGGGCTTCAAGCGTTTGCCCGGCCATGTCGTGGTCGGCACTTTGGCCGGGCTGCGGCCGGTCAAGGATATCCCGATGCTGGTCCGCGCGGTCGGCGGCATGAAGACCAAGGCGCAGCTGGTGATCGTCGGCGAAGGCCCGGACCGTGAGGCGATCGAGGATACGATCGCGAACATGGGGATGGAAAAACAGGTGCTGCTCGCCGGCTTCCTGCCCGATCCGCACAAATATATGGGCCTGTTCGACATCTTCGCGCTGTCATCGAAGAGCGAGCAACAGCCGATTGCGGTGATGGAGGCGATGGCGGCGGGGCTACCGATCGCATCGACCCCGGTCGGCGACGTCGCCAAGATGGTCGATCCTGACAATGTGTCGACGGTCAGCAAGGACTGGAACCCGGTCCATCTGCGCGACCGGATCGAGGTGCTCGCCGCCCATCCCGACGCCCGCCGCACCGTCGGCAAGGCGAACCAGATGCGCGCCCGTGCGTTGTTCGACGAACAGGCGATGATCGCGGCCTATGCAAAACTCTATTCTGAGGCCGCCGGGCGCCCCGGCGCGCTAGGCTAATAGCGCTCGCAAAACCGACCTGTCGAAGCTAAGGCAAAAACGAAATTTCTCGGAGGATGTCGTTGTTCAAGGGTTTGAAGCCGATCGTCTATAACGGCCAGGAAGTCTGGCCGTTGGTGGAAGGCGGCAAGGGTGTCGCGGCGACCAATCATGCTTCGGCAGGTGCCTGGGCCGCAGCGGGCGGCATCGGAACGGTCAGCGCCGTCAACGCCGACAGCTATGACGCCGAAGGCAAGATCATCCCCCAGATCTACAAGGCGCTGACCCGCCGCGAACGCCATGAAGAGCTGATCGCCTATGCGATCGAGGGCGCGGTCGAACAGGTGAAGCGCGCGTTCGAGATTTCGGGCGGCAAGGGCGCGATCAACATCAACGTGCTGTGGGAAATGGGCGGCGCCCAGCGCATCCTGCATGGCGTGCTGGAGCGGACCCGCGGCATGGTCGCCGGCGTCACCTGTGGCGCGGGCATGCCCTATAAACTGTCCGAAATTACCTCGTCCTATGGCGTCAGCTATCTGCCGATCGTCTCCTCGGGCCGTGCCTTCCGCGCGCTGTGGAAGCGTGCCTATTCCAAGGCGTCGGAATGGCTGGCGGCGGTGGTGTATGAGGATCCCTGGCTCGCCGGTGGCCATAACGGCCTGTCCAACGCCGAAGACCCCCGCGCGCCGCAGGACCCCTATCCCCGCGTCAAGGAACTGCGCGCGGTGATGCGTGAAGGCGGCATTTCGGACGATGTGCCGATCGTGATGGCCGGCGGCGTCTGGTATTTGCGCGACTGGTCCGATTGGATCGACAATCCCGAGCTCGGCACGATCGCCTTCCAGTTCGGCACCCGTCCGCTGCTGACTCAGGAATCGCCCATTCCGCCTGAGTGGAAGTCGAAGCTGATGGAGATCGAGGAGGGCGATGTGCTCCTCCACCGCTTCTCGCCGACCGGCTTCTATTCGTCCGCCGTCCGCAACCCGTTCCTGCGCAGCCTCGAAGCGCGCTCGGAACGCCAGATCGCCTATTCGACCGAAGCGGCGGGCGACCACACTTTCCAGCTCGACGCGGGGGTGAAGGGCAAGAATTTCTGGGTGACGCGCAACGACCTGCTGCGCGCCCGCGAATGGGTTGGCCTCGGCTTTACCGACGCGCTCAAGACGCCGGACAATACGCTGATCTTCGTCGATCCCGTCGAAAAGCAGGTGATCCGCAAGGATCAGGCCGACTGCATGGGCTGCCTCAGCCAGTGCAGCTTCTCGAGCTGGGCCGATTCGGAAACCAGCTCCACCGGCCGCCTCGCCGACCCGCGCAGCTTCTGCATCCAGAAGACGCTGCAGGACATCGCGCATGGCGGACCGACCGATCAGAATCTGATGTTCGCCGGCCACGCCGCCTACAACTTCAAGCGCGACCCCTTCTACTCCAACGGGTTCGTGCCGACGGTGAAGCAGCTGGTCGACCGCATTCTGACGGGGGATTGACGCTATACGGACGATGAGGCGCGCTTTGTTGCGGTGAAGCAACGCTTGTTCGCAACTGCGAAATGCGTTTCTATGCTGCCCGCATGAAGCGCGCTCTGATCGTCCGCCACGTCCCCTTTGAAGGGATTGCCGGTTTCCGCCAGCCGGTCGAGGCCGCTGGCTATGAACTCGACCGGATCGACGTCGCCGATCCCGAATTCTCCCGCATCAACTTCAACGTCCCCGACCTGTTGATCCTGATGGGCGGCCCGATGGGCGTCTATGAACGCCAGGAGCACCCCTGGATCGACTGCGAGATCGACCGGCTGGCCAGTCGCATTTCGCTGGGCCTGCCGACCCTGGGAGTATGCCTCGGCGCCCAGATGATCGCCGCGGCGATGGAGGCAAAAGTCCATGCTGGCCCCGTCAAGGAAGTCGGCTTCGCCCCGGTGACGCTGCACGACGCCGGAGCCGAGTCACCTCTCCGCCATGTCGCCGACGTGCCGATGCTGCACTGGCACGGCGATACCTTCTCGCTGCCAGCCGGAGTGGAGCTGCTCGCCTCGACCGACGCCTATCACCACCAGGCCTTCCGCCGCGGACCGGAGGTCCTGGCGCTGCAATTCCACGCCGAAATGGGCGAGGACCCGCGCTTCGACCAATGGCTCGACGGATCGGACGACTATGTCGGGCAGGCTGGCCTCACGATCACCGACCTGCGCGCCCAGCACGACCGCCACGGCCGCGACGCAGTGGCGGCTGGGCGGGCTATGATCGGCGAGTGGCTGAAGGGGCTTTAACCGATCTGCCGCTTGATCGCCGTGTCGGTGTTCTTGCCGTAAGGAGGCTTGAGCCCGCCGAGCTTGGCGACATCGAGCTTCGACTGCTTGAACACAGACTTGGCATGGCTGAAGGTGCGAAAGCCCGGTTCGCCATGATAGGCACCCATCCCCGACGGCCCGATTCCGCCAAAGGGCAGTTCCTCCATCGACACATGGAAGATCGTGTCGTCGAGGCTGACCCCGCCCGAGATCGTCCGGTCGAGCACACGCCGCCGCTCGCTTTCGTCGGTCCCGAAATAATAGAGCGCAAGCGGCCGGTCGCGGCGGTTCACCTCGGCGATCGCACCGTCGATGCTGTCATATTTCCGCACCGGCAGGATCGGCCCGAAAATCTCTTCCTGCATCACTACCATGTCGTCGGTCGGGTTGCGGACGATGTGCAGCGGCAGCTTGCGCGCGTTGGACGAGCCAAAATCCTCATTGCCCGGATTGACCGCGATCACCTCGGCCCCCTTGGCGCGTGCGTCGTCGAGCGCCGCAGTCAGCCGCTCGAAATGCCGGTCGTTGACGATCGCGGTATAGTCGGGGTTGGACAGCAACGTCGGATACATTGCCGATGCCGCCGCGATGATTCCGTCCACCGCCGCCGCCTCCTGCTCCGCCGCGACCATCAGATAGTCGGGTGCGATGCAGATCTGACCGGCGTTCAGCATCTTGCCCATTGCCACCCGCTCGGCCGCCTGCGCGAGGTTGGCCGAGCGGCCCAGAATCGCGGGCGACTTGCCGCCGAGCTCAAGCGTCACCGGGGTCAGATTATCCGCTGCGGCATGGAGGATGTGGCGACCGACCGCAGTCGCGCCGGTGAAGATCAGATGGTCGAAGGGCAGGGACGCGAACGCCTTGCCGACATCCGGCCCGCCGCTTACGAATGCCAGCTCGGTCCGGTCGAAATATTTGGGCGCCAGTTCCTCGAACAGCGCGGCGGTGACCGGCGTGAATTCGCTGGTCTTCACCATCGCGCGGTTGCCCGCCGCGAACACGCCGGCGAGCGGGCTCATCACCAGGTTTACCGGGAAGTTCCACGGCGAGATGATCCCGACCACGCCCTTGGGCTGATATTCGACCCACGCTTTTGCGCCGAGCAGGCCGAGCGGGAACATCACTGGCTTCTTCTCCCGCCGCGCCCAGCGGTCGAGTGACTTGCGCGCATGGTCGAGCGGGGAGACCGATGATGCGATGTCGGTGATCATCGATTGCTGGCGGCTGCGATGCCCGAAATCCTCGCTCAGCGCGTCGCAGAAGCGCGATGCATTATCGCGCACCATCGCTGCGGCGCGCTTGAGCCGATCCTTGCGCACGTCCAGCCCGACCGGCAGCTCCGCCATGAACGCCGCCCGCTGGGCTTCCAGAATCTCGCGCATCGTCACACTCCAACCGAATAGAGCCACGCCGGGAATGCGGCGATGGCAAGCAATGTGCCGAGTGGAAGCCGACTCGTCATCCCGATTTCGCGTCCCGACAGCTTCATCGCCAATGCGACGGCAAGGCCGGTGACGCTCGCCCCCAGCAGCACGGGCGCCAGCATCGACGCGCCGAGCCACAGGCCGATCGCCCCGAACAGCTTGGGATCACCCCCGCCCAATCCCTCGCGCTTGCGCACATGGCGATAGGTGAAAGCGACCAGATAGAGCAGGCCGAAGCCGATCACCGCCCCGGGCACGCGATCAACCCAGCCGGGCCCGAAGAAAAAGCCATCAACGACTCCCGCTATCGCCAGCGTGGCGGTCAGGACATTGGGCAGCCAGAATGCCGCGAGATCGAGCGCGGCGAGTGCCAGAAGAAGCCAGCCGAACACCGCGCCCGCGACGCCCTCCCAACCCGGCGCGACCAGCCCTGCGGCAACGCCGATCGCTAGCCCTGCGATCTCGGTCGCGGGGTGGGCGAGGTGGATGGCCTTGCCGCAACCACGGCACCGCCCGCGCTGCAGGAAGAAGCTGAGCAGGGGGATCAACTCATGCCCCGCTAGCCCCTTGTCGCACCCGTCGCACGCTGACTGCCCCCGCATCGCGCTGCGCCCCTGCGGCCAGCGGATCGCGACGGTCGCGATGAAGCTGCCGAACACCGCACCAAGGATGCCGAGCAGGACCGGCCAATAAAGGTCAGGCATCGACCGCCTTCTTGCGGATCAGATAGCGGTACACGCCGAAGATATTGATCCCGAACAGCACCGCATTCTGTGACAGCAATGCCTCTTCGCCATCGATCATCGCGCCGGTGATCCACGCGATGCTGGACGCGACGAACAGCGCAAAGCCCCATCCGGTGATCCGTCGCCCATTGTCGAGGCTGACCATGAAGGCCGCGATGATGCCGCTGATCGAAGCGAACCATTTGAGGATGTCGAGCAGTTCCATCGTGGGTCCCTTTTGCATTTGGAGGGGCGCCCGCCTAGACCGCCCGCAACGCAAACTCCCGGAGAGGCTTTCATGTCCACCGATCCCGTCGTCATCGTTTCTTATGCCCGCACGCCGATGGGCAGCATGCAGGGCGCGCTGGCCGATGTGACCGCGACCGAGCTGGGCGCGACCGCAGTCGGAGCGGCGGTCGAGCGCGCGGGGCTGAAGGGGGAGGCGATCGAGCGCATCTATATGGGCTGCGTTCTGCCTGCTGGCTTGGGTCAGGCCCCCGCACGTCAGGCCGCGATCCGCGCCGGACTTCCGCAGCATATCGAGGCTACGACGGTCAACAAGATGTGCGGATCGGGGATGCAGGCCGCGATCATGGCATCGGACGCGCTGGTGGCGGGATCGGCGGATCTGATCATCGCGGGCGGGCTGGAGAGCATGACCAATGCGCCGTATCTGTCGCTCAAGCATCGCAATGGCGCGCGGATCGGCCATGACCGGCTGTTCGACCATATGTTTCTCGACGGGCTCGAGGACGCCTATGAACCCGGCCGCGCGATGGGCACCTATGCCGAGGAGATCGCGACCGAATATCAGTTCACGCGCGAGGCGCAGGACGACTATGCCATCGCCAGTCTGACCCGGGCGCAAAAGGCGCAGGCGAATGGCGGCTTTGATCGCGAGATCGTCCCCGTCGAGGTCAAGACCCGCAAGGGCATCGTCACCGTCGCGATCGACGAGCAGCCGTCGAAGGGCGATCCCGCCAAGATCCCGACGCTCAAGCCCGCCTTCGCCAAGGACGGCACGGTGACTGCGGCGAACGCATCGTCAATCTCCGACGGTGCGGCGGCTTTGGTGATGACTCGCGCGTCGGTCGCCGAACGGCTGGGCCTGACCCCGGTCGCGCGGCTGGTGGCGCATGCCGGCCACGCCCACGCACCCGCGCGCTTCACCACAGCGCCCGTCTTTGCGATGCAAAAGGCGCTGGCCAAGGCCGGTTGGGGGATCGGCGATGTCGACCTGTTCGAGGTGAATGAGGCGTTCGCAGTGGTCGCGATGATCGCGATGCGCGACCTGTCGATTCCGCACGATGTACTCAACATCAACGGCGGCGCGTGCGCGATGGGCCACCCGATCGGTGCGAGTGGCGCACGGATCATGGCGACGCTGATCGCCGCGCTGCAGAACAACGGCCAGAAGCGTGGTCTGGCATCGCTGTGCATCGGCGGGGGCGAGGCGACGGCGGTTGCGCTGGAACTGATCGATTGAGGTGAGGGGACGCGACCGGTGCACTGCGCCGGTCGTGGTCCGCGAAAATCAGAAAATTGGATGCCCCGTGTGGATTCGAACCACAATTAACGGAGTCAGAGTCCGTGGTCTTACCATTAGACGACAGGGCATCGCGCTCGGAGGCGCGCATCTATGCGGGCTTTGCTTCCGGGTCAATAGGGTAACGACACAGATGCGCTAGGGCGCCGCTTGCCTGCCCCAAGTCCTTGCGCTAGCTTGGCTCCCAAGCACCGGCGGCCCATCTCGGCCGTGACGGAAGAACATAAGTGAGTAGTTGCATGGGGGATGGCTCCGCCAGGATGCCGCGCCCGCCGGCGAAGAAACCGGCCCGCCCGGCCCCTAATTCGGCCCCGGTAACGGGGCGTGCGCGCTGGCCCGAGGCGCGCCATTATGCCGCGCTGGATCTGGGCACCAATAACTGCCGTTTGCTGATCGCCCGCCCGACTGGCGGGGGTTTCACCGTGGTCGATGCCTTTTCGCGGATCGTGCGTCTTGGCGAGGGGCTGGCGTCGAGCGGGCGGCTGTCCGATGCGGCGATTGAGCGGACGATCGCGGCGCTGCGCATCTGTGCCGACAAGCTGCGCCGCCGCAACGTTGCCTTGTCGCGCTCGGTTGCGACCGAGGCGTGCCGTCAGGCGGCGAACGGGCCGGAGTTCATCCAGCGCGTCTATCGCGAAACCGGGATCGTGCTCGACATCATCACCGCTGAGGAGGAGGCGCGGCTCGCGGTGCTTGGCTGCCACGCATTGCTTGAGCCGGGCGATGGTCCGGCGCTGGTGTTCGACATCGGCGGTGGATCGACCGAACTGGTGGTGGTCGATTCGACCGGTGAGACACCGCGCATTCTCGACTGGCACAGCGCGCCATGGGGTGTGGTTTCGCTGACCGAGGCGCGCGGTATCGTGGGCGATAACGACGCCGCGACGCGCGCTGCCGCCTATGCGCGGATGCGCGGCGCCGTCGAGGAGGCGTTCGCGCCGTTCGTCGCGCGGCTTTCGAAGATCAACGGCACGCCGCGACTGCTGGGCACTAGCGGCACCGTAACGACGCTCGCCAGCGTGCATCTGGGTCTGCCATCCTATGATCGCAATGCGGTCGATGGGCTGATCGTGCCGGCCGCATCGATGCGCGCGGTCAGCCAGCGGGTTGCGGAACTGGACCTTGCCGGGCGATCGGCAATCCCGTGTATCGGGGCAGAGCGCGCCGATCTGGTAGTGGCGGGCTGTGCGATATTGGAGACGATCATGGATATCTGGCCCGCCGAACGGCTCGGCATTGCCGACCGCGGCATTCGCGAGGGCATTCTTCGCCGTCTGATCGACGGACGCACGCTGTGAGTCGGGGCGGTAGTCGCGGTCACACGCGCGTACGCACCGCGCGCGGGCGGACGACTCAGTCGGTGCGCTGGCTCGAACGTCAGCTCAACGACCCCTATGTGAAGCGCGCCAAGGCCGAGGGCTATCGCAGCCGCGCCGCTTACAAGCTGATCGAGCTCGACGAAAAGTTCGACATGCTCAAGGGCGCCAAGCGCGTCGTCGATCTCGGCATCGCGCCGGGCGGGTGGGCCCAGGTGATTCGCCGCAAGCTGCCCAAGGCGGCAGTGGTCGGCATCGACCTGTTGCCGGTCGATCCGATCGAGGGCGTCACGATCTTTCAGATGGACTTCACCGACGATGCCGCCCCCGATCGGCTGATCGAGGCGCTGGGCGGCGCGCCCGACCTGGTAATGTCGGACATGGCGGCGAACACCGTGGGCCATGCGCAGACCGATGCGCTGCGCACGATGGGGCTGGTCGAAACCGCGCTCGACTTCGCGATCCGCAATCTCGCGCCCGGTGGGGTGTTCGTCTCCAAGGTCTTTGCCGGCGGGGCCGACAGCAATCTGGTCGCCGAAATGAAGCGTAATTTCACGAGCGTGAAGCACGCCAAGCCGCCGTCGAGCCGCAAGGGATCGGTCGAATGGTTCGTGGTGGCGCAGGGGTTCAAGGGGCGGGTGGAGGACCCGGTAGAGGACGCTTAAGGCACTTCCTCGCCCGGTTCGGTGCCCCAGATGCGGTTCTGTTCGACATAGCCGCCGCGTCCGCGCACATCGAGCCAGCACCAGCCGCGACGACACCGGCTGATCTTGCCGACCACGCCCGGTGCCGCGCGCCAGTTGACCCGCGCACCAAAGCGCGGCTCGTCGCGCATCTCGAGCACCGATCCGACGACGATCGCAGTGCGAGTGCTCGACAGCAGCGAGACCAGCATCCAGCCCTGCGTCCCGTCCGGGTCTTCGACCTTGCGCCAGTCGTTATACACCTCGATCACCTTGATCGGCAGATCGGCGCGGACATAGAGCCAGCTGGAGGGGTAATTGCGGCCCGGCCCGGTGCGCATCCGCGCCTTGCTCGCGGCGATCGACGCGAAATAGGGCGGCTTGCGCTGCTGCGCCCAGGCGTCACCGATCGCGCAGATACCCAACGCGATCGTCACCAGCGCGGCAAGAACCACCCGCAATTGCATTATTTCCCCCGAAAGCATGTGTCGCGATCACCTTAGGGGCGGTGGGGCGTCCGCATCAACCGTTGACTGGCGCACGCGGCGGGGCCAAGCGATCCGGCATGGCACAGCCGCGCGTATCCCGGCCCCGCGTGATCGTCACCCGCAAGCTCCCCGATGCGGTCGAGCAGCGGATGGTCGAGCTGTTCGACACCGGCCTCAATCCCGTCGAAGAGGGCATGGATCGCGCGGCCCTGATTGCGGCGGTGCAGGATTGCGACGTGCTGGTCCCGAGCGTCACCGACACGATCGACGCCGAACTGATTGCGGCGGCGGGGGAGCGGCTGAAGCTGATCGCCAATTTCGGCGCCGGCGTGAACCATATCGATCTGCGTGCGGCGCGGGCGCGCGGAATCGTCGTGACCAACACGCCCGGCGTGCTGACCGAAGACACCGCCGACATGACGATGGCGCTGATCCTCGCCGTACCGCGCCGGCTGGCGGAGGGCGAGAAGCTGGTCCGTTCGGGCCAGTGGAAGGGCTGGTCGCCAGGCGGGATGTTGGGTCACCGCATCGGCGGCAAGGCGCTCGGCATCGTCGGCATGGGCCGGATCGGACAGGCTGTGGCGGGGCGGGCGCGGGCGTTCGGCTTGTCGGTCCACTATCACAACCGCCATCGCCTGCCCGAGCAGGTTGAGGCGGAGCTGGGCGCGACCTTCCACGCCGATCTCGATACCATGCTGGGCCAGATCGACATTCTGACGATCCACACGCCGCTCAACGACACCAGCCGCGACCTGATCGACGCGCGGCGGATCGGGCTGCTCGGACGCCATGTCTATCTCATCAACGCCTCGCGCGGCGGGATCGTGGACGAAGCGGCGCTGGTCGACGCGCTTGAGGGCGGTCGTTTGGCGGGGGCGGGACTGGACGTATGGCGGTTCGAACCCCAGATCGACCCGCGCCTGCTCGCTTTGCCCAATGTCGTGATGACCCCGCATATGGGATCGGCGACGTTCGAGGGGCGGCAGGCGACGGGTGAGAAGGTGGTCGCCAATATCCGCTTCTGGGCCGACGGCCACCGTCCGCCCGATCAGGTGCTGGAAGGATGGGTGTGACGATGACGATGCCGCGCTTTCATCTGGCGATCCCGGTCGACGATCTGGAGGCGGGGCGCGCTTTTTACGGCGAGCTGCTCGGTTGTCCGCAGGGGCGTGAGGATCCCGATCACTGGATCGATTTTGACCTGCGCGGGCATCAGTTGGTGCTGCACAAAGGCGAAGGGGCCGGGGTGCGGTTGCGCAACGCGGTCGATGGCGATGCGGTGCCGGTGCCGCATTTCGGGCTCGTGCTCGACTGGGACGAATGGCGCGCGCTGGCCGATCGGTTGAAGGCGGCGGGGACGCAGTTCGTGATCGAGCCGCACATCCGGTTCGCGGGGCAGCCCGGCGAGCAGGCGACGATGTTTTTCTTCGACCCCGCCGGCAATGCGCTGGAGTTCAAGGCGTTCAAGGATATCGGGCAGCTGTTCGCGGTTTAATCCGCTGCTTCGGCGTCCTTCGCCGCGCGCCGCTTATTCATCGCGCGGGCGATCAGGATGCCGCCGAGAATGAACCCGCCGGGCGCGAGCAGCACTGTTGCTGCGATCGCGGCGTTGCGGGCGGTGTTCGACTTTTCAGGCGCGTCAGACAGTGAAGCTCTCGCCGCAGCCGCAGGCGCCCTTGACGTTCGGATTGTTGAACACGAAGCCTGCGGTGAAATCGTCCTCGACCCAGTCCATCGTCGATCCGATCAGGTAGAGGATTGACCCGCCATCGACGAACAGCGTGCCGCCGGGCGTGTCGATCCGCTCGTCCATCGGGTTGGCGGCGGTGACATAATCGACCGAGTAAGCAAGCCCCGAACAGCCACGGCGCGGGGTCGACAGCTTGACGCCGATCGCTTCTTCCGGTGCGCGCGACATCAGGTCGGCGATGCGCGCTTCCGACGCCGGGGTCAGCAGGATCGCAGCGGGGCGGGCGCGGGTTTTGACTCCGGTCATCACAGCATTCCGAGTTCGAGCCGGGCTTCGTCGCTCATCTTGGCGGGGTCCCAGGGCGGATCCCAGACCAGATTGACCTCGGCATGGCCGACGCCCGGCACCGCGCCGACGCGAAGTTCCACCTCGGCCGGCATCGATTCGGCGACGGGGCAGTGCGGGGTGGTGAGCGTCATCGTCACCACGGCGTGGCCGGCGTCGGTGACCTCGACGCCGTAGATCAGGCCGAGATCGTAGATGTTCACCGGGATTTCGGGATCGTAAATGTCCTTCAAGGCGTCGATGATCGCGTCATAGGTCGCGCCGCCGGGTTCGCCATTGGGGACATCCGTGGGCTTTTGTGAAAGGAAGCCGTCGAGATAGTCGCGCTTGCGTTCAAACGTCTCGCGCGCATCTTCCACACGTGCGCGCGGCGGCGCGGCAACGGCGTCCACTTCCTCGACTTCAATCCTGCGTTCTTCGTTCATCCGAAGATCCTCGTCACTCGTTCGATTCCCTTGACCAGCGCGGCGATGTCGCTCGCACTATTATAGACGCCGAAGCTGGCCCGTGCGGTTGCCGGCAGGCCGAGGCTGTCCATCAGCGGCTGGGCGCAATGATGCCCGGCGCGGATCGCGACATTGCCTTCGTCCAAGATGGTGGCGACGTCGTGCGGATGCACCCCCTCCACGACGAAACTGACGATTCCGGCGCTGTCGTCAGGGCCGAGCAGCCGGACGCTGTTGAGGCCGGACAGGGCATCGCGGGCTTGGCGGACCAGCGCGCTTTCATGCGCGTGGATGCGGTCGAGGCCGATCGCGTCGACATAATCGATCGCGGCGTGCAGACCGGTGACGCCGATGATGTGCGGCGTCCCCGCCTCGAACCGGCCCGGTGCGGGGGCGTAGGTCGTCTTTTCGAAGGTCACCCGGTCGATCATCGCCCCGCCACCCTGCCAGGGCGGCATCGCGTCGAGCAGTTCGTGGCGACCCCACAGCACGCCGATCCCGGTCGGGCCGTAAAGCTTGTGGCCCGAGAAAACGTAGAAATCGCAGCCGAGTTCGGCGACGTTCACGGGCAGGCGCGGCACGGCCTGACAGCCGTCGATCAGGATCTTCGCGCCGACGCCATGGGCCAGTTCGGTCGCGCGCCTCACGTCGAGGATCGAGCCCATGACGTTGGAGACATGGGTCAGCGCGACCAGCTTGTGGCGGTCGGTCAGCATCGCCGCCATCGCGGCGAGGTCGATGCGGTGATCGCCGGTCAGCGGGATGACGTCGATGACCGCGCCGGTGCGCTCCGCTGCCAACTGCCACGGCACGATATTGCTGTGATGCTCGAGCTGGCTGAGCAAAATGCGGTCGCCGGGCTTGAGGTTGGGGATCGCCCAGCTCTGCGCGACGAGGTTGATCCCCTCGGTCGCGCCGCGCACGAACACCACTTCGTCTTCGCGCCCGCCGATGAAGGCCGCGACGCGGCGGCGGGCGGCCTCATAGGCCAGCGTCATGTCGGCCGAACGCTGGTAGACGCCGCGATGGACGGTGGCGTAATCCTGCGCATAGCCGCGTGTGACCGCGTCGATCACCGCCTGCGGCTTTTGCGAGGTCGCGGCGGTGTCGAGATAGGCCCAGCCCGCCGGGATCGCCGGGAAATCGGCGAGGACGTCGAGCGGGGCGGTGGCGGTGAGCGTATTCACAGCGCGGCCTCCAGCCACGCATCGGCGTCCGCTGCAAAGGTCGCGCGCACCGCTTCGTCACCGATCCGGTCGATCGCGTCGGCGACGAACGCGCGGGTGAGCAGCGCCTTGGCCTGTGCCTCGGGGATGCCGCGCGACTGCATGTAGAACAGCGCCTTGGCGTCCAGCTCGCCCACCGTCGCGCCGTGCGCGCACTTCACGTCGTCGGCGAAGATCTCGAGCTCGGGCTTGAGGTTCACCGTAGCGGTGCGCTTGAGCAGCAGGCCGCGCAGCGATTGCTCGCCATCGGTCTTTTGCGCATCGCGGCGAACTGCCGCGCGCGACGCGATGCTGGCGGTCGAGGTGTCGGCGGCGACCGCGCGCCAGATCTGGCGGCTGGTCCCCTCCGGCGCAGCATGATCGGCGACGGTTGCGGAATCGGCCTTCTCGCCGCGACGGGTGAGCAGCGCGCCGCCCGCTTCGCCAAACGCGCCTTCGCCGGTCAGCGTCAGCCGTGCCTCGACCCGCGCGGTGCGGCATCCGGTGACCAAAGCGGTGCTGACGAAGCTGCCGGCCTTGCCGATGGTCGCATCGGCATAGTCGGTGTGTGCGCCATCATGCTTGAGCACGCGCACCGCGCGCATCAGCCGCGCGCCTTCGCCCAGTTCAACCCACAGATTGGCGTTGCTCCAGCCGGAACCGACATGGGTTTCGACCAGCGATGCGACGGCGTCGGCCTGAAGCACGATCGTGTTCGACAGATGCGCGACGCCGCCGGTGGTGGCGTGGATCACCTGAATTGGCCCATCAAGTGCGGCCTGCGCGTCGAGGTGCAGGGCAAAGCCTGTCTCGGCGCTGGCGGAGGCTGCCTGCGAATAGGGGTTGGCGCGGGTCATGGTTGGCGCGGCAGATACCGTGACCGGGCCGGGCGTGCTCGCGTCGGCGACGAATGCGCCGTCGACGAACAACAAACGCGGGCCGGGCAGGTCGATCCATAGATGCGCGATATCGGGTGCGGCGGCGCGCGGCGTTGCCGCAAGCGCATCCAGCGGCGCGGCGTCGAACCAGCGCCAATCCTCCGCGATCGGGGCGTCGAGGATGAGGCTGTGGGTCAAGCGGCCACCTGCGCATAGCCTTCGCGCTCCAGTTCGAGCGCGAGTTCGGGGCCGCCGGTCCTTACGATGCGGCCATCGGCGAGGATGTGGACGAAGTCCGGCTTCACATAGTCGAGCAGGCGCTGATAATGGGTGATCAGCAGCACCGCTTTGTCGGGCGCGCGCATGATGCGGTTGATGCCGTCGCCGACGATGCGCAGCGCGTCGATGTCGAGGCCGGAGTCGGTTTCGTCGAGGATCGCGAGGCGCGGGGCGAGGATGCCCATCTGAACCATCTCGTTGCGCTTCTTCTCGCCGCCGGAAAAGCCGACATTGACCGGGCGCTTGAGCATTTCCGCATCCATTTCGAGCGCTGCGGCCTGCGCGCGGGCGAGTTTCAGGAACTCGGCGCCCGACAGCGGAGCTTCGTCGCGGGCGCGGCGCTGGCTGTTGAGGCTTTCGCGCAGAAACTGAACGTTCGACACGCCGGGGATTTCGACCGGGTACTGGAAGCCGAGGAACAGGCCGGCGGCGGCGCGCTCGTGCGGTTCGAGTTCGAGCAGGTCGGTACCGTTGAAGGTCACGCTCCCCTCAGTCACTTCATAGCCGGGACGGCCACCGAGGACATAACCGAGCGTCGATTTGCCCGCGCCGTTCGGACCCATGATCGCATGGACCTCACCCGCATTGAGGCTGAGGGTCAGGCCCTTGAGGATCGGCTTGCCGTCGATTTCGGCGTGGAGATTGGTGATCTGGAGCATGTTATCCTGCGTGCAAATTCTGGATAGCGTCGCCCTGGGCTTGGTTCAGGGTCCACGCGTCCACGGGCGACGGCGTCGCTTGTGGCGCGGTGGATGCTGAAACAAGTTCAGCATGACGGTAGAAAGGAATTGAGGCGCTCACCGCGGCTCCTCCGGACTCATCTTACCCAGCGTGATCGCGGGGGTGCCGCTTTCGTCCTTGGGCGGGGGCGGGAGTTTGCCGAGGCGGTTGGGGTCTTCGTCTGGCTTGCCCGCGACGACCGGGCCGACGGCGGGGGTCTTGGGCGGTTCAGGCTTGAGCGAAACGCCAAGGCCGAGCTTGGGCTCGGGCGTGGGCAGGAGCTTGGGCGCGACCGCGGTCAGGCCGGTGCCGGTGCCGCCGCAATATTCCTGACCCACGGTCGAGGTCACGCAATCGGGCAGCGCGGTACACGCGGCATCGTCGATCCGCTTCGTGCCCGACGATTTGAACACGCGGCAGTTGATCAGCCGACCATCGGCCGCGCGATCGAACACCAACGCGACGCGGCCGACCCGGGCGGTGATGACCACCTCTTCATATTCCGGCTCTGACGCGGCGACCGCATCCTGCGGAACCACGGCCAGAAGAGCGAGCGCGGCGATCACCCCACCGACCCTTCCAGGCTGATGCCGAGCAGCTTCTGCGCCTCGACCGCGAATTCCATCGGGAGCTGCTGGAGCACTTCCTTCGCGAAGCCGTTGACGATCAGCGCGACGGCGGCTTCCTGATCCAGCCCGCGTTGCATCGCGTAGAACAGCTGGTCTTCGGAAATCTTGCTGGTTGTCGCCTCATGTTCGATCTGCGCGCTGGGGTTGCGCACTTCGATATAGGGCACGGTGTGTGCGCCGCATTCCGAGCCGAGCAACAGGCTGTCGCACTGGGTGAAGTTGCGCACGCCCTCGGCGCCCGGCGCGACGCGGACCAGGCCGCGATAGGTGTTGTTCGATCGGCCCGCGCTGATCCCCTTGGACACGATCGTCGAGCGCGATCCCTTGCCATTGTGGATCATCTTGGTGCCGGTATCGGCCTGCTGGCGGTTGTTGGTGACCGCGACCGAATAGAATTCGCCGACGCTGTTTTCGCCATTCAGGACGCAGGACGGATATTTCCAGGTGATCGCGCTGCCGGTTTCGACCTGGGTCCAGCTGACCTTGGAGTTGCGGCCCTGGCAGAGCGCGCGCTTGGTCACGAAATTATAGATGCCGCCCTTGCCGTTCTCGTCGCCGGGATACCAGTTCTGGACGGTGCTGTACTTGATCTCGGCATCGTCGAGCGCGATCAGTTCGACCACGGCGGCGTGGAGCTGGTTTTCGTCGCGCATCGGCGCGGTGCAGCCTTCGAGGTAGCTGACATAGCTGCCCTTGTCGGCGACGATCAGCGTGCGTTCGAACTGGCCGGTGTTTTCGGCGTTGATGCGGAAATAGGTGCTCAGCTCCATCGGGCAGCGCACGCCCTCCGGAATGTAGACGAAGGTGCCGTCGGAAAAGACTGCGCAGTTGAGAGCGGCGAAGTAATTGTCGTGCATCGGCACGACCTTGCCCAGCCACTTCTTGACATGATCGGGATATTCGCGGATCGCCTCCGAGATCGACCGGAAGATGACGCCAGCGGCTTCGAGTTCGGCGCGGAAGGTGGTGGCGACCGAGACGCTGTCGAACACCGCATCGACCGCGACCTTGCGCGCGCCCTCGACCCCGGCGAGCACCTTTTGCTCCTCGATCGGGATGCCGAGCTTTTCATAGACGCGCAGGATTTCGGGATCGACCTCGTCGAGCGAGCCGAGCTTGGGCTTCGCCTTGGGCTCGGCGTAATAATAGGCGTCCTGATAATCGATCGGCGCGAGATCGAGCTTCGCCCAGTCCGGGCTTTCCATCTCGAGCCAGCGGCGATAGGCCTTGAGACGCCATTCGAGCATCCATTCGGGCTCGTTCTTCTTGGCCGAGATGAAGCGGACGGTATCCTCGCTCAGCCCCTTGGGCGCGAAGTCCTGTTCGATGTCGGAGGAGAAACCCCACTCGTACTTCTTGTTGGCGGCGGCGATCGCCTCTGCGTTCTTCGTGGCCATTATCCGGGTACCGACTGGGAGGAGAGTGAGGCGAGGGTGATGCCCGCGAGTGCGTCGCGGACCGAGGCGTTGACGCTGGTCCAGTGCGGCTTCACGCGACAGGTGGCGACGATCACGCAATCCTGCTTGGCTGCGTCGATGCAGCCGGTGAGCGCGATCGGCCCCTCGATCGCCTCGACGATATTGGCAAGGCTGATCGCGGCGGGCGGGCGGGCGAGGCGAAAGCCGCCGCCGGTGCCGCGCGTGCTTTCGATCAGGCCGGCCGAGGACAGGCGGCTGACCAATTTCTGCACCGTGGGGAGCGGCAGCCCGGTCTCGTCCGCCAGCAGCGTCGCGTTCAGCCGCCCGCTGACGCCGCAATGGCGCGCGGCGGCGGAGAGCATCACCACTGCATAATCGGTTTGAGCGGAAAGCCGCATGGGGTCCTTCGCAGTTGCGAGCGATTCTTAAATCGGATTGATTCCGTCCGATTGGGCAAATGGGCTTGGTCGTAGCGTTCGTCAACCCGTCGCACTATGGGGCGTTCATGCTCTACGACCTGCTGAAGCCGCTGATCTATACCCTCGATGCCGAACGCGCGCACCGGCTCGCGATCCGGGCGGCGGCGCTGTCGTCCGGTGGCGCGATCCCGCGGGTGCGGCCGGTGACGATCGGCGGGGTGGAGTTTCCCAATCCGTTGGGCCTTGCTGCGGGGCTCGACAAGGATGGCGAGGCCATTGATGGCCTGATGGGAATGGGCTTTGGCAGCGTCGAGATCGGGTCGCTGACCCCGCATCCGCAGGCGGGCAATCCCAAGCCGCGGCTGTTCCGGCTGGTCGAGGATCGCGCGGTGGTCAACCGGATGGGGTTCAACAATGGCGGGATCGATGCGGCGCTGGAGCGGGTCAAGCGGGCGAAGCGGCCGGGTGTGTTGGGCGTCAATGTCGGCGCGAACAAGGACAGCGATGACCGGGTCGCCGATTATGCGCTGGGGGTCGCCAAGGTCGCGCCGAATGCGGATTATGTGACGATCAATGTCAGCTCGCCCAATACGCCGGGGCTCCGCGACCTGCAGTCGCGGCCGGCGCTGGACGAGCTGTTAAACGCGGCGAGCGCGGCGCGGGTGCTGGAGGGGCGGCGGGTGCCGTTGTTCCTGAAGGTTGCGCCGGATCTGGATCGCGACGGGATGGCCGGCGTGGTCGCGGCTGCGGCCAATGCGAGCATTGACGCGCTGATCGTGGGAAATACCACGATTTTGCGCCCGGATAGCCTGCGCTCGCCGCTGGCGCGGGAGGCGGGCGGGCTGTCGGGGCGGCCGCTGGCGGTGCTTGCCCGTGAGAAACTGGCGCTGGCGCTGGAGATTGCCGACGGCGCGATGCCGGTGATCGCGGTGGGCGGGATCGATTCGCCGGAGGAGGCGCTGGCGCGGCTCGATGCCGGGGCGGTGATGGTGCAGGTCTATTCGGCGCTGGTGTTCGAAGGGCCGGGGCTGGTGCGGCGCATCCTCAACGCTCTGTAACGTCGCGGCATTGCGCTTGGCGGCAGCCGCGTTAGGGTTCGGGCTCAGATCGAGCGCGGGCACGAACTCGCGCCGCAGGAGTTGGGAACAGGATGCGCAAGCTCGAAAAATTCGACAATCTGGTTTCGATGTTCTTCACCCGCGCACGGGAACTGGGCGACGCGCCGTTCCTGTGGGCGAAGTCCGGCGGTAAATGGCACTCGACGAGCTGGGCCGAGTCCGCGCGCAAGGTTGCTAGCCTGGCGGCGGCGCTGAAGAAGCTGGGGCTGAAGCCGGGCGATCGCGTCATGCTGGTCAGCGAGAACCGTCCCGAATGGTGCCTGAGCGATCTGGCGATCATGGCGGCGGGCGGGGTCACCGTGCCGACCTACACCACCAATACCGAGCGCGATCACCAGCACATTATCGATAACTCCGGCGCGACGATGACGATCGTGTCCGATGGTAAGCTGGCAAAGACGCTGCTCCCCGCGATCCTGCACACCGCCGGCAGCGCCGGGCATGTCGTGATCGGGATGGAGGAGATGAAGCTCAGCCAGCCCGGCGCGATCGACTTCCACGATTGGAACGCGCTGATCGCCGCCAACCCCGCCGATGTCGGCGAAGCGGAGCAGGCGGCGGCGCGGATGAAGCGCGCGGATCTGGCGTGCATCATCTACACCAGCGGCACCGGCGGATCGCCGCGTGGCGTGATGCAGCATCACGGCGCGATCCTGACCAATGTCGAAGGCTGCTGCGTCGTGATCAGTGAGGATTTCGGGTGGGAGGACGAGGTGTTCCTGTCGTTCCTCCCGCTCAGCCACGCCTATGAGCATACCGGCGGACAGCATTTCCCGATCGGGCTGGGCGCGCAGATCTATTATTCCGAAGGGTTGGACAAGCTCGCCTCGAATATCGAGGAGGTGCGCCCGACGCTGATGGTCGTCGTCCCGCGCCTGTTCGAGGTGCTGCGCACGCGGATTTCCAAGCAGGTCGAGAAGCAGGGCAAGTTCGCCAACTACCTGCTCGACCGCGCGGTTGCGATCGGGGGGAAGAAGGCGGCGGGCAAGGGTTCGCTGCTCGACCTGCCGATGAGCCTGTTTCTCAGCCGGACGCTCAAGCCCAAATTGTCGGCGAAGTTCGGCGGTCGGATCAAGGCGATGGTGTCCGGCGGCGCGCCGCTCAACCCGGAAGTCGGCATCTTCTTTGAAAGCCTCGGCATCACCTTCCTGCAAGGCTATGGCCAGACCGAGGCTGCGCCGGTGATCAGCTGTAACCGGCCGAGCGCCGGCCTCAAGCACGACACCGTTGGCCCGCCGCTGCACGGCGTCGAGGTCAAGATTGCAGAGGATGGCGAGATTCTGGTGCGCGGCGAGCTGGTGATGCACGGCTATTGGCGCAACGAGGCCGAGACCGCGCGGGTGCTTAAGGACGGGTGGCTGCATACCGGCGACATCGGCCTGATCGACGAGCGCGGGCGGATCAAGATTACCGACCGCAAGAAGGACATCATCGTCAACGACAAGGGCGACAATGTCGCGCCGCAAAAGGTGGAGGGCATGCTGACGCTGCAGCCCGAGATCATGCAGGCGATGATCGCGGGCGACCGCAAGCCGTATATGACCGCGGTGCTGGTCCCTGACCCCGAATGGACGCAGGAATGGTGCGCGAAGACGGGTGCGAAGTGCGACCTCAAGGGGCTGCGCGACAATCCCGACTATCGCGCCGCCGTCGGTGCGGCGGTCGAGCGGGTGAACAAGGATCTGTCGGTGATCGAGCGCGTGCGCCGGTTCATTCTGGCCGATGAGCCCTTCTCGATCGAGAACCAGCAGCTGACGCCGAGCCTGAAGATCCGCCGCCATATCCTGAAGGAGGTTTATGGGGCGCGGCTGGACGGGTTGTACAAGGGTTAGCTTCTACGTCGCCCCGGGCTGGACCCGGGGCTGGACTTCTTTTTCGCAGCTCGAAGGAAAGCCCAGCCCCGGGTCAAGCCCGGGGCGACGATGGGATGTGTTCAGCGCGCGCCCGCCGCCGGGGTTGCCGCCTTTGCCTCGGGCAGCACCACCATCGTCCAGTCCTTTTCAGGCGACAGATATTTGATTGCGAGCGCCTGAAGCTCCTCCGGCCCGGTGCGGCCATAGTCGGGGCCGAGCGTGTTCACGGCGGCGAGCCGGCGTGGGTCGTTGGTGCCGCCTTCGGTCTGCTGCATCCAGAACGGATTGCCGCTCGATCGGCGTGAGATGAGCTGAACCGTCGGCACCAGCGCGCGGCGCAATTCGTCCAGCTCGATCGGCTTGGCGATCAGGTCGGCAGCAATCTCGCGCGCGACCTTGAGGAACAGGTCGGTCTTGTCGGGGGGCAGCAGCGTGAGGGCGATCACCCGCCCGCCGCCCGGCTGGCCGACCGGCCACTGGCTGATGACGGTGGGGGAGTAGCTGACCCCCTCGGTCGAGCGGATCCGGTCGAGGATGCGGTCGCGCATCACGGCAGCGAGAATCTCGAGCTTGCGCCCCTCGGTGATGTTCACCGCGCCGCCGCCCGCTTGCCACGCGATCACCGCCGCCGCCTGATCAGGCTCACCGGTGTGGCGCAGCACGACGGGGCTGTCGACATGCGCGGGGAACTGCACCGCCGCCGACACGATCCGCGCCGCGCGGCGCGGCTTCATCGCGCCAAAGCTGGTGCGTACCGCCTCGATCGCCTTGTCGACGTCGATGTCGCCGAACACCTGCACCTCGATCGGTCCGCTGGCGAGCAGCGGCTCCCAGAATGCGCGGAAGTCGCGGGGGTTGAGCTTTTGGATGTCGGCTAGCTCAGGCATGCCCCAGCGCGGATCGCCGGCATGGAGCAGCTTTTCGAGGCTGTTGCCAAGCACCGCGTCGGGCGAGGCGTTGCGCGCGGCATAGCCTGCAACCGCGAGCGCGCGGGCGCGTGCGATCGGCTTGGGGTCCCAGCCGGGCGCCTCCAGCTTGGTCGCGATCAGGCGGAGCTGATCCGCGAGGTCGGCGGGGGAGGTCTGGCCGGCGATGACGAAGGCGTCGTCGCCAACGCCGAACTGCATCGTGATGCGGCGGTCGCCGGTGATCTGGTCGATCTCCTCCTGACCCAGCTTGCCGATGCCGCCCTCAAGGAGCGCAAGGTTTGCGGCCCAGGCCGGCGTCTGGCGCCTGGATGGCAGCGCCTGCATCCCGCGGCCGAACCGGACCGAGACATAGATGCGCCCGACTTCGCCCGGATTCTGGAAGAACAGGCCGGTGACGCCATTCGAATAACGGACCTGATCGATCCTGGGGTCGGGCACCGCGACCGATCGCGCCATGACCTTGCCGGGTGAGCCGAGCGGCGGGAGCGAGGCGAAGCTGACGTTGCGGAGCGTCGCGCGGGCACCGGCCAGCCCCGACACATCGGCCTCCAGCGCGGCGGCGAGCTTGGTCTGGATATTGGCGTCGGCGATGCGGGTGTTGATGATCGCGCGGGTCGAAACGCCCTGAAGCACCCGCTGGGTCGATGCCAGCACGCGTTCGGGCGTGAACATCTTTTGGTCGATTGCGCCCTGGAAGATGCCGAGGCTCGCCTGCTCGCTGGTTGTGACCTCGTTGATATCGACGGCGGCGATCAGCGTGTCGGCACGCTGCGACCCGGCGGCGACGCGGGCGGTGTCGATCGCGTTGCGCATTTCGGACGCGATCTCGTTCACTTCGCGATCGATTTCGGCCTGAGTCGGGGCGGTGGCGAGCGCGTCGGCGACGACGCCGCGCACTTCCTTGAGCGCAGTCTCCCAATCCTCGCCGATCGGGATCACCTGTATCGTGGTGATATTGGCCGAGCGTACCGCATCGGACAGATCGGCGCTCGCCGTGAGATAGCTCGACCCCGCGCGTGCGCGCCGCTCGAGGCGGCGGTTGATGATGCGGACGGCGACCAAATCGACCCACCGCTCCTGATTGAACTTCACCGTGTCCTCGAACACCGTCCATGGGCGCAGCGTGGCCAGCACGACGACGGGGGGCAGGGTGGGTTCGACCAGAGCGGCGCTTTTGGGATGGGTGTCGCTCGGCTTGCCGAAGTCGGGGGTCGTCGGATTGGGGCCGGTGCCCTTCCATGCCGCGAAATGCTTGGCGATCTGGGCCTCGAACAGCGCGGGATCGAGATCGCCGACAATCACCAAAGTGGTGCGCTCCGGACGATACCAGCGCTGGTGAAAGGCACGGACCGAATCGGCGGTCGCGCCGGTCAGGGTCTGGACCGTGCCGATCACCGGCCGGTCGGCGAACCGCTGCCCCGCGAAGACCAGGCGGCGTTGAATCTCGTCGAACCGCTCCGCCGGCCCCAGCGCCTCGCGCTGTTCGGCCAGCACGACCGGGCGTTCCAGCGTCAGCGACTCGGTGGTGATGTTGGGCGCCGCCATCATATCGGCGAGGATCATCATTGATTGGTCGAGGCTCGACTCGTTCGCATTGGGCAGGTCGAGCTTGTAGGTGGTCGAGATCGGCGTGGTGCTGGCGTTGCTGTCGGACCCGAAGGTGACGCCGAGCCGCTGCCACACGCGCTTCGATTCGCCGTCGGGGACCTTTGACGATCCGCGGAACGAGAGATGTTCGAGCAGGTGCGCGAAGCCCTTTTCGCTCTCTTCCTCCATCAGCGATCCGACCGCGATGTGCAGCCGCACCGCGACCTGCCCCGGGGGCACGCCATTCTTGCGCACCGCATAGCGCAGTCCGTTGGGCAACGTGCCGAACCGCCATTCGGGGTCGTGCGCAATGTCGCTGCCCTTGTAGAGCCAGGCCGTCTTGTCGACTGCGACCGGCGCGGGGGCGGTCTGCGGTGCGGGAGCGGTGGACTGGCCGAGCGCGGGCAGCACCGCCGCGACCAGGAGGAAGGGAAGGGCGAGCGGCCGGAAGCGCGGAAACAATGCCATTGCGGGGCAGCTTAGCTTGGAAGCGGCCCCCGTGCCAGCCAGTGCCGCAACGGTCCGTCGCGCGCGGCTTTGGCGCGGGTTCGGCCATGTTTTGGCCCCGGTGTCGGCCTAGCGACAGAGTCGAAGCCGTGCCCGACAGGGAGAGCGCGGCCAGCGTAACGGGGCGTGACGTGTACCAGCGGTCGATCGATCGGGGCGAGGGAGAGGCGGTGGCGGACGCATGCGTCGTGCCGCACCCGCTGCCGATTCGCGAACGCGGCGGGTTGCGCGTGCTGGCGGATCGGGTGATCGCTGCGTTCTCGCTGGTCCCGGTCGCGCCGGTGCTCGACGTGCGGGTGTTTTGCTGGACGCGCGGATTGCGCGATGCGTGGCGGACGATCCGCGAGGAAGCGCTGGCCACCGCATCGCTGCGCGGTCAGGGCGACGCACCGTTCGTGCTGTGGCGCCGGGGTGCGCGGGTGGATGCGAACATCGCGCGCTGCCCGGCGACTGCCGATGCGGTGGGACGGATTCCTGGACTTGAAAGCGCGAGCTTCGCGATCCTGCCGCCGGGCGCGCATGTGCCGCGTCGGCGTGGCGCGACGCGCGGGCTGCTGACCTGTCACCTTGGCCTGATCGTACCGCGCGATGGCGATGTGCGGATGCGGGTCGGCGACCGCATGGTCCGCTGGGCCGAGGGCGAGACACTGGTGTTCGACGACACCTATGACCATGAGGCATGGAACGACACCGGCGGCACACGGGTGGTGCTGCGCGTCCGCGTCCGGCGCCCGTTGCGTCAGCCCGGGCGGTGGTTTGCCGATACGCTGTTGCGGGTGCGGTCGGCGCGGAGCCGATGAAGTCGCGGGCCGCCGACATGACGCCGACGGCCCGTGACACTCAGAACTTCGCCCGCACGCCGATCGAGAAGCGGCGTTCGGACAGCGCGTAGCTGTTGAGCGCGATCGGCCCGGCGGCGCTATATTCGGTCGTCGCCGAGTCCTCGGGGATCAAATTCTGTGCCTGAAGTGACAGCGCGATGCCCTTGGCCAGATCGATGCCGATCTGTGCGTCGAGCTGGGAGCGCGCGCCGACGAAGCTCGGTCGGCCTTCGGAGAATTCGAATACCGCCTCGTCGCGGTAGTTGTACGCAATGCGCGCCGAGAACGGCCCCTTCTCGTACAATCCGACCAGATTGTAGCTGTTCTTCGACACCGCAACGAGCGGGAAGCCGGCATTATCCTCAGAGTCCGAGAAGGTGTAGTTGGCGATGATGCCGAGCCCGTCGAGCGGGGCGGGGAGGAAGTCGAAGAACTGCTGAACGCCGATCTCAAACCCCTTGATCTTCGCGCTGGCGAGATTTTCGGGGCGGGAGAAGGTCAGCTCGCGCCCGGCGGGGTCGAGGTTGGTGTCGGTCCCGGTGGTGACGAAGCTGGCGATGAAGTTCTTGACGTCCTTGTAGAAGAACGCGCCCGAGATCAGCGAGCTTTTGCCGGTGTAATATTCGAAGCTGATGTCCGCCTGGGTCGAGATGGGCGGTTCGAGCGCGGCGTTGCCGCCGGTCACCGACAAATTGGTCGCGTTGAAGAAGGTCGATGGGGCGAGGTCGGCGATCGATGCGCGCTGCATCGTCTGTGACCCCGACAGGCGGACGAGGAAGCTGTCGCTGACGTTGAACACAATGTTCGCGCTCGGCAGGACGTTGGTATAGCTATTCTCGTCGCGCACCAGCGTGCTGGTTGTCCCGACATTGAGGAACGTGTCGACCGACAGCTGGGTCCGCGCGATGCGCACGCCGGCATTGGCGGAGAAGGGAACGCCGCCAATTTCGCCCTTGGTCGCGACCATCAGATAGCCCGCCAGCGTCCGCTCGCTGAAGTCATAGTCGCGCTGCGAATTGGGCAGCAGGGTCGAGCGGTCATTGGGGTTGGGGTTGGGCTGTGCCGCCTGCGCGCGGGTGAAGACATAGGTGAAGTCGGGCGCGGTGCTGACGAAGCCACGCGGGAAGCTGCCGGGAAGGTCGGGCAGGAACGACCCTGGCATGACCTGGTTGAGATAGGGCTGAAGCTCGGCGCGGGTCGGGGTTACCTGGCTGCGATAGGCGTTCGATAGCGCGTGGAGATCGGTGTAGCGCACGCCCGCCGACAGGGTAAAACCGCTGTCGAATTCATAGGAGAGGTCGAGCTTGCCGGTCCATTCCTCGAGCAGCCCGAGCAGGCGGTTGCTGCGCACCCCGTTGCTGGCCGGATTGTAGGACGTATAGACGGTCGGGTCCCAGCTGCCGAGGTTGAGGGTCGGGATCGTGCCGTTGCGGAAATCGAACGCGCCGGGGACCAATGCGGTGCCCTGGAGCGTGATGATCTGGATCGTCTGGTCGATCGTGCCCTTGCTGTAATAGCCATCGGCTTCGATGGTCAGCCCGCCGCTCTCATATTTGCCGTTGAGGCCGTAGAGATAGCTTTCGGTCGGCTCGTTGCGGATCTGGCCCGCGGTGGTGACGGTGCCGTTGGCGTTGCCTGCGACGACCACGCCGTTTTCGACGACGCGGTTGCTGACCGGGTTGCTGCCGGTGGGCAGGCGGAAGGCGAAGAAATCCTGATGGCGACCGGTGGTGAGGCGCGAGAAGAGCGCGTCGGCGGTCACCACGAATTCGGGCGTTACCTCAACCTGCACCGCGCCGTTGAGGCCGAGCCGCGAGCGGTCGACCACGAAATTCTCATATTGCAGCAGCACCGGGGTCGGCGTCACTGCGGCGCCCGTGCCGGTATAGGTGCGGTTGAGGAAATTGTTGCGCTCGAACGCCTGGGTGGTCGAGGTGCGCTTCTGATACTCCGCTGCCAGCATCACGCCGACCTTGCCATCGGCGAACTTGGTGGTGGCAAAGCCGGTCAGTACCGGTTCGAACGTCTCGCTATTCTCGGAGTAAACCCCGGTCGCGCGCAGCGAGACGGTGGTGTCGCGGAAGTCGAGCGGCTTGGGGGTGACGAGGTTGACGGTACCGCCGAGCCCGCCTTCGGCCTGGCTGGCGAGCGGCGATTTGCGCACTTCGAGCCGGCCGAACAGGCTGGAGGGCACCGAATCGAGGCCCGACGAACGGCCAAGCTGGTCATTCTCCGGTGGCGACAGGCGCGCCGACCAGCCGAGCAGGGTGCGGCCATCGACCTCGACCCGCACTTGTTGCAGGCCGCGTACCGACACCGACTGACCCTCGCCGAACACGCGGGTGATCTGGACGCCGGTGACGCGTTGCAGCGCTTCGGCGACGTTGGCGTCGGGCAGCTTGCCGACATCCTCTGCGGTGATGACGTCGAGGACCTGATCGGCCTCGCGCTTGATATCGGCTGCGCGCTCGAGCGAGGCGCGGATGCCGGTCACGACGATCTCGTCCTTTGCCTCGGTTTCGGTTTCCGGCGCGGCATCCTGCGCCAGCGCGGACGTGCTGAATGCGAGCGCAGTGGCGAGCGCGCTGGCGGCGATCCCCGACTTGACGGATGTGTTGATGCTCATGGTGTTTTCCTCCCCATTCCGCACGGAACGGACAGGGCAGGGTGCGCCTCTCACCCAGTGTCACCCTCTCGCGCGCCGTACGCCAAACCGACCCGGCTTTAGACACCGGTGTCACGCATGTTGTGTGACAAACTGATTCAGGAGTCAACCAAGATGTCGGACAACTTGATGCTAGCGTAGTGGTGCGGGGCCGGTGCTGGCGCGCGCAATCAGGCGCGTGTCGAAGGTGAGCCGGTCGCGCGGGCTCTTTGGGTCGAGCAGCAGATCAGCGGCGCTGCGGGCAAGCTCGTGCACCGGTTGCCGCACGGTGGTGAGCGGTGGCCACACGGCGGCAGCAAGGTCGGAATCGTCGAAGCCGACGATCGACAGCTGGTCGGGCACGGTGATCCCGCGCTCATGCGCCACCGCGAGCGCGCCCGCGGCCATATCGTCATTGCCGGCAAACAGCGCGGTCGGCGGGTTGGCCCGGTCGAGCAGTGCGTGCGCCGCACGGCGGCCCGATTCGATACTATAGTCGCCCGCGACCACCAGCGTGTCGTCAAAGGCGATGCCCTGGGCGTCGAGTGCGGCGCGATAGCCCTTCAGGCGCTCCACCGACGAGATGTGCGTATCCGGCCCCTTGATGAAGGCGATGGCGCGATGGCCGTGCGCCAGCAGATGCGCGGTCGCCTCCTGCGCGGCGCTGGCGTCGTCGATCGTCACCGATCGCCCGACATCGCGACGCACGCCGGGCTCGATCCGCACATAAGGCAGGCCGCGCCGGTCGAGTTCGTCGAGCAAGGCTTCGTTTTCGGTCACAGGCGGCGACAGGATGAGGCCATCGAGATGCGTCTCGTCCACCAGCGCGGCGACATCGGCCACGAGGCCGGGTGCGGCGCTGTCCACCGGCTGAGTCAGCAGGCGATAGCCATGTTCGGCGCACCCCTCCTGCGCTCCGGCGAGCAAATGGTAGACATAATAGGGGCTGGGGTTGTCGTAGAGCAGCGCGACCTGAAACGACTTGCGTCCGGCGAGCGTGCGCGCCGCGAGGCTGGGGCGGAAGTTGAGGTCGGCGACGACCTGCTCGACGCGGCGCCGGGTTTCGTCGCTGACGTTTTTCTCGTTGTTGAGCACGCGGGAGACGGTCTTGAACGACACGCCCGCGAGCTTTGAGACTTCCTTGATCGTCGGCCGTCGCGCCATTTGCCTCCCCTGACAGGTTCAAGGCATAGGTGACAGCGTTGGCAACAGGCAAGAGTGGAGTTCAGTGCATGGATCGGCGCGGAGTGATGGCAGGAGCGGCGGCGATTGGACTGATGCCCGCACTGGCGCAGGCCGCAGCGCCGCGCGCCGGACTGCGGGTGATGAGCTTCAACGTGCGCCTGCCGCTCGATTCGGACGGGCCGAACCGGTGGGATGCGCGGCGTGCGTTGTTCGTTGAGACGATCCGCCGCCTCGATCCCGACATCATCGGCACCCAAGAGCTTTGGAAGATCCAGGGGGATCATGTGATCGACCGGCTGCCGCAGTTCAGTTGGTTCGGCGTCGATCGGCGCGGGGGGCATGGCGATGAACATATGGGGGTGTTCTTTCGCCGCGACCGGATGCGGGTGATCGATCTTGGCAATTTCTGGTTGTCGGACACGCCGTCGGTGCCGGGGAGCATCAGCTGGGGGCATCCCTATCCGCGGATGGCGACATGGGGGCTGCTCGAGACGGTGGCGGGACAGCGGTTCTGGCTGATCAACACGCATTTCCCCTATCGGGCGGAGGATGAGGCGGCGCGCAGCAAATGTGCGGCGGCGATTGCGGCATGGGCGGCGCAGCGCCCTGTCGGGGATGTGGTGGTGCTCACCGGGGACTTCAACACAGGGCCGGACAGCGAGAGCCATCGCATCCTGTCCACCGATCTGGAGGATGCCTGGATCGCGGCGCCGAAGCGGACCGGGCCGGAGGGGACGTTTCATGGCTTTACCGGCAAGACGGCCAAGCGGATCGACTGGGTGATGGCGCGGGGCGTTGAACCGGTGGCGGTCGAGACGGTCGTTTTCGGGCGGGATGGGCGGTTTCCGTCGGATCATTTTGCGGTGGTCGCGGAGTTTGCATGGCGCTGAGGAGCATCAGGGGAAAATAGGATGATCGTTGGCGTGATTGGCGTTGGACGCGTCAGCACGCGGTTTCGCCACGACCCGCCAGACAACGTAACGCACAGATTGCGCTGATTGAACGCCGACGGGCGCATGTCGAACGCTGCAGCAAGTGGTCGAGACCTGTTCTGCAGGTTATCTGCCCGGGCTGGATCCGCAATGCGATTTCCAGTGCGACAGTCGCTGAGAGACAGGTAGGCGGCGTTTCCGCTGTCCTTCAATATCTCCCTATATCGTTGGTCCAGTTGAACATTCACTCGATAACGGATTTTATCGACGGCGATCTCAGAGCCAACCCGATCCGCTGGAGATAGAATGGTTGCAGTGATTGGTGGCGCGTAGCGGTCGCATGCAGTGATAGTCGGTGCGCCAATGACACAGATGACCGCTAAGAAAATTCCCCGCCTGGACCTGCCAGGCGGGGTAGAGTGAGTTGCTGTGGGACGGAGAATCAACCGCCGCCGCCGGCCGCCAGCGCCGCGAGCAGCAGCAGGGCGACGATGTTGGTGATCTTGATCATCGGATTGACCGCGGGGCCAGCGGTGTCCTTGTAGGGATCGCCGACGGTGTCGCCGGTCACCGCGGCCTGATGCGCCGGGCTGCCCTTGCCGCCATAGGCGCCGAGTTCGATCACCTTCTTGGCATTGTCCCACGCGCCGCCGCCGCTGGTCATCGAGATCGCGACGAACAGGCCCGAGACGATCACGCCGATCAGCAATGCGCCGAGCGCGGCAAAGCCATTGGCCTGACCCGCCACCGCAGTGATCGCGAAATACACCGCGATCGGCGCGAGCACCGGGAGCAGCGAGGGGACGATCATCTCGCGGATCGCGCCCGACGTCACCAGACCCACGGTGCGGGCATAGTTGGGACGGACGCTGCGATCGGCGATGCCGGGGTTTTCCTTGAACTGCGCACGGATGTCCTGCGCCACCGCCTGCGCGGTGCGACCGACGGCGGTCATCGCCATGCCGCCGAACATGTACGGCAACAGCGCGCCGAGCAGCAGCCCGACGATGACATAGGGGTTGGACAGCGAGAAGTTCACAGCGACATCGCCGAAGAACTCGCCCAGATCGACGGTGTAGGTGGCGAACAGCACGAGCGCGGCGAGGCCGGCCGAACCGATCGCATAGCCCTTGGTCACTGCCTTGGTCGTGTTGCCCACGGCGTCGAGCGCGTCGGTGCGCTCACGCACTTCCTTGTCGAGGCCGGCCATCTCCGCAATGCCGCCGGCATTGTCGGTCACCGGACCATACGCGTCGAGCGCGACGACCATGCCGGCCAGCGCCAGCATCGAGGTGGCGGCAAAGGCGATGCCCATCAGCCCGGCAATCTGGAAGCTGGCGATGATGCCGACGACGATCACCAATGTCGGCAGCGCGGTCGATTCCATCGAAATCGCCAGACCCTGAATGACGTTGGTGCCATGGCCGGAGTCAGACGCCTTGGCGATCGACTTGACCGGGCGATAGTTGGTGCCGGTGTAATATTCGGTGATCCACACCAGCAGGCCGGTGACGCCAAGGCCGACCATCATCGACCAGAACAGGTCCATGCCGGTGAAGTTGAGGCCGCCGCCAACCTGGGTGTCCATGCCGCCCAGCGTCTGTGCGGTGACGTAATAGATTGCCGGAATCGACAGCAGCGCGGTGGCGATGAAGCCCTTGTACAGCGCGCCCATGATGTTGGTGCCCGAGCCGAGCCGGACGAAATAGGTGCCGATGATCGAGGTGATGATGCAGATGCCACCGACTGCGAGCGGCAGGCTCATCAGCGCGAGCAGCGACGCATTGTCGATGCCGGTGACCAGCAAAGCGGTCAGCACCATCGTCGCGCCGACCGTAACGACATAGGTTTCGAACAGATCGGCGGCCATGCCCGCGCAATCGCCGACATTGTCGCCAACGTTATCGGCGATCACGCCGGGGTTGCGGTCGTCATCCTCGTCGAAGCCGAGCTCGTTCTTGCCGACCATGTCGGCGCCGACGTCCGCAGCCTTGGTGAAGATGCCGCCGCCGAGGCGAGCGAAGATCGAGATCAAGGATGCGCCGAATGCCAGTGCGACGAGTGCGTCGACGACATGGCGATCCTGTGGGGCGTAACCGGCCGGGCCGGTGAGATACCAGAAGAAGACCGAGATCGCGAGCAGCGCAAGCCCCGCCACCAGCATGCCGGTGATCGCCCCGGCGCGGAACGCGACGGTGAGGCCCGACTGCAGCGAGGTGCGCGCAGCCTCGGCCGTGCGGACATTCGCGCGGACCGAGATGTTCATCCCGATAAAGCCGGTGATGCCCGACAACACCGCGCCGAGCAGGAAACCCACCGCCGAAGTGATGCCGAGGAAATAGCCCACCAATACCGCGACGATCGCGCCGACGACGGCAATCGCGGTATATTGCTTGGCCAGATAGGCCTGAGCGCCTTCCTGAATAGCCGCAGCGATTTCCTGCATCCGGGCATTGCCGGCTGAATAAGCGAGCACCTGATAGCTCGTGAAAATTCCATAGAGCACGGCGAGTAAGCCGCACCCGATGGCGATCGTGACAACCGTCATCTGGTATCCTTCCCCTGTGAATCCCGCGGGTCGTCCAGATCTTGATGCCCGGTACAAACCGCGTCGGGGTGGAGCGTAGAGAGGGGCGGGGGGCTGTCAAGCGGCGTGGTTGACGGGGAGGCTGACGGACGATGCTGACGAAAATGGGGTGTGTCACGCGCGGTGGACGGGAACGCGCCGGGTTTGCGACCGCGATGCGCCGGGTTTTCGACAGCTGCGCGACAGTTGCGCGACGCGGGCGCGACGGGCTGACAACCTCGACGCGACGGGGAAGCGACGTGCTGACAACCGGCATGCGACTGGCGGGCGTCGTGTTGGCGACGCGGGGGTGGCTGAGTCGGATGGAGTCGGCTTCATCGATCAGGGTAGATCAGAAGAAATCCAACATTTGAAGGGGCTGTTGGGGTGGCGCTCCCCATTCCTCCCCTGCCCCGCAGGGGAGGTGGCAGCACGGAGTGCTGACGGAGGGGCCGCCCCGCAGAGGGCGGAATTTTGCCGAGCTGTTCCCGGCCGTCTGCGCGGCCGCCCCTCCACCACCGGCTTCGCCGGCGGTCCCCCTCCCCTGAGACAAGCTCAGGGGAGGAATTTATGGGCTCAACCGCCGTGGCGGTAGCCGAGTTTCGCGGGGAGGCGGATGGGGGCGCCGTTTGCGGTGAGGCTGAGGCCGCTGCCGGTGCTAGCTTTGCCGATACGGGTTGCGGGGACGGGTAGCTCGACGCCATCGGGCAGGGTGAAGAGCAGTTCGTAATCGTCCCCGGCACAGGCGGCGTCGAGGACGGGACCGGGGAGCGCGAGCGGGACGGCGTCGAGGTCGATGGCGAGCGCGATGCCGCTCGCCGTCGCCAGCCGCTGGGCGTCGATGAGCAGGCCGTCGGACACGTCCATCATCGCGGTGGCGAGCGGGGCGAGCGCCTGCCCCTCCGCGACGCGCGGGACGGGGTGGAGGTAGCGGGCGAGGTCACGTGGTTCGCCATCCGCACCGAACGCCGCGCCGCCGATGGTGCCGGTGACCCAGAGCGTGTCGCCGGGCCGCGCGCCGGTCCGCAGCGGGACTTTGGTTGGCGCGGTGCCGATGGCGGTGAGGGTGAGGCTCCGCGGTGCTCCGGCCGGCATCGCCACGGTGTCGCCGCCGATTAGCGGCATCGCGTAGCGGGTGAGCGCTTGGTTGAGGCCGTCAATGAACGCGCGGTCCCAGTCGGCATCGCCCGACAGGCTGTAGTTGAGCAGGCACGCAAGCGGCGTCGCGCCCTTGGCCGCGAGGTCGGACAGGTTCACCGCCGCCAGCCGCCAGCCGACCGATTGTGGCGGGTCGTGCGGGCGGTAGTGGACCGACTCGACCATCGTGTCGCTGGTGAGGATCAGGGTGCCGGTGGTGACGTCGAGCTGCGCGGTGTCGTCGGCGAGCCCCGCCGCCGCAGGATGCGTCGCGATGGCGCGCAGGGCGGTGAGGAAGGTGAACTCGTCGGGCATGGGCCACTGATGGACGATGGCAAACCGCGCCGCAACGGTCGTCCCGGATTGCGAGGCGGGGCTAGCGCCGTTTGTCGGCCAGCATCCAGCTGAGCTTTACGGAGCCTGTGAAAATGCCCCGGTAACGATCGAGATCCGTGCGGGTGCGCTCGTCGAACTCCCGCGCACGGGCGACCCGGTCGAGCGCCCCCCGGCCCGCATCGCGCAAGAGCGTTCGCGCCTTTGGCCGATCGCGCAGGGTGGATGCGAGGGACGCACCCAAGGCCCAGCTCGTGCGGATGCGGAGTGGGTTTGCCGGGTCGTCGACCTTGCGGGCTTCGAGATAGGCACGCTCCAGACGTTTTCGCGCCTCGCTGCTCCTTCCGGTCGCGTCCAGAAAGGCTGCATATTCGATCTGCGCTGCCGTGCGCCGCGGATCGCCCACGCTGAGTATGCTATCGAGCTCCAGTGATCCTTGAAGAAAATGCACCTCTGCGAGCAGGGGGCCAGCGTCGGGCATCCGCGCGGCAGTTTCGGCGAGGTTGAGCATCGACGTTCCGATGTCGTAGCGGTCCGCGCGATGGCGTTGCCGCAGTGTCAGCGCGGCGCGATGCTCGACCAGCGCTTCGACATAGCGTCCGGTGCGATGGAGCAGCACGGCAAGATTGGCGCGCGCGGTGGCAAGGTCGAGCGGGTGGGCAGTGGCGTGACGCTCGCGAACCGCGACGGCGTTGCGAAACAGCGCTTCGCTTTCGACGAAGCCGCGTTGTTCGGCGAGCACGATGGCGAGGTTCATCGCATGGTCGGCGAACGGTTCGGTGTCGGTCTCTCCGCGACCCTGCATCGCCTGAAGCAGCGCGCGCAGCACCTCCTCCGCTTCGCGATAGCGGCCCGCGTCGATCAGCACCGTCCCGAGCACGCTGGCGGCAGTGCGCGTTTCGGGATGCTCGGCGCCGTGAATCCGGGTCATGACCGTGATCGACGCGCGCACGCTTGCTTCCGCCCCTGCCATGTCGCCGGCCCGTGCGAGCATCCGGGCGGCACCGATCAGCTTTTCGCCGCAGGCCTGGGTCAGGGGCTCCCTGATGCAGATGCGGGTCTGCGCATTGGCGGCTGCGCGCGCGCCCAGGCGGCGGTCCCTCAGCAGCGTCGTGAAGAGGAGTTCCGTGCCGAGGTTGCGGCGAACCTCATAACGCAGCGCCGGCTTGAATTCCGATGCCGCGACAGGGGTAGGCAGGATCGCTGCGAAAAGGGCGACGGCGAAGACCGTGGAGAGTCGCATGTCGCACAGACTGGCGTCAATCGGCGTGCTTGCAAGTGTCTCGTTCAGACAAGGCTTCAGCGCGCGTTCCCCAACCGCCAAGCCACAGCCACATTCCCCGCAAACACCCCGCGCCATTGCGACAAATCGGCGCGGCTGCGTTCGTCGAAGTCCTGGGCGCGGGCGGCGCGGGTGAGGGCGCCGGTGGCGGCTTCGCGGATCAGGGTGCGGGCGACGGGGAGGGCGGTGTCGTTGGCGGCGAGGAAGCGGGCGAGGTTGTGGGCGGCGCGGATGCGCAAGGGGGCGTCGGGGGACAGGGTTTCGCGCGCGCCGGCATAAGCGAGCATGTAGAGTTCGAGCGCGCCGGTGCGTTTGCCCTGCGCGTCGAGATTTTCGGCGAGCATCGTCTGGGCGAGGGTGGTGCGCGGGTCGCCGGGGGTCAGCACTGCCTCACGCGTCATCAGCCCGGCGCGCAGATAGGGTTCGGCGATCAGGCGCGCGGCATCGGGCTGGCGCGCGAGGAGTTCGGCGAGGTTGAGCATCGAGGTGCCGAGGTCGTAATGGCTGCCCTTCAGCCGCTCGCGCCGGATCGTCAGCGCGGCCTGTTGCTCGGCTAGGGCATCGCGGTCGCGGCCCATGCGGGCGAGCAGCACGCCCAGATTGGCGCGCGCGGTGGCGATGGCGAGGAGGTTGTCGGGGAGCTTGTCCTGCCGCACCGCGATCGCGCGGCGGAGTGCCGGTTCAGCGTCGGCATAGCGGCGCTGTTCGGCGAGCACGATGCCGAGGTTCATCAGATGATCGGCGAGCAGTTCGGGGTCGCCGCCTTCCCCCGCCTGAAGCGTCTGCGCCGCGACGCGCAGCACTGGTTCGGCCTGATCATAGCGGCCGCCGCGCAGCAGCACCGCGCCGAGCATGCCGCGCACGACGCTGGTATCCTCATGCGCCGGGCCGCGCAGGGTCTCCATCATGGTGAGCGCGATCCGGGCAGCGCGTTCGGCCTCATCGAACAGGCCGGCGGTGGCGAGCATCTCGGCCGCAGCGACGAGGCCGAGCGCACAGTCTTCGCTGGGCGGGGTGGCGGGGGTGCAGTTGGTGCGCGCTTCCGCGGTCGCCGCGAGCACCGTTTCGCGCGGGATCGCGGTTGCGCTTTCGTCGAGCTGGAGACCGAATTTGAACTCGTCGGCTGCGGCGGGGGCGGCGACGATCAGGGCTGTGATCAGCGCGGATATGCGAAGGGCCATTGCGCAGGTGTGATTGCGCAATGGCCCGGGTTCAAGGGACGATTTGGGTCGCGCCGATCACACCGCCTTCAGCGCCTCGGTGAAGTCCGCGATCAGGTCGTCGGCATTTTCGACGCCGATCGAGATGCGCACGAGATTGTCGGTGATGCCGAGCGCCGCCTTGCGCGCGTCGGGGACCGAGAGGTGGGTCATGGCGGCGGGGGCTGACGCCAGCGTCTCGGTGCCGCCGAGGCTGACCGCGAGCTTGGCGATCTTGAGGCTGTCGAGGAAGGCGAAGGCCTCCTTTTCGCCGCCCTTGAGGTACAGCGAGAAGGTCGATCCGGCTCCGGTGCAGTGGCGGTCGTAGATGTCGCGCTGGCGGCTGCCTTCGGGCAGGAAGCCGAGATAGCCGACGCTTTCGACCTTGGGGTGGGTGCGGAGGTATTCGCAGACCTTCACTGCGTTCTCGCCCGCGCGGGACATGCGCAGTTCGAGCGTCTCCAGCGAGCGCAGCAGCATCCACGCGGTGTTGGGGTCGCAGATCGTGCCGATCGTGTTGCGCATCATGCGGATGGTGTTGATGTGTGCCTTGCTGCCCAGCACGCCGCCCGCGACGAGGTCGCTATGGCCGCCGGCATATTTGGTCAGCGAATAGACGACGAGATCGGCGCCCTGCTTGAGCGGTTGCGCCCAGAGCGGACCCAGGAAGGTGTTGTCGATCGCGATCGGCGGCTTTGAGTCGCCGGTGAAGATCGCGTCGCGGCTGGCGGCGACCGCCTCGACATCGACCAGCACGTTGGTCGGGTTGGCGGGGCTTTCGAGATAGATGAGGGCGACATTGCCCGACGATGCCTTTTGCAGCACCGCGTCGATTTCTTCGCGCGTGGCACCGGCGGGGAAGTCGACCCAGTGCACGCCGAACTTGCCGAGGATGCGGGCGATCAGCGTTTCGGTGGCGGCGTAGAGCGGGCCGCTGTGCACGATCGTGTCGCCGGGCTTGACCATCGCGAGGAACAAAGTGGCGATGGCGGACATGCCCGACGAGAAGGCGAGCGCGTCTTCGGCCTCTTCCCACACGCCGAGGCGATCCTCGAGGATTTCCTGGTTCGGGCCGTTGAAGCGCGAATAGACGAGGCCTTCGGCACCGCCGGGACGCTTGCCGGTGACGCCTTCGAAATGGCGCTTGCCTGCTGCGGCGTTGGGGAAGACGAAGGTGGAGGTGGCGAAGATCGGCGGCTTCAGCGAGCCTTCCGACAGCACCGGGTCATAGCCATGGCCCATCATCAGCGTGCTCGGGCTGAGCTTGCGGCCGCCGACGGTGTCGACCGGCGGCTTGGGGCGGCGGCGCGGGGTGGTGCCGGTGAGGGCGGCTTCGTCCTGTTGTTCGGGCGTGTCGGTCATGGTGCGTCCGCTCCTGGTATCAGATGAAACTAATTACCGCAGCCGTCGCACCGATCGTTTAGTCCGTCAATGCGATCACGCTGATCTGGCGGCCATAGTCGGGCGCGTCTTCGTGCGTGGCGCGGCGATAGCTGAAGAAACGCGCAGGATCGGCATAGGTGTCCGCGCCGAGTGCCTCGATCCGGCGGAGGCCGGCGAGCGCGAGGCGGTGGACGACATAGGCCTCAAGGTCGAACTGGTGGTGGCCGGGCTTGCCGGGGGTGAAGAAGCGTTCGTTCGCCGGGTCGGTGGCGGCGAAGCGGGTGAGGAAGGCGTCGTCGACCTCGTAGCTGGCGCGGGCGATGCAGGGACCGACAGCGGCGGCGATGCGGCTGCGGTCGGCGCCGAGTTCTTCCATGCGGGCGATGGTCGCGTCGGTGACGCCGTGGAGTGCGCCCTTCCACCCGGCGTGGGCGGCAGCGACTACGCCCGCCTGCCGGTCGGCGAACAGGACAGGGGCGCAGTCGGCGGTGAGGATGCCGAGCAGGATGCCGGGACGGTCGGTGACGAGGGCGTCGGCGTGGGGGCGCACGTCATCGTCCCACGGATCGCGGACCGTCACCGCATCGGCTGAATGGATCTGATAGAGGGTCAACAACTCAGCGCCCGGCGCGACCGCCGCGACGACGCGTTTGCGGTTCTCGATCAGCGCGGGCGTCGGCGCCTGATTGCGGCGGCCCATGTCCAGCCCCGCCATCGCTCCGGTCGAAACCCCGCCGGTGCGGCCCATGAAGCCATGTGCGACGCCGTCGAGGGCTGCGGCGCGCAGGATGGTGAGGGCTTCGCTCACAGCGCCAGCCGCATCACGAGGTCGCGGTCGATCTGGCGGCCAACCGGGAAGGCATAGTCGCCGACATGGACGAAGCCATATTTGCCGTAGAAGGCGATCGCGCGGTGGTTTTCCTCGAACACCGTCAGCAGCAATGCGGGCGCGCGGCGGGCGCGGGCGGTGGTCATCGCCCAATCCATCAGCGCCTGTGCGACGCCGCGCCCGTGCCAGTCGGTCGCGACATAGAGCTGCGCCAACTGGGCGTCGGTCGCGTGCGCCTGTTCGAGATTGGGGGGCACCATCTTGGCATAGCCGGCGATGGCGCCATCGACGCGGGCGACGGCCCAGGTCATCGCCGGGTTGGCGAGGTCGCGCGTCAGGCGGCCGTCTTCGCCGAAATTCTCGTCGAGAAATGCGTTGAGGTCTTCGGTCTTGTAGAAATGAGCGAAGGTGTCGCGCCAGCTTGCCTCGGCCATCGCGTCGAGCGCGGCGGAGTCGGCGGGGGTGGGGGTGTCGAGCTGAATCACGCGAAGCCCGCCGGAACTGGCCAGCCGGGCGCGGTCAGCGCGACGACCTTGAACAGCTCGCCCATCGCATCGTCGCCGATCAGGCGGTCGCGGGCGATGGTGACATCGGCGGCGCGGTCGGGGGCGGCGCGGGCGAGGGCGTCGGCGCGCGGTTCGATGCCGAGCTCGCGCAACCATGCGCCCTGGGTGATGGGGCCGTACGCCGCCAGACCCTCGACGCGCGCGGCTTCGATCAGGGTGCCGAAATCGACATGCGCGGTGAGGTCGGCCTCGCCCGGATTTTCGAACGGATTGACGTAAGCGTGGCCGCGCACCGCCTGAAGCGTGTCGCCGATCGCAGGGCCGGCATAGCCATAGTCGATGACGATCGCCGCGCCGCCCTGTTGCAGCAACCGTGCGGCGAGCGCGCGCAGGATCGCGACGCTGGGCGGCGAGGTTTCGAGGATCGATCCGTCCGGCGCATCGCGGAACTGCTGCGGGATGATCGGATCGAAGATGGTGTTGCCGATCACGGGAATGAACAGCGTATCCTGACAGGCGACCAGCCGCTCGCGCCAGCCCTGTGGCGTCTTGACCAGCTGGCGGATCGGGAGCGCGTCGAAGAATTCGTTGGCGACGACCAGCAACGGCTTGTCATCGGGAATGCCGACCAGATCGAGCGACCATTCCGCGTCGGGGACCTGTTTGGCCTGTTCGGCGCGGAGCATCGGGCTGTTTTCGACGAAATGCACCGGCGGGGTTAGGCCGGCGCTGCGCATGGCGCGCAGGGCGTCGGCGGCGAGCGTGCCGCGCCCCGGGCCAAGCTCGACATAATGGCAGTCGGGGCGGTCGGCGCGGTCCCACAGATCGGCGAGCGCGAGGCCGACCAGCTCGCCGAACATCTGGCTGATTTCCGGCGCCGTCGTGAAGTCGCCGCGCGTGCCGAGCGGGTCGCGCGTCGCGTAATAATGGGTGTTGGCCGCGCCCATGAACTGCGAGAGCGGGATCGGCCCGGCGAGCGTGATCGCGCGGGCGATCCGCTCGGGCAGGGGGCCGTCGACGTTGGGCGTGTCGTTCATGCGATCGTCTGGTCGCCTGCGAAGGGTTCGACCCGCTCACGCCGCTTCTTGGCGGTGGCGATCAGGTAGAGGCCGCCGAAGATCATCGGGAGCGTCAGCAGCTGGCCCATGTGCAGGCCGGGCGTGGCGAAGATCGTGCCGTCGAACTGCGCGTCATGCTCGCGGAAAAACTCGACGAACCAGCGCGACAGGCCATAGCCGAGGATGAAGGTGCCCACGAGCTTGCCCGGCTGGTAGCGGGCGTCGGTCTTCCAGAACAGGAACCACAGGATCAGGCCGACGACGAGACCCTCAAGCCCGGCTTCGTAGAGCTGGCTCGGGTGGCGGGCGAAGGTTTCGCCGGTCAGTTGCTGGCGATCGTTCATGTCATGGACGATGCCCCAGGCGACATTGGTCGGATGGCCCCACAGCTCGCCATTCACGAAATTAGCGATGCGCCCGAAGAACAGGCCGAACGGGACGGTGCAGGCGACATAGTCATGGACGCGCAGCCAGTGGAGCTTTTCCTTGCGGCACAGCCACAGGATTGCGAGCGTGACGCCGAGTACGCCGCCATGGAAGGACATGCCGCCTTCCCACAGCTGAAGCAGCTTGAGCGGTTCGAGGAACAGCGCGGGCTGATAGAAGATCGCATAGCCGAGGCGACCGCCCAGGATGATGCCGATGGTGGCGTAGAACACCATGTCGTCGGCATGGCGGCGGGCCATCGGCGCACCCGGCTGAGCCAGCAGCTTGAGCAGATACCACCAGCCGACCAGGATGCCGGAGATATAAGCGAGCGAATACCATTTGAGCTGAAAGAAGCCGAGATTGAGCGCGACCGAATGCAGGCCGAGGTCGCTGAACTGGATATGGGAGGTCGCTTGCGCGGCGGCGGTCAGGATCAAGGTTCGGGCTCCCCGGGGGTTCGGCGCTGTCCTATCGGGATATGACGGCGGGGCCAAGGGGGTGGGGGGTGCGTTAATCCTCCCCCGCCAGGGGGAGGTGGCGCCGAAGGCGACGGAGGGGGAGGAAGGGAGTGACCTCCACCGTCGTGCTTCCTCCCCCTCCGTCACGCTACGCGTGCCACCTCCCCCTGGCGGGGGAGGATTGAAAGTGTGGCGCAGCGGTATCGGCCCCGCTAGAGCGGCGGGGATGGAGCGCAAGGGCATCAAGGGGATCGACCGGCGCACGCTGCTGATTGGTGGCGGGGCGGGGATCGGGCTGATCGTCGCATGGGCGGCGTGGCCGCGGACCTATCTGCCCAATCTGCCGGTGCGCGAGGGCGAGGCGGGGTTCGGCGCGTGGCTGAAGATCGCGCCCGACGGGCAGGTCACGGTCGCCGTTCCGCAATGCGAATATGGGCAGGGCGTGTTCACGACGCTGCCGCAGATTGTCGCCGATGAACTGGGCGCAGACTGGCGGCGGGTCGGGGTCGAGCAGGCGCCGCTGAGCCCGCTTTATGCCAATGCGCTGGCAGCGGGAGAGCTGTTCCCCGGCGTGCTGCCCGAGCGGCTGCGCGCGACCCATGCCCGGCGCAATGCGCTGGTGCTGACCGGTGCCTCGACATCGATGCGCCAGTTTGCCGAGCCGCTGCGCGAAGCGGGAGCGGCGGCGCGGGCGATGCTGTGCCAGGTGGCGGCGCGGCGCTGGGGCGTCGAATGGACCGCATGCGACACCGCGAACGGCTTTGTCGTGCATGACAAGCAGAAGATCGGGTTCGGCGAGATCGCGGCGGAGGCGGCGGGCGAGGATGTGCCGGCCGATCTGCTGCTGCGCGAGGGCGATGGCGCGCGGTTGATGGGTGAGCCTGCGCCCCGGCTCGATGCGCCGGGCAAGGTCAATGGCAGCGCGAATTTCGCCGCGGACATCCGCCTGCCCGACATGGTGTTCGCCGCGATCCGGCAGGGGCCGGTCGGCACGGTGAAGCTCTATTCGGTCGACGAGGCGGCGGCGCGCAAGGTTCCGGGCGTGCTGCAGATCGTGAAGAATGAGCGCTGGGTCGCTGCGGTCGCCAATAACAGCTGGGCGGCGCAGCGCGCGCTCGACGCGATGAAGCCCCGCTTCGAGGTGGCGACCAAGGTCGACAGCGCGTCGATCCAGGCCGCGCTCGACGCCGCGCTGGATGGCGATGGCACGCGGATGGACTCCGAGGGCGACCTGTCCGCGACGTTCAAGGGCGCGCGCGTGGTCACTGCGGAGTATCGCGTCGGCGTCGCGCTGCACGCGGCGATCGAGCCGATGGCGGCGACGGCGAGCTTTGCCGACGGACGCTGCCGCATCTGGATGGCGACGCAGGCGCCGGGGCTTGCGCGGGCGGCGGTGGCGGATGCGCTGGGCATGAGCGAAGGCAATGTCGTCATCCATCCGGTGTTCGCCGGGGGATCGTTCGGGCAGAATCTGGAGCATGATGTCGCGCAGCAGGTTGCGCTGATCGCGCGCGAAGTGGGCAAGCCGGTGCAGCTGACCTGGTCGCGCGGCGAGACGTGCCTGCACGACCGCTATCGTGCGCCGGCTGCGGCGCGGATGACCGCGCGGCTGGGCAGCAATGGCGCGGTGGCGGGGTGGCTCGCGAAGATTGCTGCTCCGTCGAGCGGGCATGAGCTGGCGGCGCGGTTGATGGCCGGAGACGGCGCGATTGCGGCGGGACTGGCGCTGGCGGGCAGCGGCGATCCGGCGGCGGTGGCGGGGGCGCGGCCGCCCTATCGCATCGCCAATCTGGCGGTCGATCACCATCCAGCAGATATCGGCCTGCCCACCGGCTACTGGCGATCGGGCGCGCATGGCGCGACGGCGTTCTTTACCGAGAGCTTCATCGACGAGCTGGCGCATGTCGCGCAGATCGAGGCGCATAGCTTCCGCATCGCGATGCTGGGCGGCGAGCCGCGACTGGCGCGGTGCCTGTCCACCGTCGCGACGCTGGGCGGGTGGCAGGGCGGCCTTGCGGGCAGCGGGCAGGGGCTGGCGTGCCATGCGTTTCGCGGATCCTATATCGCGGTGATGGTCGAGGCGTCGGTCGGCGGGGATCAGCGGATCAAGGTCGATCGCATCGTCGCGGCGGTCGATTGCGGGCGGGTGGTCAACCCCGATGTGGTGCAGCAGCAGATCGAGGGCGGGCTGATTTTCGGCATGGCCGGGGCGCTGGGCGCGACCACCGGCTTTACCGGCAATATGGCCGAAGCGCGGGGCTTTGCCGATCTCGACCTGCCGCGTCTGGCCGATACGCCCGAGATCATGATCGAACTGATCGCGAGTGAAGCCGATCCCGGCGGGGTGAGCGAGCTGGCGGTGCCGCCGGTTGCGCCCGCCATTGCGAACGCGATCCATGCCGCGACCGGCGTGCGGTTGCGGCAACTTCCTTTGATTCCCGGAGGCGAATGATGCTGTTACCCGAAGGCCACCCCGCGGTTGCGCCGCGGCGGATCGGCGTGCTGCTGGTCAATCTCGGCACGCCCGACGCGCCCGATGCGGGTGCGGTGCGGCGCTATCTGGGCGAGTTTCTGTCGGACCGCCGCGTGGTCGAAATTCCGGCGTTGCTGTGGCAGCCGATCCTGCGCGGCATCATCCTGCGTACGCGCCCGGCGAAGTCGGCGCATGCCTACAGCCAAGTCTGGACCGATGAGGGATCGCCGCTCGCCGCGATTACGAAGCGGCAGGCGGTGGCGTTGCAGGCTGCTTGGCCGGAGATCACGGTCGATTGGGCGATGCGCTATGGCAATCCGTCGATCCCGGACAAGCTCAAGGCGATGAAGGACGCCGGGTGCGAACGCATCCTGATCGCGCCGCTCTATCCGCAATATTGCGCGGCGACGAGTGCGACGGTGGTGGACAAGGCGTTCGAGACACTGGCCGCGATGCGCTGGCAGCCGGCGCTGCGCACGCTGCCGCCCTATTTTGACGATCCGCGCTACATCGCCGCGCTGGCGGAGTCGGTGCGGACGCAGCTGGCCGCGCTGGAGTTCGAGCCGGATGCGGTGTTGGCGAGCTTTCACGGGATGCCGCAGCGGACGCTGGAACTGGGTGATCCCTATCACTGTCATTGCCGCAAGACCGCGCGGTTGCTGGGCGAGGCGCTGGGGCGTGAGTTGACGGTGACGTTCCAGTCGCGGTTCGGGCGGGCGAAGTGGCTGGAGCCGGCGACCGATACGGTGCTGGAAGCACTGCCGGGCAAGGGCGTGAAGAAGATCGCGATCGTCGCGCCGGGCTTTTCGGCCGACTGCCTCGAGACGCTGGAGGAGCTGGCGATCCGGGGACGCGAGAGCTTCGAGGAAGCGGGGGGGTCGCATTTCGCCTATCTGTCGTGCCTCAATGACAGCGCTCCGGGCATCGCGATGTTGCGCAGCATTGTCGCATCGGAACTTGCGGGTTGGGTCGACCTTCCCTAGCCTTTGCCGAAATCGGCTTAGGAGAGAGTATGGCACGGGTAGCGATCGTAACCGGCGGCACGCGCGGGATTGGCGAGGCGATCAGCGTCGCGCTCAAGGATCTGGGGATGACCGTTGCCGCCAACTATGCCGGCAACGACCAGCGCGCGGCGGAGTTTACCGAGCGCACCGGGATCGCGGCGTTCAAATGGGACGTGTCGGACTATGACGCGTGTCAGGCGGGGGTTGCGGAAGTCGAGGCGGCGCTGGGGCCGGTCGATGTGCTGGTGAACAATGCCGGCATCACCCGCGACGGCACGATCCTCAAAATGACCTACCAGATGTGGAAAGAGGTCATGGACACCAACCTTGGCGGTTGCTTCAACATGGCCAAGGGCGTGTTCCCGGGCATGCGCGACCGCAAATGGGGCCGCATCGTCAATATCGGATCGATCAACGGTCAGGCCGGCCAGTACGGCCAGGTCAATTATGCTGCGGCGAAGAGCGGTATCCACGGCTTTACCAAGGCGCTGGCACAGGAAGGCGCGCGCGCCGGGGTAACGGTCAACGCGATCGCACCGGGCTATATCGATACCGACATGGTCGCCGCGGTTCCGGCCGAAGTGCTGGAGAAGATCGTCGCCAAGATCCCGGTCGGGCGGCTGGGCCAGGCGAACGAGATCGCGCGCGGCGTGGCGTTCCTGTGCTCGGAAGAGGGTGGGTTTGTCACCGGATCGACGCTGAGCATCAATGGCGGGCAGCATATGTACTGACGGGCGAAGGGGCGGCCACGACCGCCCCGGTGCGCCGCACCAGCGGCGCAGCGCCCGGCACGGCCGGCGGGGCAGCAACGCGGAACCCGTCCGACGCCAGCACGGGCTTTGCCCGTGCCAGCCACAAAAAAAGGGGGCGGGAACGGCCAACGCTGTTCCCGCCCCCTTTATTGAAGCAGCTTACTCCGGCGTACCCGCCGCCGCCGATCCGCCCAGCGCGGCAGTGACCTGCTCAGGACGCAGCGCGCCTTCGCCCGGACCCATGTCTTCGGCATCGACCATCTTGAGATTCTTGGCGGCGCGGAATTCCGCCTCGGTCGAAGGGCGGATGTCGGGGCGACCGACCATGATGCCCATCTTGATCTTGCAGGTGGCGAACTGGGTCTCGTCCGCCTCGACCTCAAGCGCCAGCACGTCCTTGGCTTCGCTCTTCACGGTGAATTCGTGACGGCCCGGCTCGGTGACCATGATGAAGTATTTGCCCGAGCCGAGCGAGCTGACCTTCTGGCCCTTTTCATTGACCGAGCAGCCGATGGCGAAGCCGGTGCCGCCGGGGCGGAAGAACACGATCTGGCCCTTGCCAGCGGGCGGGGCGGGCAACGCGATCGGTGCGGCCTTGGCCTTATCGCCCTTCTTGTCCTGCGCAAGGGCAGGGGTTGCAATCATCGCGACCGCCGCAGCAGCGACGGCGAAAGTGCGGAACGTCATGGTTGCTCGTTTCCTTTTGCGGGGACTGTGGCTTCGATCGGCGCCCCCCCTTCGGCCGCCGTCTGAATGGGTGCGGGTGTGATGGTGAAGGCTTCGGCGGTCTTTGCGTCGGTCACCGTGCCCGATTCGACCGTCGCTTTCCCGCCCTGCATAAAAAACCCGACTAAGGCGCCTAGTCCGCCCCCCGCCGCGCCTAGGCCGCTCGCTACTGTGCTTATCGTGTGGGCTGTGCCGATCGCCGACTTGCCATTGGCCGAGAGGGTCATACTGCGCAGCCGAAGCCGCCGACCATCAACATCGAGATAACGCGCGGCCAACACGAGTTCGCCTGCTGCACCGCCGCCGCCGCTCTTTTTGGCATGGACGACTTCACCGATGCCGGTTGTGCCGGCGGGCACGGCCTCCTTGCCGTCGATCATGATTGGCTCGGCGAGGCGTATCGGGAAGCTGTCGCCTGACTTACTGATCGCGCTGCCCAGCGTCTTGAGCAGTTCGATCCGGACGGGTGTCAGCGCGGGAACGGTGAGGCAGCCATCGCAGGCGGGGGCGTCGCCCGGCGCGGCTGCTGCAGCGGCGGGTGCCGGCGCCTCCGCCGACGACGTCAGCTCTTGCGCCTGCGCGCCCATGGAAAAGACGCCGCACACCAGCGCAGCGCTCGTGACGACCAATGGCCAGCGCACTGACATCCCCCCTGAAACCCCGCGCTGTTCATGCGCGATTTTGGGTAGGATTCGCAATCTGATTTATCGACCCGTAACGATCCGAAATGGGGAAGGGGCCGGCCACTTGCGTGACCAGCCCCTGATTGATGGGTGGGCTGTGGATCAGAAGCGCAGGCCGATCCCGGCAACCCCCTGATGGCGGCTCACGCCCGCTTCATAGTCGGTGTAGCGATATTCGACCTTGGCGAAGACCTTGTCGCTCAGCTTCTGTTCGACGCCGGCACCGACGCGGAAGCCGTCGGCGTTGCCATTGCCGGCGATGCTGAGCAGGCGGAAGTTGGAATAGCCCGCCTTGGCGTAGATGAGCGTCTTGCCGGTGACGACGCCGACGCGGCCGCCGATGTACAGGTCGCGGCTGGTTTCGGCGACGGTGGCGGCGCCGGCCTTGAGCCGCGAGGTCGAGTCGGCGACTTCGGCTTCGACGCCGAACACGGTGCTGCCCTTTTGCACGTCATAGCCCAGGCCAAAGCCATAGATGACGCCATCGGGGTTGCGGACGCCGGGGGTGTTGAGGTCGACCACGTCATAGCCGGTGATCACGGTCGCCTTGGCGCCGCTGAAATCTTCGGTGTCCTGCGCCAGTGCGGGGGTGGTGATGGTGGCCAGGGCGGCGGCGAGTGCCAGAGCGAGCTTCTTCATGTCGTGTTCCTTGCGCGTTCGAATGTCGACGCGGCGTCGTGCCGCGGTGCGTTCGATTTGCGGGACGGGCCGGGTGCGAACCACTGACAGAAACTGAGAATGCGCGGGTGCTGACACTGGACACCCGCTGTGAGGGGCGTAGGTTCCGCGGACCTGTCGGGGGGAATGGGTCCAATGAAGCAGTTCGCACGCGCCGCCGCGGTTCTCGCCCTGGCCCTTACGCCGATCGCGGCATGGGGTGATTCGAGCCCGCAGGTGGTGCTGGCCACGCCCGGCATGGGTGACGGCGCGATCGAGCGCTATACCGTGCGTTTCAGCCAGCCGATGGTGCCGCTGGGCGATCCGCGCGCAGCCTCCCCGATCAAGGTCGAATGCGTGGTCGGCGGCGAGGGACGCTGGGTCGATCAGCAGACCTATGTCTGGGAATTTGCCAGCCCGCTGCCCGGCGGGACGACGTGCAAGATTGCGCTGGCCGAGAAGCTGAAGAGCGTTGCCGGCTATGCCGTGTCGGGCAAGCGCGAGTTTACGGTCGATTCGGGTGGCCCGACGGTCAAGGCGATGCTGCCGCAGCGTTGGGGTGGCGAGATCGAGGAGGATCAGGTCTTCCTGATCGGCACCAACATGCCGGCCACGCGTCAGTCGGTCGCGGCCAACGCCTATTGCGCGGTCGAGGGGATTGGCGAGAAGATTCCGGTCGAGCTGCTCGCAGCCGATGTGCCGGGCAAGTTGCTGCAGGATCTGAACCCCAAACGCTGGGAAGTGCGCAATTTCCTGAGCGAGGCCGGGATGGCCGAGGCGCTGCCCGAAAAGGCGGAGGATCGCGCGCGGGTGCTGTCGAACGTCGTGGCGCTGAAGTGCGGGCGGCCGTTGCCGCCGGGACGCGATGTGGCGTTGGTGTGGGGCGCGGGCGTGGCTGGGGCTGGCGGCAAGACCGCGGGCGCCGACCAGCGCTTCGACTTTACCGTGCGCAAGCCGTTCGAGGCGCGGTTCGAGTGTTCGCGGGTCAATCCGCAGGCGGGGTGCAACCCGGTCAAGGAGGCGTGGGTCCGCTTCACCGCGCGCATCCCGCGCGAACAGGCCGAGGCGATCCGTATTTCGCTGCCCGATGGCAAGGAGCTGAAACCCGCGCTGAGCGACGAGGACAAGCGCGCCAATACGGTCAGCGACATCAAATTTGCAGGGCCTTTGCCCGCGTCCACCACCGCCAGACTGGTGCTGCCCGAGGGGTTGAAGGACGAGAGCGGGCGGGTGCTGTCCAACGGTCAGCGCTTCCCGCTGGAAGTGCGTTTCGATGAAGCGCCGCCGCTGGTGAAATTCGCCGCGCCGTTCGGGATCATCGAGGCGCAGGAGGGCGGGGTGCTGCCCGTCACGGTGCGCAATGTTGAGCCGTCATTGCAGGGCAAGGGGCTGACCGTCGCGGGCCAACAGCTGCGCGTCGATGCGTCGGACGGCGAGATCGCCAAATGGCTGCGCACGATCGACGATGCCGATGATTACAAGAGCGAAGAGGTCAAGAAGGGCGCCGAGACGGTCACGATCAACCAGACCGGGGCCGCGTCGATCCTGACCGGGGCGACCGGCAAGGCGCTTCCTGCGATCGCGCTGCCCGGCAAGGGCAAGGAGTTCGAGGTTGTCGGCATTCCGCTGGGCAAGCCCGGATTCTATGTCGTCGAGCTGGCGTCGCCGCAATTGGGCAAGGCGCTGCTCGGGCGCGATGCGCCGCGTTATGTCGCCGCCGGTGCGCTGGTCACCAACATGGCGGTGCATTTCAAATGGGGGCGTGAGGGCTCGCTGGTGTGGGTGACGTCCCTCGACAGCGGCAAGCCGGTTGCGGGCGCGCAGGTGCGGGTGACCGACAGCTGTTCGGGCAAGGGGCTGGCGACGGGTCAGACCGACCAGTTCGGTCGGCTTGCGGTGGCGCAGGGGATTCCCGAGCCGCAAAGCTGGGGCGGGTGCGAGGAAGGCTCCTCGCCGCCGCTGATGGTGTCGGCGCGCAAGGGCGATGACATGAGCTTTACGCTGACCGCGTGGGGCGAGGGCATCCGGCCGTACGACTTCGACCTGCGCTATGGCTATGAGGCTGCGAGCGACATCGTCCATACCGTGTTCGACCGCGCGCTGGTTCGCCAGGGCGAGAGCGTCAACATGAAGCATATTTTGCGCCGCCCGGTCGCGAATGGCTTCGTCTTCCCCGAGGGCTTCAGCGGCAAATTGCGCCTGTCGCACAGCGGATCGGACACGCAGTTCGAGCTGCCGGTGGCGATCAGCGCGATGGGTAGCGGCGAGAGCCAGTGGAACGTGCCGCAGGGCGCGCCGATGGGCGACTATAACCTGCAGTTCGTGAAGAGCGACGGCAAGGGCGGCGAGGAGACGGTCTGGACCAGCCAGTCGATCAAGGTCGACGAATATAAGCTGCCGACGATGAAGGCTTCGGTCGCCGGGCCGAAGGAAGCGGCGGTGCGGCCCAAGACGCTGCCGCTCGACCTGTTCGTCGGCTATCTGTCGGGGGGCGGGGCGTCGAACCTGCCGGTCGAACTGCGCATCGGCTATTATGACGAGAGCGACACGCCCGATGGCTGGGACGGCTATACCTTCGGCGGGCGTGCGATCGAAGAGGGGACCAAGCCGCTCAACGGCGATGGCGAGGAGGATGCGGCGAACAGCCTGCCGCCGATGCAGACGCTGCCGGTCACCCTCGGCGCCGATGGCACCGCGCGGACCAGCGTCGATATCCCCCAGACGCTGACCGGCAACAGCCGGATGCGGGTCGAGATGGATTATCAGGATGCCAATGGCGAGGTGCTGACGGCATCGCGCGGCATCCCGCTGTTCGGCTCGGGCGTGCAGCTGGGCGTCAAGACCGATGGCTGGCTGATGAAGGAGGACGACCTGCGCCTGCGCTTCGTCGCGCTGGATACGCAGGGCAAGCCGTTGAAGGGCCAGAAGGTTCAGGTCGCGGTGTACAGCCGCGAGATTCTGACCGCGCGGCGGCGGCTGATCGGCGGCTTCTACGCTTATGAAAATAACATGCGCACGACCAAGATTGGTGCGTCGTGTTCGGCGAAGACCGATGAACTTGGCCTCGCGCAATGTTCGATCGATCCGGGCGTGTCGGGCGAGGTGCATGTCGTGGCGACCACCACCGACAGCGCGGGCAATGTGTCGCGCGCGACGACGTCGGTGTGGCTGGCGGGCGAGGATGACTGGTGGTTCGGCGGCGACAATGGCGACCGGATGGACGTCATTGCCGAGGCGCAGGAGTACAAGTCGACCGACACCGCGCGCTTCCAGGTGCGGATGCCGTTCCGCGAGGCGACCGCACTGGTGACGGTCGAGCGCGAGGGCGTGCTGTCGAGCTTTGTCACCACATTGTCGGGCGACAATCCGGTGGTCGAGGTGCCGTTGCAGGGCGTCTATGCCCCCGATGTGTTCGTGTCGGTGATGGCGGTGCGCGGGCGTGTCGGCGGGTGGAAATTGTGGTGGGCCGATCTGGCGCGCCGCTGGAACCTGCCCTTCTTCTCGCGCGAGGGGGCCAAGCCCACGGCGATGGTCGACCTGGCCAAGCCGAGCTTCCGCATGGGTATCGCCAAGATCAAGGTCGGCTGGGAAGGGCACCGCATGGCGGTGACCGTCAAGGCGGACAAGGAACGCTATGCCGCGCGCGACACCGCGAAGGTGTCGCTGCAGGTCAAGAACCCCGATGGCAGCGTCGCGCCCAAGGCCGATGTCGCGTTCGTCGCGGTGGACGAGGCGCTGCTGCAGCTCGCCCCGAACGAGAGCCTCGACGTGCTCAAGGCGATGATGGGCGAGCGGCCTTTGTCGGTGCTGACCTCCACCGCGCAGACGCAGGTGGTCGGCAAGCGCCATTATGGGCGCAAGGCGGTGGAAGCGGGCGGCGGTGGCGGCGGCGATCTGTCCGCGCTGAACCGTGAGAATTTCCAGCCCGTGTTGTTGTGGCGCGGGACGGTGCCGCTGAATGCGCAGGGGCAGGCGGTGGTCGATGTGCCGCTGAGCGATGCGCTGACTGCGTTCAAGCTGGTTGCTGTGGCGGTCGGCGACAATGGCCAGACGTTCGGCACGGGTGAGACGGCGGTGCGGACGGCGCAGGATTTGAGCATCTTTGCCGGGATTCCGCCGCTGGTGCGCGATGGGGACTTCTTCTCGGCGGGCTTTACGCTGCGCAATGGCTCGGACAAGCCGATGAAGGTGACGGCGAAGGTCGAGCTGTCGCCCAAGGTGGCGCAGGGCCGCGACCTGACGGTCGAGATCCCTGCCGGGGGCGCGGTGCCGATCGCGTGGAACCTGACCGCGCCCAAGGGCTTCGACAAATTGCAGTGGAAGGTTACCGCACGCGATGCGGGGGGCAAGGCGGTCGATGCGGTGACGGTGGTGCAGGATATTGCGCCGGCGGTGCCGATCGAAACCTGGGCCGCGACGCTGGCGCGGGTGGGTGAGGGCGGGCCGATTTCGATTGCGCCGCCCGCTGGAGCACTGCCGGGTGTCGGCAGCGTCACGGTGCGGTTGACCGAGACGCTGGTGCCGCCGCTGCAGGGCGTGCGCGATTATATGGAGGCCTATCCCTATGGCTGTTTCGAGCAGCGCACGTCGCAGGCGGTGGTGCTGGGCGATGTCGGTGCGTGGAACCGGCTTGCGGGCGAGATGCCGGTGTATCTCGATCGCGACGGGTTGCTGCGATACTTCCCGTCGGAGAGCCTGCGCGGGTCGGAGGCGCTGACCAGCTATATCCTGTCGATCACCGCGGAAGCCGGGCTGCCGATTCCGGAGGCGTCGCGCGGTCGGATGATCGAGGCGCTGAAGGCGGTGCTCGACGGGCGGTTGCGGCATGACGATTATGGCGATGTGCGGCTGCAGAAAGTCGCGGCGTTCGCGGCGCTGGCGCGGCAGGGCGCGGCGTCGGCGGCGATGCTGGGGCAGCTTGGCATCACGCCGGCCGACATGCCGACATCGACGCTGGCGGATTATATCGCGGCGTTGGGCCGCGTGCCCGGCCTTGCCAATGGTGCGCAACTGCGCGCGGCGGCGGAGGGCGTGCTCAAGACGCGGCTGGTGTATGAAGGGACACGGATCGACCTGTCCGACAAGGGCAATACGCCTTGGTGGCTGATGGCGTCGGGCGATGAATCGGTGCTCAAGGCGCTGGTCGCGACGCTGGGCCGTCCGGCGTTCCAGGGCGAGGGGCCGAAGATGATGGTCGGCGCGGCGCTGCGCCAGCAACGCGGGCATTGGGACACGACCACCGCGAATGCATGGGGCGTGATCGCCGCGCGCAAGTTCGAAGGCGTTTATCCCGCCGCACAGGTGGCCGGGATCACGACGGCGACGCTGGGCACGCAGGTGGTGACGCGCGGCTGGCCGCTGGCGGAACCGCAGCGCAGCCTGTTGTTCGCCTTGCCGCGCACCCAGACGCCTTTGGTGCTGAGCCAGTCGGGCGGGGCGGGGCCGTGGGCGAGTGTGCAGGTCAAGGCGGCGGTGCCGCTGACCCAGCCGCTCAATGCCGGCTACAAGCTGACCCGCACGGTCGAGGTGGTGCAGGCCAAGACCAAGGGCGTGCTGACGCGCGGCGATGTGCTGAAGGTGACGCTGACGGTCGAGGCGAGCGCGGATCGCAACTGGGTGGTGATCAGCGATCCGGTGCCCGCGGGTGCGACGGTGATGGGGTCGCTGGGCGGGCAATCGGAGATGCTGGCCGAAGGCACCAGCAGCGGCGGAACCAGCTATGTCGAGCGTGGGCGCGATGCGTGGCGCGGTTACTTCGCGTGGATGCCGCGTGGGACGCACAGCGTGAGCTATGCGATGCGGCTGAACGCGGCGGGCCGGTTGCAGCTGCCGCCGAGCCGGGTCGAGGCGATGTATTCGCCCGAGATCCGCGCGGCGGTGCCGAACCAGCCGATGGTGGTGGCGCAGCGGTGAGGTCTGTGGGTCCGGTGTGATGCGTAAGCCGACATCCAGTCGTCACCCCGGCCTTGTGCCGGGGTCCACTTCGCCGCACGCCCGGTGCTCCAGCCTCTTGCTTCGCGCTCGCCTCCCGGTGGACCCCGGCACAAGGCCGGGGTGACGCGGGTGGAAAAGCTCTGGCACCGGCTTCACGGCCTCTGGACCCGCCTCGAAGCGGCCACGCATCGCGCGTGGTGGACCGGGCCGCGCATCGCAGTCGCGGCGATCCTGACGCTGGCCGGGGTGCATGTCGCGGTCGACTGGGCGACGCTGCCGCCGCCGCTTCCGTCGCATCGCGCGACCGTGGCGGGGTGGAAGCCGTCCGAGGCGTGGCTGTACGATCGCGAGGGGCGGCTGCTTGACAGTTCGCGGGTCGATTTTCAGGCGCGGCGGCTAGGCTGGACCCCGCTCGACAAGATTGCGCCCGAGGCGGTTGAGGCGATTGCGCAGGCGGAGGATCGGCGGTTTCGCGACCATGACGGGGTCGATTGGTGGGCGGTTGCCGGGTCGATCCGCGACCGGTTGGAGGGCAAGCGTGCGCGCGGGGCGTCGACGCTGTCGATGCAGGTTGCGGGTTATCTGTCGCCCGATCTCGCTGCGCCGGGATCGCGCGGGTTCATGGACAAGCTCCGCCAGATGCGTGCGGGGGCGGCTCTCGAGCGCGGGTGGAGCAAGGATCAGATCCTTGAGGCCTATCTCAACCTTGCCGGGTTTCGGGGTGAGGCGCAGGGGATCGGCGCGGCGGCACTCGGGCTGTTCGGCAAGACGCCCGATGCGCTGACCCGCGACGATGGGCTGCTGCTGGCGGCGTTGCTGCCCGATCCGTCGGCGGGGGCGGATGCAGTGGCGCGGCGGGCCTGCGCCTTATCGCGCGATGAGGATTGCAGCCGCTTTGCCGGGGCGGCGGCGTCGATGCTCGGGCCGGCGCGCAGCCTGACGCTCGACCCGGGGCTGGCGATGCACCTGTCCAACCGGATGCTGACCCAGCCGGGGCTGAAGGTGAAGACGACGATCGACCTGGATGTGCAGCGCGTCGCGATCCGGGCGTTACGGCGGCAGCTGGTTGGCCTTGGCGGCACGCGCGCACGCGACGGGGCGGTGATCGTTGCGGACAATGAAACCGGGGAAATCCTCGCCTGGGTTGGCGGTATCGGGGGGGCGTCGACCGCGCCCTCGGTCGATGGGGCGGCGAGCTATCGGCAGGCGGGATCGACGCTCAAGCCGTTCCTTTACGCGCAGGCAATCGAGAAGGGGTATCTGACCCCCGCGTCGATCCTCGATGACAGCCCGGTGCAGCTCGACACCGCGTCGGGGCTGTATGTGCCGCAGAATTATGACCGCGCGTTCAAGGGGCCGGTGAGTGCGCGATCGGCGCTGGCCGGGTCGCTCAACGTGCCGGCGGTGCGGACGTTGATCCTGACCGGGGTGGAGGCGTTTCGCGATCGGCTGTGGGACAGCGGCTATCGCGGGCTGACCGAGAGCGGCGATTATTACGGGTTCAGCCTCGCGCTGGGATCGGCGGAGGTGACGTTGGTCGAGCAGGTCGCGGCCTATCGCAGCCTCGCGCGCGGTGGGCGGTGGTCGCCGCTGCATGTCGAAGCAGAGGCGAAGGACGCCGAGGCGCGTCCGACTACGACGCCGCAGGCCGCGTGGCTGGTCGCGGACATGCTGGCCGATCCGGCGGCGCGGGCATCGACCTTTGGCATGGATTCGGCGCTGCGGCTGCCGTTCTGGGCGGCGGTGAAGACCGGGACGTCGAAGGCGATGCGCGACAATTGGTGCATCGGCTTTTCCGACCGCTACACGGTCGGGGTGTGGGTCGGCAATCTGGAGGGCGATCCGATGCGCGCGGTGTCGGGGACCAGCGGGGCGGCACCGGTGTGGCGCGACGTGATGATCGCGCTGCACGCCGAACAGCCGGGCCGCGCGCCCGAGCGCCCCAAGGGGATCGAGGCGCGGCAGGTCAGCTTTGGCGGCAATATCGAACAGCCGCGTCGGGAGTATTTTCTGGCCGGGACGGGGATGACGCAAGTTGCGGCGGCTCCGGCGGTGGCGCGGCGGCCGCGTATCGTCAGCCCGGTCGCGGGCAGCGTTTATGCGCTCGACCCCGATATTCCAATCGAGCGGCAACGCATGGCAATCAGCGTGTCGGGGGAAGTGATCGGCCACCGGCTGCTGCTCGATGGACGCGATCTGGGCAGCGCCGATGCGCGGCCACTGGTGCTGGCCGGGCCGGGACGGCACCAGTTGCGGTTGGTGGCGCCGGGCGGTCGCGTGGTCGATCAGGTGTTGTTTACGGTCCGCTGAACCAAAGTGGATTCGGTGCGTTGACGCATCCGGTCCGTTACCCTTTCTGGGCCGGTACATAGTATAGGCCGCGCCGACAGCGTATCCGTCGGCGCGGCCATTTTGTGTTACCAATAGAAGTTGCGGATCACCCGAACGACGGTGCCGCGACGAGTGTCGACCAGCAACACGTCGTCATAATGGCGGACCCAGCGCTGGTAGCGGGCGGCCGGGGGCAGGCGATAGCGCCACGGATCGCTGATGAAATAGCGGCTGCCATAATAGGTTGGCGCGATGCGCACCCCGGCGCGGAAGCCCTGATAGCGGAACGGCGCACGCCAGCTGCCACGGGCATAGACGCCGCGGTTCGAGCCGCGATGGGTGCGCCAGTCATTGTCGCCCCAGCGGCGGTTGCGATCTTGAACGGCGTCGCGATATTCGCGGCGCTCTTCGCGCACGTCACGCTGTTCGCGGCGCACGTCGCGGCGGTCGCCATAGCGGCGGGCATCGCGCAGCTCGCGCTGTTCCTCACGCAGGTCCTGGCGCTCGCGGCGCACTTCGCGCTGCGACTGGGCGCTGGCGGCCGGAACCATGACCGGCATGGCGACGGCGGCAATCAGCGCTGCTGCGAAAAATCTCTTCATTGCGTCCTCCTTCGACTCGGCCTTGTTGGCCGGTATGGGAGGACATTAGGCAGGTCAGACTGAACGGCGCGGGAACGCGCAATTCAGCCAAACGAAAGGGAAATTACGGCCCGTCAGGACCGCCGCCACCGGTGCCGGGCGCGCCGACGGTGCCGATATTGCCGAACAGATCCTCAAAGAAGCCGCGCTCACGGCCCAAAGTCGGAGTCTTTTCGTTCGACGGATTGATCTTTGCGATCTGCTCCACGCCGGTGCGCGACACTTCGGTCACATTGCCCGCCGCGTCGAAGCGGATGCGCAAGGTCGTCTGATCCTTGGCGCTGGGGTTGTTGAAGGCATAGTTGCGGGTTGCGCGCCCGACATAATACCACTCGCCTTCGTTGAACTGGCTGGTCAGCGTCGGCTTGCCCAGCGTCTGCAGCACCGATTCGCGGTTATCTACGCCGGGCTGGACCGAGTTCACCAGGTCCGCATCGACCACATAGCCCTGATAGCCGCGCAGCGGGGCCACGCAGGCACCGGTGCCGAGCAGGATCGTACCGCACAGAGCGGCGGACAGGATACGGGCGGACTTCATCAAACTCACTCTCCCCAGGCGGGCACAGGCACGCATTGCATCGCGCGCCGATCCCCTCAATATGCGGGGCGGCCCCGGCAAACAAGCGTCGTGAGGCCTTTGGAGTGTGACGATGCGATTGTGGGACAGGCTGACCGGGCGCAAGGCGGAAAACCCGGCGGCGGCGCTGTATCAGGCGGTGGTGGCGCGCGGGCGCGAACCGCATTGGTATGAGGCGGGGCAGGTGCCCGACAGCGTCAATGGCCGGTTCGACATGATCGCGAGCGTGCTGGGGCTGGTGATGCTGCGGATCGAGCATGAGCCCGAGGCGGCGGAGACGACCGCGCGGCTGACCGAATGTTTCGTCGAGGACATGGACGGCCAGCTGCGCCAGATCGGAATCGGCGACGTGGTGGTCGGCAAGGGCATCGGCAAGATGATGGCGCTGCTCGGCGGGCGGATCGGTGCGTATCGCGACGCGCTGGCGCCGGATGCAGAGCCGGGGGCGTTCGCGGCGGCACTGGTGCGCAACCTGTATCGTGGCGAGGATCCGGGGGCAGAGGCGCTGGCGCATTCCGCCGATGCGTTGCGCGGGCTGCGCGATCGGCTTGCGGGCGTGTCGCATGATGAGCTGCTGGCGGGACGACTGCCGTGATCGCGCCGGAATTTTCGCGGCCCCAGCGGCTCGATGCGATCGGCAAGGGCGAGCATCGCGTCGAAATCTCCGCCGATGCGGGCGAGCGCGCGGCGCTGGCGAAGCGATTCGCGCTGATTGCGATCGATCGGCTCGATGCGGTGATGACCGTGCATCGCGATGCGACCGGCGTGGTCGCGCGCGGGCATCTGTCGGGCGCGGTGGTGCAGCCGTGCAGCGTGACCGGCGACCGGGTCCCGGCGCAGGTTGAGGAGGATTTCGCGATCCGCTTCGTCCCCGAAGGCACGCCCGAGGGCGACGAGGTCGAGTTGTCCGACGCCGATTGCGACACCGTCTTCTACGCGGGCGGCGCGATTGACCTTGGCGAAGCGGCGGCGGAGACGCTGGCGCTCGCGCTCGATCCCTTCCCGCGCAGTCCGGGTGCGGACGCTGCGTTGCGCGATGCCGGGGTGCTGGGCGAGGGTGAAACCGGGCCGTTCGCGGCGCTGGCCAAGCTCAAGAAACAGGACTGATTAGGCGATCCGCCGCGTGATCGTCAGTCGCAGGGTTTGACGCAGGTCGGACAGCTTGCCTGTCCCTCCTCACGCTGTGTGCTGGCAGTCGGCTTGATCGGGGCGGCGGCGGTGGCCGGGGTCGCCGATCGCGCTCGGCAATCGGCGGGGGGCGTTGGCGTTCGCGCAGACCCTGTTCGGGCGCGGCGCGTCGGTTGTGTGACCGGCGGCTTGGGCCGCGGGGACATTTGCGGGTGTGGGCGCTGCACCTGCGCGCCAAGCGGGACGGGCGCGGCCAGTGTCGCGACCGCCATCGCGGCGAGCAATCGGGTCAGGAGTCGCTCGAATCGCATCTATGCCCCCCGCCGCGACGATGAACGCGCGGCATAGCCAAGTCAAAGCCGCGCGGCGGCGGTGCGCAGGTCGGCGATGAAGGCGGCGTGCTGCGCGGCCTGGGCCTCCGGGTCGGGCAGGCGCAGCAGATAGCTGGGGTGGACGGTGATCCACGCCTCTGCGCCGGAGTCGAGCGGGATCGCACGGCCGCGTTCGCGGGAGATGGTGACTGTTCGACCGAGCAATGACCGTGCAGCGGTGGCGCCGAGCGCGACGACGATCTTTGGCCGGACGATCAATAACTCCTGTTCGATCCACCAGCGGCAGGCGCTGATCTCGCCCGCATCGGGAGTCGCGTGGATGCGGCGCTTGCCGCGCGGTTCGAATTTGAAATGCTTGACCGCGTTGGTGAGATAGGCGGCGGAGCGGTCGATCCCCGCCTGCGCCAGCGCATCGTCGAGCAATTGCCCGGCTGGGCCGACGAACGGGCGACCGGCGAGGTCCTCCTGATCGCCGGGCTGTTCGCCGATCAGCATCAGCGGGGCGTCGACCGGGCCTTCGCCGAACACGGTCTGCGTCGCATGCTGGTGGAGGTGGCAGCGAGTGCAGGCCGCCGCTTCGTCGCGCAGCGCAGCCCACGCCTTTTGCGCGTTATCGCCGGGGCCGGCGGTGCGTGCGGTTTCGACCATCGCCACTTCGCGCGCGCGGGCACCCTTGATCAGCTCCGCCACCAGCGCGGTTTCGGGCATGTTCTTCCAATATTTGCGCGGCATTTCCTTGAGCATCGCGCCGGTCTTGAGGCGGGCGGGGTTGAAGGTCGATGCGTAATAGGTCTTCCATACCGCCTCGATCGGATCGTCCTGCGGCGCGTCTGCCTTGCTCGCGCCGGGCCCTTCGGAGAGGGTTTGGCCGTCCCAGTGCAGTGTCAGTTCCGGCGTGAGGATCGACCAGCGCATCGTGTGGAAGCGGTCGACGAAGAAGCGGGCATTTGCGCGGACGATGTGATGATCGGGTTCGAACCAGGCGATGAAGCGGGGGCCGGCGTCGTCGGTGACTTCGCGGAAACGGACGAACGCGCGCATCTTGTGGATGTCGCGGCGCACGGATTTGGCCATGTCGTCGAGGCGGCGCAGCAACGGGTCGGCCTTGTCCTCGATACTGCCCGGGCGTGCGATCACGCGGGTCAGCAGCGTGTAGAGCAGGGCGAAGCGCTGCGGGTCGCTGTGCAGGATTGCCTCGCGCGCCAGTTCGACGAAGCGGCGCGAGACGCGAAGGTCGGGGGCGGCGGAGGGTAGGACGGCTTCGTCGCCGAACAGGTCGGCGGGCTGGTCGCCGACCTGCCAGACCACCTCCGACGGATCGACCCGCGCTGCGGCGAGACTGCGGGCGGCGTCGCGCCAGCCGTCGAAATCATCCTGTGAGCTTAGGGCTACTACGCGCATTCGAGTCCTTTGCGGTTTCAGCAAAGCTGAAACGGTTGCGGCACCAGCCCGCTCCCCCACCCGGCCACCCATCGACAGGATATTCTGAAATGGGTGGCCGGGTGGGGGAGCGGGCTGGTGCCGTGTTCGGCGTAGCCGAACTCAATACTAACCCGCGGGGAGCGATTCGATCCATTCGGACAGCAGCGCAATCCCCTCGTCATGCGCGGTGGCGCGGCCGAGTTCGGGCATGGCGATGCCGGGGTCGGTGCTGCGCAGGCGGTAGATCAGGATCGAGGCATCGGCATTGCCGGGCGCTATCGCGAAGTCACGCCCGCCGCTGCCGCGCCCCGCCGCGACCGGGCGCTTGCCGATGCCGAGCGCCACCGGATCGGTGCGGTCGAAGTCGAGGAACAGGCCGGAGTTGGACGCGGCCCCCGCCGGATTGTGGCAATGCGCGCAGTTGATTTCGAGATAGGCTCGAGCGCGGGCATCGAGCGGGGCCTTGCGGTCGTCCCAGCGGGCGACGCGCGGGGCGTTGGAGGGGGCGCGGTCGAGCAGGCCGGCTTTGACCAGCGCCTGAAGCTGGCCGGCGTGGTTGAGGTAGCGTGCCTTGGGGCCGATCGGGGCGATCTGGCCGGACAGCGCGTGGCAATCCTTGCACTGGTTCGCGTTGGGGACGGCGTAGCTGATCTGTCGCGCGCGGCCTGATGGGTCGGTAAATCTGACCGGAAGGCGCGTTCCAGCGCGCTTGACCACCGCGTCGGTGCCGTCGGCGTTCCAGACATAGGGAATCGCGACCCAGCCCGACGCGCGGCGCAGCAACAGGCGGGTCTCCATCGGCTTGAACGCGGCCCCTGCGCCATAGCCGAAGGTCTTGATGAGGGCAGAGCCGACCGGGAAGTCGAACGAGGCCTTCGCGTCATACTTCGCCTGCGCTCCGACGGGGACGTAGATGAAGCGCTGCTTCGTCGTGTAATCGGAGAAGAGCGGGGTTTCGAGATCGTAGCCGACGACGCGCGCCGCCGGAGTGCGCCGGGTCAGGTCGGCGAAGAAACCATAGTCGGAGAGTTTGGCGGGGTAGCCATCCGCAGTGATCGCGGCGTCGTTCACCCGCGCAGGCTGGCTTGCCGCAGCGACGCCGAACGCCGCTGCGCATAAGGCCAGTAGGGCGAGTCCGGCGCGGGTCACTTGGCGGCCGCCTCCATCGCTGCGGGCAGCACCACTGCGGCGGGGCGCGGGGCGGCGGGGGCGTTGAGGTCTGCCTTGCCCGGCTTGGCCGAGCTGGTCGGCGCTGCGAGCGCGAGGCCCAGCGTCAGCACCGGCACCGGATCGGCGACGTGGAGCCCGAGTTCGGCGACCGTCCCGGTGCCATCCCACCACACCGGCGGCGCGGCTCCGCCGAACGCGGCGACGAGGAAGCCGCCGCCCTCGACCCCCGGCTCGAACCCGGCGCGGCCGTGGCGATTGCCCGACACGACGATGCGGCGTGGATAGGGGTTGTACTTGGGGTCGTCGTAGCGCTCGCGATAGGACATCACGATCACATTAGCGGTGGCATGCTCCGACAGGTCGTTGTCGAACACATGCACCCCGTCATTGGCCATCACCAGCACCCCGGTCCCCTTGGGCACGGTCGCCACGATATTGCCCTTTGGCGCGAAGTTCGGGGTGTCGTTGGCGAAGACCTTGTTGCCGTACACGCGCACCCCGCCGCCGCCCATGCGCGGCAGATTGGGGAGGTCGAAGACGAGGATGCCGCCGGTGTTGCGCGTCGCGGTGTTACCGAACACATCGGCATGGTTGCTGTTTTCGATCTCGATCCCTGCGACATTGTGCGAGACGAACGAGTTGCGGACGATGATCTGCTCGGACTGGCCGACATAGATGCCGGCGTCGGATGCACCCTTGACCGTCACGCTATCGATCAGGACCATGCTGCTGGAGACGGGATAGACGCCGTACGCACCGTTGCTCTGCTTCGGCCCGCCGGTCCATTCGACGCGAATGTCCTTGTAGACGATGCGGTCGGCGCCCTTGGACTTGATGCCGTCGCCCTTGCTGTCCTCGACCGCGAAGCTGCGCAGGACGACATCGTCGGAGGTGACGAGCAGCCCTTCGCCCGCGCCGAGCTGGCCCTTGAAGCTGAGGATGGTCTTGTCCGGCCCCGCGCCGCGCACGGTGACCTTGTCCACGTCGAGGCTGAGTCCGTCGGTCAGATCGAACCGGCCCGCGCCGATTTCGACGGTGTCGCCCGGCTTGGCGTCGAGCAGCGCCTGTTGCAGCCGCTCCTGCGCGTCGGGGCCGGCGGGGACCTTGAGGGTTTCGGCGTAGGCGGCGGGCGCACAGGCGAGCAATGCGGCGGCCGCGACGGCGGTGCGGATCATGGGCCTCTCCTCGTTTTGGGGAGCAGCTTACGCAGTCCGCACCGCGCGTCCAGTCGTTTACACGGGTGTCAGTTACTCGCGCGCGTCGCCGGGCATTTCGTCTTCGGCGCGTTCCAGTTCCTTGGGCTTGCGTGCCTCGAAGATCTTGGCAAGCTTGGCCTTGGTCGCGTCGTCGAGATCCTTCGACGCGGCCGGGAACATCTCTTCCTCTTCCTCGTCGATATGGTGGAGGTAGCGGTCGCGCATCGACTTGAACTTGGTCAGCCAGCCGCTCGACGACATCTCGATCTCGACCAGTTCGCCGAGCATGTCGTCGACTTCCTTATGCTCCGACACCGAATGGCGCGCCTCGTCGCGCAGATCGGGATTGGCGAGCATCGTCGCGTAGAGCGATTCCTCTTCGGCGGCGGCGTGCGCCTGCAGCTCGACGCGAAGCTCCTCGAACAGCGTGCGCCGCTCTTCGCTGTCGCCGCTGGTTTCGGCGATGCGGTCGAGCAGCTCGCGCTGGCGATTATGGTCCTGGATCAGGTCTTCGAAAATGCGTTCTTGAGCCATGCAAAGTCTCCTTTGCGCGCTCAACCGCTCGCCCGCGCGCTTGTTTCACCCGCGAATCATTCTCACGCGGCGAACAATTCCATCTGCTTTGCCGGTGGCGCGACGAGCGGGCGCAAGTCGGCGCGGTCGGCGAGCAAGGTCGGGCGCCAGTCGCTGGTGATCAGGAACGGCTTCAATTTCTTCACCGACACGGTCAGCCGCGCGACGTCCGCCAGCGTCATCCGCCGCCAGCGGCGCGAGACGAGGATGCGGTCGACCGCTTTCACGCCAAGTCCGGGGACGCGCAGCAGCGCCTGACGCGGCGCGGTGTTGACGTCGACCGGGAAGCTGTCGCGGTGCTTGAGGGCCCAGGCCAGCTTGGGGTCGATGTCGAGCGGCATCATGCCGGTCGCGGTGTCGGCGGCGTCGGCGACCTCGCCCGGTGAATAGTCGTAGAAGCGCATCAGCCAGTCGGACTGGTAGAGGCGATGTTCGCGGATTAGCGGCGGGCGCTGGAGCGGGAGCACTGCGCTCGCGTCCGGGATCGGGCTGAACGCTGAGTAATAGACCCGGCGCAGGCTGAAGCGGCCGTACAGCCCGGCGGCGCGGCCGACGATATCGCGGTCGGTGGCGGCATCGGCGCCGACGATCATCTGGGTCGACTGGCCGGCGGGGGCGAATTTGGGGGCAGAGCGATAGCGTTTGCGCGCGTCGCCGCTGTCTTCGATATCGCGTTTCAAATCGCCCATCGCCCCCTCGATCCGGGGTGCTGATTTCTCGGGTGCAAGGCGGGTCAGGCCGGCGACGGTGGGCAGCTCGACATTGATCGACAGGCGGTCGGCATGCAGCCCGGCCTGATGGATCAGGCCCGGATCGGCGTCAGGGATCGTCTTCAAATGGATATAGCCGCGAAAGTCGTGATCATCGCGCAGGCTGCGTGCGACTTCGACAATCTGCTCCATCGTGTAATCGGGCGAGCGGATGATGCCCGAGGAGAGGAACAGCCCCTCGATATAGTTGCGGCGGTAGAAATCGAGCGTGAGGCGCACGACCTCCTGCGCGGTGAAGCGCGCGCGGCGGACGTTCGAGCTCTTGCGGTTGATGCAATAATGGCAGTCGAACACGCAGCTGTTGGTCAGCAGGATCTTGAGCAGGCTGATGCAGCGGCCATCGGGGGCATAGGCGTGGCAGATGCCCATCCCCTCGGTCGATCCAAGCCCCTTACCGCCCGATGATTTGCGTTTCGACGTGCCGGACGAGGCGCAGGATGCGTCATATTTCGCCGCGTCGGCGAGGATTTCGAGCTTTTCGCGCAAGTCGAGCTGGGCCATATGTTCTTCATACGTTCCAGTCGCTTGCGTGTCCAGTCAGTCCGGCGCGCTGCGGCGGCAGGCGAGCGCGAGCAGGGCGGCGAGGGCTCCTGCGAGAATGAGGTAGAGGGTGAGGCCCGCGCCCGGCGTCCAGCCCCAGAATTCGTTGGGAAGGGTGCGCAGGTTGAGTGCGAGGACGCCGGGCAGGATGTGATCGGTCAGCGGCGCGGCGAACTGTGCGGGGGCCTGAATATCGACTGCGGCGATGATCAGGTTGAGCGCAACGCTGGCGGCGAGGAAGGCGAGGCCGAGGCCGCGCTCGATCCGGCTGGCACTGCCCCAATAGGCGGCGAGGCCGATGGCGAGATAGGCGATTGCCGGGAGCGCGTGGCGGGGGCCGGTGGCGTTACCGCCGTCCCAATAGATGTACGCCGCGTGGTAGAGGAAGCAGGTCGCCGCTCCGGTCACCGCGAGCACGCCGAGGTCGCGCCGGGCCGGATCGCGCAGCAGCGTCCAGATGCCGAACGGGGCGAGTGCGAGGATCGGCGCGACCCAGATGATCCCGCGCCGTTTGCCGAACAGGATTTCGATGAGGATGTCGAGCTTGGGATAGGTCAGGCCGAACAGCCCCTGCTTCATCCCCTCAAACCCCACCACGCCCGAATAGCCGGTGGTGAAGGGGTGGCCGAAGGTAGCGAGGTTGTAGGCGAGGAGCGGGATGGCGGCGATGATGCCACCTGCGATGGCGAGGCCGATAGTGCGGAGTTGGGCGGCGCGGTCGGCGTTGCGGACGCGCCACAATGCCCAGAGCGCGACAGGCGCGCCGAGCAGCAGCGTGCCGTGCTCGATCACGACTGCCCAGCCGAGTGCTAGGCCGGCGATCAGGGCGTAGCGGGCGGCGAGGCCATCACGCGTGCCGCGCCAAACTGCCCAGAGTGCAATAGTGATCAAGGAGGTCGCGGCGGCATGGCCGAACCATGTAGTGGTCCAGCCCCAGACAGTGGTGCCGAGCGCAAAGCTGACTGCGGTGAATAGCCCCGCCGCGCGGCTGCCGCCGATACCGGTGCCTAGGTCGAGCAATGCGACCGCTGCGAGCGCGGTCAGCACCGCGCCGATCCCGACGACGGCGGCGCGCATGCGCAGGCGCAGGAATGCCTCGGCATCGGGGTCGAACAACTGGTGCGGGACGTCGGCGCTGGTCTGCTGCGTCACCCAGTTGGTCGCGGCGACGAAGGGCAGCGCCATCAGCGTCATGCCCGGCGCCTTGTCCATGTAGAGGTGACCGCCGAACTGCGCCTTGTCGATCGTCATCGCGGCGTAGGGATCGATGCGCGCGCTACCGGTTTCGACGATCGCAGTGGCGGCGAGGATGCGCGTGGCGCTGTTGGGGTTGAATGCCCAGGAGCCGAACCAGATGCAGGACAGCCAGACGAGCGCGAAGAGGATGGCTGGGACTGGCCAGCGTTGCGGCGAAGGCCACATACCCCGTTTGTGCTGAGCCTGTCGAAGCACGGTTCCTGCACTCTCGGAGTGTTGGAGTCGCCCTTCGACAAGCTCAGGGCAAACGGAGTTCAGTAGACAAAATCAGTCCGGCAGAACCTTCTCCGCCCGCTTCCGCGCATCCGCTTCGGCCTTGCCGGCCTGAATGTCCCGCGTCGAGCAGCCGATGCCGCCGCCGGGGCCGACAGTGGTGCAGCTGCCGATGCCGGTATCGCCGGCGGTAAGCGCCGAACGCTGGCGCACTGCCCAGCTTTCGCGCTGAGGTGTCGCCTCGGTATCGCGGAGCTCGCTCGGGATCCGGAAGCGCTCGCCAGCCGGGCGGCGGACGCAGACCACGATCTCGTCGCCGTCGGAATTGGTCGGGCAGCGGTCGTCGCCATAGATGATCAGCACGCCGTTCTGCGGCGCGTTCTGGGCCAGCGTGGGGAGCGCGGGCAGCGCCAGCGCGGACGCGGCGGCGGACAGGGTCAGCAGGATCGTCTTCATCGTCAACTCCTTGCGGCCGTTACAGCCGCTTTGAAACCCCAATCGCCGCCCGGCACGCCAAGCGGATCGCCCCTGCAAGAAACGGATAGGCCGGGGCCGTTTCCGCGCCCGCCGCGAGCGCGCTGTCCTTGTGCTCCAGCTCTTCGGCGCGAAACTCGGCGACTGCTGCCGCCAGTTCGGGATCGTCCTCGCCGAGCGCGTCGAGCTGTTCCTGGTAGTGGAGGTCGATTTCGGTTTCGACCGCTACGGTACACGCCATTGCCGCAGTCGGCCCGATCGCGGCCGTTGCCGCACCGAGCGCGAAGCCGGCGACGTTCCACACCGGCTGCAGCGCGGTCGGGCGCACGCCGCGCCGCGCGATCAACGCGTCAAAGAAGACGCGGTGCCGTTCTTCCTGATTGGCCATGCCCGAAATCGCGCGCGCCATGTCGTGGCGGTCGCCCATCACCGCGAGTTGCCCCGCATAGATGCGCGTTGCGCCATATTCGCCCGCCTGATCGACACGAACCATCGAATCGATATCGCGGCGGGGGTCTCCGGGTTTCCACTTCACTTGGCCTTGCCCTTCAGCATCAGCGTTACGATCACCAACGCACCACCGAGCGAAAAGATCGCATTCCACCCGGCGAGCGACACTCCGAACAGATCCCAGGGTGCGACATCGCAGCGGATCACGGGCGCATTCATGATGCGCTCAAGCGCGCTGCCCTCTCCGCTGAAGTTGGTGGCGCATTGGGTGATCCCCTCCCACCAGCCATATTCGACTCCGGCATGGAACGCGCCGATCGCGCCGCTGACCGCGATGCCGAGCGTCGCCAGCCACACCAACGGCGTGCGCGCGGGCGCCACGACGAAGGACAAGGCGGCGAGCACGATGGCAGTGTAATGCGGCCAGCGTTGCCACATGCACATCTCGCACGGGAACAGGCCAAAACCATATTGGCTGGTCAGCGCGCCAGCGATCAGCGCGAGCGGGACCAGCAGGGCGAGCCATTGCGCGGTGCGGTTCGGCGTCATGACGGGGCTCAGCGCTTCCCGGCCTTGGCCGCGCCGCCGCCGGCCATGCGCGCGGGCGCGGCGGTGCGGGCGATGGTCTGCAGCGCGTAGTGGAGCTGGAAGTCCTTGATCCCCTTCTTCTCCAGCTCCGCCGGTGTGGCGGCGAAGCGCGGATCGGTCTTGGTGTCCTCTTCCAGCACGGCGTTATCGACCTTGGTCTCGTTGATCAGGTGACGGCGCAGGTCGGCCTCACGAAACACCGGGCGGGTCTTGTAATCGGGGTCGGAAATCTGCGGCACGGCCAGATCGGGTTCGATCCCGCCTTCCTGCACCGACTTGCCCGACGGCGTATAATAGCGCGCGGTGGTGATGCGCAGTGCGGTGCGCGGCCCGAGCTGGAGCAGCGACTGCACCGATCCCTTGCCGAAGGTCTTTTCGCCCAGCACCAGCGCGCGGTGGTGATCCTGCAGCGCACCGGCGACGATTTCCGACGCGGATGCAGTGCCGGCATCGACCAGCACGACGATCGGCAGCCCGCGGGCGAGATCGTCGGCCTTGGCATACCAGCGCTCGATATCGCTCTTTTCACGCCCGCGCTGCGACACGATTTCGCCATGCGTCAGGAACGCGTCGCTGACCTCGATCGCCTGATTGAGCAGACCGCCGCCATTGCCGCGCAGGTCGATGATATAGCCCTTGGGCTTGCCGCCCAGCTGCTGTTCGATCGCGGCGATGCCGGCGCGCATATCGTCGGCGGTGGTTGCGCTGAAGGTGTTGATGTTGAGGATGCCGATGCCGTCCTGCACCTCCCACTTCACCGCCTTTTGCACGATGGTCTCGCGGGTCAGCGCGACGTCGAACGGCTTGTCGCGGCCGGGGCGGACGATGCGGATCGTGATCTTGGTGCCAGGTGCGCCGCGCATCTGGGTGATCGCTTCGTCCAGCGTACCGCCATAGATCAGCTTGCCATCGAGATGGGTGATATAGTCGCCGGCCTTGATCCCCGCCTTCCACGCTGGCGTGTCTTCGGTCGGGGTGATCACCTTGACCGCGCCGTCCTCCATCGTGACCGACAGGCCCAGGCCGCCATAATTGCCGTCGGTGGCGAGGCGCAAATTGTCGAAGGCGAGCGCGTCGACATAGGAGCTGTGCGGGTCGAGACTGGCGAGCATGCCGTCGATCGCGCCCTTGATCAGCGTCTTGTCATCGACCTTCTCGACATAGGCGGCCTTCACGCGGGTGTAGACGTCCATGAACGCGTCGAGTTCGCGATAGCTCGACGTATCGACGCTCGCCATCGCGCCGGTGGTGACGGGGATCAGCGCCAGCGCGCCGACCGCGGCGGAGACCTGGAGGATGGGACGGATCATACGCGTTACTCTCTGAGCGGGTCTTGGCGACAAGATAGACCGGAACCGCGTGGCCGCAAAGCGGCAAGCGAATGTCAGCGACATGTCATTTCGTCCCTGTTGCGCAGGGAAGAATTCAATCCAGCAGCTGCGCCAGATCGACCGGACGGCCCTGGCGGCGCAGTTCGACGGTGATGCGCGGCGCCTCGCCCTGTGGTGCGCGGCCGAGCGGGGCGCCCTGGATCAGCGTGTCGCCGACCTTGACCATCACCGCGTCGAGCCCGGCGACGAGCGAGGTCCAGCCGCCGCCATGGTCGAGGATGACGATATTGCCATAGCGGCGGAAGCGCCCGGCATAGATGACGCGGCCACCGGTCGGCGCGACGACTTGGGCGCCCGGCCATGTCGCCAGCGTCAGGCCGCGGGCGCGGACGCCGGTGTCGGACAGTTCGCCAAGGCCGGTGACGACCGTTCCGGAAACGGGCAGGCGGTAGGGCGGCGGGCCGCTGCGCCTTGTGGGCGGGGCGGTATCGGGCGTCGCGGCTTCGCCCTCGGCGGGGCGGGGGAGCGGGCCCGGCAGCGCCTCGAGCGCCGCACGGGTCTCGGCGGCTTCACCCATCGTATCCATCAGGTCGACCAGATCGCGCGCCTGTTCGCCCAGCGCCAGCGCGCGATCCGATTCGAACATCGCCTCGCGCCGATAGCCGACCGATTTCAGGCGATGCTCGCCCTCCGCACGCACCAGAGCGAGGCGGTCGTTTTGCAGCCGCGCGCGGCTGTCGGCGAGGCTTTTGGCGGCGAGCTGTGCGCCGTCGCGCAGGCGGCGGGTGCGGGCGATTTCGGCGCGGATGTCCGCCGTGCGCGCGCGCATCGCGGGCGTGACCGCGCCCAGCACCGCGCGGACATGGACGATGTCGGCGGTCGATCCGGGCTGGACCAGCCCGAGCACGGCGGGGCGGCGGGCGAGCGATTGCAGCGCCGCCATCAGCCGCGCGATCGGCCCCTGCCGCTCGGCGAGGCGGGTACGCTGCTGCCCGAGCATCCGGTCGACGATCGCGATGCGCGCGCGGGCGGCGACGATTTCGGCCTCCGCCGCCTGGATGCTCGCCGCGATCGCGGCTTCGCGGGCGCGGGCGCGGCGGGCTTCGTCGCGCTCGTTGACGGCGGCGCGCTGGAGTTGCTGCGCGCGCGCCTCGGCATCCTTTGCGGCCTTGCTCGCGGCGGTGAGCTGGGCGCGCTGGTCGGTGATCGAGGGGGTCTGCGCCGGGAGCGCGGCGATGCCGACCGATGCGGTGGCGATCACGGCGGCGACAAGGGCGATCCGCCGCATCATCCCTCGCGGTGGTACGGGTGGTTGGCGAGGATGCTGGTCGCGCGCCAGAGCTGTTCGGCGAGCATCGCGCGCGCCATCATGTGCGGCCAGGTGGCGCGGCCATAGGAAATGAGCAGGTCTGCCTGCGCGCGCGCGGTATCTTCAAAGCCGTCGGCGGCACCGATCAGGAAGCGCGTTTCCCGCACCCCGTCCTCGCGCCACGCCTGAATGCGTTCGGCGAAGACGCGTGAGGGCAGGTTCTCGCCCTTCTCGTCCAGCATCACGATGCGCGTGCCTGGCTCGATCGCGGGCATCTTGCCGCCGGTATCGGGCAGTTCGGTCACGCGCGTCGGCAGCGTCACGCGCTTGAGATAGCGATCGACCAGCTCGGCTTCCGGGCTGCGGCCGATCCGCCCGCGGGCGACGATGTGCAGCAGCATGGGTTTAGTCCCGGTTGGCGGTGCCGAGCTTCAACTTAGGCCGATCCGCCCGGCGCGCTGTCGCCGAACGCCCACATCCGCTCAAGATTGTAGAAGGTGCGGACTTCGGGGCGGAACAGGTGGACGATCACGTCGCCGGCATCGATCAGCACCCAGTCGGCGGTCGGCAGACCTTCGATCCGGGGGTTGTGGCCGCGCTCGGCCTTGATCTTCTCGGCCAGCTTCTGCGCCATCGACGCGACCTGACGCGTCGAGCGGCCGCTCGCCACGACCATATAGTCGGCGATGCTGCTCTTGCCCGCGAGCGGGATCGAGACGGTTTCGACCGCCTGATCGTCGTCGAGCGAGGTCAGGATCAGTCGATGCAGTGCCTCGGCATCCGGGGCGGGGCCGCGGGCGGCGGCCGGGGCGGCATCGATTTGGGGGGAAGCGGGCAAGAGGACTCCTGGGTTAGGGCGTGTCGGGCTTGGGCGGCGTGCGGCCACGGGAAAATCTCCGGTGCCAGCCGGGATCGGCGGCGCGGAGGCGAGTCGCCGAAGTCGGGTCGGGGCGGAAGCGCAACAGCACCAGGGCCGGCAAACTCCACTTCGTCCAAGTCTTCGCCTGGCGTGCGGGGCGCACGAAACGCCGCAGCCAGCTCATTGCAGGGCTTGCATGAGCGTTGCGATCATAGCCCGGACGCGCGATCACCGCAATCGGAACCTGTCGCGCGATTCCCCGCCACCCGCGCCACTGGTCGAACTGCGCCAGATTGTCGCCGCCCATCAGCCAGATGAACTGGTGTCGGGGGTAAAGGCGGGGAAGTTTGGTGAGGGTATCGACCGTGTAACGGGTCTTGAGCCGCTGTTCGACCGCGCTGGGGCGGATGGGGGCGTGGCGGGCAATTCGCCGCGCCGACGCCATCCGCGCGGCGAAGGGGGCCATGCCCTTCGCTTCCTTGAGCGGGTTGCCCGGCGACACCAGCCACCAAACCTCGTCCAGCCCGAGCGCGCGAATGGCGTGGAGCGAGATCGCGCGGTGCCCGCGATGCGCCGGGTTGAACGACCCGCCGAGGAGACCGATGCGTTTCATAGCCGCGTTGCGAGGTCGCGAGCGCCGTGAACGATCCGCAGCACTCGAACATGATCTGTCATGACGCGATAGAAGAGAATGTAAGGCGTGTTCGCCACGCGCCATTTTCGGCGACTGCCCCGCTCGGTCGACGGGCCGGCCCGCGGGAGTGTGGCGAGGATCGCAACACCCTCGACGATGCGAAGGTTGATCTCGTCAGCAAGCGCCGGACTGATTTCGCGATAATGACGGTCAATCCGCGCGAGGTCCTCGCGCGACATCTTGGCCCAGCTGATGCCGGTCACTCAGCGGCGCTTCCGCGCAGCGATTCGACCCAAGCCACTACTTCCTCGTGCGTGTAAAACTCGCCCCGCTCGATCTGCCGCTCCGCTTCATCAAGCGAGTCGAGCAGCTCGTTTTCGGCGCTGACATATTCTTCGACCGCCCTGGCGATCACCCAGCCACGCGACCGATCCAGTCGCTCGGCCAGCCGATCGAGTTCGGACGCAGTTTCTTCACCGAGCCTGCTGGTGACAACTGAAGTCTTGCTCATGTATCCAATGTATACAAAGAATACGTGCGACTCAAGGACGCGCCTGTCCGCTCCCCCGCACCACCCATTTATACGTGGTCAGCCCCTCCAGCGCGACCGGCCCGCGGGCGTGGAGGCGGCCGGTGGCGATGCCGATTTCCGCGCCGAGGCCGAACTCGCCGCCATCGGCGAACTGGGTCGAGGCGTTCCACATCACGATCGCGCTGTCGACGCTGTTGAGGAAGCGTTCGGCGGCGGCGGCATCTTCGGTCACGATCGCGTCGGTGTGGCGGCTGGAATGGCGCGCGATATGCGCCATTGCGCCGTCGACGCCATCGACCAGCGCGACCGAAAGGATCGAATCGAGATATTCGGTGTCCCAGTCCTCTGCGGTCGCGGCAACCGCGCGCAGCTCGATCGCGCAGATATCGGCGTCGCCGCGCAATTCGCAGCCGGTGTCGGCGAGCGCGGACAGGATCGGCGCGGGATCGGCGAAGGCGCGGTCGATCAGCAACGTCTCGGTCGCGCCACAGATGCCGGTGCGGCGCATCTTGGCGTTGACCGCGAGTTTGACCGCCATGGCCGGATCAGCGGCATGGTCGATGTAAAGATGGCAGATGCCGTCGAGATGCGCGAGCACGGGGACGCGCGCCTCCTCCTGCACGCGCGCGACCAGGCTCTTGCCGCCGCGCGGGACGATCAGATCGATCACGCCATCGGCCTTGAGCATCGCGCCCACGGCGGCGCGGTCGGTGGTGGAGACCAGCTGCGCCGCATCAGCGGGGAGGCTGGCTTCGACAAGGCCGCGCGCGAATGCCGCGTGGATCGCGCGGTTGCTATGCACCGCTTCGGATCCGCCGCGCAGGATGACGGCATTGCCGCTCATCACACACAACGCCGCCGCATCGGCGGTGACGTTGGGGCGGCTTTCATAGATGATGCCGATCACCCCGATCGGCACGCGTACCCGGCTGAGCTTGAGGCCATTGGGGCGCTCGCTCGCATCGATCAACGCGCCGACCGGATCGGCCAGCGACGCCACCGCCTCCACGCCCGCCGCCGCGCCCTCAAGTCGTGCGGGGTCGAGCCGCAGCCTGTCGAGCAAAGCGCCCGACAGGCCATTCGCCGTGCCGGCTTCGACATCGCGGGCATTGGCGGCGAGGATTGCGTCGGCATCGGCGCGGATCGCGGCGGCGGCGGCGCGCAGCCCTGCGGCCTTGGCGGCTGTCGGCAGCCCGGCCAGCGTCGTTGCGGCGGTGCGGGCGCGCGCGCCCATGTCGGCGATCAGAGTCGAAGCATCCTGTTCCATGCCGCCGGGCTATCATGCTGCAACCGCAAAGTCCCTATCGCGCGGGCTTTTCCAAGCTGATAGATGAGCTTCATGGGGGAATTCGACGCAGCCGGGGATCTGGTCACGGGCACGCTGCTTGGCCGTGCGGTCGAGCGGTCGGGCGCGCATGGCGATCATGGTCATGGCATCTGCCTCAATTGCGGGACGCAGCTGATCGGCCCGCATTGCCACCGCTGCGGTCAGGTCGGGCATGTCCACCGCACGATCGGCGCGATCTGGCATGAGATCCTGCACGGCGTCGTGCATTTCGAAGGCAAGCTGTGGAACACGCTGCCGCTGCTGGCCTTTCGCCCCGGCGAACTGACCCGCCGCTACATCCATGGCGAGCGTGCACAGTTCGTGTCGCCGATGGCGATGTTCCTGTTCTCCGTCTTCACGATGTTCGCGGTGATGCAGATCATGGGCGTCGCTCCGCCGGCGGAGGTCGGCACGACGGCGCAGTTCGAGACCGGCCTGCAATATGCGCGGCAGAACACCGAAAACGCGATCGTCGAGCTGCGCGAAGCGCGCGCCACGGCCGAGAAGGGCAGCGAGCGCGCGGCGAAGCTCGACCGGCAGATCGAGAAGCTGACGATCGACCTTGCTGAGATCAAGAGCTTTCCGATCAAGATGAGCGGTCGGATTGGGCTCGCTCCAAAGGTGCGGACCGGATGGCCGCGGCTGGACAAGGGGATCGAGAAGGCGGAGCGCAATCCGGGCCTCGCGCTCTACAAGCTGCAGACCAACAGCTACAAGTTCAGCTGGGCGCTGATCCCGCTGTCGATCCCGTTCGTGTGGCTGCTGTTCCTGTGGCGTCGGCGGTTCAAGGGCTATGACCATGCGGTCTTCGTCACCTATTCGCTCGCTTTCATGTCGTTGCTGTTCATCGGGTTGATGATCGCATCGGCGCTAGGCGTCGGGGCGCCTGCGATCAGCCTGATCGCGATCTTCGCGCCGCCGGTCCATATCTATTTCCAGCTGAAGGGCGCTTACCGCCTGCGCTGGTGGAGCGCGGGGCTGCGCACCTTTGTGCTGCTGCATCTGATCAGCTTCATCGTGCTGATCTTCGGCTTGCTGCTGCTGGGTCTTGGTCTGCTCGGCTGAGCCAGTTCAGCTAGGCGGCACCGGCCCGCTCCCCCACGGGGTCCCCGCAAAGTAGTACTTTGCGGGGCTACCCGCACCCGGCCACCCAACGACAGTGTATTCTATGGGTGGCCGGGTGGGGGAGCGGGCCGGTGCCGATTCAGCGAAGCTGAAACCAGCTCAGCCTTTGCAGGGGAAGCGCTTCTTCATCATCGCGTAGAACGCTGATTTGACGCTCATCCCGCGCTGTGCGGCGGGGATCGACTGGAACTCCGCCATCAGTTCGTTGCTGCCGATCTTTGCCTTGCCCTTGGGCGGGGGGCAGCTGTGCGGGGCGCGGCCGGCGGCGCGGGCGCTGGCGAGGTCGGTGCGATAGGCGTCCGACGCGCGTTCGACTTCGCTCCGCAGCAATTTGATGTCGGGGGAGGCCAGTGCGAGGAAGCCCTTGGCCTTGAGTGCATTCGCCTTGGCCAGAAACTCCGCCACGCTCATCGCCTGCGTGCTCACCGGGAGCAGCAGCGCCGCACCCGCCATCACCGCCATCATCGTCCGCATCGACACCCTCCCGTGATCCAGAGAGAAAACACGACATGGCGCTTGAACGCCATATGAATTCGTCCGCTTCACAGCCGCGCGGGGCGCGTTAGAGTTCGCCCGAATCGACAGGGGACGCAGTGAAATGATTATCGGTATCGACCTCGGCACCACGAACAGTGCCGCGGCGGTCTTTCGTGACGGTGCGGCGGAGCTGATCCCCAACCGGCTCGGCCATTTCCTCACCCCCTCGGCGGTCAGCATTGATGAGAATGGCGATGTCATCACCGGCCTTGCCGCGCGCGAGCGGATGGCGAGCCATCCCGACGTCACCATCACCGCGTTCAAACGCTATATGGGCACGCAGCGCACGACGAAGCTGGGCAAGCGCAGCTTCGCGCCGGAGGAATTGTCCGCGCTGATCCTGCGCAGCCTGAAGGCCGATGCCGAGGCGTTTCTGGGGCAGGAAGTGACCGAGGCGGTGATCACCGTCCCGGCCTATTTCAACGACAAGCAGCGCAAGGCGACGCACCGCGCGGGTGAACTGGCGGGGCTGAAGGTCGAGCGGCTGGTCAACGAGCCGACTGCAGCAGCGCTCGCCTATGGCATTCACCAGCTTGCCGATGAATCGCGCTTCCTCGTCTTCGACCTGGGCGGCGGCACGTTCGACGTGTCGATCGTCGAGATTTTCGAGGGCATTATCGAGGTGCGCGCCTCGACCGGCGACAATCATCTGGGTGGCGAGGATTTCAACGAACTGCTGGTGACGCTGATGCGCGACGCGCATGCGGGAGAGTTCGGCAATGCCGGGCGCGGCGACGATGCGCTGCACCAGAAGCTGCGCGAAACCGCCGAACGCGCCCGCCGCACGCTGAGCAGCGCGGGCGAGGCGGAGATGCGGATCGTGTGGAACGATGCCGAATATCGCCACACCGTGACCACCGCGATGTTCGAGGAGGCGGCCAAGCCGCTGATCGAGCGGCTGCGCGAACCGGTGCTGCGGTCGATGCGCGATTCGGGGATCAAGAGCGCCGAGCTATCCGAGATCATCCTGATTGGCGGGGCGACGCGGATGCCGGTGGTGCGCAGCGCGGTGACGCGGATGTTCGGCCGCTTCCCCAACGCCACGGTCAATCCGGATGAGGCGGTGGCGCTGGGCGCGGCGGTTCAGGCGGGGCTGAAGTCGCGCGATTCGGCGCTAAAGGAAGTCGTCGTCACCGATGTCTGCCCCTATTCGCTGGGGGTCGAGGTTGCCCGCCGCCTGCCCGGCGGCGGGATCGAGGATGGGCTGTTCGCGCCGATCATCGAGCGCGGGACGGTGATCCCGGCGAGCCGTGTCCACACCTTCAGCACGATGAACGACAACCAGACCCGGGTCGAATTCGGCATTTATCAGGGTGAGGCGCGGCTGGTCCGCGACAATGTCGAGATTGGCCGCACGACGGTTCAGGTGCCGCGCGCGAAGGCGGGACAGCCGGTCGATGTCCGCTTTTCCTACGATATCTCCGGGTTGCTCGAGGTCGACATCATCGTTCCCGAGAGCGGCGAGACCGTCAGCCTCGTCATCAATGACGGCAATGTCGCCGACCCTGCCGCGCTGGAAAAGGCGCGCGCGGCGCTGGCGGGTCTGAAGGTCCATCCGCGCGACGAGGCGGAGAACAAGGCGGCGATCGCGCGCGGCGAGAAATGCTTCGAGAATTTCCTGGGCGAGCAGCGTTTCTGGGTCGGCGAAGTCATGTCGCGCTTTGCCGCCGCGCTCGAGACGCAGGACCCGCGCACGATCGAGACCGCGCGCAAGGAACTGCACGCCGCGCTCGACCAGCTTGAGGGCGAGACCTTCCTATGAAGTTCGGCCTGTGAAGCAGTGGTGGCAGGTGCTCGGCGTGCCGCGCGGCAGCGACCGCGCGACGATCCGCCGGGCCTATGCCGCCAGGCTGAAGACCACCAACCCCGAGGATGACGCCAAGGGCTTTATGGCGCTGCGCGAAGCCTATGAACAGGCGCTGCGCTGGGTCGATTACGACCATTTCGACAATTGGGACGATGACGGCGAAGATGAGGCCGGGGAGGTCGTCGCGGCGGTCGCCGACGATCCTGAGCCGGTTCTCGTCACCGCCCACGACGCCGCGCCATTCGAACCCTCCGGCCCGTTGCCGCCTGATGCCGCCCCGACGCCAGCGGCTCCGTCCGATCCGTTGGAAGCAGCGCGTGCCGCCGACGCCGCCGAGCTTGAGCGTCGGCTCGCCGATCTCGATGCCGGGCTGCGCGGGCCCTGGTTCAAGGATCGCGACGCGATCCGCGCGGCGTTCGACGCGGTGATGGGTGCGCCCGCGCTGATGGAGATCGATCGACGCGCGCACACCGAATATCGCCTCGCCGCGCTGATCGCCGACACCATCCCGCGCAGCGACGCGATCCTGCGCGAGGCGATGGCGGTGTTCGGCTGGGAAGGGGAGGGCAACCATCCGCCCGCAGTCTGGGCATTGCGCGCGCGGCTCGACGAATGGCGCCTGATCGCGTCGTTCGGACGCGGCGGCCATGCGCTGCAGGGCGGGTGGCGCGCGTTGACCAATGGCAAGTCGCCGGGCTGGCTCCGCCGCCTTGCCGCGTTGCGCCCGGGGGTGGCGGATCAGGTACGCCAGCTGTTCGAGCTCGCGGATTATGACGTGCCGGGGATCGCGCACAGCTTTCACCCCAAGGCGGCCGAATGGTGGCGCGCGCATCTCGACGCGCCGCGCTTTGGCTTTGCCGAGGTGGCGCTGCTGCTGATCGGTGCGCTGGGGGCGGGGCTGTTCGCGCTGGTCGGGGCGACCCCGGCACTGCAGCTGTGGGGTGCGGTTGCCGCGGGATCGGCGGGCGTGGCGCTGGCCGTTGCGCATTGGCGTTTCATCGCGCCGATGCGCTGGCGACGGTTGCAGGGGCAGCAGGACAGTCCCGGCGGGTTCGGCTGGCGGTTCGGCCTGTGGCTGGTGGTGACGGCGGCGGCGATCGGTGCGCCCGCAACGCCATGGATTGCGGGAAGCATAGCCGCCGCAGCCTTTGCGCTGGCGCTTGCCATGTTCGTCCTCGACGGCGGCGAGCATGGCGGCGGCGGATTGCCGTGGCAGCGGGTGGTCGTGCTCGGCGTCGCGGGTCTGTTCATCGGCCCGGCCTTTGCCGCGATGAGCGTGGCCGAACAGGCGCTGGTGCTGGTATTCGGCGCGTCGTGCGGGCTGGTCGGTCTGTCGGCGCGCGGAGCCATTGCGCGGCTGATCGCGCCGAGCCCGGTGCTGATCGCGCTCGGCCTGATGCTCGCGCTGATCGTGGGAGCGATCGTGCGTAGTGACGGGGCGCCGGGAACGCCGCTGATCGCTTGGGGCGCGGCCGCGGGGACCGGGCTGGTGGTGATGAGCGGCCTGCGTGCCGCCGATCCCAATGGGCGCGGCGATGGGGTGGCCTCGCTCGCCAATATGCTGTTGTGGGCGATGCTGATCGTCGCGGCCGTGATGTCGATCCCGCCATCGCAGAAGCAGGGCGATCTGATGCCGCCGATTTCGGTCTCGCCCGCCGACTCGATGAAGGCGCTGGAAGCGAGCGAGCCGGGCTTTCGTGCGGTGAAGACCGGCAATCCGAAACTCTATGCGGAGGTTGCCGCGATCCGCACGGCGATGGCGAACGGCGCGCGCGATCGCACTACGGGGTCGCGGGAAATCGACGCGCTGGTCAACGCTGCCTATCAGAAGCGGCTTCCGCTCGCTTCGGCCGCGCTGATCGCCGCGGAGATGGACATTCGCCTTGCCCGGATGCGCGAGTTGCGCACGGTGGACCCGCGCGTCTGCGTCGGCGATCGCGACGAGACGCAGTCGATGTTCACCCGCCAGTTGCGCGAACGGCACTATGCCCATGCGCTGCGCGTTGCGGCGAGCGCGCCGCAGGGGGTGGGCGAATTGGGGCAGGGGCGTGAGATCACCGCCTCGGAGCTGCTGCGGATTGCCGCCAATGGCGACACCGCCGCCGCCAATCGCTTTGCAGCGGCGCTCAACGGGACGGATGCGGGCGCGAAGTGCGATGCCCGGATCGCGATGCTGGAGGGGCTGGTCGCCCAGCCAGATATCGACATCGCAAAAACAATGCGGCCCGCGCTACTCGCACGGGCCGCACCGAAATCAGAGAAGAAGTAGAGCGGTTACGCGCCCTGCGGAGCCGGGTTGCCGAACGGACCCTTGGGACGCCGCGTCTTGGGGATCGACGTACCCGCAACCCCGACCGGACCCTTGATCGTGGAGGGATCGGGGCGGCCGATGTCGCCATCGGACAGCAGCTTCTTGATCTCCTCGCCCGACAGCGTCTCGTATTCGAGCAGCGCGCCGGCCAGCTGGTGCAGCTGGTCGATATGTTCGGTCAGTACGTCGCGCGCGCGGGTCAGGCCGCCCTCGACCGTCGCCTTGATCTCGGCATCGATCGCCTGTTGCGTCTCGTTCGACATGTGCCGCGGCTGCGATGCCGAATAGCCAAGGAAGCTCTCGCCTTCGGGCTGCGAATATTCGACCGGGCCGAGCTTGTCCGACATGCCCCACTTCGTGATCATGTCGCGGGCAAGACCCGTGGCGTACTGGATGTCGCCTGACGCGCCCGACGAGACCTTGTCGTAGCCGAAGATCACTTCTTCAGCGACGCGGCCGCCCATGGCGACGGCGAGGTTCGCGTACATCTTGTCGCGGTGATAGCTGTAGCTGTCACGCTCAGGCAGACGCATGACCATCCCCAGCGCACGACCGCGCGGAATGATCGTCGCCTTGTGGATCGGGTCCGAAGCCGGCTCGTGCAGGCTGACGATCGCGTGGCCAGCCTCGTGATAGGCGGTCATCCGCTTCTCATCGTCAGTCATCACCATCGAACGCCGCTCGGCGCCCATCATCACCTTGTCTTTGGCATCCTCGAACTCGCTCATCGCAACAAGGCGCTTGCCCTTGCGCGCCGCCATCAGCGCGGCTTCGTTGACGAGGTTGGCGAGGTCGGCGCCCGAGAAGCCCGGCGTGCCGCGCGCGATCACGCGTGCGTCGACGTCGGGAGCCAGCGGCACCTTCTTCATATGGACCTGCAGGATCTTGATGCGACCCTCGATATCCGGGCGCGGAACGACGACCTGACGGTCGAAACGGCCCGGACGCAGCAGTGCAGGATCAAGCACGTCGGGGCGGTTGGTCGCCGCGACGATGATGATGCCTTCATTGGCTTCAAAGCCGTCCATTTCGACCAGCAGCTGGTTCAGCGTCTGCTCGCGCTCGTCATTGCCATTGCCCAGGCCCGCGCCACGATGGCGACCGACCGCGTCGATTTCGTCGATGAAGACGATGCACGGCGCGCTCTTCTTGGCCTGTTCGAACATGTCGCGCACGCGGCTCGCGCCGACGCCGACGAACATCTCGACAAAGTCCGAGCCGGAGATGGTGAAGAACGGCACGCCCGCTTCACCCGCGATCGCGCGTGCGAGCAGCGTCTTGCCCGTGCCGGGCGAGCCGACCAGCAGCGCGCCCTTGGGGATCTTGCCGCCAAGGCGGGCGAATTTGGTCGGGTCCTTGAGGAATTCGACGACTTCCTCCAGCTCCTCGCGCGCTTCATCGATGCCGGCGACGTCGTCGAACGTGACCTTGCCTTCCTTCTGGGTCAGCAGCTTGGCGCGCGACTTGCCAAAGCCCATCGCGCCCGAGCCCGAACCCTTCTGCATCTGGCGCAGCACGAAGAAGGCGATGCCGAGGAACAGCAGGAACGGAAGCGCCTGGACAAGCACATATTGCCAGATCGACGGGCCTTCCTCCGGCCGCGCGCTGATCGTCACGCCCTGCTTGCGCAGCGTCGGGATCAGCTGGGGATCGGCAACAGCATTGGTGCGGAACTTCGAATCATTGTCGAGCGTGCCGGTGATGACGCTGCCCGCGACATTGACGTCCTTGACCTTGCCCTGCTCGACATTGTCGAGGAACTCCGAATAGGCGATCGTCGTGCCCGCGTTGGAGCTGCTCGGCGCGCCGAACATGCTGACGAACAGCGCGAGCGCGGCGAGAATGCCGACCCAGACGAGCAGGCTCTTCATCCACGGATTGCCGTTATTCTCAGGGCCGGGGGTCTTGTTGTCGTCGCTCATGGGTCGCTTGCACCTTCCTCAGCGCACAAGATAGGCGGTCGCAGGTTAATGGCAATGGAACAGCTTCGATCAGTGTGATCGACGCGGCGGGGCGGGGCGGAAGTGCCAGATTTCGCCTTTTGATCGGACAGCCACACCAGCCTGCGTTGCAGCGGAGCCGGTTTCGAGCGCGTCTAGCAGCGATTCGATGTTGGTCGAATCGCTCCAGTTGCCTTCGGTCACACCTTCGATCGACCGGACGTAGCCGATCGCGTCGCGCGCGAGCCTGCGCCGCAGTTCGCGCGGTAGTCCGCTCATATCGATGCGCCGTTCCGCCACATCGCTCGCGAGCGTCCGCTCACGCCCGACCCAGTCCATCATCGCGGCCAGAGCGGCATCGCTCTCTCCGCAAATCCGCGCGGATCGCGCCAGTGCGACCGGATCGAGCCAAGGATTGTGAGCAAGAAGCTGACGCATGCGGACGCGATCGAATCGTTCGTCCGCATTGCTGGGATCATCGACAAAGGGGATCGCGTTCAGTTCGACAATCGCACGCAAGTCTGCCCGCCGCCAGTTGAGCACCGGTCTAAGCACCGTCACCCCGTCAACATCTGCAACTGCGGCCGCTCCGCCTTTGGGGTAGCCCTTGTGCCAGCGATGGCGTTCCCAGCGCCATCGCGTTCGGATGCCGCCAAGCCCCCCTGGACCCGATCCACGACGAGCACGCATGAGGAATGTCTCGGCCTGATCGTCGCAATGATGCGCGGTCAGCAGCGCGTGGGCGCCAGTTTCGATGGCCCATTGGCCGAGCAGATCATAGCGTAGGTGGCGCGCATCGGCCTGCACATTGGACCGAAAGATCCGTCGCGGGGGCGTGAGGATCGCGTGCGGAATACCAGCCGTCGAGCACCAATCTGCGACCATCCGCGCCTCATCGGCACTAGCGGGTCGCAACCCATGATCGACCGTCGCCGCCGCTACGCGTCCCGGAAACGCTGCATGAGCCAGTGCGAGCATGGCCATGCTGTCCGGGCCGCCGGACACTGCGACCACCAGCGCCCCGTCAGCCGAGTTGCCAAACGCCGCCTCGAGATCGCGTCGAAACCGCTCGACCCAGGCCGGATCGAGCGGGTTCAGCGCGTCACCGGCACTTGCTGGCGGAACGGCCGGTGGCGACATCCATCTTCATCGCTTCGGAGAGGCGGTCGCCATAGACCTGGGTCAGTTCGTCATAGACCTTGCAGACTTCGCTGGCCGGCTTCTTCATCTTCACCAGCGCCTGGGCGAGGTAATAGAGCGAGTCCGGGGCGCGCTCGCCATTGGGCATCTTCTGATAGTTTTCGAAGAAAGCGGTCGCGGCAAGTGCGGGCTTGTTCTGGTCGAGCAGCGCGCGGCCGAGCAGGTTCTGGGCGTAGCTGGCACGGCGATGCTTGGGATGCTTCTGAACCACGCTGCGCAGCTCGACGATCGCCTTGTCATACTGCTTCGCCTGCCACAGGCGGAAGCCGTAGACATAGCTGTCCTCGGCAGCGTCGTCGGTGCTCGGCCGTTCGATCCCCGCGACCGGCGTCGTCGGCGCGCTAGTGGTCGGAGGGGGTGTCGTCGGGCGCGGTGTTGTCGGACGCGGGCCGGGCGTCGGCGTGCTGCCGATGCCGGTCACCGGGGCCGAACCGCCGACTGCCGAGGCACCATCCTCCAGCGCCTTCAACCGCGCATCGGTCGAGCGCTTATAGGCGGTGAACGCCTCTTCCAGCTGGCGCAGGCGATACTGGTTCTGTTCGATCTGGCCGGTCAGCGTCGACAGCTGCGATTCCACTGCACTGACCCGCGCGGTCAGGTCGCTGACCACGCCGCTCGCGGGGATGCCGGGGGCAGGGCCGCCGCGGTCGGGGGCAGTGATCTGCGGTTCGACCGTCTGGCCTGCGCCGCCCGGAAACACCTTGCGCTGCACCGCGCGCATCTCGCGCTCCAGCCGGTCGACCCGGCCTTCGATCCCGTCGCGGCTGGTCTGCGCCGCCACCGGCACGGCGATCGATGCCAGCCCCGCCAGCACCACCGCCATTGCCGCACTTTTGTTCAGAAAACGCATCTTCATCCCCACCCGCGATACCCTTCGCTCAACCTTCTATAGCACCAAAGTCTCGTCCACCGATGCTGACCCCAGCCTTAAGCATCCGGCGTCGCTGCCGGCTGTGGCGCCGGACCCGATGGCTGAACCGGGGCAGGCGTCGTGGCCGATGGCTGCGTTGCCGGGCTGCGCGTCGGGGCAGCGGCCGGACGCGGGGCCGGAGCGCGCTGCGTCGTCGGTGTCCGCGTCGCGGTCTGGCTCGCCTCCGGAGCGGGCGTCGCTGCGGCGCCGGGCTGGCCGCGCGTGCGCAGGGCATCCGCGCTGATCGGCACATCCTTGATCGCGATACCGGGGCGTCCAAGTGCCGCCACTTCGGCCCCGTCGATCGTAACCTGCACGGCTTCCGGCCGGCCCAGATTGATCATCGGATTATTGGCGTCGGCCGGCACGTCGTAGCGCTCACCGGCCGCCATTTCCTTTTCATACAGCCGCGTCCCCGCCGCGTCATAGATGCGCAGCCAGACCGGCTGGGTCGCGATCAGCGTTACCTGCCCGCCCGTTACCGGGGTCGGCTCCGCGCTCGGCACCGCATCGGGGGTGGCGATGGCAGTCGGCGTCGGCTCGGGCGCCGCGCTCATCCCGCCGCGAAACAGATCGGTCCCGTACCACAGCCCGACGGCGCCGAGCAGCAACAGTGCGACGATCGCGCCGGCCCAGGCCAGCCCGCTCGGCGGCTCACGCACCGGCTCTTCGGGGTCATAGCGCTCATAGACTTCGCGCGCGGCAAAGGTGCTCGCGGTCTCGGCGCGCAGCTCACGCGCCAGCGCCACTTCATCCGCACCAACCGCGCGGGCATAGGATTTGACGAAGCCGATGGCATAGGTCGGCGAGGGAAGGCCCGAATAATCCGACGTCTCGATCGCAGCGAGGTGGCGGAGCGGAATGCGCGTGCGCGAGGCGACATCGGATAATTCCAGCCCCTGCGCCACCCGGGCGTCGCGCAGCTTCTCCCCGACCTTCACCGGAAACAGGTTCGGGGTGTCGCCCGGTTCGCCGTCCATTCAATTCCCTCCGGTGTCTGATATTCGCGCGCCTTGTTGTACTCCTTAATGGAGTGTCAACCGGCACACTACCTGAAATGCCAGCATTCCTCCGGCATTTGGCTCAGGCCAACTCGACCCCGTTGGCCTGTGCCCAGCTTTCCAGCGCCGCCCGCATGTCGCGGGGTGGGGTGGCGAGCAGCGTGTCCATCGCCGGGCCGAGCGCGGCATGGTTCAGGCTGCGGACCATCGCCTTGATCGGCCCCACCGCAGCCGGGGTGATCGACAGCCGGTCGATGCCAAGCCCGATCAACGCCATCGCCTCGAGCGGTCGCCCGCCCATCTCGCCGCACACCGCGACCGGGACATTGGCCGCATGCGCCTCCCGCGTCACACGGCGCAGGAAGCGCAGGATCGACGGGCTCAGCCAGTCATAGCGCACCGCCAGCTTGGGATGCGCGCGGTCGGCGGCGAACAGGAACTGGGTCAGGTCGTTGGTGCCGATCGACAGGAAGTCGATCTGCGGCAACAGGATGTCGAGCACTTCGGCAAGCGCCGGCACCTCCAGCATCGCGCCATAGCGGATGTGCAGCGGCAATTTATGCCCGCGCCCCTCCAGCCAGCTGCGCTGCGCCTCAAAGATCGCGCGTGCCTGTTCGAACTCCCATGGTTCGGACACCATCGGGAACATGACGCTGAGCGTGCGACCGGCGGCGGCTTCAAGCAGCGCGCGCGCCTGCACCTTCATCAGCCCTTCGCGGTCGAGCGCCAGCCGCAGCGCGCGCCAGCCCATCGCCGGGTTCTCTTCCTCGCCATTCTCGTCATGGTCGAGATAGGGCAGCGCCTTGTCGCCGCCGATATCGACGGTGCGGAAGATCACCGGGCGGTCGCCCGCCGCCTCCAGCACGTCGCGATACAGGCGCTTCTGGCCCTCACGCTGCGGCAGGGTGGCGGAAACGAGGAACTGGAATTCGGTGCGGAACAGCCCGATCCCGTCCGCGCCGGTCAGGTCGAGCGCGGCGACATCGTCGCGCAGGCCCGCATTGACCATCACCGTCACGCGATGGCCGTCGCGCGTCTCGGGCGCCAGGTTGCGCATCGAGGCGAACACGGCGCGGCGCTTCTGCGTGATCAGCAGCTTCGCCTCGAACACCTCTTCCATTGCGTGGGTCGGGCGGACGACCAGCGAGTCTTCGGTGACGTCGAGCAGCAGCCGGTCGCCTTCAGCAACCAGACGGCGGACATCCTTGACGCGGCCGAGCACGGGCACGCCCATCGCCCGCGCGACAATGGTGACGTGCGCGGTCAGCGACCCTTCCTCAAGGATCACGCCCTTGAGGCGGCGGCGGTCATATTCGAGCAGCTCGGCGGGGCCGAGATTGCGCGCGATCAGGATCGAATCCTGCCGCAAGCCCAGCTGCGCGGCAGTGCCGAGCTGCCCCGACACGATCCGCAGCAACCGGTTGGACAGGTCCTCCAGATCGTGCATCCGCTCGCGCAGCAACGGATCGTCGATCTGCCGCATCCGCATCCGGGTGCGTTGCTGGACGCGCTCGATCGCCGCCTCGGCGGTCAGGCCGCTATCGATCGCCTCGTTGATCCGGCGACCCCAGCCCTCGTCATAGGCGAACATCTTGTAGGTCTCGAGGATCTCCTCATGCTCGCCGCCGACGCCGAACTCGGCCTGGCTGGTCATGCGGTCGATCTGCTCGCGCATCTTGTCGAACGCGGCATAGACGCGGTGACGCTCGGCCTCGGTATCCTCGGCTACGGTATGTTCGATGGTAATACGCGGCTGGTGGAAGACGGCGGCACCCGCGGCCATGCCCTCGACCAGCTTGAACCCGCTGATCCGCGCGGTCGCGGTCGGCTGGGCGCGGGTCGATCCGCCCGCGCTCGCATCGGCGCTGTCGATCAGGCCGGCATTGGCGATCAGCTCCGACAGCACCATCGCGACGGTCTGAAGCGCCTCGATCTCCACCTCTTCATATTTGCGGGGATCGGCATGCTGGACGGCAAGCACGCCGACCGCGCGCTCCTTGCGGATGATCGGCACGCCGGCGAAGCTGTGGAACTGCTCCTCGCCCGTTTCCGGGCGATAGGCGAAGTCGGGGTGCGAGGCAGCTTCGTCGAGGTTCAGCGTCTCGACATTCTTCGCGATCATCCCGACCAGACCCTCGCCCAACGCGAGCTTGGTGACGTGGACCGCCTCCTGCGCGAGGCCTCGGGTCGCGAACAGCTCGAGCACGCCCTCACGCAGCAGGTAGATCGAACACACCTCGCTGCGCAGCGATTCCCCGATGATCTCGACCACGGCGTTGAGCTTGGACTGGGCCGGGGTGCGCGACGCCATCACGTCGTGCAACCGCGTCAGGATTTCGCGGGCGGAGGCGGCGGCGGAAACGGGCATGGGAGAGCGCTATCAGATCGCCCCGATAGCGCCAAGAAATTCAGCGTGCGGCGAGTGTGACGGTGCCGCCGCCGCCGACATGCGGCTCTGCGCGGAACACCTCGGTCGCATAGGCGAGGCGCGGGGTAGCCGGAGCGTCGCCCGCGCGCCATGCGGCGAGATCGACGCGCCATGCATCGTAGCGCGCGTAGAAATCGGTGAAGGGCTGGTCGATCTGCGCCAGCGCGGCGGGCGCGATGGCGGGAAGCTCGGCCGCCGGAAGCGCGGCGACCTGATGCAGCAGCGGCGCGGCGGTCGCGCAGAACTGCGCCATCACCGGCGGCTGCGCGAAGTAATTGTAGAGCCGCGTCATCGCCGGATCGAACGCCGATGCATCGCCATATTCGCGGGCCAGCGCATGATGCGCGGTCTTCAGCGCGCCGCGATGCGCCTTGAGGAACTGGTTATAGGCGGGGGCGAGGGCGGGATCATTGCAGTTGAGCGCGGCGACGTTGAACGCGGCGCGCAGATGCCAGGCTGCTGCTGCGGCGGAGACATTGCGGTTGGGCGTTGCATAGCTTCCGTCCGGCAGGCGCGCCGGGATGGTGAGGTTGGCGGCGGCCCCATCGGGCGCGCGCGGCGCGGCGGTCTGAGTTGGGGCGGGCGCGGGAACCGGGAGCGGCGCGGGCGCGGCGATCCGCTCTGGTCCGGCGCAGGCAGTCGCAAGGGCGAGTAGCGGGAGGGCGAGGAGAACGCGGAACATGGCAGCCATCCAAGCAGGATGGAGTCAAGGACTGGTTAATCACGGGGCGGAATGGGACGAGGCGGGCCGGTCGCCGCCCGGTATGACTGGGCGGCGGAGCGATAAGCCGCACACATCCGGCAGTGACGCTCCTCAGCCTGACCGCTTGCGGCGCTAGGGAGCCGGTACACGACCGACCGAAAGTGGATGAAAGGCCGAAATCATGCGTCGTCGATAAAACGATAAAGCTGCGCATACAGCGCGTCGGCCTCGCCTTCTTTTTTCCCTAGCGTATCGGTCCAGGCGGCCACGAAATCCTCGGAAAGTTCTGAGCCGCGTGCGGAGCGAACCGCTGAATCAGCGTTATAGATCCCGTCGCGCCACTCGCCGCGGAAGCGATCGACCATCCGCCTGAGTTCGACCTTTATCTGTTCCTTGGATAGCTGCGGGTCCATAGCGCCCTCCAACGGTGAGCATTATATAGATAATACACCTCAGGATGGCTTTACTCAAGGTCGCAGTGCGATGGGAACGCGGCGGCGGCACCTATCCTGTGACTGACGCCCGGTCGGACCGCTTTTCGGGAAGTCTCGACCTGATCCGCCCGCTTCTCCAGCGTCGCCGCCTCGGCCTTGAGGTGGGCGATGATGTCGGCGACCGTCCTTCCTAGCTGCCATGCCGCCCACCGGCTGTGGTCGGGTCGCGGATGATCCCTAGGCGCGTGGCCAGCACATCATCGCGCTGCGCACGATGCGCAGTAATTTGTCGCGGTCCGCCCCATCCTTGGCCAATGTCGACATGCCCTGCACGACGGCGAACACATGCCCCGCAAGCGCTTCAGCATCGCTGTCGCGGCGCAATATGCCTTCGTCGATGTCGCGCTGGATCCGTGCCTGCAGCGCGGCTTCGATCTTACGCCGGATGATGGCCAGTTCTTCCCGCATGTCTGCCGCATCGGCCGAACTGGACACGATGGAGCTGGCGAGCAGGCACCCCGGCGGCGTGCTGTCTCCGGTGTCGCCGACTGCCGCCGCAATCAGCAGATCATGGGCCGCATCGCGCGCAGTGACCGCTTGCGCAATGCTGCGCACAATCGTGGCCGCACCGCCGCCCCCGAGATAGCGTTCGATACACGCACGGAACAACTGCCGCTTGTCGCCAAAGGCCGCATACAGGCTGGGCGGTGTGATCCCCATCGTCCGAATCAGGTCCGAGATTGATGTCGCTTCGAACCCATGGCTCCAGAATAAATGCATCGCGGCGTCGAGCGCGGTCTCGCGATCAAACGAGCGGGGCCGACCGATGCGGCGCGCGGGGGATGAGGCACTCACTTTCATAGCGTTCGATATATAATGATTGACCTCACGCTGCAATCTGCCACGACGTGTTTCGTATTGATCGCTATGAAAGTATCAGCATGTCGCTTGCAGAGTATCGCACTTTGGGTCGTTCGGGCCTGGTCGTCAGTCCGCTTGCACTGGGGACGATGACGTTCGGCGTTGCGCGCTGGGGCATGGAGCGGCCCGAGGCCGACGCCGTCTTCAACGCGTATGTCGAAGCGGGTGGGAATCTGATCGATACCGCCGATGTCTATGCGAATGGGCGCGGCGAAGAGATGCTGGGTGCCATGATCGCCGAACGCGGGTTGCGCGACAATCTGGTGGTGGCGACAAAGTCCGGATTCTCGGCGGGAAAAGGCCCGCAAGCGGGCGGCAACGGCTCCAAGCAAATCCATGCCGCGCTGGAAAGCTCGCTACGTCGGCTCAAGACCGACTTTATCGACCTGTACTGGGTGCATGTCTGGGATTCGGTAACTCCGCCCGAGGAGTTGCTGGAGACGATGGTCGGCCTCGTCCGTTCGGGCAAGATTCGCTATTGGGGTATGTCGAACACGCCCGCCTGGTATGTCGCGCGGGTCGCAACGCTGGCGGCGGCGCACCGGCTGCCGGGACCGATCGCGCTGCAGTACTTCTACTCGCTGGTCAGCCGGGAGGTCGAATCCGAACATCTCCCCCTGGCGCGCGACATGGGCCTTGGGATGATGCCGTGGAGCCCGCTCGCTTATGGCTTGCTGACCGGCAAATATGATCGTGCAATCGTGGAGGTGGGCGCACCGCGTGCGGGTGGATTGCCCAGCGATGCCGGGACTGGCGACCTGCGCGCAGCTGACGACAAGCGGCTCGATGGCGCCAACCCGTTTGGCGACACGCTGTTCACCGACCGGAACTGGCGCATTGTCGAAGCCTTGCGAACGGTGGCCGATGCTATTGGCGAGACGCCGGCGCGCGTCGCGCTTGCCTGGGTATTGTCGCGACCGGGCGTCGATACCGCGCTGATGGGCGTAAGCCGGGTGTCCCAGCTGCACGACAATATCGCTGCCACGGACTTGCAGCTCCCGCTCGACCAAGTCGCCGCGCTGGATGCCGCCAGCACGCCCGAGGCCGCGATGCTCTACGGCCTGTTCACGCCTAAGGCGCGGCAACAGATTGTGTTCGGTGGCAGCAGTGTCAGCTCCCGCACGTGACGGGACCCGCGTCGAGGGGCGCTAAGCCGCCCGCTTCTCCAGCGCCGCCGCCGCCTCGGCCATGAGCTGGGCGATGATGTCGGCGACGGGTTCTTCCTTGGTCACCATGCCGACCGACTGGCCGGCCATCAGCGAGCCATTGTCGACATCACCGTCGATCACCGCGCGGCGCAGCGCGCCTGCCCAATAATGTTCGATCTGGAGCTGCGCCTCCATCATCTCGACCTTGCCCTCGTCCAGCAGCTGCGCGACTTCGCGCTGCTTGGCGGTGAACAGCTCGGATGAGGCGTTCTTGAGCGCGCGCACCGGGATCACCGGCAGGCGCGGGTCGATCTGGACGCTCGAGATCGCGTCGCGGGCACTGGCGCGGAAGAATGCTTTCTTGAAGTTCGGATGCGCGATGCTCTCGGTCGCGCAGGCGAAGCGCGTGCCGAGCTGGACGCCCGCCGCGCCCATGTCGAGATAGCCGGCGATCGCCTCGCCGCGACCGATCCCGCCCGCGACGAACACCGGCACCTGCTCCGACACCTCGGGCAGGATTTCCTGCGCGAGCACGCTGGTCGACACCGGGCCGATATGGCCGCCGGCCTCCATCCCCTCAACCACCAGCGCATCGACGCCCGAGCGGATCAGCTTCTTGGCGAGCGACAGCGCCGGGGCGAAGCAGATGACCTTGGCACCGCTCGCCTTGATGGCATCGAGGCTGCCGGTCGGAGGCAGGCCGCCGGCGAGCACGATATGCGTCACCTGATGCTTCGCGCACACCGCGATCAGGTCGAACAGCATCGGGTGCATGGTGATCAGGTTCACACCGAACGGCTTGTCGGTCAGTGCCTTGGTCGCCGCGATCTCTGCATCCAGCAGCTCAGGCGTCATCGCGCCGCACGCGATCAGGCCGAAGCCGCCCGCGTTAGAGATTGCGGAGACGAGGTTGCGCTCGCTCACCCACGACATCGCGCCGCACAGGATTGCCGTCTCGCTGCCGAGAAATTCGATGCCGCGCGCCATGCGGCGCTGGAGGCGCTCTTCACCAATGGTCATGGTTCTCGCCTAGCGCTGGTCTGCGCAGTTAGGCAAGCTGCGAGCGGTCAGGGACCGCATTCCCATACACCGTCGATCGCTTGTGGCGCAGATCCCGGAGCCTCGATCGACAGCGTCGCGGTGTGGCTCGATCCCTCATGCCCCGTCGTCCGCTCGGCGCCACGGGTGATCGCGACGATCAGCTTCTCGCCGTCGAAGCTGCTGCCCCGGGTCAGCGCATCGAACCCGCCCGCCTCGCGCGCGGTGAGCAGGACCGGTGTCGTGTCGCGCATCACGACGACCGTTGCGCGGCTCGCCCGATCGACATTGCCGGCGCCGACCAGCACCAGGCGCCCGGCGTCGGAGAGAAATGCACAGCGCAGTTCGCCCTGCAACCGCGCCGCCGCTGCCTCGGTCACGGTGCCGAGCACGATGGGTGCGGGTGAGGGCGTGGGGGAGGGTGGGAGGACGGATTCGACCGGGGCAGGCTGTTGCGCCTCGCCATTGCCCGGCGGGGCGGGGGCGGGGGAGCAGGCGGCGAGCGCCACGACGAAAGCGGCAGGGCCGACCAGGGTGAGGCTTCGCATCCTATGATAATGCCGTAGGCGGGCTTCTGTTCAATCCCCCCGGGAGTCCTGCCGCACGCGTCACCTTGGACAGCGCTGTCAGACTTGCTAGTTCGGGGGCATGATCGATCGCCGCACCCTGCTCGCCGCCGCTGCCGCCGCTCCGCTCGCCGCCTGTGCCCCGCGCGCCCTCGCGCCGCGCCAACCGCTGAGGGTAGTGACGTTCAACATCTGGCACGACGCGGGCAATTGGCCGCTGCGGCTCAAGCTGATCGTCGATGTGCTGCGCGCCGCCGATGCCGATGTGATCGCGCTGCAGGAAGTGCTGCAGGATGCGAAGAAGAACCTGCCCAATCAGGCCGAGACGATCGCCGCCGCACTGGGCGGCTACCGCGTCGAGTTCATGTCGACCTCGCCGGTCGGCGCGGCCAACCGCTATGGCAATGCGATCCTGTCGCGCCTGCCGGTGGTCGAGACCGACACGATCAAGCTGGAGCCGTTCAACGATTATCGCACCGCGCTGCGCGTGCGGGTGCAGTCGGGCGGGCGCGTGGTCGACGTGGTCAACACGCACCTTGCGCATCAGCCCGAGGCCGGGCCGGTACGGGCGCAGCAGATCAACGGGCTGCTCGGCTGGCTGCCGACCGACGATGTGCCGCTGGTGCTGATGGGCGACTTCAACGCGCCGCTCGACGAAGCCGCGCTGGCGCCGATCGCGATCCGCGGGCTTGAACCGGTGCTTGCCCCCGGCGCGGTGGACACGACGCTGGTGGTCGCCCGCGGGCACAAATCGCGCGTGATCGACCATATCTTCGCCGACCCAGGCGCCTTCGAAATCAGCGACGCCCGGCGCATCGCCGATGCGGTGGCGGGCGAGTTCCCGTCGGACCATTATGGCGTCGCGGCGACCCTCACGCCGCGCTGAGCAGATCGCGGAGGCGGGAACCCCGCGCCGTCCCATGCTTTAATCCCGGGCGGCCCGGGCCCCTCTGGCGATCCCCTGATCGTGATGTCGGACGCATCGAACCGGCCGGGTCGTGCACGCGAATATCGCTGTGCGCTGCGCCCCGGCCTGTGATCCACAGACCCGAAGGATTGAGGTTTTCATGAAGATATTCGCTCTCGCCGCCGCTGGTGCGGCTGTGCTCGTCGCGACCCCCGCGCTCGCCGATCGCGCGCCCACCACGACCGAAGCCGCCGCGATCGAAAAGGCGGTGCGCGCCGCCGGTTTCGTCAGCTGGGAAGAGGTCGAGCTGGACGATGACGGCCCCTATTGGGAGGTCGACGACGCGCGCATGGCGGACGGCAAGCGCTACGACCTGAAGCTGCGCCCCGGCACGTACGAGATCGTCAAGCGCGAGCTGGAAGACTGATAACGAGAAGCGGGGCGGCCGTGATCAGGCCGCCTCGTCCTCCGGCGCATCCAGGCCATACGCGGTGTGGAGCACGCGGACCGCTAGTTCGGTCTCGTCCTCGTGGATCAGCACGCTGACCTTGATCTCGCTGGTTGTGATGGCGAGGATGTTGATGCGGCGCTCGGCCAGCGTGTCGAACATCGTCGCGGCGACGCCGGCATGGCTGCGCATCCCGACGCCAACGACGCTGATCTTCGCGATCTTGGTGTCGTGGACCAGCGCGTCATAGCCGATCGGCGCCTTTTGCTTGCCCAGCACATCGAGCGCGCGAGCCAGTTCGGCGCGCGGCACGGTGAAGGTCACGTCGGTCGATCCGGTCGCATGCGCGACGTTCTGGACGATCATGTCGACGTTGATGCCGGCTTCCGCGAGCGGGCCGAAGATATGCGCGACCGCGCCGGGTCGATCGGGGACGTTGGTCAGCGTCACCTTGGCTTCGTTCTTGTCGGCGGCGATGCCGGTGATGAGCTGCCGTTCCACGTCGTTGATCTCCTCTTCGCCGACGATCAGCGTGCCGCGATGGCCGGTGTCGTCATGCGTATCCTCGAACGAAGAAAGCACGCGCACGCGCACCCCCTCCTTCATCGCCAGCCCGACCGAGCGGGTCTGGAGCACTTTCGCCCCGACGCTCGCCAGTTCCAGCATCTCTTCATAAGTGACCTTGGTCAGCTTGCGCGCGCGCGGCACGATGCGCGGGTCGGTGGTGTAGACGCCGTCGACATCGGTGTAGATGTCGCACCGGTCCGCCTTCATCGCCGCCGCGACGGCAACCGCGCTGGTGTCCGATCCGCCACGGCCGAGCGTGGTGATGCGGTTGTCGTCGGCTACACCCTGAAATCCCGGAATGACCGCGACATGGCCGTCGGCGAGGCTCGCATTGAGCGTGTCGGTGTCGATCGTGTCGATCCGCGCGCTGGCATGCGCGCTGCTGGTGTGGATCGGCAGCTGCCAGCCGAGCCAGCTGCGCGCGGGCACGCCGATCGCCTGCAGCGCGATGGCGAGCAGCCCGCTGGTGATCTGTTCGCCCGCCGAGACGACCGTGTCATATTCGCGCAGGTCATAGAGCGGCGAGGCTTCCTTGCAGAACCCCACCAGCCGGTCGGTTTCGCCCGCCATCGCCGACACGACGACCGCGACCTGATTGCCCGCCTCCCACTCGCGCTTCACGCGCGCGGCGACGTTGCGAATCCGCTCGATCCCGGCCATCGACGTGCCGCCGAACTTCATCACGATACGCGCCATTTGAACCTGTCCCCCAAAGTCCCGGTTGGGAAGCTGTGGGCGCGCTGATAAGAGGGGGGGATGGCGATGACAAGCAAAGCAACGATTGACCCGCGTGAAGCTGAACATTTCGGTCGGCTGGCGGCGGACTGGTGGAATCCCAAGGGCGAGTCGGCGATGCTCCACCGGTTGAACCCGGTACGGCTGCGCTACATCCGTGAGGCGGTCGATGCGCATTGGGGCATCGATCCGCGCGATTTCGCGCCGCTAAAGGGCCGGAGCGCGCTCGATGTCGGGTGCGGCGCGGGCTTGTTGTGCGAGCCGCTGGCGCGGATGGGCGCTGCGGTGACCGGGGTCGATGCGGCGCCCGAGAATATCGGCGCGGCGCGGGCGCATGCCGAAGCGGCGGGGCTGACCATCGACTATCGCGCGGGCGAGTTCGAGAGTGAGGTCGCGGGGCGCCAGTTTGATCTCGTCACCTCAATGGAGGTGATCGAGCATGTCGCCGATCCGGCGGCGTTCGTGCGCGGTCTGGTCGCGGCGCTGGCGCCGGGCGGGCTGATGATCCTGTCGACGCCCAACCGCACGCCGCTGTCGCGGCTGGCGATGATTACGGTTGCCGAGGGTGTCGGGATGATCCCGCGCGGAACGCATGACCACGCCAAGTTCCTGACGCCCGAGGAACTGACCGGGTTGCTCGAGGATGCGGGGATGGCGGTGAGCGACCTGCGCGGGCTCAGCTTCTCGCCGGGTGCTGGGTTTCATCTGAGCGAGGATATCGCGCTCAACTATTTGCTGACCGCGCGGCGATCTGCGTAACGATCAGGGATTCGGGGCGAGCGGTGGATCCGGTCGAAGATCGTACCGGATGAAGGGTCGTTGGGTAGGGCTGGTGGCTGCGGGCGGTCGTCGGTCATGCTGCGTCTCCTGGTCTGGTCGCACCATGTCGTCCCGCTGGCCGGTGAGCGTCATGAGCAAAGCATGAGATCGCCGTGAACGGTTAGAATAGCCGCCCGCCATTCGGCACCGGTACGCTCGGGTGGAACAGCACCACTTTCCCCGCCGCATCGGGGAAGCCGAGCGTCAGCACTTCCGACATCATCGGGCCGATCTGGCGCGGGGGGAAGTTGACCACCGCGGCGACCTGTCGCCCCGGCAGGTCGTCCAGCGCGTAATGTTCCGTGATCTGCGCCGAGGAGCGTTTGACCCCGATCGCCGGGCCGAAGTCGATCGTCAGCTTGAACGCTGGTTTGCGCGCTTCAGGAAAGGGCTCGGCGGCGATGATCGTGCCGATACGGATGTCGACCGCGAGAAACTGGTCGAAGCTGATTTCCGGCGCGGCGGGGGCGTCGGCGGCGTGGCTCATATGCATTGCGCTCGATTGACACAGGCGACCGGATTCGCCCAGTCCCGGTGCATGACCGTGAAGCTGCACCAAAGCTGGCTCGACCCGCTCAAGGCCGAGTTCGACAGCCCCTATATGGCCGATCTGCGCGCCTTTCTGCTGGCTGAAAAGGCCGCGGGGAAGCGCATCTTTCCCAAGAGCGCCGACTGGTTCCGCGCGCTCGACCTGACCCCGCCCGAAAGCGTGCGCGTCGTGATCCTGGGGCAGGACCCCTATCATGGCGAGGGGCAGGCGCATGGCCTGTGCTTTTCGGTCCAGCCGGGGGTGAAGGTGCCGCCGAGTCTGGTGAATATCTACAAGGAGCTCAAGAGCGACCTTGGCATCGACCCGCCGGGCCATGGGTTCCTCGAGCATTGGGCGAAGCAGGGGGTGTTGTTGCTCAACAACTGCCTGACGGTGGAGATGGGGCTGGCAGCGTCGCACAAGGGGCGCGGCTGGGAACGGTTCACCGACGCGGTGGTGGCGCAGGTCAACGCGCTGCCCGATCCGGTGGTGTTCATGCTGTGGGGCAGCCATGCGCAGAAAAAGGCGGCGTCGGTCGATCCGCGCCATCTGGTGCTGAAATCGGTCCACCCCTCGCCGCTATCGGCGCATGGCGGATTCTTCGGCTCGCGGCCATTTTCGCAGGCAAATGCGTTTTTGCGCGCGCACGGGCGCGGTGAAATAGACTGGGCGCTGCCGGCTGTCTGATCGGCAGCGCCCAATCCCTCGGGGGCGAGGTTAGAAGCTCAGCCGCGCCGACACGCGGATGTCGCGGCCGGGGAGCGGCACGAAATCCTTGGTGAAGCTCGCATGGCGGCGGGCGTCGACGTCGAAGATGTTGTTCGCCGACAGGATGATCGCGGTCTCGCGCTTTTCGCCCAGCGGGTGCCAGGTGAGCGACGCGTTGACGAGCGTGAAGGCCGGGGTTTCGGTCTCGAACGCCGCGACGCGGGTCTGGCGGATCGCATGTTCGACCTCGACGCGGCCGCCGAATGCGCCCTGGCTGGCGTCGATGCCGGCAAGCACGCGGAACGGCGGGATGCGCGGCACCGCGCTGCCGTCGCCCAGTTCGGCATTCACATAGTCCGCGACGAGATTGCCGCCGAGCGAGAAGCCGCCTTCGCCGCCATCGATGAAGGTCGTCGACACCTCACCCTCGACGCCGAGATAGCGCGCGTCGGACTGGCGGAATTCGAACACCGGCAGTTCGTCGATCTCGTCGCCGGTCGCGACTTCATAGATGTAGTCGTCAAACCAGTTGCCATAGGCCGCGACCTGGAAGCGCACCGGCCCGGCGGCGCCGCGCGCATAGATTTCGCCACCCCAGCTCTTTTCAGTGCGGAAATTGGGGTTGCCGACTTCATAGGATTGCGTCGCGATGTGCGGGCCGTTGGAGAACAGCTCTTCCGCCGACGGTGCGCGGACCGCGCGCGACACGTTGAACCCGATTTTCACCTCAGGCGCGAGCGAGTAGGACAGGCCGACCGCGCCCGAGAAGGCGTCGAAGCGGCGGTCAAACGCCGCAGTCGGGCCATCCTCGACCAGATCCAGCTTCACGTCGTTCGACCGGACGCGAGTATGCTCGTAACGCAGTGCGCCTTCGAGCCCAATCGCGCCGAGATCGACTTCCTGCAGCGTGAAAAAGCCATATTGGTCGGTCACATTCTGCGGAACGAACGCTTCCGCACCGACAGCAGCGAAATCGCGCGTGAACCCCTGGAACCCGGTCACGCCGCGCCAGCCATTGCGGTTTGCCTGAACCAGCTCGAGGCGGCCTTCAAAACCCTCGGCGTTGAACACCGTGCCGACCTCTTCGCCCTCGAACTCGGTGTGCTCATAGTCCGAATAGCCGGCGCGGACGCGCAGCGCGTCGATGAAGCCGCCGATCTTCACCTCGCCGCGCACATCGGCGCGGAACTGCTTCAGGCCGATGGTGACGGCTTCTTCGCCATGTTCTTCCGCGTCGGGATCGGCGCCGCCGCCTGCGCCATGGTCGTGATGCGCGCCCGGACGCGCCGGGACGCCATAGTTCGTGTCATAATAGCCGGCGGAAAAGCCGAGGCTCCCGCCATCGTTGATCAGCGCGAGGCCGCCGCCCAGCGTGTAGGTGCGCGTGCCGCTATTGGGCAGGCGACCGCGGCGGTTGGCGTTCTCGAGCGCTTCGGCGGCTTCCTCCAGATGGCCTTCATCTGCCTCTTCCTCGGCGATCTCGAACTGTTCGGCGCGCAGCGGGTCGCTCAGCACATAGCCGCCGACGCGCAGGTCGTCGCTCTTGCGATAGCTGCCGTCGATATGCGCGACGATCTGCGGGGTGATCGCAAAGTCCACCGCCGCGCCGCCGCCGCGCTCGTCAGCGGCCGAGCCATAGGCGCCGATCGCGTCGACATGGAAGCCATTCTCCGGCACCGCGCGCGGGATGCGGCGGTCGAGCACGTTGACCGCGCCGCCGATCGCCTGGCTGCCGAACAGCAGCACTGCGGGGCCGCGCAGCACTTCGATGCGCTCCGCCGTCAGCGGCTCGATCGACACGGCGTGGTCGGTCGAGGTGTTGGAGACATCTAGCGTGCCAAGGCCATCGGTCAGCACGCGCACGCGCTCGCCCTGGAAACCGCGCAGCACGGGGCGCGACGCGCCGGGGCTGAACGAGGTGGCCGACACGCCCGGCACCTGCGTCAGCGACTCACCGATCTGGCCGCGAATGTCGCGCACCAGCTCGTCGCCGGTGATCACCGACGTGCCCGCAAGTAGGTCGAGCCGCTCAAGACCCGGCGCACTGATCACCACTTCGTCGGCCGTCTCGCCATGCACCGGGTTGCGGCTCGACCGGTCGCGCTCGGTATGGTCGCTGGTCTGGGCGAGGGCAGGGGCGGCAAGGACGCTGGTGGCGAGCAGGAGGGCGGTGAACTTCATGGTTACGCAATTCCCTGAAACTGGATTTGCGCGCACTCTTAGGTGCTATGATACAACGTCACAAGTGGGAATTTGCTGCGCTGCGACGAAGCGCCGCGTCGTCGATCAGCGCTTACAAACCGCTGGCGTCGAAGGCGATGCCCGCATTGCGGTACGCAGCGACCAACGCGTTGCGCAGCAGGCAGGCAATGGTCATTGGCCCGACCCCGCCCGGCACCGGGGTGATCGCGCCAGCGACCGATGCCGCGCTGTCGAACTCGACATCGCCGACCAGCGCGCCGTCGATGCGGTTGATCCCGACATCGATCACGGTTGCGCCGGGCTTCAGCCACTCGCCCTTGACGAAGCCCGCGCGCCCGACTGCCGCGACGACGATGTCGGCGCGGCTGACATGATGGGCGAGGTCGCGGGTGCGCGAATGGGCGAGGGTGACGGTGCAGTTCGCCGCGGTCAGCAGTGCCGCCATCGGCTTGCCGACCAGAATCGAGCGGCCGATGACGATCGCGTCGAGGCCCGACAGGTCGCCGATCTGGTCCTGCAACAGCATCAGGCTGCCGAGCGGGGTGCATGGCACCAGCCCGTCGATGCCAAGCGCCAGTCGACCCGCGCTGACCGGGGTCAGTCCGTCGACATCCTTGCCCGGATCGATCGCCGCGACCACTGCCTGCTCGTCGAGATGGCGGGGCAGGGGCAACTGGACGAGGATGCCATCGACCGCCGCATCGGCGTTCAGCTGGCGCACCAGCGCGATCAGCGTGTCCTGAGTCGTGTCGGCGGGCAGGCGGTGTTCGAAGCTCGCCATGTTGGCGGCGACCGTCGCCTTGCCCTTGCTGCGGACATAGACGGCGGAGGCTGGGTCGTCGCCGACCAGCACGACCGCGAGGCCAGCCTTGCGGCCTGCCTGTCCCTCAAATGCCGCCGCAGCCTCGCCCACCCGGGCACGCAGATTGGCGGCGAATGCCTTACCGTCGATGATCTCAGCGCTCATGCCCCGCCCCATAGAGCGACGCGGCGATTCCCGCCAGCGTCTTGGGATCGCCCGTGATGGTCAGGCGCTTCACCCGTGCAGTCTCTCCGGCGATCAGCGTCACATCGCGCTTGGGCACGCCGAACGTCTTGGCGACCAGTTCCATCAGCGCCGCATTGGCCGCGCCCTCAACCGGCGGCGCAGCGATGCGCGCGGCGAAATGCTCGGGCGTTCCGGGGAGCAACGTGCTCTTCGACGCGCGCGGTGTCGCGCGCACCGCGATGGTCAGGCCCGGCGGCGCTTCCCGCCAGGGCTGGCTCACGCCGCCGAGCTGGCGAGCGCGACCGCGAGGTTGGGGATCACCGCATAATTGATGATCGCGATCAGGATCAGCACCACGAACGGCGCGAAATCCATCGGCCCGGTGTCGGGCAGGATGCGGCGGATCGGGCGATAGATCGGCTCGGTCAGCGTGTTGAGGCCGCGCCACAGCGAGCTGACAAAATCATTATAGGTGTTGATCACGTTGAACGAGATCAGGATCGACAGCACCGCCTGAATGACGATGATCCACCACAGCACGTTGAGCAGGATCTGTACGATCCCGAAAAGCATGTTCAGAAACGGGTCCAATCGGGCCTCCGGAGTTTTGGCGCTTTTACAGGAAAGCGGCGGCTATCGGCAACTGTGTTGGCTATATAAGACGGCTCAGCGGTGAACCAAGGTTCCCGCGCCCTGCGTGGTGAAGATTTCGAGCAGCATCGCGTGCGGAATACGCCCGTCGAGGATGACGGCGGCGTCCACCCCGGCATCGACCGCGGCGACGCAGGTCTCGACCTTGGGGATCATCCCCCCGCTGATCGTGCCATCGGCCTTCAGCGCCATGATCCGGCCGGGGTCCAGGTCGGTCAGCAGATTCTTGTCCTTGTCCAGCACCCCGGGGACATCGGTGAGCAGGAAGAAGCGCGATGCGCCAAGCGCGCCGGCAATCGCCCCCGCCATGGTGTCGGCATTGATGTTGTAGGTATGGCCGTCCGCACCCAGCGCGATCGGGGCGATCACCGGGATGAAGCCCTGATCGCTCAGCGTGGTCAGGACCGACGCGTCCACCGCAACCGGCTCACCGACAAAGCCGAGATCGACATGGCGTTCGATGCCCTGCAGCGGATCGGCGGAATCGCGCTGCACCTTGCGCGCGGTGACCAGCCCCGAATCCTTGCCCGAAATGCCGAGCGCCTTGCCGCCCGCCGCGCCGATCCAGCTGACGATTTCCTTGTTGATCGATCCGGCCAGCACCATTTCGGCGATGCGCGCGGTTTCCGCATCGGTGACGCGCAGCCCGCCGACGAACTGCGATTCGACGCCAAGCCGCTTGAGCATCGACCCGATCTGCGGCCCGCCGCCATGCACGACCACCGGGTTGATGCCGACCGCCTTGAGCAGAACGACGTCTTCGGCAAAGTCGCGCGCCAGCTCGGGATCGCCCATCGCGTGGCCGCCATATTTCACGACGAACGTCTTGCCCTTGTAACGCTGCATATAGGGCAGCGCGTCGGTCAGCGTCTCGGCCTTGGCCAGCATCGCGGGGTCGGGTGCGTGATCGGTCATGCCGCGCCCTTAGCGGGAGTTGCGCACTTACGAAAGCATGCGCGGATGAGTCGGCTTGACTCAATTCGACGATTAGCTAAATAACGAATCATGAGCATGGTCTTCAAGGCATTGTCCGACCCCACCCGCCGCCGTGTGCTGCAACTGCTGCGCAAGGGGCCGATGAGTGCGGGCGACCTGAGCGACAAGTTCGACGTGTCGAAACCGACCATGTCGGCGCACTTCGCGGTGCTGAAGGAAGCCGACCTGGTCCACGCCGAAAAGGCCGGGAAGTCGGTCATCTATCACCTCAAGCTCTCAGTGCTCGAAGAGGCGCTGCTGGGCTTTGTCGATTCATTCGGGGGCAGCGGATCGACCGCACCCGGCAAGGAGAGCGCATGATGAACAGCGAAACCAAGATCAGCCTGGCCTGGGGCGTGGGGATTGTCGTGCTCGCGCTGGGCCTCAGTTCGGCGCGCAGCGCGGGCCATGTCGATCACGACACGGTGACCCGTATCGTGCTGGGTGCGACCGGGCTGATGGTCGCGTGGTTCGGCAACATGATGCCCAAGCGCTTTGTGCCGAGCGCACTCGCGCGCAAGGTGCATCGCGTCGGCGGCTGGTCCTTGGTCATCAGCGGGCTGATCTACGCCGCTGCGTTCGGCTTCGCGCCGATCCAGACTGCGGTCTATATCGGCGGTGGCGCGGTGTTGGCGGGCCTTGCGATCACCTTTGGCTATTGCCAGTCGGTGCGCGCGAAGGCCGGGGCGGCGTAGCCGCGTGCCGGGACCGGGCCTATGCCGCCCGGTCCAGCCGCCGCCCGAGTGCGACAAAGCCATAGATCAGCACCGGTACCAGCACGATCGACAGCGTGACCTTCGCCAGCATCTGCCCGGCGAGCAGGTTGGTGATGTCGAACAGGCCGTAAAAGGCGATGAAGACGAACACCAGCGTATCGACGATCTGGCTGAGCACGCCTGCCACTGCCGAACGGAACCACAGCAGCCGCGATCCTTCATTTCCCTTGAGCGCGGCGAAGATCGTGACGTTCAGCGTTTGCGAGATGCCATAGGCGATGATCCCGCCGATCCAGATGCGCCAGGTGCTGAACAGGATCAGCTGGATCGCCTTCAGCCCATCGGCGCGCTGTTCGATCATCTCGGCAGATGGCGGCAGCGCGAAGACGAGCAGCGACAACAGCAGCGACGCGATCAGCGGGATGAAGCCGAACAGCACCAGCTTGTTGGCGACCGAACGCCCGTGCAGTTCCGCGACGGCGCTGGAAACGGCGACCAGCAGCAGGAAGGCGAAAATGCCCGCCTCTACCGCCAGCGGCCCCAAGGCCACCTGTTTGTTGCCCAGCACGCCCGCGATGCAGACCATGCCGCCATAGAAGATCGAAAGGACGAAGAGCGAGCGCGTCAGCGGAGCCGGTGTGGTCATTGCGCTGCGTAACGCGGTTTCACCCGATACGGAAGCACCTAGCGGCGCGCGCGGCAAACGCTATGGTGCCATCCCGAATGCCGCGCGCAAGACGCGGCCCAAAGGGGTTTCCAGTTGAACAATCTTCCGATCGGCATTCTCGGTATCGTCGCGATTCTCGCGATCGCCTTCCTGCTCTCCTCGAACAAGCGTGCGATTCGGCTGCGCGTCGTCGGCCCGGCCTTCGCGTTGCAGGCGGGAATCGCCTTCCTCGTCCTCTATGTCCCCGCCGGCCGCGCCGCGATCGAGTGGATGGCCACGGGCGTCTCCGCGCTGCTCGGCTATGCGCAGGCGGGGACCGACTTCATCTTTGGCCCGCTCGCCCGGCCTGAAGTCGGCGGACAGAGCTTCGCGATCGCCGCGCTGCCGGTCATCATCTTCTTCGCCGCGCTCGTCTCGGTGCTCTACCATCTCAAGATCATGCAGTTCCTGGTCCGCTGGATCGGCGGCGCGATCGAGAAGGTGACCGGGGTCAGCAAGGTCGAGTCGTTGTGCTCGGCGGCGAACATCTTTGTCGGCCAGAGCGAATCGCCGTTGGTCATCCGCCCCTATCTCGCCAGCCTGACGCCCTCGCAGCTGTTCGCGATCATGTCGGTCGGCATGGCGGGCGTCGCGGGCACCATCCTCGCGGCCTATGCGGCGATGGGGATCAACATCCAGTTCCTGCTCGCCGCCAGCTTCATGGCCGCACCGGGCGGGCTGCTGATGGCCAAGATCATGATGCCTGACGAGCCCGTGGTGAAGGCGGACGAACTTCCGCTTGAGGATACGCTGGTCGATGGCGAGGCGGCGGTGATCCGCGCGGTCGAGACCGAGGTCGAGGAAGAGCGCGCCGCCAACATCATCATGGCCGCGGCGATGGGCGCACAGACCGGCGTTAAGATCGCGGTCGCGGTCGGCGCAATGGTGCTGGCGTTCGTGGCGCTGGTCGCGCTCGCCAACGGTCTGCTCGGTGGGGCCGGTGCCCTGTTCGGCTATCCCGACCTGACCTTTCAGGGGATCATCGGCACCGCCTTTGCCCCGGTGATGTTTCTGGTCGGCATTCCGTGGAACGAGACGGCGGCGGCAGGTGGCCTGTTCGGCACCAAGATGGTGCTCAACGAATTCGTCGCCTTCCTCAACCTCGGCCAGACGCAGGGGCTGAGCGAGCGTAGCACCGCGATCATCACCTTCGCGCTGTGCGGCTTTGCGAACTTCAGCTCGATCGCGATCCAGATGGCGGCGACGGGCAGCCTCGCCCCGAACCAGCGTCCGATGATCGCCAAGCTCGGGATCAAGGCACTGCTGGCGGGCAGCCTCGCGAACCTGCTGAGCGCGGCGCTGGCGGGGTTGATGTTGCCGTGATCGCGTTGCTGGCGGCAGCCTTTTGTCTTCCGCCACCTCCCGGCACGGTGCCACCGCCCCCGCCGACGATGGAGCAGCGCGCCGAAATGGCCGCGCGCAGCTTCCGCAATATCGTCGAGGGTGTGATCATCCACGCGCAGGATGATCGCCCCGCGCGGTTCAGGATCACCCGCGTCTACAAGGGGCAGCTCAAGGCCGGGATGGTGGTCGAGGCTGCAGCCAGTTGGGGCTTTAGCGACATGCCGTGCCCCGGGATGATCCCGCCGCCGCCGAACCTGAAGGGCCAGCGCGGGGTGATCGCATTCAACGACCCGCCCGAACTCGCCTTCATGCCCGACGGCTGGATCGCGATCATGCAGCGACGCGGCCTGATCGCGCGGACGCCCTAGCGCTCAGCGTGTCGGCACCGGCTCCGCGCCCGAATAATCGTAGAAGCCGCGCCCGGTCTTGCGGCCGTACCAGCCCGCTTCGACATATTTGATCAGCAGCGGGGCAGGGCGGAATTTGGGGTCGCCGGTGCCTTCGAACAGCACGCGGGTGATTTCGAGGCAGGTGTCGAGCCCGATGAAATCGGCCAGCGTGAACGGTCCCATCGGGTGGTTGAGGCCAAGCTGGATCGCCGCATCCACGTCCGGAATCGTTGCGACGCCCTCGCCCACCGCGAAGCACGCTTCGTTGAGGAACGGCATCAGCACGCGGTTGACGATGAAGCCGGGCGCGTCGTTGGCGTGGACGATCCGCTTGTTCAGCGTCTTCCCGAACGCCTCGACCGCAGCGACCGTCGCGTCACTGGTGGCGAGGCCGCGGATCAGCTCGATCAGGCCCATCACCGGCACCGGGTTGAAGAAATGCACCCCCATGAAGCGCGCTGGATCCGGCGCCGCCTGCGCCAGCCGGGTGATCGGAATCGACGAGGTGTTGCTGGCAAGGATCGCGGTGTCGCTCAACACCTTGCCGACATTGGCGAAGATCGTGCGCTTGATCTCCTCACGTTCGGTCGCGGCTTCGATGACGAGATCGCACGGCGCGAAGGCATCGGTGCCGCCGACGCATTCGATGTTGGCGAGCGCGGCGTCGGCGGCCTGCGCGGTGATCTTTTCCTTCTCCACCGCGCGGGCAAGCTGCTTGGCGATGCCGGCCTTGCCCTTTTCGGCGCGCGCGACGTCCATGTCGGACAGCAGCACGCGATAGCCCGCCTGCGCCGAAACCTGGGCGATGCCCGCCCCCATCTGCCCCGCGCCGATCACGCCAACCGTTTTCATCACCATCTCCATCAAATCTGTTGCGCGCCTCCTACCGCGTCGCCGCGTGAACCGCTAGGATGCGCGCCATGCTGATCCTTACCGCATTCGCGCTCGCCCAGATTGCTCCGCAGCAGGGGCCGATGAAGACCTTTGGCGACTGGGTCGTTGCTTGTGACAATGTGAAGCGGTGCGAGATGACCTCGCTCCAGCCCGAAGGCGGCGACTGGTCGGACGCGGGCTGGCAGATGGCGGTGACGCGCGAAGCCGGGCCGGCTGATGGCTGGACGGTCGAGCTGATGGGCGAGGACGCGCCCGCCGGGCTGAGCGTCCATGTCGAAGGCGCACCGGCGGCCAGCGCGGCTGCGGCGTGGCGCGGTACCAGTTTCGTCGGGGGGGACGCGCTCAAGCTGGTCGAGGCGCTGGCGAATGGCAAGGCGGTGGTCGTCCGCGACAGCGCAGGCAAGTCGCTCGGGCGGATCTCGCTGGCGGGCTCATCGGCGTCGCTGCGCTTCATCGATGCGGAGCAGGGCAGGGCGGGGACGGCGAGCGCGGCGGTGGCCAAAGGTGCAAAGCCCGCCAGCGCAGTCCCCACTGCGCCGCCACTCCCGTTGATCGCGTCGATCCGCGCCAGCGGCACGCCGGCGGTTCTCTCGCCAGCGCTGCTCAAGCAGCTCTGGACCCAATCGGAATGCGCGGTGAATTACGAGGGCGCGGCGCGACCCGATGTCGAGCGGCATGCGCTGGGCGGCGGCGCGACGCTGGCGCTCGTTCCATGCGGTGCCGGGGCGTATAATTTCTCGACCGTCGCCTATGTCGTCCGGGGCGGAAAGGCGGAGGTTGCCGCATTCGATTCGCCACCCGGATGGACCGCAGACGGCCCGGTGATGCTGGTCAATGCCGGGTTCGACGCCAAGACTGGCGAACTGGGCAGCTATGCCAAGGGGCGCGGCATCGGCGATTGCGGCAGCGCCGAAACCTATGTCTGGGACGGCACCCGCTTTCGCCTGACCGAGGCGCGCGCGATGGGTGAGTGTCGCGGATCGATCAACTGGCTGACGGTGTGGCGGGCAAAGGCCGTCCCGCGCTGATCAGTTCGCGGTCGGCAGCGCGATTTCGAACAGCGAGGGCCAGTTCTTGCCGGTGACGTAGAGCTTTCCGCTCTTGTCGTCATAGGCGATGCCGTTGAGCACAGCCTCCGAATCGCTCACTGGCACTGTGGCGGCGAGGTCGCGCAGGTCGATCACGCCGGTGATGACGCCGCTCGCCGGGTTGATCCGCACGATCAGATCCTGATGCCAGATATTCGCCAGAATCTCGCCGCGCACATATTCCAGCTCGTTGAGCCGCCGAATCGGGCGCCCCTGATAGGTGACGGTGATCCGCCGCTGCTCGGCAAAACTCTTGGGGTCGAGGAAGCGGAGTTCGGGGGTGCCGTCGCTCAGGATCAGGCTCTTGCCGTCCTGCGTCAGGCCCCAGCCTTCGCCGGGATAGCTGAACGTACCAACCTGGCGCAGCGTGCGGCGGTCCCAGCGGAACGCCGTGCCGTGCTTCCACGTCAGGCTGATGATCGTGTCGCCCCAGCCGGTGCTGCCCTCGCCGAAATAGTCGCGCGGCAAGCGCACCTCGCGCTTGGCCTTGCCGGTGGCGAGGTCGACTTCGCGCACCACCGATTCGCCATGCTGCCCGGTGCTTTCGAACAGCGCCCCGTCGGCGAAGAACAGCCCCTGGGTAAACGCGCTGCTGTCGTGCGGATGGGTGGCGAGGATGCGCGCGGCCTCGACCGGCACCTCTGCCGGGGCAGGGGCAGGGGCTGCCGTCTGGGACTGGCCGGGGGCCGAATCAACAGGGGCTGCCGCGGCCGTTATGGCCAGGGCAGCCCCCGCAATGATCCCCCGTCCGGCAATGATCAGCCGGAACATGGGACGTGCTTTACGAGCCGGGCGTCAGGTTCACCGCAGCGTACTTGCCGCGACGGTCCACCTCGAGCTCGAACTCAAGCCGGTCGCCTTCGTTGAGCGTCGGCATGCCGGCGCGCTCGACGGCGCTGATGTGCACGAACGCATCGGGCTGTCCGTCGTCGCGCTGAATGAAGCCGAAGCCCTTCATCGCGTTGAAGAACTTGACCGTGCCGGTCGCCTTTTCGCCGGTCAGCTGGCGCTGGGGGCCACCCATGCCGCCGCCGCCGCCCGGGCCACTGCGCTCGGGACGATCCGGACGATCGCGCGGCGGGCCGCGGTCTTCGACCGGCATCGGCTCACCGTCGATCTTCAGGTCGGTCGCGCTGATGCGGCCACCGCGATCGACGAGCGTGAAGCCCATCGGCTGACCTTCGGCCAGACCGGTCAGGCCGGCCTGCTCGACCGCGCTGATGTGCACGAACACGTCTTCGCCGCCGTCATCACGGACAACGAAGCCGAAGCCCTTCTGCGCGTTGAAGAACTTTACGACGCCGGTGCCTTCGCCAACGACCTGCGGGGGCATGCCGCGGCCACCGCCGCCGCCGCCACCACCAAAGCCGCCGCCACCGCCGCCAAAGCCGCCGCCGCCGCCACCGCCGCGGTAACCACCGCCGCCGCCGCCACCGCCGCCGCCGAAGCGGTCGCCGCCGCCGCCGAAGCCGCCGCGATCACCGAAACCGCCGCCGCCGCCGAAGCCGCCGCGATCACCGTAGCTGCTGCTACCACCGCCGAACTCGTCGCCGCCGAAGCCGTCGCGCTTGTCTCTGCCACGTCCGCCGCGCTCGCCGCGGCGCCCTCGATCAAAACTCATTGCCCTGTTCGTCTTCCCGGTTCGCCCATATTCGAATCGAATGGCTGAACCGGACGAAGGCGCAGCTATTCCGGCGTTTGCGACACGCCTATGGAATCAGGGCATAGACCAGATCGCGAAGATGCGCGAACGATTTCGTCGCGTTTTTGCCACCGTTTCGACGGATACTTGCGCGACGCGCTTCTCGACGGCACAGAGGCGGCATGGATATCGCCGCACTGATCGCAGATCCGGCCGCTTGGGCCGCCCTCATCACCCTCATCGTGATGGAGGTGGTGCTGGGAATCGACAACCTCATCTTCATCTCGATCCTGACCAACAAGCTGCCCGAGCATCAGCAGCAAAAGGCGCGGCGAATCGGCATCGGGCTCGCGCTGGTCATGCGTATCGTGCTGCTTTCGATGATTTTCGTGATCGTCTCGCTGACCACCCCGGTATTCGACCTGGGCATCCAGGGCGCGACTGGCCCGACCGGCGAACCGAGCTTTGAAACTGCCTTCTCGTGGCGCGACCTGATCCTGATCGCCGGTGGCCTTTTCCTGCTGTGGAAGGCGACCAAGGAGATCCACCACACGATCGATCCGGTCCCGACCGATCATGGCGTGCTGGACAAGAAGCAGGTCGCGACGATGAATTTCGGGTCGGCGATCTTTCAGATCATCCTGCTCGACATGGTCTTCTCGGTCGATTCGATCCTGACCGCAGTGGGCATGACCGACGAGATCGTGATCATGTTTGTCGCGGTGATCGTCACCGTCGGAGTGATGCTGGTCGCCGCCGATCCGCTCGCCAACTTCATCAAGAACAACCCGACGGTCGTGATGCTCGCGCTCGGCTTCCTGCTGATGATCGGCGCGGTGCTGATCGCCGATGGCTTCGGCGTGCATGTGCCCAAGGGCTATATCTACGCCGCGATGGCGTTCTCGGCGCTGGTCGAAACGCTCAACATGGCGTCGCGCCGCCGTGCCGCGAAGAATGCGCCGCCCGCTGGCGAGTGATCGGCACGGTTATTGAGCGTTAAGCGATAAGCGGCTAGGCGCAGGCCATGGCCGTTTATTTGCATGAAGAAGATTTGCCCGAGGGCGTGTTCGCGCCCGGGGCGGATATCGCCGTCGATACCGAGACGATGGGACTGATTACCCCGCGTGATCGCCTGTGCCTCATCCAGCTGTCGGATGGCGGCGCGGACGAGCATCTGGTCCGGTTCGGACCGGACAGCGATTATGCCGCGCCCAATCTGCGCGCGCTGCTCGCCGATCCGGAACGGGTGAAGCTGTACCATTTCGCGCGATTCGATCTCGCGGCGGTGCGTCACTATCTCGGCGTGACCGCCGCGCCGGTCTATTGCACCAAGATCGCGTCGCGCCTCATTCGCACCTACACCGATCGCCACGGGCTCAAGGAACTGGTGCGCGAGCTGCTCGGGGTCGAGCTCAGCAAGCAGCAGCAATCGTCCGACTGGGGCGGCCCGGTGCTGTCCGACGCGCAAAAGGAATATGCCGCGTCCGACGTCCGCTATCTGCACGCGATGCGTGAAGAACTCGACCGCCGTCTGACGCGTGAGGGGCGGACGGTCTTGGCGCAGGCATGCTTCGACTTCCTGCCGCATCGTGCCGACCTCGATCTCGCGGGCTGGCCGGAGACGGATATTTTTGCCCATGCGTGACGTTATGGGCATCCCGCACCGGATCCTCCGGTGCTGCCCTTCCATCGGGAACCTGCATGTCTGAGATCGCTGTCCAGGAACGCTCGCGGCGCAAGCGCTGGGCGCGGCCTGGCAGCAGCCACGACCGCATCGTGCGGACGTTGCTCGCCGTCCTGCCCGCCGGGATCGGCGTGCTCGGTGCCTTTCTGGTGATGGCACCGCTGTTTATGGGCGGCGACGTGTCGTTCATGCTCGACAAGAACAAGGTCGATGTCGCGAGCGAGCGGCTGCGTATCCAGTCGGCGCGCTATCGCGGCGCCGATGCCAAGGGCCAGGCCTTTGTCCTTCAGGCCGGGTCGGCGGTGCAGAAAAGCTCGGCCGAGCCGATCGTGCAGCTGCAGGACCTGACCGCGGGGATCCAGCTTTCAGATGGTCCGGCGCAGGTCAAGGCCGACAAGGGCCGCTACGACATGGAGAGCGAACAGGTCGCCGTCGATGGCCCGATTCAGTTCCGCACCAACGACGGCTACCGCCTCGACACGCGCGATTCGACCATCGATCTGAAGTCCCGCCAGCTGACCGGAACCGGTAAAGTCGCGGGCAGCACGCCGCTCGGAAACTTCAGCGGGGACAAGATGACGGCCGATCTCGACAAGCGAACCGTAAAAATAGAAGGCAATGCCCGCTTGCGGATCGATCCCAAGCGCGCAAATAGGTGACATGGTGCACCGCACATCCCGCCCGTTCCTGATTGCCGCTTCTGCGGCATTGGCCACCACCGCTCTGCTGGGCGGGGCGGCGCTGGGTCAGTCGGGCCATAATTCGAACGCGCCGATCGATTTCGATGCCAATACCCTCCAGCTCGACGACCGCGCCAACCGCGCGATCCTGTCGGGCGGGGTCAAGATCACTCAGGCGAATCTGACGCTCACCGCCGCGCGTGTGACGGTTACCTATAGCGGGCAGATCATCGACGGGTCGCCCGCTGCCACGCGCTTCGATGCCTCGGGCGGCGTCACCGTGACCCGGCCGGATCAGGTCGCGCGTGCGCAATATGGCGTCTACGACATCAACCGCCGCGTCATCACGATGCTCGGCAATGTCTCGCTCACCCAGGGCGGCAACACCGTCAGCGGCGGGCGGCTGACGATTGATCTCGACAGCGGTCGTGCGTCGATCGACGGATCGGGCGTTGGCACCACCCGGGCACCCGATGGTACGGTTGTGCGATCGGGCGGGCGCGTTACCGGGCGCTTTACCGTCCCGAAGCGCGACTGATCGACCCAATCGGGCGGATCGTCGCCCTTCTTCATGCACAAAACTTGCCAAGTGACTGTGCGGTGGGGATTCGGTAAGCATCCCCTGCGATCAGGAAGGGCAGCATGGCAGACGTCGAGACACTGGAACCCGAAACGATCGACGCGAGCGCGCCGCCCGCGTCGGGCCTTGCCGTCGTGTCGATCGCGAAATCCTATGACAAGCGCGTCGTGCTGTCGGACGTGTCGCTGACGGTCGGGCGCGGTGAGGTGGTCGGACTGCTCGGTCCGAACGGCGCGGGCAAGACGACCTGCTTCTATTCGGTGATGGGCTTGGTGAAGCCCGATGCCGGGCGCATCATGCTCGACGGCAACGACATCACCCCCCTGCCGATGTACCGCCGCGCGGTGCTGGGCCTTGGCTATCTGCCGCAGGAAACCTCGATCTTTCGCGGGCTTTCGGTCGCCAAGAATATTTCCGCCGTGCTCGAGCTCGCCGAACCGGACAAGGCCGCGCGCGAGGCCAAGCTGGAAAAGCTGCTCGACGAATTCGGCCTCACGCGCCTGCGCGACGCGCCGGCAATGGCGCTGTCGGGCGGTGAACGCCGCCGTGCCGAAATCGCCCGCGCGCTCGCCGCCGATCCGTCGATCATGCTGCTCGACGAACCGTTCGCGGGCATCGACCCGATCTCGATCGCCGACATCCGCGATCTGGTGAAGGAGCTGAAGACGCGCAATATCGGCGTGCTGATCACCGACCATAATGTCCGCGAGACGCTCGACATCGTCGATCGCGCGTCGATCATCTATGATGGCCGCGTACTGTTTGCCGGGTCGCCCGCCGATCTGGTCGCCGACGCCAATGTCCGCCGCCTGTATCTCGGTGAAGGCTTCTCGCTCTAAATCCGATGAGTCTGGCCCCTCGCCTCGATCTGCGCCAGTCGCAATCGCTGGTGATGACGCCGCAGTTGCAACAGGCGATCAAGCTGCTCGCGCTGTCCAATCTCGAGATCGAAACCTTCATCGCGGAGGAGATCGAGAAGAACCCGCTGCTCGAAACCGGGCGTAGCGAGGAGGAGCGCGGTGAGGCGGCCGAGCCGGTCGAACCATCCGATTCCTTCACCGAGCGCGACGGTCCGGCGGATTCGAGCGAGTTGCTGTCGTCGGGCGAAGCGACCGGAGAGGCGGCGCTCGACGTCGATCTGACCGCCGAGACTTTCCACCATGACAGCGCCGCCGATTCGGTCGGCGGGCTCGACGGTGGCCTGGGGATGAGCGGGACGGGCAGCGGCGGAGCTGGGGGCGAAGATGGCACGGACTTCGACAGCTTCTCCTCCCCCGACCTCAGCCTCGCCGACCATCTGACGGCGCAGGTCGGCGCGGTGATCGACGGCGCGGACCTGTTCATCGCCCAGCATTTGATCGATCAGATCGACGAGTGCGGGTACCTCACCGCCGCGCTGCTCGACATCGCCACCCGGCTCGGCGTGCCGCTGGCGCGGGTGGAGGCGGTGCTGGCGGTGATCCAGACGCTCGACCCGACTGGGGTCGGCGCCCGCGACCTTGCCGAATGCCTCGCGCTGCAGGCGAAGGAGGCGGATCGCTACGACCCGTGCATGGCGGCGCTGATCGCCAATCTCGACTTGCTCGCACGCGGCGAGCTGGCGCGGTTGAAGCGTATCTGCGGCGTCGATGACGAGGATATGGCGGACATGATCCGCGAGCTGCGCAGCTACGATCCCAAGCCCGGCTGCCGCTATGGCGGGGAGGCGGTGCCCGCCGTCACGCCCGACATCTTCGTCGCGCAGCGCGGCGCGGCGTGGGCGGTCGAGCTCAACGGTGCGACGCTGCCGCGCGTGCTGGTCAACCGCGCCTATTACACCGAAGTGTCGGCGGGGCCGCAGGACAAGGGCAGCAAGGCGTGGCTGAGCGACATGCTCGCCAGCGCCAACTGGCTGGTGAAAGCGCTCGACCAGCGCCAGCGCACGATCATCAAGGTCGCGAGCGAGATCGTGAAGCAGCAGGAAGCGTTCTTCCGCAATGGCGTCAGCCACCTGAAGCCGCTGACGCTGCGCCAGATCGCCGACGCGATCGAGATGCACGAATCGACCGTCAGCCGCGTGACGTCGAACAAATATCTCAGCTGCGCGCGCGGCCTGTTCGAGCTGAAGTACTTCTTCACCAGCGCGATCCAGTCATCCGAAGGCGGCGACGCGGTTTCGGCGGAGGCGGTGAAGAGCGCGATCCGCACGCTGATTCAGGCCGAGGATCCCAAGAAGATCCTGTCCGACGACACGCTGGTCGAACTGCTCAACGCCAAGGGCTTCGATATCGCCCGGCGCACGGTGGCCAAATATCGCGAATCGATGGGGATCGGCAGCTCGGTCCAGCGCCGGCGGCAGAAGGCGCTGGAGGGGGCGTGACTGCGTCGCTTTGACGAACAATTCTATCGCTAGACGCGTTACAACGAGGTTGAAGAAGCTTTCGAGCAGGGCTTCAATTTGTTGAAGCGGGTGACGATACCGCACCTCGTTTCAGATGCGCTGTCCAGGTGTCACCGCTCAATTTTTCGCTTCGGCAGCTTCTTATCCAAAAACTTGGTCAATGTGGCAACGAATCCATCACCAATGGTGCGCCTGGCCGCGATCTGACTTTCAGCATCCTTCACCGACACGTAGCTAGTCTGATCCCATAAAATCGCACCTTTCGCCTTTTGTACGCCACCGTAAAACGTGCGGGCGTAAAAATCGCTGAACAAGTGCGATTTCAGGCGGCTCCCAGAGAATGATTGATCACCGATGTAGATTTCGATGTAACAGGAATCCTGTGAGCTGCTGTTACGCTTCGTGCTCGATTTCAAGGTTCTGAATTTATCGTTCGTGATTGCCTCGCGCTCAAATACAACGTTATTGTTATCCGCTCCGGTGTATTTCCGCCAGTCAATTGATGATATCGTAGCTGGTAGCGCATCAATGTTGAGCACGTCTTCAATTAAACCCTCGACGGTGGCCGCCGGATATTTTCGATCATAATCTGCCTGCAATACCGCTCCGATCAAGCCGAAGGCCCCAAGGTTGGATCCGGAGTCGGTTGAGTAGATGCCACGCTGCCAGATGTGGATGCTGCATGGCCCCGACGCGCCTTCCGTGGACACGGCTTCTTGAGGTGGCGCGCTGTTGGCGAACGCGGCAGCCGAGAGGGTAAGGCCAATGAGTCCCGAACCTATTGCAAACCCAACCACAACGCACCTCATCGCAAGCCTTTCGCAGTATCGTCACGCATCAGAGTACGCGATTGGAGCAGGGCCTCCCCTATTTTGAAACCCATTTTGCAGTCTGAGCGAGGTGGATATTGCGTATCACTCCCCCCGCCCAGCCTCCTTCGCAATCGCCCCCAAATCCCGATCGAACAACCGCGCCGCCATCACCGCCGTCGCCGCCGACCGTGCGAAAAACGCCTTCGGGATCGTGTCGAAATCATCGCCCGGCTGGTGATAGTCGGGATAATCCTCGACCCCGAGATAGGCGAAGGGGATGCCCTTGCGGTGAAACGCATAATGGTCCGAGCCGGCGGTCCAGTCGTCGCTGCCCTTCCACGGCGGTCCGTCATGGCCGATCTTGAGTGTGACCGGGGCAGTGGCCGCCAGCCGCTCAAACCGGGCGCGCAGGAACGGCGCGTGATGCGCTCCGGCGATCCACAATTCGCCCTTGTCGCTGCGGCTCATCATGTCGAGGTTGAGGTTCAGCGCGATCCGCGCGAGCGGCACCGGCGGCTTCTCGACGAACGCATGGGCGCCATACATCCCCTTCTCCTCGGCATCCCATAGCGCGAAGATCACGTCATGCGTCGGTCGCTCGCGAGCGAAATCGGCGGCAATCGACAGCAAGGACGCGACCCCCGACGCATTGTCGTCGGCGCCGTTCAGCACCTTGCCGTCGCGCATACCGAAATGGTCGTAATGCGCGCCGATCACCAGCACCCGGTTACTCGCGCCCGTCCCACGGATGCGGCCGACCAGATTGATGCCGTTCAGCGCCGCGTCCTTGTGCCGCGCGGTGAAGGGCTGCTCATACCCATCGCCATAGGGCTCGATCCCGATCGCCTTCATTCGCGCGAGCAAATAGGCGCGCGCCTTGGCCGATCCCGGCGTGCCGACCAACCGGCCAGCCATGTCATCGGCGGCAAGGATGCGAACATCCTCGAACAATTGGTCCGGCGATGCGGCGGCAGGGGTGAGCAGGGCGGCAGCGAGCGCGAACGAACGGAGAAGCATCTTCACTGCTTCGCGACCAACTGGCTGGGCGGCAAGCGAAAAGCTAAGTGGCGCGACACTGCAACATTTCCCCTGTTGCAGTCGCCCGCATCCGTCGCCAAGCACGGGCCATGACCAGCATCGGCATCTACGGCAGCCTTGGCCGCATGGGCACCGCCATCCGCGACATTCTGGCCGTTCAGGGCGTCCGCCTCGCGGGGGGCGCAGATGCCGGGGACGATCCCGTCGAAATCGCCCGCGCCGCCGATGCGCTGGTTGATTTCTCGAGCGCCTCGGCGCTTGCCGCGCACCTCGCCGCGGCGCGCGATGCCAGGACGCCGATCGTGATCGGCACCACCGGTCTCAGCCCCGCCGACCATGCAGCGATCGACGAAGCCGCACGCGACATCGCGGTGCTCCAGACCGGCAACACCTCGCTCGGCGTCGTGCTGCTTACCCGGCTGGTGCGTGAGGCTGCGGCGCGGCTCGGCCCCGACTGGGATATCGAGATTGTGGAGGCGCATCACCGGCACAAGCTCGATGCGCCGTCGGGCACCGCGCTGATGCTGGGCGAGGCGGCAGCCGCCGGACGCGGCGTGGCGCTGGGCGAAGTCCGCGTCGCCGACCGTGCCGGCCTGTCGGGTGCGCGCGCGGAGGGGACGATCGGCTTTGCTTCGCTGCGCGGGGGCAGCATCGTCGGCGATCACAGCGTGATGCTGGCGACCGAGGGCGAGCGGATCGAGCTGGCACACTTTGCCCAGGATCGCGCGATCTTCGCACGTGGCGCGGTGCGCGCGGCGCTGTGGCTCGCGGGCCAGCCCGCCGGGCGCTACACGATGGACTCGGTGCTCGGACTTTGAAGAAAGCGGACGTTTTCGCCTTTTTCGAGCGGCTGGCCTCGGCCAATCCGCATCCTGAAACCGAACTCGAATCGGTCAACGACTATACGCTGCTGGTGGCGGTCGTGCTGTCGGCACAGGCGACCGATGCCGGCGTCAACAAGGCCACCCGGCGGTTGTTCGCCGAGGTCGATACGCCGGAAAAGATGGTCGCGCTGGGCGAAGAGGGACTCAAGCAGCACATCAAGACGATCGGCCTGTTCAACAGCAAGGCGAAGAACGTGATCGCGCTCAGCAATGCCCTGATCGCGCAGCATGGCAGCCAGGTCCCGGAGGACCGCGACGCGCTGGAAATGCTGCCTGGCGTCGGGCGCAAGACCGCCAATGTGGTGATGAACGTCGCCTTTGGCCACGAAACCTTCGCGGTCGACACCCACCTGTTCCGCGTCGGCAACCGCACGGGTATGGCACGCGGCAAGACCCCGCTGGCGGTGGAGAAAAAGCTGGAAAAGGGGGTGCCGCAGCCCTTCCGCCTCCACGCGCACCACTGGCTGATCCTGCATGGCCGCTACATCTGCAAGGCGCGCACGCCCGAATGCTGGCGCTGCCCAGTCGCGGACCTGTGCGCGTTCAAGCCCAAGACGCCCGCGCCGAAGACGAAAGCGCCCACCGTTTAGGCTGGCGCACCGCATCGCGCTTTGCTAGGCGCGTTCGCCACGCACCCGTAGCTCAGCTGGATAGAGCGCTGCCCTCCGAAGGCAGAGGCCACAGGTTCGAATCCTGTCGGGTGCGCCATTTTTTCAATGACTTCGCTAAAGTCCCGAGATGGGCGTACGGAAAACGTGCGGGAAACATCTTCGGACGCAATGCGGTTATGCGCGCGCAGCGATGATTCGTCGGATCCGGCGCGCGCGTTCACAGATCGATAAGCACCGCAGCCTATCCATGACGCGACGCGGGCGTCGTTTCTGAGGATCGCGCGCGTCTGCCCTGTGGAGGCACTATGATGTCGCCGAAGAATGCGGATGAGTTTCGCGCCAGCCTGAAGCAGCGGGCAGAGGCAGCAAAGGGGCTTGAGAAGGATCTTCTGAGCGAGGTCCCGCAGCTTTACGGGCTGCCTGATCGGCTTGCGCCGCAGGGCGACCCCGGCATCCCCTTAGCGAAAATCCATCGCGACGAATTGAAGCGGCGCAATGGCGGTGGTGTGCCTGACTACGCAACGAAGCGCGCGGATGTGGAACTTCCGTTTGAGCGCGCGCTGCCCATTTTTGGCCTGATCGCGATCGGGTTGCTGTTCTTCCTCGACTAGCGAGTCCCTGGCCGTGCGGACGGCTGAACATCGCCCAAGTCAAATCGGCTCGCGAAATCCGACGGTAGCCCCCCTTACAAGAGCAGCGGGCTTTCGCCGACCAGGGGACGCGAGAGCTTCTCTGGCAGTGGCAGCACGGCGAGCCGCCGCTCGACCCAGTCGCGGGCGTGCGCGAGTTCGCGACTCATTGTCGATTCCAGCAGCAGCGCGTCCATCGCGCGCGTGCGCCGGTCGAACGGCGCTGTCGGATCCTTGGCGTCGGCGGCGAACACGCTGCTGCCGACAATCGCATCGAGCTCGAAATCGCTGAGCGGGACGCCGAACACTGACGCGGCAGCCGAAACAGTCGCGCGCGGCATCGCGAACAGCGTGTCGGCAGGCAGGCTGTGCGCGTGGGGAGAGGTGTCGAGCACCGCCGCGAAGGCGCGAAGCTGCGCGAGCCACAGCGCTGCCGCGCGCTCGACGACATCCAGACCGCCAATATCGCCTGCCTCCGGACCCAAGGCGCGCGCCATCTCGCCGGTTACGCGCATCACCCAATTGCGGTGCGCCTCGGTGCGCAGCACTGCGAGCAGATATTGGCGTAGCGGGTGATAGAGCAGGATCGTCGGTGCGCCGGGATCGAGGGCCATGATCTGCGGCAGGATGAAGTTGACCGGCACGTTGGCCTTGACGATCACCGGCGCCTCGGGCCGGTAGCGCTTGCCGAGCTGCGCCGCCGCAAGCTCCAGCATTGCATCCCATGCCGGCAGCTCGCTCTCCGTCAAACTCGCGCGCCGCACGCCGAGCTGGCGGAGCGTCATCGGTTCTCGCAGCACCAGACTGGCGCCGATCCGGTCGAGAGCCCGGGCGAGCAGGGTCGAGCCGCAATGGGCGATGTGGAAGATCCAGGTCTTGCGCGCGATCGGAACGCCATTGTCGCTGCGCCACTGGGCGAGTGGAGGTGTGGCGAGGCGGATCGGATCGGGGTGCGCCGCCTGGATGCGTCCGTCGAGGAAGATCGAACGAAAATACGCCTCCCGATCCATGCGCAGGAACACGCTTCGGTCGCCCTCAAAGGCAAAGTGGTACAGTGCCGGGGTGTTGAAAAGCTGTTCGGGGGGCGGGGTCATCACTCCTCCGCTATATCAAGCTGCGGCGTGACTGCCATGGCCCTGCTGGTCCTGATTGCGCGGCCCACAACGCCCTGCGCCACTTGACGCCGCGGGCACGCGCCCCGAATGGTCGAGGCCATGGCGACAATTGGGCTAGCCGACGCACGACGGCCTTATGCGATCATCGCGGCGGATGCCGGTGAAGGGCTTTCCAACGTCGATCGTGAGACGGTGATCGCGCTCTATCGTGAGCATGGAGCGCTACTTTTTCGCGGCTTTGACGCGAACCTTGCCGCGTTCAATTACTTCGTTTCGCGCTTCTGCGCATGTTCGGTGTTCAACGAGAGCCCGAACCGCCGATTGCTCGACGATGCTGCGCTGATTCAGTCCGTCGATGGTGGTGTAGACGCCCTGGAACTGCACCCCGAACTGGCGCGGGAGCCGTGGAAGCCCGATGTCTGCTTCTTCTTCTGCGTGGATCCGCCGCACGCGCAGGGTGAGACGCTGGTTTGCGACGGGGTTGCGCTGGCGGCGGCGCTCCCGAGCGAGGTGCGTGAGGAATTGGCCGGACGCCGGCTGGTTTACACCCAGGATGCCGGGCTGGAGCAGCTCGAATTCTGGCTGGGCACGGCGTTGCCGAGCGATGCGCAGCTTGACGCGCCGCCATCCAATTGCCCCTTCAGCTTTGCCCGCGCCGATGGCGGGGTGGCCCGCAGCTTCAGTCGCCCAGCGCTGCATCGCCCGATGTTCGCCGACCGCCTCGCGTTCGGCAATTTCCTGCTGTTCGCGCGATTCCACCAGAAGCGCGTGGACTTCCCGACGCTGGACGATGGCAGCAATGTCCCCGACGCCTGGGTCGCGGCGATCCGCGCAGCAGCGGCGAAGCTAACAGCGCCGATTGCCTGGCAGCGCGGAGACGTGCTGATGCTCGACAATACGCGGTTCATGCATGGCCGTAACGCGATCGTCGATCCGGCCCAGCGCGTCATTGCCAGCTATTTCGGCTATCTCGACTTCGCCATTCCGAATGGTGAGGAGATCGCCGATGCGCCCTGGCGGCGGCATGCGTTTCGTCCACCCGCCCAGGGCCGCGTGATCCGGTGAGTTCTAGAGCTTCACGCCGTTGATCATGAGGTTGGTGTCGCGATGGCGCAGTGTCACCGCCACGACATCGCCGGGCGCCGTTTCCACCGGTTCCGCCAAGGGAAAGAACTGTGGGCCCCATGACATTGCGGATCGCTCGGCAAACAGATTGTTTTCGAGACTGTCTCCGTCGCCGAAGTCGAGATGGATCCATTGCAGGATCCCGTCCACCCGCCCACCGGTCGACTCCATCGCAATCGTTTCGGAAGCCAACCCGAATGGGGGCGGCGCATTATAGTCCATCGCCAGCGCAGAGTAGGATTCGGAGCATAGCTCGAACGCCTTTCGGCTTCGCGCGACTTGATGCTGGTCCGGGCTGACGAGCAGATGGAAAAGCGACAGGTCGAAACCCTCGACATCGCGGAGGTCGTTCCGACGCGCGGCTTCCGTGGTTCTTACCAGCGCGCACCGCACGGCCGCGCGCGGCGGCACGGACTGCGCACCCGACTTCAGCAGGCGCGTTCGCGCATCGGTGAGCGCAGCCGTAACGCCTTCGTTAAACAGCTGGTGGCCGAAGATCTCATGGATGACCAGATCCGCGGGCTCGGCCATATCCTCGGGAATTCGCACCATGTTTGATGGCTTTGGAATGATCCTGATCCGATCGGCGAACCCATTGCGGTCGATGATCAATCGCGCGACGGCCGCGATCGCCGGATCGGATTCGCACGTTGTCACTTCGGCACCGGCGCGCGCGGCGATCAACGAAAGCAGGCCCGAGCCCGCTCCAATTTCCAGCACTTTCATGCCCGGGCGCACAGCCTTCTCGATCGCGCGGGCATAGGCCTGGTTGCGGACCTGGTCGTCCAGCATCGGAAAATGGAATTTGGCGACATCGGATGAAAGCGTGAAGCTGATCTGCGATCGGATCGCCATGTTATGCGGTGCCGCAGCGATGGCAGCGGCGCCAATCGCGACCGCATCGGCATGAAGGCCCTTTTGGTGGAGAATGGCGGACAGCATCGCCATCTCGTCCGGCTTGTCGCGAAAGCCCGGATAGCGTGAGAAGATATCGTCCGATGCGTCGGTCATTCCGTCATCCTGCGCTTTAGCTGGCCGATCCGCTTGCTTTCGCGCGTGTGTCCTCGCGCCAGCGATTCATGGCGTGGTGGTTAGACTTTCCGATACCGCCGTCGCAAATACCCGCACCTGGTCCAGGCTGCGCGGGCGGCGGAGCGTGAATTGTGGCACCGCCGATGCGACCATGGCGGACTGCATGAACAGGCGATTCTCCATCCCCATCTCTTGCGCTGCTTGCAGGCGATAAATCTGGCGGCGCACTGCTTGCACCGCCTGCACCCCAGCGATCGGTTCCACCATCGGGCGGTCTTCCCCCGTGTCTGTTTCCAGATGATAGATCGCCGCGAGCGGGCGCGGCGTCGTCCCGAACGCATCACCGACATGCCGCTCGAATTTGTCCATGTCGAGCTGGGGGCGGACGCGACCGCCGGCCTGGATGTCCAGCGCGAGCAAACTGTCGCCCCACAGCTTTTGGGTCGGGCTGCTCGACACCAGCATCGGCGACTTACCGCCAAGATCGATGACCGCGACGTCATCGGACAGGAGCGGGTGGCCCAATTGGACCAGCGCGGCCGCCGTCGTCGATTTGCCGGCACCCGAATCGCCGGCGAAGGCGAAAGCTCGTCCGCCAATCTCAACCGCGCTGGCATGAAGCGGAAACAGGCCACGCTGGTGGCACAGCAGGCCGAAGACCGATCCGAGCAGAAACAGCGCGATATCCTTGTCGGTCGCCGCTGGCGCCGCCGCAAACGTAACGCGCTGCCCATCTTCCACCAGAAACGCGCCTACGCGTGGAAACTGTACCCGGACGTTCGAGGGTGACGCGACCTGAAAGGTGTTGCCCTGGGCGCCGGGCAGGCGGTCAGGCACCTGACCCCGCGATATCGTGACGTCAGGCGCGCCTGTCCCTTGCCATGCCGGAACGCCGGGCAACACGAAGTGCGAGGCTATATGCAAGCCGCCAAGGCGATAGTTGGGCATTTCGGGAACCTAAGTCAGGGCACGCGGCGTCTTAAGCGCGCGTAGAGCGAAGAGCCAGTGCGTTTGCCACCCGTATAGCTGTATTCGGGGGGGCAGACTTGAACCGTGCGCAAAGCACGCCGCACTCCCCGGCGCGTTTTGGACTAGATGGACGAAATTATAGGATGCTAGGGGTTGCCAGATCCGATCGGATGTTTGATGAGGGCAAGCTAGGATAGGTGGAGTGCCAATATGAACAAGGATGGTATCGAGCGTCAGCCTGTACCCGGCGTAGCCGAGGCGACCGAACTGCGCGTGTGGCAGACTCCCGACATGGAGATCGTTCTGGTGTCCGCGACCGCCTCGGGCCGTGGCGCACAGTGCGAAGGTTCGGTTTTCACCAACACTTCCTGATCGGTGCCGGCTTTCAATCTGAATGCAATCACGGATGATGGCCTTTCTCGGCATCGCGATGCGCGATGCCGACGATAAAAACACCCGAACCTTTCTTCCTTCGATTCTTTCCCCGGCGGGCACATCCCGCCGCAGTGTCATCCATGATCGGGTGGCCCTCCAGCAACATGGCCTGCCCACGACGCCGGAAGCGGTCGGTGAGGTGCTGCCCGCGCGTTTTGCCGATGGGCGCTATCTGCTTGGCTTCGACGGCCGCATCGACAATCGCGAGGATTTGGCCCGCGCGCTCGGAATCGGGCGCTTCGCCGGCCTTCCCGACAGTGTCATCCTCGCCGCGGCATGGGAAAAATGGGGCGAGGACACGCCCGCTCACCTGCTGGGTGATTTTGCGCTCGCTGTCTGGGACGATCGTCACGCTTCGCTGACCCTCGCTTGCGACCAGACGATGGGCGGGCGACCGATCTTCTATCATGTATCCGACGCCCGGATCGCCTTCTCAACCAGTCTCGCTGAGCTGCTTCGCGTGCCGGATGTGCCGCGTGACCTCGATCCGCACGGCCTCGCCGGTGCCGCGCAATGGCGATGGCCCGCGCACGGGGCGACCTGCTTTCGAGACATCCGTCAGTTGCCACCGGGTGGGCGGCTTCGCTGGTCCTCCGCGCGCTGCACGGTCGATCGCTATTGGCAACCCGATTGGTCGCGCCGGATACGCTTCCGCCGCGACGCGGATTATGTCGAGGCGGCACGCGAACTGATCGACCGGGCGGTGGCCGCGCACAGTCGTGTCGTCGGACCGCTGGTGTGCGAACTCTCTGCCGGGCTGGATTCGACCGCAGTGATGGCGGCTGCCGCGCGGCAACGTCCCGAGCGAGAGATCCGCACCGTCACCGCGGTTTCTGCCGATGGCGCAATCCTGCCGCGAGAGGAGTCCTACGCCTTTCATGATGAATGGACGCGGGTTCAGGAGGTTGCGGCACTGTATCCGAACGTGACTGCGCTGCGCGTACCAGCGATGCCGATGCAGGCGGACATGGCCGATCCGCAGCGCCAGTTCACGCTCACCGCAATGCCCGGGCCCAATCCGTTCGACCGGAGCTGGTTCGACCCGGCACGCGCCGAACTTGCCGCGCTTGGTGCGCGCAGCGTGCTGGTCGGGGCGAGCGGCAACCTCACATTTTCCGCCGCGGCGACGACCCATTTGACCGATCTTGCCGCCAAGGGGCGTTGGCTCGCGCTGCTCCGGCACGCCGCGCGACTGGGGAATGCGCCGGGTGGCGCGAGCAAGTCCGCGCTGTTTCATCGCGCGATCCGGGGTGCCTGGGCTGGCGTGCCCGCTCCCGGAGGGCCGGACCTTGGGCTGGCAATCGCGGCGCGTTACCGATCGATGGCGACGGCGCGCCCGCCGGCCTCGACGCACTGGGCGGCAGAGCGTGAGGGCTTTTTCGAACGGACCGTGGAAAGCCGTCGCGTGGCCAATGTCACGGCGCGCGCGCTGCAGGGGATCGAGACGCGCGATCCGCTGGGGTACTTGCCGCTCGTCGAGTTCTGCTTCGCGATTCCGCCTGAGCAATTCTTGCAGGGCGGGACCGATCGATCGCTCGCGCGACGTGTGTTGAGCGATCGTGTGCCGCCGCTGGTCGCGCAGGAACGTCGGCTGGGGCTGCAATGCCCCGAGATCGCGGCGCGGATCGGCGGTCAGCGCGACTGGCTGAACGATACGCTCACGCGGGTCGAACGCTCGCCCCAGGCGAAGGACATTCTCGATACGCAGTGGATTCGTGCAACGATCGCTCGGATCCCGCCTGACCTTGGCGACATGGGGCCGGAATTCGCGATCTTCCTGCGTCGTGTCGCGGCGGCTCTTCAGGTCGGCCAGTTCATTCTGTGGGTCGAGGATGGCTGTCCGGGGCTGGGGACGCCTTAGCGATAACCCAGCCGGGCCATGATCTGGCCGTTATCGCGTTCGATGCGCGCGCTCTGCGCCAACGACAGTGCGTCCCGCCATCCGCCCACGGTCCCGCTGCGAAAGAACTGGCGCCCGGCTTCAGGGACTTCGCTAAACCCGAATTGCGCTTCCTGCGCGCGTAACTCGGTGAAATCCGTAGCCTCGACCGCTGCAGCGATTGCCGCCGGCTCGGCGGGTAGGCCGAGTGCGGCGGTGACGCGGCGCAGCACCGACGCCATGTCTTGACGCATCTCTTCATACCGGACCACGATCGGAGGGCAGGGGCCTCGGTCGAGCCAGCTTTCGACATTCTCGCTCCAGCTGCCGATCTGCTGGGCAAGTTGCTGGGGCAACAGGCGCGTTGCCTTGCTCACCGTCCGCCCGGCCTCGCCCATGAACGCGATGGTGTCGTCAATCGTCAGGCCAGCATGGCTGGCGAGCGAGACGGCGACATCGCGCGGGTCGCGCACGATATAGACGGCGCCCGTGGTGGCCTTTGCGGGGAAGATCGGCGTGCCGCTGGGGTCAGCGGTGCAGGCCTCATGGGTCTTCCATAAAGCGGGCGATCGGAGCGTGCTGGCCACGCGTCGGTATACCTCGGCCCGCATGGCAAGGATTTCGTCGGCCGTCAGATCCGCGCTGTCGATATCGAGCACGGTGTCGAAATGCCGCCGCGACGCTGAAATCGTATCCTCGACCTCGCCAATGCGGTTGATGTCCACCGCAACCCCGCCCGCACGCACGCTGGCCAGCGCCAGGCGCATCCAGGTGTTGCCGGACTTGGGGTAGGAGGCGAGCCAGATGATCCCGCTCATCGGTCGCTCCACAGTCCCGCCGACGCGATCAGGTCCGGCAAGGTATCTGCAAAGCGACGGATAGCATCGAGCGTCGTGGGGCATCGCAGCGTCACTTGGGGCACGCTCGCGGCAATGCGCGATGCCTGCAGGAACAGCGACGCCTCGAGCCCCATCACCTGCGCCGCGTGCAAGCGGTAAGCCTGTCCACGCACCGCCTGAACCGCTGCGGCTCCTGCCAGCGGTTCGATTGCGGGCCTGGGGCGCTGCGGGCGGACGAGATGGCAGATCATGGCGAGCGGGCGAGATGTCGGCTGGAACGCTGCCCCGACGCGGTGTTCAAACTTGTGCATACCGGGGTCGCGGCGCACGCGCGCTCCCGGCACGATGTCGAGTGCAGCCATGCTGTCGTGCCACAGCCGCTGCACAGGCGCGGTTGGCAGGACCAGCGGGACACCGGCGGCGCTGGTATCGACCACGGACACATCGTCGCTGATCAACCGGTGCCCGGCCTGAATCAGCGCCGCCGCCAGCGTCGATTTGCCGATGCCCGAGACGCCCCCCAGCGCGACCGCGCGCCCGTCGATCTCGACCGTGCTCGCGCGCATCGCAAACAGCCCGCGTTGCAGCCACAGAATGCCGCACGCCGCCCGCAGCAGGAACAGCGCGATCGCCCCGTCCTCGCCATCGGGGGTCGGGGCAACGGTGATCTTCCGACCTTGCTCAATGTGATAGGCGGCAACCGCGCTGATCTCGACGCGCGCTTGCCCATGCCCCGCGATTTGCAGGAAGGGGGCGATATAGGTCGCGTCCGGCAGCACCTTTGGCACCGGGCCGACGATGATCGCGACATCGGCATGGCGCGCGTCGCCCGACCAGGGCAGCAGATCCGGCAGCGCCAGTTCCGACGCCACGCGCAACCCGCACAGGTGATAGTCGAAGATCAAGCGACCAGTCGGATCAACCCGGCATCCCGCAACCGCGTGGCGAAGCTGAGCACCTCGCGCTCGACCTGGTCGGCGGGGGCATCGCATTCGCTCGCCAGGCCGAGGCACAGATCGCGCAGCGTCACCTCCTGCTCAAGCCGGCGCAGAATGTCGGAACCCATGGCGTTGAGGTTCAGATAAACCCCGTTTGCGATGTCGAGCACCATCATCTCGTCATTGACCGTAGCCGACGGCAAATCCCCGACTGCGCACACCCGATCGTCAAGCGTCAACACGTCCCATTATCCCTTTCGAACAGGTTCATTTGCATCCGGTGCATACAGCACCGGCGCGATCGAGAGCGGTTTGCCCCCGGTAAAATCCTTGTACGTCTCATCGCCAAGCTGATGCGCGATCTGCACCATCCGCAACCGCGCCGCCGCATCGCGCTGCGTTTTCGGGCGTGGGCTTGGCGGCGCTTCGACGAAGTGTTCCGCCAGTGCCGCCTCGACCGAACCCAGCGCCGGATCGAACGTGTAGCCGTCGGAGGGACCGCACAAGCGCTCATAATTCTGGCAACCGCGCCGGATTTCCATCGGAACGTCAGCGCCTAGCCCGGGCGCCGCAGTGATTGCCGCGCGCAGGACGTCATACGCCGCCCGGGTTTCGTCCAGATCACCGCCATAGACGATTCCGAGATAGACGTTGGGACTGACCGGATTCAGCGCCTCGACCTTGATCTTGGACGAATAGGGCGTGGCATCGAGCACATCCTTGAGCGCGAACAGCGCGCGCAGCGTGGCCGGGCGGACCCAGATCTTGTAACAGGCGCGGCAGCCATAGGGCACCTGCGCCTCGCCATAAACGATCGTGAACAAGGCTGCGTTGAGGAAGTGGCACGGCGCGGAGAAGGTGCCCTGCGTCGCCAATGTCGGGGTATCGGAGCTCAACAGGCCGGACACGGCATCGTCCAAGTTGAGGCGATAGCGACCGTCGGCCTCGCGGATCAATCGCCCGTCCGCAACGGCTTCAGCGATCCGATCGGCGACACTGCGTCCCGCAACCTTGAAAGCGCCAGTCGCCTGGTCAAGGCCATCTACTGACGGAGGGGTCGGCGACGTCGGCGGCATGGCGCGTCGTGGCAGAGGGCGTTTCCTGACGCAAGCGTCGGGCGTCTGCAGGCCGCCGCTCACAATTCTAGTTCGGCCAGTCGCCGGACCGCGCCGTCGCGCGATCCGGCCGGCGGGCATTACCCCTTGCGGCTGGTCTCGAACAGGAACCAGGCTCGTTCCTCGGCCTGGTCGGTCCAGTCGTCCAGCACGCCACTGGTGGCGTTGTCCTTGGCCTCGTCGACGATGTCCTTGGCTTCGCGTAGCAGCTCGACCAGCTTGAGATTATCCTCGCGCAGTTCGGCCAACATCTTGTCGGCGCTGACGAACTCGGCGTCATTGTCCTTGATCGTCTGGTGCCGGGCGATGTCGCCGATCGAACGCAGCGTGGTGTTGCCGGTCTTGCGCACGCGTTCGGCGATCACGTCGGTGGTCGCCAGAATCTGCGCCGCCTGTTCGTCGAGCATCAGGTGATAGTCGCGGAAATGCGGGCCCGACACGTGCCAGTGGAAATTCTTGGTCTTGAGATACAGCGCAAAGCTGTCGGCCAGAATCCCGTTCAGCGCCTCGGCCACGCTCTTGGTATCGTTGCGGTTGAGGTCGGTCGGCGTTTTCAGCGCGGCGTCGGTGTCGGCCATGATGGAGTCCCTCGATGATAGTTGAGTCGGAGATGAAACGACTCTCTGCCATTTGGGGTCCATTCGTTCAGACGCAATTGCCCGATCAGGCTAATTGACGCGCTCGATCGTGGACGGGCGCTAGATCAGGCGCAGCGCCGCCGCGCCGATGATGCCGCCCGCCAGCAGGCACAGCAGCCCGAAGCCGATCCGAAACTGCCGAATCGGGAGTTGCCGCCAGGCAAGCTCTCCCATCAGCGCCGCAGCCAGATTGACGACGAAGATCGCCGCACACGCGCCGCCGAGTGCAAACCACGGTGTCTGCGCGCGTACTCCGAACGCCAGCGTGAAGAACTGCGTGGTATCGCCAAGCGCGAGGATGAACACGCCGAGCAATGGGGTGAGGAACGTGCCCAGCCGCCAGCCTTCGAGCCGGTCGGGCGCCTTGAGCCGCCACAAAGCGCCCATCGCCGCAAAGATCAAAGCGAGCGCGAGCAGCAGCTGCTTGGCATTGGGGGTGAGCAGCGGTGCGATCAGCAGCGCGCCGGTCGCGGCGATCGCGTTGCCGGCGGCATGCGCGAACAGTGCGGCCAACGCGACGGTGAAGGGGCGGCCATAGCGATCGGCCAGAATCGCGACGAGCCAGGGCGAACGATCCCCGGCCTGGGTCAGCAATGCGGCGATGAACGCAGGGACCACCGCCTCCATAGAGCGTCGCTTAGCTGGCGAGTCGGATCGAACAGGCGGCGGCGAACGCCGCGCCGGCGCGCGTATCGGTGCGGCCGCACGCGACGGCGTCTCGAAGCAAGGAAAGCCCATCGGTGATCATCGGCCCGCGCTGCCCCGATGCGAGCGCGGATTCAAGGGCATGCACGATGCAGACCGCCGGGGTCAGGCCATTGGCCATGGCGATTCGGCGAATCGCATCGAGATCGGCGGCCAGGTCCGAGGTCGCGGCGCGCGACGCACGCGCCCCGATCGAGTCGATTCGCTGGTGCAGCTCGTTCGTCAGAACCCAGTTCAGCCCCTCTGCCATGCTCGCCTCCATTGCCTCGTTCACCGCATGACAGCAGCGTGCGACAACATGGTGAACAACCCGCTAACACGCGCATATGCGCCACCCCATGCTTGACATTGCCGTGCCAAGGCGGCATGCGCCCCCTCCTGACAGCGGTCTGCCAGCGCGGGCCGCTTATTCTTTTTTGATTATTGCAGGACCCGGGCGATGGCCAAGCCGACTACCGTCAAGATCAAGCTCGTCAGCACCGCTGACACCGGCTTTTTCTATGTGACCAAGAAGAACCCACGCAACCAGACCGAGAAGCTGAGCTTCCGGAAGTACGACCCGGTCGTGCGCAAGCATGTCGAGTTCAAGGAAGCGAAGATCAAGTAAACGTCGCTCCGCGACGTTTACGCAGCCCCGGCGCAGGCCGGGGCCGCCCACGGCACGCTAAGCCGCAGAAGGATCGCTTCTGCGGCTTTTTGTGTTGGAATTCCAATTGAGTATTGTGTCTCAGGAGTTCATTCCGACCTGAGTTAAGGTTGGTCGGGAAGGAGCTGCGCTGTGGCCTCGGCTTCGACGCGCGCCATTTCCTTGCCCCAATCGGTCGATGCTGCGAACCACCGATCAAGGTCGTCAGCGTTATCCAGTGTTATGACCTTTTTGGTCGGGTCGAGCGGCTTACGGTGAGCAACTTGCTTGGCAAACAAATCGCCGAGCAAGGCGTTTTGAAGCTCGACCAGAAAGTCCTCAGTATACATCACGGCATCATCAAGGGCCGTGATAAAGCGTTCGCAGAGCTGTTTTATAACGGCGGCGTGCTGAACGTTCGGTGGCGTGTAAGGAAATATGCTGCTGTCAGGAAGCTGTGCAGGAATTGAGGTCATGACGTTGACCACGAAATCTGAGTGCATCAGCTTCCGCGTATCGTGCAGCACAACCCCCATCGCCGTCCGAAATATCACTATGCGCGGGTCGACGACACGCCGATTCTCAACCAAAAAAATGAACTTTAAGGCAGCGTCCGAGAAATTTGCATATTTCTGTAGCAGCACCGAATAGCGCGCGGCTGGTAAATCGTATGGCTGTCCGTTCTGATGGGCCTGAGCGGCATATTCGACTTGAAGCATCATCATCCGAAGGGCACTAGTTAGGTCGATAGAATTGTCTGCCAAATCACGGCATACTGACACTGCGTCCTCATACATTGCGGCCTTTAACCGGCGGCGCTCATTTTCAGCGATCGCATCGCGGGATTGCTTGCCTTGGGATCGCATTTGAAGAATGAGACCGCCAAAGCCAATGATACCTACGCCAAGTGTGGATACCGCACCGATGATCGCAGCCTTGGTTTCTGCTCCGAGACCGCTCCACAGCAAATACAAGTCGTACATGAAATTCCGCCCCCGCCCGGATCTCTGTAGCTTAATTCCCGGCAATCCCTGGGGCACCAAATTTCGGGTAATTCCCGGGACAGAATGCCCACCTCACCCCAAGCGCATCCCTCACAACAACCCCTGCACCTCTTCCACAAACCGCATCACCGAAATCGGCTTGGTGACATAGGCATTCGCCCCCGCCGCGCGGATCCGCGCCTCATCCTCGTGCCCGGCATAGGCGGTGACGGCCATCACTGGGATCGACTTGAGCACCGGGTCGCCGCGCATCCGGCCGATGATGTCGATGCCGGAGATATGCGGCAGCTGAATGTCCATGATGACGAGGTCGGGGGCAAAGCTGCGCGCGGTTGCCACCGCCTCCCGCCCGTCGCGCACCGGCGCGGTCTCGAACCCGTGCGCGCGCAGCAGGTCGCAGAAAAGTTTGAGATTGAGTTCGTTGTCCTCGACAACCAGCACCCTTTTTGCCACGCGATCCCTTCAACGAACGATTGGCCAACGAACGATTGGGCGAAGCACTAGGCGATGCGTGGCGCGGTGACAAATGAGGACGCGGGGACGCTGGCGCTGGGCGCGCTGGCCTGGGCGTTGTCCGACGCGGCGCGGGCGCATCGGTTGCTCGATCTGACCGGCCTGTCGCCCCACGACCTGCGTTCGCGTGCGGGCGATGCCGAAGTGCTCGCTGCCGTGCTGGGGTTTCTTGAGGCGCATGAGCCCGACCTGATCGCCTGTGCCGAGGCGACCGGGACCACCCCCGCCGCACTCGTCGCCGCCCGCCACGCGCTGGAGACCGCATGAAGCCGCTATTGATCTGTGACTGCGATGAGGTGCTGCTGCACATGGTGCGGCATTTCGGGACCTGGCTCGACGAGGCGCATGACATCGAGTTTGACCTGTCGAGCCATGACTGGTCGCGCGCGATGAAGCCGCGCGACGGCAGCACGCTGACGCCCGAGGCGATGTGGGGCTATCTCGACGGCTTCTTCCCCGCGGAAATGGCGCGGCAGACGTTGGTGCCGCACGCGCGCGAATCGCTCGCTGCACTGGCGGAGCAGGCCGACATCGTCATCCTTACCAATCTCCGCGACCATTGCCGCGAGCACCGCATCGCCCAACTCGACACGCACGGCATCGTCCACCGCGTCGAGTGCAATCAGGGCGGGAAGGGGCGTCCGGTTGCGCAGCTGGTCGAGGAACATGGCGCCAGCGTTGCGGTGTTCGTTGATGACCTCGCCACGCACCACGAATCGGTCGCGCGCGAAGCCCCGCACGTCTTCCGCTTGCATATGGTGTCCGAGCCCAGCCTTGCGCCGCATGTGCCGGTCGCTCCGCATGCGCACGCCCGCATCGACGACTGGCGTGAGGCGCAGCGCTGGATCACCGCGCGCTTCGCCGATGGCACGCCCGCCCCGCATCACACCCCTCATGGAGATTTAGCATGACCGACATCCACGCCCGCCTCGCCGAACTCGGCCTCGAACTGCCCGAAGCCGCCGCGCCGGTTGCGGCCTATGTCCCCACCGTCACGGCGGGCGGGCTGATGCATGTGTCGGGGCAGTTGCCGTTCAAGGATGGCGTGGTGATGACCGGCCGCCTCGGCGAGGATCGCGACCTCGCCTATGGTCAGGAGGCCGCCGAGCGTTGCGCGCTGATGGTCGTTGCGCAGATCGGCAAGGCGCTGGGCGGCTTCGACCGGGTCGAGCAGATCGTGAAGCTCGGCGTGTTCGTGAACTCGGACCCTGCCTTTACCGAACAGCCCCAGGTCGCCAACGGCGCATCGGAGCTGATGGAAAAGCTGTTCGGCGAGGCTGGTCGTCATGCGCGTGCGGCGGTCGGCGTCGCGGTCCTTCCGCGCGGTGCTGCGGTTGAGATCGACGCGATCATCGCGGTTAAGTAACGAACGGGGACGGTCACAAGTGTGACAATCCTGTTGCGCCGCCGCAACAGCGGCGGCGCAATTGCGTTCGCCAAGCGAAATGGAATTGTGCAGCGCAACGAAATGCTGCAACTTTTGCTCAGTGGGAGGCAATAGCCGCGCCGGAACGCAGGTTCCGAGCTATGCGGCAGCCCTTCCGCTGCAGGTGGGGACCGAAATCGCACCAAGACGAAAGGGATCCCATGCGTTTCACCAAGTCCATCGCCGGCGCGCTGCTGCTCGCCGCCACCGCCACCCCTGCCTTCGCGCAGGACGAGACCGATGCACCCGAAGCCTTCACCATCACTGGTTCGGCAACGGTCGTCAGCGACTATCGCTTCCGCGGCTTCAGCCAGACCAATGAAGAAGCGACCATCCAGGGCGGCTTCACCGTCACGCATGAGAGCGGCGCCTATGTCGGCACCTGGGGCTCGGGCATCGGCTTTGCCAATGGCACCGAAATCGACGTGTTCGCAGGCTTCGCTACCGAAGTCGCGTCCGGCCTGACCGCCGATATCGGCGCGACCCTCTATCTCTATCCCGGCGCGTCGGACACCACGATCATCGAACCCTATTTCGCGCTGACCGGCACCGTCGGTCCGGCAACGATCAAGGGCATGGTCGCCTGGGCGCCGAAGGGGCAGGACGCGCTGGGCAATGCCGGTGCATTCTACACCTCGGCCACCGCCACAGTCGCCATTCCCGACACGCCCTTCAAGCTGAAGGGTAGCCTTGGTCATTCGTGGAGCGACAGCTTCCTCGGCGGCTATGACGGCGACAGCAAGGTGCTCGACTATTCGATCGGTGCCGAAGCCAGCTGGAAGGTCCTGACCTTCGGCGTCTCGTATGTGAACACCAACGAAGACGCACCGTTCAAGGAAACCTTTGGCGCGGACGGCGCGGTGCTGTTCACGCTCGGCGCGGCTTTCTAAGCTAGTCGATCGCAGACAAAGCGAAGGGCCGCGGAACTCACGTTCCGCGGCCCTTTTGCTTTCTTAGCCCTTCCCGCAAGCGGGAGAGGGCTCTTGAATCCTCAGTTCTGCGGCGTCGGCGAAGCGGCCGGGGCGGAGGTGCCCGCCTGGGTCTGCGCGTCGCGACCATCGCCCTGCGGCGCGGCGACGATGTCGCGAGTCGTGCTGCCCTTGTCCACCACGCTGGTGTCGGGGCTGCCGACGCCCGAGCGGATGCCGGGATCAGCGCTGGTACGGCCACCCGCTGCGTCGAGCGCGGCACGCTCGCTCGCGCTGCGCGGGGCGCTGCCACCGAACAGGGCGTCCAGCGCCTGCTGCGCGGGGCCGCCGGCATCCTGCGGACGCGGCGCGCCGGGCTGGGGCGGGCGCATTGCGAAGTCGGGCGGGATCACCAACGGCGCCTGACGCGCGACGGCGAATTCGTCGGGCCGCTTGCGGTCGCCCAACAGGCTGCTGCCGCAGCTGGCGAGCAGGGTCGCCGCGCCGCACACAGCGACAACAAGCACGGACTTACGCATTGGCATTCTCCACAGGGGCGCCGGTGTCATCGGCCTTGGGTTTTTCTCGCACGAACAGCGCCCGGATGAGCAGGATCAGGACGCCGATGGTAATCGCAGCATCGGCGACGTTAAAGACCAAAAAAGGGCGCCATTCGCCAAAGTGCAAATCGGCATAGTCGACGACATAGCCAAAGCGCATCCGGTCGACGATGTTGCCGAGCGCGCCGCCCAGCACCAGCGATAGCGCCAGCATGTCGTTGCGGTTCTCTTCGCGGAGCATCCACCAGCCCACGCCAGCGGCAATCGCCGCGGTGAGCGCGACCAGCGCCCAGCGCATCGTATCGGTCTCTGCGGCGAGCAGACCCAGCGACACACCGATATTGGCGACGAAGCGCAGGTCGAAGAACGACACGACCTCGATCGCCTTGCCCGGTGCGTCGATGCCCAGCCCCTCGACCACCCATGCCTTCATCGCCTGATCGGCGACAAAGATCAGCAGGGCGAGGGCGAAGCCGATCGTGCGGTTGCGAGTCATGGGTCCCACGCTTTTTTAGGAAACTACCGAGTCGCAGCGGTGGCACAGCGCGCCATCGGCTTCAACCTCCGGAAGCAGACGCCAGCAGCGACCGCACTTCTTGTGCTCGGTCCGCGTGACCGCGACGCCCGCGTCATCGCCGTGATGCACATCGGCGACGATGAACACCTCGGCCAGCTCCGCCGCAGGGCGCAGCAGGTTCGGCACCGTCACCTCTGCCTCGAGGCTGGAGCGAATCACCTTATCACGCCGCAACGGCTCGATTGCCTCGGTCACCGCCACGCGCTGGCGACGGATATCCTCCCACTCGGTCGAGACGGCATCGTCTCCCGGGAGCGCGGGCAGCTCGGGCCATTCCAGGAAATGGACCGACTCATCCTCGGACGGGAAGCGCGCCTGCCACACTTCCTCGGCCGTGAAGGCGAGGATCGGCGCGGCATAGCGGACGAGCGCGTGGAACAGCGTGTCGAGCACCGTGCGATACGCGCGCCGCTTCGGGCTGTCAGCCGCGTCGCAATACAGGCAATCCTTGCGGATATCGAAGAAGAAGGCCGACAGGTCCTCGTTCATGAAGTCCGACAGCGCGCGGGCGTAGCGGTTGAACTCGTAAGCCTCCGCCGCCGCTTTCAGCTCGACATCCAGCATGCCGAGCTTGTGGAGGACATACAGCTCCAGCTCCGGCATCTTCTCGACGCTGACCTTCTCGGCATCGCCGAACCCGTCGAGCGCGCCGAGCAGATAGCGGAAGGTGTTGCGGATCTTGCGATACGCATCGCCCGTGCCGCCCAGCACTTCCTTGCCGATGCGGACATCGTCGAAATAATCGGTCTGCGCGACCCACAGGCGCAGGATATCCGCGCCGCTCTCGCCGATGATCTTGAGCGGGTCGACGACATTGCCGAGCGACTTGGACATCTTGCGCCCCTGTCCGTCGAGCGCGAAGCCGTGCGTCAGCACCGCGTCATAGGGCGCACGCCCGCGCGTCCCCGCGCTCTCCAGCAGCGACGACTGGAACCAGCCGCGATGCTGGTCCGACCCTTCGAGGTACAGGTTGGCGCGAACGCCTTCGCCATAGCGCGCCTCGACCACGAAGCTGTGGGTCGAACCTGAGTCGAACCACACGTCGAGGATGTCGTTGACCACCTCATAATCGGCGAGGTCATGGTCCCGCCCCAGCAGCGCCTGATGATCCGCCCCAAACCACGCATCCGCGCCCCCGGCACGGAAGGCGTCGAGGATGCGGGCATTGACGCCTTCGTCGCGCAGATAATCGCCGCTCTGGCGATGCACATAAAGCGGGATCGGCACGCCCCAGGCGCGCTGGCGGCTGATCACCCAGTCCGGGCGGCCTTCGACCATCGACCGGATGCGGTTCTGGCTGCGCTCGGGCACCCAGCGCGTCCGCTCGATCGCGTCGAGCGCGAGGTTGCGCAGGGTGGGGGCGTTGGACGGATTGACGACCGGCCCGAACCCGGCCGGCGCGGCAAAGCCGGGCAGTTCCGCCGCGACATCCCTTCCCGTCGCCCCGGCGGAGGCCGGGGTCGCGAGAGGCTCATCCCCCGCGCTTGTCGCAGCGGCCCCGGCCTGCGCCGGAGCGACGGATGAGCGGCTCCCATCCATCGGAATGAACCACTGCGGCGTCGCGCGGAAGATGATCTTCGCCTTCGACCGCCAGCTATGCGGATAGCTGTGCGGGAAATCGTCCGACGCGGCGAGCAGCGCGCCCGCTTCGCGCAAATCGGTGCAGATCGGCCCGTCGGCTGCGACGAACTTCTTGTTGATCACCGATCCCTGACCGCCCAGCCACGCCCAGTCGGCGCGGTACATGCCCGCGCCATCGACCGCGAACACCGGTTCGATGCCATGCGCCTTGCACAGCAGGAAATCGTCCTCGCCATGATCGGGCGCCATATGGACGAGGCCGGTACCGGCGTCGGTAGTGACGAACTCGCCCGCCAGGAACGGACGCGGCTTGGCGAAGAAGCCGCCGAGATGGTGCATCGGGTGGCGGGCGGTGGCACCGTCAAAAGCAGCTCCGAGAAACTCCCGTCCCCCCTGCACCTCGTGATAGCGAGTGCGATGACCGCCGAAGGTGCGAACTCGAAATTCAGAATCGAGGTCAGCAGCAACCACATACTTCCGGCCCGGAACCCAAGACTTGCCTGCCATCCAAGGCTCATTGCCCCAATCAGCCGAATCCCATTCGTCGCAGCTATGGAGTATGTATTTAATCTCTGGCCCATAAGCCAAAGCCTGGTTCACCGGGATCGTCCATGGCGTGGTCGTCCAGATCACCGCATGCGCGCCGACCAGTTCCGGCGCGTTCGGCGCCTCGACGATCTCGAACGCGACGTCGATCTGCGTCGACACCACATCCTCATATTCGACCTCGGCCTCGGCCAGCGCGGTCTTTTCGACCGGGGACCACATCACTGGCTTGGCGCCACGATAGAGCTGGCCCGACTCCGCGAACTTCAGCAATTCGCCCGCGATCGTCGCCTCGGCGTCGAACTTCATGGTGAGATAGGGGTCTTCCCAATCGCCCATCACGCCCAGCCGCTCGAACTGCCCGCGCTGCACCGCGACCCATTTCTCGGCATAGGCGCGGCATTCGGCGCGGAATTCCGACGCCGGCACTTCGTCCTTGTTCAGCTTCTTGGCGCGATAGGCTTCCTCGATCTTCCACTCGATCGGCAGGCCGTGACAGTCCCAGCCGGGAACATAGGGTGCGTCCTTGCCCATCAGGCTTTGCGATCGGACGATGATGTCCTTGAGGATCTTGTTCATCGCATGGCCCATGTGAATGTCGCCATTCGCATAGGGCGGGCCATCATGCAGGATGAAGCGCTCACGCCCGGCGCGCTGCTCGCGCAGCCGGTCGTACAGGCCGAGCTTGGCCCAGCGCGCGAGGATTTCCGGCTCCTTGGCGGCAAGGCCGGCCTTCATCGGAAAGTCGGTCTTCGGCAGGAAGACGGTGTCGCGCCAGTCGCGTGCGGGTTCGTTGGTGTCGGTCATGGGTCTGCGCCGATTAGAGGAAAGCGGGAAACTGTGAAAGCGCCAAGCCCCTCCCGATCAGCCGGGAGGGGCTAAGTAATTCGCAGCGCTTCCCGTGCCGCGTCGCAATCGCGTGCGATCTGCGCTTTCAGCGTGTCGAGATCGTGATATTTCGCCTCGTCGCGCAGGAAGTCGATCAGCTGGACCTCCACGCTCTGGCCGTAGAGATCGCCAGAGAAATCGAAGAAATAGGGTTCGAGCAGCTCGACCGGCGGGTCGATCGTCGGGCGGATGCCGAGATTGGCGACGCCGTCGAGCACGCGGCCGTCCGCTAGCCGCCCGCGCACCGCATAGATGCCGTAACGCGGACGCAGATACGCGCCGAGCCGGATATTGGCGGTGGGATAGCCGAGCTCGCGCCCCAGCTTCGCGCCACCTTCGACCAGGCCCTCGATCGCGAATGGGCGGGTGAGCAGGGCGGCGGCCTCACGCGGCTGACCCTGGCGTAGCGCGTCGCGGATGCGGCTGGACGAGACGACCTCACCCTCCGCCGCGACCGGCGCCACGGTGTCGACGCTGAACCCTAGCTCCGTGCCGAGTTCCGCCAGCACCGCGACATTGCCGTCGCGCCCCTTGCCAAAGGTGAAGTCCGCGCCCGTGACGACGCCACCCGCGCCGATCAGGTCGCACAGCCGCTGCTGCGCAAACTCCCGCGCGGAAAGCGACGCGAGCGTGCCGTCGAACTGGAACACCAGCATCGCGTCCGCACCTGCTGCGGCGAACAGCGCCTGACGCTGGTCGAGCGTGGTCAGGCGAAAGGGCGGGGTATCGGGGCGGAAATGGCGCACCGGATGCGGGTCGAACGTCGCGACGATGACAGGACGCCCTTCATCGCGCGCGCGCGCCACGGCACGGCCCACCACCGCCTGGTGGCCGCGGTGAAAGCCATCGAAATTCCCCAGCGCAACGATCCCGCCGCGCAAATGCCCGGGGACCGCAGCCGCTCCGTCCAGCCGCTCCATGCGCGGGGGCTATAAGGTCAGCACGCAAGGAATCAAATCGGTTCGGGATCCTTACCCTGCGGGGACGGGGGGAATTAGCGCGGCGCAATCCCCGCCCGGATCACCCGCAGCACATTGCCGCCCATCACCTTGCCGATCTCCTCGGGCGTAAAGCCGCGATCGACCAGCGCCTGCGTCACATAAACCAGCTGCGCCGTATCGAACCCGGTCGTCGTCGCACCGTCGAAATCGGACCCCAGCCCGACATGGTCGATCCCCACCAGATCGCGGACATGCGCGATCGCGGCGGCGACCTTTTCCGGTTCGGTGCCACAGATCGCTGCGTCCCAGTATCCGATGCCGACCACCCCGCCGGTCTTCGCCACCCCGCGAATCTCGGCGTCAGACAGGTTGCGGTTGACCTTGCACACCGCCTGCACCCCGCCATGGCTGGACACGACGGGACGCTTGGCGATCTTCAGCACCTCGGCGACGGTCGCGTGGCTCGAATGTGCGATGTCGACGATCATGCCGAGCTGTTCCATCCGCGCGATCGTCTGGCGGCCGAGCGGGGTCAGCCCACCCTTGTTCTCGCCATGCATCGACCCGGCGATCTCATTATCGAAGAAGTGCACCAGCCCGGCCATGCGGAAGCCGGCGGCGTGCAGCCGGTCCAGATTCTCGAGCTTGCCCTCCATATTCTGCAGGCCCTCGATTGAGAGAAGCCCTCCCGTCGCCTTCTGCCCCAATTCGCGCGCGGCGAGCAGGATATCGAGTTCTTCGGGACTGCGGATGACATGCAGCCGCCCGTCCGACCGCTCAGCGGCGCGCTCCAGCTTCTGCGCGTGATAGAGCGACCGTTCGAGCAGCGAGGTCCAGGTGCGCGGCGGCTGCAACTGCGCCACCGCCAGCATCGTGATATTGTCGGTCTCGGCGCTGTTGGCGTCGTAATTCTGCCCCTTCGGCGTCTTGGTCACCGACGAGAAGACCTGCAGCGCGACATTCCCCTCGATCAGCCGGGGCAGGTCGACATGGCCGCGATCCGCCCGGTCGAGCAGATCGCGTTTCCACAGCAACGTGTCCTCATGCAGGTCCGCGATTTCCAGCGTCGCGTGGAGCTTGCGGGTCGAGTCGGTGACGGTCGGGAGTTTGGTGGCGACGACCTTGTTCATGCCGCGTTCGATCATGCCGGGGGCAAGGATCAGGAACGCGGCCAGCGCCACCGCGATCAGGGCGAGTGCGCCCCACAGCCATTTTTTCACGATACTCTCCCCCAGTTCGTCATGCCGGACCTGTTCCGGCATCCACCGTGCCGCACATCCGATCGCTTGGGGTTTTGCGGCACCGTGGACCCCGGCACAAGGCCGGGGTGACAATCAGGGAAGGCGCTCCAGCGTGACGAAGCTGTACGCCGGGCGCTCCACCCTCGGCGGCGTGATCCTCGCGCGCCACTTCGCGCCACTCCGCGCCGAGCGCGGGCACCACCGCGTCGCCCGCGGGCGCGACATGCACCTCGGTCAGCTCGATCCGCTCCGCCAGCGGCAGGAACAGCGCGAAGATCTCCGCCCCGCCGATGATCGCGACATCGCCTTCGCCCGCCAGCGCTAGCGCCTCATCGACCGAATGGACCACTTCCGCCCCCTCCGCGCGCCACGCAGGATCGCGGGTCAGGACGATATGGCGGCGGCCGGGCAGGGGGCTGGGAAAGCTCTCGAACGTCTTGCGCCCCATCACCATCGGCTTGCCCATGGTCTGCGCCTTGAAGCGCTTCAAATCGGCAGGCAGCCGCCAGGGCAGGTCGCCATCGACCCCGATGACGCCATTATCCGCACGCGCGAGGTGGAACGTAATCAGATCGCCACCTCAGCCTTGATGTGCGGCTGTGCGACATAGTCGTGCAGCGCGAAGTCTTCGAACTCATAGGCGTCGATCGTCGGCGGGCGGCGTAGAATTTCCAGCCGGGGCAGCGGGCCGGGCGCGCGCGCCAGTTGCAATTCGGCCTGCTCGACATGGTTCGAGTAGAGGTGGCAATCGCCCCCGGTCCAGATGAACTCGCCGACCTCCAGGTCGCATTGCTGCGCCAACATATGGGTCAGCAGCGCATAGCTCGCGATGTTGAATGGGACGCCAAGGAAGATGTCGGCGCTGCGCTGATACAGCTGCAGCGACAGCTTGCCATTGGCAACATGGCACTGGAACAGGCAATGGCACGGGGCCAGCGCCATCGCGTGCAGCTCGCCCGGATTCCACGCCGACACGATCATGCGGCGCGAGGCGGGGCTGGTCTTCAGCGTGTCGATCAGCTCCTTGATCTGGTCGATATGGCGGCCATCCGGCGCCTCCCAGTCGCGCCATTGCTTGCCATAGACCGGGCCGAGATCGCCCGCCTCATTCGCCCATTCGTTCCAGATGCTCACCCGGCGATCCTGCAGCCACTTCACATTGGTGTCGCCGCGCAGGAACCACAGCAATTCGATGAAGATCGACCGGATATGCAGCTTCTTGGTCGTCAGCAGCGGGAAGCCTTCGCCAAGGTCGAAGCGCATTTGGTGGCCGAACACGCTGCGCGTGCCGACGCCGGTCCGGTCATTCTGCACCGCGCCGTCGCGCAGCGCGCGTTCCATCAGGTCGAGATATTGCCGCATGCGGCGAGCCTAGCCGAGCGTCCCGGGGCCGCCAAGCGCGGTCGCACCATTTTGGTGTTAAGTCTCGCCACGGCGGACCGAGTTGCGCTCGACCCGGCAGCGGCGGCGCGCGACGCTCTGCCCATGGCTGGCGCGTCGTCCGTTTTCTCCCCGGAATCCCCCCCCGACGCGCTGGCCAGCCGGCTTGCAGCGGACATCGCCGATGAGCGGCGCGAGGTCGCCACCTTCGCCTTTTGCGATTCGCGCGGGGCTGTGCTCGGCACGCGGCAAATCCTGTCGCCCTGCACCGGCTCCGTCGACCTGCCGCTGCGCCGGATCGTCGCCGACGCGGTGCTGCTCGACGCGGTGCGGGTGGTGATGGCGCACAATCACCCGCTGGGCGAGGCCTGGCCCAGCCGCGCCGACCGCGACGTCACCGCGCGCCTCGCCCGCGCGTTCGCGGCGGTGGACGCACGGCTGGTCGATCATGTCGTGGTGGGGCGTGACGGCGCGACGTGGAGCTTCCGCGCCGCCGGCTTGCTTTGAATTTGGTTCAGCTGCGCTGAACGCGGCGCCGGCCCGCTCCCCCACCCGGCCACCCAACGACAGTGTATTCTATGGGTGGCCGGGTGGGGGAGCGGGCCGGTGCCGCAAACAAAGAAGCCCCTTACTCGTCGCCCATCGGTTTGCCGCTCGCCTTGCCGCTCGGGCGGTTGGGGCAGGCGCGGATTGCAGACGGTTCGGGACGCGGACCCTCAGCCTTGAACATCGCGAGATACCCGCCGGCCGAAGGCATGTCGCGAATCGCGACCTGCGTATAGCCGACCGCAGCGAACTCGCACTTCAGCAGCGCGCGGGGCGTGCCGTGATTCTCGGTCGCGCGATCCGCATCGACCACCACGACCAGCCCGTCGCGGCGCAGCGACGGACGCATCCGCCACAGAAATTCATAGGGCGATTCGATCTCGTGATACATGTGCACCATGAACACGCGGTCGAAGCTGTTGTCGGGCAGCTTCGGATCCTCCGGCTCGCCCAGCCGCACGCTGACATTGTCGAGCCGGTCGCGCGCCACACGCTGCGCCAGCGCGTCGCGAACCTCGGGAACGATGTCCTGCGCCAGCACCCGGCCCTTGGCACCGACCCGCGCGGCAAGGCGGACGGTGTAATAGCCTTCGCCCGCGCCGATATCGGCAACGGTGGTGCCCGGGCGAATCTCGGCCAGATTCATCACCGTATCGGCCTCGTTCAGCCGGTCGCGCGCTTCTTCGGTGGACCAGCGCGACGAGACGATCGGCGCGACCGGACGGTCGGCGGCGGGGAAAGCCAGCTCTTCGCTCGGTTCGGGCTCGGGGCGCGGGCGCGTCTCGTCACACCCGGCGATCAGCAGCGCCGGGGTCAGGAACAACGCGGCGCCGGCCAGTCTCAATCGACGTCCTCCACCTCGACCGTTTCGCCGGTCACGCGCTGTGATAGCGCAGCTGCCATGAACGGGTCGAGAGCCCCGTCGAGCACATCCGACGGCGCCGTGGACGTGACCCCGGTGCGCAGGTCCTTCACCAGCTGATAGGGCTGGAGGACATAGGAGCGGATCTGGTGGCCCCAGCCGATATCGGTCTTGCCGAGTAAGTGCCGAGCGCGGCCTCGGCTTCGCGTTTCTGCAGCTCGGCCTCGTAGAGCCGCGCCTTGAGCTGCTTCATCGCCTCGGCCTTGTTCTTGTGCTGCGAACGCTGGTTCTGGCACTGGACGACGATGTTGGTGGGCAGATGGGTGATGCGCACCGCCGAATCGGTGGTGTTGACGTGCTGCCCGCCTGCGCCGGACGCGCGATAGGTGTCGATCTTCAGGTCGCTTTCGTTGATCTCGATCTCGATCGAATCGTCGATCACCGGATAGACCCACACCGACGAGAAGCTGGTGTGCCGCCGCGCCGCGCTGTCATAGGGCGAGATGCGGACCAGCCGGTGCACGCCGCTCTCGGTCTTGGCATAGCCATAGGCGTTCTCGCCCTTGATCAGCAGGGTCGCCGACTTGATCCCGGCCTGTTCGCCGGCGTGATAATCGACCAGTTCGACCTTGAATCCATGGCGCTCGGCCCAGCGCGAATACATGCGCTGGAGCATTTCGGCCCAATCCTGGCTCTCGGTGCCGCCTGCGCCCGAATGCACTTCGAGATAGGTGTCGTTGGCGTCGGCTTCGCCCGACAGCAGCGCTTTCACCTTATCCTGCTCGGCGCGCTCGGCGAGCGCGGCGAGGCCCTGCGTGCCCTCGACCGCCATTTCCTCATCGCCCTCAGCCTCGGCCATCTCGATCAGCTCGGCAATTTCGGCCAGCTCGCGCTCGATCGCGCGGGTTGCGGTGATCGATTCGTCCAGACGGCGGCGCTCGCGCATCACCTCCTGCGCCTCGCGGGGCTTGTCCCACAGGGTCGGGTCCTCGACGCGCGCGTTCAGCTCGTCGAGCCGGCGCAGCGCCTTGTCCCAGTCGATGAAGCGGCGCAGCAGTGCGAGCGCGGCGTTGATCTTGTCGGCATATGCCTGCGCTTCGGCGCGCATTGGGAAACCTTTCAAATAGTCTGCGCCGGAATACGGCCTGTGCAGGCGCGCGGGCCTAGTAGATTCCACCCTCGCGTTGCAAGAAGTCGCTGTCGCGCTGCTCGCGCTGCACGGCCTTCTTCTTCACCTCGGCCTTGGGCGCTTCCTCGTCGCGGCGGCTGCGGCTGCGTGGTTCGCTTTCGGGCTTGAACGCTTCCCAGATCACCGCGCCCTTGGGGTCGGTGCCCGGCCAGGCGCCGAATACGCGCTTGCCGGTGGTGCGGTCGATGCGGACCATGCGGACGCCGGCAGGAGCGGTGAAGGGCAGGACATCCTCCTTCTCCAGCGCCTTTTGCGCAAACGCCTTGAAGATCGGCGCGGCGATCGTGCCGCCCTGGGCATAGCCGCCCAGATTCACCGGCGTGTCATAGCCCATATACATGCCCGCGACGAGATCGGGCGATCCGCCGACGAACCAGACGTTGGTCGGGCCGGAGGTGGTGCCGGTCTTGCCGAACATCGGCCGGTCGAGATCGCGCAACGAGACTGCGGTGCCGCGCTGGACGACGCCTTCGAGAATGTGGACCACCTGATAGGCGGTCATCGGGTCCATCACCTGCTTGGCGCGGACCGGCGGGCGCGGCATCGGCTTGCCGTTCCAGTCGGGCGCGTTGCAGCCTTCGCACAGCCGCGGATCGGCGCGGAAGATCACCTTGCCGCGTCGATCCTGGACATAGTCGATAAGGGTAGGGGTGAGCTGGCGGCCCTGATTGGCGAGCATCGAATAGGCGTTGACGATCCGCATCACCGTGGTCTCGCCCGCGCCGAGCGCGATAGGACAGATAGGGCGGATATTTCTGCTGGCTGACGCCCATCCGCTGCATCAGGTCGACGACCTTGTCCATGCCGGTCTGGTTCGCCGCCTGCACCGTCATCAGGTTGCGCGACTGTTCGACGCCCCAGCGCATCGTCTGCGCGGTCCCGCCCCGCGGGTATTGCCGAAGTTGCGGAAGCATTTCTGGCCGAGCGCGGCCGCCCTGATAGACGCAGAACGGGCCGTCGACGATGATCGAGGCCGGCGTCATCCCGGTATCAAGCGCGGCGGCATAGACGAACGGCTTGATCGTCGAACCGGGCTGGCGCTGCGGCCTGGGTCGCGCGGTTGAACCTGAGGCGTCGCTGATCGAACCCGCCCTGCATCGCGAGGACGCGGCCCGTGTGCGGATCTTCGACGACCATGCCGCCCGAAATCTTGGGAATCGCTCCGCAGGGCGAACACGCCGCCCTCGCGCGCGACGACGATCACGTCGCCGGACTTCAGCGCGGCGAAGGCGGTGCCGCCCTTGCCGCGCACCGGCGTCTGCGCCGCGCCACGCGGCAACACGCCGGTCGTGCCGTTGCTGAAGCCGATCTCGGCGCTGCCGGCGCTCTTGGAAATGACGATCGCGGCGCGCCAATCCTCATAATCGAGGTCGATATTCTCGTTGAGCAGCGCGCTGCGCCAGCCATCGCCCTCGAACGGCTTTTCGCGCATCGGCCCGGCCCAGCCACGCCCGCGATCATAGCGGATCAGACCGTCGCGCAGTGCTTTCTGCGCCGCCTTTTGCAGCTCGGGGTCGAACGAGGTGCGGACCCACAGCCCGCCAGCATAGACGCTGTACGGGCCGTCTTGCTCTTCGTCGCCGAAGCGGTCGATCAGCTGGCGGCGCACTTCTTCGATGAAATAGCCGCCAAGCGGGTCCGACTTGGGCGTCTTGCGCGGGACCGCGCCCAGCGGTGCTGCGATGGCGGCGCTATGCTGTGCCGCATCGATATAGCCGTTTTCGAGCATCTGCCCGAGCACCCAGTTGCGCCGCTCGATCGCGCGCGCCTCGTGCCGCTCGGGCATATAGTTGCTCGGACCCTTGGGCAGGATCGCGAGATAGGCGAATTGCGGAATCGTGAGTTCGCCGACGCTCTTGTCGAAATAGGCATTGGCCGCCGCCTCGACCCCGAACGCGTTGCGACCAAGCGCGATCTGATTGAGGTAGAGTTCGAGGATCTGTTCCTTGGACAGCGAATTTTCGATGCGGAACGCAAGGATCGCCTCGCGCGCCTTGCGGACATAGCTGACCTCGTTGGTCAGCAGCAGGTTCTTTGCCACCTGTTGCGTGATCGTCGATGTCCCGCGCGGCGTTTCGCCGCTGGTCAGCCCCTGCCAGGCCGCGCGCACCAGCCCCGGATAATCGACACCGCTATGCTGGAAAAAGGTCTTGTCCTCGGCGGAGAGGAACGCGCCGACCATCAGCTTGGGATATTCCTCGAACGACAGTTCGACCCGGCGGTCGCGGGCATAGCTGCGCAGCGGCGTCCCGTCGCCGGCGCGGATATTGGTCGGCAGCGGCGGCTCATAGCTGCGCAGCTTGTCGACCGACGGCAGGTCGCGCAGGAACAGCGCCCACAGCGCGATCGTGCCAAGGCCCGCAAGCAGCGCGAGCCACGCCAGTACCTTGAACCACCACTTACGGCGGATCCGCGCGAAGCGATCGCCTGCGTCCTCACGCGTGAACTTGAGCACGAAATTGGGTTGGGTCTGGTCCGCCATTGCGCGCGGGGTTTAGCAGGATATCGCCGCCTTGCCAGCGGGGGATGCGACGGGGTGAGGGGGCGGCGAGGTCCGCAAATCTATCCTCCCCCTTGCGGGGGAGGATTATCGCTACCGCGCCGCCATCCGCGTGGCGAAGTGGATCGCCACCGCACGCTCGACACTTCGCGCCACGCGTTTGCGGCCCTCACCGGTGTTGAGCAGCGCGACGTCGCCGGCGTTGGAGATATAGCCCGCCTCGAACAGGATCGACGGCATGTCCGGCGCCTTGAGCACCAGCAGCGATGCCATGCGGTGCGGGTTGTCCTTGACCGGGATCAGACCCTGCGCCTCGCGCCCCAGCAGGCGGGCAAACGCCGCCGACGCGTTCATCGTCTCGCGCTGGGTCAGGTCGATCAGGATCGACGACACGTCGCGATTCTGCCCGGCCAGATCGATCCCGGCAATCACATCCGACTTGTTTTCGCGCGCAGCCAGCCGTGCCGCTTCCTTGTCGGACGCGACTTCGGACAGGGTATAGACGGTCGCGCCACTCGCCCCGGCGTGCAGCGCCGCGTCGCAATGGACCGAGATGAACAACGCCGCGCCCAATGTCCGCGCGATCTCGAACCGGTCGCGGTGCAGCAGATAGCGGTCATCCTCACGGGTCAGCGCCACCCGCACCCGGCCCGATGAAACCAGTTCGTCGCGGATCGCCTTGGCGATCTTGAGCGCCAGTTCCTTTTCCTGAATGCCGTCAGCCGAGATCGCGCCGGGGTCGTGCCCGCCATGGCCGGGATCGATCACCACCAGCGGGCGATCATCGTCCGCACCATAGATGCGCGGCATCGCAAACGGCATCGGCTTGGGCGGGACCGGCACCGACACGCTATAGCTGTGCCGGCTCGATGCGCGCACGAAGCTGAACGGCGGGAGGAAGCTCAGCCGCCCTTCCGCTGCGGCGCGGGCGAAGCGCGCTTCGTCCACCGTGCGCAGCTCCAGCGTCAGCGTCGATCCGTCCGCGCCGAACTTGCCGTCGGTGACGATCGCCGGACGCGCCAGGTCGAACACGACGCGCGCGCCATCGCCCTGCGCCGCCTGCCGCACTGAAGCGACCGGACCGCGCTCAAGGTCGGGTGCCGCACCGGGGCGCGCACCCATCAGGTCCAGCGCGATCCGGTTCGGACCCGCAAGGACGAAGCTACTGGCGCCGGCGACCCGTTCGTCGAACTGGATCACGATCCGGTTCGACTGCACGTCGATGGCACGTATGGTCCCGGCCCAACTCGGCGCGCCGTTTAAAAAGCCGGCGAGGAGGGCAAGGAAAAAAGACACCCGGGCGATATGCCGCGCCGGGCTGGGGGGGGTCCAGCCCAAAAGCATGCACGTGTACTCACAAAATAAAGTCTCCCTGACGCGACCGGGATAATCACCGGCACCTTCCGGCACGGTGAAGCCATGCGGTTAATTTGGGATTCGGCATTTATTTGCCGGCAACGCGGCAATGCGTTGCCGGGCGCGGGCCGCATTTGCGGTACGCACGCGAAATGTTGCCGCGCGGCCACACCGATGCTAGGCATCGTGCCGACCGAGCCCAACTCTGGGTCATTCGGTATCCATCGCCGGCCCCATTTGGCCCGGTAATTTCAGGTTGACGCTGCATGAGGCAATTTCCGTCCATCCCGCATCGCACCGCTCAGGCGGTCGCGCGCGAGGCGGCGGAGGCGGGCACCCACGGGTCCGGCCGTGCCAATGCAGCAGAGGCATCACCAAACCCCTGCGCCCCCATTTTGACGGGGCGCAATCTTGTTCGCGCGCCGCGGCTGACACCCGCCTGGCGCGCCCGGAGACCATATAATGACCATGCGTATGCTGATCGACGCACGCCACCGGGAAGAGACCCGCGTGGCCGTCGTCAAAGGAAATCGAATCGAGGAGTTTGATTTCGAGAGTGCCGAGCGCAAGCAGCTCAAAGGAAATATCTATCTCGCCAAGGTAACCCGCGTCGAACCGTCGCTTCAGGCGGCGTTCGTCGAATATGGCGGCAATCGCCACGGCTTCCTCGCGTTCAGCGAAATCCACCCCGATTACTATCAGATCCCGAAGGAAGACCGCGACGCGCTGCTGCGCGAAGAGGCTGAGCACGCGGCTGAAGAAGCCGCGCTGCGTGAGGCTGACGACAGCGACGACCATGACGACGAGGACGGCGATTTCGAGATGCTCGAACGCCCGTCCGACGAGGATGAGGACGGCGCCGAGACCGGCGAGTCCGAGTCCGAAGGCGAGGGTGAGGACAGCGGCAAGGGCCGCCGCCGTCGCGGTCGCAAGGGCAGCGACGATCAGGTCGAGGCACTGCGCCAGCGTCGCATGAGCCTGCGCCGCCGCTACAAGATCCAGGACGTGATCCGCCGCCGTCAGGTGCTGCTGGTTCAGGTCGTGAAGGAGGAGCGCGGCAACAAGGGTGCGGCGCTGACCACCTATCTGTCGCTCGCCGGCCGTTACTGCGTGCTGATGCCCAACACCGCACATGGCGGCGGCATCAGCCGCAAGATCTCCAACGCCGCCGACCGCAAGCGCCTCAAGACGCTCATCTCCGACCTGAAGCTGCCGGCGGCGATGGGCTGCATCGTTCGCACCGCCGGGCTCCAGCGCACCAAGACCGAGATCAAGCGCGACTTCGACTATCTCGCCCGGCTGTGGGACGAAATCCGCGAAAACACGCTGCAATCCTCCGCGCCCGCCTTGGTCTATGGCGACAGCGACCTGATCAAGCGCGCGATCCGCGATATCTACAACAAGGATATCGACGAGGTGATCGTCGAGGGCGATGACGGCTATCGTCAGGCCAAGGACTTCATGAAGCTCCTGATGCCGAGCCACGCCAAGAAGGTAAAGCACTACAGCGACGCCGTGCCGCTGTTCCAGCGCGCCGGGGTCGAAGAGCAATTGTCGGCGATGTACCACCCTGTGGTACAGCTCAAATCGGGCGGCTATCTGGTGATCAACCCGACCGAGGCGCTGGTGTCGATCGACATCAACTCGGGCCGCTCGACCCGCGAGCATTCGATCGAACAGACCGCAACCGCCACCAACCTCGAAGCCGCGCACGAGATCGCGCGCCAGCTGCGCCTGCGCGACATGGCCGGCCTCGTCGTCATCGACTTCATCGACATGGACCATTCGTCCAACGTCCGGAAGGTCGAGAAGGCGATGAAGGAGGCGCTGAAGAACGATCGCGCCCGCATCCAGGTCGGCCGGATCAGCGCGTTCGGCCTCATGGAAATGAGCCGCCAGCGGCTGCGCACCGGCGTGCTCGAGGCGTCGACGCGTCAGTGCCCGCATTGCGAGGGCACGGGGCTCGTCCGCACCGCATCGTCGGCGGGCCTGTCCGCGCTGCGCCTGATCGAGGATGAGGCCGCACGCGGTCGCGGGTCGCACATCACGCTGCGCTGCAGCCAGGAAGCGGCCTTCTACGTCCTCAACAACAAGCGCGCCGACATCGCCGAGATCGAGGATCGCTACGGCGTCCGCGTCGAAATCCTGTCGGATGGCGAGCTGGAAGGCGCGCGCATGTCGGTCGAGGCGAGCGGCCCGCCGCCCGCGCACGCGCCGAAATTCGCTGCTGCGATCCAGGAGATCGAAGAGGACATCGTCGAGGAGATCGACGATGAGGAAGAAGAAGAAGAAGAGGAAGAGCAGGTCGAGGCCCGCGCCCCGCGTGAGCGCCGCGACCGTAGCGAGCGCGCCGAGACCGAGGGTGAGGGCCGCAAGCGCCGCCGCCGCCGTCGTGGTCGTCGCGGCCGTCGTGAGGATGGTGAAGGCGCGCAGGGTGCCGACGGCGAGCAGGATTCGGATGCCGAGGGTGCGGACGAGGATGGCGATGCCGGCGACGCTGGTGACGCTGTCGAAGCAGCCACCGATGCACCGGTTGCCGACGAATCGAGCGAGGGCCGCAAGCGCCGTCGCCGTGGCCGTCGCGGCGGTCGTCGCGGCAATGGCGCTGGCGAGGACGGTGCTGTCGAGGACGGCGCGGTCGAGGTTGGCGAAGACGCTTCGGTCGAGGCCGATGCGCCGCAGCCCGAACCGGTCGCCGAAGAAGCGCCCGCCAAGCCCAAGCGCAGCCGCCGCAAGAAGGCGGATGCCGAGCCGGTAGCGGACGCCGCCGAGCCGGTTGCCGAAGCCGCGCCGGTCGAGGCTCCGGTCGCCGAGGAAGCGCCCGCCAAGCCGAAGCGCAGCCGCCGCAAGAAGGGCGAGGACGCTCCTGCCGCCGAAGTCGCTCCGGTCGAAACACCGGTGGTGGTCGAGGCGGTCGAGGCGCCGGTCGCTGAGGAAGCGCCGGCCAAGCCCAAGCGCAGCCGTCGCAAGAAGGCGGATGAGGCAGTCGTCGCCGAGCCCGCTGAGGAAGCGGCACCTGCAGAGGCGGACGCCACCCCGGTGGCAGCCGAAGCCGAAGCAACCGATGGCGACGCCGACGATGCCAATGCCGACAGCGGCGCGCCACGGCGCGGCGGCTGGTGGCAGCGCACCTTCGGGGCCTGATCGCGAAAACAGGGGCGGGGGCCGATGCTCCCGCCCTTTTTTCATCGCCGGTTCATGGCGCCCGGTCCAACCCAGCCAAATCGCGCTTGGTCATGCCGACTGTTGATCGCGGGGGAAAAACCACCATGATGGGCGGCATGAAGCGGCTTGTATCCCTGTTCGCGCTGCTGCTGTTGTGCGTCACCAGCCCGGCCTATGCCCAATCGATCCTGCGCGACGCGGAGAGCGAAGCGTTGCTCGCCGACATGTCGCGCGACATCATCAAGGCGGCGAACCTGTCGCCCGCCAATGTCCGCATCGTCCTGATCAACGACCAGTCGATCAACGCCTTCGTCGCGGGCGGGCAGACGGTCTATCTTCATTCCGGCCTGCTCGACGCGGCGACCAGCGCCAATGAGGTGCAGGGCGTGATCGCGCACGAACTCGGCCATATCACCGGCGGCCACGTCCCGCTCGGCGACCGGATGGGCAAGGGTGCGACCGGCATCACGATCCTCAGCCTCTTGCTCGGCGCGGCGGCGATGGCGGCGGGATCGGCCGATGCGGGCATGGGCCTGATGCAGTTGGGCCAGCGCGCAGCGATGGGCAATTTCCTCGCCTTCAGCCGCGCGCAGGAGGCGACGACCGACGCCGCCGGTGTGAAGTTCCTGTCCGGCGCGGGCGTCAGCGGGCGAGGCATGCTCGATTTCTTCAAGAAGCTGCAGCAGCAGGAATATCGCTGGGGCCTCAAGCGCGGCAGCGACACCAGCTATGTGATGAGCCACCCGATGTCGGGTGATCGTATCGCGACGCTGACCGCCGACCTTCAATCCGATCCGGCGTGGAATAAGCCGAACGATCCGCAGATCGAGGCGCGGTTCAAGCGGGTGCAGGCCAAGCTGCGCGGCTATGTCGCCGAGCCCAAGGATACGCTGCGCCGCTATCCGGCAACCGACGTTACGGTCCCTGCGCGCTATGCCCGCGCCTATGCCTATCACCTCAGCGGCTATCCCAAGGAAGCAGCGGGGGAGGCCGCGGCGCTGGTCCGGGCCGAGCCGGACAATCCCTATTTCCTTGAGCTGGAGGGGCAGATCCTGCTCGAATCCGGCAAGCCCCGCGATGCGCTGGCCCCGTTGCGTGAGGCGACGACGCGCACCAATTTCCAGCCGCTGATCGCCACCAGCTTTGGCCACGCACTGCTCGCGACCGAGGATGCGACGCATCTCGACGAGGCGGAGAAGGTGCTGCGTCAGGCGGTGGTGCGCGACAAGGAAAACCCGTTCGCCTGGTATCAACTCGGCATGCTGTATGAGCGCAAGGGCGACAGTCCGCGCGCGGCGCTCGCCACCGCCGAGCGGGCGAGCATGATGGGCGACTTCGGCCGCGCCATTCCCAGCGCACAGGCGGCGATGGCGGGACTGACGCAGGGCACGCCCGACTGGATTCGCGCGCAGGATATCGTCATGGCGGGCCAAGCGATGATGCAGGACAGGAAGCGCAAGTGATCGAAAAACTGGCGAAGAGCCCGCTGGCGCTGGCCGGCACCCTCGTGCTGTCCGGCGTGGTCGGCGGTCTGGTCGTGGTCGGTGTGCAGGCGCTGACGCCCGATGGCGCGGCGCGCGACGACAAGGCGATCGGTCAGGTCGTGCGCGACTATGTTCTCGAAAACCCCGAAATCCTGCCCGAGGCGATGAAGCGGCTGCAGGAACGCGAAAGCGGCAAGGCGGTCGCTGCCAACCGCGCCGGAATCTTCGACGCCTATGCGGGCGCGTGGGAGGGCAATCCCTCGGGCGACGTCACCCTATCGGTGTGGATGGACTATGCCTGCGGTTATTGCCGCGCCAGCTTGCCGATCGTCGCGCGGCTGGTGGCGGAGGACCCGAAACTCCGCGTCGTCTATCGCGAATTGCCGGTGCTGAGCGAGGGCAGCCGCGTCGCCGCGCGCTGGGGGCTCGCCGCCGCCGAACAGGGCAAGTTCAAGCCATTCCACACCGCGCTCTATTCGGGCGGCCAGTTGAGCCAGGCGTCGATCGATGCCGCCGCCGCGTCGGCGGGGCTGGATACCGCACGCGCGCAACAATCGATCGCCAGTGAGCGCGTCGAGGCTGAGGTCGCCCGCAACCTCGACACCGCCGGCAAGCTCGGCGTCACCGGTACGCCAAGCTGGGTGGTCGGCGATCAGGTGATTTCGGGCATGGTCCCCTATGAAGTCCTGAAACAGGCGGTCGAAGCGGCGCGGCGCCGGGGGAAATAATCCGCCCGGCCTTGTTCGGCCTTTGTCCCGTGCCTAGATGGCGCCCTCCACATGCGGGGGCCATGCATGCAGCCGATACTTTCCGTCCGGGGCGTCAGCAAGACCTATGCCTCCGGGCATCAGGCGCTCGGCGCGGTCGATCTCGAGATCAACAAGGGCGAGATTTTCGCGCTGCTCGGTCCGAATGGCGCGGGCAAGACGACGCTGATCAGCATCATCTGCGGCATCGTGACGCCCTCGTCTGGCACGATCACCGTCGGCGGGCATGACGCGATTGCCGAAGCCCGTGCCGCGCGGATGATGATCGGGCTGGTGCCGCAGGAATTGTCGGTCGACATGTTCGAAACCGTGCTGGCCACCACCCGCTACAGCCGCCGCCTGTTCGGCCGCCCCGCCGACGATGCGCATATCGAACAGGTGCTGAAGGACCTGTCGCTATGGGACAAGCGCAACTCCAAGATCATGGAACTGTCGGGCGGCATGAAGCGCCGCGTGCTGATCGCCAAGGCGCTGGCGCATGAGCCGGAAGTGCTGTTCCTCGACGAGCCGACCGCAGGCGTCGATGTCGAACTGCGCCGCGACATGTGGAAGCTGGTCCACCGGCTGCGCGAGCGCGGCGTGACGATCATTCTCACCACCCATTATATCGAGGAGGCCGAGGAAATGGCCGACCGGGTGGGGGTAATCAACAAGGGCGAACTGCTGCTGGTCGAGGACAAGGCGGTGCTGATGAAGAAGCTGGGCAAGCGCGAGATGGACATCGCGCTGGTCGAGCCGATGCACACCATTCCTCACGATCTCGCCGAATGGAATTTGGCGCTGACCGACGACGGGACGCGGCTGCGCTACACGTTCGACGCGCAGGCGGAGCGGACCGGCATCCCGTCGCTGCTGCGCAAGCTCGCCGATCTCAATATCGCATTCAAGGATCTCGACACGTCCAAGTCGAGCCTTGAGGACATCTTCGTCGACCTTGTGGCGGCCAAGCGGGAGGAAGCGGCGTGAAGGGATTCAACCATCACGGCGTGTGGGCGATCTATCGCTTCGAAATGGCGCGCGCGCTGCGGACCTTGTGGCAGAGCCTGGTCACGCCGGTGATTACCACAGCGCTCTACTTCGTCGTGTTCGGCGGCGCGATCGGGTCGCGGATGCAGGAGCTGGACGGGGTCTCGTACGGCAGCTTCATCGTACCCGGCCTGATCATGATGAACCTGTTGCAGCTGTCGATCTCGAATGCGTCGATCGGTATCTACTTTCCGAAGTTCACCGGGACAGTGTACGAACTGCTATCCGCGCCGGTGACGGCGTGGGAAATGGTGATCGGCTATGTCGGCGCGGCGGCGACCAAGTCGATCACGATCGGCCTGATCATCCTGTTCACCGCGATGGCGTTCGTGGACGTTCCGATCGCGCATCCGTTCATGATGCTGACGATGCTGGTGCTGACCGCAGTCACCTTCTCGATGCTCGGCTTCATCATCGGTATCTGGGCGAAGGGGTTCGAGCAATTGTCGTTCGTGCCAGCGCTGATCGTAACCCCGCTGACGTTCCTCGGCGGCGCATTCTACACGATCAACATGCTGCCCGAGCCGTGGCGCACGGTCAGCCTCGCCAACCCGGTCGTCTATCTGGTCAGCGGCTTCCGCTGGGCGTTCTTCGACAAGGGCGATGTCGCGATCGGCGTGAGCCTAGGCTTCACCGCCGCGTTCCTGGCGGTTTGCCTCGCCGTGATCGGCTGGATCTTCAAGAGCGGCTGGCGTCTGAAGAACTGACGGGCAGGAGCATCGGCCTCAGCACCAGCACGTTGAGGTTGAGCAGCGCGTGCGCCAGCATCGCGAACCACAGCTGGCCAGTGGCGAGGTAGAGCAGCGCAAGCGTTGCGCCGCTGAACACCCCGAACGCCATCCCCGGCCAGCCATAGCCCCGATGCGCCCGCGCGAACATCAGTGTCGCGATCACGATCGCGGCAAGCGCGCTACCCGACAGGCGGGCGACGATCAGCGGCAGCGCGAGGCGGAAATAGAGTTCCTCGACGATCGCGGCGATCGTGGCGAGCGATCCGGCCCAGCAAATCTCTGTCCGATTGCGCGGCACCAGCGCTGCCATCGCGTGCGGAGTCAGCGCGCCGCGCCCGTTCCGCTTTCGCCACGCGGCGAGCGCTACGCCGATGAGTGCACTGCCGAGAACCGCCGCGAGGACCGCGATCTGGATGTGCGCGACATTGTCGCCCAGCCCGGCGATTCGGCGCGCGTCATCGACCAGCGGTACGAATTCGGCGGGCAGAGTGGCGAGCGCAGCGATGTCGCCCGCTACGAGGAGCACGAGTAGCGCGCTCCCTCCAAATGCGGCGGGCGCATAGGTCATCCAGCGTCGATAGCGCGCAATCCGATCAGGCGCGGCCGTCCCGCGCGCGCCGGATCGGATGAACCAGAGATAGGCGGCGGCCAGCACCGCCAGCAACGCGGCGTCGATCAGTGAGGCGGACCCGCCCGCGCCCATCAATCGATGCGATGCTCGCCCTTGACCCAGCGTACCGTCCCGCTGCTGGCGCGCATCACGACGCTCTCGGTCGTCATCTTGCCCTTCTTGCGCTTGACGCCGGCGAGCAGCGAGCCGTCGGTTACGCCGGTCGCGGCAAAGATGCAGTCGCCCTTGGCCAGTTCCGACAGGTCATATTGCTTGTCGAGGTCGGTGATGCCCCATTTGCGGGCGCGGGCGCGCTCGTCGTCGTTGCGGAACAGCAGGCGCCCCTTGAACTGGCCGCCGACGCAGCGCAACGCCGCGCACGACAGCACGCCCTCGGGTGCGCCGCCCTGACCCATATAGACGTCGATGGTCGTGTCGGGATCGGTGGTCGCGATCACGCCGGCGACGTCGCCATCCCCGATCAGCACCACGCCGCAGCCGAGCGAACGCAGCTCCGCGATCAGCTTTTCATGGCGCGGGCGATCGAGCACACAGGCAATGATATCGCGCGGCGCGACACCCTTTGCTGCCGCGATCGCGCAGATATTGTCGGTCACGGACTTGTCGAGGTCGATGACATTGGGCGGATAGCCCGGGCCGACCGCGATCTTGTCCATGTAAACGTCGGGGGCGTTAAGCAGATTGCCTTCCTCGGCAATGGCGAGGACGGCGAGGCTGTTGGGGCCGGCCTTGGCGCAGATCGTGGTGCCCTCCAGCGGATCGAGCGCGATGTCGATCTTTGGCCCCTTGCCCGGCGCCGATCCGACCTTTTCGCCGATGTACAGCATCGGCGCCTCGTCGCGTTCGCCCTCACCGATCACGACGGTTCCGTCCATGTACAGCTCGTTGAGCGAGGCGCGCATCGCCTCCACGGCGGCAGCATCGGCGGCCTTCTCGTCGCCGCGCCCGGTCAGCGTCGATGCGGCGATGGCGGCGGCTTCGGTCACGCGGACCATTTCGAGGACGAGTACGCGGTCGAGAACCTGGCTGGCGGTCTGCATGGGGCTGGCTTGTCCTCTTCTACCTTGATTGAGGGGGGCGATAGGGGGGTGGGCAGGGCTTGTCGATGCCCGCCAACGCTGTCATCGCCAGCAAAATTCGCATGGCCGCCGGAATGGTAACTGACGTTACGGACTCGTTGACGCGATCCATCTTGCAGTGCAGCACGCGCGGCATGGCTAGCGCACCTCCGATCACCAACAATCCCGATGTCCGTTTCCTGGGTCGCGTTCTGGGCGACGTGATCCGCGCCTATGGCGGCGACGCGCTGTTCCGGCGCATCGAATATATCCGCTCGGCATCGGTCGACCGGCATCGCGGGATTGCCGGGGCGGACTCGATCGATCCGGGCCTCGACAGCCTCAGCCTCGACGAGACGCTCGATTTCGTGCGCAGCTTCATGCTGTTCTCGATGCTCGCCAACCTCGCGGAAGACCGTCAGGGCATCGCCGCCGAACCGGGCGCGGACATCGAGCATGCGGTTGCCAAGCTCAAGGAACATGGCATCGGGCGCGAGCGGATCGCCGAGCTGCTCGCCGATGCGCTGGTCGCCCCGGTGCTGACCGCGCACCCGACCGAGGTGCGGCGCAAGTCGATGCTCGATCACCGCAACCGCATCGCCGAACTGATGCGCCTGAAGGATCAGGAGGTCACCGAAACGCAGGACGGCGATCTGGTCGATGAGGCGATCGTGCGGCAGGTCGGATTGCTGTGGCAGACCCGCGTGCTGCGCTTCGAACGGCTCTATGTCGCCGACGAGATCGAGAATGCGCTGTCGTATCTGCGCGACGTATTCCTCCCGACGCTGCCCGCGCTCTATGCCCGCTGGGACCGCGCATTGGGCAGCCGCGTTCCTGCATTTCTGCGCCCCGGTAACTGGATCGGCGGCGACCGCGACGGCAACCCGTTCGTCACCGCCGATTCGATGCGCCTCACCATGGCGCGCTCGGCGGAAACGGTGCTCGCTTACTATCTCGACGCCGTTCACGCGCTCGGCGCCGAAATCTCGATCTCGGCGCATCATGCGCAGATCGATGCCGGCGTTCAGGCGCTGGCCGATGCCAGCGGCGACGATGCCGCGAGCCGCAGTGACGAGCCCTATCGCCGCGCGATTTCTGGCATCTATGCGCGCCTTGCCGCGACCTATCGCGACCTGACCGGCAAGGCGCCGTCGCGTCCGGGCGCGCTGAAGGGCGAGCGCTATGGCGATCCGGCAGCGTTCCGCGCCGACCTGTCGGCGATCGCCAAGGGGCTGGCCGCGCAGGGTGGCGAAACGCTGGCGTCGAGCGGGTCGCTTGGCCGCCTGATCCGCGCCGTCGATATCTTCGGCTTCCACCTCGCCACGCTCGACATGCGCCAGAACAGCGCGGTGCATGAGCGCGTCGTTGCCGAACTGCTCAAGGTCGCCGGGGTCGAGGCCGATTACACCGCGCTCGACGAAGACGCGCGCATCGCGCTGCTCCGCCGCGAACTCGCCAGCCCGCGCCCGCTGACCAGCCGCTATACGAGCTATTCGGACGAGACCGCGTCGGAACTCGCCATCGTCAATGCCGCGGCGGAGGTCCACGCCCGCTACGGCCGCGCGGCGATCAGCCAGTATATCGTGTCGATGGCGCAGTCGGTGTCGGACCTGCTCGAAGTGCATGTCCTGCTCAAGGAAGCCGGTCTGTATATCCCCGGCGAACCGGCGGTCGCGCACATCATGGCGGTGCCGCTGTTCGAAACGATCGGCGATCTCGACGCCGGGCCCGACATCATGCGCGCCTGGTTCGCGCTGCCCGAGGTCGCAGCCATTGCGGGCAAGCGCGGGCATCAGGAAGTGATGATCGGCTATTCCGATTCGAACAAGGACGGCGGTTACCTGACCTCGACCTGGGGGCTCAGCAAGGGATCGACCGCGCTGCGCCCGGTGTTCGAGGAAGCCGGGGTCGGCATGCAGCTGTTCCATGGCCGCGGCGGCGCGGTTGGGCGCGGCGGTGGGTCGTCGTTCGCCGCGATTCAGGCGCAGCCCCCCGGCACGGTGCAGGGCCGCATCCGCATCACCGAACAGGGTGAGGTGATCGCGGCGAAATACGGCACGCGGGAAAGCGCGCAGACCAATCTCGAAGCAATGGCGTCGGCAACGTTGCTGGCCAGCCTGGAGCCGCAACGCCTGTCGGACGCCGACGCCGCGCGGTTCGAAGGCGCGATGGAGCAGCTCTCGACCACCGCGTTCAAGGCGTATCGCGACCTCGTCTATGGCACCGACGGCTTCACCACCTTCTTCCGCCAGCTAACCCCGATCGCCGAGATTGCCGGCCTCAAGATCGGCAGCCGCCCGGCGAGCCGCAAGAAGAGCGATGCGATCGAGGATTTGCGCGCGATTCCGTGGGTGTTCAGCTGGGCGCAGGCGCGGGTGATGCTGCCCGGCTGGTACGGCGTCGGCCATGCGCTTGCCGACTTCCCCGATCGCGGTTTGCTGCGCGAAATGGCGGCGGGCTGGCCGCTGTTCGCCTCGACGCTGGCGAACATGGAAATGGTGCTGGCCAAGTCTGACATGGGCATTGCCGAGCGCTACGCCGCGCTGGTTGAGGATCGCGCGCTCGCCGACGGGATCTTCGGTGGCATCCGTGACGGCTGGCGCACGACTCATGACCAGCTGCTGGAGGTGACGCGCCAGACGCGGCTGCTCGAAAAGCACCCGGCGCTCGAAACCTCGATCAAGCTGCGGCTGCCCTATATCGAGCCGCTCAACCTGCTCCAGGTCGAACTGCTCAAGCGTCACCGCGCGGGCGAAACCGATCCCAAGATCGAACAGGGCATCCTGCTGTCGATCAACGCGATCGCAACCGCGCTGCGCAATTCGGGCTAGGCATCGCCCATAAACGGGGCGGCGATCTCGGGCCGCACCCGCACCAGCCGCCCGGTGGTGCGGTCGATCATCGCCCAGGTCGACACCGCCTCCACCTTCACCCGCCCATCGGCACCGGTGAAGCGCATATGGCGGTCGAAGCGCGCGCCCTTGGGCGGCTCCGGCACCCAGGTCTCGGCGGTCACCGTTTCGCCCGCCACCACATTGCCGCGATAGTCGATCTCGTGTCGCGTCACGACCCAGACATAGGCGTCGCGATGCTCGGGCGGGGCGACGGCGGCCCAGTGCGCTACCGCCACATCCTGAATCCAGCGGACCCAGACCGCGTTGTTGACATGGCCCAGCTCGTCAATGTCTTCGGGCGCGGCGGTGATCGTGCGGGTGAAGCGCTTCATCCGGGCGGGATAGAGGAGGATCGCGGGCCGTGGAAGCGTCGGCGGCACGATCCTCCTGCGAGGGAGCTCAGTCGATTTTCATCTGCTCATGCCCGACAAACGCGAGCTTGCTGACGCCGGCGCGCTTCACCTGCGCGAGGATCGCGTCGAACCGCGCATAGCGGGCCGCTTCGTCGGTCTTGACCAGCAGCGCCGTGTCGGCGGCAACCTGCGCCTTGAGCAACGCGGGGAGCTGGGCGTCGGAAATGCGCGCGCCGTCCCACAGCAGCGATCCGTCGGCGGTGATGTCGAGCTGATGGGGCAGGGCGGGGAGCGCTTTGCTGTCCCCCTGCGGCAAATCCACCGCAACCTTGTGCGTCGCGGTGGGGATGGTGACGATCAACATGATCAGCAACACCAGCATGACGTCAATCAACGGGGTGATGTTGAGCGCGCTGAACGGTTCGTCTTCGCTGGCGCGGCTATAGGCAAGTGCACGGGGCATCGATACCTCCTCTCAATAAGAGATGATGTATCATGGCATATTTAACGCCCGTGGCAAGCTGAATCGTGCGGGGGAGTCTCGGGGCGCAGAAGCGCTGCGCCCCGGTCAAATCGCGGCGTTACGGATTGAGCGCCGCCGCCTCAGGATCGTCGAGATCGTCTTCATCGATCTCGCCAGTGTCGAACTCCGTCTGAACCGAGTCCTCGATCGCGTCGTCGTCTTCGTCGGGATCGCCGATCGCTTCATCGGCGGTCTCGTCCGCGACCATCAGGATCTCGTCCTCTTCCTCCTCGGCATCGACATCCGCGCCGAGGTCGGGGGTCAGATCCGTCAGCAGCGTGCCATTGCCGGGGCCCCCGACCGTCGCCTCCAGAATCTCTGCGCGCTGGCTTTCGTCATAGCCGTCTTCGTCATAGCCGTCGTCGCCGGTTCCATGACCTTGCACCTGGTGACCACCCATCGCCATCTCCTCCATTCTACTGGAGACGCGAACGGCGGGCAGGGTCGGGTAGTTCCGTGCCGTGCGACGGACGCCTTCAGTTACGGCGAAACAACCTGCCGCGCTCGGTCACAAAGACGATCGCCAGCGCCGTCAGGCCGAGCGTGGTGAAGCCGATATAGAGCGGAACGGTCGTCCCATCGAACGACTGGCCGATTACCGCGCCCATCACTGCGGCACCCAGCGTCGAGATAAAGCCCTGAAGGCTCGACGCGCGCCCGGCGATCTCGCCCATATTCTCCATCGCCATGGCAGAGAAATTGGAATTGGCGAGGCCCATTGCGGCCATCATCGGCGCCTGCAGCACGATGAAGATCCACAAGGTCTCCCCGTAGAACAGGATGATCGCAAGGTGGATCGCGGCGAGCAACGTCGTCACGACGATGGCAAGGTGCGACAGGAAGCGCATCCCGAACCGCATCACCAGCCGCGAATTGGCAAAGGCGCTCGCTGCCATCAGCCCGGCGATCGACGCGAACACGACCGTCAGCAGTTCGGGGCGCTTGAACACGTCGTACACGATCTGCTGGATCGATCCGATGAAGGCGAAGAAGCAGCCGGAGATCGCAGCGGTCGCGAACGTGTATCCCACCGCCCAGCGGTCGCGGAACATGATGCGATAGCCACGCCAGATCTCGCGCAGGTCGAGCCGGTTGACCGATGCCGGGTCCAGCGTCTCTGGCATCCGCCACAGGAACCAGGTCAGCACCAGCGCCGACACGATCCCGATTCCGCCAAAGATCAGCCGCCACGACCCGAAGATCATCACCATCAGCTGGCCCCAGGCCGGCGCCAGGACCGGGACGATCATGAAGGTCATGAAGGCAAGGCTCATCACCCGCGCCATCGCGCGCCCCTGAAAACAGTCGCGCACCAGCGCCACGGTAACGACGCGTCCGGCGGCAACCGCCGCGCCGCTCGCTGCGCGCGCGACCAGCAGCAGTTCGAAACTGCTCGCGCTCGCCGCGATCAGGTTGGTCACGACATAGAATGCTAGTGCGACGCCGATCACCGGCTTGCGCCCGAAGCGGTCGGCAAGCGGGCCGTGGACCAGCTGTGCGAAGGCGAACCCCAGCATGAAGGCGGTGATCACATATTGGCGGTGGTTCGGCTCGCTCACCCCCAGCTGATCGGCAATCGCTGGCAGGGCAGGCAGCATCGAATCGATGCCGAGCGCAGTCAGCGCCATGATCGATGCGATCAGGGCCACGAATTCACCCATCGGGATGGGAGACCGGTTTTCCGGCGCCGCGGCTTGCGAAGTCTGGGTACGCACGTCCATGCGCCGCCCATGCCGCATTGCAACCAAAGCGTCACCCCCGGGATTTGACCTGTGCGCTAAAGCGCGATAGTGTATTGCTCAAATAACACGCGTGGAGTTTGTGATGAAACCTATCTGGCTTGTGCTTCCGGTCGCGGCCGCGCTCGCCGCCTGTGGCGGAGAGGGTGATGGGACCAGCATTTCGATCCAGGGCGACAATGGATCGGTCACCGCTGCAGCGGACAAGGACGGCAAGGTATCGGTCAAGGCCCCCGGGTTCGAAGGTTCGATCAAGCTGCCCAAGTTCAACATCGGTGCGGAAAATTTCGAGGTCGACGGGGTCAAGCTCTATCCCGGCGCGACAGTCGCCAGCCTCAATATCGATGACCGGCAGGACGGCACCAAATCAGGCGGCGTAAACGTCACCTTCGACGCGCCGGCCGAGGCGACCCGCGTGCGCGACTGGTTCCGTGAGCAGATGGAAGGGGCGGGGTTCACCGTCACCGGCAACCGCGACGAACTGACCGGCAAGACCAAGTCGGGCAGCCCCTACACGCTCAAGATCGACAGCACGGGCGACGCGAAGAGCCGCGGCACGCTGACCGTCTCCGGAAACTAGTCCACCGACCCGCCGTCCACGCGTAGGCGGACGGCGCAGCGGGAGGGGCGCACGGCACCCGCGCCCCTCCCGCGCCTTCAATCCGGGATTTCCCGCCTCTGTTCGTTCGTGACGCAAGCGACTATCTGAAACGGAATCGTTTCCCGGAGTCGCTTGAAATGCCCGATACCATTCTCGCCCAGGTCCCGCTCGTCAGCCTCGCCGATCAGGCCAGCGACCCGCAGGGATTTGCCGCCGCATTGGGTGGCTCGTTCGAGCGGTTCGGCTTTGCGATGGTCGCCGATCACGGCATCCCGCAGGATCTGGTCGATCGCGCCTGGGCGATGACCAAGGCGTTTTTCGACCTGCCCGAGGATGTGAAGCGCAGCTATTTCGTCGCCGGCGGCGGCGGCGCGCGCGGCTATACCCCGTTCAAGACCGAGATCGCCAAGGGCGCGACTCATGTCGACCTGAAGGAATTCTGGCATATCGGCCGCGAGCTGGCGGCGGGCCATCGTTTCTCGGAACTGATGGCGCCCAATATCTGGCCCGACCAGCCCGAAGGCTTCCGCGAGACATTTATCGAGCTGTTCGCAGCATTCGACACGGCTGGCGACAAGCTGCTCTCGGCGATCGCTGTTCATCTCGGCCTTGCACCCGACTGGTTCGATCATGCGGTGGCCGACGGCAATTCGGTGCTGCGCCTGCTTCACTATCCGCCGGTGACCGAAGATGCGCCGAACGTGCGCGCCGGCGCGCATGAGGACATCAACCTCATCACTTTGTTGCTCGGCGCGGAAGAGGCTGGTCTCGAACTGCTCGACAAGGATGGCGAATGGTTGTCGGTCAAGCCGCCCGAAGGCGCGCTGGTCGTCAATGTCGGCGACATGCTGCAGCGGCTGACCAACCATGTCCTGCCGTCGACCACGCACCGCGTGGTCAACCCGCCGGTCGAGCGGCGCGGCCATTCGCGTTATTCGATGCCGTTCTTCCTCCACCCCGCGCCCGATTTCCTGATCAAGGCGCTGCCGCAGACGGTGACCGCGCAGAACCCCGAGCGCGAGCCGTCGATCACCGCGCACGACTATCTCGCCGAACGACTGGCCGAGATCGGTCTGACGAAGAAATAGAAAAAATATCTCCCCTCCCGGCAAGGGAGGGGGGTATGGGCGGCACAGTCGGCTCGGGCGATGCCCGGGCCGTTGCCGCTTACAGGGATGAAGACATGACTGAACCGCTCCGCGTTGCACTGGCTGGCCTTGGCACGGTGGGCGCGGGCGTCATTCGTCTGATCGACGCCAATGCCGATCTGATCGCGCGGCGCGCGGGGCGGCCGATCGAGATCGTCGCGGTGTCCGCGCGCGACCGGACCAAGGATCGCGGTGTCGATATCACCCGGTTCGACTGGGTCGACGACATGCGCGATCTCGCCCAGCATCCCCGCGCGGATGTCGTGGTCGAGCTGATCGGTGGGTCGGATGGCCCGGCGCTTGCGCTCGCCCGCGCAACGCTGGCTGCGGGCAAGGGGCTGGTTACCGCCAACAAGGCGATGATCGCGCATCATGGTCTCGAACTCGCCCATGTTGCCGAACAGGCTGACACGCCAATGAAGTTCGAGGCGGCGGTCGCGGGTGGCGTTCCGGTGATCAAGGGGCTGCGCGAGGGTGCGGCGGCGAATGTGATCGACCGCGTCTATGGCATCCTCAACGGCACCTGCAATTTCATCCTGTCCAAGATGGAGGCCGAAGGCCGCGACTTCGCCGAAGTGCTGGCCGAGGCGCAGGCCAAGGGCTTTGCCGAGGCGGACCCGAGCTTCGACATCGATGGCGTCGACGCCGCGCACAAGCTCTCGATCCTCGCCAGCCTCGCCTTTGGCACCCAGCCGGCGTTTGGCGATGTCGCGATCGGCGGCATTCGTAACCTGCTCGCCGCCGATATCGCCGAAGCGGCGGCGCTGGGCTATCGCATCCGCCTGCTCGGCATTGCCGATCTGAACGGCGACGGACTGTTCCAGCGCGTCCACCCGCATCTCGTCCCGCTCGCCCATCCGCTCGCGCACGTCACCGGCGCGACCAACGCAGTGGTGGCCGAAGGCAATTTTGTCGGCCGCCTGTTGTTCCAGGGTGCAGGTGCCGGCGACGGTCCGACCGCAAGCGCCGTGGTCGCCGACCTGATCGACATCGCGCGGACCGAATTCGGCCCGCCCTATGCGATGCCGGCTGCCAGCCTAGCCAAGGAACCCGCCGCCCCCACCGGAGAGCGCCGCAGCCGCGCCTATCTGCGCTTCACCGTGCCCGACAAGGTCGGCGTGCTCGCGGAGATCGCGGCGGCGATGCGCGATGCGGGCGTGTCGATCGAATCGCTGATCCAGCGTGGCGCGATCGCGGATGGCAGCGTGCTGCTGGCGATCGTGACGCATGAGGGGCCGGAGCGCTGTGTCGCCCAGGCACTGGAGAAGCTGCGCGGGTCACAAAGCCTCGCGGGCGAGCCGATGTGGATGCATATTCTCGGCGAGTGAGAAGGGCGTTACGGGGCGGGTTCGCGCTTGCGCACCACCTTGCCGTCGAACCCGACACTGGCCGTCACGCCGACCATCCCGCCGCATTGTGTGAGGAACGGGCCGGACACGCCGCACTGGAACATCGTGTCCTCCAGCACCCGTGCCGTCTCGGCCGGCCGGTTGTCGACCGCGCGGGGGGTGACGAACGGGACGCGGTACTTCTTGTCCGCTTCGCGCATCGCGCAGATCGTCACCTCATCGGGATCGTCGGTTTTCTGACAGGGAATCGCGGCGCGCGTCTTTTCACGATAGGTGCGAATCGCGGCATCGTCGGCACCGGACTGGAATGCGAGGGCAAGCAGCAACAGGGACATGGCATCGGACCTCCCGGTACGACGATAGCATGGACCTTACGTACCCGAAACGGGAATTACTCGGCGGTGGTGGCTTCCGCAGTACCCGCCAGCGCAATCTCGACCACCGCGCGGCCGCGGCGGACGATGCCCAGCTCGCGCGCGGCGGCTTCGGACAGGTCGAGAATGCGGCTCTTGTGAAACGGTCCGCGGTCGTTGACGCGGACGATCACGCTGCGCCCGGTCGACGGATCGGTCACCCGCAGCCTGGTGCCGAAGGGCAGGCTGCGATGGGCGGCGGTCATCCCGTCGGGGTCGAAGCGTTCACCGCTGGCGGTGCGGTTGCCGGCATGGGCGTCGCCATAGAAGCTGGCCATGCCGCTCGCGAGCACGCTGGATGCGGGGGCAGGGGCGGCCGGCGCAGCATCCTGCGCCGCGACGGGCGCGGCGGCGATCAGCAAACTGCCAGCAATGAATCCCCGCATGTCCCGGCCCCTCGTTCGGACCGGCTGTGAAACAGAGACGGCGCCGGACGGCAATCCGTCCAGCGCCGCGCTGTTTGGATTCTGCGATCAAACGTCGAGATTGGCGACGCTGAGCGCGTTTTCCTGGATGAATTCGCGGCGCGGTTCGACCACGTCGCCCATCAGTCGGGTGAAGATCTCGTCCGCCACATCGGCCTGATCGACCTGTACCACCAGCATCGACCGGTTCGACGGGTCGAGCGTGGTTTCCCACAGCTGTTCGGCATTCATCTCGCCCAGCCCCTTGTAGCGCTGGATCGACAGGCCCTTGCGGCCCGAGGCAAGGATCGCGTCGAGTAATTCGCTCGGCCGCGCGACCAGCGTCTCGCCCTTCGCCGCAGCGACGGGGAGATCTTCGTCGCCCTCGGTGACGGGAGCAGCGTCCTCCGCCTGCGCTGCCTTTGCCGAAACGAGCTTGGCGACCTGTGCGTAGCTGTCCGCTTGTTCGGCGGCGAGCGTGTGGAGCTTGCGCCCCTCGGCAGAGATCAGGAACGCGGCTTCGATGATGTGATGGTCGGTCACGCCGCGCCACCAGCGCTCGAAGTGGAACCCGCCATCCTCGGTCACCCGCGCGGTCCAGCGCGCATCGGAATCGGTCAGGTCGAGCCGCTGCGTCACTGCCGCCAGCCGCTCGGCGCGCTGCTCGCGCGTCGCTTCGGGATCGAGCGCACGGCCCAGCGCCAGCGCTTCGATGATCGAGGAATCATAGCGGCGCGGGACGTAGCGCATCAGCGTCTTCATGCGGCGGGCATGATCGACCAGCCCGGCAAGGTCATCGCCGAAGCGTGGCCCGTCAGCAGTCTCCAGCCGATTGCCGCCTACGCCCGCCTCAACCAGATAATCGTCGAGCGCGGCATCATCCTTCAGATACACTTCCGAACGGCCCTTGGTCGCCTTGTACAGCGGCGGCTGGGCGATGAAGAGGTGCCCGGCCTCGATGATCTCGGGCATCTGGCGGTAGAAGAAGGTGAGCAGCAGCGTGCGGATGTGCGCGCCGTCCACGTCAGCGTCGGTCATGATGACGATCTTGTGGTAGCGCAGCTTTTCGAGGTTGAAGTCGTCGCGGCCGATGCCGGTGCCCATCGCCTGAATCAGCGTGCCGATTTCCTTGGACGACAGCATCCGGTCAAAGCGCGCGCGCTCGACATTGAGGATCTTGCCGCGCAGCGGAAGGATCGCCTGGAAATGGCGGTCGCGGCCCTGCTTTGCCGATCCACCTGCCGAGTCACCCTCGACCAGGAACAGTTCGGACTTGGCCGGATCGCGCTCCTGACAATCGGCGAGCTTGCCGGGCAGGCTCGCGATATCCATCACGCCCTTGCGCCGGGTCAGTTCGCGTGCCTTCTTCGCCGCCTCACGCGCGGCGGCGGCGTCGATCACCTTCTGGATGATCTGCTTTGCAACAGCGGGATTTTCTTCCAGCCAGTCGCTCATCTTGTCGGCCATCAGGCTTTCGAGCGGCTGGCGCACCTCTGAGCTGACCAGCTTGTCCTTGGTCTGGCTGCTGAACTTCGGATCGGGCAGCTTGACGCTGACGATCGCCGTCAGCCCTTCACGCATGTCGTCGCCGGTCAGCGTCACCTTCTCCTTTTTCAGGAGACCGGACTTGTCGGCATAGTTGTTGATCGTGCGGGTCAGCGCGGCGCGGAACGCCGCGAGATGCGTGCCGCCGTCCCGCTGCGGGATGTTGTTGGTGAAGCAGAGGACGTTTTCGTAATAGCTGTCGTTCCACTCCAGCGCGACGTCGATCGTGACGTCGTCGCGGGTGCCGGCGATCGCGACCGGGTCGGGCATCAGCGCCGTTTTGTTGCGATCGAGATATTTTACGAACGCGGCAATCCCGCCTTCGTAGAACAGCTCGATTTCCTTGACCTCCTCGTGCCGCGCATCGCGCAGAAACAAGCGGACGCCAGAGTTCAGAAACGCCAGCTCGCGATAGCGATGCTCGAGCTTTTCGAAATCATATTCGGTGATCTTGAAGGTTGCGGGCGAGGCGAGGAAGGTGACGCGCGTCCCCTTCTTGGTGTTGCCGTTCTCGTCGACGGCCGGGCCGATAACCTTGAGCGGGGCGACTGCATCGCCGAACGCGAAGCGCATGTAATGCTCTTCGCCGTCGCGCCAGATGTTGAGGTCGAGCCACTCGGACAGCGCGTTGACCACCGACACGCCGACGCCGTGCAGACCGCCCGACACCTTGTAGGCGTTGTCGTCCGACGTGTTCTCGAACTTACCGCCCGCATGCAGCTGGGTCATGATAACCTCGGCAGCAGATACGCCTTCTTCGCTATGGATGCCGGTCGGGATGCCGCGGCCGTTGTCTTCGACCGAAACCGATCCGTCGGCATTCAGCTGGATGATGATCTTGTCGCAATGCCCGGCCAGCGCTTCGTCGATCGCGTTGTCGCTGACCTCGAACACCATGTGGTGCAGACCCGACCCGTCATCGGTGTCGCCAATGTACATGCCCGGCCGCTTGCGCACCGCGTCGAGGCCCTTGAGGACCTTGATGCTGTCGGCTCCGTAGGCGTTGGGGTTGGGGGCGGAATCGGTGGTGTTGTTGTCGTCTGATGCCATGCCCAGCATATAGGGTCCGCAGTCACAAAACGGAAGCGAAATGGGCGTTATGCGGCCTGGATCGCCCCATCGCGAACGCTTAACCGGGTGGCGGCTCCCGCCTCGGCGAACAGGGCGGGTTCGGTGCCCGTCATCCACACCTGTCCGCGCCCCGCGAGACGTTCGAACAGTGCCGCGCGGCGGGCAGGGTCGAGGTGCGCGGCGACCTCGTCGAGCAGCAGGATCGGCGCGCGCTGCGTCCGCTCCGCGACCAGTTCGGCATGGGCGAGGACGATGGCGAGCAGCAGCGCCTTTTGCTCGCCGGTCGAGCAGAGATGGGCGGCCTGTTGCTTGGCCAGATGGGTGACCGCCAAATCCTGACGATGCGGCCCGACCAATGTGCGCCCCGCAGCGGCATCGCGTGATCGGCCAGAGCGCAGGCGGGCCCCGAGGTCGCGGGCGTCATCGCCCTCGATTGTCAGACCGGCGCGTGCGAACGGACCTTCGGGCTGCCCGGCCAGGGCTTCGGCAAGCTGGGCCACGGTGTCGCGGCGCGCGGTGTCGATCGCTGTGCCATGCTCGGCCATGCGGGCTTCAAGCGCGGTGAGCCAATCGGGATCGGCGGGTTCCTCCGCGCCGAGCAACCGGTTGCGCTCGCGCATCGCGGCTTCGTAGCGTGCGCTGTGATGCGCGTGGCCAGGGGCAAGCGCGAGCGCCAGCCGGTCGAGGAAGCGCCGCCGCTCGCTCGCGGGCTCGGCAAACAGCCGGTCCATCGCCGGGGTGAGCCAAAGCACCGTCAGCCATTCGCCGAGCGAGGTCGCAGCGGCGGTGGCTCCGTTGACCCGCACGATTCGCCGTTCAGGCGCCGTGGCCTGTGTACCGGTGCCGATCTCGACCTCGGCGTCGAGTTGGGCCGCCACCCCGAACGCGCCGTTTCCGCCCTGCCGCGCCATCTCTGGCAGCGGTGCGCGGCGCAGCCCGCGGCCGGGGGCGAGCAGCGACACCGCTTCCAGCACATTGGTCTTCCCCGCGCCATTGTCCCCCGCCAGCACGACGAAGCCCGGCCCGGGGGTCAGGATCGTATCGCGATGATTGCGGAAGTCGGTCAGGACGAGGCGGGTGAGGGCCATCGCTGCGCCTTAGCGGTCCCGCTCGCTGCGCGATAGCGTCCGCGCGGCAAGCGCTAGATGCCGACCAGACCCTTGTCGCGCAATTCGGCCTGTGCTGCGCGGTACAGCGCCGGGTCGCCGATATTCAGCCGCGCACGAACGGCATCCAGCGGTTCGGCGAGCAGCAGTTCATAATCCTCGCCCGACAGCCAGCGTGCGGCCTTGCCGTGGCGATAGCCTTCGCGCACCGCCTTGGCGAAGCTGCGCGATCCGGTGACGCGCAAGCTCTTGAGCGCCGCTCCGACCGCGATGAATGCCCAGCCGAGGCCGCCGGTCTGTGCATAGGAAAAGGCAACAAGGCACGCCTCGCCGAGCGGCTCGTCGGCCTGATAGCCGGTAATGACGTGCCAGATGTCGTGAACGTCGCGCTCACGCCGACCGTACCATGCGTGCGGATGTTCGATCCCGCGCTCGACATCGGCATCGGCATAGCTGACATCCGCCAGCCCCTGCGCCGAATAGCCGGTGCGGTCGAGGAAGGCGCGATACGCCGCGCCGACGCTGCCCGCGGGCAGCGATTCGAGCCAGGTGCGGTCGGAGAATTTCTCGGCGAGTTCGGTCCGGCGGTAGGCGATCCGCCCGCCTTCGGGGGTGGTCAGCAGCCGACGGTAATTGCGCGCCAGCGTGTCGCCGTTCAGCGCGCGCATGATGCGGAACACCTGCACCGTATCATCGCCATTGGCGAGCAGGCGGCGCAGTGCGGCCAGCGCGGTCCCCCATTCGCGCCTGCGGGGTTTGCTCCAGTCGATTGCTTGCGTCGCCATAGACCGTCCTTACTGACAGGCGTGTCAATAAGTGATTACCGCCCGCAGTGCAAGCATGACAAGAGCTCTTGACAAGCCGTTCGCCGCTATGACAAGAACTCTTGTCATATGGACAAGACCTCTGGACAGAATTTGTGAACAATCGGCTCAAGCTCCTGCGTGCCGAGGCGGACTTGAGTCAGGGCGACCTCGCCCGGCTGCTCGGCGTCTCGCGTCAGACGATCAATGCGGTCGAGACCGACAAATATGATCCCAGCCTGCCGCTGGCGTTGCGGATGGCGAAAATCTTTGGAGTGGCAGTCGATGAAATCTTCCTCGATGACTGGATCGCACCCGCCCGTGACTGAATTCACGCGCGCGCAACGCTGGCGCCGCCACGCGATCGAAGCAGTGGTTGGCGGCGTGATCGGTGCCGGATTCGGCTTTGGCATTGCCAGCTTTGTTGATTCGACGGGGTTCGAGCGCTGGACGATTGCCGAACTCGCGTCGCTCGGCATCGGCTTCATGCTGTTCTTCATGGGCGGGTTCGTGCTGGTGATGAGCGCATCGGAGCAGCGCTGGCGCCGACTCGTGGCATTTCGCCAGCCGGGCAGCGAGCCGCCGGACCGCGACTCGATGTTGGCAATCCGCCGTCAGGGCGTGATCATCGCGCTGTCCGGCCCGATTCTCGCCGCCCCGCCGGTCCTGGCGCATCTCGGCCTGGGCGCTGACGCGCGCGCGATCAGCGCAGCGGCAGTGCTCGCGGCCCTAGCAGGGCAGACCTGGCTGAACTGGCGGCTCTATCGCACGAGCGATGAGCTAATGCGGCAAGTGTCGCTGCTGGCTGGCGCGGTGTGTTTCTGGGGTGCGCAGCTCGCGCTGTTCATCTGGGCGACGCTGGCCAAGCTGGAGATTGTCGCCGATGTCGACAGCTGGACGCTGCTGACGCTGGTGATGGCACTGTATCTGGTCGTATCGACCTGGATCGGCTTTCGCCGCGGACTCGGGCAGCTCTGATCGCAGACAGGCGGCGGGAGGGCGGGGCTGTCCCGCCCTCCCGAACCATCAGACGCGCATCGGCATCAGCACGTAAAGCGCGGGCGACTTGTCATTCTCACGAATCAGCGTCGGCGCAGCGGCGTCTGCGAGGTGGACTTCGACCAGGTCGCTTTCGATCTGGCCGAGAATGTCCATCAGATAGCGCGAGTTAAACCCGATCTCGAACGGCTGTGCGGCATATTCGCCGGGTACGTCCTCGGCCGCGGTGCCATTGTCAGGGCTGGTCACCGAAAGGGTTATCCGGTCGCGGTCGAGCGCCATCTTCACCGCGCGGGTCTTTTCCGTGGCGATGGTCGAGACGCGGTCGACGCCCTGCATGAAGCTCTTGGGGTCGATCTTCAGGATCTTGTCATTCCCCGTCGGGATGACGCGGCTGTAATCGGGGAAGGTGCCGTCGATCAGCTTCGAGGTCAGAATCGCGGCGCCAAGATCAAAGCGAATCTTCGATCCCGACAGCGATACGCCGACCGACCCGTCAACCTCATCGAGCAGCTTGCGCAGCTCCGCCACGCACTTACGCGGCACGATCACGTCGGGCATCGCTTCGGCGCCTTCGGGACGCGGCACGGTGACGCGGGCGAGGCGGTGGCCGTCGGTCGCAGCGGCCTTCAGCATGTCGTCGGCGACGTGCAGGAAGATGCCGTTGAGGTAATAGCGCGTCTCTTCGGTCGAGATCGCGAATCGGGTCTTGTCGATGATCTGCTTGAGCGTTTCGGCGGGCAGCTCGAACACGGTGGGCAGTTCGCCCTCCGCAATCACCGGGAAATCGTCGCGCGGCAGCGTGCCGAGTTCGAACTTCGCGCGACCGGCATTGACCTTGATCTTGCCGTCGGCCGCGGTCAGCTCGACCTGCGACCCTTCGGGCAGCTTGCGGGCGATGTCGAACAGCGTGTGCGCGGGCACGGTGATCGCCCCTGCCTGATCCACCGCCGCCGGGACGGTCTCGTCGATCTGCAGGTCGAGATCGGTCGCCATCAGGCGCAGCGATCCGTCCAGCGATGCCTCGATCAGCACGTTGGACAGGATGGGGATGGTATTGCGCCGCTCGACCACCGACTGGACGTGGCTGAGGCCCCGAAGGAGCGTGGCGCGTTCGATCGTCGCTTTCATGTGTATTCCAAACCCCCGGGCGGACGCCCATAATCAACTGACGGCGCCCGAATTGCCGTCGGAAGTTCGAGATATCCTTAACGTGAAAAAGGGCTGGAGCAAGCCGCTCCAGCCCTTCCCCTCATTCATTTGTGGACGGCAGTCCGCTCAGAAGCGGAAGCCGACGCCAACTGCGACCTGATGACGGTCGGTGTCGATGTCGAAATCCTCGGTGATCGCGCCGTTACGATACTCGAAATTCGCATTCGAATAGTTCGAGTAGCGATATTCGAGCTTGGCGTAGCTGTTGGTGCCGATCGCCTTCTCAACGCCTGCACCGATGCGCCAGCCGTCGAGCTCGAAATTCTCGCGCAGTTCGGTCGTGCCGTCGGTCGCGAGCACGTTCAGGCGGGCGTTGCTATAGCCGCCCTTGGCGTAGACCAGCGTGGTCGGCGAGGCGAGGACACCGGCGCGCACGCCGACATAGATGTCACGGCCGGCGCCGACTTCACCAAAGCCGAAGAAGTTGGGATCGGTCGAACGCGACTCGACCTTGCCGGTCGAATCCGACAGCTCGGCCTCAACGCCGACCACTGCGCCGCCGACGCCGATGTCATAGCCCAGCTCGACGCCATAGAGGAAACCGTCGACATTCTGGTCATCGCCATCAACGTCGCTGTCCTCGCTGCTGCCCGGGCGCAGGATGTCATAGCCACCAACGACGCCGGCGCGGAAGCCGGTGAAGGTCGGATCGGTGCTGTCCTGAGCGAAGGCCGGGGTGGCCATCATGGTCGATGCGGCCAGCGCGGCTGCAATTGCGATACGCATTACTGAAACTCCTTAACTCAACCCGTTCACGGGTCGGGGGCTCTAATGACGCTGCGCCGCACAAGTTGCATGAACGTTGGATAAACACGGAAAACCGTTGCTTTTGTGCCACAGGACACTCAATCAGTTGGCGATGCGCAAGGGACGGGATTTCATCGCACGGCATGGCGAGACGGTGTTCAACGCCGCCGGCCGGTTGCAGGGCGAGCATTTGCACACGCCGCTGACCCGCGCCGGCTTCGCGCAGGCGGACGAGATGGGGCGGGCGCTGGCGACGCTGCTCGGTCGCGCGCCTGCGCTGACGCTGTGGGCATCCGATACCGGCCGCGCGCTGCAGACGCTGGCGGTGATTGCCGAACATCTTGAACTCGACTGGCACGCAGCGCGGCATGATCCGCGGCTGACGGAGATCGGTATGGGCAGCTGGGGCGGGCGCTATTACGCCGATCTGATGGCGGGCGACCTTCCGGTCATCGCCCCGACCGGGCTGCTCCATCCGGCGCCAGATGGCGAAACCTATCCGGAAATTGCGGCGCGCGTTTCCGCCTGGCTCGCCGACACGGATGACGATCCGGGCGACCGGCTGATCATCATGCACGGCATTTCCAGCCGCGTGCTGCGCGGCGTAATGACGGGGCAGGACGTGCATCCCGAGTTTGCGGCCCCGATCTCGCCCGGCCTGCCGCAAGGGTCGGTGGTGATGATCGAGGCGGGCGAAGAGACGGTGGTCCATCTGGGCAGCGGGCGGGCGCCGGCATGATCGCGCTGCTTCTCGCTACTGCCCTCGCCGCGCAGGGACAGGGGCGCGAGTCGCTCGGGGTGTTCGATAGCTGGGGCGCGTTTCGCGATGCGGCCCCCGCCCGTTGCTATGCGATCGGGCAGCCGGTGCGGGGCGGGGCCGGTGCGTTTGCCAGCATCGCCAACTGGCCCCGTTCGCAGGCGCGCAATCAGGTCCATGTGCGGCTGAGCCGCGCGCGCGATCCGCGCGCCAAGGTTACGCTGGCAATCGGCGAGCGCCGTTTCGAACTGATCGCCGGGGCAAGCGACGCGTGGGCGCCGGATGCCCGCACCGACCGCGCCATCGTCGCGGCGATTCGATCGAGCCGTTCGATGAGTGTCGAGAGCGTCGCCCGCGGCGGCGGCGCGTTTGCCGATGTCTATGCGCTCAAAGGCGCTGCAACCGCAATCGACGCGGCGGCAATGGGCTGCGCGCGGCGTTAGCCGGGCGCAGCCGTAGCCATTTTTACTGCTGCCCGCCAGGCGTCGGGCTGGCGGCCGGTGCGGGGACGGCGGCCTGCGGCCCGTCACGCACCGCGACGATCGCGGCCTGAACCTTGTCCTTTACCGCCGGATCGGTCTGAGCCAGTGTCGCGATCTCGTTAAAGCGGCCGGTGTCGAGACCCGCGCCGGTAACCGCCTCTGTCATCTTTGTAGTCTTGTCCGCCGCAGGGATCGACGCGTCCTTGGTCACTGCATCAGCGGCGAGCGCTGCCCGGGCGAATTTGGTCACTTCCTCGTCAGTCACTGGCGTCGGGGCCGCGGTCTGGGCCTGGGGTGCGGGGGCAGCCGGCGGCGTCGTCTGCGCGATGGCGGGGGTGCCGAACAGAACGCCGGCGGCTAGCGCTGCATTAGTCAGGGTGATCAAGTTACTGCTCCAATTGGTTGCATTCAAAGCCGTCAAAGGACGCGCATGCGCCAAAGTTCCCGACGGCGGACCCCGATCGCAACCCTTCCTCGGTAAGCCGTGGCTGCCCCGGGATAGGCGGGGCATGGAACTCTGCCCTCACTTCGGCTATATGCGCGTAATGCAATCAGTCGCGAATCCCCTGATGTCCATCGCCGGGCACATCGATCCCGTGCCCGTTCCGCGCAGCCTGAAGCCGCGGGCCGATGGCCGCATCGACCTGCTCGGCCTGTCCAAGGCGGAGCTGCGCATGGCGCTGGAGACGTCGCAGCTCGAGCCCAAGCAGGCGAAACTGCGCGCCAAGCAGCTGTGGCACTGGATCTATAATCGCGGTGTTACCGACTTCAGCCTGATGACCGATATCTCGAAGACGATGCAGCCCTGGCTGGCGCAGCGCTTCGTTATTTCGCGACCGGTGGTGATCGAGGCGCAGGTGTCGACCGACGGTACGCGCAAATGGCTGCTGCGGTCTGACGACGGGCAGGATTACGAGATGGTGTTCATCCCCGACGCGGATCGGGGAACCTTGTGCGTGTCGAGCCAGGTTGGCTGCACGCTCAACTGCCGTTTCTGCCACACGGGCACGATGCGGCTCGTCCGCAATCTCGAGCCCGGCGAGATCGTCGGACAGGTGATGCTGGCGCGCGACGCGCTGGGCGAGTGGCCGAGCCAGCCCGAGGGGCGGATGCTCACCAACATCGTCATGATGGGGATGGGCGAGCCGCTCTATAATTTCGACAATGTCCGCGATTCGCTGAAGATCGTCATGGACGGCGACGGGATCGCGTTGAGCAAGCGGCGCATCACCCTGTCGACCAGCGGCGTCGTGCCGATGATGGCGCGCGCGGGCGAAGAGATCGGGGTCAACCTCGCGGTCTCGCTCCACGCGGTGACCAAGGACGTGCGCGACGAGATCGTGCCGCTCAACCGCAAGTTCGGGATCGAGGAGCTGTTGCAGGCGTGCGCCGATTACCCCGGTGCCAATAACGCCCGGCGCATCACGTTCGAATATGTGATGCTGAAGGACAAGAATGACAGCGACGCCGATGCGCGCGAGCTGGTGCGGCTGATCAAGCACTATAAGCTGCCCGCCAAGGTCAACCTGATCCCGTTCAACCCGTGGCCGGGTGCGCCGTACGAATGCTCGACGCCCGAGCGGATTCGCGCGTTTCAGGAGATCGTGTTCGGCGCTGGCATCTCCGCCCCGGCGCGCACCCCGCGCGGGCGCGACATCGACGCGGCGTGCGGCCAGCTCAAGACGGCGAGCGAGAAGAAGAGCCGCGCCGAGCTTGACCGGCTCGCGGACGAAAAGCAGGCCGCGCTGGGCTAACCAACGGGTGTTGCGGAAATATCACGGTATTTCTACAATGTTGCCAAAATGAACCGTGTTACTCTTGTAACTCACGCAATGCCTACCTAGTTACGGGTTCGCAACATCGCGTTGCGGAACCAAAAACAACATCCTGCTTGGGGAATTTTGTATGCGTAAGATTGCTATTCTTGCGGCGCTTGCTGCCGCCACCGTCGCCGCTCCCGCGTTCGCTCAGGACGCTGCACCCGGCGAAGCCCGCGTCGAAGTCCGTGGCGGTATCGCCTGGGCCGAGGGCGCTGAAGAAGCGTTCGCTGGCGTCGCAGTCGGCTATGACTTCGATCTGGGCGACACCGCGTTCATCGGCGTCGAAGGCGCGGCCGACAAGGTCCTTGCTGAAGATACCGACGTGTTCTGGACCATCGGTGGTCGCGTTGGCGCCAAGGTTGGCGACGCTGGCCGCGCCTATGTGCTCGGCGGCTACGGCTTCGCCGACGGCGACGATGGCGCGTTCGCCGGTGCCGGCTACCAGCACAACCTGGGCGAGAAGGTCTACGCCAAGGTCGAGTATCGCCGCACCCTGGTCGAAGGTCCGGACGTGAACTTCGCGGGCGTCGGCGTCGGCCTGCGCTTCTGATCGCTTCGATCGGAACGACAATTGGAAAGGGCGGGCCGGAAGGTCCGCCCTTTTTGATTCAGGCGAGTTCGCCGCCGCGTGCCACCGTCGCAGTGCGGCCACCGATCCAGACATGACCGTCGGCGTCGATCCGCGCTTCGACGCGTCCGTCACATCCGGTCATGCGGCCCTGCGCAGCGGTATAGCTGCCCGTGGCCAGTCCTGCGCCGAACAGATATTGCGCAGTTGCGGCGTTGAGGCTCCCGGTCACCGGGTCTTCGATCAGCCGGCCATTGCCGTCGGTGAAGAAGGCGCGCAGCTCGAACGCGATCGCGCTCCCCTCAGGATGCGGGCCGACCAGCCCGATGTCGGTGCCCGCTGGCGCCCGCGCGGGCGGATCAACCGCGAGCACATCCGCTGCCGAACGCAGCCGCAGCAACTGCCATCCCGGCCCGTTATCGGCATGCACCGCGTCGACGATCGCGTCGGCGGGCACATTGGCGAGCCGCGCTGCCTCGGCACGTTCGGCGTCGCTCAGCGGACCGGAGCGGGCCAGTGGCGGGGCGCGGAAGGACAGCATGTCGCTTGTCCGAGCGATCGGCACCAGCCCGACGCCGCATTGCTGAACAATCCGGCTGGGGTCACGCGGCACCCCGCCCGCCTCCAGCCAGGCATGGCAGGTGCCGAGCGTCGGATGCCCGGCAAAGGGCAGCTCGCCCGCCGGGTAGCAGATACGAACCTGATAGTCCGCCGCCGGATCGGTCGCGGGGATCAGGAAGGTTGTTTCCGAAAAGCCGAGCCAGCGGGTGAGCGCGAGCATCGCATCGGCATCCATGGCTTGCGCGTCGTGCACCACCGCCAGCGGATTGCCGGTGTTTCCGTCCGCGCCGAAGACATCGACCAGATCCAGCTTCATGTTCGTCTCTCCCGATTTCCGCACGGGACTTGTGGCATGGGGCGGGGTGACGCAAGGGGGCAGGAATGGACATCGCCGCACTTCTTATCGCCGCCGGGGCCGGGGTCATTGGCGGGGTGATGAACGGGCTGGCGGGCGGTGGGACCTTCGCGACGCTGCCAGCACTGATTGCGCTCGGCCTGCCCGCCAACATCGCCAATGCGACCTCCAACGTCGCGCTGCTGCCCGGCGCGGCGGCGAGCGCATGGGGGTTTCGCGACGAACTGGGGCCGGTGGCAGGGCTGTCGGTGCTGCTGCTCGCACTCATCACCTTTTTCGCGGGGCTGGCCGGCAGCCTGTTGCTGGTGCTGACGCCCAGCGACACGTTCGATGTGGTGATCCCGTGGCTGTTGCTGTTCGCCTTTGTCGTGATGGCGTTCGGGCGGAGCGCGGCCGACTGGCTGCATGCACGGGTGACAATCGGGCGGCGCACGCTGATCGGGGCGCAGGGGCTGCTCGGCATTTACGGTGGCTATTTCGGCGGCGGCGTGGGGCTGATGACCACCGCGACCTATGGCCTGCTTGCCAATATCGAGCCGCGCGCGCTGTTCGCGATCCGCACGCTGATGCTGGCCGTCGCCAACCTCGCCGCTGCGTTCGTGTTCATCGGCTTTGCGATGGTCGCGTGGACCGCGTGCCTGCCGATGCTGGCGGGCGGGATCATCGGTGGCTTTGGCGGGGCGGCGATCGGCAAGCGGTTGTCAGCGCGGGTCGTGCGGATTTGGACCTTGCTTGTCACGGCCGGAACAACGATCCTGTTCTTCGCCCGGCTGTAACCTTTTCGATGCCTCCAGCGTAGTGGTGCATATGAGCGATCCGGAAGTTCCCGATGTCATTCGCCGACACGCGCTGTCGACGCGATTGTGGCATTGGGTGACGGCGGTCAGCGTCATCATCCTGCTCGGCAGCGGGCTGATGATCCTCAACGCGCACGGCCAGCTTTATTGGGGCGAATATGGCGCGAATTACGACCAGCCCTGGTTCAAGCTGATCTGGTTTTTCGACACCGCGCGCGTGCCCGGGTGGCTGACCATCCCGTCGACCTACAACCTTGCGATGGCGCGGCGGTGGCATCTGTTCTTTGCGCTGGTGCTGGCCTTTGCGCTGCTGGCGTACATGATCGTCAGCCTGGTCAACCGGCATTTCCAGCGCGACCTGCGCATCGCGCGCAGCGAATTGTCGCGCGGGCATTTGATCGCCGATTTCAAGTCGCACCTCGCGCTGCGCTTTCACGATCCCGAGAATCCGCGCGCGTACAATATCTTCCAGAAGCTCAGTTACGCGGGCGTGATCTTCGTGCTGCTGCCGCTGGTGATCTTCACCGGGCTTGCCATGTCGCCGGGGATGAATGCGGCGTGGCCGTGGCTGCTCGACATCTTTGGCGGGCGGCAAAGCGCGCGATCGATCCATTTCATCGTCACGATGCTGCTGGTGCTGTTCATCATCGTCCATCTCGCGCTGGTGATCCTTGCCGGGCCGTTGAACGAAGTGCGATCGATGGTGACCGGCAAATGGTGCGTGCCGCGCGAGGAGGACGCATGACGCTGATCACCCGCCGCAACCTGATCGTCGCGGGCGCGGGCGGGCTGCTCGCCGGATGCGACAGCGTCGGCAAGAGCGAGGCCGGGCGCGACATCCTGTTCAAGGCGGAGGCGGTGCATCGCAGCCTGCAGCGCGTCATCACCAACCGCAACGCGCTCGCCCGCGAGTTCTCGCCCGAGGACATGTCGCCGCGGTTCCGGTCGAACGGCACGCGCAATCCCGGCACGCCCGCCTATCAGGCACTGGCGGAAAACCGCTTTGCCGACTGGCGGCTGCGCGTCGACGGGCTGGTCGCGCGCCCGCTCAGCCTGTCGCTCGCCGACCTGCGCGCGATGCCACAGCGCGCGCAGATCACGCGCCATGATTGCGTCGAGGGGTGGAGCGCGATCGGCAAGTGGCAGGGGCCGAAGCTGTCGGCGATCCTCGACGCTGCCGGGCTGCGCGACAGTGCCCGCTATCTGGTCTTTCACTGCGCCGACAGCTTGCGCGGCGGCGCCTATTATGAATCGGTCGATCTGATCGACGCCTTCCACCCCCAGACGATCATGGCCTGGGCGATGAACGACCGCATCCTGCCGATCGCGCATGGTGCGCCGGTGCGGCTGCGGGTCGAGCGGCAGCTTGGCTACAAGCACGCCAAATATGTCATGCGGGTCGAGGCGGTCGCCTCGCTCGACGGGATCGGGCGTGGCAAGGGCGGCTATTGGGAGGATGTCGCCGATTACGAATGGTATGCCGGGATTTAGGGCGGTTTGTTGCCGCCTTCGCACTTGCGAAAGGCGGTCCAGCCGCTAGCCTGTGACCCATGGCGCTGATCGATCATTTCTTCACCCGCGCCGTGAAGCGCGGCGAACTCACCGTGATCCATGCGGACGGCAGTGCACGCAGTTTCGGATCGCCCGATCCCGGCCTTGCGCCCGTCACGATCCGCTTCACCGACCCGTCGGTCGCGCGGCGCATCCTGACCGATCCGGCGCTCGGCGCGGCGGAGTGTTTCATGGACGGGCGGCTGGTGATCGAGACCGGCGACATCCTCGCGCTGGTGCGCCTCGTCACCGCGAATAACCGTTGGGAGGACAAGACCGGTAATCTCGATATCGGTCCGTTGAAGCGTGCGTTCGACAATGTCCGCTTTCGGCTCGACCGCATCAACATGGCGCGGCGGTCGAAGCGGAATGTCGCGCATCATTACGACCTGTCGGCGAAACTCTACGACCTGTTTCTCGACGCCGACCGGCAATATTCGATGGCCTATTTCACCGACCCGGCGAATGGCCTTGAGCAGGCGCAGGCGGACAAGAAGGCGCATATCGCGGCCAAGCTGGCGCTCAAGCCCGGCATGACGGTGCTCGACATCGGCTGTGGCTGGGGCGGAATGGCGCTGTATCTGCACGAAAAGACCGGGGCTGACGTGCTGGGCGTCACGCTGAGCGAGGAGCAGCTCAAGATCGCGCGCGAGCGGGCCGAGGCTGCGGGCGTCGCGGGCAAGGTACGGTTCGAGCTGATCGATTATCGCCATGTGACCGGGCAGTTCGACCGGATCGTGTCGGTCGGCATGTTCGAGCATGTCGGCCCGGCGCATTACCGCACCTTCTTTGCCAAGTGCCGCGAGCTGCTGACGCCCGAGGGGGTGATGCTACTCCACACCATTGGCCGCGCGGGCGGGCCGGGGGTGACCGACGCCTTCACCGCGAAATATATCTTCCCCGGTGGCTATATCCCGGCGCTGTCAGAAATCCTGCGCGGGCATGAGGAGCTGCGCTTCTTCCTCACCGATGTCGAGGTGCTGCGGCTGCATTACGGTCACACGCTTCAGCATTGGTATGATCGCGCGATGGCGGCGCGGCAGCAGATCGTCGCGCTGTACGACGAGCGGTTTTTTGCGATGTGGACCTATTATCTCGCCGGGTCGCTGGTGAGTTTCGAGAATGGCGGGCTGGTCAATTACCAGCTTCAGTATAGCCGCTCGCGCACGGCGCTCCCGATCACGCGGGACTATATGGCGGTGGAAGAAGCGCGGCTGCGCGGCTGATTACTGGACGCCGAGCTGCTCGACATCCGCGCCAAGATGCGCGTCGAGTTCCGCACGCGTCACCTTGCCGTCGCCATCCTTGTCCGCTGCGGCAAACCAGCTGTCGGCGGCGGCCCAGTCGGTCCGCGGCGCGCGCACTGCCGGACGCGGCGCGCTGGCCTTTTTCGACTGGCGTGATGCGGCATAGGTCGCCTCTGCGCTGGCCTCGAAATCGAAGCGCGCCCGCACCTCATCGCGCTCGATCGACCCGTCTTCGTTGAGGTCGAGGTCGGCGAAGCGATCGGCGGCGCGGCGTTCGGCCTCCGCCTTGGGCAGCGGGCCGGGCGCGACATGCACTGGCTGCGCCTGAAGCGCGAGCAGGGCGAGCGCGGCGATCATGGGCGCGGCCCGGTGCGCCGCTCAAGCGCCGCGAGCCGTCGGCCGGTTGCGATCGTCTGGCCGAGGAACAACAGGATCAGGATCGCGCCGATCCCCCCGACGAACAGGTCGAAGCCGGAGACGAAGCCAAACAAACCGCGATCCGGCCCCAGCACCCACATCATCACCGTCATGCCCATGAGCATCAGCCGCAACTCGGTCGGCCCGGCGGCGAGATAGGACAGGCGCAGTTCGCCGACCACGCGTGCGGAGAGGAAGGTGTGGATCGACATGAGCAGATAGCCCGCCAGCGCGATCATCGCGACGTCCATCGTCACGAACGGGCTGAGCCCGATGCCCGCGACGATCAGCAGGTTGGCCATCCCGTCGCAGCTATGGTCGATGAAATAGCCATAAGACGGCCGCTCGATCCGCCGCCAGCGCGCGAGGCTGCCGTCGAGCGAGTCGCCGAACCATTGCACCGCATAGCCCGCCAGCGTCAGCGCAAGCCAGCCGATGCCCCAGTTGCTCGCGACATAGCCTGCGAACACCATCACCGCGCCGACCATCCCGGTCAGCGTCAGCACATCCGGCGTGATCGCGGCTGGCATGTGCGCGCAAAGCCAGTTCAGGATGCGCCGTTCACCGGCTGCCAGCCAATTCTGCTGAATCCGGTCGAGCGCGGGGGGCTCCTGTCTTAGATCTGTCATAGTTCCCTATCCTCCATGCGGGGACCGGGGGCAATGCTGTGAATTGACGAGGTGGTGGAAGCGCGCGCCGGACCGGGGTGCCGGACGGCTCAGATCGGCGGGTATTTGGCGTTCATATGGGCCAGCGCGTCGCGCGCGATGTCCTCGAGCACGGCCATGTCCACATCGGCCAGCTTATTGACGTAAAGGCAGGATTTGCCCGTCTTGTGCTTGCCAAGCCGCGCGAGCTTCTCCGCTTCCTCGGGCGTGTCGCTCAACACATAGAGGACCAGCTGCGCCTTGCGCGGCGAAAAGCCAAGGCGGCACATGTCGCCTTCGTGCCCGCTGTCATAGCGATAATGATAGCTGCCAAAGCCGATGATCGACGCGCCCCACATCTTCGGCGATTCGCCGGTGATGCGCTCGAGCATCGCGCAGACCGTCTGTGCATCCGCGCGGCGGACCGGATTCTCCACCGCATCGATAAAGGCGGCGACATCGACGGGGGTGGGCTTGGTCTTCACATCGGCCACGGCATGACCTCGCTGGATTTTCGGCCAGTCTAGCCGCACAGGGCGGCGATGCAATCAGCCCCGCTCACCCGCCGTTCGATCCTGGCGCAGGCTTGGCCGATCATGCTCGGCCAGACGACGGTGCCGCTGGTCGGGCTGGTCGATACCGCCGTGATCGGCTGGACCGGGGACGCGGCTGCGCTGGCGGGGGTCGCGCTGGGGACGGCGATCATCAGCTTCATCTTCTGGGCGTTCGGGTTCCTGCGCATGGGGATGACCGGGCTGACCGCGCAGGCGCACGGGCGCGGCGCGCGGGACGAGGTGGACGGGCTGCTGGTGCGTGGCGTGGCGGCGGGGGTTGGGATCGGCGTGGTGCTGGTCGCGCTGCAGATCATCCTCGTCCCGCTCGCCTTTGCCTTGCTGGCTGGGGGCGGCGCGCTGGACGATGCGGCGCGCGAGTTTGTGACGGCGCGGTTCCTGGGCGCGCCCGCCGCGCTCGGCTTCTACGCGATCAATGGCTGGCTGTTCGGCCTTGGCCGCACGCGCGAGACGCTGGGGCTCCAGATTCTCGTCAACCTCGTCAACGGCGTGCTCGACATGGTGTTCGTGTGGCAGTTCGGCATGGGTGCGCGCGGCGTGGGTCTGGGGACCGCTATCGCCGAATGGGTCGGGCTGATCGTGGGGATCGTGCTGGTCGTTCGGATCGCGGGGCCGCGCGCCTTGCTGGGGCAGCGCGCGGGTTTCCTGCACGGCGCGGCGTGGAGGCGGCTGTTTGCGGTCAATGCCGACATCATGGTGCGCACCATCGCGCTGCTGACGCTGTTCCTGTGGCTCGCCAGCGCCGGGGCGCGGCTGGGCACGGTCCAGCTCGCCGCTAATCATGTGCTGATGCAGCTGGTCAGCATCTTCGCCTTTGTCCTCGACGGCTTCGCGTTCACCGCCGAGTCGCGGGTGGGGCAGGCGGTGGGGCGCGGATCGCGGGGCGAGCTCAAGCGTGCGATCCGGCTGACGGGAGAGTTTTCGCTCGGCTTCGGCCTGTTCGCGACGCTGGCGGCATTGGTGTTCGGCGGTGCGCTGATCGATCTGCTCACCACCAACGCAGCGGTGCGCGAGGCGGCGCGGGCGGTCCTGCCGCTCGCCGCGATCGCCGCGATCGTCGGCGTTCCCGCCTGGCTGCTCGACGGCGTGTTCATCGGCGCGACGCAGGGGCGGGCGCTGCGCAATGCCGCGATCCTCGCGACGGCGCTGTATATCGCGACCGACCTGTCGCTGCGCCCGTTCGGTGCCACGGGACTGTGGCTGGCGCTGCTCGCGAGTTATGGTTTCCGCGCCGGGCTGCTCGCCATCCATTTGCCCCGACTGTTCGCTACGGTTGCGGAAGCGCCGCCACGGTCCTAGAGGCGCAGCCGTCCTTTTTCTGGAGCGTTCGACATGGCCGACAAGATCAATCGCGTGGTGCTTGCCTATTCGGGCGGTCTCGACACCAGCGTGATCCTGAAATGGCTTCAGCAGGAATATCAGTGCGAGGTCGTGACCTTCACCGCCGATCTGGGCCAGGGCGAAGAGCTGGAGCCGGCGCGCAAAAAGGCGCTGGATGCCGGCGTGAAGCCGGAGCACATCTTCATCGACGACCTCAAGGAAGAGTTCGTCCGCGATTTCGTGTTCCCGATGATGCGCGCCAACGCGCTGTATGAGGGGCTGTACCTGCTCGGCACCTCGATCGCGCGCCCGCTGATTTCCAAGCGGTTGATCGAGATTGCCAAGGAAGTGAATGCCGATGCGGTCAGCCATGGCGCGACTGGCAAGGGCAACGATCAGGTCCGCTTCGAACTGTCGGCCTATGCGCTGAACCCGGACATCAAGGTGATCGCGCCGTGGCGCGAATGGGATCTGACCAGCCGCACCAAGCTGATCGAATTCGCCGAGCAGCACCAGATTCAGGTGACCAAGGACAAGCGCGGTGAATCGCCGTTCTCGACCGACGCGAACCTGCTGCACACCTCGTCGGAAGGCAAAGTGCTTGAGGATCCGTGGGATGAGACCCCCGACTATGTCTATTCGCGCACGGTGAACCCGGAGGACGCGCCGGACACGCCCGAATATATCACGATCGATTTCGAAAAGGGTGATGGCGTCGCGGTGAATGGCGTGGCGATGTCGCCCGCGACGCTGCTCGCGGCGCTCAACGAGCTTGGCCGCAAGCATGGCATCGGCCGGCTCGATCTGGTCGAGAACCGCTTCGTCGGTATGAAGTCGCGCGGCATGTACGAGACGCCGGGCGGCACCATCTATCACCTCGCGCATCGCGGGATCGAAAGCATCACGCTCGACCGCGGCGCCGCGCATCTGAAGGACGAATGGGCGCCGCGCTATGCCGAGATGGTCTATAACGGCTTCTGGTTCGCGCCCGAGCGCGAGATGATGCAGGCCGCGATCGACTATTCGCAGCAAAAGGTTGCCGGGACCGTGCGGCTCAAGCTCTACAAGGGCGGCGTCTATGTCGTCGGGCGCAAGTCGCCTTACTCGCTGTACAGCGAGAAGGTCGTGACGTTCGAGGACGACCAGGGCGCATATGACCAGCGCGATGCGGCGGGGTTCATCAAGCTCAACGCGCTGCGGTTGCGATTGTTGGGGCGGCGCGGGGAGTAAGCTCCAGCAGCCACAGGTCGGGCGGGGCGCCGATGCGGACCGGCAGCAGGCTGGTCCCCAGCCCCGCGCTGACCACGAGGGTGCGGTCGCCCTCACGGATCAGGCCGCAGGCGAAACGGTCGCCATGGCGCGACATGGTGGCGGGCCGCCCGATCAGCGGGAGCGCGATCTGGCCGCAATGCGTGTGGCCAGCAAGGATCAACCCGAAGCGCGGCGGCAATTTGGGCACGATGTCGGGCGAATGGCTGAGCGTGACGACCGGGCCGGCCAGTGCTTCGACGGCGCGGGCGAGCGCGGCAGGATCGGCCCTGCCTGTGAAGTCGTCGTCAGCTCCGGCGAGGATCAGCCCCGCGCGACGGATGACGCTGTTGCTGAGCACCGTGACGCGGTTCGCCTCCAGCGCTCGCCGCATGCCGACGGTGCTGCGCCAGTGATCATGATTGCCGAGCACCGCGACTACGCCGAACCTGGCGCGCAGTCCGGCTAGCGGTGCGACGGCCTCATCCTCGCTATAGCGGTGGGTCGAGACGCGCTTGTCGCTCACCAGATCGCCCGCGATCAGCACCAGATCCGGTTTGAGCGCGTTTACTTGGGTGACGATCCGTGCGAGCCGTTCGGGCGGCATATCCGGTCCCGCGACATGGAGGTCACTGAGGAGCGCCACACGCAGTGGTGCCTGTCCTTTGGGCCAATCCGCCATTTCGATCGTGGCTCGTCGGACGATCGGATCGCGCAGGGCGCCCCAGTAGCCATAGCCTGCAAGTGCCACGCCGAGGATCAGGGCGATCAGTGGAATGCGCTTCATCTGGCCAGCCTAGCGCGCGCAGGCCGGCCCGCAATGGCGCTCGACGAACGTTAACCGGAATGGGATAGCGAGTGCCCATGGGGGCGGCGGGATCTACGGTCTGGCGCGATAATGCGGTGGCGGCGGCGCTTGCGCTGCTGCTCGCTGTCGTGTGGGCGTGGCGGGACTGGGCGGCGCTGTCGGCGGTGCGGTTGCCCGATACCGATGATGTGATGCGGTTGCAGCAAATTCGCGACTGGCTGGGTGGCCAGGGATTTGGCGATCTGGCGCAGTATCGGCTCGGGACTGCGGGGCTGGAGATGCACTGGTCGCGATTGCCCGATCTGGTGCCGGGGGCGATCATCGCGGTGCTGACGCCGGTTGCCGGTGCGCACGCGGCGGAGTTGGTCGCGGTGATCTCTTGGCCGCTACTGCTGTTCGCCGTCGCGTTGATGCTGGTCGCGTCGATCGCGCGGCGGGTTGCGGCTTCAGCGCCGGTGGCAGTGGTGATCGCCGCGCTGGCCTACCCGGCGAGTGCGCTGTTTCTGCCCGGGCGGATCGACCATCATGGGATGCAACTGGTGTTGCTGCTGGTGATCGGTCGCGCCGTGATCGGTCCCGGCGGGTGGCGTAGTGGCGTTGCGGCCGGGGTGGCGAGCGTCGCGTCGCTCGTCGTCGGCATGGAAACCGCGCCGTTCCTTGCTCTTGGCGGCGGGCTGTTGGTCTTGCGCTGGGTGGTCGCGGGGCAGGGCGAACGGGCCCGGTTGCTGGGGTACGGCGCTGCGCTGGTGCTTGGTTTCGGGCTTTCGGCGATCCTGTTTCGGACGAGCGGCTGGAACGCAGCCACTTGCGACGCCTTGGCCGCGCCGCTGTGGCGGGCGGCGCAGATCGCCGCGTTTGCGCCGCTTGCACTGGCGCTTGCCGGACGCTGGCTCGCCGCGCCCCGGACAAGGCTGGTTGCCGCATTCGCGCTGGGCGGGGTGGCGTTGGCTGTTGCGCTGACCCTCTCGCCCGCGTGCCTGTCGCCCTATGGCGGAGTCGATCCGCTGCTGGAGCGGCTCTGGCTGGCGCGGGTGGCGGAGGCGCAGCCGTTGTTCGCCGCGCCGCTGGATCATGCGATCGGTTATGTCGGGTTGGCGCTTGCCGGGTTCGCCGCGACAGCGTGGCAGTGGTGGCGGACGCGCGACACGGGCTGGGCGGTGCTGGCGGGGTTCCAGCTGGCGGCACTTGCGCTCGCGCTGGTGCAGTTGCGTGGCATCTACGCCGGCACGCTGCTCGCCGCGCCGGGCTTGGCGGCGCTGATCGCTTATGCGCGGGAGCGGGGGCCGCTGGCGCTTGCGGGGGCGTGGGTTGTGTCGGCGGGGTTCCTCTATCCGGCACTGGGCAGCCTCGTTGCGCCACCGACGCCGGCCGCGACGTGCGATGGCGGTGCGGTGCTGGCGCAGCTTCGCGCGCAGCCCGTCGGGACAGTCGCCGCGCCGATCGATCTGGGTGCCTATGCGCTGGCCGAGACCCGTCACCGCATTCTCGCAGCACCCTATCATCGCAACGCGGCGGGCAATCTGGCGGTGTATCGGCTGGTCGACCTGCCGGTTGGCGCGGCACGGGTCGAGGCGAAGCGGTTGCGGCTTAACCTGATCGCCGATTGCGGTGGGGCGTGGGACGAGCTTGGCGCGCCGCCCGCCGGATCGCTGCGCGCCGCACTTCGCGCGGGGACGCCGCCGGAGTGGCTGACCCCGGTTGCGCCGGGAGCCACTGTCTATCGGGTGGCGCGGTGAGCGGGCGCTGGTGGGAAAGCCGGTGGTTTTGCGCCGCCGCAATGCTACTTGCGGCGCTGCCGTTGCTGTGGCCCGCCGTGCCGCCGCTCACCGACCTGCCCGGGCATATCGGGCGCTATCGCGTGATGCTGGGGGACGAGGCTGCGCTGCTCGACCTTCACTATGCGTTCGAATGGCGGCTGGTCGGCAATCTGGGGGTGGACCTGCTGGTTGCCGCGCTGGGGCCGCTGATCGGGTTGGAGCCTGCGGTCAAGCTGGTGGTGCTGGCAATTCCCGTGCTGACCACGGGGGCGCTGCTCTGGCTCAGTCGCGAGCTGACTGGGCGGGTGAGTCCGTGGGCGCTGTTCGCACTGCCGTTGGCATACAGCTATCCGTTTCAGTTCGGGTTCGTGAACTACTGCCTTGCGATGGCGCTCGCGCTTGGGGGCTGGGCCTTGTGGCTGCGGCTGGGCCGGTTGCAGCGGATCGGCCTGCGCGCCGCGATCTTCGTGCCGTTCGGGCTGATCGTGTGGACGTGCCATGCGATGGGTTGGGCTATGCTGGGCCTGTTCGTCTTTGCGGGCGAATGGGCCGCGCGGGCCAAGGACAGGCCCATCCTACGCGCAGCCTTTGACGCCGCCATCGCATCGCTTCCGCTTGCGCCGCCGGTGCTCGCGATGCTGGTCTGGCGCGGTGGCGGGGCACCGGCGGACACCGGGCGCTTTTTCGACTTGATCGCCAAGCTCAAGGGGCTGGGGAGCGTGCTGCGCGACCGGTGGATGTGGCTCGACCTGCCGGCATTGCTGGTGATCGTGATGGCGGTCTATGCCGGGATCCGGGGACAGGCGGGGCGGTTCGCGCCGCAGGCTGCTGCGGCGGCTGGACTGACGGTGCTGGCATTCCTGCTGCTGCCGTTCACGCTGCTCGGCTCGGCCTATGCCGATCTGCGGCTGCTGCCCTTCGCCTTCGCCGTGGCGCTGGCAGGGCTGACCCCGAGAGACGGCGCGCCGATCCGCGTCATCGCGCTGGCGGGCCTCGCATTTTTCCTCGTCCGCACGCTCGCCACCACCGCCAGCTTCGCGCTCTACGATGCCGACTGGCGGCGCGAGCTGGTGGCGCTTGATGCGCTGCCGCGCGGCGCGCGCGTGTTCGCGCTGGTCGGCGATGGCTGTGACCAGCCCTGGGCGCATAGCCGCCGCACGCACCTGCCCGCCCTTGCCACCGCGCGCCGCGCCGCCTTTGCCAATGATCAGTGGCGGATGGAGGGCGCGCCGTTGCTCCGCGTGACGCTGCCGCTCGGATATTTCGCGCATGATCCGTCGCAGATTTCGGTGGTGCAGGCTTGTCCGCACGATCCCAACCTCCTGCCGCGCGAACGGGCGCTCGCCGCATTCCCGCGCACCGGATTTACCCATGTCTGGCTGATCGACGCGCCGACGGCTCCGCAAGCGTTGCGGGGCCTGACCCCCGTCTGGAAACAGGACGGTTCGGCGCTCTATGCGATCGATCGTTCGGCAAGCCGCTTGCCCGCAGGTGCTGCGCCGCAGTAAGGCGGTCGGATGCAAGGGGGAAATCCGACCGAGATGCCACGCTGGTGGCAGACGCGCTGGTTCGTGCTGTTCGCGGCACTGGCGGCGGCGATCCCGTTATTGTGGCCGGACATCCCCCCGCAGGTCGACCTGCCGGGCCATATGGCGCGGTATCGCGTCCAGCTGAGCCATGGCGAAGTGCCGTGGCTCAACGACTGGTACAAGTTCGAATGGAGCCTGATCGGCAATCTCGGGCTCGACCTGCTGATCATCCCGCTGGAACCGATTTTCGGGCTGGAGCTGGCGGTCAAGCTGATCGTGATCACCATCCCGGTGCTGACGGTGACCGGCCTGCTGTGGATCGCGCGCGAGGTGCATGGCCGCATCCCCGCGACCGCGCTGTTCGCGCTGCCGCTGGCGTATAACTATGCCTTCCATTTCGGGTTCGCCAATTTCGCGCTGTCGATGGCGCTGGCGCTCAACGCCTTTGCACTGTGGCTGCGGCTGGCGCGGATGGGCAAGGTGCGGTTGCGCGCGGTGCTGTTCGTGCCGATCGGCATGCTGATCTGGGTCACGCATACCTTTGGCTGGGGCACGCTCGGCATCCTCTGTTTCGCCGCCGAGCTGATCCGCCAGCATGATATGCGTGGGCCCCGCACCGGCCCGTGGCATGAGAATTTTGTGCAAAGGTGGGTCGTGCCGTGGTTCATGGCGGGCATCCACTGCCTGTCGCTGGTCCCCGCCGCCGTGCTGATGCTGATGTGGCGCAGCGCGGGCGATGTCAGCGGCGTCACTGGCGACTGGTTCAACTGGCGCGCGAAAATCTGGTGGGTGCTGATGGTCCTGCGCGACCGCTGGCAGCTGTTCGACATCGCGTGTCTCGGCGTGCTGTTCCTGGTGCTGCTCAAGGGGCTGCGCGATCCGAATATCGAATATTCGCGTCACCTCGGCATTTCGGCGCTGTTCCTGATCGCGGTGTTCATCCTGTTGCCGCGCGTCGTGTTCGGATCGGCCTATGCCGATATGCGGCTCGCCCCGTACATGATCGCGATTGCCGTGATCTCCCTGCGCCCAAAGCCGGGCATGACGATCCGGGGCGCGAGCGTGCTGGCGATGGCGGGGCTCGCCTTCTTCCTCGTCCGCATGGGCACGACGACGTACAGCAACGTTCTCTACGACAAATCCTATGACCGCGAACTCGCGGCGCTGGAGCATGTGCCAGAGGGGGCGCGGCTGCTGAGCTTTGTCGGTGAGACCTGTTACAACGAATGGACGATGACGCGGCTGCAGCACCTGCCCGGCATGGCGATGGTGCGGAAGCTGGCCTACACCAACGACCAATGGTCGATGGCGGGCGGGCAGTTGCTCACCGTCCGTTACAAGCAGGCGCGCGGGTTCAGCCATGACCCGTCACAGATCGTCACCGACACCAAATGCCCGCGCGAATGGTGGCGGCCGGTCGCGGTCAGCCTCGCCCGATTCCCGCGCCATGCCTATGACTATCTGTGGGTGATCAGCCCGCCGCCGTACGACAAGCGGCTTGAGGCGGGGCTGATCCCGGTGTGGCGCGATGGCCGCAGCGCGCTGTTCAAGATCGACCATGGGCAGCCCGCGGCGGAGCTGAACGCCGAGGATCTCGGCCCTTATCGCAAGCAGATCCAGAACATCCGCGAGTTTCTGAAGCGCGACAAGAAGAAGCAGATGGAAGCGTGGGAGCGCGCGAAGAAGGAGGCTTAGAGTCGTTTTCAGCAAAGCTGAATCGGCACCGGCCCGCTCCCCCACCCGGCCACCCAACGACAGTGTATTCTATTGGGTGGCCGGGTGGGGGAGCGGGCCGGTGCCGCCTAACTGAAAACGACCCTAACCGCCCCGTCTGAACGGCGTCAGTTCGCCCAGAAACTCCTGTTCCTGCGCCACCGCGTCGCGCTCGCGCGCCAGATAGTCCTCGATCGCGCGGCGAAAGCCTGGGTCGGGGATGTAGTGCGCCGACCAGGTGGTGACGGGGACATAGCCGCGCGCCAGCTTGTGCTCGCCCTGCGCGCCGGCCTCGACCCGCGGTAGTCCGCGTGCGATCGCCGCCTCGATCGCCTGATAATAGCAGAGCTCGAAATGGAGGAAGGGGACGTCCTCGATGCAGCCCCAATAGCGGCCAAAGAGCGCATCGCCGCCGATCAGGTTGAGCGCCCCCGCGATCGGGCGCCCGTCGCGCTCGGCAAACATCAGCAGCAGCCGGTCGCCCATCGCTTCGCCGAGCAGCGAGAAAAAGGGTCGGGTAAGATAGGGACGGCCCCATTTGCGGCTGCCGGTATCCTGGTAGAACACCCAGAACGCGTCCCAATGCGCTTCGGTGATCTCCGCGCCACTGAGATGCCGGATCGTCAGCCCCTCGACCGCGCGCTCGCGTTCCTTGCGGATCGCCTTGCGCTTGCGGGAGGACAGGTCGGCGAGGAAGGCGTCGAAATCCGCATAGCCGCGGTTGTGCCAGTGGAATTGCGTCCCCGCGCGGACCAGCCAGCCGGCCTCCTCGAATAGCGGCAGCTGGTCTTCGTCGACAAAGGTGACGTGCGCCGACGACAGCCGATTGTTGTCGGTCAGCGCCTCGATCCCCGCGATCAGCGCCGGAGCCAGCGCCGGATCGCGCAGGAGCAGGCGCGGGCCGGGGACCGGCGTGAAGGGCGCCGCGACCTGAATCTTGGGGTAATAGCGCCCGCCGGCATGCTCGAACGCATCGGCCCAGGCGTGGTCGAACACATATTCGCCCTGACTGTGGCTCTTGGCATAGGCCGGGGCGATCGCGGCGGGGATGCGGTGTGAGTCCTCGATCACGATCGGCAGCGATTGCCAGCCAGTTCCGGCGCCGACCGACCCCGATGCTTCCAATGCGGACAGGAAGGCGTGGCTAAGAAACGGGTTACCGTCGCCCGCGCACACGTCCCACTGCGCCGCCGGGATCGACGCGACTCCTTCGGCAATGCGGGCTGAAATGGGTTCCGGCACGCGCTGTATCTAGGGAGCGTCTTCGAGTCCGCCAACCGGCGCGTCGCTGCGCACGCCCGCGACGCTGCCGATGCGGTCGCCCTTGCTGCTGCGGAAGTGGAGCACCTGTTGTGGAAACGGGATTTCGATGCCGTGTTCCTGGAACTTGACCCACAGGCGGTTGAGCACATCCGACTTCACATTGCCGACACCGCCTTCGGGATCGCTGATCCAGGCGAGGATCTCATGCTCCAGCGCATAGTCGCCGAACGAGGTGAGCCAGACATTGGGCCGCGGCGAATCGAGCACGCGCGGGCTTTCAAGTGCGGCGTCGAGCATCAGCTTCTGCGCGAGCTTGACGTCGGACTCGTACGCGATGCCGACCGGGATGCGGACGCGGACGTTGCGGTCGGAGAAGGACCAGTTTTCCACCTCCTGAGTCATCAGATTCTCGTTCGGAATCAGATGCTCCTTGCCGTCGCGCGTGATCACGCTGACCGCGCGCACGCCGATCTTGTTGACCCAGCCAAAGCTGTCGCCGACCACGATCACGTCGCCCGGCTTGATCGACCGGTCCATCAGCAGGATGATTCCGGCGATCAGATTGCCGACCGTCTTTTGCAGGCCGAAACCGACCGCGAGGCCCATCGCGCCGGAGAAGACGGCAAGGCTGGTCAGGTCGATGCCGAGCAGGTCGATCCCGAACAGGAACACGACGACGATCACCGCGATGCTGGCGAGCTTCTGGATCAGCAGCTTCTGTGTCGCATCGAAGCCGCGGGCCTCGCGGATTGAATGCGCGATCACCCGGTTGACGAGCCGCGCCCCGGCATAGAGCGCAACGGCGGTGACGAGCACCGTGACCGCGGCGAGCAGCGACAGACGGCGTGAGCCGACATCGACGCCGATCCGGTCGAGCGTGTCGGTGATGACGTTGAACCCGCCGAGCGCATGGCTCAGGATCGCGACGAAGACGATCGCGGAGACCGCCCAGGCGCTCCAGCGCGGCATGTGCAGCCCGCGCATCACGGTCATTACCGTCATCGCGGTCGCCGCCCCGAGCGCGATGCCCAGCAGCATCGCGGCCAGCGTCGTCCACGGCCAGGCATTGGCGATGATCGCCAGCAACAGCGCCGCGCTGCCGTGCCGCACGACATTGTGCATGCGCGGGGCCAGCCCCTCGACATGATTGCCGACGCGCCGCTCCCAGAATGCGGTCAAAAGCGGCCCGAGCTTGCGCCCGGCAAGCCAGCCGATCGCCAGCGCGACGAGCGCGAGGCTCCCTGCAATCGCGCCCTCGACCAGTTGTGGCGGGGTGGGGGCGTGGATGCCGTTGGCGGTGAGCCACTGCGCTAGCGCGGGCGGAATGAGGTTGGGAAGGGTCATGCGGTGGCGCGGAACCGGTCGAGGCCGGCGGCGAGATCGGCGATCAGGTCGGCGGGATCCTCCAGCCCGATCTGCAGCCGCACCGCCAGCCCCTCGGTCTCCCATTGGGTGACGCTGCGATGGCGTTGCGGGTCGATCGGAATCGCCAGGCTCTCGAACCCGCCCCAGCTATACCCGATGCCGAACAGCTCAAGCCCGTCGATCAGCGCGGCGCGCGATGCCTCGGTCCCGCCCTTGAGGACGAACGAGAACAGTCCGGTGGCGCCCTTGAAGTCGCGCACGAACAGGTCGTGGCCGGGGCAGGAGGGAAGGGCGGGGTGAAGCACCTGCGCAACCTCGGCCCGCGTTTCCAGCCAGCGCGCGATCTCCAGCGCCGCGGCGCCATGATGCTTCAGCCGCACCGCCATCGTCCGCAAGCCGCGTGAGCCGAGCCAGGCATCGTCGGGACTGGCGGTCTGGCCGAGCGCGAAGCTGGTGTCGCGCAGCTTGGTCCAGTGCGACGCCGCAGCGGTGACGCTGCCGAGCATCACGTCGCTATGGCCGACGATATATTTGGTGCAGGCGAGGATCGACAGGTCGACGCCGAGTTCGATGACCGGGAACAGCAAGGGCGTCGCCCAGGTATTGTCGATGAGCGTCGTTACCCCGCGCGCCTTGGCGGCGGCAACGATCGCGGGGACGTCCTGCACCTCGAAGGTCAGGCTGCCCGGGCTTTCCATGAAGATCGCGCGGGTGTGCTCGCCAATCAGATCGGCGATGCCGCCGCCGACCATCGGATCGTAGAAGCGTGTCGTCACCCCGAACCGCGCGAGGAAGCCGGTCGCGAAGCTGCGGGTCGGATCATAGACGCTGTCGGCCAGCAGCAGCTCGTCGCCCGGCGACAGCACGCTGAGCAGTGCGGCGGAGACTGCGGCGACGCCGGAGGGGTAGAGGAAGGTCGCCTCTGCGCCCGGCTCAAGGCTGGTCAGCGCGTCGGCCAGGCTCCACTGCGTCGGGGTGCCGCGACGGCCGTAGAACAGCCGATGGTGCGTGTCGCGCCCGCCCGCCGCACGCATATCGGCGACCGTGTCATAGAGGATGGTCGAGGCGCGCCAGACCGGCGGGCTGACGATCCCCTGCGTCCATTCGGGCCGCCGTCCTGCGCCGACGACCTTCGTCCCGTTACCCATCGTGTCGTCCGTGCCGCTCATGCAGCTCCCTTTGCCTTGGGCGTAGCGGGGTCTGAGCCCCATTCGCTCCAGCTGCCGTCATAGAGTGCGGCGCGATGTCCCAGCAGATGCAGCGCGAATGCCGGTACCGCCGCCGTGATCCCCGATCCGCAGGTGGTGATTACCGGGCGTTCGACCTCGATCCCCTCCGCCTCGAACAGGGCGCGCAGGGTGGCGCCGCGTTTCCACGTGCCGTCGGCATTGAAGAATTCGGAATAGGGCAGGTTGGCGCTGCCTGGAATATGGCCGGGTTCGACGCCGGGGCGCGGTTCCGGTTCGCTACCCGTGAAGCGCGTTGCGGAGCGGGCGTCGACCAGCTGCTCGGCGTGGCTGTCGAGGTTGGCGCGGACCTGATCGATGCTGCGGACCCCGGCGGGGTCGAGGCTTGCGGTGAGGGTGCGTGGCGCGGGAGCGACGGAGCCCGTCTCGATGGTATGCCCCTCGGCCCGCCATTTGGCGAAGCCGCCGTCGAGCAGTGCGGTGGCGATGCCGAAGCTGCGGAACATCCACCAGGCGCGCGCCGCCGTGTGGTGCGGGGCATTGTCGTAGAGGATGATGCGGTCGCCATCGCCCACGCCAAGCGCGCCGACTTGGGCGGCGAATTGCTCGGGCGATGGCAGCATCGTCGGCAGCGGGCTGGCGCGGTCGGCGATGGCGTTGATGTCGAAGAATGCTGCGCCGGGGATGTGCGCCCCTGCGAACTCCGCCACGGCGTCGCGCGGTTCGCCCGGCAGGAACCAGGTGGCGTCGAGGATGCGAAGGTCCGCGTCGCCGAGATGATCGGCAAGCCATTGCGTCGAAACGAGTGAGTTCATTGTGCCAGCCTAGCCTTCATCCAGCCCGGCGAGAAACGCTTTCGCCTGTGCCTGCAGCGCGCGTTGCGTGTCCGCGTCCATCCGGTCCCAGTTGCGATACGGCATGGCGAGCCGCTGGTTGCTCCCCAGCTTCTCGCGGTTGCGCACGAGAAAGTCCCAGTAGAGCGCGTTGAACGGGCAGGCTTTCGGGCCGGTGCGCGCCTTCACGTCATAGCGGCAGTGCCCGCAATAATCGGACATGCGGTCGATATAGGCACCCGACGACGCATAGGGTTTCGACCCCAGCAGTCCGCCATCGCCGAACTGACTCATCCCCAGCACATTGGGCGCCTCGACCCATTCATAGGCATCGGCATAGACTTCGAGATACCAGCGCTGGACGTCAGCCGGATCAGCACCGATCAGCAGCGCGAAATTGCCGGTCACCATCAGGCGCTGGATATGGTGGGCATAGGCGTTCTGCAGCGTCTGGCCGATCGCCTGCGCCATGCAGTGCATGTCGGTCTGACCGGTCCAGTAGAAGGCGGGGAGGGGGCGCCGGGCGTCGAGGAAGTTGCGCGACGTATAGTCGGGTCCCTCGCGCCCATAGATGCCGCGCACATATTCGCGCCAGCCGATGATCTGGCGGATAAAGCCCTCGGCGGCGTTGAGCGGGGTGTGGCCGGCGCGGTATGACGCCTCGACCCGGCGGCACAGGTCGAGCGGATCGAGCAGCCCGCAATTGATGTAGGGCGACAGGAGCGAGTGCCACAGGAACGGCACGTCGGTCAGCATCGCGTCCTGATAATCGCCGAATTGCGGCAAGGCGTAGCGCAGGAAATGCGCGCGCTGCCGCTCGGCATCCGCTGCCGTGACCGCGAAATCGAATCCGTCGAGCGTCCCGGGATGATCGGCGAAGCGATCGGCGACCAGCGCGATCACCTCTTGCGTCAGGTCATCGGGCGCGAACGACAGCGGGTGCGGCATGGTCAGGTCGCGCGCGGCGGGCTTGCGGTTTTCCTTGTCGAAATTCCACTGGCCGCCCTCCGGGTCGCCGCGTTCGGTCAGCAGCAGGCCGGTCTTGCGGCGCATTTCGCGGTAGAAGAATTCCATGCGCAGCTGCTTGCGGCCATCGGCCCAGGCGTCGAACTCGGCATGGCTGGCGATGAAGCGGTCGTCTTCGCGGATTTCCACGGGGACGTCGAACTTGTCCGCCCAAAGCTCCATGGCATGGCGGACGCGCCATTCGCCGGCTTCGGTAGCGATGATGCGCGCGGGTTGGTGCCGCTCGACGGCGCGGGCGAGTTCGCCGGTCAGGCTGCCGCTGTTGTCGGGGTCATCGAGGCGGACATAATCGAACTGCCACCCGGCGTCGCGCAACGCCTGCGCGTGGTGGCGCATCGCGGCGAACAGGAACGCGATTTTCTTCTTGTGATGGCGGACATAGGTCGCTTCCTCCTCGACCTCCATCATCAGGATCACGCTGGTTGCCGGGTCGGCATCGCGCAGTGCGGACAGGCCGGGCGAGAGCTGATCGCCCAAGACCGGTATCAGCGTGTCGATCCCCCGTTTCATTTCCGCAACGCCTTTCCTACATCGCGCGCCATGACACCCAAATTCCTAGGCCAGACCAGCGCGCTCCCCGCATCGCCCGAAGAGGCGGTGCTCGATTATGTTCCCAACCCGCGTCCGGGAAGCGATTATCTCGTCCGGTTCGTATCGCCGGAGTTCACATCGCTCTGTCCGATCACCGCGGCGCCGGATTTCGCGCATCTGGTGATCGATTATGTGCCGGGCGACACGATCGTCGAATCCAAATCGCTCAAACTCTTTCTCGGCAGCTTTCGCAACCATGGCGCGTACCATGAAGATTGCACGGTCGGGATCGGCCAGCGGCTGTTCGACGAGATGAAGCCGAAATGGCTGCGCATCGGCGGATACTGGTATCCGCGCGGCGGCATTCCGATCGACGTATTCTGGCAGTCAGGCGAGCAGCCTGCCGGCGTGTGGATCCCCGCGCAGGACGTACCGGGCTATCGCGGACGCGGTTGAATCTTTGCGATGTTGCATTGCAGCATTAATGCAACCATAGTGTCATTGTAACGTTTGGAGATTGCTTGCCCGAACTTCGGGCTGACCCATGTTGCCGATGCGAAGGAATTAGGAATGACGCGAGGGTCGCTGTTGCCTGACCGGGTCGATCACATTGCGCTGATCGGCAATTTCCTGCCCCGCAAATGCGGCTTGGCGACCTTCACCACGGATTGCTTCGAAGCGATGCGTGCCCGCTTTCCTGAGATGCGGGTCGATGTCTATGCGATGGACGATCGGCCGGGCAGCTATGACTTCCCGCCGGCGGTGACCGCGACGATTCCGCAGGACGACCGCATCGCCTATCTCGATGCCGCGCGTGCGATCGATGCTTCGGGCGCGCAGGCGATCTGGGTCCAGCATGAATATGGCATCTATGGCGGTCCGGCCGGCGAGCATCTGATCGCGCTGCTCGATCGCAGCGGCCTTCCAGTGATTGCGACGCTGCACACCGTGCTCGAGGCGCCGAATCCGGATGAGCGGCGGGTGATGGAAGCGCTGCTGCGCCGCGCCGCGCGGGTGATCGTCATGGCCGAGAAGGGGCGCGATATCCTGCGCCGCGCGCATGGCGTTGATCCGCGCAAGGTCGTGGTGGTGCCGCATGGCGTTCCCGACCGCGCGCTGGTCGATCCCGACACGATGAAGCCACGCTTTGGCTGGGAGGGGCGAGAGGTGATCCTGACGTTCGGGCTCCTCGCCCCGAACAAGGGAATCGAGACGGTGATCGAGGCGCTTCCCGCGATCGTCGCCGGCCATCCCGACGCGCTGTATGTGGTCCTTGGCGCGACGCATCCCAATCTGGTGGCGCATGAGGGGGAAGCGTACCGTGATCGCCTCCACGCGCTGGCAGCGAGGCTCGGGGTCGAGCGGAACATCGCCTTCGTCAACGCCTTTGTCGAGCAGGGCGAGTTGCTCGACTATCTCCAGGCGGCGGACATTTATGCGACGCCCTATCTCAACCCCGCGCAAATCACCTCGGGCACGCTGTCCTACGCCGTCGCATCGGGGAAACCGGTCGTGTCGACGCCCTATGTCCATGCGACCGAGATCCTCGCCGACAATCATGGCGTGCTCGTGCCGTTCGGCAACAGCGGCGCCTTTGCCGACGCGATCAGTGTGCTGCTCGATGACGACAAGGCGCGCGCAGCCATGGCGCGGCGCGCGCATGATCGCGGCCGCACGATGATCTGGCCACGTTTTGCCGAGGCGGTGGCGGATCTGCTCGACGCGGTGCGCGACACGCGCCCGCCGCGTATCCGCGCCCACCCCACTGCGCGGACGACCGTGCTGCCGGGCGATTTTCGCGCGGTCGAGCGGATGAGCGATTCGACGGGCATGCTTCAGCATTCGATCTACGCCGTACCCGACCGCCGCCATGGCTATTGCATCGACGACAATGCCCGCGCGCTGATCCTGATGCACCGCATCGATCCGCTCGACGACAGTGATCGCGATCGGTGGACGAGCGTGTTCGCCGCATTCGTCCAATATGCGTGGAATCCCGACCTGCGGCGCTTCCGCAACTTCATGAGCTTCGACCGGCAATGGTGCGAGGACAGGGGTTCGGAAGATTCGAATGGTCGCGCCTTGTGGTCGCTGGGAGTCAGCGCCGCTGAGGCGCGGGCGCCGAAATATCGCGACTGGGCACGCATCCTGTTCGACCAGACCGCGTCGATCGCGCTGGAGTTCGACAGTCCGCGCGCGCGTGCCTTTGCGATGCTGGGCGCCGCAGCGATGCTCGATGCGCATCCAGGGCACGCGCTGTCGCGCGCGTTGCTGGAGCGCTTTGGTGACGAACTCATCGCGCTGCTCGACATCGCACGCCGTCCGCAATGGGAATGGTTCGAGATCGTCCTTGCCTATGACAATGCCCGACTGCCGGAGGCGCTGATCCGCGCTGGTGAGGCGCTTGGGCGGCCCGACTTCACCGCATGTGGCCTGTCGACGCTCGCCTGGATTGTCGAGCAGCAGACTTCGCCTGATGGTCGGTTCCGCGCTGTCGGGAGCGAGAGTTTCGGGCGTCCCTATGCCGATCCGTTGCCGTTCGATCAGCAGCCGCTCGAGGCGCAGGCTACGATCGACGCCTGTGCCGCGGCCTTCGACGCGACCGGCAACACGCATTGGGTTGACTGTGCGCACAGTGCCTATCGCTGGTATCTTGGCCAGAATGATCTCGATCTGCCGCTGGCCAGCACGTCTGACGGCGGCTGTTTCGACGGGCTGACGCCTTATGGGCTCAACCGCAATCAGGGTGCTGAGTCGATTCTGGCACTGCAACTTGCCGGCTGCGCGATTTCCGCCCTTTCGCGGCGCGCGCAAATCGTGGCAGACCCGGGAAAAGCCGTCGCATAAGCATACACACGGTATTGAAGAGTCCGGGGGGACGCATGCTCGACCTGTATCATCACCCGCTTCGGCTTCGCGCCGACCCGTCGCGCGTCGTGGTGCGCCCGTTCCATATCGGCTGGCAATCGACCAATGGCGCGCCCTCGCGCACCGAACGGCTGGTGCGGGCAGTGCTCGATATGTCTCCGGGCGAGGCGCGCGCGCAGCTTGCGACAGTGCTCAAGGATTTCGAGGCGCGGCATTGGCAGACGCGGCGCGTGTTCATGACCCGCTATGACGAGATCGAGGCGCAACTGAGTCTGGATGGTGCGACGATCGGGGACGAAAAGCGCCAGCTGATCGGCGCCTATTTCTGCCACGAGTACAGTTACGCCGCCGCCGCGCTGATGAACCCCAGCGCGGTGCCGCATCACGACCAGTCGGGCATGCCCAAGGGGTCCTTGCGCATCCTGATGAGCCTGCGCGCGGTAGGGGAGGGGCATATCTCGTCGGTGGCGTTCCGTGAGGGGATCATCACCGACCAGAATGAGATGATGCTGGCGCCCGAGCCACCCTTCGCCACGTCGGCTGATGCGCAAGGCGATGAGGAGCGCGCGCCCGAGGGTGCGGTCAAGGTGCATCGCCACCGAGATTCGACGCTGTCGGGGACGCTGCTGTTCCCGATTACGCGTGCCCAGTCCAACGGGCTGGAGGACATGCGGCTGACGCGCTTCACCCATGACGATGGCAGCCACGAATGGCTCGGCACCTACACCGCCTATAACGGGTCGCAGATCCAGTCCGAGATGCTGCGCACCCGCGACTGGCGCGAATTCGATCTGGTGCCGATGAGCGGCAGCGCCGCGCGCAACAAGGGCATGGGCCTGTTCCCGCGCAAGGTGAACGGCAAGTACATGATGATCGGGCGGCAGGACGGGGAGAATATCTTCCTGATCGAATCCGACCGGCTGACGCACTGGGACGAGGGGGTGAAGCTGATTACGCCCAAATTCCCGTGGGAACTGGTGCAGATGGGCAATTGCGGCCCGCCGATCGAGCTCGACGAAGGCTGGCTGATGCTGACGCATGGCGTCGGTGCGATGCGCAAATATTCGATCGGCGCGGCTTTGCTCGACAAGAACGATCCGTCGAAGGTGATTGGCCGCACCAGCGAACCGATCCTGACGGCGGCGAGCGAGGATCGCGAGGGCTATGTCCCCAATGTCGTCTATTCGTGCGGCGCGCTGCGCCACGGGGAGTCGATCTTCATTCCCTATGGCGTCGCCGACAGCTCGGTGGCGTTTGCGTTCGTGACGATCAAGTCGCTGCTGGCGGTGATGTAGCAGGCCAGCGGCGACGTATCGGACCTTTAGCGATCCTGTTCGATCCCTGCTCTTGTCAGCTCAAGGCGCGGCATGAGCGCGATCCGGCTGACACACCATTCGACGTCGTTCGCATCGACCGGCCCGGCACTGGCCTCAAAGAACAGGTCCGCGTCCATCTCGCTCTTGGTCGGGCCACATGAGGTGTCGACTGCTCTCTCTTCGGAAAAGGTCAGCTCGATCTTGTTCATGCGGCCCTGTTGCCCGCTTCCGACGATCGCCGCCCGCTTCAGAAGGCGCGGCGTGTCACCAACGCCAGTGGCAGTGTGCGTGGCGCGAAAGGCGAACAACGCAGTTCGCACCGCTTCCGCCCCACTGTACGACAGGGCGTCCATGCCACCGATCAGCTCGCCGCCATATGCGACCAGGCTGCTGTCGGCCCGGAACATGCCGCGCAAAACCGCTTCATCGCCCGTGCGCAGATACCGAATCAGCTTCTCGCCCCATGCATCGTCCGCGAACTCCGCGAGGCTACAGCCGGTGGCGGCCTGGCTTGATGCCAAAATCACGCCGGTGGCGACGCCTCGCAACATAGCCCTGCGATCGACCATATTCCTCACTTCCGTGACGGGCAGCATTGTTTGCGCGCCGGTTAGCGTCCCTTGAACAACCCGCCCAAGATACCGCGGACGATGCCGCCGACGACGCTGGCGCCGACGCCGGATTTCTTGCCGAAGATGGCCTTGGACACCTCGCCCGCGACGGCGCGGCCGGCGGCGGAGGAGGCGGACTGGGTCGCCGATTTGACTGCGCGGTTCCATGGGTTGTTCGCCGCTTCACGTTCGGCTTTTCGGCGGGCTGCTTCTTCCCGGCGCGCCTGACGATCGGCTTCGCGCTGTTCGGCGAGGCGCTGGCGCTCGGCTTCCTTGGCGGCGCGGGCGTCGTCCTTGGCCTGGGCGAGCGCGGCTTTTTCGGCCTCATCGTGCGCCTTGGCTTCCGCAGCGGCAGCGGAGGCTTCGGTTGCCTTGGCGGACAGCAGTTCCTCGGCTGATTCTCGATCGACGCGGGTGTCGTATTTCGCGCCAACCAGATCGGTCTCGATCAGAATCTTGCGCTCCTCTGGCGTGACCGGCCCGACGCGCCCGCGTGGTGGCTTGATCAGGGTGCGCTGTACCGGCGAGGGTGCGCCATCGGCCATCAGCACCGACACCAACGCCTCGCCCACCTTCAGCTCGGTGATCGCGGTTTCGACATTCAGATCGGGGTTGGCGCGGAAGGTTTCCGCCGCCGCCTTGATCGCCTTTTGCTCGCGCGGGGTGAAGGCGCGTAGCGCGTGCTGGACGCGGTTGCCGAGTTGGCCGGCGACATCCTCGGGGATATCAATCGGGTTCTGCGTCACGAAATAGACCCCGACACCCTTTGAGCGGATCAGGCGGACGACCTGTTCGACCTTGTCGAGCAGCGCCTTGGGTGCTTCCTCGAACAGCAGGTGGGCCTCGTCGAAGAAGAAGACGAGCTTGGGCTTGTCGGGGTCGCCCACTTCGGGGAGCGATTCGAACAGTTCGGACAGCAGCCATAGCAGGAAGGTGGCGTAGAGCCGGGGCGAGGCCATCAGCTTGTCGGCGGCGAGGATGTTGACCACGCCATGGCCATTGTCGTCGGTTTTTATGAAATCCTGAATCGACAGCGCCGGCTCGCCGAAGAAATGCTCGCCGCCCTGGCTGCGGAGCTGGAGTAGTTGCCGCTGGATCGCGCCGACGCTGGTTTTGGCAACATTGCCGTAGCGGGCGCTGAGTTCGTCGGCGCGTTCGCTGCACGCGGCGAGCATCGACTGAAGATCGTCGAGGTCGAGCAGCAACAGGCCGTCATCGTCGGCGACGTGAAAGGCGATGGTCAGCACGCCTTCCTGCGTGTCGTTGAGCCCCATCAGCCGCGCGAGCAGCAGTGGCCCCATTTCAGAGACGGTGGTGCGCACGGGATGGCCCTGCTCGCCGAACAGGTCCCAGAATTGCACCGGTGCAGCGCCATAGGCCCAGTCGGTATAGCCGATCTCGGCGGCGCGCTTGCTGAAGGATTCGTGAGTCTTGGCGGTCGGTGAACCGGCCATCGCCATGCCGGACAGGTCGCCCTTCACATCGGCGGCGAACACCGGGACGCCTGCACGGCTGAAGCTTTCAGCGAGTCCCTGCAGCGTCACCGTCTTGCCGGTGCCGGTGGCGCCCGCGACCAGACCGTGCCGGTTTGCACGCTTCAGAACGAGCGCCTGCGGCTCACCGCCGCCAAGGCCGATGAAAAGTTCGCCGCTTCGTCCGCCATGTGCTGTCGCTCCCGATAGTCAACTGCCTTAGCGCAGCGTGCGGAAAAGAGGGAACCGGTTTTCCGCTACGATCAGCGGGCGAATTCCACCGCGCGGAAGGTGCCGACGCCGCCGCGCGCCATGATATAGAGCACGACCGAGTCTGCGCCCGACATGCCTTGGCCGCGTTGACCAGGCGGGTGAAATCAGCCGGGGTCTCGATTGGCTGGCGGTTGACCGAGGTGATGACGAGGCCACGGGTCAACTGCTTCTGCGCCGCATCGCTGGCCGGATCCACGCCAACGATGACCACGCCCTTGGTCGCCGGATCGACGCCGATGGTGCGCGCGATCTGCGGCGTCAGCGCGGTGACGCTGATGCCGAGCGATGCCGGGCCCTGAGTCGCCTCATCGCCGCCCGGTGCGCCTTCATCGGCGTCGGGATCGAAGCCGCCCAGCTGCTCTTCGGGCGGACGCTTGCCGACCGTGACCTGCACCGTGACCGGCTTGCCGTCGCGGATCAGCTCGATCGGCGATGCGCGTGCCGGGGCAGGTTCGCGACGAGGTAGGACAGCGTGTTGTCCGGCGAAACCGGCGTGCCGTTCACCTTGGTGATGACGTCACCCTGCTGGATACCCGCCTTGGCCGCACCCTCGCCGGGTTCGACACGCGCGATCAGCTCGCCCGTGTTCTTGGGCAGGCCGAGCGATGCTGGCGATATCGTCGGTCAGCGGCTGGATGCCGACGCCGAGATAGCCGCGCTGACCTTTCTGCCCTTCATCAGCGTGTCGATGATCGGCTTGGCTTCCTCGGCCGGGATCGCGAAGCCGATGCCGACATTGCCGCCGGTGGGCGAGAAGATCGCCGTGTTGATGCCGATGACATTGCCGGTCAAATCGAACATCGGGCCGCCCGAATTGCCCTGGTTGATCGAGGCGTCGGTCTGGATGAAGCGGTCATAGGGCCCGTTGATGCCGATCGAACGGTGCAGCGCCGAGACGATGCCCGCAGTCACCGTACCGCCCAGGCCGAACGGGTTGCCGATCGCGATCACCCAGTCGCCCGCACGGGCGCGGTCGGAATCGCCGAACTTGACGAAGGGCAGGCTCTTCGCCTCGATCTTGAGCACGGCGAGGTCGGACGCGGGATCACGGCCGATCGAGCTTGGCCTTATATTCGTTGCGATCGGGCAGCGTGACCGTGATCGATTCGACCACCGCGCCGCGCTCCTGGCGCGAGATCACATGATTGTTGGTGACGACATAGCCGTCGGCCGAGATGATGAAGCCCGAGCCCAGCGACTGCGCCTCACGCGTGATCGGGCGGCCATCCTCGCCGGCCGCCGAAGCGCCGAACAGGTCGCCGAACGGCGTGCCCGCGAACGGATTGCTGCCCCTGGACCTGGACCCGCTGCGTGGTCGAGATGTTGACCACCGCGGGCTGGAGCTCTGGCGGCCAGGTCGGCAAAGCTCATCGGCGCGCCGGCGCGCGGGACGGCAGCCTGGATCGCGCCGGGTTCGTTCTGCGCGGTCTGCGCGCCGGCCGGGTTCTGAAGCACCAGCGCCGCGCTCGCGCCGCCGATCAGGAGCGCGGAAGTGATCGCATAGGCATAGCGCACGGGAGTGGTTCCTTTGGTCATCTGGCCCTTGGAGTTGCGGCCCATTCCGGGCGTAGGTTCGGTCATGGGTGTATTACTCGCCTCAAATAGCTGAACGGCGATTGAATATGAACGAACCGACAGCCGTTGGGGTCCGGATCATTCCTGACGCCGAAGCCAGGACCTTAACGGCCCTGACCCCGGAATTCGCGCAGATAGTCATTGTCCGGCGACAGGATGATCGACGTTTCGCCCATCGGATCGCGGCCATTGCCGATGAAGGTGGTGCGATAAGACTGCATCGCGCGCCAGAAATCGTAGAATTGCGGGTCCTTGTTGAATGCCGCCGCGTAGATTTCCGCCGCCTTTGCATCCGCTTCGGCGCGGATGATCGTCGCGTCCTTCTGACCGTTCGCGCGGATCGTCGTCGCCTCCTGCTGGCGCGCGGTGGCCATGCGGTTGAGCGCCGATTGCAGCGGGCTGCCCTCCGGCAGGTTTGCCTGCTTGATACGGACATCGACGATCTCGACGCCGTATTGGCTGGCGTAACGCTGGAGGCCGGCCTGGATATTGTCCATCACCGCAGTACGCTCGGGGCTCAGCAACGAGGCGAAGGTGCGCTTGCCGAGTTCGGCGCGAAGGGCCGAGCCGAACAGCGGCTGAAGCTGGTCGGCGACGCGGCGTTCGGTCCCCGCCGTCACAACCATGCGCAGCGGATCGACGACGCGGAAGCGGGCAAAGGCGTCGACCTCGAGCCGCAGCTGATCGGTCGAAAGCACCGGCTGGTTCTCAAGCTCGATGTCGAGGACGCGCTTGTCCACCCACACCACGCGCTGGAGGAACGGCACCTTGACCTGAATCCCAGCGCCGGTGTTGCGGCCGAACTGCTCGTTCGGCTGGTATTTGTTGATCGTGCGCACCGGCTGTTCGAGCTGCAGGATCACCGCCTGCTTGGTCTCGTCAACGATGAAGACCGTGTTGAACAGGACGAACAGCAAGGCGAGGGCGAGCCCGCCGAACAGGACGGGGCGGTTGAGGATGGTGTTCACTGTGCGCCTCCCTGCTGCTGTGCCGGCTGGGCCGGTTGTGCCGCCTGACCTTGCTGGACCTGCGGTTGCACGGGGTTGCCGCGCGCCGCCGGGAGCGGAAGATACGGCGTCACGCCGCGCGTCTCGACCACGGTCTTGTTCGACTTGGCCAGCACCGCTTCCATGGTCTCGTAATAGAGACGGCGGCGGGTCACTTCGGGGGCGAGCCGGTACTGTTCGTAGATCTTGTCGAACTCGGTCGCGGCACCCTGTGCGCCGGCGAGCACCTGCTGCGCATAGGCGCGGGCCTGGTTGCGGTCGCCCTCTGCGGCCTGCTGCGCGGCGGTAACCTGCTTGAAGGCTTCGTCCACGGCCGCCGGGGCCGAGGCGTTCTTGATCGACACGCCGCGCACGCGCACGCCCGAATTATATTCGTCGAGGATCGCCTGCATCGTCTGCTGCACGCGCGCCTCGATCACGGTGCGGCCCGGACCGATCGCGTCATTGAGGGTGACGCCTGCGACCGCAGCACGCATTGCGCTTTCCGCCGTCGCGCGCACCGTCGTGGTCGGCTCAGCGATCTGGAAGACGAAGTCCTCCGGATTGGCGATGTCCCAGCGCACGGCATAAGCGAGATCGACGATGTTCTGATCGCCGGTCAGCATCAGATTCTGCGCGTTCCGCCGGTCTGCGGGATCCTTGTTGCGTGATCTTCTGGATGTTGATCTTCTGCACGTCGTCGATCGGCGCCGGCAGGGTGAAGCGGATGCCCGGCTCCATGGTCCGGCATAGTGGCCGAGCAGCGTGACCACGCCGCGCTGTTCGCGGCTCGATGAGATGGACGCTGGTCAACAGGATCCAGAGCACGAGCAGACCGATCGCGATCAGCACGACCGGGCGGCTGGGCATGCCGGTGGGCAGCCCGCCGCGACCACCGCCGCTTCCGCCGCCGCCGCCCTTGCGGGCGCGCTTCGCAGGAAATCGTCGAGGCGCTGACGTCCGACTTGCCGCCGCGTTTGCCGCTCGGTGCGGAAACGCCGGATGGTTGCGCGGCCCGCCGCCATCGCCCCCGCCGCCCCGCCGCCGCTCGTCACGCCTCTGCCGCCGCCCCAAGGGCCGCCATTGTCTTCTCGTTCCACAGCGCGCCGCCAAATCGGAGCGCGCGCGCGATCCCGCCATTCCGTTTCGCCATGACCGTCTTTATAGGGACCGCGCGGCGGATTTACAGTGGCAGCGATCGAAAGCCGTCCTATGTCGCGCGCCATGACCGATCAGACTGAACTTCAGGCCATCCTCGCTCCTATCGCTGCCGGACGCGCCACCGTGCGGGTGGACGGCACCGTGCCAGCATCGTCCTCGACGTCACCGGCCTGTCGGGCGATGCCCGCTCCAAGCTCGAAACCGCGGTCAAGCAGGCGCTGATCGCCGTCCCGGGGGTCGACGAGGTCCGGATCGCGATGACCGCCGAGAAGCGGGGACCCGCCGGATCATCGCGGTCGCGAGCGGGCAAGGGCGGGGTCGGCAAGTCGACGCGTCTCCGCCAATCTCGCCATCGCGCTGGCGCGGGCGGGGCGGAAGGTCGGGCTGGTCGATGCCGATATCTATGGTCCCTCGCAGCCCAAGCTGATGGGCGTCGAGGGTCGCAAGCCGGTCGCGCACGACAAGAAGCTCGTTCCGCTCGCCACCGCCTATGGCGTGCCGATGCTGTCGATGGGCGGGCTGGTCGAGGAGGGGCAGGCGATCGCCTGGCGCGGGCCGATGGCGGGCAATGCGCTGTCGCAGCTGGTCGATGCCGAATGGGGCGATGCGGATACGCTGGTGCTCGACCTGCCGCCCGGGACTGGCGATGTTCAGCTGACGATGATCCAGAAGCACCGCCCGACCGGGGCGGTGATCGTGTCGACGCCGCAGGATCTGGCGCTGATCGACGCGACGCGGGCGATCGACCTGTTCACCAAGGCTGGCATTCCGGTGATCGGGATCATCGAGAATATGGCGGGCTATGCCTGTCCGCATTGCGGCGAGGTGTCGGACCCGTTCGGGCGCGGCGGGGCAGAGGCGGCGGCTGAGCGGCTGGGCGTGCCATTCCTTGGACGCATTCCGCTCGATATCGCGATTCGCACGGCTTCGGACGCAGGCACGCCCCCCGCTGCCGGGAACGGGGTCGAGGGCGCGGCGTTTGCTGAGGTGGCCGGGAAGGTGAATGCCTGGCTGGACACCCAGAAAGGCTGAACCATGCCGATGACCGACGATGCCGACATCAAGGCGCTGCTCGAAGGGGCGCGGACCATTGCGTTGGTCGGGGCGAGCGACCGGCCGGATCGGCCGAGCTATCGGGTGATGGCGATGCTGCAGGAGCATGGCTATCGCGTTATCCCGGTCAATCCGCAGATCACCGGCGAGCATCTGCACGGCGAGTTCGTGTTCCGTGAGCTGGCGCAGATCGGCGAGCCGATCGACATCGTCGATATCTTTCGTCGGCCGATTGCGGCTGGCGAGGCGGTGGATGAGGCGATTGCGGTCGGGGCCAAGGCGGTGTGGATGCAGCTTGGCGTGATCAATGACGAGGCCGCCGCGCGGGCCGAGGCGGCGGGGCTGAAGGTGGTGATGGACCGGTGCCCGGCGATCGAGATTCCGCGGCTAGGCGTCGCCAAGATCGCGCAGGGTGGAGACTAGGCGCTCGACGTCGCGGGCGTCGTGATAGAGCCCGAAGCCGATCCGCAGCACATCGCCGCGGACATCGGTGATGATGTCTTGCTCCATCAGCGCCGCTTTCCAGGCTGGGGCATCGGGTGAGCGCAGCGCCAGGAAGCGGGCGCGCGGGTCGCTGCCGGGATTGAGCAAGTCCGCGCCGGCGAGCGCTGTTCCGGGCAGGGCGGAGAGCAGATGATCTCGCAGCGGTGTGATGTGCGCGTTGATTGCGGCGGTGGTCAGGCGCTCTGCGGCGAGCATGTCGCGGATGGCGACGAAGCGGTAGATACCGCTGGGATCGAAGGTCGATCCCATGAAGCGCATCGAATTGGCGGCGTAACCGATCTGGCCGGGCGGCGGGGCTTCGAGATCGGCGAATTCGGCGTACCAGCCGGTGATTTCGGGGCGCGGCCCGAAGCCCGGCGGACAGTGGAGGAAGGCGACGCCTTCGCCGGCCATGGCGTATTTGTACCCGCCGGCGGTGTAGAAGATGCGATCGGCGACCGCCGACAGGTCGGTCTCCATCGCCATAAAGCCGTGATAGCCGTCGACCACGACCCAGGGGCCGTCGGGCCGGGCGAGCGCAGCGAGGTCGGCGATGGCGCCGAACACCGCGCCGGTTTCGAACATGACGTGGCTGACGAAGATCAGGTCGTGATTGCCGGCGCGCGCTGCGGCGAGGAGGCGGGCGTCGAAGTCTGCACCCCGCGCTACGGTGTCGAGCGTGATCCGGCCGCTTTCGATCCAGCGCTGTGCCTGACGGCGGAAGCTGTGAAACTCGCCGTCGCTGGCGAGGATACGCAGCGGGCGTTCGCTGCGGGCGGAGACGATGCGCAGGATCAGGTCGTGGGTGTTGCCCGCGAAGGTCACCGACGACGGGTCGGGCAGTGCCAGTTCGGCGGCGACATGGGCCTGCGCGGCGGGCCAGATCTCGTCCATCACCCTGTCCCATTTACGGTCGGCGAGGCGCGCGGCGTCCTGCCATGCCGCCTGATGCCCGACGAACGACGCGTCGGGCCAAAGGTGATGGCTGTGCGCGGCGAAGTGCAGTCGGTCGGGCGCTGCGGCGAGCGAGCGCTGGAAGAGGTGCTTGTAGCTCGTCACAGCAACGTCCGCAGCGTCCAGAGTTCGGGGAAGGCGCGCTTGGTCAGCGTGGACTGAAGGTAGGACGCGCCGGGGGTGCCGCCGGTGCCGGGCTTCATGCCGATCACGCGCGTGACGGTCAGCACATGCTTGTGCCGCCAGGTGGCGAGCGCGTCGTCGATATCGACCAGCTTTTCGGCGAGCTGGTACAGCTCCCAATGCGTGCCCGGCTCCCGATAGACCTTGGCCCAAGCGGCCTCGACCTGTGGGTCGGCCTCATAAGGTTTGGCCCAGGCGCGGCTCAGTGCGAATTCGGGAAGGTCGAAGCCGGCGCGGGCGAGCGCGGCATTGGCTTCGTCCCACAGGCTTGGGTTTGCGCCATAACGCTCGGTCAGCGGCCCCGGCACCCCGCCGCCGCGCAGCCCCAGCATCGTTTCGACAGCGCGAAACTGGTCCGACTGGAACCCGCTGCTCGACCCCAGCACGTCGCGGAAGCGGGTGTAATCGCTCGGCGTCATCGTGGTCAGGATTTCCCACGACAAGGTCATCACCGCCTGAATCCGGCTGACTCGCGCCAGGCCCTTATACGCCTCGACCAACCGGTCGCCGCGAACGAGGTCGAGCGCGACCTCAAGCTCGGCGATCATCTGTTTGAGCCACAATTCCTTGGTCTGGTGAATGACGATGAACAGCAGCTCGTCATGCTCGTCCGAAATCGGATGCTGCGCGGTCAGCAACTGGTCGAGCGCGAGGTAGCGCCCGTAAGTCATCGGTTCGGTCATGCCGGTGCTCCTGCGGCAAAACTGACGACAATGCTGACAAAAAATGCGTGTGTGGAGGCGGTGTCAGCCGGGGCGGGGGCAGGGGTTGGTCGCATGCGATACGGGTTAGCGCATCGCATGCCGTGTAGGAAAACCGTTTCTTCGCCCCGCGCGCCAATCAATCCCGCAGCAGTTCGTTGATCCCGGTCTTGCTGCGGGTCTGGGCGTCGACGGTCTTGACGATGACGGCGCAATAGAGGCCCGGCTTGCCATCCTCGGCGGGGAGGGTGCCGGGGACGACGACGGCATAGGGGGGGACTTCGCCGCGATAGATGTGGCCGGTTGCGCGGTCGACGATCTTGGTGCTCGCGCCCAAATAGACGCCCATCGAGAGGACCGCGCCCTCGCCGACGCGGACGCCTTCGGCGACTTCGGCGCGGGCGCCGATGAAGGCGCCGTCGCCGATGATCACCGGGTCGGCCTGAAGCGGTTCGAGCACGCCGCCGATGCCGACGCCGCCGGAGAGGTGGACGTTCTTGCCGATCTGCGCGCAGCTGCCGACGGTGGCCCAGGTATCGACCATCGTCCCTTCACCGACGAACGCGCCGATGTTCACGAAGCTGGGCATCAGCACGACGTTGCGGCCGATATGCGCGCCGTGGCGCACGACGCTGCCCGGCACCTGCCGGAAGCCGGCCGCGCGGAACGCGGCATCGTCCCAGCCGGCGGTCTTGAGCGGCACCTTGTCGAAGCCGCCATGGCCGACCGCATTGTCGTTGAGGCGGAAGGAGAGGAGCACGGCTTTCTTGAGCCACTGATTCACCTGCCAGCCGCCGTCGACTGGCTCGGCGACGCGTGCTGCACCGCTGTCGAGCAGGTTCAGCGCCTCGGCCACTGCCTCACGCACCGCGCCGGTCGTGGCGAGCGAGATGTTGGCGCGGTCTTCCCAGGCGGCGTCGATCGTGGCGGCGAGGTCGGTCATGGATGCTCCTGAATGGTTTCGAGCCAGTGGCAAATGTCGTGGGTGATATGATCGATGAAGCTGCGATCGGCGTCAGGCGCCTGTTCGGAGCCATTGTCGACCCAGACGGTGGTCATGCCGATCGCCTTGGCCGGCGCGAGGTTGCGCGCCATGTCCTCGACGAACAGCGCGCGCTTCGGGTCGATGCGATAGGCTTCACAGACGCTGGCATAGGCGTGCGGGTGCGGCTTGGGGTGGTAGCTGCTGGCGTGGACGTCGTGGATCGCCTCGAAATGCTCACGGATGCCGAGCCGGTCGAGGACCTTGTGCGCATAGGGCGCGTCGGCGTTGGTGAAGACGAGCTTGCGCCCCGGCAGCTTCGCGATTGCGGCGGCGAGCGGGGCGTTGTGTTCGAGGATGTCGATCTCGATATCATGGACGTCGGCGAGATACTCGTACGGATCGACGCCATGGTCGGCCATCAGCCCGGCGAGCGTGGTGCCGTGGCTGATGAAATAGTCCTTTTGCACGCGGTGCGCGGCGTCGGGATCGAGGTTCAGCAGCCGCGCGACATAGGCGCCGATGCGCGCGTTCATCTGCGGAAACAGGTCGGCGCTGCCCGGATAGAGCGTGTTGTCGAGGTCGAACAACCAGGCGTCGATATGGGCAAGGTCGGGGCGCATGGCGGGGCGTTTAGGGGGGATGGCGGCGGAGGGGAAGAAGGAGAAAGTTGGGCTCGCACAAAGGCACGAAGCCACGAAGGGGTGTGCGACTTATTCCTCCCCCAGCTCGCTGGGGGAGGGGGACCGCTCGCGAAGCGAGTGGTGGAGGGGCGGCCGCGTAGACGGCCGTGAACAGCTCGGCAAAATTCCGCCCTCTGCGCGGGCGGCCCCTCCGTCAGCGCTGCGCACTGCCACCTCCCCTGCTACGCAGGGGAGGAATTGTTGACGGACGGGTAGTCCATCTTGAGTAGCAAAACGCAACTGGCCTTCCCATCTCCTTGGTTATGACAGCCTATTCCCTGCTCGACCTCGTCCCGATCCTTCAGGGCGGAACCGCCAGCCAGTCCTTTGCCGCCGCCGCCGATCTGGCGCGGCATGCGGAGGGCGAGGGGGTTTCGCGCTATTGGGTGGCCGAGCATCACGGGATGGCGGGGATTGCGAGCGCGGCGACGGCGGTGGTGATCGCGCATGTCGGCGCGGCGACCTCGACCATCCGCGTGGGCGCGGGCGGGATCATGTTGCCCAACCATGCGCCGTTGGTGATCGCCGAACAGTTCGGCACGCTCGACGCGCTGTTCCCGGGGCGGATCGATCTGGGGCTGGGGCGTGCGCCCGGGAGCGACATGACCGTCGCGCGGGCGCTGCGCCGTACGCTGGAGAGCAGCCCGGACGGCTTCCCGCGCGATGTGATGGAGCTGCAAAGCTACTTCGCCGATGATGGCCAGACCGGCATTCGGGCGGTGCCGGGTGGCGGGGCGAAGCCGGAGCTGTGGATTCTGGGGTCGAGCCTGTACGGCGCGCAGCTCGCTGCGGCGCTGGGGTTGCCCTATGCGTTCGCGTCGCACTTTGCGCCGGGCGCGCTGGATGAGGCGCTGGAGGTGTATCGCCGCCAGTTCCGCCCTTCGGCGGTGCTCGACCAGCCCTATGCGATGGCCGGGTTCAACGTGTTTGCGGCCGACACGGATGCGGAGGCGGAACTGCTCGCCAGTTCGATGCAGCAGGCATTCGTTGCGTTGCGCACCACCGGGACCGGCGTGCCGTTGCCGCCGCCAGTGCCGGGCTATCGCGACAGCTTGCCGCCACAGGCGCGGGCGATGCTCGACCATGTGCTGGAATGCAGCGCGATCGGCGGGCCAGACGCGATTCGTGCGGGGCTGAAGGGCTTTGTTGCGCGGACCGGGGTGGATGAGGTGATGCTGACCAGTTCGATCTTTGACCCTGAGGCGCGCAAGAAAAGCATCTCGATCGCCGCCGCCGCGATGCGCCATCTGGCGGCCTGAATCCCGCCTGAATTGCCCGCCACCACGGCGGGCGGGGCTGTTCAGGGGGCTGAACGAGGGAGTTGTCGGCACGTGTCCGCATCCAAGCCAGCCATACGGTGCCATCTCGGCATCCACCGCCCGCGCCGCCGCGACCGTCCCGGCCGGGGCGAGTTCGAAACCCAGTGCCGCGATTGCGGGTGCGATCTGGTGTTGAGCCCGGTGACGGGGCGGTGGCGGTTTTCCGGGGTGATGGGTTAGGCGGCCGCCGCTGGCAGCCGCAGGCGCACCATCAACCCGCCGAGATCTTCGCTTTCCTCCAGCGTGACGGTGCCGTCGTAAATCTCCGCGACGTCGCGGACTATGGCGAGGCCGAGGCCGGTGCCGGGCTTGCCGGTGTCGAGCCGCACGCCGCGGTCGAAGATGCGGATACGGTCGGGTTCGGGGATGCCGGTGCCGTCATCCTCGATCAGGATCTCGACGAAGCCGGCCTCGATCCGCACGGTCACGAACACGCTGCCCCCACCATATTTGGCGGCGTTTTCGACGAGGTTGCCCATGATCTCGTCAAGGTCCTGACGCTCGATATGCGCGACCAGATCCTTTGGCCCGTCGGTGTCGATGCGGACATGGGGGTAGAGGCGGGCGACCGCGCGCTCGACCGATTCGACGCTGGGCCAGACCGGCGCGCGGCTGTGCGCGCTGCCGCGACGCCCGACCGCGCGGGCGCGGGCGAGATGGTGGTCGACCTGACGGCGCATCGTCCGCGCCTCGCGCACCACCGTGGTCGGCAGGTCGTCGGACTGGGCGGTCGCGGCGTTCATGATGACCGTCAGCGGCGTCTTGAGCGCATGGGCGAGGTTGCCGGCGTGGCGGCGCGCTTCCTCGGCCTGGCGGTCGTTATGGGCGACGAGACCGTTCAGCTCCTCGACCAATGGCGCGACTTCGGCGGGCATCGCGCCTTCGATCCGGGGCGTTTCGCCGGTGCGGAGTTTCTGGATCGCGATCCGCAGCTTGCGCAGCGGGAGCAAGCCGTACCAGGTCTGGAGTGCGGCCATGGCGATCAGCCCGGCGGCGAGCAGCAGGAAGCTGCGCACCAGCGTCTTGCGCAGTGCGGCGATCTGCGCGTCGAGCACTTCGCGCGTCTGGGCGACCTGAAAGCGCCAGCGCACGGGCGATCCGGGCAGGCGCACGTCGCGCTCCACCACGCGCAGCTTCTGGTCCATCTGCGTCGAGTCATAGGAATGCAGGTCGAGGTCGTCATGCGCCTGCCCCGCATCGAGGCGGCGGTCCCACAGCGAGCGTGACGGGAACGGCTCATAGCCCGGGCCCGACACCTGCCAGTAGAGGCCGGAATAAGGTTCGAGGAAGCGTTGGTCGGACAGCTGGCGATTGAACGCGACCTTGCCCTCGGCATCGAGTTCGGCCGAGACGATCAGCGAGTTCAGCAGATATTCGAGCCCGTCGTCGAAATTGCGCGTGACCGCTCCGGTCAACACGCGATCGAGCGCGAAGCCGCCGCCAACGAGGAGCAAGGAAATCCACGCCGCCGCGATCAGGATCATGCGGCGGCTGAGCGATCCGGTGCTCGGCGTGTAGGTGCGGGGAGCGGGGTCGCCGGGACGCGTCTCGATCGGCGCTGCCACGTCCTGCGCCGGCGTGCGGCGCACGAACGGGAAGGAGCGCGACAGCGTCAGGCCGGCGGCAACCTCAGGCACCGGCCTCCGCCGGTTCCTCGAGGCTGTAGCCAAGGCCACGGATGGTGGTGATGACGTCGGCGCCCAGTTTCTTGCGGATGCGCGTCACGAACACCTCGATCGTGTTCGAATCGCGGTCGAAATCCTGATCGTAGATATGTTCGATCAGCTCGGTGCGGCTGACCACCTTGCCCTTGTGGTGGAGCAGATAGGACAGGAGCTTATATTCCTGCGCGGTCAGCTTCACCGGATCGCCGGCCTTGGTCACCTTGCCGCTGCGCGTGTCGAGGCGGATGTCGCCCGCGATTAGTTCGGCGCTGGCATTGCCCGACGCGCGGCGGATCAGCGCGCGCAGGCGGGCGATCAGCTCTTCGGACTGGAAGGGTTTGGCGACATAATCGTCGGCGCCCGCGTCGAGCCCGGCGACCTTGTCCGACCAGCTGTCGCGCGCAGTGAGCACGAGCACCGGGGTGGTCTTGCCTTCCTTGCGCCAGCGGTCGAGCACGGTCAGTCCGTCCACTTCGGGCAGGCCGAGGTCGAGGACGATCGCGTCGTAATTTTCGGTCGAGCCGAGGAAATGGCCTTCCTCGCCATCGCTCGCGGTGTCGACGGCATAGCCCGCGCCTTCGAGCGTGGACTGAAGCTGGTTGCGGAGATTGGGTTCGTCCTCGACGATCAGAACGCGCATCGTGTTTCCCTCTTTATCGCCGGTTCAGCCGCCGGAACGGCTCATCACCTGACCGGTGCGGCCGTCGACATCGACCCAGATGACGTTTCCATTGCGCAGGAACTTCAGCGTGTAAATGCCGGTTCCCGAATCGAAGTCGAAGCCGAGATAGCGGGCGCCCTGACGCTCCATCTGTGGCACCACCCGCGCTTCGATCGCGCGCAGCGGCAACAGCTTGCCCTGAACGCGGCCCGCACGCGCAGCCTCCTGGTCGCTGCGCCGATCCTGCGGCGTAGCGTGAACCGGGGCAGCGGCGGCGAGAAACGCGCCGAGACAAAGGACACCAAACATCTTCATGACTTGGATGGCATAGCCCCGCCGCGTTGAACAGCCCGTGAATGCGGCCGAAAGGCGGCTGAAAGCATCGGGCTGCGCGCGCGGCTTGCCCGATGGGCCGCGTGGCCCTACCTGCCCCCGCCATGGCTGCACCTGTACTTTCTTATGAAAAGCTCGGTTTGATCCAGGGATCGGGCTGGTTGTTTCGCGAACTCGACATTCATATCGGCGCGCGCGACCGGCTGGCGCTGATCGGGCGCAACGGCGCGGGCAAGACGACGTTGCTCAAGCTGATCGCGGGCCAGGTCGACGCGGACGAGGGGCGGCGGACGATCCAGCCGGGCACGCGCGTGGTGATGCTGGAGCAGGAGCCGCGCATGGCCGGCTGTGTCACGCTGATGGACTATGTCCTGTCGGGTGACGATGCGCCGGTGCGGCATGAGGCCGAGGCGATTGCCGACCAGCTGGGCATCGACCTGTCCCGCGAGGCGGCGACCGCGTCGGGCGGCGAGCGGCGGCGGGCGGGCATCGCGCGCGCGCTGGCGCAGGACCCCGACGTGCTGCTGCTCGACGAGCCGACCAACCATCTCGACATCCATGCGATCGAATGGCTGGAAGAGTGGCTGACCCGCTATCGCGGCGCGTTTGTGGTGATCAGCCATGACCGTACTTTCCTGACCCGGCTGACGCGGCAAACGCTGTGGCTCGATCGCGGATCGATGCGGCGCGCGGAAGTCGGCTTTGGCGGGTTCGAGGCGTGGACCGACCAGGTTTATGCCGAGGAGCAGCGCGCGGCCGAGAAGCTCGACGCGCGGCTGAAGCTGGAGGAGCATTGGCTGCAGCGTGGCGTGACCGGGCGGCGCAAGCGCAACCAGGGGCGGCTGACCAAGCTGTATGAAATGCGCGCCGAACGCGCGGCGATGACCGGGCCTGCGGGGGCGGCGAACCTGACCACCGCATCGGACGATTCGAAGACCAAGGTGGTGATCGACGCCAAGGGTGCGTCCAAATCCTATGGCGACCGCCCGATCATCCGCGACCTGACGTTGCGCATCACGCGCGGCGACCGGATCGGCATCGTCGGCAAGAATGGCGCGGGCAAGTCGACCCTGCTCAAGCTGCTGACCGGCGAGATCGAGCCCGATACGGGAAGCGTGAAGCGCGCCAAGACGCTCGATGCGGTGATCATCGACCAGCAGCGCAGCCGGATGCAGCCGGACAAGACGGTGCGCGAGGTTGTCGCCGATGGCGGCGAGTGGGTCGATGTGCTCGGCACGCGCAAGCATATCCACGGCTATCTCAAGGAGTTCCTGTTCGCGCCCGAGATGGTCGAGGCGAAGGTGGGGACGCTGTCGGGGGGCGAGCGCTCACGCTTGCTGCTGGCGCGGGAATTTGCGCGGCCGTCGAACCTGATGGTGCTGGACGAACCGACCAACGACCTCGATCTCGAGACGCTCGACCTGCTGCAGGAAGTGATCGCGGATTATGACGGCACGGTGCTGATCGTCAGCCATGACCGCGACTTTCTCGATCGCACGGTGACAATGACGATCGGGCTCGACGGGTCGGGCACGGTCGACATGGTGGTCGGCGGCTATGCCGACTGGGAAGCCAAGCGGAAGGTGCGGACCGAATCGAAAAAGGCCGCGCTCAAGACTGCGCCGGTTGCGGAAGCCCCCAAGGCGCGGACCAAGCTGACCTATAAGGACCAGCGCGATTACGACCTGTTGCCCAAGCGGATCGAGGAGCTGGACGCGGCCATCGCGCGCGACGAGGCGGCCCTGGCCGATCCGGAGCTGTATGCGAAGAACCCGAAGAAGTTCGACGCGCTGATGGCGGCGATTGCGAAGGCGCGCGACGAGAAGGATGCGGCGGAGCTGCGCTGGCTGGAGCTGGCGGAGATGGTTGAGGGGTTGGGGTGAGGCTTTAAGCCGGCACCACCACGTCGATTGCGCGTTCGGCGACTCGCACCGTGACCGGCACGCGGGCCAGCACTTCGCCGTCGATCGAGATGCTGCGGCGGGGGCGGGCGTCGAGTTTCAGCTCGGCACCGCGAAACTCCTCGACCAGCTTTTCGCGGCCGCGCAGGCGGAAGAAGCGGGCGTACCAGTCCCAGGCCAGTCGCCAGCGGTTGCGGCCGGTGACGACCTGAATCATCATTTCGCCGCTTTCGACGCTGGCCTCGTCGCTCATCACCACGCCGCCGTGGAATTTGCCGTTGAGGATGCGGACCTCGCTTGCCCACATGCGATGCGCCCCGCGCGCGTCGGTGACGGTGACGCGGAACGGGCGGAAGCGGGCGAAGCACCACAGCGCCCAGGCGAGATAGCCGACGCGGCCCGCATATTTCTTGAGGTTATGCGGCACCGTCTTGCCGATCATCGGCGACAGGCCCATCGCGGCGGCGTTGGCGAAATAATCGCCGTCGATCATGCCGAGATCGACGCGGCGGCGCTTACCGGTGGCGATCGCATTGATCGCGCCGTCGAGGTCGAGCGGAATGCCGAGCGTGCGCGCAAAGCTGTTGGCAGTGCCGAGCGGGAGTACGGCGAACACCACATCCTTGCCGACGACATCATCGACCACGCCCGACAGCGACCCGTCGCCGCCGCCGACGATGACCATCGGCGCGCCGCTGCGGATCGCGTCGCGGACGGTGTCGTCGAGCAGGTCGGGATCTTTGACCGGATGCGCGGCGATCAGGCGGATGCCGGCCGCCTCGATCTTTTGCCGCGCAGACTCGAACAGGGCTTCGCCGCGCCGTGACTTGGCGTTGACAATCAGCACGGCTTCGCGCGGGACGGGCAGGGTCGTTGTCATCGCGCAATAACTGCGTGGGGGCCGGGAAGGTCCATCGCCCGATCAGTAAAGCAGCACACGTTCGTCAATCTCCCGGAACACCGGCAGGTCGAGCCTGGCGGTGTCGGCCCAGCCGACATGGACGACATCTTCAAAATACCAGCGGTCATGGTGGCCGTCCGATTTGGCGTTGCTGCGCAGTGTCACGCGCTGGCCAAAGGGGAGGCGCACGATCCACTTGTCGAGATTGGGGCGATATGGGGTCTGGTTGGCGACGTTGAAGCGCAGCCAGAGATGGTCAGTACCCTCCATCCGCGTTGCGACCGGGAGCAGCGCTGGGTCGATCTCACCCAGCGCTGTATAGCTTGTCGTGGGCGCGAAGTTGGTGCGGCCGTCATAGTCGATCCGCTGAACCCAGCCGCGTTCGCTGTCGTGCGGCGGATCGAATGGCAGCTCGCGCGGCAGGGCATTGCGCACGCCCGACCAGGGCATCCCGCGCGCCGCCTTGTCCCAATGGATATGGACATGCTGGATCGCGAGTTGCCCCCTCACAGGCGCTTGCCGTTCCGCCCCGCCAGATCGACGACATATTGCCAGGCGACGCGGCCCGAGCGGCTGCCGCGCCGGGTCGCCCAGTTGATCGCCTCTGCCGCGTCGAAGGGCAGGCCGTGGTCCGCCGCATAGGTCTGGACGATCGCGACATAGGTGTCCTGATCGATCGCGTGGAAGCCGAGGCTGAGGCCGAAGCGGTCGGCGAGCGCGAGGCTGTCGTCGATGCTGTCGCGCGGGTTGATCGCGCTGGCCTGTTCCTCAAGGTTGCGGGGGATCAAATGGCGGCGGTTGGAGGTGACGAACAGCCGCGTGTTGGCCGGGCGCGCCTCTGCTCCGCCTTCGAGGAGCGAGCGTAGTGCGCGGCCGTCCGATGCTGCGTCGAAGCCGAGATCGTCGAGGAAGATGACGAAGGCGCGCGGCGCATCTGCGAGCAGCGCGAACAGGGCAGGGAGCGTGTCGAGCGCGTCGGCCTGTGCCTCGACCAGTGCGACGCCGCCGCCTTCGGCCTGAACGGCGGCGATAGCGGCCTTGCTCAGCGCCGATTTGCCGGTGCCGCGTGCGCCCCACAGCAGTGCGTCATGCGCGGGAAGACCGGCGGCAAGGCGGCGGACATTCTCGACGAGCGTCGCCTTTTGCGCGTCGATCCCGACCAGTTCGGACAGCGGGAGCGGGGCGAAGGCGCGGGCGGGCTGGAGGAAATTCCGGTGCCATACATAAGCGGGGTGCGCGGTCAGGTCCGGCGCGGGCGGCGGTGGCGGCGCGAGCCGTTCGAGCGCGGCGGCGATGCGGTCCAGCGGGTCGGTCATCGGCGTGAGGGCTAGGGGGTGGGGCGGGGGAAGGCAAATAAATCCTCCCCGCTCCGGGGAGGATTACTAAGCTAGTTTCGCCAGCAGCGCCTCTGCCGCGCCCTTGTCGGTGAAGCCGGGGGTGGCGAGTGCGGCGCGGGTTTCGGTCACGGCCTCGGCCTTGCGGCCGGCATCGGCATAGGCCTGGGCCAGTTGCCAGCGCAGCATCGGGTGGCGCGGGGCGAGGGTTACGGCCTTGCGCAGCAGCTCGATCCCGCCCTTGTCATCGCCGCCCTGGGCCAGCGCCCAGCCCATTGCGCCGGCGACTGCGGGGTTGCTCGGCGCGATGATGTAGGCCGCCTCGGCATAGCGCGCGGCGCGGTCGGGCTCGCCGGCGCCGGCATAGGCGAAGGCGAGTTCGGCGAGCAGCGCCGCGTCGCGATTGCCAATGCGCAGGCGGATCGCTTCGAGCGAATCGATCGCCGCGTCGAAATCGCCCGCCGCCGCCTGCCAATGCGCCGAGAGGCGCAGCGCGGCGAGGTTGAACGGGTTTTGCGACAGGAACAGCGCGAGCGTGGTCGAGGCGGTCTGGCGCTGGCCCGAGCGGTCGAGCGCTTCGACCAGCCGCAGCATTGCCGGTTCATCGAAGCGGATGCCGGCGGCGGTCTTGTACCACGCCACCGCGTCGGCGGGGCGCTTGAGCAGCATCAGCACGTCGCCGACGAGGCTGGCCGATGCGGGGGCACCGGGGTTGCGGCGGGCGACGGCTTCGGCGCGGGCGAGTGCTTCGGAGCCGCGTCCCTGCTCGATCAGGCCACGCAGCAGCGGGATCAGGGTTTTCGGATCGTCACCGCCGGCCTTCGACGCAGCCGCTGCCAGGATCGGGAGCGAATCGTCCGAGCTGAACCAGTCGGGATTGTCGCGCACCGGCAGCGCCGCGCGGTCGAAATAGCGCGCCGCCTCGGCGCGTTCGCCGATCCGCTCATAGCCGCGTGCGACGAGCGTGAGGGAATAGGTGTCGGCGTCGCCGCGCGCGACGACCGGGCGCAGCACGTCGATGCCGTTCTTCGATGCGTCGGCGCGGAGCAAAGCGGTCGCGAGCAATTTGCGCGCGCCGATGTTCATCGGTTGCAGGGTGATCAGCGTGCGGAGCTTCTCGATCGCGCGGGCATAGGCGCCCTCTTCGAGATCGAGCGCGCCGCCGAGCAGCAGGCCGCCGGGCAGCTGGCCGACGCCGCCGCCTGCGCGGGTCAGCAGCTGGCGCGCAAGGTCGAAACGCTGCGCGCGCGCGGCGAGCACCGCCTGAAGATACAGTGCCTGCGGGCTGCGCGGACGCACCTCCATCGCGCGGCGGGTGAGGTCGAGCATCGCGCGCGTCTGTCCGGCATCGCCGAGCGTCGCGGCGTACTGGATCAGCGTCGCGTGGCGATAGGGATCGCGCTGCAACGCGCGGTCGAACCAGGGGAGCGACGCGACGAGGCCATATTGGGTGCGGACCAGTTCGCCGCGCAGCAGCATCGCGTCGGTATTGCCCTTGTCGAGATCGACGGCCTTCGCGCTCGCCTCGATCGCGCCGACCACGTCGCCGGCGTTGAAGCGGAAGCGGCCGAGTTCGGTCCAGGCGTCGGCGCTTTGCGGGGCAAGGCGGATCGCGGCCATCGCCGAGTCCTGCGCGGCGGCGAGGTTGCCGCCCGCGACATAGGCGCGGGTCTGGACGCGCAGCGCGTAGAGGCGGTCGGCCTGCGGTGCCTTGCGGCTTTCGACCAAAGCGCGGCGTGGGTCGCCCTGCAACAGGATCGCGTGCGCCATCAGCGCATGGGTGCGGGCGGACGCGATGCCGCTGTCGAGCGCGCGGCGCAGCGCGGCTTCGGCGGCGACGCCTTCGTCGAGCGCGAGGTTGGCGCGGGCGAGGGCGAGATGCGCCTCGCCCCAGGCAGGGTCGGCGCGGACCGCGCTGAACGCCTGGCTGCGCGCGGCCGAGGCGTTGCTGGCTTTGAGATAGGCTTCGCTGCGGGCCAGCGCCTCCCGCGCGGCGGCGGGGTCGGGGCCTTCGGTGATGACCGACTTGAACGCGAAGATCGCAACGGCGAAGGCGGCGAGGCACAGGCCGAAGACGACGGCGCGCCGCAGCGTGACGCCGCGCCGTGCGCGTGCTTCGCCCGATCGGCGACGGCGGCGGGGTTCACGGCTGGAGGTCATAGGCCTTCATCAGGTCATAGAGGGTCGGGCGGCTGATCCCGAGCAGGCGCGCGGTGCCGGAGATATTGCCCTCCGCGCGGGCGAGGGCATGGGCGATGGCGCGGCGGTCGGCGGCTTCGCGGATCGCCTTGAGGTTGATCGGCTCCGCCACCGCTGCCGGGGCGAGGTCGAGATCGGCGGCGGTGACGAGCTTGCCATCGGCCATGATCGTCGCGCGCTTCACTCGGTTCTCCAGTTCGCGGACATTGCCCGGCCAGTGCCAGGCGTCGATCGCGTCGAGCGCATCGGGGGCGAAGCTCTTGGCGGGCAGCTTCATCGCGGTCGCGTGCTTGTTGAGCAGGTGGCGCGCGAGCAGCCCGGCGTCGCCCGGACGCTCGGCGAGGCTGGGGATGCGCACGACGATCTCGGCGAGGCGGTAATAGAGATCCTCGCGGAAGCTGTTCGCGGCGACCATCGCGTCGACGTCCTGATGCGTCGCGCAGACGACGCGGGTGTCGACCGGGATCGGCTTGCGCCCGCCGATCCGCTCGATCACCCGCTCCTGCAGGAAGCGGAGCAGTTTGACCTGAAGCGGGAGCGGCACGTCGCCGATTTCGTCGAGGAACAGGGTGCCGCCCTGTGCCTGTTCGATCTTGCCCTCGGTGGTTTTGACCGCGCCAGTGAACGCGCCCTTTTCATGGCCGAACAGTTCGGATTCAAGCAGGGTTTCGGGGATCGCGGCGCAGTTGATCGCGACGAACGCGCCCTTGCGCCCGCTCGCTTCGTGCAGGCCGCGCGCGAGCAGTTCCTTGCCGGTGCCGCTCGCGCCGAGCAGCATGACCGAGACATCGGCAGGGGCGACGCGCTCGATCGTGCGGGTGACCTTCAGCATTTCGGGCGCGCCGGTGATGATCCCGCCCAGCGCATTGCCGCTCTCGGCACGCGCGGCGAGGCGGCGGTTTTCGGCTTCGAGCGCATGGACGTGGAACGCGCGCGCGACGATCAGGCCGAGCGCGTCGATGTCGATCGGCTTTTGGTAGAAATCCCACGCCCCCATCGCGATGGCGCGCAGCATCGATTCATGCGCGCCATGGCCGGACGCGACGATCACCTTGGTATCGGGTTTGAGCGCGAGAATCGCTTCGAGCACCGCGAACCCCTCGCTGGTGCCGTCGGGATCGGGCGGAAGGCCGAGGTCGAGCGTGACCACCGCGGGTTCCTCGGCGCGGAGCAGCGCGATCGCGCTTTCGCGGTCGCCGGCAGGCAGGATCTGATAGCCCTCATAGGCCCAGCGCAACTGGCGCTGGAGACCGGGATCATCCTCCACGATCAGCAACTTGGGGAGCGGGGCGGGCTTGTCGGTCATGCGGCGTTTCCAAGGGCGTTGGTGTCGGCGCGGGCGGCGCGCAGGGTGACGCGGAAGCGGCTGCCGCGCCCCTCCGCGCTTGAGACGTCGAGCCGTCCGCCCATCTCTTCGGTCAGCTTGCGCGCTTCGAACGCGCCGATGCCAAAGCCGCCTGGCTTGGACGAGACGAACGGGCGGAACAGCTTTTCGCGGATGAAGGCGGGCGACATGCCACAGCCGCGGTCGATCACGTCGATCGCGACCGCATCGCCCAGTTCCGCGATGGCGAGGGTGACGCGCGAGTCGGGGTCGCTCGCGTCGATCGCGTTCTGGACAAGGTGGCCGAGCAGGGTTTCGAGGCGGGCGGGATCGGCAATCGCGATCGGATCGCCCTTGCTGACCACTTCGATCGGATGGCTCGACTCACGGCTGCGGGCGAGGCGGCGGAGCAACGGGGCGAGCGGCATGGCGACGGGCGGGTCGGTGCGGGCGCGGTGATGCTGAGACAGGCGCGCGAGCAGGTCGTTCATGCGCCCCGACGAATCCTGCAGCGTCGCGACCATGTCGGCGCGAAATTCGGGATTGTCGGCGTGGCGTTCGGCGTTGCGTGCGACGAGGGTGAGCTGGCTCACCAGATTCTTGATGTCGTGCATGATGAAGGCGAAGCGGCGGTTGAACTCGTCGAACCGCTCGCCCGTCGGCCAGTGCCTCCTGCGCGCGTTCCTCCGCGATGTGGCTGGCGACCTGGCGGCCCGCAGCCTTGAGCAGATCGAAATCCTCCCAGTCGAGCGCGCGCGGAACCGGCGGACGGGCGAGGACGATCGCGCCGGCAAGGCGCTGCTGGTGCGGCAGCGGCACGACGACCCATGCCTGATCCCAGGCGCGAATCGAGGGCGGCACTGCATCGGCGCCCTCGCCGGTGTCGAGTTCGATGACATGACCGGGATCGACCCGGTCGAGCTGCCAGCTTTCGCCATAGGCGGCGGGCAGGTCGGCGCGCGCGACGTTCCACCCGGCGCCGACGGTCAGGCCGTTGCCCTGTGGCAGCAGCAGAACGCCGGCGGGGGAATCGGTGAGGTCCGCCAGCGCCTTGACGATGCGTTCGTCGAGCGAGGCCGCGCCGTCAGGCTCGCCCAGCGTCTCGGTGAAGCGCATCCATTCGGCGCGATAGTCGTAGCGGTGGCGGAAGAAATGCTTGGCGAGCTTGACCTTGATCCAGGCGCGTAGCCACGAGCTGGACACGAGCGTCAGGATCGCGGCGGTCGATCCGAAGACGAAGGCGGTCTGGAGCAGCCGCGCATTGGGGCCACCGATCGCCGCGAGCGCGCTGGTGGCCGCGGCGAGCAACGCGACATAGACCCCGACCGCGACCAGCGTGAGCGTCTGGTAGATGACCGTGCGCGACATTTCGACCGGCCGCTCGCCGCGATGCTGGAGCCCGGCGGCAATCGCGATCGCGATCAACGCCAGCGCGAACCCGCGCACCGCGACCAGCTGAAGCGGCCAGCGTTCGACCAGCCAGGCGACGGCGAGCAGGTTGATGTCGACCAGCCACATTGCGCCAAGCGCGAGGATGACGGGGCGCACTGCGTGGCTCTGGCGCGGAGCGAGCGCGCTGTGCTGGCCCTGCACCAGCAGCAAGGCGGCGACGGTCGCCAGCATCTTGAGCAGCAATGCCGCGTCGAGCACCGGGCGCGGCAGGTCGCTGGCCGCGCTGGTGAGGACGTCGAGCGTCGCGGCCATCAGGATGACGACGGCAACGACGCCGAACACCGTGCCGATCGCGGCGGGTGGCCGCTCGATCGCGCCGCTGCGATAGAGCGCGACCATGAAGCCGAACCAGGCAAGGGTGCGCGCCGCGCCGGCGATCTGGGTCATCAGATCGCTCTCGCCAATCCCCGCGACGGCCAGCGCCCACAACGCGGTCATCGCTAGCGCCGCGATCAGCGGGATGCGCGGCATCGCCGCCCCGTCGCTGCGCAGCGCCCACAGACCGAGTGCGCCGAACAACAAGGCAGCGAGCGCGTGGCCCCAGAGGATCAGCGTCGCGAGCATGAAGTTACCGCGCCCCGTCGGGGAACAGCACCACGCGCAATGTCTGGAGCAGGATCAGCAGGTCGAGGAAGGGCGAGTAGTTCTTTGCGTAGTAAAGGTCATATTCCAGCTTCTGCCGGCTATCCTCGATCGAAGCGCCATAGGGGTAGTTGATCTGAGCCCAGCCGGTGATCCCCGGCTTCACCATGTGGCGTTCGGCATAATAGGGCAGCTGCTGTTCCAAATCCTCGACGAACTGCGGGCGTTCGGGGCGCGGGCCGACGAAGCTCATTTCACCCTTCAGCACGCTCCAGCATTGCGGCAGCTCGTCGATGCGGACTTTGCGGATGAAGTTGCCGACGCGGGTGATGCGCGGATCGTCCTTGGCGGCCCAGACGGCTTTGCCCGCAACCTCGGCATCCTGCCGCATCGAGCGGAGTTTGATGATGTCGAAGCCCTGACCGTACAGGCCGACGCGGCGCTGGCGGTAGAAGGCGGGGCCCTTGCTCTCGAGCTTCACCGCGATGGCGCCGAGCAGGATTACGGGCAGCGTGAGCGCGAGCAGGATCAGGCTGGCGGCGATGTCGAACAGGCGCTTGAACATGCTCGACAGCATCCGGCCCGACGAGAAGCCGTCGGAGAAGATCAGCCAGCTGGGGTTGACCGATTGCAGGTCGACGCGGCCCGTTTCGCGTTCCAGGAAGGTCGAGATTTCGTTGACGTGCACGCCGGTCGTCTTGATCCGCAGCAGATCCTTGAGCGGGAGCGCGTTCCGGCGTTCTTCGAGTGCCAGCACCACCTCGCTCGCGTTGAGCAGCACGACATGGTCGGCGAGATTGTAGATCGCGTCGCGCGCGATGGCTTCCGGGATCACGCGGTTCGCCTCGCTCATCGAGACATAGCCGACGACGACGAAGCCCGATCCCGGTTTCTTGGACAGGACCTTGAGCCGTTCGGCGCGCGGGCCGGCGCCGAGCACGACGACGCGGCGCTTGAACACCTGACTGCCCAGGGTCTTGCCGAGCAGGATGCGCAGCGCGAACAGGGCAACGAACGCGGCGAGCATCGCGTAGAGCAGGTTCGAGCGCCAGAAGGTCAGCGCCGGGACCAGGAAGAAGATCACCGAGAGGAAGATCGTGCCGAGCGATACCGCGACCAGCAATCGCGCGGTGGCGACGCGGTTCGACTGGAGCGAATCCGCGCCATAGACGCCGACCGCGATCATCGCGAGTTCAAGGCTGGCGACGAAGCTCAACATCTGGGGGATGCGGGTAACGATCGGATCGACGGCCATGTCGATCTGATGCGCGCGGTAGATCCAGCCGAATTCGGCCGCTGCGAACAGCAGCACGACGTCGAACAGCGCCAGCAACAGCACCGCGTTGGGAATATAGTGTTTGAACAAGCGGATCATGCGGTTGGAGCCTAATGCGCGAGTGTAAACAAATCCGACACCGGCCCCCGATGTCGGCGAAATTGACGAAGAAATGCTGAACGGGCGGAAACCCGGGTTGATATATGTGTTTGTCGGGGGAGACTGCTGCCGCCTATGGGATTGTGGTGGCGGGGTTCGGAAGGGCAGTAGATGAGTGAGAGTGAAGCGATCGTTCCGGTGATCCTGTCGGGCGGTGCGGGCACGCGGCTATGGCCGATGTCGCGTCCCGAACGGCCCAAGCAGATGCTGGCGCTGACCGCCGAGGAAACGATGCTCCAGCTGACCGCGCAGCGTGCCCCGGTCGAAGCGGGCTTTGGCGCGCCGATCGTGGTCGCCAATGCGTTGCACGCCGACATGATCGAGCAGCAGCTGGGCGGTGCCGAGCGTATCCGCGCGATGATTCTGGAGCCGATGGGGCGCAACACCGCGCCGGCGATTGCGCTTGCCGCGCTGGCAGTCGGTGGCTCCGCGCCGCTGCTGGTGATGCCGTCCGATCATGTCATCGCTGACATTCCGGCATTCCATGCGGCGATCGAGGCGGCGCTTCCGACGGTACGCGACGGGTGGATGGCGACATTCGGGATCAGCCCCGATCATCCCGAGACCGGCTATGGCTATATCCGCGTCGGCGAGGCGATCGGGGAGGGGATTCACCGTGTTGCCCGTTTCGTCGAAAAGCCCGAGCGCGAAGCGGCCGAGGCAATGGTCGCGAGCGGCGACCATGTGTGGAACGGTGGCATTTTCCTGTTTCGCGCGGACATCTTCCTCGAAGCACTGGCGGAGTTTGCGCCGGAGATGCTCGCCGCCGCGCGGGCGTCGATGGATCGCGCAATGCGCGAGGGGAACCGCATCCTTCCCGATGCCATCGAGTTCGCCAAATCGCCGTCGGATTCGATCGACTATGCGGTGATGGAGAAGGCGTCGAAGGTCGTGGTCGTGCCGGTGCGGATGGGCTGGTCGGACGTCGGCAGCTGGGACGCGCTGCATGCGATCAGCGACAGCGATGCGAACAACAATGCCTGCCGTGGCGATGTCGTGGCGATCGACACGGCCAATTGTCTGGTCCGCGCGGGGGCGGGCAAGAAGGTGGCGCTGGTCGGTGTGTCGGACCTGATCGTCGTGGTCGATGGCGACGACGTCCTGATCCTGCCGCGCGGGCGCAGCCAGGAGGTCAAGCGCGTGCTGGCGGCGATGAAGGACGACGGCGCCTAGCGCTTAGGCACGAACACGATCGCGACGCCGTCGAGCGGGCGGGCCTGAAAGATCAGCGGCGACGGCACGCGTTCGCCGCCGATCAGGATGTAGAGGCGGCCGGGAACGACCTCGCCGGCGCGGAAGCGGTTAGTTTCGGCCTCTTGGCGCGTGACGCTCGCGTGCGAGATTCGGGCGACATAGACGCTGCGCACCGGCACCCCGGCCTTGGCGGCGCGCCAGGCGATCTCCTGAAAATGGCCGAGCCCCATGGTGACGTCGCCGGGGACGAACGCGATGTCGTCGGCCTGCGCGATCAGTTGGTCCCATTCGGGCGAGGTCGTGCGGACATAGAGTGGCGCTGTGCGTGCTTCGGCGGATTGCGCGCGGATCGCGACGGACATCGGGACGAGGTCGGCGGCCTGAACGACGACCGCAGCGATCAACGCGAGCCGGGCGGAGCGCTCGGTCAGGCGGTAGAGGATGCGCAGCGCGACGAACACCATTACATAGGCGACAGGCCAGAACAGCCGCCCTGATGCGCGGACAGCATCGAGCGCATTGGCGAGATCGGTCGGCAGGTGCAGGCGCGGGAGCATGTAGCCGGCGATGTCGGGATAGGTGCTGACCGCGAGCAGGGTCAGCACGACCAAAGCCGGGATCAGCCAGCGATAGCGTGCAAGGCTGTCGGGCGCGTTGGGCGCGGGGCGCGGCAGGCGCCGGGCGAGAATCGCGGCGGCGGGCAGCAGCAGGAGCAGGCCGAGGCCCAGATATTGAAACCCCTCGAACGCGCGTCCCGGACGTTGCTCAATTGCGGGGAGGAAGGTTGAATAGGTGTCGACTCCGGGGTTCCACAGCGCGTCGAGCGGCATGGCGAAGGCGCCGTAATTGCCCGAGGACTGGAAGTCGCCGAACACGCCGAGGCTCCAGGCGATGGCGAGGACCATCGCCACCATCGCCGCGCCCTCGGCGAGCAGGCGCGGCAGCGCGCTGCGGTCCTTGCCCAGCCGCTCAAGCATCGCGCTGGCCCAGATCGCGCCGACCATGACCAGCAGATAGCTGTGGACCAAAGTGGTGAGCGCGATCAGCACTGCCCAGCCGCGATTGGACTCCGACCGCTGCGGATCGTCAAACCGCCACAGCGCCCACAGGATCAGCCAGTGCGCCATCAGGTTCACATGCACGACGCGGTTGAACAGGGTCGGCAGCGCGGCGAGCAGGATCACTCCGCACCACAAGGTGACCGGGCCGGGCGCGTAGCGACGGAGTAGCAGCCATGCGAACAGGACTTGCAGGAACAGGCAGGCGAGCAGCCACCAGCCGATCAGCTGCGCATCAGCGGGCAGCGCCCATTGCAGCAGGAAGCCGATTGCGGACAGCAGCGGGTTGCTGTCGGTGAACAGCAACGGCGTCCCCTCCGGCGCGCCGAGCAGGGTGGTGCGCAGGAAACCGGGGGCGGGATCGTGCAACCACGCGTGCAGGCCCAGTGCATTCTCGCCATTGTCGGTGCCGCGCAGCAGCCAGCCGACATTGCCGATGTCGAGGATCTGCCAGTGGAAGAAGATGCCGAACAGCGCGAGCGGCAACAGGATCAGGGGCAGGCGATGATCGGCGGCGCGCATGGGCAGGCTATAGGTCGCGCGGGTCCGCCCGGCCAGTGTCAGCGGGCAAAGCGACGCAGCAGCGCCTGTGCGGCGGTCGCGGCCCCGGCCGTCAGCCCGCTCAGGCTGTAGGGGTTGAACAGCCGCAGCCGATGGCGGGCGTGGCGTTCGTCCATCCACTCGGCCTTATAGCCCTCATCGCCATTGCCATAGTCGATCAGGTCGGGCCGGTCGTGGTCGAGGACGTGGCGGAACATCGCATGGGACAGCAATGTCCCCGGCGACTGCGCGCGCTCGCTTTCGAGGTGCGCGAGCTTGTGGATCGTTGCGACGCGGTTCTCGACAGTCCAGAATTGCGCGGCGACGGGGCGACCCTCGCGCAGTGCGATGCCCAGTCGCAGCGTGCCGGCTGCACCTTCCTGCTCGGCAAAGGCGCGGACGAAGGCCGGTGAGCCCTCGTTCGGCTTCCAGCTGCCGGCATAGACCGTTTCATAGGCTGCCCATGCGTCGGCATCGAAGCGGTCGAAGATCTGCGTTTCGACCGGGCTGCTCTTGGCGCGGCGGCGCACGGTGTTGCGCAGTTTCGACCCGCGCTGCGCCCAATAGGCGTCGAAATCGAGCCCGGCGGTGTGGGCGACCCAATGCGCCGCCTCGACCCGTTCGATCGCGATCCAGCCTCTGGCGCGGAACGCAGCCTGTAATTCGGCGGAGACTTCGGGCTCCAGCGGCCATAGCGCCAGCGCGCCGAAGCGCTTGCCGACCTGTCCCGCGATGGCGGCGAGCAGCGTCGCGCGCACGTCCTCCGGACAACCGGGCGTGGCGATCGGCGCGAAGGCGAGCGTGTACCAGCTGGCAAAGCTGCGCGCCCGGCCAGCGCCACCGTCGCGAAGCGGGAGCCAAAGCGCGTGCGGCCCGACCCGCGCCGATGCAATCGCGACCGGCGTGTCCGGCCACAGATGGCGGGCGGTCAGCGCGAGCCAGTCGATCCGGTCATATTGTCCGCGCTGAAACGGGCGGTCGAGCATGCCCGCCGCGTCGCGGGCGAGCGAGTCGATCGACTCGATCATCCGCGCGCCGGGCGCTGCCGCAGCCTGGATCAGCGGGAAATGCGCGGTCATTCGGCGTGGCCGGTCACGCGCCGCGCCTTCTGGATGCCGCGCCAGGCGAATGACTTGAGATGGTTCTGGCTGGGGAATCGCGCAGGCATGGCGGGGTCGAGCCCCGCCTGGCGCAGCAGCCTGTTGAGCGCATGCGCGTCGGCCTCGCGATAGCTCCATTCCGAGCGCCAGGTGACCGACAGCGAGATCGACATCGCATCGCCATTCTGCACCCAGTGCGGCGCCTTGACCGGGACATAGAGCGCGTCACCGGGCGTGAGACGCAGCGGCGTGCCCTTGGCGGCGAAATGGTCGTGGAAGGGCAGGTTGCGGTGGCTGCCATCGTGGAACGCCTCCTGCAGCGCGCCGGGGACCAGTTCCGGATCGGCGGCGGGGAAGACGGTCATCACCTTCTCCCCGCGCAACTGCATCAGGATGTTGTGCTCGGGATCGATGTGGAAGGGCGTGACCGCACCGGGCGAGGAGACGAAGATGAACGCTTCGCGCTTGAGCATCGCGCCGGTGCTGCGCGCGACCAGCGGTTCGATCTCGTCGAGCACGGTGTCGAGCAGGGCGCGGTAGAGCGGGTCCTGATCGACGAATTTGAGCACCATCCACGACCCGTTTTCCTCGATCGAGCGGATCGAGTCTTCGACTGACAGGCCGTTGTGGCGGATCTCGCCCGGGTCGATGCCGACCGGGATGTTGGCGAGATTCTGTTCGACATCGACCGGGCGGATGCGCTGCGACAGCGCGACCAGCGCGTCGAGTTCGAAGAGCTTGTGGCCGCACAGCTGATGGCCGAACACGCCGGGGCGCTCAGGGTAGAGCGCGGAAAACGCGGCGCGCGCGTCGGCGGTGAAGGTCTGGGTCATGCGTCGCTCTCCACAATCGGGGCGGGGCGGGCGCGCCGCGCGCGGATCGCGGCGGCGGCACGTTCGAGGGCGCGGGCTGCCGCAAACTGCGTACGGCGCAGCGTTCCGGCGAGCGGGACCGAGACGCGTATGATCGCGCGACGCTCGCCCCACAGGCTGTTGATCATCGGATGGTTTTCGACCGCGCAGCTGTCCATCCAGCCGATGTCGCTGCGCGCGAGCAGCTGAAGATTCTCGATCTGCAGCAGCACGCCCGGCGAAAAGCGCGACAGGCGTTCATCGAAGGCGGTCTTGAACGAGAAGGCGCCGGGCGGTGCGAGCAGATTGACCAGCATCGCGACCGCAACGCCGTCGAGGTCGATGCGGATCATGTCGAGCTTGCCCGCCGCGTGCGCACTTAGGACGACGTCGCGGAAGAAGGCGCTGGTTTGCGGGGTGCAGGCGAGTGCGGAGCCGGCCGCGCCCTTCCATCCGGCGCGTTCGAGCGCGAGGAAATCGTCGATCCAATCCGGCACGGACTCGTCGGCGGTGAGGTGGCGGGTCTCGACGACACCCTGCTCAAGCAGGCGCGTGCGCAGGCGGCCGAGTTCCTTACGTTTTTTCTTGCGCACCGTGGCCGCGTAATAATCGTCGGGCGCCAGGGTGGTCGCCAGCATCGCCCGCTCGATCCGGTGGACGGTGTCGCACGGGCGACCGAGCGCGTCTGCGGCCTCGACCAGTGCACGATGCACCGGGCCATGCTCGACCAGCCCGCTGATATGGAGCAGCGCCCCGGCATCGCGATCGGCGTCGAGCGCGGTGAGGATCGCGGTCCACGCCGCCACCTCATGCCCGCGCCGGAGCAGCGGTGCGCCGAGGAAGCGGTGGTAATGCGCCCAATTCTCGCTGTGGCGCAGCGGGATGCGGCCGTAGCGGGTGGCTGGGACGATCGGCATCAGGCCGATCAGGCGACCGTCGCGGCGGACGACCAGCTGACGCACGCCGGGCGGAGCGAGATGGCGACTCGCCTCGGCGAACCAGCGTTCGGCAAAGACATCGGGCTCGGCGGCGTCGCTGGCGAGCGTGTCCCACTCGCGCGCGAACGCTGCGTCGGGCGCGGCCAGTGCCGTGACCTCGACCTGCGCCCCGATCGCTGCGAGGCGCAGCGCATCGGGCGCAAGCGCACATGCGCCGCTCGTGTCGATGGCCGTCACCGCGTTCATCGCTGCTCCTGATGAGTCTGGATCACGCGCATGGCCTAGCCGCGAAGCGTTAAATTTCCCCAAGCCTGCGCAGGTCTTGCCCAGATTGAACAATGATGCGGTGCGGTAGGGGGAGCGGTGTCATTGAGCCGCGTTGATTACTTCGTGTTTTCGATATCGCTACCACACGGGGATTCCGTGCCGGTGACCCGTAGTTTTCCGGGGTCGATGCCCCGCGACTCGCGGAATCACGGCAATCGTCACACATGCTTCGGCACAAGTTGAGATTGATTCGCGAATATGGTTGTCGTGTTGATATGCTTAGAGGCGCGCAGCGATATCAGGTTCGCGATGTAAGCTAGAAGCAATGTGAAACAATAACGGGAAGTAAAACGCGAGATCGAGCGCGACATTGTCGTAAAATGCCTGTGTATCCGAGTATCAATACATAGCCGCATGCAAAGAGCGCTGTGGTTTTGCGAGTTGTAGATTCTCGGATCGTAGAATCCCGATATCGCTGATTAACCACGAATCGAGAGAAAAGGTGCTTGTTGAGACGGTGAGTCGGGTTCGGAGAATGGTCATGCGTAGCGTAGCTTCGGAAAACGTCCAGACGGCCTCAGTCGGGGGGCGCGTCGCACCCTGGCCCGCCACAGGTGGCGCAAGTGCCCGCAGCTTGTTTGCGCCCAGCGATGGGCGGTTTGCCCCCGCCCCGTCGGCCCGTCCGTCGCGGTCGCGGCCGGTCGGCGGGTTTGTGCCCTATGCCGGACATTGCATCGTGCCGGTCAAGACAAACGGGCTGGTGCGGCTGCCGTCCTTCGTCCGCCGCAACGTGAACAGCGAAGGCCCGAGCATTTTCCTGGGTTTGCACGGCGCGCAGAATTGTCTGGTCGGATCGAGCGTGCAGTGGTGGCAGCAACTGACGATGCGCTGTGACAACCACGCTTCGCAGGGTGCCGATGCCGCGCCGCGCCGTGACATTCCGCCGCCACCCGCGCCGTCGCGCCGCCTGTTCGGATTTTGTGAGGAATTCTGGCGGCCCAACGAGTTCGTGAAGCTGCCTAGCTGGGCGCGCGCGGTCGCGGGCATCGCCAATGCGGCGCTGTTTGTCGGGACCGGCGAGACGTTCGAGATCTGGTCGATCGAGGATGCGATGAAGTCGGACGATCCGCACCTCGTCGCGTTGGTCCACTCGGCGACCAAGCTCCAGTGAGCGGGGGCGGGACATGGGACGCTGTCACCTGACCGGCCATCAGCCGGGCGACGAGATCTGGAACGAGGGGTATTTCTTCACCCGCTGCACCCGGTGTGGCCGCGACATGATGCGCGCCGACGGGCCGTGGCGGACGGTGCCGAGCAAATATCGGGTGGTGTGGCGCAGCGGGTATCACCGCCACGCGCTGCCCAGCGATTTCGGGCGGCGGCTGCCGGTTGCGGCGAACATGCCGCGCGACAAACGGGCAAAGCTGCCGCGTGAAAGCGTCGGGAGCATCATGGTCAGCCCGCCGCCGCGTGCCGACGAGATCCCCGGCGAGCGCGAGATGATGGATCAGGCGATTGCCGCATTCCGGTTGATCGGGATGCGGTGAGTGTAGGTGTAAGCGTGGCGTATGGAAAAAGGGCCGGGGAGGTGACTCCCCGGCCCTTTTTTTGGTCCGGTCTGGTGGCCGGGTGGTTCGGATCCGGTCCCCGGCAAAGCCGGGGACTCGTCGGACGGGTTCGGCGGACTGGCCGCCGACCCGCCGTCCGGACCTGAGGAGTCCTGAGTTAGCGTGGCTAACTCAGGCACCTCTAGGTCAGAAATCCATGCCGCCCATGCCGCCCATGCCGCCGCCGCCCATGGGCATGGCGGGCTTGTCTTCCGGCATTTCGCTGATCGCCGCTTCGGTGGTGATCAGCAGGCCGGCGACCGAAGCCGCGTTCTGCAGCGCGGTGCGGACGACCTTGGTCGGGTCGATCACGCCGGCAGCGACGAGGTTCTCGTACACATCGGTCGAGGCGTTGAAGCCGAACGAGGTGTCGTCCTGGTCGAGCAGCTTGCCCGAGACAACCGCGCCGTCCTGACCTGCGTTGGTAGCGATCTGGCGAACCAGTGCCGTCAGCGACTTGCGGACGATGTCGATACCGCGGGTCTGGTCTTCGTTGACGCCCTTGAGGCCGTCGAGCGCCTTGGTCGCGTACAGCAGCGCCGTGCCGCCACCGGGGACGATGCCTTCTTCAACGGCTGCGCGGGTTGCGTGCAGCGCGTCGTCAACGCGGTCCTTGCGCTCCTTGACTTCGACTTCCGAAGCGCCGCCGACCTTGATCACCGCCACGCCGCCAGCGAGCTTCGCCAGACGCTCCTGGAGCTTCTCGCGGTCATAGTCGCTGGTCGTGATCTCAATCTGCTGACGGATCGCATCGGTGCGGCCCTTGATCGCATCGGCTTCACCAGCACCGTCGACGATGACGGTGTTGTCCTTGTCGATGGTCACGCGCTTGGCGGTGCCGAGCATGCCCAGCGTCACCGACTCGAGCTTGATGCCGAGGTCTTCGCTGATCACTTCGCCCTTGGTCAGGACGGCGATGTCTTCCAGCATCGCCTTGCGACGATCGCCGAAGCCCGGTGCCTTGACCGCTGCGACCTTGAGGCCGCCGCGCAGCTTGTTGACGACGAGCGTGGCCAGAGCCTCACCCTCGATGTCTTCCGCGATGATCAGCAGCGGACGGCCCGACTGAACGACGGCTTCCAGGATCGGGAGCATCGCCTGCAGGTTCGACAGCTTCTTCTCATGGATCAGGATGTACGGATCGTTGAGTTCGACCGCCATCTTCTCCGGGTTGGTGATGAAGTAGGGCGAGAGGTAGCCACGGTCGAACTGCATGCCTTCGACGACGTCGAGTTCGAACTCAAGACCCTTGGCTTCCTCGACGGTGATCACGCCTTCCTTGCCGACCTTTTCCATGGCTTCGGCGATCTTTTCGCCGACTTCACGGTCGCCATTGGCCGAGATGATCCCGACCTGAGCGATTTCGGCCGAACCCGACACGGGCTTCGAGCGCGACTTCACGTCCTCGACGACCTTGACGACGGCAAGATCGATGCCGCGCTTGAGGTCCATCGGGTTCATGCCGGCCGCAACCGACTTCATGCCCTCACGCACGATCGCCTGAGCGAGAACGGTCGCAGTGGTGGTGCCGTCGCCGGCGATGTCGTTGGTCTTCGAGGCCACTTCGCGCACCATCTGTGCGCCCATGTTCTCGAACTTGTCCTTGAGCTCGATCTCCTTGGCGACGGTGACGCCGTCCTTGGTGATGCGCGGTGCGCCGAAGCTCTTGTCGATCACGACGTTGCGGCCCTTCGGCCCCAGCGTGACCTTTACCGCGTCGGCGAGGATGTCGACGCCGCGCAGGATGCGCTCACGCGCGTCGCGGCTGAATTTTACGTCCTTGGCTGCCATGATGGAAACCCTTTCAGAAAGTGTGGAAGTTGAGGAAGTTGACGGTTTCGTGGGTGGTGGCGGTTAGCCAACGATCCCGAGAATGTCCGATTCCTTCATGATCAGCAGATCTTCGCCGTTCACCTTGACCTCGGTGCCCGACCACTTGCCGAACAGGATGCGGTCGCCGGCCTTGACGTCGAGCGGGGTGACTTCACCCTTTTCGTTCTTGGCGCCCGAGCCGGCGGCGACGACTTCGCCTTCCTGCGGCTTTTCCTTGGCGGTGTCGGGGATGATGATGCCACCGGCGGTCTTGGCCTCGGCCTCAACGCGGCGGACCAGCACGCGGTCGTGCAGCGGACGAAAGTTCATGGAGCTCTCCTGAACGTGGTTGAATAGCATTGTTGGCACTCACCCCCGGTGAGTGCCAGCAGCGGTCATATGGGCGCGGTGTCGGGGGGCGTCAACGGGTCCGCGATGGGTTAACCCAATTTGTCGGTCGAGTTGCGGGGAGCGGGCAGGTGCCGCCATTCAATGCAGCCGAATGCGAACGCACTTCATCTGTATCACCTCGTTAACACAGCGGCTTTACTCGCTTGCACCCAAGGCCTACCTGTGCGTCAATTGCGCGGGGCATTTCGGAGAATACAGACGTGAAACTGGTACGCGGCGCATGGAAGCTGCTCGTCGGCATCAAGGACGCGCTCGTCCTGCTGTTCATGCTGTTCTTCTTCGGGGCGCTGTTCGCATTGCTGTCGGCGCGGCCCAATCCGGGTGCGGTCAAGGACGGCGCGCTGCTGCTGGCGATCGACGGCACGATTGTCGAACAGCCGGCGGAGGCCGATCCGTTCGGTGGCCTTGGCGGCGGGCAGGCGCCGCGTGAGCATCGCATGCGCGATCTGGTCCGTGCGCTCGATGCGGCCAAGGATGATGCGCGGGTCAAGGTGGTCGTGCTCGACCTCGACCGGTTCGGCGGCGGCTATCCCGCTGCGGTGGCCGAAGTGGGTGAGGCGATCCGCCGCGTGCGCGAGGCGAAGAAGCCCGTCCTGGCCTATGCCACCGGCTATAGCGACGCGAGCTATCTGCTCGCCGCCAATGCCAGCGAAATCTGGGTCGACCCGATGGGCGGCACGATCTTCAGCGGTCCGGGCGGCTCGCGGCTGTACTACAAGGGACTGATCGACAAGCTGGGCGTCACCACGCACGTCTATAAGGTCGGCAAGTTCAAGTCGGCGGTCGAACCCTATATCCTGACCGCGCAGTCGCCCGAGGCGAAGCAGGCCAATGAGGCGCTGTACGGCGCGATCTTTGGCCAGTGGCGCGAAGCGGTGAAGAAGGCGCGGCCCAAGGCGCGGATCGAGCCGCTGCTGACCAATCCGGCCGACGCGGTCGCCGCTGCGAATGGCGACTTTGCCAAGATGAACCAGCAGCTCGGCATGGTCGACAAGCTCGGCGACCGGCTGGCGTTCGGCAAGCGCGTGGCGGAAATCGCCGGCGTCGACGCGAACAAGCCCGCAGGCAGCTACAAGACGATCAAGCTCGCCAACTGGCTGGAGGCCAATCCGGTCGAGAAGACCGGCGACGCGATCGGCGTGATCACGGTTGCGGGCGAGATCGTCGATGGCAAGGCCGGGCCGGGCGTGGCGGCGGGCGATACGATCGCCAATCTGCTGCTCAAGGGTCTGGCCGACAAGAAGCTGAAGGCGCTGGTCGTGCGGGTCGATTCGCCGGGCGGGTCGGCGCTGGCGTCCGAACGCATCCGTCAGGCGATCCTGGTCGCCAAGGAACAGAAGCTGCCGGTCGTCGTCTCGATGGGCAGCCTCGCGGCGAGCGGCGGTTACTGGGTCGCGACGCCGGGCGACGTGATCTTTGCCGAGCCGAACACGATCACCGGGTCGATCGGCATTTTCGGCATACTGCCGACGTTCGAGAACACGCTCGCCAAGATCGGCGTGACGTCGGACGGGGTGAAGACCACGCCGCTGACCGGGCAGCCCGATGTCTATGCCGGCACCAATGCCGAGGTGGACCGGGTGCTGCAGTCGGGGATCGAGCAGGGCTATCGCCGCTTCATCGGCCTGGTCGCCGGGTCGCGCAAGATGACCCCGGCGCGAGTCGACGAGATCGGTCAGGGCCGCGTGTGGGATGGCGGTACTGCGCGTCAGCTGGGGCTGGTCGACCGGTTCGGCAATCTCGACGCTGCAATTGCCGAGGCGGCGAAGCGCGCCAAGCTCGACCCGGCCAAGACCCATGCGGTGTTCCTTGAGAAGGAGCCCGACTGGTTCAGCGCGCTGATCGGCGGGTTCATGTCCGGCGGCGACAGCGATGAGGAAGAGGCGGCGCCCGAGAGCGGGGGCGACCTGTATGCCCGTATCGCCGGCGATCGTCGCGCAGTGCTGGCGCAGGCGCTGGGCGATGCCAAGCGGCTGGCGGGTGCGTCGTCGATGCAGGCGCGGTGTCTGGAGTGCGCGTCTTATGGCCCGATGACGGGGCCACAGGCGCAGGCGGATGCGCGGCTGATCGATCTGGTGATGGCGAAGCTCGGGCTTTGAGAAAGTTGATCGCTTGATTCAGATCCAGTTGCGGGCAGCGGAGCCCGGCGATGCCGCGGCGATCGCGGCGATCTATGCGCCCTATGTGCTGACCGGCACGGTGAGCTTCGAGTTCGATCCTCCCGACGCGCGTGCGATGCGCGGGCGGATGGAGGCATCGGACGGGCTGTTCCCGTGGATCGTCGCGACCAATGGCGAGGGGCGCGGCGTGCTCGGCTATGCCTACGCCACCAAGTTCCGCGAGCGTGCGGCGTACCGCTATGTCGTCGAAACCTCGGTCTATGTCGCAGGCGCGGTGCAGGGGCAGGGCGTCGGGCGGCTGCTGTACGAGGCGCTGATCGACACGTTGCGCGCGCAGGGTTTTACCCAGGCGATCGGTGTGATCTCGCTGCCCAATGATCAGTCGATCAAGACGCATGAGCAGGTCGGCTTTCGTCGCGCCGGGCAGTTGCGCGAGATCGGGTTCAAGGAAGGCCGCTGGGTCGATATCGGCATCTGGCAATGCGTGCTGAACGACAGCGCAATCCCGCCGGTCGAGCCGAAGCCATTCAGCGAGGTCGGCGTGGTCCGGGGCTGACCCACCGTATAATTTTTAGTCGGCGGCGAGTGACTTGGCCGCCATTCTTTCCTAAAATGCGCTCATGCACGGAGCGCCGACCCATCGCGTGGAAATCGACCGTGAGCGCAAGCTGGCGATCCTGACCATGCTCGCGATGCTCGGGCCGGAAGATGCGTCCTGGGCGGGCGAGGAACTGCGCGCCGCGATCCAGACGTTCGGGCCGGACATCGGCCAGCATGTCACGCTGTATGATCTGAGCGCGGTGCCGAGCATGCCGACCGCGACGATCGATCAGACGCTGCAAACGCTGGATCATCCGGCGGTGCGGGAAATCTGGGCGCGCAAGATCGCCTTTGTCGTCACCACCGCGACGGCGCGGATGCAGGCGCGGCGGTTGCAGCAGGTGCGCAAGGACATCGGTGTGTTCGATTCGCGCGAGGCGGCGATTACCTGGCTGATGGAGCCGTGAACTAACGCCCGCCGCGATAGGCGGGTAACGCGAGCTTCCACCGGATTGCGGCGGCACGCAGCGCGAACCCGGCGCTCGCGGCGATGAGACTGGCGGCGTAGAGCGGTAGTCCCACGAGCGTCAGGCCGACATGGAGTCCGGAGGCGAGCGCGGCGGCGGTGACGTAGAGTTCGGGGCGCATCAGGATCGATGGCTCCCCCGCGAGCACGTCGCGGATGATGCCGCCGGCACAGGCGGTCAGCACGCCCATCAGCATCGCCGGGACCGGGGGGATGCCGAAGCTCAACGCCTTGGCCGCGCCGAACACGGCATAGGCGGCGAGTCCGGCTGCATCGAGCCAGTCGAACCCCTGCCCCTGCCACCAGCGTTGCGGCGTCACCCAGATCAGCCCGGCGACGCCCAGGCACAGGGCCGCGACGAACGGATGGTGCACCCACCACACCGGCGCGTCGATCAGCAGATCGCGGATCGTGCCGCCGCCGACGCCCGTCACCAGCGCGAAGAAGGCGGCGGTGACGAAGGTCTGGCTGCGGCCCGTCGCCGCCAGCGCGCCGGTTGCCGCGAACACGGCGATGCCGAACAGGTCGAGCCAGGGCAGGACGGTGCCAAGCGGGAGCGGAGTGGGTGGCATGGCGCTGCTGTCTCACTCCGCACGCCGTGGGTCAACGCGGGCTTGGCGTGCGCGCCCAAAGCTGGGAAAAGACGGCGATGCAGTCCTATGCCCCCCGCTTCATCGCGCTCGCCGTCGCGTTGGCCGCGCTCGCCGGGTTCGTCGATGCGATCGCCTTCACCCGGCTCGGCGGCTATTTCGTGTCGTTCATGAGTGGCAATTCGACGCGGCTGGGTGTCGGGATCGGGTTGGCGGACGGGACGGCGTTGTTGGCGGCGGCGCTGATCCTGGCATTCGTGGCAGGCGTGATGGTCGCGACGATCGTCGCGCGGCACTTTGCCGCGCGGCGTAAGGTCGCGGTGCTGAGCGCGGTGACGGTCACGCTGGCGCTGGCGGCGGCGCTGTGGATGCTGGTGCCGGGGCCGCTCCCGCTGCTGCTGGTCGCGGCGGCGATGGGGATGGAGAATGGCGTGTTCGCGCGCGATGGCGAGGTCGCGATCGGCGTCTCGTACATGACCGGATCGCTGGTGCGGATGGCGCAGCGGTTGGCGGGCGCGCTGATGGGTGATCCTGAGCGCTGGGCGTTCGTCCCGCATCTGATGCTGTGGCTGGGCTTTGCGGTCGGCGTGGTGCTGGGCGCGAAGGTGGGCTTGGCGGCGGCGGATGCCGCGCTATGGATCGCCGCACTGGCGGCAGGCGGGTTGACGCTGGTCGCGGCAGGACTGACCCGAGGAGCGACCCGATGACCTATGTTCCCGCTGCCGACCGTTACGCCGGTGGCATGCCCTATCGCCGGTGCGGGCGCAGCGGGATCGTGCTGCCCGCCATTTCGCTCGGGCTGTGGCAGAATTTCGGCGGGGTCGATGTCTATGAGACCGGCCGCGCGATGCTGTTGCGCGCGTTCGATCGCGGCGTCACCCATTTCGACCTCGCGAACAATTACGGGCCGCCCTACGGCTCGGCCGAGGAGACGTTCGGGCGGGTGCTGGCAAGTGATCTCAAGCCGCATCGCGACGAGCTGATCCTCTCGACCAAGGCGGGGTGGGACATGTGGCCCGGACCCTATGGCGATGGCGGGAGCCGGAAGTATCTGATCGCCAGTCTCGACCAGTCGCTGCGCCGGATGGGGCTCGACTATGTTGACATCTTCTATTCGCACCGCATGGACCCCGACACGCCGATCGAGGAGACGATGGGTGCGCTGGTGCAGCTGCACCGGCAGGGCAAGGCGCTTTATGTCGGGATTTCGAGCTACACGCCCGAAGCGACGCGGCGCGCGGCGGAGATTTTGAAGGCGGAGGGCGTCCCGCTGCTGATCCATCAGCCTGATTATTCGATGCTGAGCCGCTGGATCGAGGATGGGCTGCTCGACGCGCTGGACGAAGCGGGGGCAGGGTGCATCGCCTTTTCGCCGCTCGCGCAGGGGCTGCTTGGCGGCCGCTATCTCAACGGCGTGCCGGAGGATGGGCGCGCGGCGAAGGACTTTTCGCTGCGGCGTGAGCGGGTGACTGAGGCGATGGTGGCGCGGCTGCGCGGGCTGAACGACATTGCAGCGGCGCGCGGCCAGAGCCTGGCGCAGATGGCGATCGCCTGGGTGCTGCGTGACCCGCGCATGACCTCCGCACTGATCGGTGCGCGGACGGTGGAGCAGCTCGACAATTCGCTGGATGCAGTCAAGGCGCTGGAGTTCAGCGCGGAGGAACTGGCGGCGATCGACCGGTTCGCGGCGAAGCCGGGGGAGCGGGTGTAGCGGCCTTGTCCTCCCCCAGAAGGGGGAGGATCGCCGCGGCGGTCCCGACGCTACTTCTTCGGGGCCGGGGTCGCGCGACCGCCCTGATGGAGGATGATCCCGGTCACCTTGCCGCTGGCGTCGCGGGTGAATTCGACCTGGGCGTCGACGACCTTGAGGAAGAAGCGGTCCTTGCTTTCGGGGAACAGTTCGAACTCCTGCTGCCCGGTCGCCTGGGTCATCAGCTTGCCGTCCTTGACCCGCATCGTGATCGCGAAGGTCGGAGTGAGTTCGTATACGCCTTCATATTGCGCGAGCTGATCGGGCGCGACCGTCGCGGTCTGGCGTTCGCCGGGCAGCACCACCGCACCGCCGCGCGCGAGCGTCATCAGAGACGTGGACAGCTTGCCGGGCGAGGGGCCGTTGAGGTTGCCGAGCACGACCACGGTGATCTTGCGGTCGGGGTCATAGGCGAGCGAGGTGTTGAACCCCTCGATCCCGCCGTCATGGGCGAGCGTGGTGACGCCGCCCGCGCTCTGGACGCCGATGCCGAGCGCGTAGCCATCCTTGTACGGCGTGCGGAAGGCGGCGAGAGTGGCGGGCTTGAGCAGCTTGCCGCCGTACAGGCCGCGCTGCCATTTCAGCAGGTCGCGCGTGGTGGAATAGAGCGCGCCGGCGCCCTGCGGGATGGTCATGCTGACATAATCGGCGTTGACCGGGCCGTCCTTGGAGGGGGAATAGCCCGATGCGCGGCGCGGGAGGATCATCGCGTGCGTATCATAGCCGGTGTCGGCCATACCGAGCGGCTTGAACAGGTTCTCTGCGACGAAGGCGGCGTAGCTCTGGCCGCTCAGTTTCTCGACGATCGCGCTGAGCAGCACATAGCCCGAGTTGGAGTAGGAGAATTTCTCGCCCGGCGCGAAGTCGAGCGGCTTGTCGCGGAAGCGCGCGATCAGGCTGGCATGGGTGGCGGGCAGCGTCTTCGTCGCGCCGTAATCCGGGAAACCGGTGAAATTGGGGATGCCCGAGCTGTGGGTGAGCAGATGGCGCACGGTCACCTTGTCCCACGCGGCGGGGGCATCGGTCAGGTAGGTCTTGACCGGCGCGTCGAGGGTGAGCTTGCCGCGGTCCTGCAGCAGCAGGATCGCGACGCCGGTAAACTGCTTGGTGACCGAGCCGAGGCGGAACTTGGTGGCGCCGTCATTGGCGATCTTCCATTCGAGGTTCGCCGATCCATAGCCCTTGTCGAACAGCACCACGTCATCGCGCGCGACCAGCACCGCGCCCATGAACGCGCCCTTGTCTGCTTCGTCGCGGACCACGGCGTCCATCCGCGCTGGGTCCTGCGCCAGCGCGGGGAGGGGCGTAAGAGCGATCGCGGCAAGTGCGATGGCGGCGTAACGGCGCATGGATAAGTCTCCCCTGTGTGTTGCCTGACTATAACAGTCAGGCGGGGGAAGGCAAGCGGTCGTGGGCGATCAGGCCGAGTGCATCGTCGCGTTTTGGCGGCGCCCGGCGGGTCGGTGCCAGACGGCGCGGTCACGGCCACCGCGTTTGGCCTGTTCGAGCGCCGCTTCGGCGCGGAGCAGCAACGAGTCGAACCGGTCGCCGATCGACGCGCCGGTGACGCCGGCGCTGACCGTGACCCGGATCATCTCACCATAGCGGCCTGGGGTTTCGAGGCCGTAGAGGCCGGTGCGGACGCGTTCGGCGACGTTCATCGCCTCGGCCTGGCTGTCCGCGCGCACGAATGCGGCGAACTCCGCGCCGCCGATGCGGCCGCACAGATCGCCTTCGCGCAGCAACGCGGCGATGCCATTGGCGATGTTGATCAGCGCACGGTCGCCGGTTTCCTCGCCATGGACTTCATTGATCCGCTTCAGGTGATCGACGTCGAAGGCGAGCAGATAATGGCCCTCACCGCCCAGCACCGCGAGCCGCGCGTCGATCTCGCTCGCCAGATGGCGGCGGCTGGGGATGCCGGTCAGCGGGTCGCGCGTCGCGATCAGCTTGAGCTCGAGGTTCGCGCGCCGCAGCGCCTTGGTCCGATCCGCGACCTTGCGTTCGAGTTCGCTCTGCGCCGATGCGATCCGCGCGGCCATGATGTCGAAATCATGCGTCAGCTGGGCGACCTCGTCACGCGTCGCGACGCGGTCCACATCGACGAAGCGCGCGCTGGGAACGCGACGGGTGAGCGCGCGGGTGCGTTCGATCAGGCGGGCAAGCGGCTGGCCCACGCGACGGCGCATCAGCAGCGCGATCGCCAGCGCCTGAAGCACGAGGCAGATCGCCGCCGTCAGCGCGACCCGCAGGATCAGGCGGTTCGATTCCGCCTGCATTACCGCATCGTCCTGAACCACCAGCGCGTACCAGCCCGGCGTTTCGATCCGGCGCATCGCAACGAAGCTGCCCAGCGCCTCGGATTCCCCGAGGAAGGTGCCGTCGCGATGCTGCTGTACGAACGCCCACAGCGCCGCCAGCTGAGGGTCGCGCGTCGCGGTCAGGTCGAGCATCGATTCGGGGCCGGATTTCTTCTGATGGGTATAGTCGGGATGGTGGATCAGCCGCCCCTCACGCGAGATCAGGATGACCCCGGTGCCGGGCACATCGTCAAATTCGTTCGCCGGGATCAGGCTGTCGAGCAGCACGCTGGTGCCCCAGCTGCCGACGTGGCGACCGCCAAAGTCGATCGGGGTCATGCAGCCGGTGGTCCAGGTGCCGCCGGTGCGGTCATACATGATGTGACGCAGCGCGGTGCAGCGCATCGCGCGCGCGGGATTGGCCGTACGGGTCGTGATCGTCGCAAATTCCTGACGCTGAAAGTCCAGCGTGCTCGGCGCGTCCTTGCGGTAGAAGCGCAGCTGGTCGGCGCGATCGGCGGCGAAGATCACCAGCGCATTGTCGGGGGTGAAATAATAGAGGCTTTCCAGATCCGGCCTGACGCCCTCGCCCAATTCGCTGACGACGCCGGTTGCAGCGACCAGCCGGCGCCGCGCCGCGAGATCGGGCTCGCGCGGGATGAAGGCGCCGACGCCGCGAACATAGCCGAAGACCGTGTTGCCGCCGGTGAACAGCGCATCGGCACTGCGCCGGCCGCCGCGCGGGTCGGTTGGGAACAGCGTGTCGAACACTGCCGCATTGTCGAGCGCGGGATTCCCCGCAAGCTCGGCGCGCAGCAATTCGCTCGCGCGGGCATGGGTCGACCGGATGCGGGCGAAGCGCGCTTCCTGTTGCTGCGCGAGCTGACGCGCATAGTGGTCGAGCGTCGCCAGCCCGCTTTCCCGCGACCGGCGGCTGCTATCATCATAGGACGCGACGCCCGATACGATGAAGATCAGCCCGATCAGTGCGGAGAGCGTAATCGCGGTCCGCGTCGCAATCGACATGTCCCGAAGGAGCGCAGGAAAGCGAGCGAGCATCGCTCCGTGTTAAACGGGACGGGTTAAGCCACAGCTAATGCGGGGCGCACTGCACCCCGCGTCATATTCGAAATGACGGCTCAGACGTGGATCGGCTTGCCGGTCACCGCCATCGCCGCTTCCTTGATCGCCTCGCTGTGCGTGGGATGGGCGTGGCAGGTATAGGCGATGTCCTCGCTGGTCGCGCCGAATTCCATCGCCTGCGTCGCCTGGGCGATCATCGTGCCGGCAAGGCTGGTGATGATCCACACGCCGAGCACGCGATCGGTCTTCGCGTCGGCGATGACCTTCACGAAGCCGTCGGGCTCGTGGTTGGTCTTTGCGCGGCTGTTTCCGGCCATCGGGAACTTGCCGACCTTGATCTCGCCCTTTTCCTTCGCCGCCTCTTCGGTCAGGCCGATGCCGGCGATTTCGGGCATGGTGTAGACGACCGACGGGATCAGGTCGTGGTTCACGATGCCGGTGAGGCCAGCGATATTCTCCGCGACCGCGATCCCCTCATCCTCGGCCTTGTGCGCGAGCATCGGGCCGGGGACGACGTCGCCGATCGCCCAGATGCCATCGACCGCGGTTTCGAACTCGTGGCCGATTTCGATCTGGCCGCGTGCGTTGACGGTGAGGCCGGCGGCTTCGAGGTTGAGGCCGCTCGTGTTCGGGCGGCGGCCGATCGCGACGAGGACGTTGTCGGCCTCGATCGTTTCCGCCGCGCCACCGTTGGCCGGTTCGACGGTGACGGTGGCCTTGTCGCCGTTGATCGCAACGCCGGTGACCTTGGTCCCGGTCTTGAACTCGATGCCCTGCTTCTTGAACAGCTTCTGCGCTTCCTTGCGCACGTCGCCGTCAAAGCCGGGGAGGATCTGGTCGAGATATTCGACCACGGTCACCTTCGCGCCGACGCGGCGCCACACGCTGCCCAGCTCAAGGCCGATCACGCCGCCGCCGATGACGACGAGATGCTCGGGCACCTTCGCCAGTTCGAGCGCGCCGGTCGAGTCGATGACAATCTTCTGGTCGACCTCGACGCCGGGCAGCGGGGTGACGCTGGAGCCGGTGGCGATGACGATGTTCTTGGCGCGGACGGTGCGGTCGCCGACCTGAACCGAGTCTTTGCCGGTGAACGCCGCATAGCCCTTGAGCCATTCGACCTTGTTCTTCTTGAACAGGAACTCGATGCCGCCGGTCAGACCCTTGACCGCGTCGAGCCGCTGCGCGTGCATCGCGTCGAGGTCGAGCTCGACGCTGCCGAGCTTCACGCCAAGCTTGGCGAGCGCGCCACTGGCTGCTTCGTTGTACAGCTCGGACGCGTGCAGCAGCGCCTTGGACGGGATGCAGCCGACATTGAGGCAGGTACCGCCCAGCGTCTCACGCCCCTCGGCGCAGGCCACTTTCAGGCCAAGCTGCGCCGCGCGGATTGCCGCGACATAGCCGCCGGGGCCAGCACCGATCACGAGGACGTCGAAGTCGTATTCAGCCATTTTCTTCACTCCGTCGCCCCGGCGGAGGCCGGGGCCGCTCTCGGCAAGCGCGTCGAGAGCCATGTGGCGGCCCCGGCCTTCGCCGGGGCGACGTCTATCTTACAGGTCGATCAGCAGGCGGGTCGGATCTTCGATCGCGTTCTTGAGAGCGACGAGGAAGGTGACGGCCTCACGCCCGTCGATCAGGCGGTGGTCGTAGCTGAGCGCGAGATACATCATCGGGCGGATGACGATCTGGCCGTCGCGGACGACCGGGCGGTCCTCGATGCGGTGGAGGCCGAGCACTGCCGACTGCGGCGGGTTGATGATCGGGGTCGACATCAGCGAGCCGAACACGCCGCCGTTGGAGATGGTGAAGGTGCCGCCCTTCATCTCTTCCATCTTGAGCGTGCCGTCCTTGGCGCGCTTGCCGAAGTCGCCGATGGTCTTTTCGACCTGCGCGACGCTCATCTGGTCGGCGTCGCGGATGACCGGGACGACCAGGCCCTGCGGCGCGCTGACCGCGACCGAGATGTCGGCATAGTCGTGATAGACGATCTCATCGCCGTCGATCTGCGCGTTGACGGCGGGGATGTCCTTGAGCGCCATCGTCGCGGCCTTCACGAAGAAGCCCATGAAGCCGAGGCGGACGCCGTGCTTCTTTTCGAACAGGTCCTTGTACTTGGTGCGCGCTTCGATGACGGCGGTCATGTCGACGTCGTTGAAGGTGGTGAGCAGCGCGGCGGTGTTCTGCGCGTCCTTGAGGCGGCGGGCGACGGTCTGGCGCAGGCGGGTCATCCGCACGCGCTCTTCCTTGCGGCCGCCGGTCGATGCGGCGGGGGCAGCGGCGGGCGCCGGGGCAGGGGCCGCAGCGGGTGCGGTTGCTGGCTTGGACGACGCGGCGGCGACCACGTCTTCCTTGGTGATGCGGCCATCGCGGCCGGTGCCGGTGACCGTCGCGGGATCGACGCCATGCTCCAGCACCGCGCGGCGCACGGCGGGCGACAGCGCGGCGGCGGCTTCGCCAGCGGGCTCCGCGGCGGGGGCTGCAGGAGCCTGCTGCGCGGCGGCTGCGGGCGCCGGAGCCAGGGCCGGGGCTGCAGCGGCGGGGGCTGCGGCGGCACCCGCGCCAGCCTCGATCGTGCCGATCAGCGCGCCGACATTGACGGTGTCGCCGACGGCGACCGCGTGCGCGCCCATCACGCCTGCGACAGGCGCGGGGACTTCGACCGAGACCTTGTCGGTCTCAAGGCTGGCGATCGGCTCGTCGGCCGCAACCGCCTCGCCCGGCTGCTTGAGCCATTCGCCCAGTGTCGCTTCAGTGATCGATTCGCCCAGCACGGGGACGAGGATTTCGGTGGCCATCTCGCTGTGTCCTTCCTGGGGAATTCTTACGCGCCGGGCTTGCCGGCGGTCTTGGAGTCTTCGGTCGTGCGTGCGCGGCGGATTTCCTCGCGCACATTATGGCCGAGCGCGTCGGCAACGAGCGCACCCTGTTCGGCCTGGTGACGCTTCATCAGGCCGGTGGCGGGCGACGCCGCCGGAGCGCGACCGGCATAGCGCGGACGCTGCGGCTTGATGCCCGCTTCGACCATGCATGCCTCGATATAGGGCTCAACGAAGAACCAGTAGCCATTGTTGCGTGGCTCTTCCTGCGCCCACACCACTTCCTCGACATTGGGCATGCGCGCGAAACGCGCAACCAACGGTTCGCCGGGGAAGGGGTAGAGCTGTTCGATGCGGATGATCGCGGTGTTCTGGTCGCCTGCAGCATCGCGTGCCTCGATCAGGTCGTAGGCGACCTTGCCGGTGCACAGCACCACGCGCTTCACATCGCGGTCCGCCGGGGCCGACGGGTCCGAGAGAATGCGCATGAAGTGCGTATCGCCCTGGAACTGGTCGGCGGTCGAGACTGCCATCTTGTGGCGCAGCAGCGACTTGGGGGTCATCACCACCAGCGGCTTGCGGAAGCTGCGGTGCATCTGGCGGCGCAGCAGGTGGAAATAGTTCGCCGGGGTGGTGACGTTCGCGACCTGCATATTGTCGCCCGCGCACAGCTGAAGGAAGCGTTCGGGACGCGCCGAGCTATGCTCGGGGCCCTGACCTTCATACCCGTGCGGGAGCAGCATGACGAGGCCGTTGGCGCGCAGCCACTTGGATTCTCCCGACGCGATGAACTGATCGATCATGATCTGCGCGCCGTTGACGAAGTCGCCGAACTGCGCCTCCCACAGCACCAGGCTCTTGGGGTCGGCGAGGGCGTAGCCGTACTCGAAGCCGAGCACGCCATATTCGCTCAAGGGGCTGTCCAGCACCTCGAACCGACCGTGCGGGATTTCGTTGAGCGGCACATATTTGCGCTCGTCGGTCTGATCTACCCACACCGCGTGACGCTGGCTGAACGTGCCGCGGCCCGAATCCTGACCCGACAGGCGCACGCCATAGCCTTCCGACAACAGCGAGCCGAAGGCCAACGCCTCACCGGTCGCCCAGTCGAAATTCTCGCCCGACTTGAACATGTTCGCCTTGGCATCGAGCACGCGCAGCAACGTCTTGTGCGGGGTCAGCCCCTCGGGAACGCTGGTCAGCGTGCGACCGAGGCTGTCGAACAGCTTCTTGTCGATGCCGGTTTCGACATTGCGACGCGCGCTTTCGGTTTCCACCGGCGCGCTGAGGCCCGACCAGCGACCGCCGAACCAGTCGGCCTTGTTCGCCTTGTAGGTCGCGCCCGCGCTGAACTCGTCTTCGAGATGCGCGGTGAAGTCGGCAATGTGCTTGGCCGCGAAGCCGCCATCGATCACGCCCTCGCCCTCAAGCCGCTTGGCATAGAGGTCGGCGACGCCGGGATGGCCCTTGATCTTGGCGTACATCAGCGGCTGGGTGAACGAGGGCTCATCGCCTTCGTTGTGGCCGAAGCGGCGATAGCACCACATGTCGATGACGACGTCGCGCTTGAACTTCTGACGATATTCGATCGCCATCTTGCACGCGAAGGTCACCGCCTCGGGATCGTCGCCGTTGACGTGGAAGATCGGCGCCATCACGCCCTTCGCCACGTCCGACGGATAGGGCGAGGAGCGCGCGAATTGCGGGCTGGTGGTGAAGCCGATCTGGTTGTTGATGATGAAGTGGATGCAGCCGCCGGTGTTGTAGCCGCGGATGCCCGAGAAGCCGAGGCACTCCCACACGATGCCCTGACCCGCGAACGCCGCGTCGCCGTGCAGCAGCACGGGGAGCACCTGCTCGTGGTTCTCAAGGTCGTTGCGGTTGGTCTGCTGCGCGCGGACCTTGCCGAGCACGACTGGGTCGACCGCCTCGAGGTGCGAGGGGTTGGCGACCAGCGACATATGGACGCTGATCCCGTCGAACTCGCGGTCGGTGCTGGTGCCGAGGTGGTACTTCACGTCGCCCGAACCGCCGATATCGTCGGGGTTGGCCGAGCCGCCTGCAAATTCGTGGAAGATCACGCGATAGGGCTTGGCCATCACGTTGGCGAGCATGTTGAGGCGGCCGCGATGCGCCATGCCGTACACGATCTCGCGCACGCCATATTGGCCGCCGTACTTGATGATCGCTTCCATCGCAGGGATCATCGATTCACCGCCGTCGAGGCCGAAGCGCTTGGTCCCGACATACTTCTTGCCGAGGAACTTCTCCCACTGCTCGGCCTCGATCACCTTGGACAGGATCGCCTTCTTGCCGTTGGGCGAGAATTCGATCGCCTTGTCCTGGCCCTCGAGCCGCTCCTGCAGGAAGCGGCGTTCCTCGACATCGGCGATGTGCATGTATTCGAGGCCGACATTGCCGCAATAGTTGCGGCGCAGGATCGCGATCAGCTCGCGGATCGTCGCCTTTTCGAGGCCCAGCGTGCCGCCCAGGAAGATCGGACGGTCCATGTCGGCTTCGACAAAGCCGTGATATTCCGGCGTCAGATCGGCCGGCAGTTCCTGCTTGGCGAGGCCGAGCGGGTCGAGATTGGCGGCGAGATGGCCGCGCACACGATAGGTGCGGATCAGCAGCATCGCGCGGATCGAATCATTCGCCGCGCGGGCGATGTCGGCGCTCGATGCGGCGGGGGCAGGAGCAGCTGCGGGAGCGGGCGCGCCGCCGCGTGCCGGCTTGGGCGCCGGCTCCATCTGGGTCGGGTCGAGCGCTGCGGTCAGCGCGTCGGTGTCCTTGAGCGGCCAGCGCGGATTGGCCCAGCTCGGGCCGCTCGCGGTGGTTTCCAGCCCCTCGAACCACACGCGCCAGCCGGCTTCGACCGCCGACGGATCGGCCTTGAACTTCGCGTACATCGTCTCGACGAAGGCGGGGCTCACGCCACCAGCGATCTCCGCGAAATCCAACCCATCAACGCCCATCATCAAATTCCTTCTACCCCCGGGGAATGGCCGGGCCGCGCGCCGCGCGCACCCGGCCGGGAGTGGTGTGTCAGCCCTTCAGCGCTTCAAGCAGCGTTTCGCCGAGCAGGCTGGGCGACTGCGACACGCGGATGCCCGCTGCCTCCATCGCCGCGATCTTGCTCTCGGCATCGCCCTTGCCGCCCGACACGATCGCGCCGGCATGGCCCATGCGACGGCCCGGAGGGGCGGTGCGGCCCGCGATGAAGCCGGCCATTGGCTTTTTGCGGCCGCGCTTGGCTTCATCGATCAGGAACTGGGCGGCCTGCTCCTCGGCGTCGCCGCCGATTTCGCCGATCATGATGATGCTCTCGGTCGCGTCGTCGGCCAGGAACAGTTCGAGCACGTCGATGAAGTTGGTGCCGTTGACCGGATCGCCGCCGATGCCGACCGCGGTGGTCTGACCCAGGCCCGCATTGGTGGTCTGGAACACCGCTTCATAGGTCAGCGTGCCCGAGCGCGAGACGACGCCGACGCTGCCCTTCGAGAAGATGTTGCCCGGCATGATGCCGATCTTGCACTCGCCCGGCGTCAGCAGGCCGGGGCAGTTCGGGCCGATCAGGCGCGACTTGCTGCCCGACAGCGAGCGCTTCACCTTGACCATGTCGAGCACCGGAATGCCCTCGGTGATGCACACGATCAGCGGGATTTCGGCGTCGATCGCCTCAAGGATCGAGTCCGCAGCGAAGGGCGGCGGAACGTAGATCACCGACGCGTCGGCGCCGGTCTTGCTCTTCGCTTCGGCAACCGTGTCGAACACCGGCAGGCCGATATGCGTGGTGCCGCCCTTGCCCGGCGTGACGCCGCCGACCATCTGGGTGCCATAGGCCAGCGCCTGCTGGGTGTGGAAGGTGCCGGTCTCACCGGTCATACCCTGAGTGATGACCTTGGTGTTCTTGTCTATGAGAATGCTCATTTTCGTTTCTTCTCATTCTGTTGATAGATTTTGCGACACATCCGCGCTTGGGTCGCCCGCCACGCGCTCGAATCGAAGTCTTTTCGCTCGCTTTCGGGTACGGCCAGTCGACATGGCGGCACGTCCGGGGCGGCAGAGAACAGCGTCCAACTAGTGCTTTGCGCCGCAACGATCAAATAACCATCGGTGTAATCGCTCATGTAACCCGCATCCCAAAAGCCAACGGATGACTCATCGGGTGACATGAATCTGGGCGAAACCACCGCACCTCCGCCTTGCCGCTCTCTTCTCAGCACTGCCAAGTTCTTGGACTTACCAAAGAGCGATCCCGCTTGGTTCAACAACGTCGAGCGAACGATGACCGCGCAGGTGCGATCATAGGGGGCCGAGCCACTTGGCGCCGGCAGCAAGAGATAGGTTTCTGGCTCGGTTGCCACGCGGTAAATGGTGTTCGACAAGCGCTGGGGGTGCTCATCGGTAGGATTGTCAATGCCGTCCGCTTCGAAACGGGATTGAGGCAGCAACTGCCTAGCCGAAGTTGGTATGTCCTTCCACGCCACCGGCACCGCTTGGTCTTTGCGGAGCTTGGCCGAGCCGTCCATGCAAGCTGATCGGAACAGCGCAATCGCTGCCGGCTCGGGGGCCGCTGCTGCCAAGGCTAGGGCCATGATCATTCAGAACCCTCCGATAGATTGCGAGACCAGGACCAGGCCCTGGATGCCGTAAGATGTGCCCAGCGGGTGACCGCGCGGGACATAGGTAATTTCGAGTGCGACGCCAGTCTGCCACGGTTCCCACAGACGCTTGGTCGCGGTGCCGTTGGCCTGAACGCCGGTCGGAGCCTTGCCGACCCAGCCATCGATCACTTCGCGCGGCGGTGCGGCGGGCGAATCGAGGTCATAGGCGCGACAGCCATCGCCCCAATAGCCTTCCTTGGCGACGAAGCGGCTGGTGACGAGCCAGACGGTGCGGCCGTCAAAGCTGTGGCGGAAGATCTGGCCGGTCTGAGTGCCGTCGGGCTCCTCGGCCTGAACCGCCTTGCGGCCCATTGCCGTGATGCGCGCGATACGCGGGTCGGCCTCGGCCTCCGCAACCTCGGTCCAGCCAGCGGCTTTGGCCGCAGGGGCGATCTTGTCGAACGCGGACTTGCCGTCGGCGCTCTTGAGATCGAAGCATGCCGCCTTGAACGCTGCAAACAGCGGCGATGGCGCAGGGGCGGGTGCCGCCTGCGCCAAGCCGAATGCTGCGATGAGGGCGGCGAGTGCCGACATCAGGCGAGCGAGCTGTCGATAGCCTTACACGCGACGAGCAGTTCCTTGACCGCGTCGACCGAGACCTGAAGATTGGCCTTGGCCTCGTCGTTCAGGTCGATCTCGATCACCTGCTCGACGCCGTTCGCGCCGATGATCACGGGCACGCCGACATAGAGGTCATCGACGCCGTACTGGCCGGTCAGGTGCGCGGCGCAGGGCAGCAGGCGCTTCTGGTCGTACAGATAGGCTTCGGCCATCGCGATGCCGCTGGTGGCGGGGGCGTAGAAGGCCGAACCGGTCTTGAGCAGGCCGACGATCTCGCCGCCGCCCGAACGGGTGCGTGCCACGATCGCGTCGATGCGCTCCTGGGTCGAGCGGCCCATCTTGATCAGGTCGGGGATCGGGATGCCGGCGACGGTCGAGTATTCGACGACCGGGACCATCGTGTCGCCATGGCCGCCGAGCACGAAGCTCGTGACTTCCTTGACCGACACCTTGAACTCGTCCGCGAGGAAGTGGCTGAAGCGCGCGCTGTCGAGCACGCCGGCCATGCCAACAACCTTGCTGTGCGGCAGGCCCGAGAATTCGCGCAGCGCCCATACCATCGCGTCGAGCGGGTTGGTGATGCAGATGACGAAGGCGTCGGGGGCGTTGGCGGCGATGCCTTCACCGACGGCCTTCATGACCTTGAGGTTGATGCCGAGCAGGTCGTCGCGGCTCATGCCCGGCTTGCGGGCGACGCCGGCGGTGACGATGATCACGTCCGCGCCTGCGATGTCGGCATAGTCGTTGGTACCGGTGATCGTGGCGTCAAAGCCTTCGACCGGGCCGCACTGCGACAGGTCGAGCGCCTTGCCCTGCGGAACGCCTTCGACCACGTCGAACAGGACGATGTCGCCAAGACCCTTCAGGGCGGCGAGGTGGGCAAGCGTGCCGCCGATATTGCCGGCGCCGATAAGGGCGATTTTCTTGCGGGCCAAATGAGCCTCCCTGAACATGCGTTGGGCGGCCGGTCCTACTTATTGGCCGCAGGGACGGAGGCGCCTTAGGCGCATTATAGAGGCTGGGCAACCGACGAATTGACAGCCGCCAAGAAATCTTTGCGTCTGCGAATTATTTGCAATAAGCCGGGTTCAGGGTGCGCCAACCAAGCGCGCCGCCACCGCCTCAGCCACCTTGATGCCGTCGATCGCGGCGGAGAGGATGCCGCCGGCATAGCCTGCGCCTTCGCCGGCGGGGAACAGGCCGGGGGTGTTGAGGCTCTGCAGGTCGCCGTTGCGGGTGATGCGGATCGGGCTGGAGGTGCGCGTTTCGACCCCGGTCATGATCGCGTCGGGATGGTCGTAATTGGCGATGCGGCGGCCGAAGATCGGCAGCGCCTCGCGGAACGCCTCGATCGCGAAGGAGGGCAGGCAGGCGGACAGGTCGGTCGGGGTCACGCCGGGCTTGTAGCTCGGCACGACTTCACCGATCGCGGTCGAGGCGCGTCCGGCGAGCAGATCGGCGACGCGCTGGACCGGGGCGTTGTAGTTGGAGCCGCCGGCGATGAATGCGAGATCCTCGAAGTGGCGCTGGAGCGCGAGGCCGGCAAGCGGGCCGTCGGGATAGTCGCGCGCGGGGTCGATCGCGACGACCAGGCCGGAGTTGGCGTTGAATTCGGCGCGCGAATATTGGCTCATGCCGTTGGTGACGACGCGCCCCTCTTCACTGGTCGCGGCGACGACGCGGCCGCCGGGGCACATGCAGAAGCTGTACACGCTGCGCCCGTTTGAGGCGTGATGGACCACCGAATAGGCGGCGGGGCCGAGATCGGGGTGTTTGGCGCAATTGCCGAAGCGGGCGGTGTCGATCCACGCCTGCGGATGTTCGATCCGCACGCCGATCGCGAACGGCTTGGCCTCGACATGCACGCCGCGTTTGTGGAGCATCTCGAAGGTCGGACGCGCGCTGTGGCCGACCGCGAGGACGACCTGATCGGTTTCGATAAAGCCGCCGTCGTGCAAATGCAGGCCGCGCATGTTGCGATGTGCGTCGAGTTCGATGTCGTCGACGCGCGTCTGCCAGCGATATTCGCCGCCCAGTTCCTCGATCGCCGCGCGCATGCTTTCGACCATGGTGACGAGGCGGAAGGTGCCGATATGCGGGTGCGCCTCCCACAGGATGTCGTCGGGCGCGCCGGCCTTGACGAACTCCTCCAGCACCTTGCGGCCGAGAAAGCGGGGGTCCTTGACCCGGCAATAGAGCTTGCCGTCGGAAAATGTGCCCGCGCCGCCTTCGCCGAACTGGACATTGCTGTCGGGGTTGAGCTCGCTGCGCCGCCACAGGCCCCAGGTGTCCTTGGTCCGCTGGCGCACCACCTTGCCGCGATCGAGGATGATCGGGCGGAAGCCCATCTGCGCGAGGATCAGGCCCGCGAAGATGCCGCACGGGCCCGCGCCGATGACGACCGGGCGCTTGCCCGACCATCCTGCCGGGGCAGTGACCGGCGGGCGATAGCCCATGTCGGGGGTGGGGCGCACGTCCTTGTCTTCGGGGAAACGCGCGAGCACCGCCGCCTCGTCGGCCAGGTCGAGGTCGAAGGTATAGACCAGCTGAATCGCGTTGCGGCGGCGGGCGTCGTTACCGCGCTTGAACAGGGTCCAGCCGATCAGGTCGGCCCGTGCGATGCCGAGCCGGTCGCAGATCGCGGCGGGAATGGCTTCGGGCGGATGATTCAGCGGGAGGTTGAGGCCGGAGAGACGGAGCATGAGGGCGCTTTAGAGGGGAATGGTGCGGTTTCCAATTCCTCCCCTGCAGGGCGGGGGAGCAACCGCTTGCCCCTTGCCGACCCCTACCAACCCGTTAAACCTCTCACCCAAGGGAATTGGGGGATTGCGAATGGCGAGCGTAGCGGACGAACCGGGGCAGGTGCGCGAGCCGAGCAAGGCCGAGATGCGGCAGGTGGTGACCGCGTCGTCGCTGGGCACCGTGTTCGAATGGTATGACTTCTTCATCTACGGCACGCTCGCCGCGTCGGGGATCATCGGGCGGACCTTCTTCGCGACCGGCAATCCGGTGCTTGAGGCGCTCTATGCCTGGGCGGGGTTTGCGGTCGGGTTCGGGTTCCGGCCGCTGGGTGCGGTGCTGTTCGGATATCTGGGCGACAAGCTCGGGCGCAAATACACCTTTCTCGTCACGATCACGCTGATGGGCATCGCGACCGCGGGCGTGGGTCTTGTGCCGTCCTATGCCAGCATTGGCGTGGCCGCGCCGATGATCGTCATTGGCCTGCGCATCCTGCAAGGCCTTGCCCTGGGCGGCGAATATGGCGGAGCGGCGATCTATGTTGCGGAGCATTCGCCGCCGGGCCGCGCCGGCTATCACACCAGTTTCATCCAGGCGAGCGTGTCGGCCGGGTTCATCCTGAGCCTCGCGGTGGTGCTGACCACGCGCTTTGCGATGCCGGCGGACAGTTTTGACGAGTGGGGCTGGCGTCTGCCCTTCATCTTCTCGATTGCCTTGCTTGCAATCTCCCTATGGATGCGGGTCAAGCTCAACGAGAGCCCGGTGTTCAAGGCGATGAAGGCGTCGGGCGAGATTGCGCGCAATCCGCTGAAGGAGAGCTTCACCTATCCCGGAAACTGGCGCCGGTTGCTGGTCGCATTGTTCGGAATCGCGGCGGGCCTGACCGTGATCTGGTACACCGCGACCTTCTCTGTCCTGTCGTTCCTGCAAGGGCCGATGCGGGTCGAGCCGGTGGTGGCGCAGCTGCTCGCCGCCGGGGGCGCTGCGGCGGGGCTGTTCTGGTTCATCCTGTTCGGCAAGCTCTCCGACAAGATCGGGCGGAAGAAGCCGATCATCATCGGCTATGGCTTCACCCTGTTGCTGCTGTTCCCGCTGTTCTGGGCGATGGGGCATGCCGCCAATCCGGGGCTGGCGGAGGCAGCGAAGCGCTCGCCGGTGGTCGTGTCGGGACCGGACTGCGCCTATGATCCGTTCGCCGCACAGCAGAGCACGACGTGCGGCCAGTTGATGGATTATCTGTCGAAAAAGGGCATTCCTTATACGCAGGCAGAGACGCCATCGGCGTCGGTGGCGATCGGCAGCATCCCGGTGGTGTCCAACACCTCGGTCGATATCGACAAGGCGCTGGCGGAGTCGGGCTATTCGCTTGAGCGGGTGACGCCGGGCACGGTCGATCTGGTGCTGATCCTGATCGCGATCGTCGCGCTGGCGGCATTGTCGGGGGCGACCTATGGCCCGGTCGCGGCGTTGCTGACCGAGCTGTTCCCGCCGCGCATCCGCTACAGCTCGATGTCGATCCCTTATCATATCGGCACAGGCTATTTCGGCGGATTCCTGCCGCTGATCAGCCAATATATGGTCGCCAAGAGCGGCGACCCCTATTCGGGGTTGTGGTACACTTGGATCGTCGTTGCGATGGCGCTGGTGGTGACGCTGTTCTTCCTCAAGGAACGCGATCTGGTTCACGAGTGATTGCGGCGGCTTGCACTCCGGCTTAGTCGGGCGCGATGATCGCTTCTCCGCTCCGCCTGCGTCTCGACCGGGACGCGCTGGTCGCCAATTGGCGGACGCTCGCTGCGCTGAGTGGTAGCGCGGCGTGCGGCGCGGCGGTGAAGGCCAATGGCTATGGGCTGGGCGCGCGTGAGGTAGTGCGGCATCTGGCGGGGGCGGGGTGCCGCGATTTCTTTGTCGCGACTTGGGGTGAGGCGCTGGCGCTGGCCGATGCCGGGGTTGCGGTGTCGGTGCTGCATGGCGTGCGCGAGGAGGACATGGCGGCGGCGCTGGCGGCATCCCATGCCCGGCCGGTGCTGAACAGCGTGCAGCAGGTGCGCCGCTGGCGTGAGGCCGGGGGTGGTGCGTGCGACGTGATGGTCGATACGGGGATGAACCGGCTGGGTATCGCGGCTGAGGATGTCGCGGCGGGGCTGCTTGATGGGCTGCAGGTCGAGACGCTGATGAGCCATCTGGCCAGCGCGGACGAGGATGTGCCGTTGAATGCGCGGCAGCGCGACGCGTTTGCGGCGTTGCGCGGGCAGACAGGGGCGCGGCGGATGAGTCTGGCCAATTCCGCCGGCATCGCGCTGGGGGCTGACTATGCGTTCGACCTGACCCGGCCGGGGATCGCACTTTATGGGGCAGCGCCGGTACCCGCGCTGGCCGGGCGAATGCGGCAGGTGGTGACCCCCGAGGCGCAGATCCTGCAGCGGCGGCTGGTGCCGGCGGGCGAGGGCGTCGGCTATAACCTGACGTGGACGGCGGCGGCGGATACCGAGGTGGCGATCGTCAATCTTGGCTATGCGGACGGCTATCTGCGCTGTTTCTCGGGCAAGGGCATGGCGATGCTGGGCGATCGCGTGCTGCCGGTGATCGGGCGGGTGTCGATGGATCTGACCGCAGTAGATGTCAGCGCGGCGCCGGATCTGGGCGAGGGCGACTGGCTGGCTATGGCCTATGATCTGCCCGCGACGTCCGCGCTGTCGGGGCTGTCGCAATATGAGTTGCTGACCGGGCTGGGCGCGCGGTTCGACCGGCTTTGGGGATAAGCCCGATTTCGGTTCAGCGTTGCGAAAGGCGCTGGCGCGTACCATCTCGGGTAACAGAGGAGTGGAAAGCCATGCGTATTGCTTTTGCCGCCGCCGCCCTTGCCGCCCTGGCCCTTCCGGGCGCCGCAACGGCCGATGAAAAACCATACCCCAAGGGTGAGGCCGAACTCGCCAAGATGCTCGAAGGCCGCGTGGCCGGTAAGCCGGTGCGCTGCCTGTCGAATTCGACGCTCGGCCAGAGCACGGTGATCGACAAGACCGCGATCGTCTATCGCAGTGGATCCAAGCTGTACGTCAACCGCCCGCGCGGCGGCGCGGATCAGCTGAGCGACAACGAGATTCTGGTCACCACAATCTATGGCAGCCAGTTGTGCAATGTGGACAAGATCGACCTGGTCGATCGCTCGTCGCGGATGTGGAGCGGCTTTGTCGTTCTGGGCGATTTCGTGCCGTACACGAAGGTGAAGTAAGCCCCTTCAAATCAGGACAAGAAAAGGGCCGGCGGATCGCGATCCGCCGGCCCTTTTTTAATGCGCAAAAGAAAGGGGCCGCCTGTCCGAAGACAGGCGGCCCCGAAAGTCATGTTCGTGTTATGATTAGAACTTGAAGGTCGTGTTCACGAAGAACTGGCGACCGGTATAATCATAGCCCGAATAGAGCGGCGCGTTGCCGATCGTGGTGTAGTAGGTCGTGACCTGCGGCGGCTCGGTGTTGAGCAGGTTCCGCACGCCCATGGTCAGTTCGAACTTCTTGTTCACGTTGAACTGAACCGACGCATTGTGAAGGAAGTACGACGGTACTTCGATCTGGTAGAAGGTGTTCAGCGAGTCGACGTTCGCCTGGTTCACCACACCGGTCGTACGGCTGGTCTGGTTGTACTCGGCGGTGCCGCTCGAGCCATCGAACCAGGTCAGGCCGTAACGCAGGGTCACGGGACCGCTGCGGTAGGTGACGTCGCCTGAACCGACCCAATCCGGCGTGTTCAGCGTGCCGTTGGCGTCGAGCAGGATTTCCTCAGCGAAGGTCTTGTCCGACTGTTCGGTGTACTTGGTGACGTTTGCGTTGATCAGCAGGCGGCCGCCGAACAGGTCGGTGGCGAAGCGTGCCGATGCCTCATACCCCTTCACGACGTCAGTCGCGAGGTTGACGAAGCCGCTGGTGACCGTGAGCGCCTGGTTCTGGTCGCGCGTGACGAAGCGGCAGAAGCCACCCGTCGGGTCAAAGTCCGTTTCGTTGTAGCAGCGGTTGAGGATCGTCGTGCCGCCCAGTGCCGAAACGCCGTTGGTCACCTCGATGTTGAAGTAATCAATTGCGAGGGCAAGCGTCGTCGTGGCCGAGATGCGCGGCTGAACAACGGCACCGACCGACCAGTTGGTCGAGGTTTCCGCCGACAGGCCGGTTTCCGCACCGCCGCGGGTGAAGGACGTGATCCCGTTGTTCTGCTGGAACGTCTCGACGTTGATGCCAACCGTTGCGCAGTTGTTCGCTCGGGTCTGCTGAGCGACGCTGTACGCTGGCCGCGGGAGCGGGCCGGCGCCGTCCGGATCCTGAGGGAAGTTATCCCCATCGCAGGGATCGTTCGCAGCGCCAATGAAGCCGCTGGTCGCGCCCAGGAACTGCTCGGACAGAGCCGGAGCACGATAGGACGTGCCATAGCTGCCGCGGATCCCGAAGCCCTTGAAGAACTCCCACTCGCCCGCGACCTTGTAGGTCACGTCCGAACCATAGGACGCATAGTCGGTGAAGCGAACCGACGCGTTAAGGCTCAGATTGTGGAAGAACGGCGTGTCGGCCAGGATCGGCACGAAGACTTCTGCGAAGGCTTCCTTCACATTGTCCTTGCCGCGGGTCGGCGTACCGGCGGTCAGGCCGAGAAGGTTGCCACTGATCGAGTTGGGATCCGGCGTATCGTCGATTTCCTGCTCACGATACTCAAGACCGAGCGCGAGCTGGACGTCGCCGCCCGGCATTGCGAACACCGGACCGTCGATCGTTGCGACCGCAGTGGCTTCACGGAACTTGGTCGTGCCGATCGTGTTCTGCAGGATATAGTTGCGCCATGCCTGCGGCAGGGCGCCGCCGATCACCGCTGGGGTGAGCGCCGGAGCAGCAACGCAGTTGGCGAACGTAGCCGCCGAGGCGCAGCTGAACGACCCGTCGAGATTCTGAACGACGTTGGTTGAGGCTGCCATGCGATCGATCAGGAACGAGTCGATCTCATAGGTGCCATCGGTGAACGACTTGCCGGCATAGACGTCATAGCGCCAGCCGCTCAGGAAGAAGTCACCGCGAATGCCGAGGCCGGCACGCACATAATCGACTTCCTGCGACGAGTCGGTCAGACCGAAACCGACGAACGCACGGGCGGCGATCTGCTGACCGCTGCTGGTGTTGGTCGGGTTTGCGAACACGCCGTTGCGGAATTCGACCGGGAGCAGCGGGCTGCCGCGCAGATAGTCGATCGACAGCTGACGATACAGCTTCGACGACGACTGACGACGGGTCGCGAGCAGTTCACCGTAGAGCTCGGCATTGCCGAGGCCGTTGAGGTCATAGGTCGCGGCAACGAAGCCGGTGTAGGTCTTGACCGGGGTGATCAGCTCTTCTTCCTGGCTACGCGGATCGAAGCTGTCGCGGTCATAGAGGCCGACACCAAGATAGCCCGGCGTTCCGCCGCCGGCACCAGCCGACGGTACGAAGCGGTTGAAAGTGCCCGAAACGCCGCTGGTGCGGCCGATCGCCGAACGGTTCGGCAGGCCGAGCGTGTTGATCGTAACGCCGCCATTGTCGATGGTGAAGCAGTTGCGCGGATCGCCCAGCGGGAACGGATCGTCCGAACCGATCGGTGCGTCGGGACCGGTGCGGAAACCGGGGATCGGGCACTTGGTGAAGTCACGGTCGGCGAGCGTCATCTCGTCACGCTGGCGATATTCGACCGAGCCGATGATGTTCAGCGGACCGCTGTCGAAGCCGAAGGTCGCCGAAACGCGGCGATCCATGCCTGCGCCGACTTCCGGAACGTTCACCTGCGCTTCGAGCGTCAGGCCACGGACCTTGGTGTCGGTGATGATGTTCACGACGCCTGCGATTGCGTCCGAACCGTAGACCGACGAAGCGCCAGCCTTCAGCACTTCGATCCGCTCGACGATCGAGGTCGGCAGGACGTTAAGGTCGGCAGCAAGCACGTTGCCGCGCGTACCGGCCGGTGCGATGCGGCGACCGTTCAGCAGCACCAGCGTGCGTGCCGGGCCCAGGTTGCGCAGGCCAAGGGTGTTGGCACCGGTACCGCCAGCGGTGACAAAGCCGCCGTAGAAGTTGTTGATCTGACCCGCGCCGGCGGTCACTTCTGCGCTCTGCAGAGCGTCGGTCGCACTGGCGAAGCCCGACTGAGTGATTTCCTGCTTGGTTACGACCGTGATCGGCTCAATCGCCGAGAAGGTGTCGCGGCGAATGCGCGAACCGGTAACCGTGACTTCCTCGGCTGCTGGAGCCTCTTCAGTCTCAGTGGTTTCTTCCTGCGAGGTGTCGGCCTGAGCCGTGTCCTGTGCATAGGCGATCTGCGGAACGGCGAAGCTCGCGCTCGCAAGCGCGGTCGCCGCCAGAAGACGACTAATGTTCATTTGATTCCCCTTCGACCCGGCTGAATGCCGGTTCGTCACAGAGGAAACCGCTTTGTTCAGCCTAGCGCAAGCAAAAGCGTCCCCTCGCGTTCAGATTCTCCGTCATCATGTTGCAACATTGCCACAATGCTGCGACGCAGCGACGGCCGTGCGATACAAAATTACAGACCGCGGCTGCATGGGTTTGTGAATCTAACCCTGCGGAATCAGTCGTTACGCTCGACGCACATCGCGATCCCCATGCCGCCGCCGATGCACAGCGTCGCGAGTCCTTTTTTTGCGTCGCGGCGTGCCATTTCGTAGATCAGGGTCGTGAGCACACGCGCGCCGCTCGCGCCGATCGGGTGGCCGATCGCGATCGCGCCGCCATTGACGTTGACCTTGGCCGGATCGAAACCCAATTCCTTGCCGACGCACAGCGCCTGCGCTGCGAACGCCTCATTCGCTTCGATCAGGTCGAGGTCGGCAACGGTCCAGCCGGCCTTTTCCAGTGCCTTTTTCGACGCCGGGACCGGGCCGATCCCCATGACCGACGGATCGACGCCGGCGGTGGCCCAGCTCTTGATCGTGGCGAGGATCGGAGCGCCGCGCTTTTCGGCTTCTGCGCGGCTCATCACCACCAGCGCCGCCGCGCCGTCGTTGAGGCCGGACGCGTTGGCGGCGGTGACGGTGCCGTCCTTCTTGAACGCCGGGCGCAGGCCCGAAATGCCGTCCAGCGTGGCGCCGGCGCGGATATATTCGTCCTGATCGACGATCGTGTCGCCCTTGCGGCCCTTGATCGTCACCGGCGCGATCTCGTCCTTGAAGCGGCCCTCGGCACGCGCGGCTTCGGCGAGATTCTGCGAGCGGACGGCGAACTCGTCCTGCTCGCCGCGACCGACCTGATATTGCTCGGCGAGATTTTCCGCCGTGATTCCCATGTGATAGCCGTTGAAGACGTCGGTCAGGCCGTCCTTGATCATGGTGTCGACCAAAGCGACATCACCCATCTTCGCACCCGCACGCAGCGTCTGGGCGTGCGCGGCGAGTGACATCGATTCCTGACCGCCCGCAACGACGATGGTCGCGTCGCCGGTCTGCACCGCCTGCGCCGCGAGCGCGACGGCGCGCAGACCCGAACCGCAGACCTGGTTGAGGCCCCATGCCGGGACTTCCTTGGGCACGCCGGCTGCCATCGATGCCTGGCGCGCGGGGTTCTGGCCCTGTGCGGCGGTGAGTACCTGACCCAGGATCACCTCCGACACTTCCTCGCCCTTGACGCCGGCCTGCGCCAGCGCGGCCTCGATCGCGATACGGCCCAGCTCGTGCGCAGGGGTGGCGGCGAAGGCGCCGAGGAAGCTGCCGACGGGGGTGCGCTTGGCGGCGGTGATCACGACTTCGGTCATCGAGAGGCTCCTGAATTGGTTGCGCGCTATCTAGGGGTGGGGAGCGCGGTTAGCCAGTCTGCGAGTGGTTGCCAGAGAAACTGTCGCGCGGATGAGCCGACGACCATCCCGACATGGCCGAGCCGCAGCTTGCGTTGATCGGCGAACCCGACGGCGCTGGCGGCGGGGACGATGCGGTCGGTGAGCGAGACGAACTCGACGGTCGGGCAGGGCAGGGCCAGCGGGTCCACGGCCTGCCCCGACACGCGCCATTGTCCGCGCCCGGGCAGGTCGGCGGTGAAGAAATCGTCGAACATCTGGCGTCCGGCGGCAAAGGTCAGCGGAGCGCCGGCATTGGCCCAGTCCTCAAGCACCACGAAATTCTTCGCCGCCGTGCTGGTGGGGTCGAGGCGGGCGAACTTCTCGAACTTGGCGATCGTGCGCGCCGGGTCGAGCTGCCAGAAACCGGCCTGAAGCACCTCCATGGGCACGAGGCCGAGCGTGTCGCAGGTGTCGTGCGCCGCCTGCCAGATCGAGTCGATCTGTCCCAGCGCGTCCGACCCGAAGCGCTCGAACCGCCACGGCGCGGCGATCAACGCGAGGCCGCGCACCCGAACCGCCTGCGCCGCCGCCGCCGCAATGGTGCCGCCGAGACAATAGCCCGCCAGCGCCACCGGCTCGCCGATGCTGCGCAGCAGCGGGATCAGCATCTCTTCGACATGCTGCGCCACGTCCTGACTGCGCTTGGCGGGCGTCGGCGTGCCCCAGTCGATCAGCAGTGGACGGACCCCTTGCCGCGAAAGCCAGCGCAGCAGCGAGCGGCGATAGCGCATGTCGAGAATCATCGGCGGATTGATCAGCGACGGCACGAACACCACCGGAATCCCCGTTCCACCATAATCGCGTAGCGTCGCGCGCCCGGCCTGCGCGACCACCGGCATCGGGCGGCGCTGGCGGGGCCTGCGTGCCGCCTGATAGGCCGCCAGCCCTGCCAACGCCGCCGCGCGTCGATCAGGCGATGCTGCGGTCTGTTCGCGCAGCAAGTCGAGAAAGAGTGGCAGGGGGCGTGGCCCGTGTTGCGATGCGGCAATGAAAGATGTTAGGGCCATGTCAAATACCCTTGGGGGCGAGCATGAAAAAGACAGCGCAGACGGACGGCCCGGTCATCATCAAGAAATACGCGAACCGGCGACTCTACAACACCGAAAGCTCGTCCTACATCACGCTCGACCATCTCGCCGCGATGACGCGCGAAGGGCGCGATTTCAAGGTCGTCGATGCCAAGACCGACGAAGACATCACGCACAATGTGCTGACCCAGATCATCATGGAAGAGGAAGCGCGCGGCCAGACGCTGCTGCCCGTCAACTTCCTGCGCCAGCTGATCGCGCTGTATGGCGATTCGATGCAGGCGATGGTGCCGGGCTATCTCGAAGCGTCGATGGACAGCTTCCGCCGAAATCAGGAGCAGTTCAAGTCCGCGGTCGAGGGCGCGTTCGCCAACTCGCCCTTTGCCGAGATTGCCAAGCGCAACCTGCAGATGTTCGAAGCGGCGGCCGAGGCGTTCAAGCCCGGCGCTGCAGCGACGGGTGCGGCGGCCAAGCCCGCTGCGGCCACTCCGGAAAAGAGCAAGGACGAGGAAATTGCGGCGCTCAAGGCGCAGCTGTCCGCGCTCAAGGATCAGGTCGACAAGCTCGGCTGAGCGCAATAGCCTCGCCCCCTTCGCGTATCTGAAGGGGGAAAAGCCGTGAAATCCTGGATCGTCATCACCGTTGCGGGGCTGCTCGCGGGGTCTGCGCTGGCGCAATCGCCGGAGCGGGTGGATCGCTACATCCACGCCGGCTCGCTGCTCGACCGTCCGGGACAGGCGCCGCGCGGGGCGAGCACGATCGCGGTGCGCGGCGGGGTGATCGTCGGCGTCTATGATGGCCATGTCATGCCGCTGGGCGATGCGCCGGTCATCGACCTGAAGGACAAGACGGTGCTGCCCGGGCTGATCGACAGCCATGTGCATCTGGGGTCCGACCGCGCCGGGCAGGAAGGGCTGCTGGCGGGCTTTACCGAGAGCAAGGAGCTGGGTGCGTTCGAGGCGCAGTGGAATGCGCGCAAGACGCTGATGGCGGGCTTCACCACCGTCCGCAATCTGGGCGACGATGGCGCGACGTTGGCGCTGCGTGAGGCGATTGCGCGCGGCTGGGCCGATGGGCCACGCATCGTCGATGCCGGGCGGTCGATCTCGACCACATCGGGGCATATGGACCGGCGATTGGGAGTGGTCGAGGATCTGCACCCGGCGATGAACATCGAAAATCTGTGCGACGGGGCCGACGCATGCCGCAAGGCGGTGCGCAACCAGGTCGCGCGCGGGGCGGATGTCATCAAGATCGCCACGACTGGCGGCGTCAACAGCCGCATCGGCGCGGGACTTGGCAAGCAGATGTTCGACGATGAGGCCCGCGCGATCGTCGAAACTGCGCGCCTCTATGGGAAGAAGGTCGCGGTCCATGCGCATGGGGCGGATGGCATTACGCTGGCGCTGAAGATGGGCGCGGATTCGGTTGAGCACGGCACGCTGATGGATGACGAGGCGATCGCGCTGTTCCGCAAGAGCGGCGCCTATTACGTCCCGACATTGTCGACCGTGAATGGCTATCTCGAGCGGATCGCCAAGGACCCGAACGCCTATCCGCCCGCGGTGCGCGCGAAGATCGACTGGCGCATCGGCATTACCGGCAAGGCGCTGGAAAAGGCGGTGCCGGCTGGCGTCAAGATCGCGTTCGGCACCGATGCCGGCGTGTCCAAGCACGGCCGCAACGCCGATGAGTTCGAGCTGTTGGTCAAGCATGGCATGACGCCGATGCAGGCGATTGCGGCGGCGACGATCAACGCCGCCGACCTGCTGGGGCTGGCCAAGGAAGTGGGCAGCATCGAGCCGGGCAAGAGCGCGGACATCATCGCGGTCACCGGCGATCCGCTGAAGGATGTGCGCGTGCTCAAATCGGTCGGCTTCGTGATGCGCGCCGGCGTGGTGCACAAGCAGTGAGGGTTCTGGGGGCGGCGGCTGTCCGATTTTGTCGGTTCGGGAGTGAGCGACGATAGGATTGGATGAAAGGATGCTTCGCACACCCCTTTCTCTGACCGCTTGCGCCGCCGCCCTGTTGGCCGCGCCATGCGCAGCGACTGAGCGCTGGCCGCTCGGCGAGGCGGCGAACGCGGCCTATGGCAAGGGCGACTATTCGAGTGCGTTTGATGCCCTGCGGACCGAACTGGCCAAGTGCGAAGCGTCAAAACCTTTGGCCGATGAATGTCTGGACGTCCTCACGGTCCTGGCGCGCATTGGAGCAAAGGCCGGGGAACTCGACGCCGCTGAAGCTTATGGCCGCAGGGCACTGAAGATCGCGGAAGGGCTTCCCTCCGCGAAGCATCTCGATCTTGCGGATGTACTACGCGATCTGGCCGGCGTGCTCGACCAGCGTGGGGCCTATGGCGAGGCTGAGCGACTCTATCGGCGGACGCTGGGTATCCTTCAACCGCCGCTGCCTGCCGAGCACGATTTCGTCATCAGCATCAATGTAGCACTCGCCACAAACCTGACCGAGCAGGCGCGTTATGCCGAGGCAGAACAGATTTTTCGCTCGGCGCTGAAGCTACGGGAGGTGGCGCCCAAGAGCTTCATCGATACCGCAACGATCCAGGCCAGCCTTGGCTTCAACCTGACGCATCAGGCCCGTTTCGCCGAGGCGGAGTCGTTGTTCCGCATGGCATTGGGGCTGCTCCAGCTCAGCCTGCCGGCGGATCACCCTGTGATCGGTCGCGCCTACATCAATCTGGCGCAGGTCGTGAACGATCAGGGGCGATATGTCGAAGCGGAGCAGTATTTCCGCAAAACGCTGGAGCTGTGGACGGCGGCGCTGCCGCCACGGCACCCCGACCTTGCCACCGCTTACAACAATCTCGCGCAGAACCTGGCAAATCAGGGCCGCGTTGCCGAGGCAGAGCCATTGCTTCGCAACACGCTGGCCGTGCGTGAGGCCAGCCTGCCGGTCAATCACCCGGACATTTCCGTAAGCTGCTCGAACCTGGCGCTCAACCTGGATGCGCAACGCCGGTACACTGAGGCGCAGGCATTGCACGCGCGCGCGATCAGGTCTTTGTCTGCCGCGTTCCCGAAAGGGCACCCGCTGCTCGCGATTGCGATCAATAATTTTGCGGTTCACATGGCGACACGCGGCGCCCGCACCGAAGCCGACGGCCTTTATCGGCTTGTCCTCCAATATCGCGAAGCCACATTGCGACCGGATCATCCGGACATTGCGACGGTCCTCTCAAGCCTCGCAACCAACGCGATGGAACAGCAGCGTCTCGAGGAAAGCGAAGCGCTGGCGCGCCGTGCGTTCAGAATCCGGCTAGCCGACCCGCGCACGCACCCCCGGCGGATCGGTGCGATGTGGGATCTCGCTTCGATCCTTCAGCTGCGCGGCAACAAACCGCATGAGGCGCGTGTCTTGTTTCGTCAGGCTGAAGGGGAAGTGCGCGACCGCATGGCCGGGTTCAGCGATTTCACGCCGGGTGCTCAGCGAGAGATCAGACGCTATCGCCCGATATTCACCGGATCGGTACGTGCCGCCTGGACCGTAGCCCAGGCGGCACGCTGACCGTCAGCCGCCCCGAACGCTCGGATTGGGCTTGCGGAACTTGAGCGTCATGCGGTCGCTTTCACCGATCGCTTCGTACTTGGCGCGATCGACGTCCTTGAGGCGGTAGTTGGGCGCGAGCGTCCACACGCCCTGCGGCCAGTCGGCGGTGTCCTTGGGGTTGGCGTTCACTTCGGACGCGCCGACATATTTGAAGCCCGCTTCCTCGGCGAGCTTGCGGACAGTCGAGACCTTCACATAGCCGCTGGTCTTCTCACGCGCCGCATCCGCCGATTCGGGCAGGCGATGCTCGACGATGCCGAGCGTGCCGCCGGGCTTGAGCATCGCGAAGATCTGCTTGAATGCTTCGGCACTGCGGTCGGTGGTGCCCATCTTCCAGTTGTGGATGTTGCGGAAGGTGAGGACGACGTCGGCGCTGCCGGCGGGGACGGTCGGCTGATCGTCAGCAGCCGGGAAGGCGGCGAGCTTGATCGCGCCATAAGTGGCGGCGTCCTTTGCCTGCAGCGTCTGGGTGCCTTTGACGCCATTGGGCCAGGGTGCCGCGGCGTAGAGCGTGCCGCCGCCCTTCTTGACATAGGGCGCGAGGATTTCGGTGTACCAGCCGCCGCCCGGCCAGAGTTCGACCACCGTGTGCGACGGCTTTACCCCGAAAAAGGCGAGCGTCTGTGCGGGGTTGCGGTATTTGTCGCGGGCGACATTGGCAGGCGTGCGCGTGGTCGCGGCGACTGCGGCCTTCAAATCGGAACTCGGCTTGCCCATCTGGGGCGCGCCGATGGCGGCGGCTGCGGTCAGGGCGACGGCGGATAGGGCGATAGCGGGCAGGGTGTAGCGCATGGAAGGCTCCTCTCTGTTCTGGGGCGTGGTTTGGAGTGGGGCGCGGGGCGATGCAAGGGCCGTTATGGATCGGAGTAGGCGCGATGGTCGCGCTGGTCGGCGTGAGCGGGGTTGCCGAATGGCGGAGGGGTAAACGGGACGACCTCGACAAGGTCGGCTGGGTGCCGTGGACCTTCATTCAGATCATGGCGCTGCTGCTCGCCATCGTGGGGGCGGCGCTGGCGCTGAAGGGAGTGTGACTCAGTAGAAGCTGGCTAGCGTCAGCGTGCGTTCGGCGCCGTCGCACAGGGTCAGGCGGATGCGGCGGCCGGGGGTGCCGGTGGCCCAGTCGCGCGCGGCGGTGGCGATCGCCGCGCCATCGACGGCGCAGATCAGCGTGCCTGCGCGCCATCCGCTGGTGGCGGCGGGACTGCCGCGCATCACGTGCAGCACGCGCAGCCGATTCGCTTCCTGCGAGACCATCAGCCCGCTGGTCGATCGCGTCACCGGCCAGTCGGCGCGCGCGCCGCTCGCCAGCACCATGCGGCCCGCGCGCGGGTCGAGCAGCACGCGGTGGCGGCGCAGCAATCCGCCGCCGATCCGCCCCGCCGCGCCCTTGCGGGCCGAAAAGCCGGTATCGGACTCGACCCGCAATTCGATCTCGGCGGCAACGCCACCGATGCGCAGCGCGGGAAGGACGGCGACCTCACTCTCCACCACGCCGCCCAGGCCCCAGGCGATGGCAGTGGTCGTGCGAACGGTGCCAGCTGCGCTTGCCCGCCACACGCTGCGGGTCAGGCTGACCATGCCGCCATCGCCGGTATCGATGATCACCGGGCGGAGGTTGCGGTCGCCCAGATCGAGTTCGCTGACATAAAGGCCCGAACGGTCGGCCAGGCGCAGCGGGAGGGTTACGCCGCGGAACGGCAAGCGGCCGCTGGGCAGCAGGCGAAAGCGTTGGGCGTCGTAATCGATCTCCAGCGCGTGGCCGGCGAGCAGGTCGGAGCCGACGAACAGGTCGATCGGCGCGCTGCCCGTTACGCGCGGATCGGCATCAATGATCGCGACCCGTCCACCGGTGCGGACCAGCCCGCCGACCTCGACCCGGTCGATGCCGGTCCACGACAGTGCGACGCTGCCCCCGATCGCATCGGCGCGGCCCGCGACCAGCGGCTTGAGCCCGGCGGCGCGGGCGAAGCGGGTGGTGACGGCGGTGTCGGTGACGCCGGTGTCGAGCAAGGCATCGACCCAGCGGCCATTCAGCTGGGTGCGGAAGCGGATCTGGTTGCCCGCCGTCAGTTCGAAGCTGACCCAGCGTGCCTCGCTGTCGGCGGAAAGGTGCATCACTGCGGGCGCCGCGACGACGCGCTCGGCCGGGGCGGCAAGGCCGATCAGGGCGGCGAGCAGGATCATCGGCGCGCGGAACTCCATGCGCGCCATGCTAGGCGCGGCGCGGGCGCGCGCCAGCAGTTGCGGTCGTGGTTAATGTCCCGTTGAGGGAGTGAGCGGCGTGCCGCGCTTACAGGCACGCTTCCAGCAGCGCATGATCGAAGCCGAACGAGCGCGCCTTTTCCAGCGTGTAGGGGCGCAGCCCCATCGAGCGATACTCGCCGATGATCTTCCCGTCGGCGCTCTCGTCGAGATATTCGAACTTGAACAGCTCCTGCGTCACGATGACGGGGCCTTCCATGCCGATCACCTCGGTGATGTTGGTGACGCGGCGGCTACCGTCGCGCAGGCGCTTGACCTGAACGATCAGGTCTACCGAATCCGCGATCTGGCGGCTGATCGCCTCCTTCGGGATCTTGATGTCGCCCATCAGCACCATGTTCTCCATACGGCCCAGGCACTCGCGCGGGGAGTTGGAGTGGAGCGTACACATCGACCCGTCATGGCCGGTGTTCATTGCCGACAAGAGGTCGAAACATTCGGGTCCGCGAATTTCGCCCAGGATGATGCGATCCGGGCGCATACGCAGTGCGTTCTTGACCAGATCGCGGATCGTGATCTCGCCCTGACCCTCAAGGTTCGGCGGGCGGGTTTCGAGCGGGAGCCAGTGCGGCTGTTGCAGGCGCAGTTCTGCCGCATCCTCGATCGTCAGCACGCGCTCGCCCGGGTCGATCATCTTCGACAAGGCGTTGAGCATCGTCGTCTTGCCCGAGCCGGTGCCGCCCGAGATGACGATGTTGAAGCGGCAGGCGCCGGCGATCTTCAGCATCGTCGCCATCTTGGTCGACATCGAGCCGAAGCCCGCCATCATGTCGAGCGTGATCGGCTTGTCGGAAAATTTACGGATCGAGATCGCGGTGCCGCGCAACGAGAGCGGCGGCACGATCACGTTGACGCGGCTGCCGTCCTTGAGACGCGCGTCGGCGAGCGGGGTGGTCTGATCGACGCGGCGACCGACCGAGTTGCAGATGCGCTGGGCGATCTGAAACAGATGCTCTTCGTCGCGGAACTGGATGTTCGCCAGCTCGAGCTTGCCCTTGCGCTCGACAAAAGTCTGCTCGGGTCCGTTGACCATGATGTCGCTGATCGAGCTGTCGCTCAGCAATTCTTCGAGCGGACCGAGGCCGAGCAGTTCGTCGACCAGCACCTTTTCTAGCGCGAACTGCTCGCGGCGATTGAGCGTCAGCTTGAGCTCGGCCAGCACCTCGCCGATGATCGGGCGGAATTCCTCGGCCAGCTCGTCCTTGGACAGCGTGGCTGCGGCTTCGGGATCGACGCGCTCGAGCAGGCGCGGGAGCACCTGTTCCTTGATGCGGTGGATCGAAGCCTCGAACCCTTCGATTCGCGAACTGCTCGGCTCGCCGGTCGCCGCCTGGCGATCAGCGAGTCGCTGCATCGCTTCGCCGGTCGATTGCGCGCCCATCGTGCCGCCCGAAGCGGGCTCGGGCGGCATCTGCGACGCGCCGGGAAGGGGGACATCATGGAGGGACGGGAATTGCTCGCCGCCCAATTGCTCGGCCGGGCGCGTGGCGCCGCCGCCCTGCATCGGGCGCGCAACGCCGAAGGCGGGGCGTCCCGGCCCTGCTCCCGGTCCGCTACGACGTCCAAATGCGCTCACCTCGGCTCCCCACTATCCGCTGTCTGCTCCGGGATAGCCGCCAAGGTTTTACAAGTTCCTAACCATCCATGCTCGGTTCGTCGCGCGCGGGGACGAATGGCCCGGCGGCGCGGCGGCGGGCGGTGCCGGGCGACAGCCCGCCCAGCGCGCGGAATTCGCGGGTCATGTGCGCCTGATCGGCATAGCCCGATGCGGCGGCCGTGTCGGCGAGCCCGGACGCATCGCCCTGCACTCCCGCCACCGCCTCTCGGAAGCGGAGCAGGCGCAGATAGCTGCGCGGCGGCATCCCGGTCTCGCGCGCGAAGATACGCTGGAGCTGGCGCGGTGGAAGACCGGTTGCCCGGGCCAGTGCGCCGACGCTGTCGACATGGCGGATCGGGTCGATTGGGCTTTGGGGCTGGTCCTCAAAGGCGGCGATCAGGCTGGGGAGCTGTACGCCGTCGTCCGTGAGCAGCGCGGCGAGCGGGCTGTCCTCTGCCACCGCGCGCCAGTCATCGGCGAAATCAGCGCAGCGATCGCCGTCCAGCGCATGCCAGCCCCATGGCCACAGGCGGATGCCGGTGAAGCGCGCGTCGCCGCTGAAGCGCAGCGCGGCCGGGCGTAGTGCAAGTCCGGTGACGAACAGCGGCGGCTGTTCGCTGCGCCATGTCGAGCGACCGGCATGGCGGCGGATCAGCTCGATACAGCCATCGGGGACCGCTTCATGCTCGACCGATTCGTCGGCTTTGCCGCCAACGTCCAGCGTCCAGATCGCCGCGACGAAGCCGTCGAGCTTGGGCGGAGGCGGGGTCTCGCGATAGTCCATCGGTGGAACCTCGCATGTCGCATCGGTTCAAGCCAGCCGGCCGCAATGTGGCTATCGCGGCGGCGGGACTATGGGGAGATTGAGATGATCCGGGTTGCATTGGCACTCGCGGTGCTGGCGACGCCGCTGACGGCGGCGGGATCGGACAGAGGCGCTGTCCTGCCCGAATGGCTCGCGGGACGCTGGTGCGGCGCGGACGGCCCGCGCGGGCAGACTTGTGAGGACTGGCAGAAGGCAGCGGGCGGGATGATGCTCGGCACGTCGCAGACGGTGAAGGGCGGCAAGACCGTTGCGTTCGAATTCCTGCGGATCACGCTGGATGGCGATGCCGCAGTCTATCTGCCCCAGCCTGGGGGCAAGCCGCCGGTGCCGTTCCGTGCCGTCGCGGGCGGGGAGGGGGTGACCTTCGTGAACGCTGGGCACGACTATCCGCAGCGGATTCACTATCGCGCGACGGGCGACACACTGACTGCCGAAATATCGCTGGCCGATGGCAGCAAGGCGATGCGCTGGACCTTCACCCGCGTGCGCTGACCGATCCTGACCGTGGCTGGCGGCGGATGGGGATGCGACTGGGGCTGTGATGTTCGATCACAGGGGTTTCTCGATGCTCACCTTCCTCGTCTCGCTGTTCACCATGCTCGCCGCGCCCACCGGGCTCGCCACTGCTCCCGCGCCGGTTGTCGCCGATGCGGCAGTGACCAACCGCCACCTCGACTGGCTGGGCGGAACCTGGCGCGGCAACGGGCTCGAGATGCGCTGCGACGCGACCAAGCAGGGCGTTTCATGCAGTGAGGAGGGGACGAGCGAAGCGATGAAGGGCGCGAAGGCGGAGCTGGCGTTCGATGCAATGGGCGAGAAGGCTGTGCTGGACATCACCCTCCCTGCGATCCCGCCAAGCCGCTTCACCGAAATCGCGCGGGATGCGCAGAGCGTGACCTTCGAAATGCCGACCAAGGCGGGCACCGCACGGCTGCGCTTCACCCGCACCGGCGACGCGCTGAAGGTCGAGCGCGGGACTGCCAAGGGCTGGGCGAGCGCCATGGAGTATCAGCGCGGGTGATGGCAGCGCAGGGCGCACGAAAAAGGCCGCAGGGTTGCCCCTGCGGCCTGTTCGATTCCGGCAAGGGATGACGGGTCAGTCGGCCTTTTCGGCGAGGACCGTCAGGCCCTTTTCATTGACCTCGGCAAAGCCGCCCTCGACGCGGATCAGTTCCGGCGACTGGTTTGCGGCGGTGCGATAGATTTCGATATTGCCGTCGCGGATCGTCGACATGAAGGGCGCATGGCCCTCCAGCACGCCGAAATCGCCCTCGGTGCCGGGAACGACGACCATATGGACGTCCTCCGAGCGGAGCAGCTTTTCGGGGGTCACGAGTTCGAAGTGCAGCATGTTCTTACCTTGCTCCCTCTCTCCTTCAGGGGAGAGGGTCGGGGAGAGGGGGAGAGCGATGGACCTGTTTACAGGCCCCTCTCCCAACCCTCTCCCCTGAAGGGGAGAGGGCTAGAGTGGCTTACGCCTCGGCGGCCATCTTGGCGGCCTTGGCGACGACGTCGTCGATGCCGCCGACCATGTAGAAGGCCGATTCCGGCAGGTGGTCATACTCGCCGGCGACGACCGCCTTGAACGACTTGATCGTGTCTTCGAGCTGCACGAACGCGCCGGGGATGCCGGTGAAGACTTCGGCGACGTGGAACGGCTGGCTCAGGAAGCGCTGGATCTTGCGGGCCCGCGTGACGGTCAGCTTATCCTCTTCCGACAGTTCGTCCATGCCGAGGATGGCGATGATATCCTGCAGCGACTTGTACTTCTGGAGCGTCGACTGGACGGCACGGGCGGTCTCATAATGCTCCTGGCCGACGACGCGCGGCTCGAGCACGCGGCTGGTCGAATCGAGCGGATCCACCGCCGGATAGATGCCGAGTTCCGAGATCGCACGGTTGAGAACCGTGGTCGCGTCCAAGTGGGCGAACGAGGTTGCAGGCGCCGGATCGGTCAAATCGTCCGCAGGCACGTACACGGCCTGCACCGAGGTGATCGAGCCCTTGTTGGTCGAGGTGATGCGCTCCTGCAGCGCGCCCATGTCGGTCGACAGGGTCGGCTGATAGCCCACTGCCGACGGGATACGGCCGAGCAGAGCCGACACTTCTGCGCCCGCCTGGGTGAAGCGGAAGATGTTGTCGACGAAGAACAGCACGTCCTGCCCTTCGACATCGCGGAAATATTCGGCGATCGTCAGGCCCGACAGCGCGACGCGTGCGCGGGCGCCGGGAGGCTCGTTCATCTGGCCATAAACCAGCGCAACCTTCGAGCCTTCGCTGATCGCGTTGCCGTCGGCGTCCTTGGCGATAACGCCGGCGTCGAGGAACTCGTGATACAGGTCGTTACCCTCACGGGTGCGCTCACCGACGCCCGCGAAGACCGAGGTGCCGCCATGGCCCTTGGCGATGTTGTTGATCAGTTCCTGGATGAGAACCGTCTTGCCGACGCCGGCGCCCCCGAACAGGCCGATCTTGCCGCCCTTTGCATAAGGCGCGAGCAGGTCGATGACCTTGATGCCGGTGACGAGGATCGAGCTTTCGGTCGACTGGTCGACGAACAGCGGCGCTTCGGCATGGATCGGCGCGCGCATGTCGGTGGCGACCGGGCCGCGCTCGTCGATCGGCTCACCGATGACGTTGAGGATGCGGCCGAGCGTTGCCGGGCCGACCGGAACCTGGATCTGCGCGCCGGTGGCGGTGACTTCCTGGCCGCGGGTCAGACCCTCGGTCGCGTCCATTGCGATGGTGCGGACGGTGCCTTCACCCAGATGCTGCGCGACTTCGAGCACAAGGCGCTGGCCGTTGTTGCTCGTTTCAAGCGCCGAGAGAATGGCGGGCAGTTCGCCGTCGAATGCAACGTCGACGACCGCGCCGATCACCTGCGCGATGCGGCCCGTGCCGGACGCGGCGACGGGTGCCGTCGCGGTGGTGCCGGTAGCGGCCTTGGGCGCGCGCGGCTTGCGCGCGGGCTTGTCTGCGGTGGGGGCTGCGGTTGCCATGTTCTTCAAGTCCTTGCTTGGCGAATGCGATCAGGGTTGCTGGGAATTGCCGACCATCGCCTCGGCCGGGGCCGTAGCGGAGGGGCGGCGGAAAGTCACGGTCAGGGTGCGGGCGGCATCGCCCTTGGCGAGTGCAATGGCGACCGGCGCGTCGCCGATCTTGCCATCCGCATCGGCTTCCTTGGCGATGGCGTCGAGCGCGCCTTCGTCCTTGATGCCATATTGGAACAGGAAGGCGCGGACGATGTCGGTGAGGCGCTTCTTGGCGGTTTCGGCATTGGCGTCGTCGGTCAGCGACAGGGTGAAAGCGATGCTGTCGATCGCCTCGACCGTCGGACCGGTGACGGCGACGGTGCCGGTGTTCGGGCTCTTCGCGTCGGACTGGGACAGCGTGATGTCCGCACCCTTGGCCGCGAAGCCATCGCCAGCCGCAGCATAGCTGCCGATGCGATAGCCATATTGGTTGAGGCGACCGATCGTTTCGGTCGGGAAGCCGAACATGCGGTCCCAGCCCTTGAGATCCGCCGCCGCCTCGCGTGCCGCCGCCTCATTTTGCGCAAGCGTCGGCTCGGCAGGCTGCTGGTTGCAGCCCGCGAGCGCGGCGGTCGCGCAGAGGAGGAGGAGTGCGGCGCGCATGACGATTACAGTGCCTCGGCGCCCGAGATGATCTCGACCAGTTCGGTCGTGATCGCGGCCTGACGCGCGCGGTTATACTGGATCGACAGCCGCTTGATGAGGTCGCCCGCGTTGCGCGTGGCGTTGTCCATCGCGGTCATCTTGCTGCCCTGCTCCGACGCAGCATTCTCACGCATCGCGCGATACAGCTGAATCGCGACGTTGCGTGGCAGCAGGTCGGCGAGGATCGATTCCTCGTCGGGCTCGTACTCGGTGACGGCAGCGCCTTCCTCGACCACGGCGACTTCCGGGATCTTGACCGGGATCAGCTGCTGCTCGGTCGGCTCCTGCGTCAGGACCGACTTGAAGTTCGAATAGAACAAATGCGCGACGTCATACTCGCCGGCTTCGAACCGCGCGATCAGGTCGTCGGCATAGCCGCGGGCGTCGGCAAAGCCGAGCTTGCCGAGGTCGCCGGGCTCGATCGAGTGGACGAAGCTGTTCGGGTAGAGCCGGTTCAGCACCGCGCGGCCCTTGCGGCCGATGGTGTAGAACTTGACGGTCTTGCCCTGCGCGATCAGCTCGCCGGCGCGCTTGCGGGCAAGGCGGGCGATGTTGGTGTTGAACGCACCGGCCAGACCCTTGTCGCTGGTCGCGACGACGAACAGATGGACCTGGTCCTTGCCGGTACCGGCGAGCAGCGGCGACACGCCGGGGCCGCCAGCGACCTTCGACGCGAGGCTGGCGACGACGCTTTCGAGCCGCTGCGCATAGGGACGCCCGGCCTCCGCCGCTTCCTGCGCGCGGCGCAGCTTGGCGGCGGCGACCATCTTCATCGCCTTGGTGATCTTCTGGGTCGACTTGACCGAGTTGATCCGGACTTTGAGTGCCTTGAGAGAGGCCATACTTCTTTCCTATCGGTCGCCCCGGCAATGACCGGGGCCGCTCTCGGTGAGAGCAACATGGCGGCCCCGGCCTTCGCCGGGGCGACGCATGTTACGCGAACGTCTTGCCGAACGCGGCGAGCGCATCCTTGAGCTTCGCCTTGGTGTCGTCGCTCAGATCCTTGCTGTCGCGGATCGCGGCGAGGATGTCGGCGTGCTTGCTGCGCATTTCGGCGAGCATCGCGGCCTCATAGCGGACGACATCGTTCACTGCGACGCTGTCGATATAGCCGTTGGTGCCGGCGAAGATCGACACGGTCTGCTCTTCGAACGGCAGCGGGCTGAACTGCGGCTGCTTGAGCAGCTCGGTCAGGCGCGCGCCGCGGTTGAGCAGCTTCTGGGTCGAGGCATCGAGGTCCGAACCGAACTGCGCGAACGCGGCCATTTCGCGATACTGGGCGAGCTCGAGCTTGATCGAGCCCGACACCTTCTTCATCGCCTTGGTCTGTGCCGACGAACCGACGCGCGACACCGACAGGCCGACGTTGATCGCCGGGCGGATGCCCGCGAAGAACAGGTCGGTTTCAAGGAAGATCTGGCCGTCGGTGATCGAGATCACGTTGGTCGGGATGTAGGCCGACACGTCGCCTGCCTGCGTCTCGATGATCGGCAGCGCGGTCAACGAGCCGGAGCCATTGTCCTCGTTCAGCTTCGCCGCGCGCTCGAGCAGGCGGCTGTGCAGATAGAAGACGTCGCCGGGATAGGCTTCGCGGCCCGGCGGGCGGCGCAGCAGCAGCGACATCTGGCGATAGGCGACGGCCTGCTTCGACAGATCGTCATAAACGATCACGGCGTGCATGCCGTTGTCGCGGAAATATTCGCCCATCGCGCAGCCGGTGTACGGTGCGAGGAACTGGAGCGGGGCGGGGTCCGATGCGGTCGCGGCGACCACGATCGAATATTCCATCGCGCCATTTTCTTCGAGCGTGCGGACGAGCTGTGCGACGGTCGAGCGCTTCTGGCCGACGGCGACGTAGACGCAATAGAGCTTCTTGCCCTCGTCCGTGCCGGCGTTGACGGTCTTCTGGTTGATGAAGGTGTCGATCGCGACGGCGGACTTGCCGGTCTGGCGGTCACCGATGATCAGCTCGCGCTGGCCACGGCCGACGGGGACGAGTGCGTCGATCGCCTTGAGGCCGGTCTGAACCGGCTCATGCACCGACTTGCGCGGGATGATGCCCGGAGCCTTCACTTCGACGCGCGAACGCTGATCGGAGACGATCGGGCCCTTGCCGTCGATCGGGTTGCCAAGGCCATCGACCACGCGGCCGAGCAGACCCTTGCCGACCGGAACGTCGACGATGGTCCCGGTCCGCTTGACGACGTCGCCTTCCTTGATCTCGGAGTCCGAGCCGAAGATCACGATACCGACGTTATCCGCCTCGAGGTTCAGCGCCATGCCCTGAACGCCATTGGCGAATTCGACCATTTCGCCAGCCTGGACATTGTCGAGGCCGTGGACGCGCGCGATGCCGTCACCCACGCTCAACACCTGACCGGTCTCGCTGACCTCTGCCTCGGTGCCGAAATTGGCGATCTGGTCCTTGATGACCTTGGAGATTTCTGCGGCGCGGATATCCATTGCGTTTGCCTTCAGCCTTTCATCGCGTGCGCGAGGGAATTGAGACGGGTCTTGATCGAGCTGTCGATCATCTGGGAGCCGATCTTCACGACCAGCCCGCCAAGGAGCGAGGGATCGACCGACAGGTCGACCGTGACGTCGCGGCCAACGCGGGCGCGCAGCTGCGTCTTGAGTTCGGCCACCTGTGCGGCGTCGAGCGGGTGGGCCGACGTGACCGCTGCGGTCACTTCACCGCGATGGCGTGCGGCGAGCGTGCCGAAGTCGCGGATCATGCCGGGCAGCGCCGACAGGCGGCGGTTATGCGCCAGCACGCCGAGGAACCGGGTGGTGAGCGGATCGAGCTTCATCGCACCGGCAGCGGCGGTGATGCCACGGGCCGCCTGATCGCGACCGAGCAGCGGGCTCTTGGTCAACGCCGCAAAGTCGGCCGAATCGGTCAGCGCCTGCTTGACCGTCGCGAGACTCGATTCGACCGTTGCGATCGAACCGCCTTCGCGCGCCAGATCGAACAGCGCGGTCGCATAACGACCGCTTAAGCTGGCTTGGATACCGCCGGAATTATCCACGGACGCGTGTTTCCTCTTGGACTAGCAGAAATGGCCCCATGGGGATTCGGGGGCATGCCGTCCGGCACCCCCGATGGGTTGGCGCGCGCCTAGCAAAGGGGGCCAAAGGATGCAACCTGTGTGACCATGTGATGACGGCGGCGGTGGCGGAACAGGGTTGCCCAAAGCGGGAACGGGTGCGAAACCGTCGGCCGCAAACGCATTAAGGGGGAATGCCATGCCGTGGACGCCGACCCGTGCCGCTGTGTTGCTTGCAGCCATGACCATGACCGCGCCGACCGCTCTGGCGGAAAGCGCGCGGATGACCGGCCGCTTCGCCGCGCCTTATCGTGACGCCGCAATGCTCGATTCGCTGCGCGTCGGCCGGATCGCGGGCGAGGACGGGATGCAGCTGGCCCTCGCGATCGAACGCGCGCTGGCGCGGCCGGATATCGAGGGGCGGACGCATTTCGATCTGGTTGGCGGGCGCGGCGGCGATGCCGACGGCCTGCTCAACGGCAACGTCGTCACCGGGGTCCAGGAAACGCGGTTCAAGCGCAAGGAAAAGGAATGCGTTGAGCGTGAGGGCGGCAAGCGCGACGGCAAATGCCTGCGCGAGGAAGAGGTCGAGAAGGACTGTACCAGCCGCGTGATCAACGTGAATGCGGACCTGCGCCTCGCCGGTCCGGACGGGCGCGTCCTTTATAGTGTGTCACGCCCGCGCCGCGACGAGACCAGCTGGTGCCGCGGGCAGAACCCGTTGCGCACCACCGAAGAGGCGATTCGCGGCATGATCATCGACATCGCCGAGAATGTGCGGCGCGACATCGTGCCGTCGGTGGAGGATTATTCGATCCGCTTTCGCGAGAGCACGCGCGGCCTGCCCAAGCCGCTGGAGCGACCGTTCAAGGATATCGTCAAGCAGACCCAGCGCGACCTGCGCGCCGCGTGCGCGGCATGGGCGGCGCTGGACGTGCAGGCGCCGAACCACCCGTCGATCACCTTCGACCTTGGCCTCTGCGCCGAATCGGCGGGGGAGTATGACAAGGCGCTGACATTTTATCGCCGCGCGGCGCCGCTGATCGGGCGCGGCGGGAATGAGGCAACGGCAGGAGCTGAGCGTGCGCAGCGGCTGATCGACGGTCGCGACGATGAGGCTGCACGGCGACGCGGGCGCGGGCCGGGTCGGCGGTAATCGACTCCCCCCCTCCCTGCACGCAGGGAGGGGGGGAGTTACTTAGCCCCGGCGCTGGCCCTGGCCGCCATTGCCGCCGCTGCGCTGGCCACCACCGGCGCCAGCAGGACGCGGGGTGAACTTTTTTTTGCGCGGGCCGTAGAAGCGCGGCTTGTCGCCTGCACCGGCACCTTCGGCGGCGCGCGGGGTGGCGGTGCCGAGCGTTTCGCGACGCTCACCGGCAGGATTGCCGCGCGGGCCGCGATCGGCGCGCTGGCCGGCGCGGTGATGGGCGTTGCGGTCGGCCATCGTCCGTCCGTTGCGACCGTTCATCTCGTCACGGCTGACCGGGATCGGACCGCGGCTCGACTTGATGCGGGCCGATTCGGCGAGGAAATCCTCGGGCAGCGACTGGATCGCGACCTTCTGGCGGATCAGCTTTTCGATGTCGCGCAGGTACGGCCGCTCGTCATCGGCGCAATAGCTGATGGCGATGCCGGTCGCGCCGGCGCGCGCGGTGCGGCCGATGCGGTGAACATACTGATCCGGGACATTGGGGAGTTCAAAGTTGAACACGTGGCTGACGCCCGACACGTCGATGCCGCGTGCCGCGATGTCGGTGGCGATCAGAACCTTGACCTTGCCCGACTTGAACTCGCCCAGCGCACGCTCGCGCTGCGGCTGGCTCTTGTTGCCGTGGATCGCGTTCGACGCGACGCCGCTGGCGGCCAGCAGCTTCACGACGCGGTCGGCGCCATGCTTGGTGCGGGTGAAGATCAGCGCGCGGTCGATGCTTTCGTCGCGCAGCGCGATGGTCAGCAGCGACTGCTTCTCCGCCTGATTGACGAAGGTCACGAACTGTTCGACGCGCTCGGCGGTGGTGGCGACCGGGGTCACCTTCACTTCGACCGGGTCCTTGATGAACTGGGTCGCGAGGTCGCGGATCGACTTGGGCATGGTGGCCGAGAAGAACAGCGTCTGGCGCTTGCTGGGCAGCTCGCGGACGATGCGCTTCAACGCGTGGATGAAGCCCAGGTCCATCATCTGGTCGGCCTCGTCCAGCACCAGGATTTCGATGCCGAGCAGGATCGCATAGCTCTGTTCGATCAGGTCGACGAGGCGGCCCGGGGTCGCGACGATGATGTCGACGCCGCGCGCGAGGTCGGTCTTATTCTTGTGGATCGAGGTGCCGCCGAACACGGTTGCGACCGACAGCTTGGTGCCCTTGCTATAGTCGCGCGCGCTCTGGGCGATCTGGCTGGCCAATTCGCGGGTGGGGGCGAGGACGAGCATGCGGCAACCGCGCGGCTGCGCCCGCTTGTTCGACGCGACGAGGCGCTCGATCGAGGGGAGCATGAACGCCGCGGTCTTGCCGGTGCCGGTCTGGGCGATGCCGAGCAGGTCGCGCCCTTCGAGCAGCGCCGGGATCGACTGCGCCTGAATCGGGGTCGCGTTGGTATAGCCCTTTGCCGACAGCGCAGCGAGGGTGGTCTCGGACAGGCCGAGGGTATTGAACTGAGTCATGAATTCTCTTTGCAGAACGGCCAGCGCGCATGCGGAATGCGCGCGCGCAGGCGGGGTCAAAAATGACGACCCGCGTGATATGGGAAGCCGAGCAATCAACCGAGGCGGAGCCGGAGCCGCAGGATGAACCCCGGCCCGATCACGCTGCATAACGCCTCGCTGCGCCGCGATATGGCAGCAGAGTTGCCATAAGTCAAGATGGGGCGGGCCGGGTCGATCCCCTCGCCCCCGGCGCGCAGCGGCATTCCGCTCCGTTTAACGGTGCAGTTCGTAGCTCTGGCGCATCAGAAATGGCTCCCCCGCCGCCTGCGTCTGCTTGGTGATGCGCAGCCGGTTGCCATCGCGGGTCAGGATCTTGCGCGCGATTACCCGTCGTCCATTCTCTTCGCTCGCGCCATCGAGCACCAGCGTGAACGCGTTGCCGTCCGCCGAGGCGCGGGATTCGACTACCCGCCACGGCTCGGGCCGGTTGCTGCCGCTGGTAATGGTGAGCGACCGGCCCGCTGCATCGAATACCCAGCGTTCGGTCGAGCGCACGGTCTTGCCGGGGCCGTCGTCGAACGTCCAGGCGAGCGCCTGCCCATCGCTGCGCATCAGAGTCGGCAGGATGGTGCGGGTATCCTTGCGATAGTCGCGATAGTCGAGCGTGCCGGTCCAATCGCCCGCCAGCGCCGTGGCGACCAGCGCCGCGCTGTCGCTGCGGGCGGGCAGGGATCCCTGGGCGACTGCGATCGCGCGGTCGCGCCCCGCCTGAAAATCCGCGAGCGTCGGTACCACCAGCTGATCTGCGCCCACGCCCTTGCCGGGCGCAAAGCGGGTGACCGCCGTGCGATTCCACGCTTCGGGCACGCGCACCTTGATCCCGCTGGCGGGCAGGTTGAGCAGGAAGATGCGGCCCGCGGTTGGCCCTTCGGCGCTGCCGCCGCTGTCTTCGCCGACGATGGTGGCGCCCGCCTTTTCCTTGAACTGCGCGATGGCCATGGTGGTGGCCGATCCAGCGCGCGGGCCGCTGAGGATCGTCAGCCGCCCGGTGAAGCGGTTCTGGCTGACCGGTTGCTGTTCGAAGCGGGTGTCCTGATCGGTGACCGCCGCGCCACGCAGCACCGGCGTGCGCTCATACCAGCCATCGGCGGTTCGGGTGAACGCGTCGAGCGGCGGGTTGAACAATGCGTCCCGGTCGCCCCATGCGCTGATATGGTTCGGCAAGTCGCCATAGCGTACGGCCTTGAGCCGCTGCGGCTTCGCCCAGACAAAGGGCTTGTCGATGAGATAGCGGCCCAGCGCCACCGGCACTTCGTCCGACCCGCCGCCATTCCGGCGCAGATCCAGGATCAGATGATCGGTCCCGGCCTCTGCCATCGCGGCGAAGAAACCGTTCAGGAACGCGGTTGCCTGAACCGGGTTGCGGTAGTTGACGAAGGTATCGATGCCCAGCCGCGCCGTCTTGCCATTCAGCCGCCAGCTCACGCTGTTGTAGAAGTCGCCGCGATAGCGGGCACCAGGCCCCGCAAGGCTGGTCCATTGCGCAAAGCGGATCGGGCGAAGGTTGGCGGTGGTCGACGCGGTGCCGCCGACCGGCTTCCATTCGATCCGCCATGCATCGGGAAAGCCGAACAGCGTCGGATAATTTTCGTTGAAGTCGTCGCCCATCAGGTCGCTGTCATCGGCGAGCTTGGCCGCGATCGCCTGATCCGTCGTGCCGTCATAGGAGGTCAGCGGCGCCAGTTGGAGCAGCAATCGTGGGACCGGCATGCCGTTGATGCTGAGGATTTCGCTCCCGACCGGCGGCGCGCCGGCCTGCCCATCGGTCGAAGCCACGATCATCCGCCCTTCGATTAGCTGGAACCGCAGCGGCAGATGCGTGGGGTTGGCAGTGCGGTATGCGGTGATCGCGTCGGACATTTCCGCCTTGGTATGATCGCAGTGGATCGTGGCGAGCAGGCGGGCGACTTCGCCATGCAGGACAAGGTCGGTGATCGGCACACTGGCGGCGGCCTCCAGCCGCGCGAATGCTGCGTCGATCCCGGCTTTTGTGGTGTAGCGATAGAGCCCGGGGTGCACCGTCTCGAGCGCGCGGCGCAGCAACGCGACATCGCGGCGCGCCTCTTCGGCGGAAAGCAGGCGTGGGGTGTAGCGCGGCGTGGCTGAAGTTTCGGCGACATTGGGGTTGGCCGCCGCTGCGTCCAGACAGACGGGCAGGGCTAACAGGGCAGCGGCAAGATACAGGCGGTTCATCGGGGTCGCTCCAGCGGGTCGGTGACGAAGCCGATGTGGCGCAAACCCCGCGGCGTCGCGCCTCAATGGTCAGGCGGCGCGTGCTTTTTGTGATTTGAGCCGCCACTGGCTCGGGCTCATTCCTGCCATCTCCAGAAAGGCGCGATTGAAGCTGGCCTTGGAGTTAAACCCGACCTCGAACGCCAGGGTCAGCAGGTCGCGGTGTTCGTTCGGCGACTCAAGCAGATCCTGCAATGCGATCACTCGGCGGCGGTTGATGATCGCGTTGAAATTCTCGCCCGCCGCGGCGCCCAGTCCGCGCGACAGATAGCTGGTGTTGGTGCCGAGCAGCCGCGCCAGCCCGGCCAGCGTCAACGCGGGATCGCGCCACCATTCCGCGCTGTCGAGACGGACCAGCCAGTCGGCACCCTGCGCCGCCCAGTCGCGCGCGGCGGCGGGCTCCACCGCGTCTGGCTGGGGCGGCGCGAGTGCGGGCGGGAACGCGGTCTCCGAATGCCGCCAGCCGCCGATGCCGAGATAGAGTACCAGCACGGAGAACGCGACATACAGCGGGAACTGGTCGAAATAATCGCGTGCCGGATCGGCCCATTTGGCGATCACGAACCCGGCCCAGATCAGCATGATCACCGCCAGCGCAGCGATGAAATTGCGGATCCAGTTGGGCTCGTAATCCACCCCGTCGGTGCGGTTGCTGTCCAGCCAGATGCGGTAGGCGCGGTAGCGACGATATGCGACCGCGGCATAGGCCGCGATGCTGATTGGCGCCGCGATGTCGAACAGCGGGTCGATGATCGGCGCATGGACATGGGTGTTCCACCAGTCCTTCGTCGTCAACGGCAACGGGAATAGCGCCGCATAGCTGACGAACTGCACCGCCACCGGCACGAAATGCACCCACAACCGCGCCGGGCGCTGGCCGATCAGCGCGGTGGTGTAGAGGAACAGCAGCGGGCCGAAGGCGAGGGTGTAGGACAGCGGCGCAAAGCTGAGCCAGGGCCATTTGTCGTAAAAGCCGGCATAGCCGATGATGTACGGCGTCATCAGCGCCGCCACCGCCACGATCAGCAGCGCCAGCCAGCGGTTCGCCGCCCGGTTACGTCGGGCGCGCAGCAACAGCGCGGCGAGCAACAGACCCTGTACCGCGCAGATCAGCAGCGTAATGCTCATCGGCCCGAACCGGATCATCGCCGCAGTTAGGCCCCGGAGTCCGCCAGGGGCATCAGGATCAGCGTGATCCGGTCGTGGCCGACGGCGATGTCGAGCGCTTCGCCGGCCACCACGTCGATCGGGGCGGGGAAGCTGTGGAGCAGTTGCAGCCAGCCGCCGTCGGTGGTGCTGGCCGGGTGGTTTTCGAAGGCGATGCCGTCCCACAAATCGATGTGCATCCACTGGACGATGCCGATGGCGCGGCCGCTGGCGGTGACGGGGATGCGCAGTCGGGCGAGCGTCGCGTCATGCTTGTGCTGGGTCAGGTCGAGGCGGACCAGTTCGACATCGTCGGACAACCGGTTCCAGGCGGTCATCGTGCCATGCACCGGCAACCGCTGTGGCGCGAAGCTGGTGAAGGGCGACAGGTCGAAGCCCGAGACCTGGCCGACAAAGGCATAGTCGGCGAGGGAATCGCTGGCGACGAGGCAGCCCATTGCGGTGGCGGCGCGGGGGATCACCAGTGCGTCGGGAGCGAGGAGGCGGCGATGGGCGTCCTCGAACGTATCCAGCACCTTTTCGGTGAGCAGGTCGCTCGACAGGATTTCGGAGACGAGGATGTCGGCCGGGGCATCGAGTTCGGCGCCGACGGCCAGGTCGGTCGACGGCTTGGCATGCACGGTGATGCGGTCGGCATAGCCGTTATGGGCGACGATCTGTTGCGCCATTTCGGCGATCATCGGCTCCATCTCGCACGCCACCACGTTGCGCGCCCCGGCCCGCGCGGCCATCAGCGAGAGCAGGCCGCTGCCGGCGCCGATGTCGAGGACGCGGGCTTGCGGGCCGGCCACCGCCAGTGCGGCCTTGAGCGCGGCTTCGAACGCGTCGTTGCGGGGCGCGTCGTTCATCATCGGGATGTGCCAGAAGGGCACCGCGGCCGAGCCGAGCCGCCGCAACTGATGCTGAAGATGCAGATTGCCGGGCTGAAGCGTCAGCGCGCGGCGAAACTGGCGGATCGCGTCGAGCGTGCGGCCGGCATCGGCCAGCGCGACGGCGAGGTTGCCGGCGGCGATCGGGTTGTCGGGGTCGAGCACGCAGGCCCGTTCAAGCGCGACGATCGCCGCTTCGGTGCGGCCGAGCCAGTGCAGCGTCAGGCCCTGTTCGTGCAGCGCGATGGCATGATCGGGTTCGATCGCCAGCAATTCGCCCCAGGCGGCGAGCGCGTCTTCGGCGCGGGAGAGGCGACCGAGCAGGCCGGCGAGCAGCGGCAGCACGTCGGTCGCGCGATACTCAAGCGCCAGCACGTCGCGATAGCCGGCCTCCGCGCCTTCAAGATCGCCGCGTTCGTGCAACGCCATCGCCGCGGCAAGCGCCGCGCGCGCCTCGGCCAGGCGATCAGGGGATGCGGTGTCGGTCACGCGGTCGTCCTTACCATATCGATCGTCCGACGCACCCGCCGATGCGCCGATCATCGCCACTAGCCGATCTTGCGGCGATTGCGATTCGCGATTGGCAGGGGGTGGGGGCGGGGACGCGGTGGCCGGGCGGCGGATCGGCGAACCTGACGAAGTTACGCGGAACGCGGTTCATCCTGTCAGCTTCGGACGGTTTTTGCGCGGTGTCGGCGGGGCGGGGCGGGGCTGACGAAGCTGACAAAAATACGGGTGTGTAAGGCGGGTTGTCAGCTTCGCGCAGGGGGCAGCCGAGGTCCTGCGGCGGGGCGATCGACGGGGTCAAAGAGCGGTCGGGGTTCGACTGGTGGAGGAGAACATATCGGGTCCAACATTGCAAGGGGGCAGGATGGCGCCGGCTACTTGGCGGAAAAGCGTCCCAACGTCCCTGTCGTCCGCTGGCTCATGCGTGGTTGTGTCGAAATCAGCCTTCGCGGAGCTCTCGAAACATTGATCTGATGTCGTCTGCAGAAATCTCTCCGTCAGGGCTCCGGCCCGGCCCGCTGCTATATGAACCGCGCCGCTCAACAAGTCCGTCTTCCATCAGCCTGTCCCGACGATAGTCAATATCGCGAACAACACCCAGTGCGGAGAAGTTGCGCTTCTTCATGAACGCAAGCACGTTCTCTTCATATTCATCCAAATCTTCTACGGTCTCAACATCGCGAATTTCACTGTCGATCCCCCTAGCAAGGCACTCCATCGCGGCGTGACTCGCCTCGGTTGCGAGCGCGTCGTTGTTGCCATAGGTGTGCAGCGCTTCATCAAGGCTTTGCATCTCTTCAAAGTTCAGTACGCTGGCATAATCGTGGAGCAACGCCGCAGCTGCAGCGGTTATAACATCGCGAAAGCGCTTCTCGAGCTGCCATGGCAGGCTGCTTGAGAAGCTCTTCTCGATAAGCGCGCACGCTCTAGTGACCTCCTCCGCTGTCATCGCGTCCTGCTCGAAAGCATCGATCGCCAAATTGACCCGGTCTTCAAGCGCTGCGTGCTTGAGGTCATCGCACATATCGACTGCTAGCTCGATATAGTCGTACCGGTCGCCAAGCCCGCCGGCCTCCACCCGGTCGAGCGCTGAGATCCAAGCCGGTACCAACTGCGCCTGTTCGGCTTGCGAAGGCCTTTTCGTCTTGAATACATCCCAGAGCTCGCCGACCTCTGAAGGTGTTTCAAGCTCCGGAAGTAGCACTGGAACGAGTTTGTCGGTGATGACGACCGATTGCACGAAATCACGAAGGCCCGGATTGGTGAAGCTTACCTGCCCAAAGGTAAGTCCAAGCGTGGAACCTTCAAGCGCCCGATAGGTCGACCGGAAACTTGCCTCAACGTCGGCAGGATGGAGCAGAAGACCAAGCGCTCGCGCGACCCGGACATAGCTTGCCTTCAGCGTTTCAATTCCGGCTGACCTTCCGTTTACGAACAACGCGAGCATCATCATCCGCCCTTCGGCGCTGATATGCTGGCGATAGGGTAGCTCCCACAATATTTCTGGCGTAGCTAGCACCGCTCCAATAGTTTCGCGAACTGGTCTGTCAGTAAGTGCAAGATATCGCTGACTTGTCACTTCTTCAATTATGCGAGGATTGAAGTTTTTATGGTCAATTATCTTCAAGAAGAAGTCCTCTGCGAGGACCTGTTCCTTCTGCTGCGGCGTCAATGCTGAGAAATAAAGATGGTTATAGAGAATTCGAGCTTTCACCGCCCGGGTGTAGCGTCCAACGTTCAGGACGTATTCACGAGTATTGATCCGGTCTGGCGCGAGCCGCGCGGACAGGCTTCGCGCCTGGGCAAGGATATAATCGCGCGTAGTGAGGATGAAACGTAGGTTCTCGTGGGCTGCAACCCGGCTGAGTAAAGGGGGCAGCCTGGCATCGACGCCGCGCACATGATCGGCAGACAGGCGAACTTGACCAAGAAAGTCGTCGAGCAAAATGAGACGCTTCTCGCTCGCGTCGGCGAGGCCGAACGCCTCTTCGAGTGAATCTACTACGAAGATGTTCCACTCCTGCTCGGCATGAAGCCAGACTAGAATGCGTGCGAGGGTGGTCTTGCCCACCCCCGGCTGGCCCGCAATGATGAGCGCGCCGGTCTCCGCCAGCTTACTTTCGGCATCGTGAACACTGTGATTGTGTACAAAGCGCGGCACCATCGTCCGGATAATGTCCATTTCTGCCGCGGTCCGATTGTAGACACCGCTGTGCAGGATGCGCTGGAGCACAGCGGTGCTGCTCAGCCATAGCTTGAAATGCTGCCGCTCTATCTGCGGATGCTGCCGGATCAGATTGTTGATATCTTCCTGCCCGAGAATGTCTTCAGCGACGAGAGGTACGCCCGGCATCGCTGCGATGATTTCGGCTTTTCGTGCGGGTGTCAGAGATACCGAGGTGGCCAGGATGTAACGGGTCGGCGCTAATGCGATTGCCTTTTTGCACTCGCTCGCAGTTGCACGCCGCAGGCCGTGCCAGCCACTTCCAAGCAGATGTTTTGCCTGAATAACGATGTTATGGGGGCCGCTGAGATAGCGGACGTCGATACCTTGGTCGCTCCCGGCGCCAAAACTCTCTAGCTTCAGTTTCCAGTGCGCCTGCAAGAGATCGCGCACGAGTTCCTCAAAATCGAGGTGTGACAGAGTATGAAAATCGTAAGTTGCCGCCATATCAATTCTCGTTGCGCCCGCTGCAAACGATCATTGACCGATAGTCGGTGAAATAGCAGCAGTATATCGCGCAGTGTCTGCTCACGCGGCTTGAAAATAGTTGGTGGGCGATCAGGGCTTCTCAATCTGGATAGGTGAATGCCGTCAGGTTGTCCTGTCGCCCGAACCTTTGCGTCACTCGAAAGGACAACAATCGAGTCGGCGGGGCCGAAACCTGAGAGCCGGTAAGCGATGCAACTTTCCGCGATTGTGGCCGCGATAATAGGACAACAACCGGCACGCCATTAGGCGCCCCGCCAACCATCCCCCCTCACCCCGCCGCCTTAGCCAACCCCCGCGAAATCTGCACCGCCGCGTTCAGCCGTGCGCGTGGCGTCGCGAAGGCGCGGGAGACCACCAGCTTCATGTCCGGGCGCAGCTTGGCGGTGCCGTCGAGGCGCTCGACATAGGCCAGCAGCCCGTCGACGCTGGGGAATTTGTCTTCGTGGAAGGTGACCAGTGCGCCCTTTGGCCCGACGTCGATCTTGGCGATGCACGCCTTTTTGGCGTTCAGCTTGGCCTCGATCAGCAGCAGGAGGTTTTCGGTTTCCTCGGGCAGCTTGCCGAAGCGGTCGATCATTTCGGCGGCGAATTCCTCGATCCCGGCGCGGTCCTCGACATCGTTGAGGCGGCGGTAGAGGCCCATGCGCAGGTCGAGGTCGGGGACGAAGCCCTCCGGGATGAGGATCGGGGCGTCGACGGTGATCTGGGGCGAGAGGTCGCGGGGGCGGTCGCTGGCCATGCCGCCGGCCTTGGCGTCCATGATCGCCTCTTCCAGCATCGACTGGTAGAGTTCGTAGCCGACTTCCTTGATGTGCCCCGACTGTTCGTCGCCGAGCAGATTGCCCGCGCCGCGAATGTCGAGGTCGTGGCTGGCGAGCTGGAAGCCCGCGCCCAAGGATTCGAGGTCGGAGAGGACCTTGAGGCGCTTTTCGGCGGCTTCGGTCATCTGCCGCTGCGGCGCGGTGGTCATATAGGCATAGGCGCGGGTCTTGGCCCGGCCGACGCGGCCGCGCAGCTGGTAGAGCTGGGCGAGGCCGAATTTGTCGGCGCGGTTGACGATCATCGTGTTGGCGCTGGGGATGTCGATCCCGGATTCGATGATCGAGGTGGAGACGAGCACCTCGTATTTCTTGTCGTAGAAGGCGGACATGCGCTCCTCGACCTCGGTCGGCGCCATCTGGCCGTGCGCGACGACGTAGCGGATTTCGGGCACGTCCTCGCGCAGGAATTTCTCGACATCGGGCAGGTCGGCGATGCGCGGGGTGACGAAGAAGGACTGGCCGCCGCGATAATGTTCGCGCAGCAGCGCCTCGCGCACCACCACCGGGTCCCACGGCGTCACATAGGTGCGCACCGCGAGGCGATCGACCGGCGGGGTCTGGATCACCGACAGCTCGCGCAGGCCCGACATCGCCATTTGCAGCGTGCGCGGGATCGGCGTGGCGGTGAGGGTGAGCACATGGACGTCGGCCTTGAGGCCCTTGAGCCGTTCCTTGTGGGTGACGCCGAAGCGCTGTTCCTCGTCGACGATTACGAGCCCGAGGCGCTTGAAATCGATCGCCTTGGCGAGCAGCGCGTGGGTACCGATGACGATGTCGATCGTGCCGTCGGCCAGCCCTTCCTTGGCGCTTGGCTTCGGCGGCGGGCACCAGGCGCGACAGGCGGCCGATGTTGACGGGGAAGCCTTTGAAGCGTTCGACGAAATTCGTGTAGTGCTGGCGTGCAAGCAAAGTTGTCGGCACGACCACCGCAACTTGGACCCCCGCCATTGCCGCCACGAAGGCGGCGCGCAGCGCGACTTCGGTCTTGCCGAAGCCGACATCGCCGCACACCAGCCGGTCCATCGGCTTGCCCGCGCTCAGATCGTCGAGCACGTCGCTGATCGCGCGATCCTGATCGTCGGTCTCCTGATAGGGAAAGCGGTTGGCGAATTCGGGATAATTGCCCGGATCGATTTCGGCGATATCGGCGGGGCGAAGCGCCCGCTCGGCGGCGACGGCGATCAGTTCGCCCGCGATCTCGCGGATGCGCTCCTTCATCCGCGCCTTGCGCGCCTGCCACGCGACGCCGCCCAGCCTGTCGAGCGGGGCGCCCTCGCTCTCCGAGAGCCGTAGCGCGAGAGAACGTCGATATTCTCGACCGGCACGTAGAGCTTGTCGCCGCCGGCATAGGTCAGCGCGACGCAATCGTGCGGCGCTTTTGCCGACCGGGATCGACGTCCAGCCCCTCATAGCGGCCGATGCCATGATCGGCATGCACGACGAGATCGCCGGGCGAGAGCGTGGCCAGTTCGGCGAGGAAGGCGTCGGCCGACTTCTTGCGCTTCTGCCGTCGCACCAGCCGGTCGCCGAGCATGTCCTGCTCGGTCAGCAGCGCAATATCCGCTGTGGTGAAGCCATGATCGAGCGGCAGGACGGATGAGCGCGACATTGGCGGCCGCCACCGCGGCATGCCCAGCGCCTCCTGCCAGCTGTCCGCCAGAGCGATCAGGCGCTCGAGGCCATGATCGTCGAGCAGCCCCTTCAGCCGTTCGCGCGCGCCGTCCGAATAGCTGGCGAGGATGACCTTGCGCCGGCCTTGCGCAGCAGCGCGCGACATGGTCGGCCACGGCCTCGTAGATGTTGGCGCCCTGCGCGCGTTCGGGCGCGAAATCGCGCGCGGCTGTCGACCCCGAAGTCGAGGACGCGTCGCGCTTTCGGGCTCGTGGAACGGGGTGGCGAGGTGGACGGGCGGTCGCGCGAGTCGCCGCGCCCATTCGTCGCGGCCGAGATAGAGCGTCGTTCGGGGCGAGCGGGCGGTAGCTGCCCGGCTCGGTCGATTGGGCGCGGACGCGGTTGGCATGATAGTCGGCGATCGCTTCGAAGCGCTGGTCGGCGGCGCCCGCCGTCCCGGATCGCGCAGGATCACATCCTCGTCGGCCGAGATGATCGAACAGCGTGGTCAGCCGCTCCTCGAACAGCGGCAGCCAATGTTCCATGCCCGCGAGGCGGCGGCCATCGGATACCGCCTGATAGAGCGGATCGCCGGTCGCGGTCGCGCCGAAGGTCTCGCGATAGCGGCTGCGGAAGCGCTTGATGCTCTCATCGTCGAGCAGGGTTTCAGAAGCAGGCAGCAATGTGAAGCTGTCGATACGATCGATCGTGCGCTGGTCGGCGGGATCGAACTGGCGGACACTCTCGATCTCGTCGCCGAAGAAATCGAGCCGCAGCGCGTGGTTCTTCGCCCGGCGGGAAGAGATCGACCAGCGCGCCACGGATCGCAAACTCGCCGGCATCGGCAACCGTGTCCGAACGGACATAGCCGTTCGCCTGGAGCAGCGTCGCGAGCTTGTCGCGATCGATGCGCTCACCCGGCGCGAGTCGCGCGACGAGCTGGCGGATGCGGAACGGGGTGAGCGTGCGCTGGGTGGCGGCATTGACCGTGGTGACGACCAGTTGCGGGCCTGGGGCTTGCCGGCTGGCAGCGCATGGAGCGCGGCCAGCCGCTCGGACGACGACGCAGCGACGGCGAGGCGCGATCATAGGGCAGGCAATCCCAGGCCGGGAGCTGGAGAATCTCGAGCTCGGGCGCGAAATAGGCGCGGTCTCGGCAATCGCGCGCATCGCGACTTCGTCGGGCGCGATGAACACCAGGCGCGCGCGCCTTTGGCATGCGCGGCGCGCGCGAGATCGGCCAGCAGCCACGGCAGGAAGCCCGGCCGGCGACGCCGCCGACAGCGGCGCGGCGCCTTGAGAATGCGCTGAAGATCGATCACGTCGGTCAGTTGGTTTGCAAATGCGCTGCCCCCACATGCCTTGCAATTACGGGGAGGGGCGTGAGGAAATCATTGCGTCCGACGAAATCGAGCTTGCGCGATCGGCATGTAATCCATCATCGCGGCCATCATCGGGCCCTGATACGCTCCGGCACGGGCTGGGTGCCGATCGCCCAGGCCATGATGTCGACATCGTCCTCGTGGAGCAGCGCCTCGAACCAGATCATCTCAGCATCCGACCAGCCCGCCGAATAGCTGTCGAAGAAGCCGCCGATCATCAGATCGGCCTCCTTGGTGCCACGGTGCCAGGCGCGGAATTGCAGGCGTTTCAGGCGGGCGGTCATGGGAATTCCCATATAAAGCCGGCGGCGCGCTGGCGCCTGTCGGCTATGGGTGTGGAGCTTTTCATGTATCCGCTCTCCGGCGGGGCTGTATGTCGGACCTTGCGACAGGCGCAATGGCTCTCATGGGCGGATCCTGATAGCGCTTTCCCCTACAAGGCGTCACTAGACATGCGGCCAACGATCTCAATCCGCTCTTCGCCGAAGTAGAAGCGCTCAAGGGCGTTGGCCCCGGCGTGCCAAGCCGCTGGAGCAGGCTGGGCCTCGAACGCGGGTGTCGATGTCGCTCTTCCATCTGCCGACCGGGCTGGATCGACCGGCGTCGCGTCGAGGGCTGCAGCCATGGCGATATCGGGCGGAATGTGATCGTGATCGCTGCTGACCCCGATCGAACTATCGCATCAGGGCCATTCGGTGCGCGCGCCGTTCCGGGTCGAGGCGCTCGACGGCGAAGGAACGCATGTCAGCCTCGTCTATTTCGGGCGCAACGCGGGCTGGGCGAAGAAGCTGTTCCCACTGGGCGAGGCGAAGATCGTCTCGGGCAAGCTCGAAGCCTATGGCGACAGCCTCCAGATCATCCACCCCGATCATGTGCTGTCGCCGCCCGAGCCGGCGGCCTGCCGGGCGCGAGGCGGTCTATCCGCTGTCGGAAGGGCTGACCAACGCGGCGGATGGCGGCAGCTCGCCGCGCAGGCGCTGGCGCGCGCGCCGGATCTGCCCGAATGGATCGAACCGAGCCTGCAGGCCAAACAAGGCTGGCCGGGCTGGCGCGAGGCGATCACGCCGTCTGCATGCTGATCCGGCCGATGCGCTGGCGCGCGACAGGCTGGCCTATGACGAGGTTTTCGCCAACCAGCTGGCGCTTCATGCTGGTGCGCGCATCCGTCGCGCAAGCGGCGGGCCGCTGCAAGGGCGACGGGCGGCTGCGCGATGCGCTGAGCCTGCCCTACACGCCAACGGGCGCGCAGGCGCGGACGATCCGCGAGATCGAGGGCGATATGGCGCAGCCGCGCCGATGCTGCGGCTGCTGCAGGGCGATGTCGGCGCGGGCAAGACGCTGGTCGCGGCGATGGCGCTGCTGATCGCGGTCGAGGCGGGCGCGCAGGGCGCGCTGCTCGCGCCGACCGAGATATTGGCGCGGCAGCATCACGATAATCTGACGCGGATGCTGAGCGGCTTGCCGGTGACGGTCGCGATCCTCACCGGACGCGAGAAGGGCAAGGCGCGCGAGGCGACGCTGATGGGGCTGGCCGATGGATCGATCGACATCCTGATCGGCACGCATGCGATCTTCCAGCAGCATGTCGAATATCGGCGGCTGGGGCTGGCGGTGGTCGACGAGCAGCATCGCTTCGGCGTCCAGCAACGCCTGGCGCTTTCCGACAAGGGGCGCCACACCGCATCTGCTGGTGATGACCGCGACGCCGATCCCGCGCACGCTGACGCTCAGCCAATATGGCGAGATGGATGTCAGCCGGCTCGACGAGATGCCGCCGGGCCGTCAGCCGATCGAGACGCGGGTATTGTCGGGCGAGCGGCTCGATGAGATCGTCGATGCGCTGGGGCGGCATATGAGAAGGGCGGGCAGGCCTATTGGGTGTGCCCGCTGGTCGAGGAGAGCGAGAAGACCGACCTCGCCGCCGCCGAGGCGCGGGCGGAGGCGCTGCGCGCGCGGTTCGGCGAGCGGGTGGGGCTGGTCCATGGCCGGATGAAGGGGCCGGAAAAGGACGCGGTGATGGCGCGCTTTTCCGCGGGCGAGCTGGGCGTGCTGGTCGCGACGACGGTGATCGAAGTGGGGGTCGATGTCCCCAACGCGACGCTGATCGTGATCGAGGCGGCGGATCGGTTCGGGCTGGCGCAGCTTCACCAGTTGCGCGGGCGGGTCGGGCGCGGCGGGGGGCGATCGGTGTGCGTGCTGCTGCGCGGGGGGACGTTGAGCGAGACGTCGCGCGCGCGGCTGGCGCTGATGCGTGAGACGAATGACGGCTTCCGCATCGCCGAGGAGGATCTGCGGCTGCGTGGGCCGGGCGAGATATTGGGGACGCGACAATCGGGCGAGCAAACGTTCCGGCTCGCTCCGCCCGAGAAATTCGCCGAGCTGATCGCGGCGGCGACCGCCGATGCGCGGTTGCTGGTCGATCGCGACGGCGGGTTGGATGGCGCGCGCGGGCAGGCGGCGCGGGTGGCGTTGTATTTGTTTGAGCGGGATGCGGCTGTGGGGTTGTTGCGGGCGGGTTAGGGGGCGGGCGGAACTGCGTTCGCGCTGGGACGAAAAGATGACGATTCGTGGCTAACGCCCTCTACAAACCCTCACACTGCATTTTCCTCAAGGCAACTATCGTCGAGGCGGTTGATCACATGTCGCGCCGTTGCGGTTCGCGCGAAGGCATATTGGTCAGCAGCTTCTTCAAGCTCCTTGCGGTTGGCTTTGCTCTAGAAGCGACGATACCAATCAACATGGTGACCAACCTCGTGATACAAAACATGCGCATAGAATCTACGAAGCGCGTCGATGGACCAATTGGCTCGCCAGTCGTTGCCGACGTGAATAATCTCTGCTCCAAATCGCGATACGTCATTGAAAGCCGAATTCGGAGGGCGCTTCGAGCCGAATGAATAGATTAGATCACGCGGGAATGGATAGAGCGTGATGAGTCTAACGCCGCTCCCGCAGCTAAACGTTGCGAAAGGTTGAGAGCCGTCGAGATAATCCTGTTTTTTCAGGCGACGCATCCAAACATGCGTAATTCCGGCGTAGTCGTCCTGGGGTAGCGCCTTGAGCGCTTCGATGACCTCTTCACCATTGAGAGGAAAGAAAAAATCCCTCGATGAATTATCCTCTAGCAGGATTGGGAGTTCCACATCCGAGGTTGGCCGTTCAATCGAATGCGCACGGGCGAAGATGTTGTCGGCAAATCTTCTGCGTTCACGGCCACCGTAGATGTCCCCGAGAGTTCTGCTTTTCTTCCACGGCGTTGGATTGCGGGACATGCGCTAAGTCTCGAGTTCAGTATCGTGCTCGTCAAGCGGCGTCTGCTGCGAGTGCAATTTCAGTCATCGTCACCCCGGCCTTGTGCCGGGGTCTACCGGGAGGCGGGCGCGGGGCTTGAGGCTGGAGCGCTGCGCTTGGGGAGGGGTGGACCCCGGCACGGGGGCCGGGGTGACGATGGGGTTTGGCGGGCCGGGTGCGGCAATCTCGCCCCTCCCCTTTAGGAGAGGGGTTGGGGGGGGCTGTTCTCTTGGCGCGTCGGTCTCGGTGAGACTTTCCTGCCCCACCCCAACCCCTCCCCTGAAGGGGAGGGGCTTAGGAGGGTCACCCCGCCTTCAGCATCTGCGCCAGCAACTCATAGTAGCTCGCCAGATCGACCGCGCTGTCGAAGCTCACGCCGATCCGGCCGCCGAGCGCCCAGCGGATTTCTGCTGGAGCCACGCCGACCACCGGCAGCATGACGCGCAGGCGGTCGCCCTCGGCAAATTCGTGTTCGCACCGCGCCATCAGGCCGTGGGGGGAGATGTTGACGATCAGCAGGGTGCGCGGCTGGGCGTCGGGGCCGAAGGCGCGGGCGCGGAAGTGGACTTCGTCGCGGTCGGTGTTCCGACGATCGCTGTCGGCGGCGGTGGCCCGCACAATGGACGAGAACTGAAAACTCATACTGGCCCCCACCGACTCGTGGCTCGATGTCAATCTGGGTAGGCCGGCGGGCGTAAACAGCTCCGCAACCGGATTGGTTACCAGTCGTTACTTACGTAGTCCTACGGGGGCAATCACTCCGGGCGCAGCAGGCCGTGATGCTTCTTGCCCGCCGAGACGCGCACCTCCGCCGCACCGACCGTAACGGTCGCGGCCTCGTCGCTGACCTTTTCGCCATCGATGCGCGCGCCGCCGCCCTTGATCAGGCGGCGGGCCTCACCCTTTGAAGCGGCAAAGCCGAGGCCGACGAGCGCGTCGACGACGCTGATCTCGCCACTGACCGACAGGGTCGGGAGTGCGTCGCCCGAAGTGCCTTCCTCGAACGTCTTGCGCGCGGTTTCTTCCGCCGCGAGCGCGGCGTCGCGGCCGCGGCACATGGCGGTGGCTTCGGTGGCGAGGATCTTCTTTGCCTCGTTGATCTCGGCGCCCGGCAGCGCTTCGAGGCGGGCGATCTCGTCCAATGGCAGGTCGGTGAACAGGCGCAGGAAGCGGCCGACATCGCGGTCGTCAGTGTTGCGCCAGAACTGCCAGTAATCGAAGGCGGGAAGGGCGTCTTCGTTGAGCCACACCGCGCCCGACATGGTCTTGCCCATCTTGCCGCCGTCCGCCGTGGTGATCAGCGGGGTGGTAACGCCATAGACCTCGGTCCCGTCGACGCGGCGCGACAGTTCGATGCCGTTGACGATGTTGCCCCATTGGTCCGACCCGCCCATCTGCAGGCGGCACCCGGCACGGCGCGACAGCTCCAGGAAGTCATAGCCCTGGAGGATCATGTAGTTGAATTCGAGGAAGCTGAGCGACTGTTCGCGGTCGAGGCGCAGCTTGACCGAATCGAAGCTGAGCATCCGGTTGATCGAGAAATGCTTTCCGATGTCGCGCAGGAACGGGATGTATTCGAGCTTGTCGAGCCAGTCGGCATTGTCGACCATCACCGCGTCGGTGGGGCCGTCGCCAAAGGTCAGGAACTTCTCGAACACCGTCTTGATCGACGCGACGTTGGCCGCGATGACCTCGTCCGTCATCAGCTTGCGCGCTTCGTCCTTGAAGCTGGGGTCGCCGATCTTGCCGGTGCCGCCGCCCATCAGCACGATCGGCTTGTGCCCGCTCTGCTGCATCCGGCGCAGCAGCATGATCTGAACGAGGCTGCCGACATGCAGCGAGGGCGCGGTGGGGTCGAATCCGATATAACCGGGCACGATCTGCTTGGCGGCCAGCGCGTCGAGCGCAGTGGCGTCGGTGACCTGGTGGATGTAGCCACGGTCGGAGAGGGTGCGGAGCAGATCGGATGCGTATTCGGTCATGGTGCGCGGGCGGTTAGCATGGAGATGGAGTTTTGCAAAAGTATCGGCTGATCCCGCACCCGGCGATGCCCCATCCCGCGATCACTTTGGATGTGGAAGTCACCCGGCTGGACGGGGGCGGCCTGCGCCTTTGGTATGTTGTGGCAGGAGCGATCGAGAAGCTCCGCGTTCCGGAGTGGGGCGAACCGGCGCGTGCCGATGGCCTATGGGAGGCAACCTGCTTTGAGGCGTTCATCCGGGACGGCGACGGCACGGCGTATGACGAGGTGAACCTCACGTCTTCCCGGCAATGGGCGGCCTATAGTTTCGACGCATATCGCGCAGGGATGCGCCAAAAAGAAATGGTCGAACCGGAGATTAGCGTCGCTAGCTGGGCTGAAAGTCTCGCGGTCGGTGTCGATCTTACCGCGATCCCGCCGGGAAGGTTGTGGATCAACCTCACCGCCGTCATCGAAGAAGCCGACGGCACCAAATCCTATTGGGCGCTGGCGCATCCGGGGGAGAAGCCGGACTTTCACCACCCGGACGGGTTCGTCCTGGAGCTTCCCACCTCACCGTAATCACGACGGTGGAAGATCGTTGTAAATACAAACCATCTGTGCGCCGCACGAATAGTTTCACCGCATAACTGTTATTGACAAGAACAATTCCGGATGTGAGTAATATCATACCGACGATCGCCAAGAATCGCGGGTGACAGGGGAGTGTGACGATGGGTCGAGCGACTTCGCGCGCGCAGGGGCGTGCAGCATCCAGCATCGCCGCGATTGCGGCTTTTTTGAGCTTTACCGCAGCCGCGCCGGCATTGGCGCAGGACCGTGCGGAAGAGGCGACTCCGGCGGCGGAGGGCGAGATTCTCGTCACCGCGCGGCGCCGTGAGGAAAGCCTTCAGGATACGCCGGTCGCCATCTCCGCGTTCAGCGCCGAGACGCTGCAGGAGCGGCAGATCACGCAGACGCAGGACCTTGAGCGGATCACGCCGAGCCTGCAGTTCAAGCCCGCTGGCCAGCTGTCGGGCAACAGCGCGTCGTCGGTGGTGTTCATCCGCGGCGTCGGGCAGGTCGATCCGACCGCGGCGGTCGATCCGGGCGTCGGCGTCTATCTCGATGAAGTGTATCTGGGCCGCGCGGTCGGCGGCGCGATCGATTTCGGGGATATCGCGGGCGTCGAAGTGCTGCGCGGGCCGCAGGGGACGTTGTTCGGTCGCAACACGATCGGCGGCGCGATTCTGGTGCGCACGCAGCAGCCCAAGCTGGGCGAATTCAGCGGCCGGGCGCGGGTGCGTGGGGGTAGCGAAAACCTGATCGAGGGCTTTGGCGTCGTCAACGTGCCGCTGGGCACGACCGCTGCGGCGCGCGTATCGGGCGGATTTCGCAAGCGTGACGGTTATGTGATCCGCGCGGTCGATGGCCTGGATCTGGGTAACGAGAACCGCTTCTCGCTCGCCGCGTCATTGCTGTGGGAACCGTCGAGCGACTTCGACCTGTTCCTGCGCGCCGATTACAGCAAACAGGACGAGAATGGCGCGCCGTTCACTTTTGCCGGGATCAACGAACAGGCGCCGGTCGCGGCGATTGCCAGCGTCGCGGCGGGCTGCCCCGGTGCGACGATCCCGTTCGCGCCGCTGGTGCCGGGCGACCCGCGTTTCGGTGCGCCCAACGTGCCGATGGTCAACGATATCCGCTGCGCCAATGACCTGCAGAATCGCGGGCCGTATGTGAATGGCGGCACGGCGCCGGTTGAGAGCAATTCGGAAGTGTGGGGCCTCGCCGCGACCGCCAATATCCGCCTAACCGATGTTGCGTCGGTCAAGTTGATCACTGCGTATCGCGAGACCGAATCGCGCGGCATCCGCGATGGCGACAACACGCCGTTGCTGCTGATCACCACCGATGTCGCCGCGCAGTCGGCGCAGTTCAGCCAAGAGGTTCAGCTTCAGCTCGACTTCGGGTCGGTCAATGCGATCATCGGCGGCTATTATTTCAACGAAGTCACCGACGAGCGCGCGACCGTGCCGCTCGCCTTCCCGCCCTCGCCGCCGGTGATCGGATCGCTGCTGGCAGGCGGGCCGGGGTCGCGCGACCTTCAGATTTCGCGACTCAAGACCGATTCGGTCGCGGTGTTCGGTGAGCTGGCCTGGAACATTACCGACGCGCTCGAGATCAGCGGCGGCCTGCGCTACACCAGCGATCGCAAGAATTATCGCGGGACGGTGCTGAACCTGTTCCCTGCAACGCTGCCCGATCCCAGCCCGCTGCCGACGCTGGCGACGTCACAAGGCGGGCCGCTGTTCATCTTCAACCGCCCGTTCCAGCAGGATTTCTCGGCGCTGACCGGTTCGGCGAGCGTCCAGTATCGCTGGAACGACGCGATCAGCACCTATGCGTCCTACGCCAAGAGCTTCAAGTCGGGCGGCTACAACACCCGCTACAACGCGGCGCCGACGGGCAATCTGCCGGTGCCGTTCGCGGAGGAAAGCGTCACCAGCTACGAGATTGGCGCGAAGACCAATATCGGCCGGCTGCGCCTGAACATCGCCGCGTTCCAGGCCGAGTATCAGGACATTCAGCTGATCTTCCGTCAGGGCGTCGTGCCGTTGCTGTTCAACGCGGGTGAGGCGCGCATTCGCGGGCTTGAGGCCGAGGCGAACCTGCGCACGCCATGGGGCCTGATCTTCGACGCGGGGATCAGCCTGCTCGATGATCAGATCAAGAGCATCACCCCGGTGCCCGGCGCGACCGCGACCGTGACGCCGAACGACGATCTGCCGTTCACGCCGGACGTTCAGGCCAATTTCGGGATCAGCTATGCGATCCCGCTGGGCGGCGACATGAAGCTGACGCCGCGCTTTGACGGCAGCTACCAGTCCAAGATCACCTTCATCACCGGCAGCATCCCGCTGATCGAGGAGAATGGCTATTTCGTCGGCAATGCGTCGCTGACGTTGAAGCTCGGCAACGGGATCGAGGTCAGCGGCGGCGTCAACAACCTGTTCGACGAGCAGTATCTGATCCAGGGCAACGCCTCGCTGGCGACGCTGGGCTATGCCGAGCGCATCTTCGCCCGCCCGCGCAGCTGGTATGTGCAGGTGGCGGCTTCGTTCTGATCGTCCGATACTGGGGGAAGCGGCGGCACGGGGAACCGTGTCGCCTCTTTCCGTTTTGGTGGGGTCAGCGCGCGGTGGCGGCGGCGATCGCGGCGGGGACGACCAGCGCGTCCTCGATAAAGCCGGTCGCTTCCTGGCTGTTGCGCTCCATCGACTTCATCCGAATCCGCCAGCTGATATAGGATGCGACCGCCGCCGTTGCGCCCGCTGCGGCGGCTCCCGCCCAGCGATGCCGTCGCGGCGCGACCATTGCCCCGGCGAACGCGGCGTTGAGGGTGCGGATCACGACGGCAGGGGTGATAATGCGGTCCGGCGCGCTGTGCTGCTTGTCGCCGATCAGTTCATAGACGGCCAGCGCGGTGGTCCCGGCCGAGACCAGCGGATGCGCGAGCAGGTCGGGGGCGGCGCTATCCCGGGGTAGCGTGCCGGTGCGGGCGGCATTGGCGACCGCGGCAAGCGGGGTCATGGCGCGGGAGCCGGCGACGACGCCAAGCAGGATTGATCGAAGCATCTGGAAATTCCTCGTGATTTACCCGCTCAACGGCCAGACCGACGCTTGGGTCCGGCGCGGCGACGACAAAGCCGATTGCGTTGCACGGCGAACCCCGGCACCTGAAGCGCCATGAACTTCGGTATCGACCGGCTGATCGCCGACCCCGCGCTGCTTGGACAACTCAAGGGCCGTCGCGTTGCGCTGCTCGCGCATCCGGCGTCGGTGACGGCGGATCTGACGCACAGCCTCGACGCGCTGGTCGCGGCGGGGCTGGACGTGTCGGCGGTGTTCGGGCCGCAGCATGGCGTGCGCGGCGACCTGCAAGACAATATGATGGAATCGCCGGACTATACCGATCCCACCTACGGGATGCCGGTGTTCAGCCTGTATGGCGAGGTGCGGCGACCGACGGGTCAGTCGATGCACACGTTCGACGTGGTGCTGATCGACCTGCAGGACCTTGGCTGCCGCATCTACACCTATGTCACGACGCTGTTGTACATGCTCGAGGCGGCGGCGGCGCATGGCAAGGAAGTGTGGGTGCTCGACCGGCCCAACCCGGCGGGTCGCCCGGTCGAGGGGCTGACCTTGCTGCCCGGATGGGAGAGTTTCGTCGGGGCGGGGCCGATGCCGATGCGGCATGGCATGACGCTGGGCGAGATGGGCGCGTGGTTCATCGAGCACTTCAAGCTGAACGTCGAATATCGCGTGATCGCGATGCAGGGCTGGGCGCCCGACGCTGCACCGGGGTTCGGCTGGCCGCCCGAGCGGGTGTGGATCAACCCCAGCCCCAATGCCGCCAACGTCAATATGGCGCGCGCCTATGCCGGCACGGTGATGCTGGAGGGGACGACGCTGTCCGAAGGGCGCGGGACGACGCGCGCGCTGGAACTGTTCGGTGCGCCCGACATCGACGGCAAGGCGGTAATTGCGGAGATGCGCCGGATCGCGCCGGCATGGACCGCGGGCTGCACGCTGCGCGACTTCTGGTTCCAGCCGACCTTTCACAAGCATGTCGGGCAATTGTGCAGCGGCGTGTTCATCCATGCCGAGGGGGCTGGGTACGACCATGAAGCGTTCCGGCCGTGGCGGTTGCAGGCGCTGGGGTTCAAGGCGATCCGGGCGCTGTACCCGGATTATGATCTGTGGCGCGATTTTCCGTATGAATATGAGTTCGAGAAGCTGGCGATCGATGTGATCAATGGTGGGCCGGGCTTGCGGGCGTGGGTTGATGATGCCGCGGCGGCGCCGGGGGATCTGGATGCGGCTGTCGGCGCGGATGAGGCGGCGTGGGTAGAGCTGCGGGCGCGGTTTTTGCTCTACTAAATCTATTCCTCCCCTGCGCAGCAGGGGGAGGGGGACCGCTCGCGAAGCGAGTGGTGGAGGGGCGGCCGCGCAGACGGCCGTGAGCAGCTCGGCAAAACTCCGCCCTCTGCGAGGGCGGCCCCTCCGTCAGCGCTTCGCGCTGCCACCTCCCCCAGCAAGCTGGGGGAGGATTTCTGCCCCTTCCCCCGCCGAATCAATTCGCCTAACCGGATCAACATGCTGGCGGGGCTGATCTTTGCGACGGAGGATGCGGGCGATCGCGCGGGGGTGCTCGCCGCGACGCTTCCGTTCGGGGGGATGACCCTGCTCGAATATCAGGCGCGGCTGCTGATCGGCGCGGGCGCGGGGCATATTCTGGTGGCGGTCAGCCGGGTTACCCCGGCGTTGCTCGGCGCAGTCAGCCGCGCGGCGAAGCGCGGCGTGCCGGTCGATATCGTGCGATCGGCGGCGGAGGCGGCGGCGCGGGTGCATCCGCTGGCGCATGTCGTGGTGGTCGCCGATGGGCTGGTCACCACCGACGATGTGATCGACAAGATGGCGGGCGAGGGCAAGGACGCGATCCTGGTGACGCAGGACCCCGCCGCATCGCTCGAGCGGATCGACGCGCGCAATTGCTGGGCGGGTGTTGCGCACACCCCGGCGCGGCGGATCAAGGACATTGCCGACTTCCCGCCCGATTATGATTTCCAATCGACGCTGCTGCGCGCGATCGTGCAGGCCGGGGCGGAGCAGGTGCCGCTGTCGGCGGGCGCGGTGCGCGCCGGCCATGGCGTCGAGCGCGAAGGCGCGGCGCTGGCGAGCCGCAGCAATGCGGTGCTGGCGGCGCTGACCGAGCGGCGGACAAGCTGGGCCGACCGTCATGTCTTCACCCGCGTTGCGCGGCTCGTGCTGCCCAAGGTGGTCGAGCGGGGTATCCCCGCCTGGCTGTTGATGGCCGGCGGCGCGCTGACCGGGGCGGCGGCGACCGCGCTGATCGCGTTCGGCTATGGCTGGGGCGCGGGGATCGCGATTCCGGGCGTGGCCGCACTGGCGACCGGGGCGGCGTTGTCGGCGCTGCGCGGCGAAGAGAAAAGCGCGTTGATGCAGGAAGCGCTGATCGGCGCGATCGTCGGCGCGGTGGTGGGCGCGCTGGGGTTGCTCGAAATGCGCCTCGACCAGACGCTCGACGGCGTCATCCTCGCGCTGGTGACGATCGCCGCGACGGCGATTGCCGAACGCAGCCAGGCGGTGATCCGTCGCTGGTGGGGCAGCCCGGCGGCGTATCTGCTGCTCGTCACCCCCTTTGCGATGGCGGGCCGGGTAAGCTGGGGGCTGGCGGCGATTGCGATCTACGCATTCGTTACGCTGGCGGCGGCGGTTGAGAGCAAGCGGGAAAAGCCTTAGGGCGACCTTAACCGCATTCCGTTATCCGGAGACCATGTCCGACCCGAATGTCGACATGAGTGACGGCGCCACCAATCGGGGCGCCCGCACGTTACTCGCGCATGCCGCGAGTGCGGACGCTGCCGCTTACCGGGGGCTGGCGACGGCGATCGACGACTTTTTCCTCCCCGAATCGCATCGGCTGGACGAGCAGACGCGAGTCGGGCTGGGTCGCTTGCTGCGCGCTTTGGTCGATACGGTCGAAGGCGAGATTCGCGACCATGGCGTGCGCCAGTTGCAGGTGCAGGGGGAGACCGGGCTGGCCGATGCGCTGGCCGAGGCCGATGGCGTATTCGCCTCCTTGTCCGAGTCGGGCCTGTTGCGCGACCGCGAGCTGATGGCCGAACTGATCGCGCAGGTGCGGCAGGAGCTGCTGGCGAGCAGCATGCCGGTGCAGGCGCATGACGACCCCGAACGGCCGAGCCTGATCAACCGATTCGTCCAGCATCCTGACCGGGTGCTGGCGCAGGGCGCGATGGGCGTACTGATCGCCGAGAGCCGGCGCCGCAGCCTGCCGGAGACGGGGCCGTTGCCGCAGACCGACCTGCCCGCCGAATTGCATCACAAGCTGGTGTGGTGGGTCGCCGCCGCGTTGCGTGCGCGGGTCGCTGATGCGGACACTGTAACGCTCGACCGCGTGCTCGCGGAGGCGGCGCAACGCAGCCTGACCGCGCATGACGAGGGCGACCGCGTCGAGGCTGCAGTCATGCGCCTTGCCGCTGCTATCGACGCGCAGCCGGACGAGCTGCCCGAATTACTGAACGAAGCGCTGGGCGACCGGCGCGTGACGTTGTTTGCTGGCCTGCTCGCGCATGCGCTGGGGGTGGAATATCCTGTGGCGCGTAGCCTGGCGCTCGATGCCGGCAGCGGGCGGCTCTGGGTGGCATTGCGCGCACTGGATCTGGATCGGGAGGCGATTGCACGGCTTGGCCTCGCGCTGACCGAAGCCGATCCGCGCCGCGATATCGAGGCGTTTGCCGAGACGCTCGACACGATCATGGCGGTGGATGTCGAGGATGCGCGTGCGGCGCTGGCAGGGCTGGGGCTGCCTGCCGACTATCGCGCTGCGGTGCAGGCATTGGGGCGCGCGGCATGAACGCGATGGATCCGCATATTCCGATCGCGATCGGCCGGGTCGGTCGCGACGGGCGGCTGCTCGATGCCGAGCCGCGCCTGTCCGACCTGAACGCCCGCGCCGGCGGCAAGCAGGGCGAGCCGCTGGCGGTGCCGCAGATCGCGTCGATCGCGCGGCTGGCGCTGCGGCTGGGCATCGCGATTTCGCGCAACATCGTCGCGGCGGATGGCGAGGATGATATCGACCTGTGGGTCCGCGCCGAGCCCGATAGTGATGGCGTGCGGCTGGAGGTCAGCGGCTGGCGTCCGCGCGCGGCGTGGCGGGCGGCGGAGGATGAGCGGCGCGAGGATGATTTCCTGCGCTCCGATGCCGATTGGGTGTGGGAATGCGATTCGGCGATGCGGCTGACGCACCTCTCGCTCGAGGCGGGCGCGCGTTACGGGTTCGATGCGGGCAAGATGCTGGGTCAGCCGCTCACGCTGCTGTTCGCGCTGGAGGCGGATGATGAGGGCGCGTTGCCGATCCTGACCGCTGCGGCGGAACAGGGGCGGTTCGAGGGGCAGGTCGCGGAACTTCGCGGCACCGGTCGCCGCGTGCGGCTGTCGGCCAGCCCGCGCGTCGATGCACAGACGCGCTTTGCCGGCTTTACCGGGGCGGCCGAGATGATCGATCCGGCGGAGGACGCGCCGACGCATCCACCCGCAGCGCCAGCGGTGTTCACCAGCGAGTTCGGCCAGCGGCTCGACCGCGCGCTGCGCAAGCCGTTGAGCCGGATCATTGCCAATGCCGATAGCATCAGCGCGCAGCTGGATGGGCCGCTGCGCGCCGACTATGCCGATTATGCCGGCGACATCGCCAATGCCGGGCGGCATTTGCTGTCGCTGGTCGATGACCTGGCCGATCTGACTGCGGTCGAGGGCGATGATTTCGAGGTCGAGGCCGAGCCGATCGACCTCGCCGATATAGCGCGCCGCGCCGCCGGATTGCTCGCGGTGCGCGCGAGCGAGGCGGATGTGCGGATCGACAAGCCCAGGGCCGACGAGCGCCTGCCCGCAACCGGCGAATTCCGCCGTGTGCTGCAGATAATGGTCAATCTGATCGGCAATGCCGTGCGCTATTCGCCGCCTGGCGGATCGGTGTGGGTGCGGCTGGAGCGCGAGGGCGCGCTCGGCTGCGTCATCATCGCCGATCAGGGCAAGGGGATTGCTGCCGAGGATCATGACCACATCTTCGAGAAATTCGGGCGGGTCGATCCGAGCGAGCCGGGCGGCAGCGGCCTTGGCCTCTACATCGCGCGGCGGCTTGCCCGCGCGATGGGCGGTGATATCACCGTCGACAGCGCGCCGGGACAGGGTGCGCGCTTCGTCCTGACCCTTCCTGCCCGCGACAGCTGATCGCTCCGACTACAGTTGTAGTTGATGGCGGCGCAGCGGCGTGATACGTCCGCCCCATGACCATGATCGATCGCCGCGCTGCCGTGCGCGGCCTTGCCGCCGGCCTTGCGCTTCCTGCCCTTCCGCTGGCTGTGCAGGCGAAGGAACCGCCACGCGACATTTCGATGGCGCAGGATTTCGACGAGATGTGGGAGACGCTGGCGGCGCGCTACTGCTTCTTCGGCGAGAAGACGACCGACTGGGCGGCGGTGCGGCGCGTCCATCGCCCGCTGGCGCTGGCCGCGCCCGACTGGGATGCGTTCGCGCTGGTGCTGCGCGGGGCGCTGGGTGAGCTGTACGATGCACACACCAATGTGCGGACCGCGCCCGACGGCACGCCGCGCATGCCGCCGTTCGACGTAATCGTGGAGCGCGCGCCGGACGGACTGCGGGTGACGGCGGTGCAGGAGGAGTCGGCGGCGGCGAAGGCCGGCATCGCGATCGGGGATGTGGTGACTGCGGTGAACGGCCAGCCGGTGGAGGCGGCGATCCCCGCAGCTGCGCTACGCTGTCAGCGGCGCGCCGATCCGGAAGCCGACGCGTTCGTCATCAACAGCGTGGTCGCCGGCGGGCGCGGGATGCCGCGCACGATCCAGCTGCGTGCGCCGAGCGGTGTGCGCGAGGTTGACCTGCCGCTCAACCAGCGTGACCCTGTGCCGGATGTCAGCCACCGGCGGCTGGATAGTGGCATCGGCTTGATCGCCATCCGCAGCTTTTCCGACGATGCGGCGATCGCGGCGTTCGATGCGGGGCTGGCGGAGCTTCGCGATGCTCCGGCGCTGATCATCGATGTGCGCAACAATGGCGGCGGCGACACTGCGGTTGCACGTCCGATCATGGGGCGGTTCATTACTTCTTGCGCGCCCTATGCGCTGATGCGGCGGCGAGCGGGGCGTGGGTTGAGCGCGCCGTGGACCGAATGGGTCGAGCCGCGCGGGCCGTTCACCTATGACCGTCCGGTGATCGTGCTGTGCAACCGCTGGAGCGCGAGCATGGCCGAGGGCTTTCCGATGGGGATGCGCGGGATCGGGCGCGCGCGGATCGTCGGCACGCGCATGATGCGGCTGGGTGCGGCGGTATTCCCGCTCCGCCTCGACCGCAGCGGGATCGAGCTGCAATATTCGGCCGAGCCGGTCTATGACGTGCAGGACCGCCCGCGCTGGCAGTTGGAGCCGGACGTGCTGGTGCCGGATGGTGCGGACATACTTGCTGCAGGCCTTGCCGAGGCGCAGCGAATGGTGGCGCTTGGCTGACTGCGCTAGGCTACGCCCATGCCGACCCCGCGCGAAATCATCGAAGCGTTGCGCCAATGGGGCCTGACCCTGCCCGGCGCGCACCTCAAGGCACCGTGGCCCGATCATTCGGATCTGGCGGTCAACGACAAGACCTTTGCCTATCTGACCACCGGGGACGATTTCCGCATGTCGGTGAAGCTGCGCTACACCGGCGAGCTGGCGCTGGACCTGCCGTTCGCGCGACCCACCGGCTATGGCCTAGGCAAGAGTGGCTGGGTCACGTTCGAGTGCGACGCGGCGGCGATCCCCGACATGGGCCAGCTGCGCGCGTGGATCGAGGAAAGCTATCGCGCGCAGGCGCCGAAGAAGCTGGTCAAGCAACTCGACGCGCTGGGCGCTGCTTAAGCGGGCGGCGGGGCAATTTCAGTGTGCACGCCGAGCCCGCCAGGAGCTGGGCCATCCATGTGAATTGGCAGCCTAGTCCCGAAACCCCAAAGTCTTACCGACTTCCAAGCCGGGAACTTTGCCGACGATCTCGTCATAGCGCGAGCTTGACGGGAAAATGCGTTCTATATGAGGTTCGCGCACCACTCCGTCGGCTGAATGCGCCGTTCCGGCCCAAGCTACAGTGATACTCATGTCTTCGTTCATGGTCACCAATGCGGTGTATGGAATCAACGGCTTCGTCTCGCCCAGACGCAGTCCGCCCGCCATCTCGACGTAGCTGTCATAGGCGTCCGGATGTGCTGACCTGATAATGACGAGCGGAGGTGGTAGAGCCACGCCATCCGGAACTCTGCGCTGGATGGAAATCACTCCATCGGATGTCATCGTTACCGATCCAACCCGACCATCATCGACGCCGCGATAGCCCATCTTGGCTCGATCAGGGCCAGCAGCGCAACCGGCCGGCACAGTAAGAATGCACAAGGCAAGCAGGGACGATCTCGCACTTATCATTCGTTCCGTCTCCGCTTGCGTCTCCGGGGATTGATTGGGTCGCTTTTCATCTTACGTCACCGCGCCCGGACAGCAAAAGCCCCGCAACGCCAGAGAGGCGCGCGGGGCTGTTTGAGGTTCCGAAAACGATCCTAGCCGTAACCTCTTCGGCGAGCCGGAGAGGGGCTGGAACCTATCAGCGCTGGCCGACCGGCACGTAATCGCGCTGGGTCGGGCCAGTGTAGAGCTGGCGCGGGCGGCCGATCTTCTGGTCCGGATCGCTGATCATTTCGTTCCACTGCGCGACCCAGCCGACGGTGCGGGCGAGGGCGAAGAGGACGGTGAACATCGTCGTCGGGAAGCCGATCGCCGACAGGATCACGCCCGAGTAGAAATCGACGTTCGGGTAGAGCTTCTTGTCGATGAAATACTGGTCGCTGAGCGCGATCCGCTCCAGCTCGCGCGCGGTGTCGAGCACCGGATCGCTGATGCCGAGCTTGTCGAGCACCTCGGTCGCGGTCTTCTGCATCACCTTCGCGCGCGGATCGTAGTTCTTGTAGACGCGGTGGCCAAAGCCCATCAGGCGGAACGGATCGTCCTTGTTCTTGGCGCGGGCGATATATTCCGGGATGCGGTCGGGATGGCCGATCTCGCGCAGCATGTTGAGCGCGGCTTCGTTGGCGCCGCCATGCGCCGGACCCCACAGGCAGGCGATGCCCGCCGCGATGCACGCGAACGGATTGGCGCCCGACGAGCCGGCGAGGCGGACGGTCGAGGTCGACGCGTTCTGCTCGTGATCGGCGTGGAGGATGAAGATCTTGTCCATCGCCGACTCGATGATCGGATCGACGACATATTCTTCCGCCGGAACGCCGAACGTCATGCGCAGGAAGTTGCCGGTGTAGCTCAGCGAATTGTCCGGATAGACGAAGGGCTGACCGACCGAATATTTGTACGCCATCGCCGCGATCGTCGGCATCTTGGCGATCAGCCGGTGGCTGGCGATCATCCGCTGGTGCGGATCGTTGATGTCGGTCGAGTCGTGGTAGAAGGCCGACAGCGCGCCGACCACGCCGCACATGATCGCCATCGGGTGCGCGTCGCGGCGGAAGCCACGATAGAAGGTCGCGAGCTGTTCGTGCAGCATCGTGTGGCGGCTGATCGTGTGGGTGAACTTGCCGAGCTCATCGCCATTCGGAAGCTCGCCGTTCAGCAGCAGATAGGCGACCTCCATGAAGCTCGACTGTTCGGCGAGCTGATCGATCGGATAGCCGCGATGCAGCAGCACGCCGGCGTCACCGTCGATATAGGTCAGCCCGCTCTCGCACGACGCGGTCGAGGTGAAGCCCGGATCATAGGTGAACATGCCCGATTGGGCATAGAATTTCCGGATATCGACGACCTCGGGGCCGACGCTGCCCTGTCGCACAGGATAGCCCTTGTCGCCCAGATTGAGGGTGGAGTCGGTCATCGTAACTTCCTTTCCTTCAGCCGTCCGTTTCATGCGCCCGGGGAGGCCGTCATCTGATCCGCAATCCGGCCGAGGCTTTCGTCGCGCCCCAGCAGGAAGAGCACGTCGTAAATCCCCGGCGAGGTGCGCTTTCCGGTGAGCGCCGCGCGCAGCGGCTGTGCCACCGTGCCCAGTCCGACGCCGGCGGCTTCGGCCACTTCGCGTACCGCGGCCTCGAGTGCTTCCGTATCGTCCAGTCCGCGACCGCGCAAGCGCGCTGTGCACGGCAGCGAGCAAGCCGTGCCTGACCTTCAAGCAGCGCGGCCGCCTTTTCGTCCACCGGCAGCGGATCGGCCTGGCGAACAGGAAGGTCGCGCCGTCGGCGATTTCGTCGAGCGTCTTGGCGCGCGGTTTGAGCGATTCCATCGCGCGCGTCAGCACGTCGCGCTCGGCATCGGTCAGTGACCGGCCGACGAGCGTTTCGACGCGCGGCGCGACCAGCGTGGCCAGCCGCGCATTGTCGGCCTCGCGCAGATAATGGCCGTTGAGATTCTCCAGCTTTTTGAAGTCGAAACGCGAGGGCGAGCGCCCGACATGCGCCAGGTCGAACCATTCGATCGCCTGTTCGCGGCTGATGATCTCGTCGTCGCCATGGCCCCAGCCGAGGCGGAGCAGATAATTGTTCACCGCTTCGGGGAGATAACCCATTTCGTCGCGATAGGCATCGACGCCGAGCGCGCCGTGGCGCTTCGACAGCTTCGCGCCGTCGGCGCCGTGGATCAGCGGGATATGCGCATAGACCGGCTCGCGCCAGCCCATCGAACGGATGATGCCGAGCTGGCGGAAGGCGTTGTTGAGATGATCGTCGCCGCGGATGACGTGGGTCACGCCCATGTCGTGATCGTCGACCACTACCGCGAGCATATAGGTCGGCGTGCCGTCCGAACGCAGCAGGACCATGTCGTCGAGCTCGGCATTCTGGACGGTGACTTCGCCCTGCACCTTGTCGGCGATCGTCGCGGCGCCATCTTGCGGCGAGCGTAAGCGGACGACGTGCGGGATCGACGGATCGCCGTCGCTGCGGTCGCGCCAGGGGCTGCGGACGCGGAAGGGCAGCCGCTTTTCCTGCGCTTCGGCGCGCATCGCCGCGAGTTCGTCCTGGCTGAGGTAACAGCGATAGGCCTCACCCTTGGCTAGCAGCTCGGCGGCGACCGCGGCGTGGCGGTCGGCGCGGGCGAACTGGAATACCGTCGCGCCATCCCAGTCGAGGCCGAGCCAGCGCATCCCGTCGAGGATCGCGGCGATGGCGGGCTCAGTCGAGCGGGCGCGGTCGGTATCCTCGATGCGCAGCAGGAACTTGCCGCCGTGATGGCGCGCGAACAGCCAGTTGAACAGCGCGGTGCGTGCGCCGCCGATGTGCAGGAAGCCGGTCGGCGAGGGCGCAAAGCGCGTGACGATGTTCGTGCCCGAAGGCTCAACTACTGCGCTCAACCGCGCGATCTCCAGCTTGCAAAGGGTGGCCGGGATGGCCGGCTGCGCCCCTAGCACGCGGTTTCGCAGGCTTCAAACCGCAGTGATACGTAGGGTATTGGAGTGGGTTGCGTAGGGACTATCGCTGGCCCAAGCTGTGGCCCCGATGGGGACCGACGCCGCGCGCGCATGGGGGCCGATGCGGGTCCCGCACCTGGCATGGCCGGGCGGCGTCGGCGCGCGGGTCGAGCGCTGGCTTGAGGCCGAGCGCGGGCAGCTGTTCCTGTGGGTGCCGGTGATGATCGGCGGGGGTATCGCGGCGTGGTTTGCGCTGCCCGATGCGGCGCGCTGGGGCGCGGTGATTCTGGTCGGACTGGCGGTCGCGGCGGCGGGGCTGGCGGTAGGGCGCAGCGGGCGTGCGGCGCGGGCGCTGGTGTGGGCCGGACTGCTCGTCGCGCTGGGCTGTGCGCTGGTGTGGTGGCGGGCCGAGCGGGTTGCCGCGCCGGTGCTGGCGCGTCCGGCGGTGGTGCAGGTGACGGGGACGGTCGAGCGGATCGAGCCGATGCCGGCGCGGGATCTGGTGCGGCTGCGCATCGCCACAGATGCCGGGAGCGGTTTGCCGGCGCTGGTGCGGCTCAATCTGGCGGTGAAGGACATGCCCGATGGGCTGACGCCGGGCGCGCGGGTGCGGGTGCGGGCGCGGCTGATGCCGCCTGCGCCGTCGGCGGTGCCGGGGGCGTATGATTTTGAGCGAGTCGCGTGGTTCGACGGGCTGGGCGCGACGGGGCGCGGCTTTGCGCCGGTCGAGGTGCTGGCGCCGGGTCGGCCCGATAGCGGGCTGCGCGCCCGGCTGACCGCGCATGTTCAGTCGCGGGTCGAGGGAAGCGCGGGCGGGATCGCCGCGGCGCTGGTCACCGGTGATCGCGGGGCGATTTCCGAGGAGGATGCGGAGGCGCTGCGGCGGTCGGGGCTGGCGCATCTGTTGTCGGTCAGCGGGCTGCATGTGACGGCGGTGGTCGGGGCGACGATGCTGCTGGTGCTGCGGCTGCTCGCGCTCAGCCCGACGCTGGCGCTGCGCTGGCCGCTGCCGGTAATTGCGGCGGGCGTCGCGGGGGTGACGGCGGTGGGGTATACCTTGCTGACCGGGGCGGAGGTGCCGACGGTGCGGTCGTGCATCGCGGCGCTGATGGTACTGGCGGCGATGATGCTGGGGCGACAGGCGATTACGCTGCGGCTGGTCGCATTCGGTGCGCTGGTCGTGCTGTTGCTGTGGCCCGAGGCGCTGGTTGGGCCGAGCTTTCAGATGAGCTTTGCCGCGGTCACCGCGATCGTCGCGCTGTACGAAAATCAGCGCGTGCGCGGGTGGTTCGAGCGGCGTGAGGAGGGATGGGGGCGACGGCTGGCGCGGGGTGTTGCCTCGCTGTTGCTGACCGGCTTGGTGGTTGAAATCGCGCTGACGCCGATCGCGCTCTATCACTTCCATAAGTCCGGTTTGTACGGCTCGCTCGCCAATATCGTGGCGATACCCCTGACCACCTTTGTGGTGATGCCGTTCGAGGCGGCGGGGCTGTTTCTGGACGCGGTGGGGCTGGGTGCGCCCTTCTGGTGGGTGGCGGAGCAGGGGCTGCATCTGTTGCTGTGGATCGCGCATAGCGCTGCGAACGCGCCCGGCGCGCTGGCGATGCTCCCCGCGATGCCGGGCGGCGCATATGCACTGATGGTCGCGGGCGGCGTGTGGATCGCGTTGTGGCGGACGCGGGTGCGGCTGGCGGGGGTGGTGCCGGTGGTGGCGGGGGCGATCTGGGCGCTGGCGACGCCGATGCCGGACCTGCTGGTCACCGGCGACGGGCGGCATCTGGCGCTGCGCATGCCGAGCGGCGAGCTGGCGCTGCTCCGCGATCGGGCGGGGGATTATGTCCGCGACACGCTGGCCGAGAATGGCGGGGTGGATGCCGAGCTCCCCGCGCTGGCCGAGCAGCGCGATGCGCGGTGCAGCGCGGATCTGTGCATGGTGACGGTCGAGCGCGGTGGCCGCAGCTGGCGGATCGCAGCGACGCGCAGCGGCTATCGCGTGCCGTGGCGGGAGATGGTGGCGTTCTGCGCATCGGCGGACATCATCGTCGCGGATCGGTGGCTGCCGCGCGGGTGCGTGCCGAAATGGTTGAAGCTGGATCGCGCGCAGCTGGAGGCGACCGGTGGGGTGGCGATCACGTTCGGGGAGCGACCGACGGTGGTGACGGTGCGGCGCGCGGGCGCGCGGCATCCGTGGCTGGAGGCGGAGACGGTGATGCCGGGGCGTTGAGCGGGCGGGTCAACACGGGCCGTGCCAGAACACGCCAGCTGCACGCTCGGAATAACATTGCCGCGGCATCGGAAGGGCGCGCCCATCGTGCGGGATATGATAGCCCCAGCCGCCGTCGAAATAGGATTTGGTGGTGATGTTGACACCCCAGCCTGTGACCTGCACGTGTTCCGGATGCAGGCCAGCGATCGTGGGGGGCCAGTCGCGTGCCGGTACATCGACCCAATTGCGGGACGCTGGCATTGGATGCGTTCGTGTGAGCACGCGCGCCTCTGCCTTCATCGTCGCCAGCTTTGCGCGATCGAAAATCGGGCCGTTCCAGACCCGCACGACGAGGATCGTCGACAGGAGGCATAGTGCGCTCGCGATGATCAGCCAGCGCTTCATTTCGCCAGATCAGCGCAATTTCACCGGAGCGGCAAGGCCCGTGGCTTCAAGCCTAGCCAACCAAAGCTTGCGTTGGGGGACACCGCTTCCCGTATTCGGTCGATAGGCCTCACGCTCCGCGCCTGCCTCCCGGTGGACCCCGGCACAAGGCCGGGGTGACGAAGGCGGAGGCGGCGCGTCGTTACGTTCAACTCAATCCCGAACAACCTCGTAGCGCGACACGCGACCCGACGCATCGACGTCCAGAACGAGCCATTCGGAATCGATGGAAAATAGCGATCGTTCGTCGCCGAGTCGGTACACATAATCGTGCTCCCGGAAGTAGGCGGTGTCTGACGGTGGGCCCAGCAAGGCAACCAATTCGCCGCGGCTGAGGCCGTCGAGCTTCCCGCTCCACATCAAATGTTCGATCATGTGGATGCGCGCTTGGTCGTCCACGCGCTCCACCCGCTTCCAACGATCCGAATCGAAGGGGCGGACTGGCAGATGCCCGGTCTTGAACCCATAGGTGATCGTACTTGCCAGGAAGACGACAAGCAGGCCCACGACACAACCAAGCCCACGTGCGCGCGCGCCGGAGTAGGTCATGTCGCTGTCCTACGCCCCGCCCGGAAACCGCTCGAATTCCGGCAAGCCGTGCGCGTCTTTCATCCAGCCGATACGGTCGGCGGTCTGGATATGGGCGGCGGCGGGGACGGCGTCGGGATTGTCGAGGGTCGATGCCTGGACGTCGACCAGACCGGGCAGGTTGGTCGCGTTGCGGTAGAGCAGGCCGGTGCCGCAGGTCTCGCAGAACCAGCGGCGGCCGGTTTCGGATGAGGCGTATTCGCGTGGGGACCCCTGCGTCACCGTCACCGCGTCCTCAGGATACATCGCCCAGCCGACCATCGGTGCGCCGGCGCTGCGGCGGCAATCGGTGCAGTGGCATAGCGCCTGACCGCCGTGCAGCGGTTCGCCGTCGATGTCGTAACGTACCGCGCCGCAATGGCATCCGCCGGTCAGGGTCATGCTGGCTCTCCTATCGTGTTGCCATGCCCTTCGACAGGCTCAGGGCGAGCGGGGTTTGGCCTAACAGGCCCTCCCCAAACCCCTCCCATGAATGGGAGGGGCTTAAGAAGGTTAGTAGCGCCGCAGCAGTCCGGCCAGCTTACCCTGTACGCGGACCTGATCGGGGCGGTAGCGCTGCGGGTCGTAGCTGCGGTTCGCCGGGTCGAGGCGGACCATGCTGCCTTCGTTCCGGAAATATTTCAGCGTCGCTTCCATCTCATCAATCAGCGCGACCACGATTTCGCCGTCGCGCGCCGTTTCCTGGCGGCGGATCAGCGCATAATCGCCGTCGAAGATCCCGGCCTCGACCATCGAGTCACCGGCAACCTCAAGCGCATAATGGTCGCCTGAACCCAGCAACGCGGCGGGGACGGGGAGCATCGTCGACCCCTCCATCGCCTCGATCGGCACACCTGCAGCGATACGGCCGTGGAGCGGGATTTCGATCACGTCATTGGCTGGCTGCGGCGCAGGGCGCGGCATCGCGACGACGGTGGACTTGGGCGTCGCCGCCTTCTTCGTCTCGCCGCGCTCGGGCATCTTGACCACTTCGAGCGCACGCGCACGATTGGGCAGGCGACGCAGGAAGCCGCGTTCCTCCAAGGCCGAGATCAGGCGATGGACCCCCGACTTCGACTTGAGGTCGAGCGCGTCCTTCATCTCCTCGAACGAGGGCGAAACCCCGGTCTCGGCCAGACGGTCGGCGATGAAGCAGATCAGCTCATGCTGCTTCTTCGTAAGCATTGGACGTCCCCTATCAAGAACAGACGTGGAACGTTTACGCCTTGTTCCACGGCGCGTCAAGCGGGTGCGACTCAGCCGATGTCGAGGATTTCCACCGAGTCGCCAGCTGCGGCCGCCGGAACATGTGGAGCACGCACGATCAGGCAGTCCGACGCGGCTAAAATGCGCAGCATCGAGCTGTCCTGACGGTCGGCGGGGACCACGCCCCGGTCGCTATGGACGGCGCGAATATGGTCGGCGCGCGGGCCGTTGGCGGGCAGCGCTGCGCCGAGAATGGCGGTGCGGCGGCGGGGCAGGGGATCGCTCGCGCCCGAGAGATACGCGACCATCGGCAGGACGAAGAGTAAGGCGGTGACATGCGCCGACACCGGATTGCCGGGCAGGCCGAGCACGACAGTGTCGCGCATTCGCCCGGCCATCATCGGCTTGCCCGGGCGCATCGCGATCTGCCAGAAATCGATCTCGGTGCCGGCAGCCTCGAGCGCGGGGCGGACGAGGTCATGGTCGCCGACCGATGCGCCGCCGGTGGTGACGAGCAGATCGGCGTCGACAGCGGCGAATGCAGCGGTGAGCGCGTCGATCCGGTCGGGGAGGATCCCGAGGTCGATCAATTCGACCGGCAGCCCGCCGAGCAGTGCAGTGAGCATCGCGCCATTGCTCTCGGGAAGCTCGCCGGGGCCGATCGGCTCCCCCGCCGCGCGCAGTTCGTCGCCGGTGGCGGCGATGGCGACGCGGATGCGGCGGCGGACGGGCAGGGTGGCGTGGCCCGCGATGGCGGCGAGCGCGATCCGTGCGGGAGTCAGCCGCGCGCCGGGTTCGATCAGAGCTTCGCCTTGCGTGAAGTCGAGCCCTGCGACGCGGACATGCGCGCCACGGGCGGGTGGGCCTTCGCCATCGAGTGACAGTGTGTCCTCTTGGCGCGCAGCCTCTTCCTGCACGAGGATCGTGTCCGCGCCGTCGGGCAGCGCCGCGCCGGTGAAGATGCGCACGGCTTCACCGGCTGCGACCGATCCCGCGAACGGGCGCCCCGCCGCGCTCTCGCCGATGACACGCCACGTGCCGGGCAGGTCGGAGAAGCGGATTGCGTAGCCGTCCATCGCCGACAGCGGCAGCTCGGGCTGGGTGCGAAGCGCGACGACCGGCGCGGCGGCCCAGCGCCCGGCGGCGTCGCGCAGCGGCACATGCTCGATCGTCACCGGATCGGCCAATGCGAACAGGCGTTCTTGCGCTTCGGCTAAGGAGATCATGTCGGCCATCGCTTCCCGATTAGCCGGGGTGCGGCGGATGGTCGAGGCTCTCAGCGCGGGCGCGCGGCCTCGCTCAGCCGGGCCATTTCGTGCGGGCGCAGCGGCAGGCGGAATTCGGCGACGTGGCGCGCGCCATGGCATTCGATCACCCGGATCGGCCAGCCGCCGATCTGCGGCAGCGACAGCCACAAACCGCACAGGGGTGCGAATTCGGTATCGCTCTCGAATTCGACCAGCGCGTTGCTGAGCGAGGTGATCTGCGCGTTCCACCAACTGCTGCCCGAGCGGACATGGGTCGCCGCGTCGAGCCGGATCGCGTTCTTGACCGCACCCAGCGGCGATACGCTGCCCGCCATCGGTTCCTGCGCGACCGGCGGGCGGCGATCGGCGACCTGACGCAGCCACGGCATCAGAATCTGCCAGCCAATCTCCTCGGCAAAGGCGATCCCCGCCTGGCCATGTTCGATCCAGCGGATTTCGCCCGCGATCGGGCGCAGCCCGTCGAGCGTGATCTCCACGACCTCACCGACCTTCAGCGATGCGCGGATCTCGATGCCGAGGCCGGCGGGGGAGAGGTTGCGGGTCCAGGCGAAGTCGACCTGATCGCCGTGACGCAGGCACAGCCGTTGGCGCAGTTCGATCCGCGGCATCTGGCGGCGCTCGGCGGGCAGTGCGGCGAGGCACCGGGCGAGCGCCGCGACCACATCGAGCGGCGCGTCGAAGTGAAAGGCGAGCGAATCGGGATCGTCACCGACCACCGACCCCTCGGCGCTGACGCCGAAGGGCAGCTCCATCGTCGCGCGCTCGCCATGGGTGATCGGCCCGGTGACGGTCAGCGTCGCGCCGGCGGAGGTAATGCGGTGGATGAAGCAGTCGCGCGTGCCATGCGCGCCGACCAAGCGGCCATGCGCGGCGTTCTCGCCGTTACCCGGCTGAACCGGATCGAGCCCGCCCGATAATGAAAATATGGCCGACCGCCCCGAACTCGACATAACGCCCCACAACTGAACGAAAAATATGTGGGGCCTGCGGCATCAAGATTCGCTGAGCGAGCGCGGTAAGGGGCGGGTTAACCGTGCTCGGCGTGCCAGTTTCGATATCCTCCCCCGCCAGGGGGAGGTGGCGCCGAAGGCGACGGAGGGGGAGGACGGCTGCGTCCTGTCCACTCTTGCCGAAGTGCTTCCGCCCCCTCCGTCAGGCTGCGCCTGCCACCTCCCCCTGGCGGGGGAGGATTAGGTCCTAGTCGGCGTGCCAGTCGCCGGACTTGCCGCCGCGCTTTTCGATCAGCCGCACTGCGCCGATCTCCATCGTGCGGTCGAGCGCCTTGGCCATGTCGTACACGGTCAGCAGGGCGACGGTGACGGCGGTCAGCGCCTCCATTTCCACGCCGGTGCGCCCGGTCAGGCCGACCGTGGCAGTGGCGGTGACGCCGCTATCGTCGGGGACGAGGTCGAGCGTGACCTTGCTCAGCGCGAGCGGGTGGCACAGCGGGATCAGGTCGCTGGTCTTCTTCGCGGCCATAATGCCGGCGATGCGCGCGACGGCGATCACATCGCCTTTCTTGAGCAGTCCGTTGCGGATCGCCGCAGCGGCCTCCGCCGACATCGTGATCCGCCCGGTGGCGATGGCGACGCGCTCCGTTTCGGCCTTCCCGCCGACATCGACCATGCGCGCCGCGCCGGTGTCGTCGAGATGGGTGAGGTCGCTCACCCGATCATCGCCCGCGTCGCCGCCTCGACATCGTCCTGCCGCATCAGCGACTCGCCGATCAGGAAGCAGCGCACCCCCCGCTCGGCCATCGCGTCGAGGTCGGCGCGGGCGGTCAGTCCGCTTTCAGCGACGAAGGTGCACCCTTCGGGCGCTCGGCCGACCAACTCGTATGTGCGGTCGAACGAGACGGTGAAGTCCTTGAGATTGCGGTTGTTCACCCCGATCAGCCGCGAGCGGAGCGCCAGCGCGCGGTCGAGTTCGGCGGCGTCGTGCACTTCGACCAGCACGTCCATGCCAAGGCCGATCGCCGCATCCTCGATTTCCGCCATCTGCGCGTCTTCAAGTGCGGCGACGATGATCAGGATCGCGTCGGCGCCGATGCTGCGTGCCTCCAGCACCTGCCACGGATCGACCATGAAATCCTTGCGGATCACCGGCAGCGGACAGGCGGCGCGCGCGGCGATCAGATAGTCCTCATGCCCCTGAAAGAATGGCGCATCGGTCAGCACCGACAGACACGCCGCGCCGCCGGCGGCATAGGCGCGGGCGTGCGCGGGGGGATCGAAATCGGCGCGGATCAGCCCTTTGGAGGGCGAGGCTTTCTTGATCTCCGCGATCAGGCCGTATCCGCTTGCCGCCTTGGCATCCAAAGCGGCGCGGAAGCCGCGCGGCGGGGTTTGCGCCATTGCCAGCGCCTGCAGGTCGGCCAGCGACGTCGCGGCCTTGCGGTCCGCCACTTCGCCGCGCTTCACCGCGATGATTTCATCCAACATCGTGCTCATGCGGCGGCGATCCAGCAGTCGAGCAGCGCTTTGGCAAGCCCCTTGTCGATTGTCTCGGCCGCTTCCTCCGCGCCTTCGCGCAGATCGATCGCCTCACCCGCGACGACCAAAGCTGCGGCGGCGTTGAGCAGCACCGCGTCGCGATACGCCCCGCGCTCGCCATCGAGCAGGCGGCGAAGTGCAGCGGCATTCTCCTGCGCATCGCCACCGCGCAGGGCGGCGAGCGGGTGGGCGGAGAGGCCGGCATCGGCGGGCGTCACGCGCACGGGCAGACTGACATCGCCGATGCTGACCACCAGCGAGCCCCCTTCCGGCGACAGCTCGTCCAGCCCTTCCTCGCCTGCGACGATCGCCGCGCCCTTGACGCCCAATTGCGCCAGCGCCTCGGCATAGATCGGCGCATAATCGGGGCGGGCGATGCCGATCAGCTGGCGCTGCACCCCCGCCGGATTGGCGAGCGGCCCCATCAGGTTGAAGATCGTCCGCCGCCCGATGCGCTTGCGGATCGGGGCGACGCGGGCCATCGCCGGGTGGTGCTTCGCCGCGAACAGGAACGCGATGCCGAGGTCGTTGAGATGCGCTTCGGCATTGGCGGCCGCGCGGTCGAGGTCGAGGCCGAGTGCCTCCAGCGTGTCCGCCGCGCCCGATTTTGAGCTGGCGGCGCGGTTGCCATGCTTGGCGACCGGCACGCCCGCTGCGGCGACGACGATCGCGACTGCAGTCGATACGTTGAGCGTGTGATGCCCGTCGCCGCCGGTGCCGCACACGTCGATCGCGTTGGCCGGCGCGCTGACCGGGATCACCCGCGCGCGCATCGCCCGTGCGGCTTCGGCAATCTCGATGCTGGTTTCGCCGCGATCGGACAGGGCGATCAGGAACGCCTCGATCTCATCCTCGGCGGCGCGGCCATCGAGAATATCGGCGAACGCCTGCGCCGCGCTTTCGCGGGCGAGCGGGCTGGTTGGGTCGGGGAGGAGGCTGAAGCTGGTCACGCCGTCTCTATTCCGGCGCGCGCGGCTCAAGTCGAGCAATTCCTGTTATGCGCCGGGCAAGTCCGGGCGCGGGCGATCAGCGCCGATACGGGCTGCTGAGGTCGCGTACCCAGCCTGCGGTCGCGCCCTGATTGACGACCTGGGTCGGGCGCGGCTTGGGCGGGGCGATGATCGCTTTCGACCGCGCCGCGTCGGGGTCGATCGTCTCGGCAAAGCGCAGACCCGCCAGATCGTCCTTCACCCACACGACGGTTGCGCCGACCGCCCTGAGCACGCCGACCGACACCAGCACGGTCGCACCGGCCCTAAGCGTACCGGCGCGATCGATTCGCGCGCCGCCAGCCGACAGGTCCTTGATCCGGTGCTTGGTAGGCGCACCGCCACCAAAGCCGCAAATCTCCGCACCCAGCAACACCTGCTGGCGCGGCATTCGAGGGGGAAGAGACTCGTGGATCGCTGGTTCGCCCATGGTTTGACCTTCCGGCTCCGCACGAACGCGGACCCGCATTACGACTTAGGCGAGGAGGCTAGCGCCAATGGGTTAAGCCGATGTTGACTGCGGCCCGGTGATTTCACGCCAGTGTTTTTGCGTCGAGCCCGGCGATCTTCATGAAATTCGCCAGCATCGCATGGCCGTGTTCGGTGGCGATGCTTTCCGGATGGAACTGGACCGAGTGGATCGGCAGGTCGCGGTGGCGGAATGCCATGACGCTGCCGTCGGATGCGGTGGCGTTGACGACCAGCGCGTCGGGAATGTCGGTGACGATCAGCGAATGGTAGCGCGTGGCGGTGAACGGGCTGGGCAGCCCTTCGAACAGGCCGGTGCCGTCATGGCTGACCGGCGACGTCTTGCCGTGCATCAGCCCGCCGCGCACCACCTTGCCCCCGAAATGCTGGCCGATCGACTGGTGGCCAAGGCACACGCCGAGCAAGGGTTTCCCCGCCTCGGCACAGGCGGCGACGAGATCGAGGCTGATCCCCGCTTCGTTCGGGGTGCACGGGCCGGGGGAGAGCAGGAATGCCTGCGCGTTGCTGGCAATCGCCTCCTGCGCGGTCAGCGCGTCGTTGCGCACCACCTTCACCTCCGCGCCCAGCTCCATCAGGTAATGGACGAGGTTCCAGGTGAAGCTGTCGTAATTGTCGATGACGAGGATCATGGTTTGCCGCCTAGCGCGAAGCGCGGGTTCCGACAATCTCAGCCATCGGCGATCCAGTTGCCGTGGAAGCCGGGCGGCACGCGATGCGGGATGCGGATGCTGGCGACAGGCTTGCGGTCGAACCGCTGCGCATCGAGGATGACGAGGTCGGTGGCCTCGCTGTTACGGTCGATGACCAGGCCGATCAGCCAGCCTTCGTCCTCACCCTTGTCGCCGGGGACGAAGACGAATTCGCCGGGCACCTTGGTCTTCCCGAAATCATGGGTGAGGCGACCGCCCGTTTTGATGTCGTGACGGAAGATCTTGCCGTCGCCGAGCTGATCGGGCGAGGCCACGCCGGTCAGGCCGAGCGTGTAGGTGTAGCGGTGTTGGCGCGTGGTCAGCCGCTCGTCGATCCGGGGGAACTCCTGCGGCGTCTTGTCGATCACCGCGCGGTCGATTCGCCGCGCCTTCGGATCGATCGTCCAGCGTTCGAGCGCGCGCGGATTGACGTCCGGCCCCATCGTGCTGGTCGCGAACATGCTGTCATAGACGATCGCGTCGAGCAGGATCTTGCCGTCCGCCGTCTCCTGCGCGTTGGCGGCGTGGAAGATGTACAGCGGGTCGACTTCGATCCAGATCATCTCCGCCGCTGTGCCACGGCGCGGCATCAGGCCGATCCGCGCCTGATGCTTCGGGTCCCAGATATAGGGAAAGGCATAGCCCGAGATCGCGCGCTTCATCGAGAAGATGACAGGCAGGTCGAACACCAGCACGTAATTGGGCGTGACCGCACAGTCATGCACCGACGGCCCGTCCTGCACCGGGATCGGCTCGCTGCGGATCACCTTGGCATCGGTGTTCAGTGCGACGTGCCACAGCTGCTTCTGATTCATCCCGAAATAGCAGACGGCGTGCAACTCGCCGGCATAGGGGTCGAGATGCGGATGCGCTGAGATCGGCCCCTTCAGCGTGCCGCCAAACCGGTCATAGGCTTCGGACTCGAGCGTTTCGGACAGTCGCACCGGGGCCTCGCCCGCTTCGACCAGCGCCCATGCCTTTCCGCCGATGCCGAGCACATTGGTGTTGACCGATCCGCCTGCGCCGGGTGCGGCGGGCAGGCCGGTCATCTTCGCAACGCGGTTCGAGCGGATCCAGCGGTTGCGATACCAGACGGCCTTGCCACCCTCGATGCGGATGCCGTGGACCATGCCGTCGCCAGTAAACCAATGGGTCTTGGCGACGTCGATATCCCCCGCCGGATTGGGGCCGATGCGCAGATAGCGGCCGCTCAGCGCGGGCGGGATCGTGCCGGTCACCTTGAGATTGGCGAGGGTCTTTTCCTCGGTCATCGGCTTGTGGATGCCGTTGAGGAACGGGTTGGCCATCGGTTCGGCAAAGGCGGTGCCGGGGAACGCCGCGCCGGCGGAGGTGAGCACGGCGGCGCGCAGCAGGGCGCGGCGGTCGAGCGCGATGTCGTCGATTGGCGGCATGTCGTTCCCCCTTTTGCCAAGTGTAACCGGCTTCAATAGCCCGCGTCGAGATCGACGATATTCGTCATCGGCGTGCCGGCCATGAAGGCGCGCGCATTGTCCAGAAACAGCGCGGCGGAGCGCATGAACATCTTGGTCTGTGACCGCCCCGACAGGTGCATCGAGTGGATCGTGTTGGGCGCGGTCCAGAGCGGGTGGTCGGCGGGCAGCGGCTCGGGCGTCACCACGTCGAGGAACGCGCCGCCGATCCGCCGCTTCGCAAGGGCGGCGATCAGCGCGTCCTGATCGACCATATCGCCGCGCGCGATGTTGATCAGCCATGCGCCGGGCTTCATCGCCGCCAGCTCGTCCGCACCGAACATCGCGCCGGTCTGCGCGGTCGAGGGAGCGGCGAGGATGATCCAGTCGAACTCGCCGATCCGTTCGCGCCACTGGTCGGGGGTCAGCGTGCCGTCGCGGCCTGAACGGGTTACGCCGGTCACATCCACTCCGAATGCCGCCAGCCGATCGCCGATCATCCGCCCGATCGTGCCATAGCCGATGACCAGCGCGCGCGTTTCGAACAGCTCGATCTTGCCCGGCGCATCGCCCGGCCACTCGCGGCGGTCGGCGATCCGCACCACTTCATCGAAGCGCTTGGCGGCGGCGAGGATGCCCAGCACTGCATATTCGGCGACCGCGATCGCATTGATGCCGACGCCATTGGTCAGGATCGTGCCGCGCGCCTTGAGCAGGTCGATGTCGAACGCGTCGATCCCGGCATAGATGGTCGACAGCCATTTGAGCCGCGTCCCCGCCGCCGCGATCTCGCCGGTCCAGCCTGGCCGGTTCATATCGACCCAGCCGATCTCGGCGTCGCCGATCATCGCCAGCGCCTCCTCCCGGCTGGTGAACCAGTGGGCATCGATCCCGGCGGGCAGGCCGGGTTCGATCAGCGGGCGGGCGAGCGCGGGCAGCACGGCTTTCATGGGCCCAAGATGACGTGATCCGCGCGCCGGGGCAATCGCGGTGCCGGAACTTGGTTTGCGACAAATTGATACTCTTTTGGACTGGCGCGCGCTGCCGGAAAGGAGAATGTTCCACTCGGGCGACATGGCGCGGGAGGTGCCGTGCGTCCGGGGTGGGACCGATGGACAAACTGGAATCGCCGCTGATCGCGGTGGATGGACCGCTCGCGCCGCAACCGGCGGTCGCGGGCGATGTGGCACGCGCGGGTGGCAGCTTCACGGCGGTCGGCGTCAGCGGGCTCGCACTCGCGCTGGCGGCATGCGATTCGGGCGGCGGCGGGAGCGGCGGGGTCGTCTCGACACCCGGCCCGATATCCACGCCCAGCCCGACACCGCCCCCGACTGCCGCCCAGGCCAGCCGCTTTCTGTCGCAGGCAACGATGGGCGCGACCGCCGTCGACATCGCCGACGTTCAGGCGCGCGGCTATGACAGCTGGATCACCGCCGAATTCGCCAAGCCGCGCCCGACCAGCCTGTGGGACTGGCTGGTGAGCAAGGGCTACAACGTCGCCGCCAACGTCAACAATGAAACCGGCTTCGACAATGCGATGTGGAGCCAGCTGGTCGGGGCGGGCGACCAGCTGCGTCAGCGGGTCGGAATGGCGCTGCTCGAAATGCTGGTGGTCGGCATTGGCGGGGTGAACTTGAGCTGGCGGCAATTCGCGATGGCCGCCTATGTCGATGTGCTGATGGACAATGCGTTCGGCAATTTCCGCACGCTGATCGACCGGGTCACCTACAACGCCGCAATGGGGTCGTTCCTGACCTTCCTCGGCAACCGCAAGGCGAATACGGCCACCGGATCGGTCCCCGACGAGAATTATGCGCGCGAACTGATGCAGCTGTTCACGATCGGCCTGACGCGGCTGAACATGGATGGCAGCGTCGTGACATCGGGCGGGCAGCCGGTCGAAACCTATACCCCGGCGGACGTGTCGGGGCTGGCGCGGGTGTTTACGGGGCTGGTGCTCGACGGGTCTGACAATAGCACCCCTGATCGCTATCGCCGGCCGATGATTTTCAACACCGGCCTGCATGAGACCGGTGTATCGAACTTCCTTGGTGCCTCCGTCTCTGCCGGAGCGTCTGGCGCAGACGCGGTGCGGCAGGCGCTCGACACCATCTTTGCGCACCCCAATGTGCCGCCGTTCGTGTCGAAGCAGCTGATCCAGCGGCTGGTCACCAGCAATCCCTCGGCGGCCTATGTCGGGCGTGTCGCGGCGAAGTTCGCCGACAATGGCTCGGGCGTGCGCGGCGATATGCAGGCGGTGATCCGCGCAATCCTGATGGATAGCGAGGCGCGGACCGAACCGACCGCGACCAGCGCGGGCAAGCTGCGCGAACCCGTGATGCGCCTGACCGGCTGGGCGCGCGCGTTCGGGGCGACCTCGAACTCGGGCAACTGGACCACGGGCGATACCAGCAGTTCGATCAACCGGCTGGCGCAGACGATGGGCCGCAGCCCGTCGGTCTTCAACTTCTTCCGCCCCGGCTACACCCCGCCCAATACGCCGATCGCGACGGCGGGGCTGGTCGCGCCGGAACTGCAGATCACGAATGAAATCAGCGTCGTCGGCTATGTGAACTACATGCAGGCGGTGGTGAACAATACCACCGACCTGCGCACCGATTACGGGTCGATCAGCGGTATTGCCGGCGACAGCGCGGCCTTGGTCGACCGGGTCAATCTGTGGCTCGCCGCTGGACAGCTATCGAGCACCACGGTGACTGCGATCCGCACGGCGGTAGACAGTTCGAGCAGCACCAACAACCGCATCGCGATTGCCGTCCTGCTAACGATGGCATCGCCCGAATATCTGACGCTGAAGTGAGGGGCCGGGACATGGACCAGAACCAATCGCGCCGCGCCTTCCTCAAGCGTACCGCCGCGCTCGGTGCAGCGGGCGCCGCCGCGCCCTTCGTCACCCAGCTTGCCGCGATCGGCGAAGCGTCGGCGGCGGTCGCCAGCGATTACAAGGCGCTGGTGTGCATCTTCCTCTATGGCGGAAATGACTACGCCAACACGCTGCCACCCTATGACAGCGCAACCCACGCCGCCTATCTCGCGCAGCGCCCGACGCTTGGCCACACGCGCGACAGCCTGACCGCGACGCTGCTCAACCCGACCAATGCGCTGGGCGGGCGGCAGTTTGCGCTCGCGCCGACCATGGCCTCGCTGCTGCCGCTGTTCAACGCGGGCAAGCTCGCCCCGGTGCTCAATGTCGGCACCTTAGTCCGCCCGACAACCAAGGCGCAATATCAGGCGGCGTCGGTCGCGCTGCCGCCCAAGCTGTTCAGCCACAATGATCAGCAAAGCTATTGGCAGGCATCGAGCGCGGAGGGCGCGACGTCGGGCTGGGGCGGGCGTATCGGCGACCTGTTGCAGAGCGGTAACGGCACGTCCGCGCTGACCTGTATCAGCGCGTCGGGCAATGCGGTGTATCTGTCGGGGCGCAGCTCGATCCAGTACGTCACCGGCACCAACGGCCCGACCGCGCTGATCAACGGCGCATCGACGCTGTTCGGATCGGCCACCGCCGCTGCGACGCTCCGCTCGCTCATGGGCGGGGCGCAGGCGAACCTGATCGCCAACGAACACGCCACCGTGTCGAAACGCGCGCTTGACCTCTATGCGCAGGTCAATGGCGCGCTGGGCAGCGCCCCGGCGGCGAATTTCCCGCTATTCCCGACCGGCAATTCGCTGGCGGACCAGCTCAAGATCGTCGCGCGGTTGATCTCGGTGTCGCAGGAACTAGGCGCAAAGCGGCAGGTGTTCTTCGTCTCGATCGGCGGCTGGGACATGCACGACTTCCTCGTGCGCGATCACCCGACCCTGGTCGGCCGCGTCGCCGACGCGATGCGCGCTTTTTACGACACGACCAACGCGCTCGGCATCGCGGACAAGGTGACCAGCTTCACCGCATCCGACTTCGGCCGCACGCTGACGCAGAATGACGACGGCTCCGACCATGGCTGGGGCAGCATGCATTTCGTGCTGGGCGGCGCGGTGCAGGGCGGCCGCATCTATGGCACTGCCCCCGATTTCGGACACAACACGCCGAGCGATGTCGGGCAGGGGCGGCTGCTGCCGACAACCTCGGTCGATCAGTATGCCGCAACGCTGGCGAGCTGGTTCGGGGTGTCGGCGGGGAATATGTCGACGGTGCTGCCGAATATCGGGAATTATTCGACGACGAATTTGGGGTTTGTTTGAGGGGAGCGAGTAGGACGCGGTCGATCGGTCAGAATCATCGCGGCCAACATTCAGTCTGGACTCCACACATCCCGATTCGGTTTCGGGGGAGCGGCATAGTCGGCCGGCTGGAGGTCATTGCATCCTCCAGTATGGTCCGTCGTCAGTTTGCTGCCGTTGGCGGCGGTTAGGCGCTGTTCGACATGCGAGAGCATGGCGCGCTCTTTGTCAGTGTTCGCAGCATTGCGCGCTTCTCTGGTGAGCTTCAAATATGCTGCGAGTTCTCCCGGCGGAACCGTAAACGGACAGGGTTTGCCGCCCGACCAAGTCCCGCGACCCCAATCAAACACCACATGGTCGTCAAAAGATGCGTAGTGGAGGGAAATGCTTTTGTCGGCGCAGCCCTCTTGGCCGCGGGCAAGTGTGACGGTCGCCCATCGGTCCATTGCCATCCAGGCTGCACAGCCATGTGGCGTGGTTCGACGCCATCTCCAGAATATGCCCTCTTTAGAGTCAAAAGCGGCTGATGCTTCTCTTGGCACCCCGTCGGGACGAGGCAGTACAGGCCCGAGCGCCGGCACCAGTTTATCGGCAAACAGCAGTCCGATGACGGGCATCAGTAAGCCCGTGGCCACGACTAGCACAACGACGATCCGCTTTGATTTCTTCACATGCAGTTCCGTCTTTCGGGTGCCAATTCCAGTCGCTCGACCTATACCTCAACCCGCCAGTCCCACCCGATCGGGTCGCCGTCCATCACCTCGACTCCCGCGCCGATCAGCTCGTCGCGGAGCGCGTCCGAGCGGGCGAAGTCCTTCGCCGCGCGGGCCTCTTTCCGCTGCGCCAGTCGCGTTTCGATCTCCGCTTCGGTGACCAGCGCATCTGCCGGACGGACGCGCAGGTCGGCGCGGGACAGGTCGAGCAGGTTGAGGCCAAGCGCGGTGTCGAACTGCGTCAGCGTCATCAGCCGCGCTTCCTGCCCCAATTGCTTGTCGGCGAGCAATTCCTCCAGCACCGGTAGCGCCCTGGGGGTGTTGAGGTCGTCCGACATCGCCGCGTCGAGCCGTTCGAGATAGCTCGCGGCATTGCCGCCGCCCTTGCCCTCGGTCGCACGGAATTTCTCCGCCGCCAGCACCAGCCGCCGCAGTCGCACCAGTGCCGCCATCAGGTTCTCGCCGCTGAACTCCAGCTCGCTGCGATAATGCGCGCTAAGGCACATCAGGCGATAGGCGAGCGGGTGCACGCCCTTGGCCACCAGCGCGTCGAGCGTCGCGATGCCGCCCTTGGACTTCGACATTTTCCCGCCGCGATCGACGAGGAAATTGTTGTGCATCCAGATCTTCGCGCCGGAATCGCCGCAGCCGCAATGCGCCTGATTCTGCGCGATTTCATTGACGTGGTGGATCTCGCGATGGTCGATCCCGCCGGTGTGGATGTCGAACGGCAGGCCGAGCAGCTCGGCGCTCATCACCGAACATTCGAGGTGCCAGCCCGGCGCACCGCGGCCCCACGGGGAGTCCCACTCCATCTGCCGCGTCTCGCCCGGCGGGGTGGTGCGCCAGATCGCGAAGTCCTGCGGATGGCGCTTGCCCTCGACGCTCTCGATGCGGCCCTCACCGGCATCGTCCTGGCCGCCCGACAGCTTGCCGTAGTCGGGCACGGTGCTGCTGTCGAAATAGAGGCCGCTGTCGAGCTGGTAGCAATTCGCCTCGGCAAAGCCCTTGGCGAAGTCGATCATCCTGGCAACGTAATCGGTCGCCAGCGGCATGTGATCTGGGGTGCGGATGTTGAGGTCGCGCAAATTGCGGCGGAACACATCGGCATAGTGGCGCGAAATCTCCCACGCGCTCATGCCGCGCTTCTTCGCCGCTGCCTCCATCTTGTCCTCGCCCGCATCGGCGTCGGAGGTCAGATGGCCGACATCGGTGATGTTGAGGACATGGGTGAGGCGGTGCCCCTTCCACCGCAGCACGCGGCTGAGCGTATCGGTGAAGACATAGGCGCGCAGATTGCCGAGATGCGGGTCGCTGTAGACCGTCGGCCCGCACGAATAGACGCGCACGCCCTTGGCCGGATCGATCGGCGCGAACGGTTCGAGCGCGCGGGTGAGGCTGTTGTAGAGGGTGAGGGGTGCGCCAGTCATGGCGCGCGCCATAGCGCGGGGGAGGCGGCTTACCAACCTCCCCCCGTGTAATTACGCCGCGATCGTCCTGGCGCCCTGACGGGTGTGGAGGCTGCTGCCGCCGATGCTGCCGCCATTGTTGATCGGCAGTGCCGTGGCACAGAAGGCGCACTCGGCGGTCATCCGCCCGATCATCCAGTGCGACTGGCCGCATCCGGGGCAGATATTCTGCTCCCCCGGGCGAAAGGCAACGCGGTAGCCGCTGTGGGCGGCGGTGAAGGGTGTGTCGTAAAACATCGGCTCGTCTCCAGACATGCCCGGTTCGACGCACGGAATCGCGATATTGTTCCAAGCGCGTATCGACGGAGCGGCGGGAGTGTCGCCGTTTGGCAACAGTCCGGGTCAGCTGGCGGGGCGGATCCGGTCGAGCACGGTGTACGCCATTACGGCAGTCGCAACCGCGGCGTTGAGGCTGTCGGCCTTGCCCAGCATCGGGATCTTCACCCGCACGTCGCACGCCGCGGCATATGCCGGCGGCAAGCCCTGCGCCTCGTTTCCGGTCAGCAGGAATACCGGCGCGGCGAAGTCGGGCGCGCGGTAATCGACCGCGCCCTCCAGCGCGAGGCCGACCAGCTGGCCCGGCCCGGACCCCAGCCAGCTGTGGAACTCCGCCCAAGGCGCGCGGGCGATCGGGATCGTGAACAGCGCGCCCATGCTCGCGCGCACCGCCTCGACGCTGAACGGATCGACGCACTCGTCGACCAGGATCAGGCCACCCGCACCGACCGCATCGGCGGTGCGCAGGATCGTGCCGAGATTGCCCGGATCGCGCAGCCGCTCGGCGACCAGCCAGATCGGCGCGGTGCTGCGGTCGATGCGGGCAAGGTCGGTGGGCAGTTCGGCATAAACGCCGACCACGGCCCCCGGATTGTCCTTGCCCGACAGCTTGGACAGGATGTCGTTATCCGTCTGAATGACCTCACCGCCCGCAGCCTCGGTCGCGGCGATCAGTTCCTGCGCCAGCGGGTGGGTGTCGTGCCCCTTGGCGAAGAACAGATAGGCCGGCAGATGCCCCGCCTCCCGCGCCTCGGTCAGGATGCGCAGCCCTTCGGCGAGGAACAGCCCCTCGTCGCGACGATGCTTCTTGTCGCGCAGACTGCGGACCCGCTTGACCAGCGGGTTGGAAAAGGCGGTTATTTCGCGGGGCACGGGATCAGTCCAAGATGCTCGACGAACGGGTCGAAATCCCGGTCGGAATAGAGAAGCGGGATGTTATCGACGATACAGCGGGTCGCGATCAGCGTGTCGATCGTTTTGCGCACGGTGATGCCGATCTTGCGAAGCGCGCGGTAGTTCTGTGCCGCCTTCACCGCAATTGCCCCACCGCCGATTTCGATCAACCTTAGATTGTCCAATGCGAATTTGGTACGCGCGAAATCGCGGTCGGTATCGCAGCCTTGCAGAACCTCCGCCAAGATAAGATCGCCGAGCAGCGGACCTTCGCCTTGCAGCAATCGATCCAGCGTTTCAGTCTGAGCAGTCGGTGTCCCGCGTAAATAGTCGATCCACACGCTTGTATCGACCAAGATCATCAGTCGGTACGCATCGCGTCCAGATCGCCTACCCAATGGATTTTTCCGCGAAGTTTGCGGATTTCCTCTTGGCCACGAAGCCGAATCATCGTGCGGAGGGCCTCTTCAACGGCTTCGCGCTTCGTCTTGGCGCCGCTTGCCTTCATGGCGTCTGCCATCAGCTCGTCGTCGATCACGATGTTCGTGCGCATGATGTGTATCCTTTGGCTCAAAGATACACATAGTGAGGCAGGGTGATGAACTCAATCCTCGCCGAAGCGATCCTCGACCAGTTCGACCAACTTGAGCACCGCGTCCTCGGCGCCGTCGCCGGCTGCGCTGATCGTGATCGTGTCGCCCATCGCCGCGCCCAGCATCATCAGGCCCATGATCGACGTACCGGTGACCGCGTTGCCGTCCTTTTCGACGGTCAACTCGCACGGCTGGGAGGAGGCGAGCGTGACGAACTTTGCGCTCGCCCGCGCATGCAGTCCGCGGCGGTTCCCGATCAGGACGGTGCGGCTGACCCGGCTCAAGCGGCGGCCTCGCCCAGAACCTCGGATGCGACGGTGATGTATTTGCGTCCGGCTTCACGCGCGGCGGCGACGGCCTCAGTCACCTTCATCGTCTTGCGCGCGCCGCCCAAGCGAATCAGCATGGGCAGGTTGATGCCCGCAATCACCTCGACCTTGCCGGCCTCCAGCAGCGAAATGGCGAGGTTGGACGGGGTGCCGCCGAACAGATCGGTCAGCAGGATCACGCCGCGCCCGCCATCGACTTCACCGATCGCGGTCGCGATATCGGCGCGTCGGCCCTCCATATCGTCGTCCGGCCCGATCGCGATCGTCGCGATGCGTTCCTGTTTGCCCACGACATGCTCCATCGCGACGACGAACTCCTCCGCGAGCCGCCCGTGCGTCACGAGTACCAGTCCAATCATGTCTTTACGCTTGTCCCATGCGGTTCATCTTGCAGCCGGCGGGCCTTCTAGCGAGTCCTGCGGCGCGGTTTGCAAGTCACGATGCGTTACCGTGGGCGAAAAACCCGCTTCGCGCAACCGGCCAGCGACGCGTTCGGCGACATGGACCGACCGGTGTCTCCCGCCGGTACAGCCAAAGGCGATGGTAACATAGGATTTTCCCTCCGCCTGATAGCGGGGGAGGAGGAGCAGCATCAGTTCCTCGATCCGGGTAATCGCCTCGGCATAGGCCGGATCATCGGCGACATAAGCGGAGACATCAGCGTCCTTGCCGGTGCCCGGACGCAGCGATTCGACCCAGTGCGGGTTGCGCAGGAAGCGCATGTCGAACACCAGGTCCGCGCCCGCCGGAACGCCGCGCGCAAAGCCGAACGACATCACCGAAACCACCGTCTCGCCGAGGCCGGGACCGGAGAAGCTCTTGCGAATCTGCTGCGTCAGCTCGTTCGACGACAGGGTGGTGGTGTCGATTACCCGATTGGCCCAACGCCGCAGCGGCTGAAGCAGTTCGCGCTCGCGGTGGATTCCGTCGCTGGCGGGGCGGTCGAGCGCCAGCGGGTGGCGGCGGCGCGTCTCCGAATAGCGGCGCTCGAGCTCCGCGCCCGAACAGTCGAGGAACAGCGTCCCCATGTCGTACCCACGCTCGTCGCGCAGCTTCTTGATGCGGCGCACGATGCTGTCGGCGTCGAATGCGCGGGTGCGGGTGCCGATGCCGATCGCCAGCGGCCGCTCGTCGCCGTCACTGCCCTCGGGCGGGTCGGTATCGAGCAGGCGATTGAGCAGCAGCAGGGGCAGGTTGTCGACCACTTCCCAGCCCAGATCCTCCAGCGTGCGCAACACGGTCGACTTGCCCGCGCCCGACATGCCGGTGACCAGCAGGATTTGCTTGGGCCGCCGCTTGCTCATCGTTTCAGCTCCGTCAGATGGCGCAGCGCCAGTTCGACCTTGATCGGCGCGGAGGGTTCGAGGGCGGGTAGCGCCACCACGGGCACATCGACCCCGGCGATCTTCCGCGTCTGTGGCCCCTCCGGCATGCGCGGGGGCGCGTCGAGGATGGTGACGAGCAGCGCGATCGGCGCGCTGTCGGCGTGGGGCAGGGTGACGAGGCCGATCCCGCGCACCTCGATCTTGCCCGCAATCGTCGCCGGTGCCGCGCCGTGCAGCACGCCATCGCGCCGCGTGCAGATCGTGTAATCGTCGGACACGAGCAGCGCGCCCCGGTCGATCAGCCGCAGTGCCAGGTCGGACTTGCCCTCACCCGACCGCCCCTCGATCAGCACCGCGCGACCATCGATCGCGACGCACGACGCATGCAGCGTTTCGGAAGACAGGATCGCCAAGCTCTACACTCCCCGCTCTCTCACCCCGGCTGCACGAACGGCAGGCGGACGACGAAGCGCGCGCCCTGCATCCGGTCTTCGCGCGTCTCCACGTCGATGCTGCCCTGATGGCCTTCGACGATGGTCCGCGCGATCGCAAGCCCTAGCCCGGAATGCTTGCCGAATTCCTCCCCTGCGGGCCGGTCGGTGTGGAAGCGGCGGAAGATCGCCTCGCGCGCTTCCTCCGGCACGCCCGGCCCTTCGTCCTCGACCCGCGCCTCAAGCATGTCGCCCGCTGCGGTCAGCGACAGCGCGACCGTGCCGCCATCGGGGGAGAAGGACACGGCATTGTCGATCAGGTTCGCGAACACCCGTTCCAGCCGCGCGCCTTCGCCCATCACGCGCGGCATCGGCCCCATCGGCGCGTCGAAGCGCAGGCGGATGTCGCGCTCCACCCCGCGGTTGCCGCGCTCCTCGACCATTGCCGCGAGCATCGCCGACAGATCGACCGGATCGAACTTGGCGCGCGAGAGCTGCGCGTCGAGCCGCGATGCCTCCGAAATATCGCTGATCAGCCGGTCGAGCCGCAGCACATCGTCGCGCACTACCGCCAGCAACTGTTCCTGCAGCGCCGGGTCGCGCACCGCCATCAGGCTGTCGACGGCGGAGCGCAGCGAGGCGAGCGGGTTCTTGATCTCATGCGCCAGATCGGCGGCGAACGCCTCGGTCGCGTCGATCCGCGCACGCAAGGCGAGGCTCATGTCCGACAGCGATCGGGCGAGGTGGCCGATTTCGTCGCGCCGCTCGGGCAGGCGCGGCACCACCACTTCGCGCGCACGCCCAAGCCGCACCCGCACTGCGGCGCGGGCAAGGCGGCGCAGCGGACGGACGATGGTGCGCGCGAGGAATAGCGACAGGAATACCGACAGCCCCGCCGTGAACGCCAGCACCAGCCCCAGCCGGAACCGCTCGATCCGCACCCGCTGGGTAATGTCGCGCGCGTTGGAGCTGGTGAACACCGCCCCCTCTGGCCCATAGGGCGCGGCGGCGGTGATCACCGGCGTGCGATCGGGCGCCCGCCACACGGTCGCGCTGGATTCGCCGGTCCGCAATGCTGCGGCAAGGTCGGGCCAGTCGAGGCCCTTGGCGGGCGCGCGTTCGCGAAACTGCTGCGCCCGGTCGGCGCCCGCGACGGTGTCGAACACCGCGTCGAGGAAGCGCGCCGCGCTCTGGTTCCACGGATCCTTGTCGGGATCGCGCAGCACGAAATTGTTGAGACCCAGCGCGCGCGTATCCAGCGTCATCCGCCCCGCACGATCATATAGCCGGATGCGGATATCGGCCTCGCTCGCCACGCGTTCGATCAGCGCGGTGCGGTCGGCGGGCGGGGTCATCGCGACGGCCTGGGCGATCAGCCGCGCCTCACGGCTCGCCTGTTCGACGCGGCTATCGACGATCCGCGCGCGATAGCTGTCGAGGTAGAAGAACCCGCCCGCCAGCATCACCAGCGCAAAGATGTTCACCGCCAGAATGCGCGGCGTCAGGCTGACCCGGCCGGACCAGCGCAGCGACAAGTCGCGCTCTTCCCGCGTCGTGGCGGGCCTATTCGTCGGAGAAGCGATATCCGGCGCCATAGAGTGTCTCGATGGCGTCGAATGTGGGATCGACCTGCCGGAACTTGCGGCGCACGCGCTTGATATGGCTGTCGATGGTGCGGTCATCGACGTAGATGTCGTCCTGATACGCCGCATCCATCAGCTGGTTGCGCGTCTTGACGATGCCGGGCCGCTGGGCGAGCGTTTCGAGGATCATGAACTCGGTGACGGTCAGCGTGACGTTGTCGCCCTTCCAAGTCACCTTGTGCCGCGCCGGGTCCATCGTCAGCGGGCCGCGCTCGATCACCGGCTGCGCCTCGGCGGCCGGCGCCTCTTCGCCTTGCGCCGTCGCCGCGACCAGCTCGGTCCGGCGCAGGATCGCGCGGATGCGGGCGATCAACAGCCGCTGGCTGAACGGCTTGGCGATGTAATCGTCTGCCCCCATCGCCAGGCCCAGCGCCTCGTCCAGCTCGTCATCCTTGCTGGTCAGGAAGATCACCGGGATCTGGCTCTTCTCCCGCAGCCGCCGCAGCAGCTCGAGCCCGTCCATGCGCGGCATCTTGATGTCGAGCACCGCCAGCTCGGGCGGATTATCGACCAGCGCCTTCAGCGCCGCCTCTCCGTCCGAATAGACCCGCGTCACAAACCCCTCGGCCTGCAATGCGATCGACACGGACGTCAGGATGTTGCGGTCGTCATCGACCAGCGCAATCGTTGCGGTCATGGGGGACGGGGTAGCGGAATGTGGGGCGGGGCTCAACGGGGGAGGGGACGGCGGTGGTTTAAGTCGCAGCGTGTCGCCGCGTCAGCCCTACCAGTGGATGTATCGCGGGAGGATGAATCTCCCCAGCGTGGCCGACACCGCGACTGGCGCGACGTGCCAGATGCCGAGATGTGCGATCGTGTCCACCGGGCAGGACAGGCCCCAGGCGAAGCTGCCGAGCGCGCCGGCGGCGATGCCGGTATAGAGTCCGGCGACATTCGGTGCGACTGGCGCGCCACGGCGTAGCCAGATTACCAGCGCAACGGCGACCAGCAGTCCGCTCGCGGTGCCGGAGAGGAAGCAGTGAAGCCCGTCGGCGGCGTGGTCATGCCCCGCCAGATTGCCCTCAATCGCCATGAACAACAGCGCGGTCACCGGCAGGAGCGCGAGCGCGGCGAGCAGCCAGCGTGCGCCGTCGTGCCGAGCGCCGACCCGAGGCACCGCCATCCGCACCACCGCGCGCGCCGAGGCGAGGCCGACCAGTCCGATCAGGCCGTTGGCGATGAAGAAGATCGCCGCCGCTTGTCCCTGCACCGGGCCAGACCACAGCCCCTGCCACAGCGCGACCAGACCGATCGTCAGCACGGTCGCCAGCGCGAGTAGCGCAAAGCCGTGGACCATCCGGATGGGGCGAACGGGTTCGAGCTCGTCGGCGAGCTGGGCGATCAGGGGGGACGGCGGGCGGTCCATGGTCAGTCGGCCTCTTCTACGAGCGCGGAGAGCTTTCTCAATCCGCGATGAATGTTCACTTTGATCAGGCTTTCGCTCTGACCGCTTCGTTCGGCTGCCTCGGTGACGGACAGCCCCTTGATCTTGACCAGCTCGATCGCCTCGCACTGGCGCTGGGGGAGGTGGACGAACAGCCGCTCCAGGCTCATCCGCGCCAGGACTGCTTCTTCTTCGCTATCCTCGGCCGAGTCCTGATCCTCCAGCGCGTCTTCGCCGGCGCGGTACACCCGGCGCAGATGGTCGATCCAGCGATAGCGGGCGATAGCGGCGAGCCAAGGGAGGAACGCCCGCGTCGCGTCCCAGGTCGCCCGTTTGGCGTGCAGTGCCAGCAGCACGTCCTGAACCAGATCATCGAGCTGGGCAGGCGCGACGCGGCGGCGGAAATAGCGCTCCAGCCACAACTGCGTTTCGGTGAGCAGCACCGTGTAGGCGCGGCGGTCGCCCGCCTGCGACGCGATCATCAGCCGCACGAAGGTGGCTTCATCAGTAATCATCGCCCCCTTCCGTCCGTCCCGCGGTCAGCCGCGCGCCTGCCGCCAGCTGCCGATCGTCGCGTCGAGCGATAGCACGCCGCCGCCCCGCACGATCAGCATTCCTGCCAGCGCGACCCACAGGATGTGCGTCGTCCACCAGGCATCGGGATAGACGAATAGCTGGATCACCAGCGTCATCATGAGCAAGGCGGTTGCCGACAGCCGCGTCGCCAGCCCGATCAGCAACAGCGCAGGAAACAGATGCTCGGCCGCTACCGCCATCGGCGCGGCGATTTCGGGCGGCAAGGGGACCGCGCCATAGTCGTTTTCGAACAGATAGCGGGTGGCGTCGCTGATCGTAAACCAGCTGCCCTCCTCGACTTTGCTGCGGCCCGCGCGCCAGAAAACGCCGGCAAGCGCGACCCGCACCAGCAGCAGCGCAAGGCTCTCTGCCGGTCGCGAGCCGACAAGCCTGATGGCCCGATCGTACAAAGATGCGATGCGCTGCATGTGGATGTCCTGTCTGGTACCGGGGGATCAGCGCTTGATCGGCTTCAGCGCGCCATTGCCCTTGGGCGTCGCGGTCTTTTCGCAGCTGCCCTTAGGTACCAGCTTCCATGCGTCGCCCTGATAGTCGCGGGTCGAGGTGCCGGCACAGCTGGTGCCCGGACCCGCCGCACAGTCATTCTTGCCTGCCTTGGCAACGCCGTAGCATTTTTCCATTTCTGGCTTCTGCGCGGCGACCGGGGCGGTGCTGATGGCGGCGGCGAGGCCGGCGGTTGCGGCGAGCCCGGCGAACCGGGCAAGGGTGGAAGCATTCATCGTCATCATCTCCGACATTTGGGGATGCCGACGCGTTGCATCATCGGCACAGCCCCTCATTCGCCGGGATCGCGGGCGCGGTTACAGCGCCGCAAAAAATGGTGCGACTGTAACCGCAGCAATGTCTGCGGCGAACTGGTCGATGTGCGCTTCCGCACGAGCCTCATTTCAAGGGAATTGGGACATGAAGACCGCAACGCGCACCGCCGCATCCATCGCCGCCACCGCCGCCGCCATCGCGCTGGGTTCGTTCTCGGCGTTCGCCGCCGATACGCCTGCCGGCAGCAAGGGCCGCGCGATCGGGGCGCAGGACACCGTCCATTGCTATGGCCTGCACAGCTGCAAGGGCCAGTCCGACTGCGCTACTGCCGAGCATCAGTGCAAGGGCCAGAATGCATGCAAGGGCCATGGCTTCAAGGCGATGAAGGCCGGTGAATGCCTCTCGAAGGGCGGAACGATCGGCGACCTCGGCTGATCCGACCCCGGTCCGGCGGGCCGACCCCCGAACCCCTGGTCCGCCGGACCGATTTTTTCCGCCGTCGAGGAACGATGCGATGACTTCACTAAGCCCCTTTGGCGGCTTCGGCCTCGGCCTGCGCCGCGACCATTATCGCGACTTTCTCGAAGACGAGGTCGCGGTCGATTTTGTCGAGGTGATCTCGGAAAACTTCATGGTCGATGGCGGGCGCCCGCTGCGCATCCTCGAACAGGTCCGCGCGAAGCTCCCGGTCATCCTGCATGGCGTGTCGATGTCGATCGGATCGGCGCATGGCCTCGATCACGACCATCTTGCGCGCCTGCGGACGCTGGCCGACCGGATCGACCCGCTATGGGTGTCCGATCATCTGTGCTGGACCCGCACCAGCGCGCATAACAGCCATGATCTGCTCCCGATGCCGCTGACCCGCGCTGCGCTCGACCTGGTGTGCGACAATATCGATCGCGCGCAGGAGGGGCTGGGCCGCGCGATGCTGTTCGAAAACCCGTCGAGTTATCTGTCCTTCCCGCAGGACGAATTCGCCGAATGGCAGTTCCTTGCCGAGATGAGCCGCCGCACCGGCTGCTACCTGCTGCTCGACATCAACAACATCTACGTCAGCGCGTGCAACCACGGCTTCGACCCGCTCGACTATCTCGCCGGCATCCCTGCCGACCGGGTGCGACAGGTGCATCTGGCCGGGCACACGCCGGGGGAGATCGTGATCGATACCCATGATCGCCCGGTCTGCGATGCCGTCTGGGCGCTCTTCGCCAGCGTGATGCCGATGCTTGGGCCGGTGGCTGTGATGATCGAGCGCGATGACGCGATCCCGCCGCTCCCCGAACTCCTGGCCGAACTCAATCAGGCGCGCGCGACCGCCCGGCTGGAGGCCGCGGCGTGACCGCGCTCGTCCAGCTTCAGGACGCGTTTCTCGCCTGCCTGCACGACGATGATGCGCCGCTGCCACCCGGATGGGATGCATCGCGCGCGGCCGGGATGGCGGTGTACCGCAACGCCTATCGCGCGCGGCTGCTCGACGTGCTCGGCGAAAGCTATGAGCGCACCGCGCGGCTGGTCGGCCCGCAAGCCTTTCATCAGGCGGCGGCGCACCATCTGATCGCGCATCCGCCCTCATCCTGGACGATTGACCGGGCGGGGGAGGGATTTGCAGAAAGCTGCGCCGCGCTGTTCGCTCATGATGTTGATGTCGCTGAGCTGGCCTGGCTCGAATGGGCGATGCAGCGGGCCTTTACCGCCGCCAACGATGCGCCGCTGACGCATGCCGGGTTCGCGACGGCGACGGCTGGGTTTGGGGCTGAGCAATGGGAACATCTGACTATCGTGCCGATCGCGGGCACGGCGCTGCGCCCCGTCACCCATCACCTTGCCCGTCTGTGGCAGTCGCTGTCCGGCGCGGCGGGGGATGCCGTGGTCGAGCCGCTGGAACAGCGCCAATGGGTGCTGGTCTGGCGCGAGGGCGAGGAGGCGGTATTTGTCCTGCTGTCCGATCAGGAGGGCGCGGCGCTGGACGCGCTGCTACCTGGCGCGGCATTTGGCGATCTTTGCGCCACATTGGCCGAGCAGATGGCTCCGGAAGCCGCAGCGTCGGCGGCGGGCGTTATGCTGCACCACTGGCTCGAACTGGGGCTGATCCGCGCGGTAGCTGCGGGCTGAAGCCACGCGGCGGAGTCGGCGGCTCGACCCTTCGTCCGGTCGACAACGCCGGACTCCCCAACCCCTTTGCAACAGGTCAGCGTTGTCACCGAAAATAAGCGCATTCGGTCACAATTGACACCGGTTACTGTTGTTGACCCCCCTTTTTTCCGCCGCCTATGCGCGACTCCACGCATACGAATGCAATGCCGTGCGGAGAGGCGCGGCGTGAGGAGAGAGACGTGATCGATCGTACCCCGAAGATCGGCCTCGACGCGCTGGGCGTCGCGGCGGATAAGCCTGTCCATTGGAACCTGCTGACCGCGCCGCTGGTCGAACATGCGATCCAGCGCGGTGAGGGCCGCATGGCCAAGGATGGGCCGCTGGTCGTCGAAACCGGCAAGCACACCGGGCGCAGCGCCAAGGACAAGTTCATCGTCCGCGATGCCGAGACCGAGAACAGCGTCTGGTGGGGCAGCACCAATGTCGGGATGACGCCCGAGCATTTCGCGGCGCTCAAGACCGATTTCCTCGCTGCGCTCGGCGCCAAGGACACGCTGTTCGTCCAGGACCTCTATGGCGGGTCGCAGCCCGAGCATCGCGTGCGCGTCCGCGTCGTCAACGAATTCGCGTGGCACAGCCTGTTCATCCGCACTTTGCTGTGCCGGCCGGAAGCGGACGAACTGCCCGGCTTCGACCCCGAATATACGATCATCGACCTGCCGAGCTTCCAGGCGGACCCCGCCAAGCATGGCTGCCGCAGCGAGACCGTGATCGCGGTCAATCTGACCGAAAAGCTGATCCTGATCGGCGGCACCGCCTATGCTGGCGAAATGAAGAAGAGCGTGTTCGGCCTGCTCAACTATCTGCTGCCGGTGAAGGGCATCATGCCGATGCATTGTTCGGCCAATATCGGTCCGGACGGCGACACCGCGGTGTTCTTCGGCCTGTCGGGCACCGGCAAGACGACGCTGTCGGCCGATGCCAGCCGTACGCTGATCGGCGATGACGAGCACGGCTGGTCCGACACCGCGGTCTTCAATTTCGAGGGCGGCTGCTACGCCAAGATGATCAACCTGTCGGCGGAAGCCGAGCCGGAGATTTTCGCGACCACCAAGCGGTTCGGCACGGTGCTCGAGAATGTCGTGATGGATGCGGAAACGCGCGAGATCGACCTGTTCGACAACAGCCTGGCAGAGAATAGCCGCGGGTCCTACCCGCTCGATTTCATCCCGAACACGAGCGAGAAGAATCTCGGCCCGGTGCCGAAGAACATCATCTTCCTCACCGCCGATGCCTATGGCGTGCTGCCCCCGATCGCGAAGCTGACGCCGGAGCAGGCGATGTATCACTTCCTCTCGGGCTATACTGCGCGCGTCGCGGGGACCGAGATCGGCGTGACCGAGCCGTCGGCGACCTTCTCCACCTGTTTCGGTGCGCCGTTCATGCCGCGACACCCGTCGGTCTATGGCAATTTGCTCAAGGAGCGGATCGCCAAGGGCGGGGTCGATTGCTGGCTGGTCAACACCGGCTGGAGCGGCGGCAAGGCGACGATGCCGGGGATCAAGCGCATGCCGATCCGCGTCACCCGCGCACTGCTCAACGCAGCGCTCGACGGCAGCCTGAAGGATGCGGAGTTCCGTCAGGACCCCAATTTCGGCTTCATGGTCCCGGTCGCGGTCGGCGACATCGACCCCAACATGCTCGACCCGCGCGCCGCCTGGGCGGACAAGGGCGAGTATGACGCGACCGCCGCCAAGCTGGTCGACGAATTCGTTGCCAATTTCGCGCAGTTCGCGGATCATGTCGACGAGGGCGTGCGCCAGGCTGCACCGCAGAGCCGCAGCAAGGCAACCGAGCCCGCCTGATCCCTTCACCATCCTCCGCCGACACGTTTCGGCGGGGGATGGCGCTGGCTATTTTCCGGTCGCTCACCTATATAGCAATCATCGTCGGCACATTGCTCCGTAGGCGCCGACGACTGAGAGATTCTTCGCGCTCCCGCTTACACGACGGGAGCCGCTTCATGGACCTCAACTACCTTCTCTATCGCCATCAGGTCTCGCTGATGCGTGCCAAGGCATCGGATTGCCTGTGCGCCACCCGGTCGCATCGCGACCTCGCGCGCGGCTATGCCGACCGCATCCGCGTGCTGCGCAGCGCGCTGGGCGAGGAAGGGTCGCTGACGCGCGCGCCATGCTGACCCCGACCCCTGCCGAAACCGACAAGCCGCGCACGCGCCAGTTCCGCCGCCACAGCGACAAGCCGCGCTTGGCGCCCGACGCCGTCGCACGTCAGGGCCGCGTGGCGACGCTCGTCTGGGAACGGCTGCGCGACAATGCGGCCGTGCTCGAGTTCCTCAACGCGCATGACGATGGATTGGACGGGCGTCCGATCGACCTCGCCATCGCGAGCGATGACGGCGTCCGCGCGGTGATCGCGCGCCTCGACGTGCTCCATCCGGCGGCGTAGGATCGCGCGGGGCATTTCCCCACGCAAGGAGCGACGCAGATGAGCATCCTCGACACCATTCTCGGTCAGGTCGGCGGGACCGACGGCCTCACCAATCTCGCGGCCAAGGTCGGCCTGTCGCCCGAACATGTCCAATCTGCGGTGCAGGCGCTGGCGCAGCACCATCAGATGGCCGGCGACACGGCCGAGGGTGCCGCCGCCGCGACCGGCCTGCCGCTCGACAAGATGCAGGACCTGATCGCGCAGATCGGCGGCGAAGGCGCGCTCGGCAAGTTCGCGACGATGCTGCAGACCGACGGCGCGGCCGGCATCCTCGGCGCGCTCGACCGTGACGGTGACGGCAATCCGCTCAACGACCTGACCGGCATCGCATCGGGCCTGTTCGGCAAGAAGTGACGCGACGCCAGCGGGAAGGGGGCTACCCCTTCCGGCTGGCGATATGCCGGTCGATCACGCTCTCCAGCACGGTCAGCGGCACGCCGCCGCCCAGCACCAGCGCGTCGTTGAAGCCACGGAAATCATAGCGCGACCCCAATTCGCGCTGTGTCTTGGTGCGCAGCCGATTGATCGCGGTGTGGCCGAGCTTGTATCCGCACGCCTGACCCGGCCAGCTGCAATAGCGGTCGACCTCGCCGCTGACTTCCTCGACCGATGAGCCATTGGCGGTGGCGAACCATTCGATCGCCTGTTGCCGCGTCCAGCGCTTGGCATGCAACCCGGTATCGACCACCAGACGACAGGCGCGGAAGGCGAGGCTTTGAAGATAGCCCAGCCGCCCGACCGGATCGCTGTCATACGCCCCCAGCTCCGCGCCCAATTGCTCGGCGTAGAGCGCCCAGCCCTCGCTATAGGCGTTGAACGCCAGCAGCGAGCGGACGAGCGGCAGCTTGAACGTATATTCGCCCTGCCACGCATGGCCCGGAATGCCTTCATGATAGGCTAGGGTGGCGAGGCTGTAGCGCGTGTGCAGATGCGTGGTGCGCAGGTTGAGCCACACCCGGCCCGGCACGGTGCCGTCGATCGATCCCGCGCCGCCATAGGCACCCGGCGCGCCCGGCTCCTCGGCCAGCGGCAGGCGCTTCACCTCGACATTGCCGCGCACCAAAGTGTGGAACGCCTGCGGCATCTTCGCCTTCATGTCCTCGATCGTCCTGGTCATGTAAGCGAGGATTTCCTGCCGCCCGGCATCGGTGTCGGGGTAGAGGAATTTGTCATCCTTGCCGAGCGCGGTCATCCGCGCGCCGACCGTCCCCTTCGAGTAGCCGAGCTTTTTGAGGATGGTATTCATCTCGGACTGGAGCGCCTTCAGCTCATCCTGCCCGGCCTTGTGGACCTCGTCCGGCGTCATCGTCGTCGTGGTGCCGGCGCGCAACGCCCAGGCGTAATAGGCCTCGCCGTCGGGGAATTTCCACACGCCCGCATCGCTCGTCGCCTTGGCGCGGTGGCGTTTGAGTTCTTCGATCTGGCGGTCGAGCGCGGGGGCGATCTTGCCCGCCGCCAGCTTCGCCGCGGCCACCGCCTGATCGCCGGTCACGACCTTCTTGCCCGTGAAATTCTCGACCAGCTCCCATTTCCCGGCATCGGTGCCGCGGGTCAGCGCGATCTGGCGCAGGCATTTGTCGAGCAGGAAGTCGGGCGCGATGACGCCCTTGTCGTACGCAATCTTGAGCCGCTCGGTCTCGCCGTCGATCTGCCCGGCCCAGCCCTCGAACCGCGCCAGCCACGATGCCGCATCCGCCGCGCTCTCGACCTTGTGCTCGCTGTCGAGGAAACGGGGCATGTCGAGATAGGCGCCGACATTCTGGACCGCGACATAGGGGGCGTTGCGCCACCCGCCGACCGCGACATCGCCATAACCGAATGCCATGCCGTCCACCCCGACCTGAAACGCGGTGCGCACGACATCGACATTGGTCTGCATCACCGGCGACAGCGCCTTGCGGTCGAGCGCGTCGAGCTGGGCGATCCGCGCGCGCAGCCCCTCGGCGACCTTCGCGCGGCCTGCAATGCTGCGATCCTCGACCATCGAACGCAGGTGCGTGCGCTCGCCCTTGTCGATGCCGAGTGAGGTCGCGCTTTCGGGCGAGTTGGTCAGCAACTGCTCGGCGGTCGCGCTCAGCAGCGCATCGGCCGCCGCATCCGCCGATGGCCAGCTCTGGCTGGCGCAGGCGGGGAGGGTGGGGAGCGCGGCGAAGCTGGCGGTCGAGGCAAGGAACTGGCGGCGGGTGGGGGTCATGCGGGCTCCGGATACGCGGGAGGGGGTGGTTGCAGCGGTTACCTTAGCGCAGCGCGCCGCGCATGCCACCCCGACCGGACGGTTGCACGATGATCGCCAAGTTGTATGACATTAAGCATCACGGAGAGGATGGGCCGATGGGGATCGAACGGCGTGCGATACTGGCTGGCGGCATGGCGCTGGCCGCGTGGGGCTCCATCCCCGCGAAAGCGCAGACCGCGCCGCTAGACATCGCGGTGATCGACCGTCGCCGCATCCTGCGTGGCGCCAAGCGCTACCTCGCCGAACAGCCGGTGACGATCACCGCCTTCCGCGCCGAGCGCAGCCCCGGAACGGCCCATGATTATTATTCGGAGGGCGATTACTGGTGGCCCAACCCTGCGGATCCCGGTGGCCCCTATGTCCGTCGCGACGGCTATTCCAACCCGGCGCGGTTTGATGCGCACCGTCAGGCGCTGATCCGCCTGAGTGTGCAGGTGCCCGCGCTGGTCGCGGCGTGGCGGCTCACCGGCGATCTGCGCTATGCCCGCCACGCCCAGCGCCACCTCAATGCCTGGTTCGTCGATCCGCAAACGCGGATGGCGGCCCACCTCGATTTCGCTCAGGCGCTCATCGGCATCAACACCGGGCGCGGGATTGGCGTGATCGATACGCTGCATCTGGTGGAGGTCGCGCGCGCGGTCGCGGTGCTCGACAGCGGGTCCCCGCAGCGCTTCCGCCTCGCCCACGCCGATGCGATCCGCGACTGGTTCCGCGCCTACCTCCACTGGGTCACCACGTCGAAGAACGGCACCGACGAGCGCGAAGAGCGGAATAATCACGGCAGTTGCTGGGCGCTGCAGGCGGCGGAGTTTGCGCGGCTGGTCGACGATGAACCGGTGCGCAGCTTCGTCCGCGACCGCTTCCGCACGCGCCTGATCCCCGATCAGATCGCGCCGGACGGGAGTCAGCCGCGCGAACTCGCCCGGACCAAGCCGTATAGCTACAGCCTGTTCAACCTCGACGTGCTCGCCGCGCTGGCGCATGTCGCGTCGGACGATGGCGATTTGTGGCGCTTTACCACGTCAGACGGGCGCTCGCTGGCGGGCGCGCTGGCGTTCATGGCGCCCTATATCGCCGACAAGGCGCGCTGGCCGTTCAAGCCCGACGTCGAATATTTCGATGCGCTGCCGGTGCGTCAGGTCGCGTTGCTGTTCGGCGGGCAGGCGCTCGGGCGCACCGCTGATCTCGACCTGTGGAAGCGGCTGAACCCCGACCCGCAGCTGCCCGAGATCATCCGCAACTTCCCGCTGCGTCAGCCGTTGCTCTGGGTCTGATCGCCGTGCGGTCGGTCAGGCAGGTCAGCCTCGATCGCCTTCACCGCCTCGACCACCACCACGCCGCCGCGCACGGCGACGATCCGCGCCTTGTCCCCGGCGGCAAGGTCCGGTCCCTCGGCCGGCCATTCGCCATCGCCGACGCGTACCCGGCCGGTGCCGCCGGTGATCGGCTCGACCACGGTCACGCTCTGCCCGATCATCCGCGCGGCGCGGTTGTTGAGGTCGGGGTCGGCGCTCGGCACCGGGTTCGCGCCGTACCAGCGCTTGCCGACCAGCACCGCGACCGTCGACCATGCGGCAAAGCTGATAAACTGGCCGATCGCGCCAAGCTCCGGGAACACCAGCGCGAGGATGCCGGTCGCCGCCGCGCCGAGCGCGATGAAGGTCAGATACACGCCCGGAATCAGCAGCTCGCAAATCGCGAGCAGCGCCGCGATGATCAGCCAGACATAGCCGGCCTGATCCGACAGCCAGTCGCTCATTCCTGCGGCGTCCCGAACGGCGACTGGCGCACCCGCGCTGGCGGGGTGGGGGGCGCCGCCGGAGTTTCGCTCTTGCCGAATGCTTCCTTCGCCAGCTCACCGATCCCGCCCAGCGTACCCATCAACTGCGTTGCCTCGACCGGGAACAGGATCGTCTTGGCGTTGGGGCTGGTCGCGAACTTGCCGATCGCTTCGACATATTTCTGCGCGATGAAGTAGTTGAGCGACTGGGTGCCGCCGCTCTCGATCGCCTGGCTGACGACCTGCGTCGCCTTGGCTTCGGCCTCGGCGGCGCGTTCGCGGGCTTCGGAGTCGCGGAAGGCGGATTCCTTGCGCCCTTCGGCTTCGAGGATGCGGGCCTGTTTCTGGCCCTCGGCGCGCAGGATCTCCGACTGGCGGCTGCCCTCGGCCTCAAGGATGTTGGCGCGCTTCTCGCGCTCGGCCTTCATCTGGCGGCCCATCGCGTTGACGATATCGGCGGGCGGGCGGATGTCCTTGATCTCGACGCGGGTGATCTTGACCCCCCATGGCGTCGTCGCATGATCGACCACCGAGAGCAGCCGCGCGTTGATCTCGTCACGCTTGGACAAGGTCTCGTCGAGGTCCATCGACCCCATCACCGTGCGCAGGTTGGTCGTCGTCAGCTGGAGCAGTGCGACATACAAGTCCGACACCTCATAGGCCGCCTTGGCCGCGTCGAGCACCTGGAAGAACACCACGCCATCGGTGGAGATCATCGCATTGTCCTTGGTGATGATCTCCTGCCCCGGAATATCGATCACCTGCTCCATCATGTTCACGCGACGACCCACGCGGTAGAAGAATGCCGGATAGAGGTTGAACCCCGGCTGCGCGACGGTGGTGAAGCGGCCGAAATGCTCGATCGTGTAGTGATAGCCCTGGCGGACGATCTTGATGCTGGCGAACAGGTACATCAGCACCAGCACCATCAGGATGAAAAATGCGCCGACCGTCAGTTCCATCACGCGTCCCCTGGGTTTCCTAGTCCATCCGATCCTAGCATAGAGGGCCCATGAGCAAAGCGATTTACGCCCCGCCGCGCACTGCGCTGTTCCTGCCCGCATCGAACCCGCGCGCGATTGAAAAGGCCAGGGGACTCGCCGCCGACATGGTGATCCTCGACCTTGAGGACGCAGTGAAGGCCGAGGACAAGGAGTCGGCACGTGAGGCGGTCAAGGCTGCCGAAGGCTTTGGCGACCGCCCGTTCGGCGTGCGTGTCAACGCCAAGGACAGCGACCACTGGAAGGCGGACCTCAAGGCGGTGAAGAAATCCGCCGCGACCCATGTAATCCTGCCCAAGGTCGAGACCGCCGAGGCGATCACCTATGCCGCGCTCTACGCCGACCGACCCGTGCTGGCGATGATCGAGACCGCGGCGGGGGTAATGAATGTCGGCCCGATCGCCAGCACCACCGGTTGGGGCGTCGAGCTGGCCGGCCTGATCGTCGGTACAAACGACCTTGCCGCATCGCTCAAACTGCCCCTGGCGGCGGGCCGCGCACAGATGGCGCTGTCGCTCCAGTTGGTCGTGCTGGCGGCGCGGGCGCGGGAATTATGGGTGCTCGACGGCGTGTTCAATCGCCTCGACGATCCCGAGGGGCTGGCGGCGGAATGCGCCGAGGGCCGCCTGCTCGGCTTCGACGGCAAGTCGCTGATCCACCCCAACCAGATCGACATCGCCCGTGCGGCGTTCGACCCGACCGAGGCGGAACTGGAAGAGGCACGCGCGCTGGTCGCGGCGTTCTCCGGCGGCGCCGAACGCTACAAGGACGCGATGATCGAAGAAATGCATGTCGACCGCGCCAAGGCGCTGCTGGCGCGCGCGGGCGGGCACAACTGATGGCAAAGGCGGATCGTCTGGCGAAGCTCGACGCGCACCGGATCGAGCTGGAGGGCGACTATCGCGCCGCGCTGATCAAGGCGCTTGAAGTGACGGCGGCGGGGCGTTGGGGCCTGTTCGGTCACAATGACGATCGTGCCAGCCGGGCTGCCGCTGCGCCGATCGTCGCCGAACTGACCGAATTGGGCGACGACATCAATGCGATGCGCGAGCGCCTGTTGCTGCCGCCGTTCGACTTTCACGCCGAGTTTCTCCGATCGCGCGGGAAAGTGGGTGCGCACGCCGTTGGAGAACCCAAACAGGCGCAACAATGGCTGCAGAAACTGAACGGCTGATGCGCTGTCCCGCGCTGCGACGCAGCACCCCCTAGCGCCCGTCACATAGCGCGGTTACATGGGCCGCCAATCTTCGACTCAGGACATTGGCGCACCCCATGGATATCCCCCTCGGCCTCACTTTCGACGACGTCCTGCTGTACCCGGGCGAGAGCGAGGTCCTGCCGAGCATGGCGGACACCAGCACCTTCGTCACGCGGTCGCTCAAGCTCAACATCCCGATCCTGTCCTCGGCGATGGACACGGTGACCGAAGCGGACATGGCGATCGTCATGGCGCAGCTCGGCGGGATCGGCGTGCTCCACCGCAATCTCGAGATCGATGAACAGGTTGAGGCGGTGCGGCAGGTCAAGCGCTTCGAAAGCGGCATGGTCGTCAACCCGATCACGATCCGCGCCAGCGGCACGCTGGCCGAGGCGCAGGCGCTGATGACGCGGCACAAGATCAGCGGCATTCCGGTGACCGAAGGCGACGGCAAGCTGGTCGGCATTCTCACCAACCGCGACGTGCGCTTTGCTGAAAATCCCGGCCAGCCGGTCAGCGAGCTGATGACGCACGACAACCTCGCCACCGTGTCGATCGGCGTCGGGCAGGAGGAGGCCCGCCGCCTGCTGCACCAGCGCCGCATCGAAAAGCTGTTGGTGGTGGACGAAAATTACCGCTGCGTCGGGCTGATCACCGTCAAGGACATCGAAAAGGCGGTGAACTATCCCAACGCGACCAAGGACGGCGCGGGCCGCCTGTGCGTCGCCGCCGCCACCACCGTTGGCGACAAGGGTTTCGAGCGCACGGCGGCTCTGGTCGATGCCGAGGTCGACCTGATCGTGATCGACACCGCGCACGGCCATAACAAGGACGTCGCGCGCGCGGTCGAGCGGGTGAAGAAGCTGTCGAACCGCGTCCAGGTCGTCGCGGGCAACGTCGCGACTGCCGCTGCGACCCGCGCGCTGATCGACGCTGGCGCGGATGGGGTGAAGGTCGGCATCGGCCCCGGATCGATCTGCACCACCCGCGTCGTTGCGGGCGTGGGCGTGCCGCAGCTGACCGCAGTGATGGACGCCGCCAACGAAGCCGCCAAATCGGGCGTGCCGGTGATCGCCGATGGCGGCCTGCGCACCTCGGGCGACCTCGCCAAGGCGCTCGCCGCCGGGGCCTCGACCTGCATGGTCGGATCGCTGCTGGCGGGGACCGAGGAAGCGCCGGGCGAAACCTTCCTGTATCAGGGCCGCGCGTACAAATCCTATCGCGGCATGGGCAGCGTCGGCGCGATGGGCCGCGGCTCGGCCGACCGCTATTTCCAGGGCGATATCAAGGATCAGCTCAAGCTTGTCCCAGAAGGGATCGAGGGGCAGGTCGCGTTCAAGGGCCCGGCCAAGGACGTGATCCACCAGCTGATCGGCGGCATCAAGGCGGCGATGGGCTATACCGGCGCAGCGACGATCCCCGACCTGCAGAAAAAGGGCAAGTTCGTCCGCATCACCAATGCGGGCCTTCGCGAAAGCCATGTCCACGACGTGACGATCACGCGCGAGGCACCGAACTACCCGACGCGGTAGAACATGATTGTTTCTGAAATTATCACCAAAATACGCCATCTGCGTGTAGCAGAGGAGTGCACGGGAACGGGTTTCCTCACGGAGCAGAATGGCTGCGTCTGTTTGGTGACTGCTAGGCATCTCGTCCAGCACTTGATGCGGGGGGACGCGATTGAAATCCAACGCAACGGTAATTGGGAACCGGTTGTAATCCAGGAGATTGCTCACGATCCCAAGCTTGATGTCAGTGTTATAGTCACGCAACTGCCGCTTGGTGTAATCCTAAATTCCGTGGATCTTTCCATGGAGCGGATTATTTACGGACAAGATGTCTATTTTCTCGGTTTCCCTCATGGTTGGTTTGGGGATGTCGGAACGCTCCTGTCCGGATACCCGTTGCCATTCGTGAAGAGGGCTCTGGTTTCGAACCTTACGGGTGGTGGGGACAAAGAGTTCTATCTTGATGGGATCAACAATCCGGGTTTCAGCGGCGGCCCGGTTGTCTTCAAAAATTCCGCGTCGGGTTCTTGGCAGATTGGCGGCGTAATTAGTGGGTACCGCTACATTGAACAGGATGTCATCGGCAGCAAAAACGCTGAACTCAAATATGAGGTCAACACGGGCATCGTTGTTGCCTCACCCATCAATTCAGCCGTGTCACTTATCCGTGAGCTAACGGCTTCCTTGGCATAATTCACCATTCGGACAACGCCCGCGCCCTTTAGAATGGGTCGCGCTTGATTGTTTTGGTTTACGTCGTTCGATACTCCGTGTGGGCATCAGAAATCACCCCATCCCAAAAGTTTAGCCCGCCCGGGATCATTCGTTACGCCCGCGCGTTGATGCTGCGGGACGGTGCATGCGCGCCGGTCCGGGGGCATGTATTGGAGCGGGCGTGAGATCAACTGCGGCGCGGGCGGCGAACGTCCCGGCATTCCTGACCAATGATGGAGAGATGGGCGCGCGCATTGCCGCGTTCGACTGGGCCGCCACCAGCGTCGGCCCGATCGAAAGCTGGTCGCAGAGCCTGCGCAGTATCGTCGCCTTCCTCGTCAATTCGCCAGTCCCGCTGGTGATGCTGTGGGGTGAGGACGGCTATCTCATCTACAATGACGGTTATTCGCAGTTCGCCGGCGAACGCCATCCCGGCCTGCTCGGCATGAAGGTGCTGGAGGCGTGGCCCGAAGTCGCCGATCTCAACGCGCATGTCATGCGCGTCGGCCTTGCCGGCGGCACGCTCGCCTACCGCAACCACCGGCTGAAGCTCAATCGCACCGGCGTGTTCGAGGATTGCTGGCTCGACCTCGATTACTCGCCCGTGTTCGACGATGACGGGCACCCCGCCGGGGTGATGGCGGTGGTGGTCGAGACGACCGAGTCGGTCCTCGCCGAACAGGCGCTGCGCAAGAGCGAGGCGCGGCTGCGCTTCCTCGATGCGCTTGACCGCGACACCGGGCGCGCAACCGATCCGCTGGAAGTCCTCGCAATCACCACGGCCAAGCTTGCCGAGCATCTGGGCGCATCCAACTGTGCCTATGCCGATATGGATGCCGATGGGTCCGGGTTGACGATCCGGGGCGAATGGCTGCGGTCGGGATTGCCCTCGACCATCGGGCATTACCGCTTTGCCGCATTCGGCGAACAGGCGGTGCGCGAACTCAGCGCCGGACGTCCGCTGATCCTCGATGACAATGCCGTCGAACTGCCCGCGCATGAGGCGGCGACATTCCAGGCGATCGGCATCGCCGCCACCTGTTGCATGCCGCTGGTCAAGGACGGGCGTCTGATCGCGCTGATGGCGGCGCACCACGACGAACCGCATGTCTGGACCGCCGATGAAGTTGCGCTGATCCGCGAGGTGACCGACCGCAGCTGGGCGCATGTCGAGCGTGCGGCGGCCGAGGCGGAGCTGCGCAAGACCGCGATCCAGCTGCGCGAACTCAACGCCGAACTCGAAACCCGCGCGACCGAGCGCGCCGCCGCGCTCGAACAAAGCCGCACCCAGTTCCGGCTGCTGGTTCAGGGCGTGACCGACTATGCGATCTACATGCTCGATCCCACCGGCGTGGTGGCGAGCTGGAATGCCGGGGCGCAACGGATCAAGGGCTATGCCCCGGATGAGATCATGGGCGCGCATTTCTCGACCTTTTATCCCGACGAGGATCGCGCCGCCGGAGAACCCGAGCGCGCACTCGAAACCGCACGCCGCCTGGGCCGCTTTGCTGCTGAAGGGTGGCGGATGCGCAAGGGCGGCGTCCGCTTCCGTGCCAGTGTGGTGCTCGACGCGATCCATGACGATGACGGGCGGCTGATCGGCTTTGCCAAGATCACCCGCGACATCACCGAACGCGAAGAGGCGCAGCGCGAGCTGGAAGTCGCGCGCGAGGCGCTGTTCCAGGCGCAGAAGATCGAGGCGATCGGCCAGCTGACTGGCGGCGTCGCGCATGACTTCAACAATCTACTGATGGCGATCATCAGCGGCCTCACACTGCTGCGCAAACGCCTGCCCGAGGATGATGCGCAGATCACCCGCCTGATCGACAATTCGATGCAGGCCGCCGATCGCGGCGCGGCGCTGACGCAGCGGATGCTGGCGTTTGCGCGGCGGCAGGAGCTGAAGACCGAACGGATCGACGTCCCCGCATTGGTCGCCGACATGCGCGGCCTGCTCGAACGCACGATCGGCCCGTCCTGGCGGATCGAGGTCGATTTCCCCGATCACCTGCCCGCGGTCTCGGCCGACGCCAATCAGCTCGAGATGGCGCTCGTCAACCTCGTCGTGAACGCCCGCGACGCGATGCCCGACGGCGGACGCATCTGCATCGACGGCGTCGAGCGCGAAGTGATCGGCGAAGTCCGCGGCCTGTCGTCGGGCCATTATGTCCGGATGACGGTGCGCGACGAGGGGATGGGCATGGATGCCGCCACGCTCGCACGCGCGACCGAACCCTTCTTCACCACCAAGGGCGTCGGCAAGGGCACCGGCCTTGGCCTGTCGATGATCCACGGCTTTGCGCGCCAGAATGGCGGGATGCTGGAGATCGAGAGCGATCCGGGCAGCGGCACCTGCGCGCATATCTGGCTGCCCGTTGCGGGTGACGGCGCGCGCTCCGCCGTGGCCGCGCCGCGCAGTGTCGCGGGTCGGGCAGCGACTCGATCGCTGGTGGTTCTAGTCGCCGATGACGATCCGCTGGTGCTGATGAACACCGCCGATCTGCTCACCGACCTGGGGCACAAGGCGATCGAGGCCGACTCCGGCACCGCCGCGCTCGACCAGCTCGAGGCGCGGGAGGATATCGCGCTGCTGGTCACCGATCAGGCGATGCCCGGCATGACCGGCACCGAGTTGATCGCACGGGCACGCGCGCTGCGCCCCGAACTGCCGATCATCCTCGCCACCGGCTATGGCGAAACCCCCGCCGACGCGGCGGACCAACTGCTGCGTCTGAACAAGCCCTTCACCCAGGCAGACCTCGAACGCGCGGTTGCAGAGGCGATGCTGCAGCGGGTTTAGCGGCGAGCACTCCTCCCTGTTGCGGGGGAGGATCGTTGGCCGACATCATTTCGACGCAATGCGCGGGCAACTCGTGCGCGCCTTGTCGAGTATTGCCGTCCCACCCCCGGTCGAAGACACGCGCCCGCTGCTCCAGCGCGTGCGTGATCGGTTCGGCACGCGCGCGGTCGCGATCGCGCTGGCGCTGCTGATCGAGCTGTTGCTGGCGCTGCTGCTGCTGACCCTTGCGCCCAAGATCCTGACCCCGCCCGAAGAGACGGTGCCAATGGCGACGTTCGGCGTGAGCCCCGAACCCGAATCCGCGCCAGAGCCGCCGTCCGACGCCCGCCCCGCCGACGCCGTGGCCCAGCCCACCGAGCGCGCTCAGCCGCGCGATGCGGAAACGCCGCCAACGCCCGACCCGGTGGTCGCCGATCCCGCGCCCGAACCGCCCGTGCTGCTCGACATCCCGCTGAGTCGCCTGCCGGATATCGCCACGCTGCCGCGCCGACCCGCTGCGGGTCCGGCGGCACCCGCGCGCCGCGTCGCGGGACCACCGGCGCCCGGCCCCGACCCCGGCGATTCGCGCCGCGTCGAAGGGCGGGGGCCCAATGGCGAGCCGCTCTACGCCGCATCCTGGTTCCGCGAGCCTTATGACAGCGAATTGCGCGGCTATCTCTCGACCGCGCGTCCGCCCGGCTGGGCGCTGATCGCATGCCGCACCGTCGCCGATTATCGCATCGACAGTTGCGCGCTGCTCGACGAATATCCGGACGGCGCGCAGATCGGCCGCGCGGTGCTCGCCGCCGCCTGGCAGTTCCGCGTCCGCCCGCCCCGGCTGCGCGGCCAGTATCAGGTCGGCGAATGGGTGCGGATCCGGATCGATTACGAACTCGATTCGACGCGCGTCCGGTGAGTTTTTGAAAAGGAATGACGATGATGTGGATGGCAGCTTTGGTGCTACTGGCCTCCGGCGCGCAGGTCGCACCGGTGCCGACCCCCGGCACGGTGACGGTCGAGGCGGTCAAGGATGAAGCCACTCCGGCATCGGTGCGTCAGACCTTCGCCGATGCGGTCGAACAGGCGTTGCTCGACGCACGCTTCACCGCACTCCCGGCGCAGGCACGCGGCCGCTACATCGCCCGCATCAGCCTGACCCGTGCGGCGCGCGGTGCGGTCGCGTCGAACGGGCGCGAACAGGGCGCAGCGGGCGGCCTTGGCAATTGGGGCGGGGCAGTCAGCGTCACGCTGCCTTCGGACAAGCGCCAGCTGCGCGGCCTGATCGTCACCACGCTGACGGTCGAGCTGGTCAGCCGCGCGGATGAGAAAGTAGTGTGGAGTGGCAGCGCGCTCACCGCGCAGGCGGAAGGGACCCGCAACGACACCCCCTCGGCACTCGCGGCCAAGCTCGCCCCCGCTGTGATCCGCGCGTTCCCGCAAACCCTCGCCGAACCCCTGTCGATACCCTAAGGGTCCGCGATGACCCCAGCCGCGCGAACGCGTACCGCCATCGAACTGCTCGATACGATCCTCACCGCCGCGCGCGAGGGCGGGGCGTCGGGGGACGTGCTGATCGCGCGCGAACTCGCCGCGCGGCGCTATGCCGGGTCAAAGGATCGGCGTGCGATCCGCGCGCTCGTCTATGACGCGATCCGGCTGTGCGGCGCGGTTCCGGTGAGCGGGCGTGCGGCGATGCTCGCGCTGGCGGCGCGCGACCCCGACCTCGCCGCGACCTTCGACGGGTCGCCCTATGGCCCTGCGCCGATCACGCCCGGTGAGCCCGCCGCTACGCCCGGCATTGCCCCCGTCTGGCTGATCGACGCGCTCGCCGCATCGGGCGTCGATGGCGATCAGGCAGCCGCCTTGCTCGACCGCGCCCCGCTCGACCTGCGCGTCAACCCGTTGAAGGCCGACCGCGATCAGCTCGCCGCTGCGTTCCCGGATTCCACGCCGATCCCCGGCCTCGATCTCGCGCTGCGCCTGTCCGCCGATACGCAGGTGGACAAGAGCGACGCCTATGACGCTGGCTGGTTCGAGGTGCAGGATGCCGGCAGCCAGGCGGTAACCCACGCCGCCGCCGCAGCGCCCGGCATGCGCGTGGTCGACCTGTGCGCGGGTGGTGGTGGCAAGACGCTTGCGCTCGCTGCAGCCATGGCGGGGGAGGGGGCGATCCTCGCCACCGACAGCGACCGCACCCGCCTCTCGCGCCTTGCCCCGCGCGCACAGCGGGCCGGGGTCAAGATCGTCGAAACCCGCCTGCTCAACCCGAACCGCGAGCCTGAGGCGCTGGCCGACTGGGCCGACAGCGCTGATGTCGTGCTGATCGACGCCCCCTGTTCGGGCACCGGCACCTGGCGCCGCAATCCCGAGGCGCGCTGGCGGCTTAACCCCGCGCGGCTCGCCCGGCTGGTCGAGACACAGGCCCGGTTGCTCGATGTCGCGGCGGCGCTCGTCCGCCCCGGCGGCGCGCTGATCCACATCGTCTGCTCGCTGCTCGATGCCGAGGGTGCGGATCAGGCGACGGCGTTCCTCGCGCGCAACTCGGCGTTCCGCGCGGAGCCGCTTGCGCTCCCGCTCGGTACGCCGCATGGCCCGGGCATGCGCCTCACCCCGCTCAGCGATGCGACCGACGGCTTTTTTGTCGCGCGGCTGGTGCGCGCGTGATAGCCCTATCCATTCCACGTCCGGAGATTGTCATGCGTATCTCGCTCGTGTCGGCGGCTGCAGCGCTTGCGTTGCTCAGTGTTTCGACCTCGCTCAACGCCCAGCGGGCCGACGACCAGATCGACGCCCGGTCGGTCGCGCTGCTCGAACGCGGCAAGGCGGCGCGCGCCACCGGTGATCTCGACACCGCCAACGGCCTGATCGAAAGCGCACTCGCCATCGATCCGCGCAACCGCGCCGGCTATCTCGTGCTCGCCGAAATCGCCCGCGCACAGGGTCTGCCGGGCAAGGCGATCCGCTTCTATCGTGAGGCGCTGACGCTCGAACCCAACGATCAGGCGGCTTTGCGCGGTCAGGGCGAAGCGATGGTGCAAAAGGGCGCGGTCGAACGCGCCAAGGAAAATCTCGCGCGCCTCAAGACGCTGTGCGGCAATTGCGCCGACGCGACCCAGCTATCGGCGGCGATCGCCAAGGGGCCACCGGCGACGGCGACCGCGCAGGTCGTTCCGGCTCCCAAGGCGGAAGAGAAGAAGAACTAATCGCATCCCGATTGCGCGGCCGTCGCGGGCATCGCGACGGCGCCGGTTGTTCGCGGCTTGGCATAGGTCAGGTCGCGATGACGGCTGGAGGGCTGACGGAGCTTGGATGGCCTGCCCTCGGCGCGCATGCGCCGGTCGGCCTCGGTCCAGTCGGGCGCCACCGCATCATCCTGTTCCCAGTGCACGATGCTCGCCTCGTCGCACCAGTGCATCAGCTTTGGCATCGCCTTCAGATGCGCGCCGCTCGCTATATAGCCTCGCATGGCGGCCTGATCTCGCCACAGCGTCATCGTCCAGAAAGTGCGTTCGCCATCGGGAAGCAGTGATCCCGCCAGAAACCCCTCGGCGCGCCTGACCTGCGCGCGCGTGCGCAACGCTGCGATCGCGAAGCCTGGCATGAACCGCCACGATCGAATGCGTAGCCTGGTGATGCTCACGAAAACCATATCGCCTCCGGGCAAGCCTGAGTCGCCGCCCGATCCGGTTCGGGTCTCATTCCCGGGAGCATCGCGCTCTTAGGACAATGCCCGCGCCAGCGCGACAAACTCAGCGACGCTCACCGTCTCCGCCCGCCGCGTCGGGTCGATCCCCAGCGCTTCCGCCGCCTCGACCGCGCCGGGCACGGCCTTCAAACTCTGCCGCAGCATCTTGCGCCGCTGGCCGAAGGCTGCGGCGGTCAGGCGTTCCAGCATTTTGAACTTCACCCCCGGCGGCTCGTCGCCCGGCACGATATGCACCACCGCCGACATCACCTTGGGCGGCGGGGTGAAGGCCGAGCGGTGGACTTTCATCGCGATCTTCGCGGTGGAACGCCACTGTGCCAGCACCGAAAGCCGCCCATAGGCGTTACTTCCGACCGGCGCGACGATGCGTTCGGCAACCTCCTGCTGGAACATCAGCGTCAGCGATAACCAGCGCGGGGGCCAGCTTGCGGGCTCCAACCAGCGCGTGAACAGTGCGGTGCCGACGTTGTACGGCAGGTTGGCGACGATATGATAGGGCGCGCCGCCGGTCAGCGCATCGAGCGTCGACCGCCATCGCGTCGCCGTCGATCACCGTCGAGCTGCCCCGGAAACGCCTCGCTCAGCTCCTCCAGCGCGGGGATACAGCGCCGGTCGCGCTCGACCGACGTCACCTGCGCGCCTGCCCCCAGCAGCGCGCGGGTCAGGCCGCCCGGACCGGGGCCGACCTCGAACACCGTCGCGCCGTCGAGATCGCCCGGGATCGCGGCGATGCGATCGAGCAATTGTTCGTCGAACAGGAAATTCTGGCCCAGCGCCTTGCTCGCCTGCAATCCATGCGCGCGCACGGTTTCGCGCAGCGGCGGCAGACGGGGCGCCGCTCGCGCGGTCACTTGGCTGGCGCGCAGCTGCGCTCGCGCGCGATCGCCAGCGTGGCGGCCATGGCGATCGCGGCGATCGTCGGGCCGGGATCGGCCAGCCCGGTGCCGGCGATGTTGAACGCGGTGCCATGATCGGGCGAGGTGCGGATGATCGGCAGGCCGAGGGTCAGATTGACCCCGTCGTGGAAATGCAGCGCCTTGAACGGCGTCAGCGCCTGATCGTGATAGGCGCAGAGCAAGGCATCGTAGCGGACGCGGACGGCGGGTGCGAACAGGCTGTCGGCGGCAAGCGGGCCGTCGACAATGATGCCTTCTTCGGCCAGCTGCGCGACCGCGGGGATCATGATCCGATCTTCCTCGCTGCCAAGCTGGCCGCTTTCGCCGGCATGGGGGTTCAGCCCCGCCAGCGCGATGCGCGGATTTTCGATACCGAAATCGCGTTTCAACCCGCGCGCCACGATGCGCGCCTTGGCCACGATCAGCTCGACCGTCAGCCGATCGGACACTTCCATCAGCGGAATATGGACGGTCAGCGGCACGACGCGCAGCGTCGGCCCGGCCAGCATCATCACGGAGTTCTGCGGCGCAACGCCGCAGCGTTCGGCGATGAACTCGGTCTGCCCCGGATGGGTAAAGCCGATGCCGTGCAGCGCGAATTTCGACACCGATCCGGTGACCAGCGCCGAACTCGCCTGGTTGCGGGTCAAGCCGATCCCGGTTTCGAGCGCGTGGAGCGCGCAGGTCGCGCCGGCGGCGGTCGGCGTGCCCGGCTGTCAGCGGGCCGCTGTCCTCGAGATGCCAGACCGGCAGGGCGTCGTCGAACACGCCGCTGGACCTCGTCCAGGTCGCCGACCCGCGCGACCGGCCCGTCCCACACCGCGGCGATCGCGCGGCGTCGCCGATCGCGACAAAGGGGGCAGGAGTGCGTGCACGCGCGCGGTGCCCCAGGCGCGGGCGGTGACTTCGGGTCCGACCCCGGCCGGGTCACCCATGGTGACCGCGATCGGCTGTCGAAGATTGGAAAAAGACATTAGCTATATTCGATCACGGCATCCCGGCGCAGGTCGCGCAGATAACGCTGAGCCCGCTTGTTGACCTTTTCCTCGAGCAGGCGCGCCTCGATCTGCTCGATGTTCGGCGCCGTTGCCGTCTGCGGCATGTCGCGGCCGCACAGGACCAGCGACGCTGATGCCCTCGTTCGCCGCGATCCGAACGGCTGGGTCGTCTGACCGATCTGCAGGCTGAGGATCAGCGTATTCTGCAGCGGGGCGGGCAGATCGCGCATTTCGATATTGTCGCGTCGATACCACATTGGCGCCGAGCTGCGCTCGGCGGCCTCGCCGCCGCCGCAACCCGCGATATTGCGCGTTGCTTCGGCGAACTGGCCTGCAATTTCCGATGCCCGAGCTTGCGTGGTGCCCGCCGGGAAATCGAGCGAGATCTGCTTGAGGCTGAGGATCGCATCGCGCGGATCGGCGGTCAGCACCTGGCGCCGGTCGATCATCAGCATGATCGACACGCCGCCAGGAACTTCGATCGGTCCGACCAGCTGGCCGGGCTGCATCGTCGTGGCCGCTTCGGCCATCGACGTCGGCAACTGGCCGGCCTTCACCCAGCCCAGATCGCCGCCGACGACCGCGGTCGATGCTTCCGAAAACTGACGCGCATAGGCGGCAAAGCTGCCGCCCGCCTGCAACGCCTGAATGATCTTCTGCATCGCCTTCGATCACCGCCCGCGACATTTTCGGGCGTGGCCGACAGATAGATTTCGCCCAGGTGAAATTCGTCCTGACCCTTGGCCTCGTTGATCCGCTGGACGATCTCGCCGACTTCCTCGGTCGACACATTGGTCGTCGACTGGATGTTGCGCGACAACAGGCGATCCCAGGCGAATTCGCCGCGGATCTGCTGCTTCACCGCCGCCGCGGACGATCCTTTCGAAACCAGATAGGCCGAAAATTGTTCGGGCGTCTGCTTGAAGCGCGCGCGAGCCCGCGCAAAGCTGATCGTTACGATATTCTCGTCGATCGTGATGTCGGCCGCTTTGGCCTCCTGGATCTGCAATCGTTTCGTCGATCAGGTTGCTGAAGCACCTGCTGCCGCAACCGGTGCAGTTCTTCCGCGTCGGCAGCTTCCGCATGGTTGTTCGCGATCCGGATCAGCGCCATGCGCTGTTCGATATCGGTCGCGGTGATGATCTCGCCGTTTACTGTCGCCGACGGGCGATAGACGTTGGTCTTGGCATCGCCGAAAATCTGGACATTGCCCGGAATATTCAGACTGGTCGTCGGCACTTCGTCGTCGCCGACGGTCTGGGCCAGCACGGGCGTCATCCCGGCGGCGGCCACGGCAAGCAGGCTGATCATGGTCGAAAATTTGGTCATCTTTACCCTATTCGAGAAGGTTCGGACGCTCCGTATCAGCGGATACGCCCGATGGTCCAGCGCTATCCGCCATCCGGACTTGTTTCAAGCTTGCCGATAGGGTGATCACGCTGAACCTAGGCTGAGCGGCCCATTCAGAACCCCAGGTTGCGGAAAGCAATGCGGAACGAGAAACTGTTGCCGCGCCGCGCGTCGCCGGTGTCGGCATAGTCGCGGCGCCAGGTCAGCGCGATCGACAGGCAATCGTCGTCATAGGCGACGCCCAGGCGGTGGCGAATGGGCTCAAAACCGTCGGCGGTACTCAGCGGATCGTCGCGCTGCTCGGTCAGGTCGACGATCGCCGAACCAAAGACCGACCAATATTGCGCCACCTTCACCCGCCCGCCAACGCGTGCTTCCTCGCGGTCCTGAAAATCTTCGCCGAGCAACAGGATGTCGCGGTTAAGCCGCGAATAGCCGAGCACGGCGTAGGTCGAGCGACTGCCGATCGTCGCGTCGAATTCGTTGCGGCGGATCGCAAAATTGTCCTTGTCGAGCCGGTAGCGGTGGGTGAGGCGCAGGAAATCGCGATAGGCAATCGTCGTCCGTCCGACGATGTCCGACGTGCGGCTGGTCAGCCCCGTGCCGTCGGGGAACAGCGCGGGTTTGTCCGACAGGCGGTAGCTCTGACCGACATTCGCCTCGATCGAAATGCCCGGCAGATACAGCGCGTAATCGACGCCAAAGGTGAAGCGCGTCGAATCCTCGAACCGGTCGTATCCGTTGAAGCGGTTGATCGCGAACAGGTTGCTGTCTTCCAGATCAAAGGCACGAGCATCCTCGTTCGGGATGTCGAGATTCTTGAGTGGCGGGGTGGCGACTATCTGGACGCGCGGGGTCAGCGTCTGCGTGCCGCCCGCAAATTCGCCGACGAAGGGCCAGCGCATGTCGGCGGCAACCGCGGCGATGCCTCGCGTCTGCCAGCCCGATTTGCCGCGATAACCGGGGATCGCGGTCAGCAGGTTCTCATCGCTGTGATAGACGTCGCCGCGCACGAGCGCGGTCAGGGTAACTTCTTGCCCCAGCCGCGTCAGCCCGCGCAGATCCCAGCGCGCGCCGGCAAAGGCGCGCTGGGTATCCTGACCCGCGGTGCGACCGATCGCCAGCGTGTTGAGCTGTAGCTCGACCTGACCACCGAGCACCGGATCGGCGAAGCGCTGGCGATAATCAATGATCGGCAGGGCGATCGGCTGCTGCCCCTGTTCGTCGTTCGGGCGCAGCGTCTGCGTCGCACCAGCCGGCGATCGACATAGGCTGTCGCCGTCGATCCGCTCGAGCCCGAAATTGTTGCGCAGCCGGTCGTCGCTGGAAATATCGTAGCGGCGCAGGAACGTCCGGTCGCTCGCGATGCGGCCCGAATAGGTGGTGCTCCAGCGCGGATCGAACTGGAATCGGCCGACCGCGTCGAGATAGCCGCGAAACGCTTGCGGTCGAAATCCCTGCCGCGGTCGACGCCGGTCAATCGCGCTGCGCCGGCCATAGGTGCCATAGCCGGTGATGCGGAACGAGCCGATGTCGGTGCAGCTGCGCGGAACTCGCGCCTCCAGCATCGGCAGCGCGCCGGTGAAGAGGCGCGGTGTGATCGTGAGGTCGCGATCGGGCGCGAGGCGCAGATAATAGGGCACCGCGATTTCGAACCCGTTGCTGCGGTCGAGCGCAGTTCGGGCACGAGCAGGCCGCTGCCGGCCGTCCTGTTCACCGGATGCGAGAACACCGGGCAGCGGAAGCAGCGGCGATGCCGAAAAGCGACACGCGCGCGCCGTTGTAGCGGATCTCTGTTCTTCGCCGGATCATAGACAACGCGCACCGCCGTGATCTTCCACGACGGCTCTTTGGGGCAATTGCCCGAATCGACCACGGCGCATGGGGTATAGGCCGCGCGATCGACCAGCTCGATATTGCCGTTTTCGAACCGCGTCCCGCGCTCCGCCGCGATGCGCCCGCCCTGCTCCAGCACAACGAGCATGTTCTGGATCACGCCGTCCTTCAGCGAATCGGTCAGCTCGATGCTGTCGCCATAGGCGGTGTCGCCCTCGGGGTTGGTGACCGCGATATTGCCGTTCGCCACGACCTGTCCGCTCTTGCGGTTCCACACGACCTTGTCGGCGCGCAGGCTCGATCGCCCTCGCGGAACATCTGGCACATCACCGCTCGACAATGACGACATCGCCGTTCGCTGTCATATTCGGCGAGATCGGCCGAAAACTGGATCTGGTTGGGATCGTCGGGCAGCGGGGTTTCGGATGGGGGTGGCGGTTCGACCGCGCGGTCCTGAAGGTCCTGCGCGCCGTGCGCAATTGCGCCCGGAGCCAGGCACAGGGCCAGCGGGACGACCCCGGCGAGTAGCAGAGCCTTGCGCGTCACGTTCCTCAAAAACCCCTTATACGCACCATCGCCCCGCGCTGGTCGGAACAAAGCCCTATCGCACCGCATCCCTTTGTCCCAATCGCCCATTGGCGTTGCCCCGGTTGGATGCCGGCTGCTTAGTTTTTGAACTCGCAAGCGAAACGCCCTATCGATCCGCACGCTGCAATCAATCATCGCAGGAACAGGAAGCTTCACGCATGGACATTCACTTTGTCGCGCAACCGATGCGTCCGATGCCGACGTCGTCGCGCTCCCGGTCGAAAAGGACGGGCTGGACCGGATGCCGGCGGGCACGCTCGATGACGCGACGCTGGCGCTGGTCCGTGGCGCCGCGCGCGCGGGCCGGTTCGAGGGTGAAGCAGGCGCGATCGCAGAAATCTTCGTTCCCGGCGGCGAGGCCGCGAACCGCATCCTGCTGCTCGGCGTCGGTTCGGGCAGCGAGGCGGATTATGAGCGCGCCGGCGGCGCCCTGACCGCGCGCTTCCTGACCTCCGGCGTCACCGCCGTGACGGTCGATTTCGCGAGCGCGTGGCGCGCTCGATGAACCGCGCGGTGCTGCGCGCTTTGCAATGGGCGCCAAGCTGCGCAACTGGCGCCATCGACACTATCGCACCCGGCTCGCCGACAATGCAGAAGCCGACGCTCGACACGCTGACCATCGCCAACGCCCCCGCCGACCGCGATTGTCGGCGCGCTGGGCGGCGCTCGAAGCGCGGTGCCGAGGGCGTGGCGCTGACCCGCACGCTCGTCGCCGAGCCGCCGAACATCCTCTATCCCGAAAGCTTCGTCGAACGCTGCCAGCACCTCGCCGACCTCGGCGTCGAACTCGAAGTGCTCGACGAACGCCAGATGAAGGCGCTCGGCATGGGCGCGCTGCTCGGCGTCGCGCAGGGCTCGACGCGTGAGCCGCGCCTGCTCGCGATGCGCTGGAACGGCGGCAAGGATGGCGGCGGTGACGTCGATGTGGCGCTGGTTGGCAAGGGCGTGACCTTCGACACCGGCGGCATCTCGATCAAGCCCGCCGCCGGCATGGAAGACATGAAGTGGGACATGGGCGGCGCCGGCGCCGTCGCGGGCGCGATGAAGGCGATCGCCGGCCGCAAGGCCAAGGCGAACGTCGTGGCGTGTGCGGCCTCGTCGAGAACATGCCCGACGGCAACGCCCAGCGTCCCGGTGACGTCGTCACCACCATGTCGGGCCAGACCGTCGAAGTGCTCAACACCGATGCCGAGGGGCGTCTGGTGCTGTGCGACGCGGTCACCTGGGTCCAGCGCACCCATGGTCCGAAGACGATCGTCGACCTCGCTACGCTGACCGGCGCGATGATCATCGCATTGGGCAGCGAGCATGGCGGCCTGTTCGCCAACGACGATGGCCTTGCCGAAGAGCTGCTCTCGGCCGGCCGCGCGACTGGCGACCATCTGTGGCGCTTCCCGCTCGGCGACGCGTACAACAAGCTGATCGACAGCCCGATCGCCGACATGAAGAATGTCGGCCCGCGCGGCGCCGGATCGATCACCGCGGCGCAGTTCATTCAGCGTTTCGTCGATCCCGGCGTGCGCTGGGCGCATCTCGACATCGCCGGCATGGTCTGGGCCGACAAGCCCGGCCCGAACTACGACAAGGGCGCAACCGGCTACGGCGTCCGCCTGCTCGACCGCTACATCCGCGACAATTTCGAGCGGTGATCGGGTGATGCAGGTCGATTTCTACCACCTCACCGCGACCCCGCTGGAGCGCGCGCTTCCGCAGATCGCGGCGAAGGTGGTGGAAACCGGCCAGCGCCTGCTGATCGTCTCCGCCGACGCCGAACAGCGTCGCCGGATCGACCAGCTGCTGTGGACCTTCCGCCCCGACAGCTTCCTGCCCCACGCGCAGGCCGGGGCAGGGGACGACAGCCTCCAGCCCGTCCTGATCGGCGAAACGGTTGCGCCGGGCAACGGCGCGCGCCACGTCGCGCTGATCGACGGCGAATGGCGCGACGACGCGCTCACCTTCGACCGCGCCTTCCACTTTTTCGGTGAAGACAGCATCGGCGCGGCGCGGATCGCGTGGAAGACCCTCGCCGACCGCGACGGCGTCGAGCGCCGCTACTGGAAGCAGGACGAAACCGGCCGCTGGGCACAGGCGGCTTAGGGGGTGGGTAATGCGACGTGTGATTCTACATTGCAGCGCTCTTGGCGGGATGGCGGGCATCTTCACTTTTGCAGTGCTTTCACTTGTCCCGGAGGGGAGCCATGAAAGCATAAAATACGTCGTAGTCGGCTGTTGTGCGCTGGCCGCTTCGCTTATTGCCGATCGCTTCATCCCGCTGCGGTAGCAGTTCTGCCATTCTGGCGCTCCCAGCGTTGGCGTCGCCCCCCTTGCCACCACGCCCGCACCCGACTAGAGGCGCGCGCAATCCATCCCCCATATGACAGGAGCCGCACGGCCATGGCCGCGACCCGTACTTTTTCGATCATCAAGCCCGATGCCACCCGCCGCAACCTGACCGGTGCGGTCACCAAGATGCTGGAGGAAGCGGGCCTCCGCGTCGTCGCCAGCAAGCGCATCCACATGACCCGCGAGCAGGCCGAAGGCTTCTACGCGGTCCACAAGGAGCGCCCCTTCTTCGGTGAGCTGGTCGAATTCATGATCTCCGGCCCGGTCGTCGTGCAGGTGCTCGAGGGAGAGAACGCGATGCAGCGCAACCGCGACATCATGGGCGCGACCAACCCCGCGAATGCCGAGCCGGGCACGATCCGCAAGGAACTGGCCGAATCGATCGAAGCCAACACCGTCCATGGTTCGGACAGCGACGAGAATGCGGCGATCGAAATCGCCTATTTCTTCAAGCCGGAAGAAATCGTCGGCTGATCGATCCGATCACCTGACCAGACGAAGCGGGCCGGGGGCAACTCCGGCCCGTTTTGCGTTTTGGGGAGAATCAAGCAGACCAGTGCCACACCGCCGAGGCGGGATAGAGCGCGATCAGCCAGATCAGGCATGCGATCACCACCGGCCGCTTGCGCACCAGAATCGCGATCAGGCTGACGGGGAAGAAGGACATGCTCAGGATCGCGCTGCGCAGGTCGAGCGTGGGGGAGAGCAGCGCAAAGACCAGTCCGAGCAGCACCACGTTGCAGAACAGCAGTCCCCCCATCACCGTGCGGTAATTGCGCTCGAAATGCGCGTCGAGGTCGCTGTCGCGGTCGACCGCGTCGGGGAAGACCAAAGCCGTTGAGACATAATAGACCGCAGTCACCAGAAACCCGCCGAACATCACCGGCCAGCTCAGCGGCAGCTGGTCGCGCATCGCCCAGCCATACATCCAGAACGTCACCACGTCGCACGACACGAACAGGCCGAGCAGCCCGGTCGACCAGCCGATCGTCCGGATCCCCCGCGCCTTGATCGCACGGGTCAACCCGCCCAACCCCTCGGCCAGCGCCAGGCCCAGGATTAGCCCGAACAGCGAAAAGATGAACTCGAACCCGCTCACACCATGCCCCCCTGACCCGCTTGGTCGGGCGCTGGGGGCAGCTTGTCAATGCGACGGTCGCGATCGTCGTCGGCGGACCTAGCCGCGCGGTTGCGCTTCTGGCCGCGTCCACAGCGCATTCAGCCGCGCATCGGCGTTCTTGCCGACCTTGTCCTCGCGCAGGACCAGTCCGCGCAGTTTCAGCGATCGACCCAACAGCCCGGGCTCGGTTTCCCAAACCAGGTCGTAAATCGCGCGTTCCAGCCGCGGGCCACCCGCGCCGTCACAGCGGCTTTCGATCAGCATCGGCAGGCGACCGCGCCGCCGATCCGCACCGCCATCGGTCAGCGCCAGCAACGGCTTGGCAATCCACCCGGCCTGAATTTCATGCACCGTCACGGTGAATTGCGGCTCGACCCCCAGTGCCTTGGGAAACCGGATGTCGGTCGCCTGCAGCGCGCATTCGATCCCCTTGAACGCCAGCGTGTCGCCGCCGGCATCGGTCGCGATCAGCCCGACGCGGCGGCGGGTCGCCTCGGCCTCCGCCCGCGCCGCCGCCTGTTCGGCAACGCGCGTCGCGGCGGCATCGCGGCGTTCGGACCAGCCATTCCACAGCGTCAGCCCGGCAATCACCACGCCCGCCACCGCCACCAGCTCACCGATCGTCAGCCAGCGGCGCCGGATCGCCTGCTTCTCGGCCTTCTCGGCCTGATCTTCATTCGTGTCAGGAGGGGTCTCGGTCATGGCGCGACCTTACCGTGATCAACAAGCGGCGTCACCGCCCCGGCAGCGTGATCGTCGCGCACAGCCCGCCGCCGTCGCGATTGGCCAGCGTGATATCGCCCCCCGCCTCACGCACGATCGCACGCGCGAGCGTCAGGCCCAGGCCGACGCCGCCGGTGGTGCGGTTGCGCGACGGATCGAGCCGGGTGAACGGATCGAACACCGCCGCAATCTGCTCGGGTGGAATGCCGGGGCCGCGATCGGCGACCTCGATCCGCACGCCGCTGGCATCATGGCTCAACGTCACTTCGGCCCCGCCACCATATTTGATCGCATTCTCGATCAAATTGCGCAGCGCGCGGCGCATTAGCGACGGGCGGATGCGGCGGGTCAGCCGATGGCCGTCCTCATACTCGACCTGCGCGCCGAGATCGCGGAAGTCGTCCACCACTGCGTCGATCAGCGCCGACAAATCGGTCTCGGTCGGCTGCTCGCTCGGCCGCCCTAGCCGCGCCAGCGACAGGATATCGTCCAGCGTGCGGTTCATCTCGTCGATCGTGTCGGCCATCCGCGCACGATCCTCGTCATCCTCGACCGATTCGATCCGCACGCGCAACGCGGCGAGCGGCGTGCGCAGATCATGCCCGATCGCGCCGAGCATCTGGTCCTTCTCGTCCAGCATCGCGGTCACGCGGCTGCGCATCAGATTGTGCGCGGCAATCACCGCGCGGACGTCGCCCGGCCCGCGTTCCTCGATCGGCTCGGGAGCAGCACCGGGGCTGAACTCACGCGCCGCATCGGCGAGCGAGCGCAACGGCCGATTGACGCGCGCGCCGACCCACAGCACCGGCACCAGCACCATGGCATAGATGATCAGCGTCTGCAGGATCAGCCGCCAGATGATGTCGACATCGCTGCGCGGCCAGGCCGCTGTCAGCACCAGCCAGCCCTTGCCGGGCATTTCGACCGCAACAATCATCTCTCCGCCCAGTCGCTTCAGCCGGTCGGCGCGCATCGCGTTCATTCGGGCAAAGCGCGGGTCGGTCGCGGACAGCTTGCGCACCCCGGTCACAATCCGCCCGACCGGAATCCCCGCCTCGGCGAGCGACAGGCGAATGCCTTCCTCGACCTCGGGCTTGCTGCGCAGCCCTGCCGGAATCGGGTTGGTCGGCTCCAGCCGCAGCCGTGCCTTGCGCCCATCCGGTGGATCGCGGAAGCGGCCGTCGCGGATGCGCTCGGCGGCATCGACGACGCGCGTGATCGCGGGCGCGGTCACCTGTTCGAAACGCAGCATCCGCCGCTCGCGCAGGATCAAGCCGAAGTTGATCGCCTGCGCCACGAACAGCGCAAGCGCGACCAGCAGCGCGATCTGGCCGGTCAGGCTGCTCGGGATCAGCCGCTTGAGGACATGGGGGCGTTTCACAGCTTGGTGACGTCGCTCGCCAGCGTGTAGCCGCCGCCCCACACCGTCTTGATCAGCGTCGGGGTCTTGGCGTCCGGCTCGATCTTCTTGCGCAGCCGGCTGACCTGATTGTCGATCGCGCGGTCGAACGCCGCCGCTTCGCGGCCCTGCGTCAGGTCGAGCAGCTGGTCGCGGGTCAGCACCGCGCGCGGGCGCATCACCAGCGCAAGCAGCAGATTATACTCGCCAGTCGACAGCGGCACCGACACGCCATCGCGGCCGACCAGAGCGCGCTCGCCGGTCTTGAGCACCCATCCGGAAAAGGCGTAGCTGCCGCTCTCGGGCGCATGCTGGCGTGTACCGCCGGCCTGCATCCGGCGCAGCACCACCTTGATCCGCGCCGCCAGTTCGCGCGGGGAAAAGGGCTTCACGACATAATCGTCCGCGCCCATCTCCAGGCCGACGATCCGGTCGGTCTCCTCGCTCTTGGCGGTCAGCAGGATCACCGGCACTTCGCTGGTCGCGCGGATATGGCGGCACAGGCTCAGCCCATCCTCGCCCGGCATCATGATGTCGAGCACGACCAGGTCGATCGAATAGGCCGACAACCGCGTCCGCGCCGCCTCGGCATCGCCGACCTGGGTCACGCGAAACCCCTGCTTGGTCAGATATTGCGCCAGCGGCTCACGGATCGAACGCTCGTCATCGACGAGCAGCAAATGCGGGGTCTCGTTGGTCATCTCCACGGTCGTAGCATCCTGTTCGGAAAAGCTGAACCGCTCACCGCGCCGGTCCGCTCCCCCGCCCGGGCACCCAGCGTTAGCATCCTGTGGGTGGCCGGGTGGGGGAGCGGGCTGGTGCGGTAATCCAGCGCAGCTGGATTTCAGCCGATCCAGCGCAAGTGCCGGGCGGGCACGGAGGAGGTCGTCAAACCCGCCCGGCATCGCCGTCACGCGCCCTGGGGGGAGGGCGGGGGCGGCGGTGTGTTTCCGCGGCGCTCGCGCATCTTGGTCATCTTGTCGCGTGCCTTCTCACGCTGCGCCTGCATCTCGGTTGCGTCGATCTTGCCGTCGCTATTGGTGTCGAGCTTGGCGAAGCGCTGTGCCGACTGCGCGTCGAACTCGGCCTTGCTGATCGCGCCATCCTTATTGGTGTCGGCCATCATCATGCCGGCGCCGCCACCGCGACCGCCACGCATGCCCTTGGCCTTGCCGCCCCGGCCTTCACCGCGCTTGCCCCAGCCCTTGCGCGCCTCGCCGGCCTCGGCCATGCCGTCCTTGTCGGCGTCCATCCGGGCAAAGCGTGCCTCGACCATCGCGCGGTTTTCCGCCTTGCTGATCATGCCGTCGCCATTGGTGTCGACGCGCGCCATCATCCGCTCGCCCATGCCGCCGCCGCCGCGACGACCGCCGGGCATGAAGTCCTGCAACTCGCCACCCTTCTTCTCGGCCCCAGATTTTTCACTTTGGGCCGAGCGTGCGGCGTCCATGCCGGCCTTGCGCTCTTCCGCGCTCAGCTGGCCGTCCTTGTTGGTGTCGAGCCGGTCGAACCGCGCATCGGCGCGGGCGAGCATCTCGGCCTTGGACACCGGCGCCTTGGGCGGGGTGGGGGCCTGGCCCTGCATCGCGACCGCGGCTCCCGCAGTCAGCATCGCGCCGATCGCGGCGGTGGTGAGAAATTTCTTCATACGGGCTCCTGTCACGCGGCAGGGGGCGCCGCAGTGATGCCTTTCTGAACCCCGGCTGTCGCAGCCATTTGTCAGTGCGCGGGGAAACTGTCGCAAATTGTGTCGGGACACGGGATCTGGCCAACTCTACCGTCACCCCGGCCTTGAGCCGGGGCCCAGCTTCTTCGACCGGCCAAGGCAGCGGGGCCCCGGGTCAAGCCCGGGGTGACGATTGGGCAAGAGGGCTATCCAAAAATCGCCACGCCCTGCGTCCCCTCGGCCACCAGCTTGCCGTCCGCGTCCCACATCCGCATCGTCTGGCTCGAATAGCCGCTCCGCGCGCTGTCGGTCTCCGCCTCCAGCAGCCACCAGCCGTCGCGCGTTACTGGCGCAGGCTGAAGGATGTTGACCTGCCAGGTCAGCGACGACAGCGGCGTCATCTTGGCGAACAGTCTGAACGCCGCGGGCGGCAGCGCGTCGCCCAGCGCCATCAGCTCGACCTCCGGGTCCAGCCCCGCCCGGTCGATCAGCCGTCCCCAGCGCAGCCACTGTGTCGGCCGGGTGTCGGCCTTCAGGTCGAAGAAGTTGAAGTTGCCGGTGAAGAACTCCTTCGGCCCGGTGTACAGCTCAGCATCGGCAGGCGGCGGCGCATGGTGCGCGGCGGCGGTGCCGTCATGGTCGATCGCCGACTCCAGCTGCGCCATGAACACGAACGTCGTGCGCAACCCCAGCCCGGCTTCGCTGACGATATCCGCCTGAATGAACGCGGCGTTCCGCCCGCGCCGCAGCTTGGTCGCGGTCACCGTCACCGGCCCCGCCAGCGGCCCGACAAACGCCACCTGCGCCGACCGCAGCGGCGGCAGGTCCGGCTCAACCTGCTTCGCCGCCGCCAGCGCCAGCGCCGACGACAGCCCGCCATAAGCGGTGCGCCCCTGCAACCAGTTGGAGGGAATCTCGGTCGTGAAGCCCGTCTCGGTACGCTGCGCCGATGCCAGCAGGTCGATAAGCGAAGTCATGGGCGGTTCTCCACATACAGGTCGCGCAATTCGCGCTTCAGCACCTTGCCGATCGCACTGCGCGGCAATTCGTCGATCGCGATCAGGTCGCTCAGCCGCTGGGTCTTGCCAAGGCCAGCATTGACCGCCGCCAGTATCTCCCCCGCCGGGGTCGTATCGCCGGGGACATAGAACCCCACCGGCGTCTCACCCCATTGCTCCGACGGCACGCCCACCACCGCACAATCGCGCACGCCGGGGTGCTGGCGGAGCTCCGCCTCCAGATCGCTGGGGTAGATGTTGAACCCGCCCGAGATGATCAGGTCCTTCTTGCGGTCCATCAGGATCAGGAAGCCCTCGTCATCGAACCGCCCGACATCGCCATGCCGGATGAAGCGATTGCCATCCGCATCGAACCACTCCGCCTCCGACGTCGCCTGTTTGCGCCCGTGATAGCCCGACATCATCGCCCCGCTGCGCCCGACGACCTCGCCCATCTCGCCCTGCGCGACCTCGCGCCCGACCTCATCGATCAGGCGGATGTCATGCCCCGGCGCGGGCTGGCCGACCGTGTGCAGCTTGTGGGGATGCGCGGTCGCATTGAGGATGCAGGTGCCGCCCCCCTCGGTCATCCCGTAATATTCGACCAGCAGCCCCGGCCAGCGCGCCACGACATCGGCCTTGAGCGCGGCGGAAAACGGCGCGCTAGTGCAGGTCTTCAACCGAAAGCTGGCCAGATCGAACGCATCGAAATCGGGCAGCGCCATGATCCGCTGATACTGCACCGGCACCAGCATCGCGTGCGTCCCGCGATGCCGTTCCGCCGCCTCCAGAAACCCGCGCGCGTCGAACTTGCCGAGCAGCACCGCCGTCCCGCCCCAGGCGAGCGTCGGAATGAAGCTGACCAATGTCGTATTCGAATAGAGCGGCGTCGCGATCATCGTCACCGCCTCGGCAAAGCCCGCCGCATCGCCCCGCGCGACATGCGCCCAGCGCATCGCATGCGGCTGCACGATCCCCTTGGGCGTGCCGGTCGTGCCGCTCGAATAGATGATGTTGAACGGATCCTCAGGGCCCAGGTCGACGGGGGAGGGCGCACCGGCACCCGCCAGCCAGTCCTCCAGCGCCGCGCCCGCATCGCTGCCATCCAGCGCCACCCGCCGCGCTGCCACTGCGCGCTCACCCAATGTTGCGGCAGCATCGGCGTCGAGGAACACGACCCCGGCCCCACTGTCCGCGATCATCGCCGCCATCTGCTCGCCGGTCGAGGAGGGCGCAATCGGCGCCGGCGCACCACCTGCGCGGATCGCACCCAGAAAGATCGCGGCATAATCGACGCCCATCGCCCCGACGATCGCCACCGCCTGCCCGCGCGCTAGCCCGTCGCGCTGCAACGCCGCCGCGATCGCGTCCATCCGCGTATCGAGCTGCGCATAGGTGAGCGCATCGTCGCCATGCACCACCGCCAGCTTGTCGCCACGCTCACGCGCATGGGCGGCGATCAGCGCGGGGATGGTGCCGAATGGCTGGGCCAGGATTTCCGTCGCTGTCTGCATCCCCACTCCTCGATTCGCATCAACTGCTATGCGAAACCGCCATTCGCTGCCATACGCGATCTTCGAAAAATGACGAGGAGAGGTCGATGCTGTTCTACGATTCGGCGATGCCCGCCCCCAATCCCCGCCGCGTCCGCATCTTTGCCGCGGAAAAGGGGATCACCCTCCCGACACAGGACGTGTCGATCCTAAAGGGCGAGCACAAGAGCGAAGACTTCAAGGCCGTAAACCCGCTCGGCCAGACGCCAGCGCTGAAACTCGACGACGGAACCTGCCTCTCCGAAAGCGTCGCGATCTGCCGCTATCTCGAGGCACTGCACCCGGAACCGCCGCTGTTCGGCAGCACCCCGACCGAAATCGCGCAGGTCGAAATGTGGAGCCGCCGCGTTGAGCTGCGCCTGATGGTCCCGACCGGCATGATCTGGATCCACACCCACCCCTTCACCGCGCGCGTCGTGCCGCACCAGTATAAGGACTTCGGCGAGAGCAACCGCGCGCTCGTCGCCCGCGCGCACGCGCTGTTCGACCAGGCGCTCGGCGAAACCCCGTACGTCGCGGGCGAACGCTACACGATGGCCGATATCCTGCTGCTCACCACGATCGACTTCGGCACGTTCATTGGGCTGACGATCGCCGAGGAGCATGCCCGCCTCAACGACTGGCACCGCCGCGTCACCGCCCGCCCCAGCGCTGCCGCATGACCATGGAGGGAATGGCCGCCATCGTCACCGGTGGCGGCACCGGCATCGGCGCAGCGGTGGTCCGGCGGCTCGCAGCGCGCGGCGTGCGCTGCGTCATCAACTACGCCAACAGCCGCGACGCGGCCGAGGCGCTGGCGGCGGAACTCGGCAACGGATCGATCGCAGTTCAGGCCGACATCGCCGACGACGCCCAGTGCCGCGCGCTCGCCGCTGCGGCGACGGAGGCGTTCGGCCGCATCGACCTGCTGGTCAACAATGCCGGCAAGACCAAATTCGCCAATCACGAAGACCTCGAAGCGCTGACCGCCGACGATTTCCTCGACATCTACCGGCTCAACACCGTCGCCCCGTTCCAGATGATCCGCGCCTGCGCGCCCGCCATGCGCGCGGGACCGGCGAGCGCGGTGGTCAACATCGCCTCGGTCGCCGGCGTGTTCGGCAACGGCTCCTCGGTCGCCTATGCCGCGTCAAAGGGCGCGCTGGCGACGATGACCAAAAGCCTCGCCCGCGTCCTCGCCCCCGCGATCCGCGTCAACGCCGTCGCGCCCGGCTATGTCGGCACCGGCTGGTTCAGCGAGCGGATGACGCCCGAAGCGTTCGACAAGTTCGAGGCCTTCATCGCCAGCCAGACCCCGATGCAGATGGCAGCCCATGCCGACGATATCGCCGGGCCGATCGTCAACCTGCTCGACCCCGCCAGCCGCGTCATCACCGGAGAGGTTGTGCTGCTCGACGCGGGCGCCCATCTCGACGTCGGACTATCGCGACGACCCGGAAAAGGCTGAACTTGGCGCACAAGAAGCTCAACCTCCCGACCAAGCTCTGCGTCGCCTGTGCGCGCCCGTTCGCGGGGCGCAAGAAATGGGAACGCGACTGGGAAAACGTCAAATACTGCTCCGACCGCTGCCGCGCGGCGGGGCCGGCTGCACAGTAAGTCGCGACCGTCTTCCGCGCGTGACTTTGGCAGTGCCTCTTTTCGAGCCGAAATGGAGGACGTGACAAGTATAGATTTGAAAACGTCAGCGCTCCGGCGTAGCTTCCTCATCTACCTATTTCTTGAGTCTGACATAATTCTCTAAATCATTCTCTGGATGATCTTTTTTAGAAGATGTCGGGCGGGTTCAAGAGCGTCGGGGATGGTTCGGTCAGAGGAGGGAGCAATGACGGATAACTTTTTGGGCGAACTCAGGGTCTTTGCGTTTGGCCGCAACCCAAGAGGTTGGCTTCCCTGTCAGGGGCAACTTCTGACGATTCAGCAGTATCAGGCACTCTACGCGTTGATCCACACCACCTATGGCGGGGATGGGAAGGTCAATTTCGCCGTTCCCGACCTGCGCGGGCGCGTCGCCGTCGGGCTGGGCCAGTCGGCCGTCACCGGAACAGTGTATCAGGGCGGGCAAAAGGGCGGCGCCGAAACGGTCACTTTGACCGCGGCGCAAGCCCCGCCCCACAATCATATGATTGTCGCGTCGCAATCGACGACGACGACAGGGCAGGCGCCGGCGAACAACTATATCGGCGTCGCAACCGCAGGCGCGGGCGGGATTCCGCCCTTCAACCTCTACGCATCCTCGCCGACGTCCCCCAATGACCCCAATTGGGTACCGCTGCACAGCTCGACGATCTCATCCTCGGGCGGGGGTGGGGCGCATGAGAACCGCCAGCCGATCCTCGCGCTGCAAATCTGCATCGCGACCCAGGGCCTCTGGCCCTCGCGGAACTGACCGCGGCCCGCTTATCCATCGGAGGAACCCATGGCAGACTATTATGTTGGCGAACTTCGCCTTTTTGCCTTCAACCAATATGCGCCGGCCAATTTCCTGCCGTGCGACGGTCGATCCTTGGCGATCAGCGACTATCAGATACTCTATTCGCTGATCGGTACGACTTATGGCGGCGATGGCGTCACCACCTTCAAATTGCCCGATCTACGCACTCGCACTCCGGTCCATAATGGTCAGATGCCGGGCGGATCGGCCTATGCGCTCGGACAGCAGGCGGGGGTGGCACAGGTAACGCTGACATCGGCGACGGTGCCATCGCACTCTCACACGGTCTCGGTGACGAAAGCTCCGGCAACGACCATGACCCCCAATGGCGCGACCGCGCCGGGCGCTGTCGGGAGCAACTTCTACTATTGCAACGAGACGCAGGCAGGGGTGGTCATGCAAACTGCGTCACAAACCGTTCAAGTCGATGGCGGAAGTAATCAGCCGCACCCGAACATCCAGCCCAGTCTCGTTCTGGCTTATGCAATCGCCGTGAATGGACTCTATCCAGACTTCAGCAGCTAAACATATTCCGGGAGGTTGTTATGGCAGACGCATTTATCGGCGAAATTCGGATGTTTCCGTTCGACTACGCACCGGTCGGCTGGATCGCCTGCAACGGACAGGCGGTTAGCATCAATAATCAAGCGCCATTATATGCGCTATTGGGCAGTCGTTTTGGCGGCGACCAAAAGACGTATTTCAATGTTCCCAACCTCAACGGGCGTATTCCCGTCGATGCCGGCACCTCGCCCGTAACTGGGATGGACTGCGTCTTTGCACAGGTGATCGGGCAGGAAACGGTGACCCTGAGCCAGGCCCAGGCCCCGTCGCATAGCCATAGTTTCTCCACCCGGCTCTCGGGCGCATCCACAACCGGCATGACTGGCACCGCAACCGCCACCACCACCAACACCGTGGGCACGTCGCTGCTCAGCCGGGCGCTGACCAGCGCGGCAAAGACGATCAATGCCTATGACGTCCCGCCATCGAGCCAGGAAACACAGCTGGGTGTAAAGGTATCGCCGGCTTATGGCACGGCGCAGCTAACAGTCGAGCCGCATCCCAATATGCAGCCCTATCTCGTCATGGGCTATTACATCTGCACGGACGGCGAATTTCCGGTGAACCCGGAATAGCTCGCTTTCGCCGAAGCCCCCCTCCCGCGCGCGGAGGGGGGCGATCGGGCCGCTTACCCCTTGGTCACTGCCGCAGTCTGCCCAAACAGCACATTCTTCTGCTCGTCGGTCATGACCGGATTCCCCGGCCGCAATTCCTCGCCCTTGGCATAGGCGCGCACCGTCGCCGGCCGCGCGGCGACCGCCTCGAACCAGCGCTTCACATGCGCGAAGTCGTTCAGATCCTGGCTCTGCGCCGCGTACGGCACGATCCACGGATAGATCGCCATGTCCGCGATCGAATACTCCTCGCCCCCGACGAACGGCTTGCCCGCGAGCTGCCGGTCGAGCACGCCGTACAGCCGGTTGGTCTCGTCGATGTACCGCTTCTGCGCGTACGGGATCTGCTCGGGCGCATAGCGGTTGAAATGGTGGTTCTGCCCCGCCATCGGGCCAAGGCCACCCATCTGCCACATCAGCCACTGCATCTGCACGATCTTGTCGCGCTGCTCGGGGCCAAAGAAGCGCCCGGTCTTGTTTGCAAGGTACAGCAGGATCGCCCCGCTCTCGAACACGCTGATCGCCTCGCCGCCATCGACCGGATCATGGTCGACGATCGCGGGCATGCGGTTGTTCGGCGCGATCTTCAGGAAATCGGGCTTGAACTGCTCGCCCTGACCGATGTTCACCGGCACGATCGAGTAGGGGAGGCCGGCCTCCTCCAGGAACAGCGTGATCTTGTGGCCGTTCGGCGTGGGCCAGTAATGCAGGTCGATCATCGGGCAAGTCTCCAGCGGGGGGAGCCGCACAAATGGGGTGGCCGGCAACTTACGCAACCGGCTCCGCCGCGCGCGCGCGCCGCAGCACGAAGACCAGCACGATCCCCCCCGCAACCGTCGTCATCACCGCCGCTAGCGCAAAGGCGGCACCCGGAAAGCCATGCTCGGCGCCATAGGCCAAAGTTTGGGTCAGGCTGAGCGGGCCGAGGATCGCGGCGATGCTGGCAATGCTCGCCATCCCGCCCTGCAACGCGCCCTGATTGGCGGCATCGACCCGCCGGCTCAGCATCGCGTTGAGCGAGGGGTAGGCAAGCATCTGCAGCGCCCCGAACATCAGGATCACGTACACCTGCCACCCCTGCGTCGCGAAGCCATAGGCGGCATAGGCGATCGTGCCGACGATCAGGCCGATCATCAGCGTCCTCGCCTCGCCCAGCGCAGCGATCGCGCGCCCGGTCACGAAAATCTGCGTCAGCGCCATCGCCGTGCCCGATGCCGCCAGCGACCAGCCGATCGCGCGGCTGTCCCAGCCATGCGCCAGCTCGGCGTAGAATGCCCAAGTCGCCGGATACACCTGATGCGCCAGCTGCCAGATGAACGCGACCGCGAGCAGCGGCAGCGCGCCCTTCATCGCGAACAGCGGGCGGAACGTGCCGAGCGGATTGGCGCGCTTCCATGAAAAGGCGCGGCGATGCTCGGGCGCAAGCGTCTCGGGCAGGATGAAGAAGATCCACGTCGCGTTGATCGCCGCCAGCGCCGCTGCCACCATGAACGGCGTGCGCGGACCAAAGCCTGCGAGCAGCCCGCCGATCGCCGGGCCGACGACGAACCCGATCCCGAACGCTGCGCCCATCAGGCCAAATGTCGCGCCGCGCTTTTCCGGCGGGGTCACGTCGGCCAGGATCGCATTGGCCGGGCCATAGACCGCGCCTGCTATGCCCGCGATCAGCCGCCCGGCGAACAGCCAGGCAATCGTCGGCGCGAACGCCATCAGCGCGTAGTCGACCGCAAAGATCAGCATCGCCGCCAGGATCACCGGCCGCCGGCCATAACGGTCGCCCAGATTGCCCAGGATCGGTGCGGCAAAGAAATGCGCCAGCGCAAACACGATCGCCAGCGCCCCGCCGATCCGCGTCGCATCGGTCAGCGTCGTACCGCTCAACTCGACGATCAGCGTCGGCAGCACGGGAATGACGATCCCGAACCCGATCGCATCGATCAACACCGCCGCCAGCGCGATCGGAACCGCGCGATGTCCGAACTTCATGCCCCTGTCCCCCGTTCGCTACGCTTTTACAACCGATCGCGGCAGCACGGAAGCATGCCCTCACAACACGCCCTCGTCGTCCCGGCCTTGAGCCGGGACCAGGCTGTCTCCTCCCACGCTATCCGTCGACACGACGCCCTTCCTCTCATGAATGTCCCCACCCCCTTTCGACAAATGACGCGAAGTCGCGCGACATGTTTGCTTTGTTCAACTTAGGTGCGCAGCGACTTGACGTAGCGTCATCCATACCGCACCTTCTAAACAGCCGCAGCAGACGGCGTATGGAGGATGCAGATGGCGACGACGCTTGGTGTAGCCATGTCGGTCGAACGGGCGCGGGTGGGTGGCACCCCGGCGATCACCTTCGGCACGCGGATCAGCTATGGTTCGGGGGCGATCGCCAATGGCATCAAGAATGCCGCCTTCACCACCTATCTGCTGTTTTTCTACAGCCAGATCATCGGCGTCCCGGCCGGAATCGTCTCCGCCGCGGTCGCGCTGACGCTGCTGGTCGATGCGGTCGCCGATCCGCTGATCGGGCGCTGGTCGGACCTGACGCGCAGCCGCTGGGGGCGCCGTCACCCGTTTATCTATGGGTCGGCGCTTCCGACCGCCCTGTTCTTCCTGCTCGCCTGGTTCCCGCCCGCCGGCCTCACCGATTTCCAGATGGGCGTGTGGATCTTCGCCACCGCCTCGCTCACCCGCATGTCGATCAGCGCGTTCGAGATCGCGACCTCGGCGATGACGCCGGAGATGACCGACGATTATCGTGAGCGCACCCGGCTGTTCTCGCTGCGCTGGTGGTTCGGCTATGCCGGAACCTATGGCTTCACCACATTGTGCCTGCTGACCTTCTTTGCCGCGACACCCGAATTCCCACGCGGTCAGCTCAACCCGCATGGCTATCCCGGCTTCGCCATCGCCGGCGCACTGACCATTTTTGTGGTGATCCTGATCTGCGGCATCGGCACGCACAACCGCATCCCGCATCTGCGCCAGGCCGATGCGCCGACACAGCGGATGTCGCTGCTGGGCCATCTGCGCGAGATGGGCGCGGCGCTCAAGAACCGTGCATTTCTGGCGATTTTCGGCTTCGGCGTGCTCAAATTCTCCGCGATCGGGCTCTATGCCGCGACCAATTTGTTCTTCGGGACGTACCTGTTCGAACTCACCGCGACGCAGCTCGCGATCCTGACGATCGACAGCCTCGTCGCCGCCACCATCGCCGCGCCGCTCGCGCCGATCATGTCGGCATGGATCGGCAAGCGGGCAAGCTCGATGGTGTTTGCCGTGTTCGGCGTCGCCGTCGGCCTGTCGCCGTTGCTGCTGTCCTATCTCGGCTGGTTCTTCGTGCCCGGCGACGCGCTGCTGGTGCCGACCCTGTTCGCGATCGGCGCGCTGTATGGCGCCATGGTCGCGATCTCGCTGATCAACACCAGCTCGATGCTCGCCGATGTGGTCGAGGACAGCGCGGTGACGACCGGGCGGCATGAGGCGGGGATGTTCTTCGCCGCCTCCAGCTTCATGCAGCAATGCTCGACCGCGATCGGCATCTTCCTCGCCGGGCGCCTGCTGGTCTGGTCCGACTTCCCGGCCAAGCCCGTGCCGGGGCAAGTCACGGACGAGGCGATCCGCAGCCTCGTCATCCACTACATCCCCTGTTCGATCGGGCTGTGGACGCTCGGCGCGCTGATCCTGTTGTTCTACCCGATCACCCGCGCCAAGCACGAAGCCAATGTCGCCGCCCTGCGCGCCCGCGAAGCGGAGGCGCGGTCGCTGGAGATGGACAATTCGGCGCTGCTCGGGCCGGTCCGCTGAACAGGGATTGACGCGCACGGAGCCATACCGCATTTTCAAAACAGTCGAACGGAATCGCTCAGGCAGTGCGGGCAACATGACCAGAAGCGAACATGTCGTGGAAATGTGCGCAAAGTGACCAAAAGCGAACATGTCGCGGAAGAATGCGCCATGGAGCCGCAGCCCGTTGTGAATTTTGAGGAGAGAACATGTCTGTAATGGAGGATGTAAGGGTCGATCTCGACACCTTCCGCACCGAAGTCCGCGACTGGCTCGCGGCCAACTTTCCCGCCTCGCTCAAGGGCAAGGACAACAGCATGTCCGCGGTCGAGGGGCCGACCAACGAGACCCCCGAACAGGCCGCTTGGCGCAAGGCGATGGGTGAAAAGGGTTGGGGCGTCCCGACCTGGCCCGCCGAATATGGCGGCGGTGGCCTGTCGCGCGCGCAGGCCAAGGTGCTTGCCGAGGAAATGGGCCGCGCCGGGGCGTGGAATCCGATCGGCGGCATGGGCGTGATGATGTTCGGCCCGACGCTGCTGGAATATGGCAATGAGGCGCAGAAGAAGGAGCATATCCCGGCGATCGCGCGCGGCGAAGTGCGCTGGTGCCAGGGCTATTCGGAACCCAATGCCGGGTCCGACCTCGCCAACCTTCAGACCTTTGCCGAGGACAAGGGCGACCATTACATCGTCAACGGCCAGAAGACCTGGACCAGCGGCGGGCAGTGGGCGCACAAATGCTTTGCCATCGTCCGCACTGACAAGACGCAGAAACAGGGCGGCATCACCTTCCTGCTGATCGACATGGATTCGCCCGGCGTCGAGGTGAAGCCGATCCAGATGATCAGCGGCATGTCGCCCTTTTGCGAGACCTTCTTCACCAATGTGAAGGTGCCCAAGGAAAACCGCGTCGGTGAGGAAGGGCAGGGCTGGACCATCGGCAAGCGCCTGCTTCAGCACGAGCGCACGAACCTGTCGGGTGGCGGCTCCGCCTTCCGCATGTCCGGCCCGTCGCTCGCCGACATCGCCAAGAACTATGTCGGCGTCGATGCCGAGGGGCGCATCGCCAACCCCGATCTGCGCGCCCGCATCGCCAAGTTCGAGATGGACTGGCGCGCCTTCCTGCTCACCGCGATGCGCGTGCAGGCGGAAAGCAAGGGCGGCGGCGTGTCCGAAGTGTCGTCGATCCTCAAGACCGTCGGCACCAAGCTTGGCCAGGAGCGCGCCGAACTGCTGATCGAGATTCAGGGGATGGAAGGGCTCGGCTGGGAAGGCGATGGCTTTACCGAGGCCCAGATCCACGGCGTGCGCGCGTGGCTCTTCGGGAAGGCGACGACCATCTATGGCGGCTCGACCGAAATCCAGAACAACGTGATCGCCAAGCGCATCCTGGGGATGCTGGATCATCAGTAAGCCGCGTCGCCCCGGCGCAGGCCGGGGCCGCCCCGTGGCGGGGCGTGGCGCAACATTCTAGCGGCCCCGGCCTTCGCCGGGGCGACGAGGACGAAGACTATGGCCGTTCTGACCGAAGAACAGACGATGCTGCGCGACATGGCGCGCGACTGGGCGGGCAATGAGAGCCCGGTCACCGCGTGGCGCAAGATCCGCAATGCCAATAAAGCGACGGGATACGACCCCGCCGCCTATGCGACGATGGCCGAAATGGGCTGGACCGGGGTGATTATCCCGGAGGCGCAGGGCGGCAGCGATTTCGGCTGGCTGAGCCTTGGCCTTGTGATCGAGGAACTGGGCAAGACGCTTGCCGCCAGCCCGATCGCCGCATCCGCTGCTGCTGCGTCGGCAATCCTGCTGGGCGGGAGCGACGCGCAGAAGGACAAATATCTGCCGCGCATCGCCAGCGGCGAACTGGTCGCCACGCTCGCGGTGGATGAAGGGCCGCGGCATGATCCGTCGGCCATCGCGGCCTCGGTCGTGGGCGGAAAGCTCAGCGGCACCAAGGCGTTCGTCGCCGAGGGCGACAGCGCCGGGCTGTTCGTCGTCGCCGCGACCGATGGCCTGTATCTGGTCGAGGCGGGGCAGGGCGTGACGGTCGATCGCCGTCATCTGGTCGACTTCCGCAGCCATGCGCAGGTGACGTTCGACGGTGCGCCCGCGGACAAGCTCGCATCGGGCGGCGCCGATCTGCTGGACGCGGTGCTCGATCGCGCCGCCGTGCTTGCCGCCGCCGAAATGCTCGGCATGGCGGGGCAGGCGTTCGACACCACGCTGGCCTATCTCAAGCAGCGGGTGCAGTTCGGGCAGGTGCTCGCGACCTTCCAGGCGCTGCAGCACCGCATGGCCAATCTGTTCAGCGAGATCGAGCAGATGCGCTCGGCGGTCGAGGCAGGCCTCGCCGCGATCGACCGGGGCGGCGATGTGCGTCAGGCGGCATCGCTGGCCAAGGGCAAGGCGAACGAGATCGGCCATCTGATGAGCCGCGAACTGATCCAGCTGCATGGCGGCATCGGCATGACCGACGAATATGATGCCGGATTTTATCTCAAGCGGATGCGCGTGCTCGAGCAGATGTGGGGCAATACTGCCTATCACCGCGACCGGTTTGCGCGGCTGAGCGGGTTTTAAGGTCGCGCGTTAAATCTGACTCATTTTGCCGTTTGTCCCCGGACTTGATCCGGGGTTGTCGAAGCACTTTCCTGCGCTCAAAGAGGGTAGCCTACAGCCCTTCGACAAGCTCAGGGCAAACGGCTGTAGAGCGATCCAGATTGAACGCTGGACGCTCTAGGATCGGGCTCGAGGCGGTCCAATCTCCCCTCCCGCTTGCGGGAGGGGGCGGGGGAGGGCCTGTCCTCCTCCGCTGACTTCGCGATGTGTTGACATGCCCTCCCCTAACCCCTCCCGCAAGCGGGAGGGGGACTGGTTCCTGAATCGACGGCAGCGCCGTTTTCGCATCTGCGGTATAAAATTGGTCGTTTAGAAGATCGGTTCAACATACCCTCGGGCATTTCTACAACACCCAATGCGGCGTGCTTTTCCTGATACACCATAGGATAGGTGGCGTTTCGCAACGCTTTTCTCGCCTTGACCTGAACTCCGGAACTCGTTCTATTCGAGTTTACGGTATGGAGCCGCACAGCGTTCCGGCCGAACGGGAGTGGGATCTATGAAGAAGCAGCTTTTGGCGGCATGCGGATTTTCGGCGCTCGTCCTCGGCGGCATGGCGCCGGCCTTCGCGCAGGACAGCGACGGTGAATCCGAAATCGTCATCACCGGATCGCTGATCGCCGGCACCCCTGAGGATGCGGCGTTGCCGGTCGATGTGATCGGCGCCGAAGAACTCGCCAAGCAGGGCAATCCGACCGTCCTTGACCTGGTCAAGGCGCTGCCAAGCTCAAGCGCGTCGCTCGGCGATGCCAATCAGTTCGACAGCCGCTCGCAGGGGGCCGAGGGCATCGCGACGGTGAACCTGCGCGGCCTGAGCCCGCAGCGCACGCTGGTGCTGCTCAATTCAAAGCGGCTCGCGACGTCGGGCAATGGCGTCCCGTCGGTCGACATCAACCTGTTGCCACAGGCCGCGATCGGCCGGGTCGAGGTGCTGAAGGACGGCGCTGCGGCGACCTATGGCTCGGAAGCGGTTGCGGGCGTGGTCAACTTCATCACCCGGACCAACCAGCGCGGTTTCCAGGGATCGGGCAACTGGCGGTTCATCGACGGGTCGGATGGCGATTTCGATGTATCGCTCAGCTTCGGCCATGTCGGCGACAATTTCCGCGTGCTAGTCGCAGGCGGTTACCAGCAGCGCGGTCAGCTGATGGCGAAGGAGCGTGACTGGGCGATCCGTCCCTATACCGAAAACCCCCAGGGCGGATGGACCGGCGGTGGCAATCCGGCGAACTTCCTGTTCCTCGGCGCGACCGGGTCGCCAATCACCGGTATCGCGGCGGATAGCGCCTGCGCCCCGCTGGGCGGGTTCGTCGGGGCCGATGCGCGCTGCTACAACCAATATTCGACCTATGACAATCTGGTCGAAAAGGAGACGCGCGGGCAGGCGTTCATCGATTTCGAATGGGATGTGGGCGAGAAGACGACGTTGCAGGTGACCGCGCTCTATGGTCGCACCACCGTTCCGCATTATCTGACCTCGCCATCCTATCTGCTGACCCAGCCGCCATCGGGGGTCGCGATCGCGGGGACGCCGTTCGCGCCGTTTGCGGCGTTGCTCAACAGCGGCTTTTTCGTACCCAGCTCCAATCCGGGCCTCGTCGCCTATCGCGCCAGCAATACGACCCCGGCGGGGGCGGGCGTGCTGTTCCCGACCTTGCTGTTCCGCCCGTTCCTGCTCGGCGGCAATCCTTCCACGCTGGACAACGACTTTGCGCCGGGGTCGGCGACCGGCCTGCGCAAGGGTGAGTCGAGCCGCTTTACTGCGGAGCTGCGCGGCGAGGTGGCCGATGGGCTGAACTACAACCTCAACGCGACCTATCATAATTACTATCGCTACACCGACGGGTTCGATTCGTTCGGCGACCGCGTCCAGCGAGCACTGCTCGGCTTTGGCGGGCCGAACTGCAGCGGCACCACGCCCGGCGCCAATGGCTGTCTGTGGCTCAACCCGTTCGGCAATGCGGTGACCGTCAACCCGTCGACCGGCCAGACCAACCCCGTCGCCAACGGGCCGCGCAATAGCGAGGAGCTGACCGACTGGTTCTTCGTCAAGTCGAACACGCGGGTCACGACCGAGTTGATCGTTTTCGAAGGTTCGCTGAGCGGCGGGACCGGCTTCAGCCTGCCCGGCGGCGAAGTGCAGTTCGGTGTCGGCGCGCAGTATCGCGATACCTCGGTCACCGGCCGTTACGGCGCGGCGAGCAACCTGGCGGTCAATCCGTGCCGTGAAACGCCGCTCAACGGCAACACCAACGCGGCGGCATGCTCGGGTGGTCGCGCCGCAGCCGGCGCGCTCGGCTTCCTTGGCACCAATCAGGATTATGACCTGAGCGGCGATGTTTGGGCGGTGTATGGCGAGGTGCAGCTGCCGGTGTTCGACGCGCTGAACCTCCAGCTGGCCGCGCGGTTCGAGGATTATGGTGGCGCCACCGGCTCGACCTTCGATCCGCAGATCCGCGCGCGGTGGCAGGTCACCGACTGGCTGGCGGTACGTGGCGGCTTTGGCACCACCTTCCGCGCGCCGACGCTCAACCAGCTGGCGCCCGGGTCGATCACTGCGCTGCAGATCATCGACACCTCGTTCCGCCCGATCGACGTGTTCGGCAACCCGAACCTCGTGCCGGAAAGCTCGAAAAACTATGGCGGCGGGGTGCTCGTCAACGTCGGGGGCTTCAGCGCGAGCGTCGATTATTATCGCTATGACATCGAGGATGTGATCGTGTCCGATCCGCTGATCTCGATGGTCAACACGCTGTTCCCGAGCACGGGCGGCAATACCTGCGCGACCAATGCGGCGCTGGCGGCGCGCTTCACCTTCTCAACCGGGCCGTGCACCGCGGCGACGGTGCGATCGGCGATCTCGCGCGTGCGGACCGAGAACCAGAATGGCGCTTCGATCACCAACGAGGGCATCGACGCGATGGCGAGCTATCGCGGCACCGACCTGTTGGGTAGCGGCACCCGCTTCGCGATCGGCGGCAACGTCACCTATACGCTGCAGAACCGGATCAGCGACATCTTCGTCGCGGGGACGCTGGTGCAGCCGGGCTATGACGGGGTCGGCCTGCTCAACTATCAGACGACGCTGTATCCGGTGCCAGAATGGAAGGGGCAGGGCTTCCTTGAATTCGGTGCAGGGCCGATCGATGCGCGGCTGACCGTCACCTATATCGACGGGCTGTACGATCAGCGCGCCAACACGACGACGACCGGCGTCTATGGCCCCAACGCATCGCTCGGCGGCGCGCGGGTGACGGAGGGGGCGTTCATCGACAGCTTCACCACCGCAGACTTCACGATCCAATTCGCGATCACCGATGCGGTCACGCTGTCGGGCAGCATCTACAACATCTTCGACAAGGATCCGCCCTTCGCGCGCGAAGACTATAACTACGAGCCGTTCGTGGGGAATCCTCTGGGCCGCAACTTCAAGGTTGGCGTGTCCGCCAAGTTCTGAAGCCGGCACCTTTCGGGGCTCCGTCGCGCGGGGAACGCGGCGGGGCTCCGCTTTTGTTTGACGAGCGTGAAGAATTGACGACGCGTAGCGCGTAACAAGGAGCAGGTTCAGATGGCGACGATTCCCGCACCGGACGGTCCCGTTCCTGAAGGGGCCGATGACCGGGCGATCCGGCGCCGCGGCCTCACGCTCGCGCTGCTGACCATCACCTATTTCTTCAGCTATATGGATCGCCAGATCCTCGCGATCCTTCAGGAGCTGATCAAGAAGGACCTCGGGCTCAGCGATACCCAGCTGGGGATGCTGACCGGCCTGGCCTTTGCCATCTTCTATGCCGGGCTCGGCATCCCGGTCGCGCGGCTTGCCGACCGAATGAACCGCCGCAACATCATCACGATCAGCCTGACGGTTTGGAGCGCGATGACCGCCGCGTGCGGACTGGCGCAGAATTTCATCCAGCTGCTGATCTTCCGCATCGGCGTCGGAATTGGCGAGGCCGGATCGAGCCCGCCGAGCCACTCGATCATCGCCGACCTCTATCCCCCCGAAAAGCGCGCCGGGGCGATGGCGATCTATTCGCTGGGCGTGGTGCTGGGCACTGCGTTCGGTACGATGATCGGCGGCACGGTTGCGCATTATTATGGCTGGCGCATCGCCTTGCTCGCGGTCGGCCTGCCGGGCGTTATCCTCGCCTTTTTCGTGTGGAAATTCGTGGTCGAGCCGCGCCGCGGCCTCTCCGACGTCGTCAGGGTCGCGGAGAGCGATGCGATGCCCTCGCTGCGGGAGGCATTTGCCGGAATGTGGGCCAACAAGGCGGCGGTGCATGTCGTGCTCGGCGTCACGCTGACCTCGATGATCGGCTATGGCCTGGCTGCGTTCGGGCCGAGTTACATGCAGCGCTCGCTGGACATGAGCTTGCTCGAGATCGCGTGGATCGTCGCCCCGATCCTCGGCGTCGTCGGCGCATTGTCGGCGGTGATCGGTGGGCGGCTTGCCGACTGGCTGGCGAAAACACGCGGAATGCACGCGCAAAGCTATATGGTCGCGCTGCTCAAGGTCATCGCGCTGCCGTTTGCGCTGATGTTCTACTGGCTCGACAGCTGGCAGCTTGCGCTGTGCGCCTATGTCGTCGCGCTGCTGTTCCAGAACAGCTATCTTGGCCCTAGCTTCGCGATGATCCAGAGCCTCGCCCCGCAAAAGGTGCGCGCGCTGTGGGCGGCGATCACCTTGCTGGTCATCAACATGGTCGGTCTTGGCATCGGCCCGGTCGCGGTGGGGCGGCTGAGCGACGCGCTCTACCCGACCTATGGTGAGGATTCGCTGCGCTATGCGATGATCATATTCGCCGCGATCACGCCCTGGGCGATCTTCCATTACTGGCGCGCGGGGGTGTGGCTGAAGCGGCAGGCGGCGGGCGCCTGACACCGTCCTTGCCAAGCGCGGTCCCGCGATTTAGCGTTTGCGGGTCAGTCTATTAGCGGGACGGGGGCGTGTATGTTCGTGCTGAGTTTGATGTTGGCCGTCCCACAGACCGCCCCCGCGCCCAAGCCCGCCGAAACCCAGGATATCGTCGTGATCGGCAACCGCATGGGAGCGGCGCTCAAGCGCTGCCTTGAGCGCAATTGCCCGCCCGAGGAGGAGGTGGAGGCCGCGATGGAGGCGGGGGCCGAGAGCTTTGCCGCCGGACGCTATGAGGAGGCAAAGAAAACGCTGCGGCTCGCGATTGGTCGCAATGCCAAATATGCCAAAGTCATCCCGGTCAAAATTTCCGACCTCTATGCTACCTATGCCGACGTCGCCGAACATGAGGGCGATGAAACCGCTTTTATCGACTCGACCCAAAACAGCGTGACGGTGTTGCGCCGGGCGCTGGGTGAAGGGCATCCGGCGGCGATCCGGGTGTCCGCGCGCCTTGGCGACATGTGGGCGAAGCTGGGGCAGGCGCAACGCGCCGACGGTGCCTATCAGCGCGAAGCGGAGCGGGCGGCGCGGTTCGGACGGCGTGACCTTGCCGGCATGCTGACCTTCCGGCGCGCCTGGCTGGCGCTGGCGGCGCGCGACAAGCCGCATGCGCGAAAGCTGTCAGTCGAACTCGAACGCGAATATGGCCGCGAAAGCGTGTTCACGCCGGCGCTGTCGATCCTGAAGGCACGTCTCGCCCTTGGTGATGGAAAGGATGACGGGACCGAAGCGTTCGTCGCCGCACTGCGACAGGCCGGCATGGCAGACCCGTTGCTGATCAGCGAACCACGCTATCCCGAGTTTGATGACAAGCCGATGGTGTTCGGTTCCAGCCGCGACATATTATGGGCCGATATCGGTTTCTGGATTCAGCCGGATGGCACGACCACCGGCGCCGAAATTCTAAGGCCGGCAGACGATAGCGCCTGGGCGCGAAGCATGTTCAAGCAGATTGCGGGGCGCCGCTATTCGCCGGTGGAGGGCTCCGACGGGGGCGAGATGGGCGTCTATCGTGTCGAGCGCTACACGCTGCGCCCGGCCTATAGGGTCGATATCGGGACGCGGATTCGCCAGCGCGTCGGGCGGGTCAGCCTGCACCAGGTCGACATCACCAAATTGGCAGCGCACACTGAGGCCAGCGCGACGCCCTGACCGCCGACATGAGCTGAGCTCGCAATCCTCGAACCGCCGCGCACGAGGACCTGGCGATGGAGAATTCGATGTTGGTATTGGCTGCCCTCCTCGCTGCTGGTCAACAGCAACCGACGTCCCAAGCCCCCGTGGTGGCCGACGTGGTGGTGACCGCAAGCCGCCGGCGCGCGGCGCTCGACAGGTGCCTGGAGCGGAAATGCCCCCCGGAGGAGGAGGTCGATGCGGCAATGGATGCGGGCGCCGAGGCGTTCGCTGCCGGCCAGTATGATGACGCCAAATCGATCCTGCGTCGGGCGGTCTCGCGCAACGCCAAATATGCGCGGGTCATGCCGGGCAAGATTTCCGATCTCTACGCCACTTACGCGGACGTCGCCGAGCACGAGGGCGACGAAACCGCGTTCATCAACGCGACGCGCAATAGCGTAACCATCCTGCGCCGGGCGCTGGGTGAGGGGCATCCGACCTCGATCCGCGTTTCCGCACGGCTCGGCGACATGTGGGCGAAGCTGGCGCAACCGGAGCGCGCGGACGGGGCCTATCAGGACGAAGCGGAACGGGCGGCGCGGCTCGGCCGGCGGGATCTTGCGGGCATGCTGACCTTTCGCCGCGCCTGGCTTGCGCTCGCAGCGCGGGACAAGCCCCAAGCGCGCAAGATACTGGTTCAGCTCGAGCGCGATTATGGCAGCGAACCGGTCTTCGCTCCGGCGCTTACGATCCTGAGGGCGCGCCTCGCGCTGGGCGACGGAAAGGACGACGGGACCGAGGCGTTTATCGCCGCGCTGCGCAGCGCCGGGACGGCGGAACCGATATTGATGAGTGAACCACGCACGCCCCGGGTTGTGGTCGAAGAGGTGCACTTTTCCTCAAATCGCGAGATCCTGTGGGCCGATATCGGCTTCTGGATTCAGCCCGACGGCCGGATCGCAGACCTGCAAATTCTGAGGCCGATCAAGAACAGTGATTGGGCGAAGCCCGTTCTGCAGGAGATCGCGACACGCCGATATTCTCCGGTAGACAGCAATGCCGGCGATATCGGGGTGTATCGTGTTCTGCGATACACGCTTCGCTCCAAATACAGCACGAAGTTGGGAAGCCGCATTCGCTTGCGCGCCGGTGATGTCAGCCTTCACTTGATTGACATCACCAAAATGACGGCCGACCGGCAGGCAGACACGGGCCTGTAATCCGCAATCAGAACTCCAGCACGCGATCGTCGAACAGCCCGAACACGATGGTCGAGGCGTAGAAGGCGACGGCGCGGTCGCGCGGCATGGTGCTGGCCCATTTGCGCATGTCGAACGCGGCGTTCTGGAGCGCCATCATCGTCTGGCTGGCGACGAGCGGGTCGATCGCGCGGATCGATCCTTCGGCGATGCCGTCGGACAGCATCCCGGCATAGCGGCGCGCGATGCGGTTCGACCGGTCGATCAGCGCGGTGCGCACGCGCGCGGGCAGGCCCGACAGCGCGGTGGTGCGCAGCAGCGGGCCGCGTTCGGAGAATTGCACGTCGAGCAGGGTCGCGATGATGCTGGTCAGCTTGCGCCAATGGTCGCCCGGCCCGTCTTCGGCCAGCCGTTGTGCATCGGCGATCAGATCGAAGCTGCGCTTGTAGCATTCGATCACCAGTTCGTCCTTGGCGTCGAGATGGTGGTAGAAACTGCCCTTGGTGACGTTGAGCTCGCTCGCGATCCTTTGCACCGATGCGCCGCGATAGCCCAGTTCGTTGATCAGCCGCGTTGCCGCGAGCAGAAACGCCTCACGCCCCGGCTCGGCCTCGTCATGGATCAGGTCGAGCATCGCGGGCTTCCACACGTCGCCCGGTGTTGCGATGCCGTGGCGAAACACGTCCATCAGCCGGCTTTCGACGCGGGAATATTCGTCAACCTCGTAGCGGGTGATCCAGGCCGGAAGCCAGAAGGTGTTTTCGAGCAGCACATGCGCGCGCGCGCCGCGCAGATCGGTTTCCGCGCGCGTGCCGCCTTCGCCCCACAGGGCGCGGGTCTTGCGGAAAATCTGCTGCCAGCGCTGCATCAGGCGGGTGCGCAGTTCGCCCTCCATCGCGCGCAGGTCGGACAGGATCGCCAGCGCCTTTTCCTCGCCGCGATGGATGCGCGCCAGCCGCTCCATGTTGATCGACAGATAGCGGGCGACGCGGGCCTCCGGATTGGCCTCGCGATGCGCTTCGTCCAGCATCGCGTCGAGCCGGTCGAGCGTCACGTCGAACGCGGCGGCGGCGAGGTCTTCCTTGCGCTTGAAGTAGTAGGTAACGCTGGTGGTGTTGAGGCCGACGCGCTGTGCGACATCCGCGAAGGTCATGCCCTTTGCGCTCTGATCGTTGATCACGTCCGCCGCCGCCGCGAGGATCGCGTCGCGCTTGGCGCGGAACCGTTTTGTCTCACCCCGTGCCTCGTCCGGCACCGCTTCTTCGGCATTCATCCATTTAGATTAGCAAATTTGATTCGAACGAACAGTCCTAAACGCGCGTTTGGCCATGCACAGCAAACCGTAGCCGAAAAATGCGGTCAGCCCCACTTTACCGAATATCGGGTATGGCCTAATCGACTCGAAACGGATCGAGCAAGGAGAGGCCCCATGGATTTCACATTGACGGAGCGCGAGACCTATTTCCGCGACCGCGTGAGGGGGTTCATCGATCAGCACATCACCCCGCGGCAGAACGAGTATCGCGATCAGGTGTATACGGGCGAGCGCTGGAAGGTGCTGCCGGTGATCGAGGAGCTGAAGCCGGTCGCGCGCGCGCAGGGGCTGTGGAATTTCTTCATGCCGCCGCATTCGGGCCAGACCCATGTTGACGACAGCTTCGAGTTCGAGGGGACGCAGCTCACCAACCTCGAATACGCGCTGTGCGCCGAGGAAATGGGCCGCGCCGGTTGGGCGAGCGAGGTGTTCAACTGCTCCGCGCCCGACACCGGCAATATGGAGGTGCTCCACCGCTACGGCACGCGCGCGCATAAGGAGCGCTGGCTCAAGCCATTGATGGATGGCGAGATTCGCTCGGCGTTTCTGATGACCGAGCCGGATGTTGCTTCGTCCGACGCGACCAACATCCAGACGTCGATGGTCCGCGACGGCGATCATTATGTGATCAACGGTCGCAAATGGTGGTCGTCGGGCGTGGGCGATCCGCGCTGCGCCGTCGCGATCGTGATGGGCAAGACCAATCCCGACGCCTCGCGCCATTCGCAGCAGAGCCAGATTCTGGTGCCGATGGACGCGCCAGGCGTTCGCGTGGAGCGCATGCTTTCGGTGTTCGGGTATGATCACGCGCCGCACGGCCATGGCGAGGTGGTGCTGGAGAATGTGCGCGTGCCGGTCGAGAATATCCTGCTGGGCGAAGGACGCGGGTTTGAGATCGCGCAGGGTCGCCTTGGGCCGGGGCGCATCCATCATTGCATGCGTTCGATCGGCGTTGCTGAAATGGCGCTGGAGCTGATGTGCAAGCGGCTGCTGAGCCGTGTCGCGTTCGGCAAGCGCATCGCCGACCATTCGATCTGGGAACAGCGGGTGGCCGAAGCGCGATCGAACCTCGAAATGATGCGCCTGCTGTGCCTGAAGGCGGCGGACATGATGGACAAGGCGGGCAACAAGTCGGCGCAGGGCGAGATCGCGATGATCAAGGCGATGGGGCCGCGCATGACGCTCCAGATCCTGGACGATGCGATTCAGGCGTTCGGCGGCGCGGGTGTGTCGGGCGATACGCCGCTCGCCAGCGCTTGGGCGAGCATGCGCACGCTGCGCTTTGCCGATGGCCCGGATGAGGTCCACAACCGGGCGATCGCGCGGTCGGAGTTCGGCAAGTACGGCGAGTTCAAGGCGGATCGACCGAGCAGTGGCGACATGGCGGTAACGCGGTGACAGTTCCCCTCCCGCTTGCGGGAGGGGTTAGGGGAGGGCCTGTCCCTCTCCATGCATTCAACGCTTGCGGAAGACAGGCCCTCCCCCGGCCCCTCCCGCAAGCGGGAGGGGAGTTTCAGTGAAAGCAGCAGTCCTGTTCGAGGCCGGCAAGCCGCTCGAAATCCACGACATCCGCATCGACAAGCCCGGCCCGCGCGAGGTGCTGGTGCGCACGGCGGCATGCGGCGTGTGCCGGTCGGACCTGCATTTCGTCGACGGCGCCTATCCGCACGCGATGCCGACCGTGCCGGGGCATGAGGCGGCGGGCGTGGTCGAGGCGGTGGGGAGCGAGGTCACGCGGCTGAAGCCCGGCGACCATGTCATCACCTTCTTCACCGTGTTCTGCGGGTCGTGCGAGTTCTGCATCTCGGGCCGCCCGTCGCTTTGTCTGGACAATTCGACGCGCCGCCCGGCCGATGCCGCGCCCAAGCTGACGCTCGCCGATGGCACGCCGGTCAACCATTTCCTCAACCTGTCGGCCTTTGCCGAACAGATGTTGATCCATGAAAATGCTTGTGTCGCGATCAGCAAGGACATGCCGCTTGATCGGGCCGCCTTGCTCGGCTGCGCGGTGCTTACCGGGGCGGGGTCGATCTTCCGCGACAGCAAGGTCACGCCGGGCGAGACGGTTGCGGTGATCGGCTGTGGCGGCATCGGCCTGTCGGCGATCAACGCGGCGAAGATTGCGGGCGCGGGCAAGATCATCGCGATCGACCCGGTGCCGGAAAAGCGCGCGCTGGCGCGGAAGATGGGCGCGACGCACGATCTCGACGCCATGGCCCCCGATCTGGTCAAGCAGGTGCTCAAGCTCACCGATGGCGGCGTGCATTATGCGATCGAGGCAGTCGGGCGGCCGCAGACTGCGGAGACTGCGTGGCATGTGCTGCGCCGGGGCGGGACCGCGACGATCCTGGGCATGATCGCGCCGGGCCAGTCGGTCAGCATTCCGGGGCCGACCTTCCTGTCGGGCAAGAAGCTGCAAGGGTCGCTCGCCGGGTCGATGCAATTCCCGATCGACCTGCCGCGGCTCGTCCAGATGTATCTCGACGGCGTGCTCGACCTCGACTCGATGGTGGCCGAGCGGATCAAGCTGGAGGACATCAACCACGCGTTCGACAATCTGCGACAGGGGGACGCGGTGCGCTCCGTGATCGAATTCGCATGACCAGCCCGGCGGGACATCGCGGCGGACAGCCGATGGAGCAGGTCGACGACCTCGACACCGCGCGGCTGACCGCATGGATGGAGGCCAATGTCGCGGGTTTCGCTGGCCCGCTGAGCTACGCCAAATTCCCCGGCGGGCAGAGCAACCCGACGTACCGGATCGACGCGGCGAGCGGTGCCTATGTGCTGCGGCGCAAGCCGTTCGGGCCGCTGCTGCCATCGGCGCATGCGGTGGATCGCGAGTATCGGCTGATCGCGGGGCTGCACCCGACCGGCTTTCCGGTCGCGCGGCCCTATGGGCTGTGCGAGGATGACGAGGTTGTTGGATCGGCCTTTTACATCATGGAGCTGGTCGAGGGCGCGACCTATTGGGATGGGGCGCTGCCGGACAAGACGCCGGAACAGCGCACCGCGATCTACTTCGAAATCTGCGACCGGTTGGCGCAGTTGCATGAGACTGATTACGCGGCGGCGGGGCTGGGCGATTATGGCAAGCCGGGCAGCTATTTCGAGCGGCAGGTCGGGCGCTGGACCAAGCAATATCGCTTGGCGCAGACCGACGATCTGGAGGATGTCGAGAAGCTGATCGAGTGGCTGCCGCGCACGCTGCCGCCGCAGACGCGCACCAGCATCGTTCATGGCGACTATCGCATCGACAACATGATCTTCGACGCGGAGCAGCCGCGCGTGAAGGCGGTGCTCGATTGGGAGTTGTCGACGCTGGGCGATCCGATGGCGGATTTTTCGTACCTGCTGACCAACTGGATGATCCCGGCCAATGGCGCGTCGGCGATTGGGGGGATCACCGGGGCGGAGACCGGTATTCCGACCGTCGAGGCGATGGTCGAGCGCTACTGCGCCGCGACCGGGCGTGACGGGATTCCCGACCTCAACTGGTATTTCGCGTTCGGCCAGTTCCGGCTGATGAGCATCGTGCAGGGGATCAAGCGCCGCCTGCTCGACGGCAATGCCAGCAATGCGCACGCCGAGGAAACGGCGACGCGCGTGCCGGGGCTGGCGGCGAGTGCGTGGGAGTTTGCGCGCAAGGCGGGGGCGTAAAAGCAAACGGCCCTCCCCCCTCCGGGGAGAGGGTTGGGAGAGGGGCAGGAGTGGAGAGGGCATTGCACTGCCCCTCTCCCCGGCCCTCTCCCGGAGGGGAGAGGGAGAAGTAGATGAGCCTGTTCGACCTGACCGGTAAGGTCGCCATCGTCACCGGATCCTCACGCGGGATCGGCAAGGCTAGCGCGGAGGCGCTCGCCGATCAGGGAGCGAAGGTGGTCATCTCCAGCCGCAACCAGGATGCGTGCGAGGAGGTTGCCGCTGCGATCAACGCGAAGCATGGCGACGGCACGGCAGTCGCGATCGCGGCGAGCATCTCGCACAAGGACGCGCTCCAGCATCTGGTGGACGAGACGCGCCGGGTGTTCGGGCGAATCGACATCCTCGTCTGCAACGCCGCGTCCAACCCCTATTACGGGCCGCTGGCAGGGATTGCGGATGACCAGTTCCGCAAGATCCTCGACAACAATGTCCTGTCGAACCACTGGCTGATCCAGATGGTCGCGCCCGAAATGTGCGCGCGCAAGGATGGCGCGATCGTCATCATCTCCTCGATCGGCGGTCTGCGCGGGTCGCCGGTGATTGGCGCGTACAACGTGTCCAAGGCGGCGGACTTCCAGCTCGCGCGCAACTATGCGGTTGAGTACGGCCCCGACAATGTCCGCGTGAACTGCATCGCGCCGGGCCTGATCAAGACCGACTTCGCTCGCGCGCTGTGGGAGAATCCGGAGGCGGAGGCGCGGGTGAACAAGCAGACTCCGCTACGCCGGCTTGGCGAGCCGGAGGACATCGCGGGAGGGGTGGTGTTCCTGGCCTCGGCAGCGGGGCGCTACACCACCGGACAGGCGCTGGTGATCGATGGCGGGGTGACGATCTGATGGCCCGCTTCACCGACAAATCGATCATCGTCACTGGCGCGGGCAGCGGCATCGGCCGCGCCGCCGCGATCCTGTTCGCCGCCGAAGGGGGGCGGGTGATCGTCGCCGACAAGACCGAAGGCGCGGAGGAGACCGTCGCGCTGATCGTCGCTGCCGGGGGCACCGCGAAGGCGATCCGCATGGATGCGGGCAGTGAGGCGGACGTGATCGCCACGGTCGCTCTCGCCGTCGCCGAATATGGCGGGTTGGACATCCTCTTCGCCAATGCCGGGATTTCGGGCGGCATGGCCAATTTGTTCGACACGACGCCAGAGCTGATGGCCGACGTGCTGCGCGTGAACCTGATCGGGCCGTTGCTCGCGATCAAGCATGGCGCGCCAAAGATTGCGGAGCGCGGGAAGGGCGCGATCGTCCTGACCGCCAGCGTCGCGGGGATCCGGTCGGGCGCGGGCAGCCCGGCCTATTCGGCGTCAAAGGCGGGCGTCATCAACCTCGCCGCCGTCGCCGCGCAGCAGCTGTCCGGCTCCAACATCCGCGTCAACGCGCTCTGCCCGGGGCTTACCGAGACGGGGATGACCAAGCCGACCTTCGACTATGCGCGCGAGGCGGGGAAGATGGACCGCGTCGGCCGGTTGAACCCGCTGCGGCGTGGTGCCCAGCCGGAGGAACTGGCGCGTGCGGCGTTGTTCCTTGCCTCGGACGATGCGAGCTACGTCAACGGGCAGGCGCTGGCGGTGGATGGCGGGCTGTCGTCGAGCCATCCTGTGACGCGGCAGGAGTTTGGGAAGACGGCGGTTTAAGGGGGGCAGCTGCGACGCGATAGTGGTCATTCCTGCCCCTGCCATTTCTTCGCTCTGAACTTGCTTCCGGTGTGAGCCAAGCCCATCATCGTTCCCGGATCTACAACCTGCGAGGGCATGTGGCAGAAATCGCCCTAATTCTCCCATCGGGGTTTTCGATAGTGTCGATGGCGATGCTACGCATATTCCGGATAAGGATTCGACCTTATTCTCTGGCTTTAATCCCGTTTGTATCGATCGGGCTCACCTATTTGATCTACAGTGTGGCCTTCACAAGCACCCAACTCGGACCGTTTTTTGGGATCACTTTGGCGGCATCCTATTTTCCAGCACTCATTGTCTGCATGGGTATGGGATTTAAGCACCTCAACTCGCCGTACCGATAACGACGTGACCTAAAATTGAACTTTGAGGGACCGCTGAGGTGGAGCGTTCGCATCCGGCCCAGTTTGCGCCGCTCGGACTATTGTCGAAGCTACCCTCCTGTGCCGCCAACCTAATGCCTTGATCCAGTAACAAAAAAAGCGGACGCTGCGGCCATGCTGACGCTCCTCGCCGCTGCCGCCCAGACTGCCACCATCGTCGTGCCGCCGCCGCCGCCGCGGTCTCCCACCCATCTGGCGGCGCCGTCGGTCGTCCATCTGGAGGCGCGGCAGCATCTGGTCGATTATGAGGGCGCCACCGCGCAATGCGGCGGGCGGGTCGTCGCCCCGCTGGCCGCCGTCGCTCCCTTTACCCAGGTCGCGCGGATCGGGATCGATCCGCCGCGTGCCTATGAAATGACGTTCACCATCGGCGATGATGGCCGCCCGCTCGGGATCACGCAGCGGGTCGCGGCGTCCGGTCCGCGTGGCTATGTGCCGGGTACCGATCTTGCCCCGGCGCTTAGCCTGTGGCGCTTCCCGGCGAGCGCGGCCGGCGCCGCCTGCACCATGACCTTTACCGGGCGCAGCGTTCCGTTCGACCGCGCGGCGCCCGCCGATCTCTATCGCGTGGCGGCGCTGCGCATGGCGAACCCGTCCGAATTCCAGACGGTGATGCAGCAGATCCGCAAGTCGGGTGATTGCGCCGGGGCGGGTCGTCCGCGCATGTTGTTGCGCGCCTTTATCGACGATCGCCGCATCCCCCAGACGCCGGGCGTCCCGTCCTATGCGGTTGCCAGCTTTGACGTGGACGCCGATGGCGTGCCGCATAATCCGGGGATCGTCGCTAGCGATGGCAACCGCGTGCTGGAGGCGGCGGCGAGCGATGCGGCGGGGCGTAGCCGCTATGTCGGCAACGCGCCGCGCACGCGCTGTACCATCCCGTTTGTTCGAGGCGCGGTGGACCCGGTGCCCGCACCCCCGATGCCGCCCAAGAGCGACTATCCGGCTGGCACCTGCCCCGAAGTGATTCGCTGGGCGCGCCCGCTGACCCAGCAATTCCCCGACGCATTTCGTCGTCGCGCGATCGAGGGCTGGGCGATCGTCCGCTACGATCTCGCCCCGTGGGGCGCGACCGGGGCGGTCACCGTGCTGGCCAGCGAACCGGCGGCGGAATTCGGCGAGCAGGCCCGCCGGATGATCATTGGCGCGCGCGCAGAGCCCGCGCCCAGTGGCGCACAGGGCTGTATCGCGCGGGTCCATTATCGCATGACGGGCACCGATGATGGTGGCGACGACGCGCCCGGTTTCTGACGGCTCCTGACACGCGATTGACCGCGCGGGGCCAAAGGCCGACCCTGCACCCGAGGTAAACGGGAGCAGGGCGATGCGGATCATTCGGGCACTGACGGCGGCTTCACTGATGGTGGCGAGCATCTTGCCCGCCCCGGCGCAGGAGGTGGTGGTCACCGCCACCCGATCGGCGAGCAATCGCGACGGGTTTCAGGGCACGTCGATCCCGATCATCACGCTGCGCCGTACCGCCGATTTCGCGGTCCAGCGGGTCGCGATCACCGGCGACACGCGCGACGAGGCGCTGCGCCGCAAGGAAATCTACGCGATGGTGCGCAGCGCGATCGAGCAGGCGGGCAAGCATGGCGTCGAGCTGGCGACGGGCGACTATGTGGTCGAGGCGCTGACGCTCGCCAATTATGGCGACCTGTTGCTGAGCCGCGATGGCCGCCCGGATTCGGAGCGGACCAGCTTCATCATCAAGGTGAAGCTGGAGCCCGGCATGGACGCCCGCGCTGCGCTCGACCGGATCGCGAAGTTCATCAAGGCGGTGCCGCCAACCGGCCGCGCGCAGATCGAAAAGAGCGGCGACATGACGCTGTCGGTGCTCAACCCCGACCAGTATCGTAACAAGATCATCGAGATGATCGCTGCCGATGCGGCCACCACGGCGGCGCGTTTCGGGGCCGATTATGGGGTAGAGGTGCGTGGGCTGGACCGGCCGGTCGAATGGTCGCGGGCGAGTTTGACCGAGGTGTTTCTGTATTTGCCGGCGGCGTATGTGATTCGCCCGAAGGAATAAACTCCCGTCGGTCCGTGGCGTCGGGGAGGGGGCTCTACCCCTCCCGCATCCGCATCAGCCCTTCCTGCGCGACGCTTGCCACCAGTCGTCCGTCGCGGCTGTAGATGCGGCCGCGGTTGAACCCGCGCGCATGGCCGGCCCAGGGGCTGTCGGTGGTGTAGAGCAGCCAGTCGTCCGCGCGCAGCGGCGCGTGCAGCCAGACTGCGTGGTCGAGGCTCGCGCTCTGCAAGCCGCGCGTCATCCAGTTGACGCCGTGCGGCAGCGTCGCGGTGCCGAGCAGCATCATGTCGCTGGCATAGGACAGGATCGCGCGGTGGAGTGCGGGATCGTCGGGCAAAGCGGCGGCGGTGCGGAACCAGCTATGCTGCACCGGATCGCGCTTTTCCGGCTTGAACCAGTTGCGTGGGCTGCACGGCCGGATTTCGATCGGGCGCGGGCGCAGGAAGAAGGGGCGGAACTTCTCCGGCACGTGATCGCGGATTTCCTCGCGCAGATCGAACTCGGAGCGCAGGTCGTCAGGGCCCGGCACGTCGGGCATATCGGCCTGATGCGAGAGGCCATCTTCGGGCCGCTGGAACGACGCGATCATGTTGAGGATCGGCACGCCCTGTTGCAGCGCGATCACGCGGCGATTGGCGAAGCTGCCCCCGTCATAATCGCGCACGACGCGATAGAGGATCGGGAAATCCTCATTGCCCGGCCGCATGAAATAGGCGTGGAGCGAGTGCGCGTCCTTGCCCTCGACCGACCGCTGCGCCGCTTGGAGCGCCTGCCCGATCACCTGCCCGCCGAACACGCGCCCGACCCCGCCCGGCTGGCGCGCGCCGCGATACAGGTCCACATCGATGGTTTCGACGTCGAGCAGGCTGACGAGTTGGGTCACCTGTTCGGCAGCGGTTTCGGCGCGTTTTTCGTTCTCGCTCAAAATATTGTCCTCAATATCCGCTCGCCCGCGCCAGGGCGTCGGCGTGATAGTTCGTATCCCCGAACAGCTCGGCCAGCACGCGCCCGCGCTTCATGTAGAAGCCGATATCATATTCGTCGGTCATGCCGATGCCGCCGTGCATCTGCACCCCTTCCTGCACCGCCAGCGTCGAGGCCATGCCGGCCATCGCCTTGGCGACCGACACCGCCTCATCCGCCTTGGCATCGCCGGCATCGAGCAGTTGCTGTGCCTTGAGCACCGCCGCGCGGGCGACTTCGAGTTCGGAGTAGAGGTGCGCCGCGCGATGCTGGAGCGCCTGGAAGCTGCCGATCAGCGTGCCGAACTGTTTGCGTTCCTTGAGATACTGGACCGTCATGTCCATCGCGCCGCCACCGACGCCGAGCATTTCCGCCGCTGCGCCCGTGCGGCCCGCGCCGAGCAGTGCGTTGAGCACCGAACGGCCGCCATCGACCTCACCGATCACCGCGTCGGCATCGACCGCGACCCCGTCGAACGTCATCCGCGCGGCGAGGCTTGCGTCGGCCAGCCGCTGTGGATCGGCGGTGAGGTTCGCCGCATCTTTCGGCACTGCGAAAAGCGTGACGCCGCCCGCATCCTCGGGCGACCCGGCGGTGCGCGCGGCGACGATCAGCAGGTCGGCGACATGGCCGTGCGCGACGAACTGCTTGGCGCCGGTCAGCTTGAAGCCGTTGCCCGAGCGCTCCGCCTTCATGCCGATCGCGTCGCCATGCTTGGCGCGCTCGTCGATCGCCAGCGCCGCCACGGTCTCACCCGACAATATGCCGGGGAACCAGCGGTCGCGCTGCGCGGTGCCGTTGAGTGCCGCGACCGCCGCGACCGCGGTGGTGAGGAAGGGGGAGGGGGACAGGTTGCGCCCGATCTCCTCCAGCACCACGCCCGCCTCGACATGCCCAAGGCCAAGGCCGCCGTCGCTTTCAGGGATCAGGATGCCGGTGAAGCCCATTTCGGCGAACTGCTTCCACAGATCGCGCGAAAAGCCGGTCGCGTCGTTGGCGTCACGCAGCGCGCGCATGTGGCTGACCGGGGCGGCTTCGCTCACGAATTGCTGCGCGCTTTCGCGGAGCATCGTCTGTTCGTCGTTGAGGTAGAGTGGCATCGAAATCTCCGTCGCCCCGGCGAAGGCCGGGGCCGCTATAGGATCGCGCGAAACAGGGCGGCCCCGGCCTGCGCCGGGGCGACGCAGGTCACGCCGGCAGCTCCAGGATCCGCTTGGCAACGATGTTCAGCTGGACCTCACTGGTCCCGCCCTCGATCGAATTCGCCTTGGTGCGCAGCCATGCGCGCGGCTTCGCGCCGCCGTTGGAGCGTTCGCTTTCCCATTCCAGCGTGTCGGACCCGCCACTCGCCATGACCAGCTCATGCCGGTCCTTGTTCAGCTCGGTGCCGTAATATTTCATCATCGACGGCTGGGCGGGGTGCGCCTGTCCGGCCTTGAGCTGGTCGATGAACCGCTCCGACATTGCCGAGAACGCCTTGCTCCGCACCTCGAACATCGCGAGTTGCGCGCGCAGGATCGGGTCGGCGAGACGCCCCTGCGCGTCCAGCCCGATCGTCGCGATTGCGCCTTCGATCAGCGGGTTGCCGCCGGGCGAGGCGAGGCCCATGCCCGAAATCATCTCGCGCTCATGGCCGAGCAGATATTTGGCGACGTCCCAGCCCTTGTTCTCGTCGTGAATCCGGTTCCTCTTCGGAACGCGGACATTGTCGAAGAAGGTCTCGCAGAAGGGCGAATAGCCGCTGATCAGCAGGATCGGCTTGGTCGAGACGCCCGGCGAGTCCATGTCGAACAGCAGGAAGCTGATCCCGCCCTGCTTGCTGTCCTTGCTGGTGCGGACGAGGCAGAAGATCCAGTCGGCCTTGTCGGCATAGCTGGTCCACACTTTCTGCCCGTTGACGATGTAGTCGTCGCCATCGGGGATCGCGCTGGTGGCGAGGCCGGCAAGGTCGCTGCCCGCATTCGGCTCCGAATAGCCCTGGCACCAGCGGATTTCGCCGCGCGCGATTTTGGGCAGATGCTCCAGCTTCTGCTCCTCGGTCCCGTATTTCAGCAGGGCCGGGCCGAGCATCGAAATGCCGAAGCTGTTGAGCGGGTTGCGGCAGTTGAGCGCCGCCATCTCCTCGCGCAGCACCTTGGCTTCGGCCGCCGACAGCCCGCCGCCGCCATATTGCGTGGGCCAGTCGGGCACGGTCCAGCCGCGCGCGGCCATCGCGTCCATATAGCGTTTCTGGTCGGGATTCTTGCTGTAATCGGCCTTGCGCCCGCCCCAATTGGCGTCGCCCTCGCCGCGCATCGGCTCACGCATCGATGCCGGGACATTTGCCTCAAGCCAGGCGCGGGTTTCGGCGCGGAATTGATCGAGATCGGTCATGATGGTTCCTCGTCCAGCAAAGCGGCGATGCGGCGCGCGGTCGCGATCGCGAGATGGTCGTGATGCAGGTCGGTCAGCACCTGCACGCCGGTCGGCAGGCCGTTGGCGGTTCCGACCGGGAAGGTGGTGGCGGGCAGGCCCGGATAGGTGGCGAGCCCCGCCCAGGCGAGGTGCGCGTCATAGCCGCTCTCCACGCCGTCGATGTCGAGCGTCCGATCGGCCTGCGGGCGCGGGTCGTGCGGAAACGCCTGGGTCGCGGCGGGCGGGGCGATCACCGCGTCGACATCGGCAAACAATGCCGCCCATGCCCGCGTGTTGCGCGCCTGTGCGTCGAGCATCGCGAGGTACGGGAGCAGGCGCGGCAGCGTGTCGTGCAGCGTCGGGTCGGACCGGGCGAACACCGTGCCGAGCAGCGCGGTGTAGGCGTCATGCTGCGCCGCCAGATCGGGTAGGGCGGGGTGGGAGCGGATCACTTCGACCCCGTCACGCGCCAGCGCTTCGGCCGCCCGCTCCACCCCGTCGATCACCGCCGCAGCGGTCGCGGTCGCCGGATGCGCGGTCAGTAGCAGCACACGCCGGGCTGGCGCTGTCGCGCGCGGCAAGGGCAGGTCGGCGAGCAGGTCGAGCAGCAGCGGCAGGTCGCCGCCATGCTGCGCCATCGGCCCGATCACGCTCAGCACCGTTTCTGCGCCATCCGTGCCGGGGTAACGGTGGCCATGGCCGTTCAGCGCGCCATAGCTCGGCTTATGCCCCCAGATGCCGCAGAAGTGCGAGGGCACCCGGATCGACCCGCCAATGTCGCTGCCCAGCTCGATCGGTACATAACCCGCAGCCAGCGCCGCCGCCGCGCCGCCCGAGCTGCCGCCGCAGGTGCGGGTCGGGTCATGCGGATTGCTGGTGCGGCCATAGACGGAATTTACGCTCTGCCAGTCGCCAAGCGCCTTGGGGACGTTGGTCTTGCCGAGGATCACCGCGCCCGCCGCCTTGAGCCGCTGGACCGCGACCGCGTCCGAGGTCGCGATATTGCCAGCCGCGTGCGAGAAGCCCCAGCTGGTCGGGAGGCCGGCGACGTCGAACGCCTCCTTGACCGTCATCGGCACGCCGAGCAGCGGGCGGCGCTCGCCGCGCGCCACCGCCGCATCGGCTTCGTCCGCTGCGACAAGCGCGCGTTCGAAATCGCGCACCACCACCGCGTTGATCGCACCGTCTCCGGCCTCGATCCGGGCGATGGCGGCTTCACATTGCGCGCGCGCACTCGTCTCGCCCGCCGCGATTGCGGTGGCGATGTCGATTGCGGACGCGCGTGCCAGCGTCATCCCGGTGCGCCCGTCCGCTGGATCAGCTCGAGCTCATGCCCCTCGGGGTCGAGCAGGAAGGTCAGCCGCGCGCCGGGCAGCTCGTGCGGGCCGTGTAGCGGGCGCGCGCCATGCGCGATTGCGCGCGCCGCCGCCGCGTCCAGATCGGCAGTGGTCAGGCCGACCGGGCCATGCCCGTTGCCGACCGTGATCTCCCGCCCGTCGGTGTAGTGGAACAGCACCAAGGTGAAGGGCTGGCCGGGCAGGTTGAGCATCGACTCTTCCAGCCCGGGCAGCACCACGCGATTGGTCACCGCGAACCCGAAAGTGTCGCAGTAGAACCGCTCCATCGCGGCCAGATCGCGCACGACCAGCTTGAAGAAGCCGAGGCGGAAGCGCAGCGCCTCCACCTCGCCCGCCTCAACGCCGGTCGGTGCGGCATCAGCCATTGAAGCGCTCGCCCTTCGCGGCCTTGTCCTTCAGCAGCTGCGCGACTTCGAAGCCGTGCTTCTCCAGCCCCGCGACAATGGTCTTCAGGCCGACCGTGTCCGCCCAGAACATCGGACCGCCGCGATAGACCGGCCAGCCATAGCCATAGATCCACACGACATCGATGTCCGACGCGCGCTGCGCCATGCCCTCCTGGAGGATCAGCGCGCCTTCGTTGACCATCGTGTACAGCGTGCGCTCGATGATTTCCTCGTCGGTAACCTCATGCTGCACCGCGCCGGTCTTCTTGCGGAAATCCTCGATGATCTCGGCGACGCGGGGGCTCGGCGAGGGGTTCCGCTTGTCGTCATAGTCGTAGAAGCCGGCCTGCTTCTTCTGGCCCCAGCGGCCTTCGGCGGCGAGCGCGTCGCGGATGCTCTCGATCCGGGTCGGGTCGCGGTGCCAGCCGATATCGACACCGGCGAGGTCGCTCATCTGGAACGGCCCCATCGGCATGCCGAATTCGACATGGACGCGGTCGACCTGTTCCGGCGTCGCGCCTTCCATCAGCAGCTTCATTGCCTCGACCTGACGCGGCATCAGCATGCGGTTGCCGATAAAGCCGTGGCACACGCCCGCGACCACCGCGACCTTCTTGATCTTCTTGGCGACGTCCATGACGGTTGCCAGCACGTCCTTGTCGGTCTGTGCGCCGCGCACGATTTCCAGCAGCTTCATGACATTGGCGGGCGAGAAGAAGTGCATGCCGACGACATCGCCCGGACGGCTGGTCGATGCCGCGATCTCGTCGATGTTGAGATAGCTGGTGTTGGACGCCAGGATCGCGCCCGGCTTGCAGATCGCGGAGAGCTTGCCGAAGATGTCCTTCTTGACGTCCATATTCTCATAGACCGCCTCGATCACGAGGTCGCAGTCGGCGAGGTCGTCCATGCTCAGCGTCGGGGTCAGCAGGCCCATTGCCTGTTCGACCTGTTCGGGCTTGATCCGGCCGCGCGCGGCGCTGCCCTCGTAATTCTTGCGCATCACGCCGGTGCCGCGGTCGAGTGCGTCCTGCTGCATCTCGACGATCGTCACCGGGATGCCGGCGGACAGGAAGTTCATCGAAATGCCGCCGCCCATCGTGCCGGCACCGATCACGCCGACCTTCTTGATCGCGCGCAGCTGCGTATCTTCCGGCACATCGTCGATCTTCGCGGCCTTGCGCTCGGCGAAGAAGATGTGGCGCATCGCGGCGCTCTGCGTGCCCATGATCAGCTTCATGAAGCCGTTGCGCTCCCGCACCACGCCCTCGGCATAGGGCTTGTCGACCGTCTCCTCGATCACCGCGATGATCTCGGCGGGCGCGTCATAGCCGCGGAAGCGCTTGGCGTTGGTCTTGCGGAACGTGTCGAACACGCCCGGCTCGACACTGACCGGCTTTTCGCTGGCGCGGGGCAGGGGGCGGGTGTCGGCCACTTCCTTGGCATAGGCAACCGCGTCGGCGGTCAGGCTGTCCTCACCGGCGAGGCGATCGACGAGGCCAGCGGCCTGCGCGACCTTGGCCGGGACCGGATCGCCCTTCGCGGCCAGCTCAAGTGCGAATTCGACGCCTGCGACGCGCGGCAGGCGCTGGGTGCCGCCCGCGCCGGGGAGGATGCCGAGCTTCACTTCGGGCAGGCCGAACTTCGCCGAGGGGACGGCGATGCGGTAATGGCAGGCCAGCGCGACTTCGCACCCGCCGCCAAGGGCAGTGCCATGAACGGCGGCGACGACCGGCTTCTCGCTCGCCTCGATCGTGTCCACGACGGTCGGCAGCCCCGGCTCCTGCATCGGCTTGCCGAATTCGGTGATGTCGGCCCCGGCGAAGAAGGTGCGCCCGTCACAGCGGATCACGGCGGCCTTCACGCTGTCGTCGCTGTTCAGCTCCTTGATCGCCGCGTCCAGCCCCTGCCGCACCGCCGCGCCCAGCGCATTCACCGGCGGGTTGTTCGAGGTGATGACGAGGATATCGCCCTGTTTTTCGGTCGTAATCACGGACATGTCGCTCTCCAGTTGCGTAGTGCGCGGGTCAGGCCAGCGCGGAATAGATCATCGTCTTGAGCTCGCGCCGGATCGGGTACAGCCCCGATGGCGACAGCTGGGTCATGAACACCATGGTGATCCGCTCGACCGGATCGACGAAGAAGGCGGTCGAAAACATGCCGCCCCAGTAAAACTCCCCGACGCTGCCCGGGATCATCGATCGCGCGACGTCGATGTTCATCGCAAAGCCAAGGCCAAAGCCGGTCCCCGCATTCTGCGTCTCGCTGAACAGCGAGCGTGACAGTGCCGACAGATCCTTGCCGCCGGGCAGGTGGTTCATGACCATCAGGTCGAGCGTCTTGCGCCCGATGATCCGCGCGCCGTCCAGCGTCCCGCCATTCACCAGCATCGTGCAGAAACGGTGATAGTCGAGCGCGGTGGACACGAGGCCGCCACCGCCGGACAGCAAGGTCGGCTTGCGGCTCCACGCCGATTTCCCGCCCTGATCATACATCACCCGGCCTTCGCCCGGCTTGAACGTGTAGCAGTCGGTCAGACGATCGATCTTGTCCGCCGGGACCATGAACCCGGTGTCGTGCATGCCAAGCGGGGCGAAGATTTGGCTTTCGAAATAGGCGTCGAGCGTCTGGCCCGACACGCGTTCGACCACCGCGCCCAGCACGTCGGTTGAGACCGAGTAATTCCACGCCTCACCCGGCGAGAATTCGAGCGGCAGCTTGCCCAGCGCCGCGATGAAGCCGTCAAGGTCGAGATGGCCGTGCCAGCTCTCGATCCGCCCCTCGCGATAGGCGGCGTCGACATTGCCGCGATTCTGGAAGCCATAGGTGAGGCCGGAAGTGTGCCGCAGCAGATCGATCATCCGCATCGGCTCGGTCGTCGGGCGGGTCACGAACGGCACCCCGCCGCCGCCGCCATTATAGACGCCCAGTCCCTTGAATTCGGGCAGGACGTGATGGACCGGGGTGTCGAGTGCGACGCTCCCTTGCTCGACTAGCTGCATGAACGCGATCGACGTCACCGGCTTGGTCATCGATGCGATGCGGTAGATCGATCCTTCATCCACCGCCGCGCCGCCTTCACGCGCCGCGCCCTGATGGCTGAAATGCGCGATCTTGCCGTCGCGCGCGATCAGCAACTGGGCGTTGGGCAGCTTTCCAGTGTCGAGATACCGAGCCTTCACAAAGGCGTCGATCGCCGCGAGCCGGTCCGGCGCGAAGCCGATGGATGCGGGGGGTGCGAAGTCGGCGGAGTCCATACCTGTAATTCGAATCCTCGTCCCGATGTGTTCGCGCGATTGTCGCTTCCCTATTGCGTTACGCGGCCAATGAATCAAGAATGAAGTGCGTGGACGGGTGGTGGAATCGCCAAACCGGACATTCAACAACGATATGATTGGAGAGACCCGCCTTGGCCCCCGAACCGCTCATCCCGCTCGACCCGTCCTGGCCGAAGATGACGCTGGCGCAAGCCCAGGCGCTGATGACCGCGCCCGGGCAGAAGCTGGAAATGGACGAGGTCGAAATCCGCGGCATCACGACGCGGGTGTGGAAGAACGCGCCGCCCAACCTCGCCGCATTGCTTCAACTGTCGCGTACCCATGGCGAGCGTATCTTCACGATCCATGAGGATGAGCGCGTCAGCTATGAGGCGAATTTCCGCGCCACCGCGCACCTCGCCACCAAATTGCGCGAGATGGGGGTGGTCAAGGGTGACCGCGTCGCGCTGGCGATGCGCAACACGCCCGAATGGCCGGTGATCTTCTTTGCCGCGGTCAGCATCGGCGCAATCCTCGTTCCGCTCAACGCGTGGTGGACCGGCGGCGAGCTGGATTACGGCCTGCGCGATTCGGGGTCGAAGGTGTTGTTCCTCGATGGCGAACGGTTCGCCCGGCTGCAAAAGCGGCTGCCCGAGCTGCCGGATCTACAGCGCACCATTGTCAGCCGCTGGGACGGCGAACTGCCCGAGGGCATCGACAAGCTCGAAGACCTGATCGGCGCGCCCAATGACTGGGCGACGCTTGCCGACGTTCCGCTCCCCGCCGAACCGACGCTGGAGCCGGAGGATGACGCCACGATCTTCTACACCAGCGGCACCACCGGCTCGCCCAAGGGCGCGCTCGGCACGCATCGCAACCTCTGCACCAACATCATGTCGGGCGGATACGCCGCCGCGCGCTCATACCTGCGCCGCGGCGAGATGCCGCCCGATCCGCAGCCCAAGGTCGGCCTGCTGGTCATTCCGCTGTTCCACGTTACCGCCTGTTCGGCGAGCCTGATGGGCACGCTCGCTTCGGGCAACACCGCGATCTTCATGCGCAAATGGGATGTGATCGAGGCGATGGAGATCATCCAGCGCGAGAAGGTCAACCTGACCGGCGGCGTGCCGACGATCGCGTGGCAGATCCTGGAGCATCCCGACCGCGCCAAATACGACCTCTCGAGCCTTGAGGCGATCGCCTATGGCGGCGCGCCGTCGGCGCCCGAGCTGGTCAAGCGCATCTTCACCGAATTCGGCGCGCTGCCCGGCAACGGCTGGGGCATGACCGAGACGATGGCGACGGTCACCAGCCATTCGAGCGAGGATTATCTCAACCGCCCGACCAGCGCCGGCCCGCCGGTGCCGGTCGCCGACCTCAAGATCATGGACCCCGAAGGCGAGCACGAACTGCCCGTCGGCGAAGTCGGCGAATTGTGGGCCAAGGGGCCGATGATCGTGAAGGGATATTGGAACAAGCCCGAGGCGACCGCCGAGTGCTTCCGCGACGGCTGGGTCCGTACCGGCGATCTGGCGAAGCTGGACGAGGAAGGCTTCCTGTTCATCGTCGACCGCGCCAAGGACATGATCATCCGCGGCGGCGAGAATATCTACTCGTCCGAGGTCGAAGACGTGCTCTACGCCCACCCCGCCGTCACCGACTGCGCGCTGATCGGCATCCCCCACAAGACGCTTGGCGAGGAGCCTGCTGCGGTGGTGCATCTCGCGCCGGGGATGGAGGCGAGCGAGGCGGAGTTGCAGGCCTGGGTCCGCGAGCGGCTGGCGATCTTCAAGACCCCGGTCGCGATCCGCTTCGTCGCGGAGACGCTGCCGCGGAATGCCAATGGGAAGATCTTGAAGAAGGATCTGAAGGCGTTGTTTGTGGAGGAGGGGGTGGCCTGATTAACGGGTTGAACTCACCCCCATCGTCGCCCCGGGCTTGACCCGGGGCAGGGCTTCTTCTCTCTCAACGTCGGCCAAGAAAAGCCCGGCCCCGGGTCAAGCCCGGGGCGACGGGGAGGGGCTTAGAACGCGCAGATCGACTGGGGTTCTACGTCTTTCGTGTCCGTGATCCAGCACGCCGAGCGGGTTGGGTCACGATAGTATGTCCAGAGCATCGCAACGCGCTTGGCAGGTCCGAAGACTTCAAAGACACGCGCTTTGTCGCCGTCGAGTACGACCCTCAGTGATCGGGCCTCCGTTCCGTCGAGATCGACCTGAAAGCTGCCATCGCCAAAGAGCGGGGTGAATACGCACCGAGACTGCGGAGCGCGATCGATCTGGCAGGTTGCGATACGCGATCGGCCGCTGCGATCTTCCTGCGCGACCATCGGCGAGTTCGGGACCGTTTGAAGAAGAATGAGCGCAAGGATCGGCGACATTGCTTCAGGATCGTGCTGCTGACGGGGCCAGTCAATCCTCGACCTTATGATCGCCGGGACACGCGTCCTCCTCTGTCACCCCGGGCTTGACCCGGGGCCCATCTCCCGAACTCTCCACCGGGTCGACCGTGCGGGAGACTTCACCGGTTCAAATCGAACCACAAATCCCGCCAGTCGGGATTCATCTGCTCGATCAGCGCGATTTTCCATTCGCGCCGCCACTTCTTGATCCGCTTTTCGCGAACAATTGCGGTGTGAATGTCCTCGTGAAATTCAGCGTAAACGAGGCGCATCGCGCGATGCTCGGCGGCGAAGCTGCTGCCGGTGCCGTCGCGATGCTGGGCGACCCGCTGAGCAATATCGGCAGTGACGCCAGTGTATAGTGTGCCGTGTTTGCGGTTGGTGACGATGTAGACACATCCGCCCAACGACCGTCTCCACCTGAGGCGCGTCCGGGAGTTGGGCCCCCGCTTTCGCGGGGGTGACGGTTAGGTACTCCATCACCCCCGCATGCGCGGTTCAGCCCTCGACCCTCACCAAATCTTCACCCGCTGCTCGGGCGGCAGGTACAGCGCGTCGCCAGGCTTCACGTTGAACGCGACGTACCAGGCGTCGACATTGCGGACGATGCCGTTGACGCGATACTTGGCCGGGCTGTGCGGGTCGGTCAGCAGGCGCTGGCGTTCGGCATCTTCGCGGACCTTGGACTGCCATGCCTGGGCGTAGGACAGGAAGAAGCGCTGGTCGCCGGTCAGGCCGCCGATCACCGGTGCCTTGCCGTGCTTCGCCTGATAGCGCTGGTACGCGCCATAGGCCATTTCGACGCCGCCCAGATCGCCGATATTCTCACCCAGCGTCAGCTTGCCGTTGATCTTGGTCCCCGGGATCGGCTCATAGGCGTTGAACTGTTCGACCAGCACCGCAGTGCGCTTGGCGAACGCGGCCTTGGCTTCGGGCGTCCACCAGTTGGCGAACTTGCCGTCGGCGCCAAACTGGCTGCCCTGATCGTCAAAGCCGTGGCCGATCTCATGCCCGATGATCGCGCCGATCGCGCCATAGTTGACCGCGGGGTCCGCCTTGGCGTCGAAATAGGGCGCCTGCAGGATCGCGGCGGGGAAGGTGATCTGGTTGGCGAGCGGGTTGTAATAGGCGTTCACCGTCTGCGGCGTCATGTCCCACAGCGACCGGTCGACCGGCTTGCCGAGCTTCGACAGCTGGTAGTTCTGCCCCCATTCGCGCGACGCCATCATGTTGCCGAGCAGGTCGCCACGGCTGATCTTCATCGACGAATAATCGATCCACTTGGCCGGGTGGCCGACGCGCGGGTCGAACGCGACCAGCTTGGCCAGCGCCTTTTCCTTGGTCGCCGGGTCCATCCACTGGTTGGCCTTCAACCGCTCGTCCAGGCTGGCGCGCAGATCGACGATCAGCTCGTTCATCTTGGCCGAGCTTTCCGGCGGATAATGGCGCGCGACGTAAATCTCGCCGACCGCTTCGCCGAGCGCGCCGTTGACCAGCTGAATGCCGCGCTTCCACCGCTCGCGCTTCTGCGGGGTGCCCGACAGCGTCTTGGCGTAGAAGTTGAACGAGGCATCGTCGAACGCTTTGGGCAGGTACGCCGCGTTGGACGAGATGAAGTGGAACGCCATCCAGTCCTGCCAGGTCGAAACCGGCACCTCGGCAAACATCTTGCCGAGCGCGGTCAGCGCGGTGTCGTTGCCCATGATCATTTTGGGCAGCGATCCCAGACCCGCGGTCTCCATCATGCCGGTCCAGTTGAACTCGGGCGCGAGCTTGGCCATGCCGGCGCGGTCCATCGGCTTGTACAGCGCCATGATGTTGCGGTTCTGCTCGGGGCTCCAGTGCACCTTGGCCATCGCGGTTTCGAACGCGACGATCGCGTCGGCCTTCTTGGCGGCGTCACCGATCCCGGCGAGCGTCAGCACCTGCTCGACATAGGCGCGATAGGCGGCGCGGAACTTGTCGTATTTCTCGCCTTCCAGCAGATAATAGTCGCGCGCCATGCCGAGCGATCCCTGACCGGCAAAAGCGGTGTACTGGGTCGGGTCGGCGAGGTCGGGGATGATCCCGATATCGACCGGGCTGGCATAGCCGACGGTCGCGAACAACGTCTGGAGCTTGGCGCGGTCATTCGCGGCCGCGATCTTGGCGAGATAGGGCTTCAACGGCGCGGTGCCGCGTGCCTCGATCCCGGCCTCGTCCATCCAGCTGGCGTAGAGGTCGCCGATCTGCTGGCCCTTGGCGCCGAACTGGCTGGGGTTCTTGGCCATGTCGTCGAGGATCGCGCGGACCGAAATTTCGGCCTCGTCGGTCAGCTTGACGCCATAGCCCGCCGATGCGCGATCCGCCGCGATCTCGACCGACTTGTCCCAGCCGCCATTGACGTACGACCAGAAGTCATCGCCCGGCTTGACGCTCTTGTCCTGTGTGGACAGCTCAAGGCCGACGGTGCCGTAACGCGGCCCGCTCGCGCTCTGCGACAGCGCAGGACCGGTAAGCGCGAGCGCGGCAACGCCCAGCGTCAGGCGCGTGAAAACACTGATCTTCATACGAAAAATCCCCCCAGAGAGTCGGTAGTGTATTGTGTTACCATAACGGTCGGTAAGGTGTGGCGCAATCGCGCTCGTCCAACATTCTTCGTCGTCCCGGGCTTGACCCGGGATCGGGCTTCTTCTGCCTCTTCCACTGCCAAGGAAGAAAAGCCCAGCCCCGGGTCAAGCCCGGGGCGACGGGGGAGGGTTCAGGTTAGAACCCCCGCGACCGCCTTCTTCCAACCCGCAAGCCGCGCCTCGCGCGCATCGCCATCCATCGCGGGTTCGAACATCTCGACCCGCCCGCGCATCGCAGCGGCTTCCTCCAGCCCGGAGAACAGCCCGCAGCCTACGCCCGCCAGCATCGCGGCGCCCAGTGCGGTGGTCTCGGTGAACGCCGGGCGCTCGACCGTCACGCCGAGCACATCGGCGAGATCCTGCGCGATCCAGTCGTTCGCGACCATCCCGCCGTCGATCCGCAGCCGCGACCAGTCGCAGCCATCGGCGGCGAAGGCTGTCTTCAAGTCATGGCTCTGGTGCGCCATCGCCTCAAGCGCGGCGCGTACGACATGCGCCTTGCCGCTGGCCAAACTCAGCCCGCTGATCGCCCCGCGCGCCTCGGGCTCCCACCATGGTGCGCCGAGCCCCGACAGAGCGGGGACGAAATACACCCCGCCATTGTCCGCGACGCTGCGCGCGAGCGCCTCGGTCTCGCTGGCGTCCGCAATCAGGCCGAGCGAATCGCGCAGCCATTTGACCACGCTGCCCGCGACGAACACCGACCCCTCGATCGCATAGGTGCGCTTGCCGTCGAGCTGGCACAGCACGGTCGAGAGCAGCCGGTGGCGCGACGTCGGTTGGCGCTCGCCGGCATTGGTCAGCACGAATGCGCCGGTGCCATAGGTCGCCTTGGTCTCGCCCGGCGCCAGGCACGCCTGCCCGATCGTCGCCGCCTGCTGATCGCCGGCAAGGCCGCAGATCGGAATGCGCCCGCCGAACAGCGCCGTCTCGCCGAACATGCCCGCGCAGTCGACAATCTCGGGCAGCGCCCCGCGCGGGCAGTCGAACAGGTCGAGCAGCCCGTCGCTCCATCCTCCGCTGCCCAGGCCCATCAGCAAGGTGCGCGATGCGTTGGTCGCGTCGCTGACATGCAGGCCGCCGGTCAATTTCCACACCAGCCAGCTTTCGACCGTCCCGATCGCCAGCCGGTCGCCCGCCTCGCGCAGCTGCGGCCAGTTCGCCATCGCCCAGGCGATCTTGGTCCCGCTGAAATAGGGGTCGAGCAACAGGCCGGTGCGCGCCTGCACCCCCGGCTCCTCGCCGCGATCCTTGAGCGACCGGCACAGCTCCGCGCTGCGGCGGTCCTGCCACACGATCGCCGGGGCGAGCGGTTGCCCGGTCTCCTTGTCCCAGAATATGATCGTCTCACGCTGGTTGGTGATGCCGATTGCGGCGATTGCGTCCGGCCCGCCCGCGCGCTCGATCATCGTCGCTGCGCAATTGGCGGTTTCGGCCCAGATCTGCTCGGGGTCGTGCTCGACCCATCCTGCGCGCGGATAGGATTGCCGCAGCGGAACCGCGATGCTGTCGAGGCAGCGCCCGTCCGGGGCGAACAGCATCGCGCGGGTCGAGGTCGTGCCCTCGTCGATGACCAGCAAAATCTCTCCCATGGCGCGCAGGTTAGCGAGGATTACAAGCCACGCAAACCGCGCTAGGGTTTGGTTGAGAGGTGAAGCGAGTGGACGAAGGTTTCGGGAACGATCGGCGCAGCGGAGGGGAGGGCGACACGCCCGACTCGACGCATCACTTCGTCCCTGTCGTGCCAGCCGCCGATCATGAGACCGAGGCGGAGAATCGCCGCGACCGCCTGCTCGCCGGGCTGACGCTGATGGCCGGGATCGGCCTCGTCCTCGCGATTCCGTTCGCGCTGAAGACCGGGTCGCCCTTTTTCCTGCCGCTGACCGCCGCGATCGTCATCGCGATTGCGCTGGTTCCGATTCTCGAATGGCTGGAGCGGCACCGCGTGCCCGCGCCGCTCGCTGCGCTGATCTGCCTGTTGCTGTTCCTGACGGCGGCCAATGCTGCGCTGGCGTCGATCGTCGTGCCTGCCTGGGGCTGGCTGTCGATCCTTCCCGAGCGAATCGACAACATTCAGTCGAACGTGAAGCCGCTGATCGACTTTTATTCGAACTTCGAAACCTTCGTGAACAAGACGATCCAGGATCTCGCCCAGTCGCGCCCGATCCAGCCGGCCGAGACGGCGGGGCAGGCGCCGCCGCGCTCGATCCTTGAGCTTGCCGCGACCAGTGCGCCGACCGCGTTCATCGAAATGTTCTTCGCGGTCCTCGTCATCTATTTCTTCCTGTCGGGCTGGACCCGGCTGCGGCGCAACGCGATCACCAGCCGCACCAGCTTTGGCGGCGCGATGGCGACCGCGCGGGTGATTCAGGACGTGGTCGACGACACCTCGGCCTATCTCGGCACGATCACGCTGATCAATGTGACGCTGGGGCTGCTGGTGGCAGGCGCCTTGTGGCTGATCGGGATGCCGACGCCGCTGATGTGGGGCGGTATCGTCGCGCTGCTCAACTACATCCCCTATCTCGGCCCGATTTTCGCCGCTGGATTCCTCGCGGTGGGCGGGCTGATGACGTTTCAGGACGTGTGGACCGCGCTGCTGCCCGCCGCGATCATGGTCGTGCTGCATATCATCGAGGCGAATGTGGTCACGCCATTGGTGGTCGGGCGGCGGCTGACGATCAACCCGATCATGATTCTGATCTCGCTGTCCTTCTGGGGCTGGGTGTGGGGGACGCCCGGAGCGCTGCTCGCGGTGCCGCTGCTGATCATCATCCAGACCGTGCTCAACGCTGCGGGCAAGCCCGATATCGCCGGATTCCTGTTCGAACACGGCACGTTGGTGGCGCGCGGCAACCCGTCTGCGCCGCGTGCGCAATTTAAGCGCGAAACCGGTGTTGACAGCCCCGACCCGCCCGTTTAGGTGCCGCGCTCTCGCAAGGGACGGCGCTTCGGCACCAGGGTCATGCGGGTGTAGCTCAGTTGGTTAGAGCGCCGGCCTGTCACGCCGGAGGTCGCGGGTTCGAGCCCCGTCACTCGCGCCACCCCTCACAGGGTGGCCATCCCCCTCTCACTCGACATCGCCGGGTTTCAGCATCACCGCCGCGCATTGTTTGTGCACGCGCTTGATGAAGCTCGTTTCGTAGCGCCGCACCGCCGGATCGTTCTGAAACAGCCGCTCGGCCAGCGCGTTATAGTCCGCCATGTCGCGCACGCAGACCAGCACGGCGAGATCGTCCGCTCCCGCGACATCCAGAATCATCTGAACCGCATCCTCCGCCGCCAGCGACGCGCGCAGCGCCGCGATCCCGCGCTCCTCGGCATGTTCATGCACCTGCACCCGCACCAGCGCGCGCAGCCGTCGCGCGGTCAGCTTCGGCGCGAGCATGGCGACATCCGCCGCGATGAATCCCTCGCTCCGCAACCGTCGCACCCGCCGCGTTACTGCCGACGCCGACAACGGCACCGACCGCGCCAGCGTCTCTGCGGTCGCGAGCGAATCGCTCTGGAGCAGGTTGAGCAGCTGAATGTCGAAGGCGTCGAGCTTGCTCATGTCCGGCGCGAACTCCTTCCGAGATGACGATTTTCGGCACTTAGCGCGCCACCATCGGCTGCAAAAGGCGTGTTGGTCAAGTATAACACTCTCCGTAATCCACGACGGAGAGACTTGATGCGTAAGGAAGTGATGGCGGCAGTGATTCTGGCGGCACTGGCACCGGTGGCGATGGCGCAAAGCGACGCGCCGGCCCCGGCGGCTGCACCCGCCTATGACGCGGCTGCGGGCAAGGCGGCGGTGGCGACGCTGGCGGACGAGCTGGAGAAGACCTTCGTCTTTCCCGACACCGCCAAGCGCTACGCCGCCGCCCTGCGTGCGAAGCTTGCGGCGGGCGGCTATGACGGCGCGGCGGACGGCTATGCGCTGGCCATGGCTGTCACCGCCGACCTTCAGGCGATCGCCCCTGACGGCCATCTCGCCATGTTCGTGCCCGGTGGCCCGCAGTCGCAGCGCGTCGGCCAGCCCTCGACCCAGCAAAAGATCGGCAATGCCCCGCTCCCGCCCGCGCCGATGGAGCAGGCGGGGATGATCGCGCCGGGCATCGCCTATGTCCGCTTCAACGGCTTTTTCGGGCAGCCGGAGACGCTCAAGGCGTTCACCGCCTTTCTCGACCAGCATGCCGGCGCAAAGACGCTGATCATCGACGCGCGCACGCATCGCGGCGGCGGGCTGGACGAAATGGACGTGATGTTTCCGCGCATCTTTGACAAGGCGCAGGCGGTGATGGTGATGGATACCCGCGTATCGTTCGCCGAGGTGGCGGGGCCGCTGCCGTTCCGGTCGCTGGTCAAGGTGGACGCGCCGGCGGAACTGGCGCGGGTCGAGCATCGTGTGACGCCGGACAGCCCGACAAGTCCCTGGGCGAAAACGAAGATCTATTACCTCACCTCGCCGCGCACCGCGTCCGCCGCCGAACATCTTGCTTCAGTGTTCAAGGGGACGAAGCGGGCGACTCTGATCGGCGCGACGACGGCGGGGGCGGGCCATTATGGCGGCACTGCGCCGCTCGGCGGTGGCTATTCGGCATTCATCCCCGTCGGGCGCAGCTATTTCCCCGGCGGCGATGGCTGGGAGCAGGTCGGGATCAAACCCGATATCGCGGTCGCCCCCGAGCGTGCGCTGTATGAGGCGCTGGTGCGGGAGGGCGTCCCCGCCGCGGAAGCCGAAAAACTCTCCGCATCGCACATGCCCACCGGGCCGATGGAGCGCCGCCAGCCCGGCAAGCGCTGAATGGCCGGGGCGGCGGCGCTATCCACAGCGCGTGTTCGCCGCCCCCTTGCACCCCCCGGCACAGCCGCTAAACGCGCCCGTTCACCATGTATGGAGCGGGATATGAGCGACTCGATTTCGGCCGAGCAGCTGCGCCTTCTGATCGAGCGGATCGAGCGGCTGGAAGAAGAAAAAAAGGGCATCAGCGACGACATCAAGGATGTCTATGGTGAGGCCAAGGCGACCGGGTTCGACGCCAAGATCATGCGCACGATCATCCGCCTGCGGAAGATGGAGAAGCACCAGCTCGACGAGCAGGACGCGCTGCTCGAAGTCTACCGCGCCGCGCTGGGGATGCAGTAAGCGCCGACCTGAAACTCTCGTCGTCCCGGGCTTGACCCGGGACAGGGCTTCTTCTTCCTCCGCTGAAGAAAGACAGCCCGGCCCCGGGCCAAGCCCGGGGCGACGGCGGTGGCGGGCTGGGCATTGCCGCCCGACACCCCGCCGCCCTAACATGCAGCCTCACTCCAGGAGGCCCGCATGATTCTCACCACCACCAGCAATGTCGAAGGCCACAGCGCCACCCGTTATCACGGCATCGTCACCGCCGAGGTGATCATCGGCGCCAACATCTTCCGCGACTTGTTCGCCGGCATCCGCGACATCGTCGGCGGCCGATCGGGCAGCTATGAGCGCCCGCTCAAGGATGCGCGCAAGACCGCGCTGGACGAACTGCGTGACGAAGCGCGGGCATTGGGCGCGAACGGCGTCATCGGCATCGACTTCGACTATGAGGTGATCGGCAAGAACGGCTCGATGCTGATGGTCTCCGCCTCGGGCACTGCGGTGACGCTGAGCGGGGTGTAATTTTTTTGTTCACGCGAAGGCGCAAAGGCGCGAAGATCTTTGCCTTTGGCGCGCAGCGCATGCGTAATCCAATCGCTGCGGCAAGCTGCACGGTCGGACGAACGTGGAGCCGCTAGCGCGGGAGGACTACATCTTTGCGCCTTTGCGCCTTAGCGTGAACCAAAACCGCCGTTGCGCCTCAGCCCGCCCTTGCCCTAGAGACGCCGCACCAGATTCCAGAAGAGCGATCCATGGCAGGCCATTCCAAATTCAAGAACATCATGCACCGCAAGGGCGCGCAGGATAAGAAGCGCTCGGGCATGTTCAGCAAGCTCAGCCGCGAAATCACCGTCGCGGCCAAGATGGGCCTGCCCGATCCGGACATGAACCCGCGCCTGCGCGCTGCGGTCAACGCCGCCAAGGCGCAGTCGATGCCCAAGGACAATATCCAGCGCGCGATCGACAAGGCGAGCAAGGGCGACGGCGAGAATTACGAGGAAATCCGCTATGAGGGCTTTGGCCCTGGCGGCGTGAGCCTGATCATCGAGGCGCTGTCCGACAACCGCAACCGCACCGCCACTAACGTGCGCACTGCAGTGTCCAAGAATGGCGGCAATCTCGGCGCGTCGGGATCGGTCAGCCACGCGTTCGACCGCGTCGGCCTGATCACCTATCCCGCCAGCGTCGGCGATGCCGAGAAGGTGTTCGAGGCGGCACTTGAGGCGGGCGCGGAGGACGTGACGTCGAGCGAGGATGGCCACGAGATCTGGACCGCCAACGCCGACCTGCACGAAGTCGCCAAGGCGCTCGAACCCGTGCTCGGCGAGGCTGAGGGTGCCAAGCTCGCCTGGAAGCCGCAGACGATGGTCGAGGTCGACGAAGCCGACGCGGCGACGCTGTTCAAGCTGATCGACGCGCTCGACGATGACGACGACGTCCAGACCGTCTGGGGCAATTACGAAGTGTCCGACGCGGTGATGGCGAAGCTCGGCTGATGCTGGCGCTGATCGCCAAGGCGTTGCTCTCGGGCGCGCTGATCGTGGCGATCGCAGAGATCGGCAAGCGCCAGCCGGGGCTTGCCGCACTCGTCGCCTCGCTCCCACTCGTCTCCATCCTGGGCATGGTGCTATTGTGGAGCGGGCGCCCGGATGCGGAGAACATGGCGCATCACGCACAGGCGACCTTCTGGTACGTGCTGCCGTCGCTGCCGATGTTCCTGCTGATCCCGGTCCTGCTGCGGAGCGGAGTCAGTTTCTGGGTGGCACTCGTGGCGGGCTGCGCGCTGACGATTGCGCTGTATCTCGGACTGATGGCGCTCGGTCCGCGCCTTGGTCTTCGGCTCTGATCCGGCGATCGATCGGGCTTCAAGCCGCCCGATCGTCGGCGGCATCCATTCCCAGCAGCGCGCGGATGCGCCATGCATCGGCCGCCCAGTTGGTCCCTTGCGAAAACGGCATCGACGCCAGCCGTGGCGCGTCGTCCAGCAGGGGAAACAGTTCGCGCTCCTCCCGGTCGAGCCGGTCCACTAGTTCCGCCGTGCGCAGCCGAACCGCGACAGCATAGGCGCGCCAGTCGCGCACCACCACATCGGGCGGAAAGCGTTTGGTGTGCGCCGCAAACCGCTCATAATCGGCTGTCGTGGACTGGCAGAAGCGCTCGGCGACGGCGCGCGCGGCGGGGTCGGCATGCAGGCGGAGCCGCGGATAGACCATCCGGTCCTTCAGCGTCAGCGTGCGCAGCAGCGTCCGGCTGAACCGCCACCGCGCATCGTTCAGTTCCTCCACGCCGGGCGGGTCGAGCCGGCGGGCGATCGCCGCCATTTCGGCGGTGCACTCGCGCAGGCGGCGATGCTCGGCAAAAAACTGGTCGAGATTGGACACGGTGGAACCCGCTTTCATGCTCCGGAACGACAGGGCGGCAACGCAACGATGCCGGGACAGGCTGGCGCACCGTCCACTTGTCTTTTAGGGCGCGGGAATGGTTAGAGGTCAGACAACCAGTAGAAATACGTTACTGCACCCGCCGCGCCGGGCGGTGCGATGACCGCGTCACGCCTGATCCTCGGCCTCGACCCCGGCCTCGGCACCACCGGCTGGGGGCTGATCCGCGCCGAGGGTAACCGCCTTAGCCATATCGCCAATGGCCAGCTCAAGACCGACGCAAAGGCACCGCTCCCGCGCCGGCTGGCGCATCTTGACGCAATGCTCGCCGCTCTGGTCGCCGATCACGCCCCCGATGGGGCGGCCGTCGAGGAGGTCTTCGTCAACTCCAACCCGCAATCGACGCTGAAGCTCGCCCACGCCCGCGGCGTCGCGATCTGTGCCGTCGCGCGCGCGGGGCTTGAGGTCGGCGAATATGCGCCGCGGTTGGTCAAGAAGGCGGTGGTTGGCACCGGCACGGCGGAAAAGGCGCAGGTTCATGCGATGATCACCCGGCTGCTCCCCGGAGCAAAGATCGCCGGGGCCGACGCCGCCGATGCGCTGGCGGTCGCGATCTGCCACGCGCACCATCTGGCGACGGCGCGGGCGCTGGCACGCTGATTATCGCTTCCCTCGCGCCCGTCGTTCCGCTTATGTCCCAACCATGATCGCGCATCTCAACGGGCATCTCGCCGCCACCGGCATCGACCATGCGGTGATCGACGTGAACGGCGTCGGCTATCTGGTCGGGGCATCGGCCCGCACCCTCGCGGCTCTGGGCGCGATCGGCGAGTTCGTCACGGTGCATACCGAAATGCTGGTGAGCGAAGATTCGATCCGCCTGATGGGCTTTGCCAGCGCCGAGGAGCGCGACTGGTTCCGCCTGCTCACCGGCGTGCAGGGGGTGGGGGCCAAGGTCGCCCTCGCGATCCTCTCGATCCTGTCCCCGGCCGAGGTCCAGACCGCCATCGCCCGCGCCGACGCCGCGATGGTCGCACGCGCCAATGGCGTCGGCCCGAAACTGGCGCAGCGCATCGTCAACGAGCTGAAGGACAAGGCCGGCGGCGTGGCGATCGGCGGCAGCGGGGCAGGTGCGGCGGCTCCGGCCAGCGGCGCGGCGAACGACGCGGTCTCGGCCCTGCTCAACCTCGGCTTCAAACCCGCCGAAGCGAGCAACGCGGTCAATGCGGCAAGCGACGAACTCGGCCCCACCGCGACGCTGGACGCGCTGGTGCGGCTTGCCCTGCGCAAGGCAGCGAAGTGAAGTGGGCGATACTTGGCGGGCTGATCGCATGCAGCCTTGCCTCACCTGCATTCGCATGTCGCGTCGAGCAGCATACGCTGTCTCAGGATCGACCGCTCCCGCGACCGGGGGAGGTGTTTTTGCTGCTTCAAGTCGAAGAGGTCCTGGTCCGCAGCTTAGGCGGGACCGAACCGATCGCCTTTCGTATGCGCGTCTTGAGGGGGAGCCGCAGCTTGCCCCCCGGGCGCCGCATCACCGTTCCTGCTCCGAATTGGCAGGGTTGCGTCTCTGCGATGGGAGTACCCGACCGAAATGGTCGTATCCGCGGCTATGCGAGCGTTCGACCGATGGTCGGCAGAGCCGGTGTCTTTGAGATCCCTCGCTCGCCGCCAGCCAGCGTGGGGCGCTTGGGGCATTGCCTGGATTCGCCGCAAAGCTGTGTGTGGCGTCGAGTGCGCTTCAAACGCGTTCCGGACGAAGCCAAGTAAACGCCGCCTTCGTTGAACTTCGTTCGTTCCGTCACGAAGAACCATTCCGGGTTTGACGCGGTATACCGAAAGATAGCGCTACCAGATTCCCATTGCGCGCGATTATGATAACGCTACCATGCTCTCCGCCGGACATGATTCCGGACATGCAGGCCCGCAAACGGGCCGCGAGGAGGAGAGAGAGGATGCGGTCCCTTACACGTCGGGAAACCCTTGCCCTTGCCGGTGCGCTGGGCGTTTCAGCATGTAGCGGGGGAGGGCCGGGGAGCGGAACAGTGTCGACCCCGACCCCGACACCATCGGCCGGACCGTCGACCAGTCCATCGCCCAGCCCGTCAACCTCGCCCAGCCCCACGCCCTCGCCCACGACGACGCTCAAGGCGGCGGCTGCGGCCAAGCGGATGCGGTTCGGATCGACCTTTGCCTGGGCATCGCCCGGTGCCGACGCCGGGTCGTTTAACAACCCCGCTTACGCCGCTTTGCTCGAGCGCGACTGCCAGCTGCTTGTCCCCGAAAACGAGATGAAGTGGGAATATCAGTCGAGCGCGGAGAATGTGTACAACTGGACCCGCGCCGATCAGATGCTGGCCTATGCCGAGTCGAAGGGCATGGAGATGCGCGGCCATTGCTTCCTGTGGTACATTCAGGAACGGTTTCCCGCATGGCTGCGCAGTTACGATATGGGGGCAAATCCCCGTAACACGGCAGAGCGGCTGGTGCGCACGCATGTTCAGAGCACTGCACGCCATTTCGGCAACCGCATCAAGAGCTGGGACGTGATCAACGAGGCGATCGACCCCGCGACCGGCAATGTCCGCACCAACATCCTGCACACAGCGGTCGGCGGCGACAACTCGATCCTCGACCTCGCCTTTCGCACTGCACGGGCCGAGCTGCCGAACGCGGAGCTGGTCTATAACGACTATATGGACTGGGGCTCGACCACCCACCGCAACGGCGTGCTCAACCTGCTGCGCGGCTTTCGCGACCGCAACGTGCCGATTGATGCGCTGGGGATCCAGTCGCATATCGGGTTCTACTCCAGCGGCACCGCGCAGGACATCGCCAATGCCCAGATCCCGGCGATGCGCACCTTCCTCGATGCGGTCGTGGCATTGGGGTACAAGCTGATCATCACCGAATTCGACGTCAGCGACCGCAACCGCACCGGCACGGTGGCACAGCGGGACGAGGATGTCGCGGTGTACGGCCGCGCCTGGCTCGACCTGTTGTTCAGCTACCCACAGCTCAAGGACGTGCTCGTCTGGGGTATGAACGACAAATATAGCTGGCTGCAGAATTTCGGCACCCCGCGCCCCGACGGCCAGCCGCTGCGCCCGCTCCCCTATGACGCCAACGCCCAGCCCAAGCGGCTGTACACCGCGATCGGGGACGCGTTTGCCGCGACGACCGCGCGTCCTGCACCGACCTGACGGGGAGGGGGATTGGCTTGCCGCAAGCGAACGGATAAGGAACGTTCGTGGCGCGGCTAATCCTCCTTATCACGGTCCCGATCATGCTGGCGCTTGCCGGGCTGTTCGGGTCCATTGCAGCATCGGGCCAGCAGTCCGCTGCTGATCCGATCCCGTATGAGGAGGTCGTAAGCCTCGATGCCGAGCGCCTTGCCGAAGGCGGCATGATCGAGGTTTACGACGAAATCGAGCCCGTAATCGTCAGTCACGGCGGCCGTCCAGACACGGTTCAGGCGCATAGCGACGAGACGAGCGGTCGCTATTCGATCGAGCATCGCGGCATCACCTATCCCGTGTCCGGTGGCGATATCAGCGTTGGACAGGGCTGGGGCAATGCAGCCGCGGTGTTCTTCGAGATCGTAAATCGCCAGATGGAGGGGAGCGGCTACCGTTTTTACGCGCTCAACCACGGCAATGATCTGCAGGGCGTGTTTCTGACCGACAAGCAGTATGCCGCCGCGCGGGCGTTTCACCGGAAGGGTGCGGACACGCCGTTCCTGCCAACCCGTGAACCGCCGATGTTCGGAATGCCCGATGACCGACGCTGACCGCATCCTCACCGCCTCCCGCCGTCCCGAGGACGTCGACGCTGCGCTGCGCCCCAAGTCGCTCGACGAGTTCGTTGGTCATCGTATTGCGGCGCGAGCGCTCATTGCGTGTCTCGCGCTGCTTTGGCCCGCGACGATTGCTGCGCAAGATGCTCCGGCCGTTGCAGCCCCCAAATGGGCCGAAGCCGAATTGGAACGCGCGGTGCCGGCCGACCTCAAGGCGCTAGGCCATCACGGCGTCGTAACGCTTGAGGGTAGCGTGTCCTCAGAGCAACGCGCATCCGAACTGGTCGTCGCCAAGTCCAGCGGGTCGCCGCAGCTTGACGCACTGGCATTGGAAAAGCTGGGGAACGCCCGGATTTCGGCGGACCTGTTGGCAGGGGGCGCCACCCGGGTGCGGATCAGCGTCGAATACACCAGCGTCAATTACGATACGATGGGCACCGACTATCTTTGTGATCAGGCTGTACGCGACGCCGACTGGTACCGCGCGACCTTTCCAGGGCAGGTGGAGAAGACGAAGTTCAAGAGCTTTCTTCAGGGTATGGGCTTGATCGACAAACGCATGGAATGGGCGATTCGGGATCGGGCGCGCTTTGAAACCGTGTGGAACCAGGCGATCGAACTGTGCCGTCAGCGGCCCGAGGCCTCATTGATGGGACTGGTCGCGGTGCTGGGATCGGGAAAGACGCCGGGCAAATGACCGACGACCGCATCCTCACCGCATCACGCCGCCCCGAGGACGTCGACGCGGCGCTGCGCCCCAAGTCGCTCGACGAGTTCGTCGGCCAGCGTGCCGCGCGTGATAACCTGCGCGTGTTCATCGACGCCGCGCGCCAGCGTGGCGATGCGCTCGATCATGTGCTGTTCTTCGGCCCGCCGGGCCTTGGCAAGACCACGCTGGCGCAGATTATCGCCAAGGAAATGGGCGTCGGCTTCCGCGCCACCTCCGGCCCGGTGATCGCCAAGTCGGGTGATCTCGCCGCGCTGCTCACCAATCTCGAGGATGGCGACGTCCTGTTCATCGACGAGATTCATCGCCTCGCCCCCGCGGTCGAGGAGGTGCTGTATCCCGCGATGGAGGACCGCGCGCTCGACCTGATGATCGGGGAGGGTCCGTCGGCGCGCAGCGTGCGGATCGATCTGCCGCGCTTCACTTTGGTCGGCGCAACCACGCGGCAGGGGCTGCTCACGACGCCGTTGCGCGATCGTTTCGGCATCCCGGTGCGGCTGCAATTCTACACGGTCGAGGAGCTGACGCGCGTCGTCACCCGCGCCGCCGGCCTGCTCGACCTTGGCATTGCCGAGGATGGCGCGGCGGAGATTGCGCGCCGTTCGCGCGGCACCCCGCGCATCGCCGGTCGCCTGCTGCGCCGGGTGCGCGACTTCGCCAATGTCGCAGGGGAGACGGTGGTGCACGCCCGCGCCGCCGATGCCGCGCTCAACCGGCTTGAGGTCGATGCGCTCGGTCTCGACGCGATGGACCGGCGGTACCTCACCATGATCGCTGACATTTACCGCGGTGGTCCGGTCGGCGTGGAGACGCTCGCCGCGGGCCTGTCCGAACCGCGCGACACGGTCGAGGAGGTGATCGAACCCTATCTTATCCAGATCGGCCTGATCGCCCGCACCGCACGCGGGCGCTGCCTCAACGCGGCGGGGTGGAAGCATCTTGGCCTAAATCCACCCGCCGGATCGCAGGACGGGCTGTTCGACGGAAAGTAGCGCGACGCAAAAACGCTCCCCGGGACAAACCCGGAGAGCGTTGCGGTAACAGGCAGCTTTGGTCTTAGAACTTGGTGCGCAGCGTCAGACCATAAGTGCGCGGCTCGGCAAGGAACGACGAGAATAGCGAGTTGGCGGTCGCATAGGATGGCGCGCCAAAGCTCTGCACCTGCGACAGGCTGCCCGCCCCCTGGAACGGGGTCGAGAACGCGACCTGCTGGTAATCGGTGTCGAGCAGGTTCTGCGCCCACAATTCGACCGCCCAGCGCTGATCCGGGCCACGAATGCCGATGCGCCCGTTGACCAGCACATAGCCATCCTGCGCCTTCTCCGCGAACAGGTCCGACCCGGTGTTGTAGTCGCTGGTCATCCGGCTATCGACATAGAAGATCGCGGACAGGCCGGTGCTGTTGATCTCCGGCGTCCAGCTCAGCGAGCTGGTGATCGTATGGCGCGGCGCGTTGGAAATGGCGCTGCCGGGCAGCAGGAACAGTGCATTGTTGAGCGGCTCACCCGTGGCGCTGCCGACCAGGTCGTTGGCATATTTGGCATCGGTCAGCGTGTAGCCAAGGTTCACCGTGAGGTCGGCGGTGGGGTACACGCCCGCCTCGATCTCGAACCCTTGCGTGATCACGCCGGCCTGAACGTCGCCGGTGCACGCCCCGGTCGCAGCGCTCAGGTCGCGGTCGGCGCCGTTCAGTCCGACGCTGCACGACCCGATATTCTGGACGATGTAGCTGCTGCCGTTGAACGTGTTGAGCTGGAAATTCTTGAACTCCGACCGGTAGACGGCGACGTTCGCGGTCAGCTTGCGCGAGGTGTATTTGATGCCAAATTCATACGCCTGCACTGTTTCGGGATCGAAGCGCAGGTTGCGTGCCATCGCCGATGTCGGGGTGCTGAACACGGTCGTGCTCAGGTCCGACCGGTCGAGGTTGAACCCGCCTGCCTTATAGCCGCGCGAATAGCTGCCATAGACCAGCAGGTCGCGGGTCGGCTTCCACGACAGGACGGTGGTGCCGGTGAACTGCCCCTCGCTGATCCGGTCGCTGATCGGCAGGCCGGTGATCGCGGAGGACGAGTTGCCGGTGCAGCTCAACGTGATGATCCCGCCGACCAGCGACTGCAGCGCCGGATTGGCCAGCAACGGGCCGAGCGCGGCCTGCTGCGCCGGGCACACGGTGTTGTTGTTGGTGAACTGCGCGTCCAGCGTCTTGACCTCACGCGTATAGCGCAGGCCGCCAGTGATGCTGAGCGTGTCGGTGATCTTGAAGATATTGTGGGTGAACAGCGCCCAGTTGCTGCTGGTCTGGTCATAGATGTCGCGCACGCTGCCGACATTGTTGATCGTGCTCAGCCGATCGATGCCGGCAATCACCTGTGGGCCGACCGCCGGGGTCAGCGCGGCGCGCCCGGTCGGGCTGAGGCAGCCGGTCGCCGATGCGCTTTGCAGCACCGGGTTGGGGTTGATCGTCGCGACGATCCGGCACGCGGCAAAGGCGCCGTACTGGCTGCCGAATTTCAGGTTGTCGGAGACCCTGAGCTTTTCATCCGCGAAATAGCCGCCGATCAGCCAGTCGAACCGGTTGCCGAAGGCCGAACCGCTCAGTCGTGTTTCCTGGGTGAAGGTGCGGAACTTGCGGAACGCATTGCCGTCATCCGGGCGGTATCCGATGTCGACATTGCCATAATCGATGTCGGCCGCGCCGCCGGCTTCATATTTGCGATAGGCGGTCAGCGAGATCAGCTGCGCCGCGCCGACATTCCATCCGATGCGCGCGGATACGCCATAGTCGGTGGTCAGGTTCGAATAGGCCCGCCCGCGCGTGTTGGCGATGCGGCGGTTATACGGGTCGCCTAGATGCGGAAACACCGCGCCGAGGTTGGTGAGGATCGGCAGGATGCGATTCTGTGCCGCGACCGCATAATCGCCCGGCACACCCGGCGTGGGGTCAGTCTTCTCCCGCGTATCGATCAGCACCGCGCCACAGCATTTCTCGTCGCGGCGGGTATAGTCGCCGATCAGGCGGATCGAGAAATCGGCGTTGGGCTTCCAAAATAGCTGCGACCGCACGAACATGCGGTTGCGGTCGTTATAGTCGGTGTCGTTGACGACGTCGTGATAGAAGCCGGTGCGCTTGGCGAACACGCCATCGACGCGGAACGCCAGCGTGTCGGCGATGATCGGCCCGGTGACGGCGCCGGCAACGCGCACGGCATCGTAATTGCCATAGCTGGCCTCGGCATAGCCGCCGAACGTGAACTCGGGATATTTGGTGTAGATGCTGATCGCGCCGGCCGACGAGTTGCGGCCAGACAGCGTACCCTGCGGCCCGCGCAGCACCTCGATCCGCTCGACCTGGCCCAGATCGTTGAGGCCCGATCCGGTGCGGTTGCGGTATACGCCGTCGATGAAGACGACGACCGAGCTTTCAAGGCCGGGATTGTCGCCGACGGTGCCGATGCCGCGCAGGCGCGCAGTGGCATTGGCCTCCGACCCGGTCGATGCGACCAGCAGCGACGGGGCGATCTGCGCCATCTGGCGAATGTCGGTCGCACCCGAATTTTCGAGCGCGGCGGTGCTGTAGGCGCTGACCGCGATCGGCACGCTCGACAAGCGCTGCGAACGGCGGGTGGCGGTGATCACGATGTCGGCGGTATTCTCCGCCGGCGCCTGCTCGGCCGACGGTGCCTCGGCCGGAGCGGGCTCGACGCCCCGCAGGGCCTGTGCCCACGCCGGACTAACCGACCCGACACACGCAGCAGCAGTCAACAGATAGGCCCGCACTCGCATCCAGCTTCTCCCGAATAATACTGGAGCCATTATAGCGGGGGATGTGCAGGGGCCGGTCGCGGGTACCCAAATCGTATGTGCGCGGATTAAAGCATTGTGCAATGGCGGTTGTGCAGCGCAGCGCGCAATCCGGCCGCGCGACTGGCGGTCGGATGGTTCGGTCGCGTTGGATGGGAAACGGCTAAGTAAAGATACTTAGCCGTTCAGTCCTCAGATCAGCTGAATATTTCGGGTGCGTCATAATCGGGCGCGCCTTCGCCCAATCGCGGGTCAAAGCCGTAGCTGTTCTCACCATGCGTGCCGGGCCAGAAACCGAAGATCAGAGTCATGATGAAGCCGAGATACGGGATGATCGTCAGCAGAAACAGCCACCCGCTCTTGTCGCTGTCGTGCAGCCGCCGCACCGTCACCGCGATGCTCGGGAGGAGACATGCGAGGATCCAGAGCGCCATCGGGATGATCGCCAGCGAAAAGGGCTCGTCGGCAGGATCGCCGAGCTCAGCGGCGGCGCTGAATACGCCGCCGGCGAAGGCCAGCACCATCAGCACGGCGTAGAAGATGATGATGAACAGCCAGAATTCGGTCCGCGTCGATCGCCCGCTGAAATCGACATAGTGCCGCCACGGCCGCAAAATCTTGTCCATACCAATCGTCCCCCATGGTTTCAGGGGGCGATCCTATCCGATTGAACGCGGCTGGCAATCAGGCGGTGACGGTCCCGATCGCGCGCCCGACGCGCGCGCGCATCTCGATCACGGCGCCCAGCCGCGCGGCGAGCAAAGCGGTGCCGCTGACCTTGCGCTGGACGAACAGCAGTTCGGATCGCGGCAGGTGCCAGCTCGATCGGTCGGCGGCGATGTCGCCGACGTCGCGGCGGATCGATTGCAGGAAGGCGCGGTCGGCAAAGTCGAACACCGGCCCGCGCTCCAGTTCGGTCAGGATCGCATCGATCATCGACGCGATCAGCGCCGGATGCCGCTCACGCGCGCGCTGTCCCATGAAGCCGGAATCGACTGCCGCCTGTTCGGTCCGCGCACGGTCGCCCGACAGTGCCGCGCCGAGCAGCAGGCCATAGCCCTCCACCAGCTCGGGCGAGATGCGCCGTGCCGCGCCGAAATCGAGCAGGACGATGCGGCCGGTCTCCGGCTGGTAGCGGTAATTGGCGAAATTGGGATCGGTCTGCATCACGCCAAAGCGGAACAGCTCGTCCAGTACGAGATCGATCAGCAGCGCCGCGACGCGATTGCGTTCCTCGGGGTCGGCGGTCTCGACCGTCTCGATCGGGCGACCGGCGACGAAGTCCATCGCCAGGATATGGCCGGTGGTCAGCGCCGGATCGCCGCGCGGCACGATGAATTCGGGGCGGTCGGCGAGCATGTCGCCATACAGCGCCATCATTCCGGCCTCGCGCTGGTAATCAGCCTCTTCGTGCAGCTGCGCCTTGGCATCCTCCAGCAGCGGGGCGATGTCGATGCTGTCGGGCAGGAGGCGCGACAGGCGCAGCAGGGTCGCGACATTGTCGACATCGGCATCAATGCTGTCGGCGACGCCGGGGTATTGGACCTTGATCGCCAGCATGCGTCCGTCATGCGTTTCGGCGCGATGCACCTGACCGATCGACGCTGCGGCGATCGGCGTCGCCTCAAACCGCCGGAACCGCCGCCGCCAGTCGGGTCCCCATTCGGCCTTCAGCCGCTGGTCGAGCTGGGCAGGGGGCATATGCTGCGCACGATCGCGCAACCGCGCCAGGATCGTGCCTAGTTCGGGCGGCAACAGGTCGCCGCTGTCGAGCGAGAGCATCTGCCCCAGCTTCATCGCCGCGCCGCGCAGATTGGCGAGCTGCGCGGTCAGCTTCTCGGCATTGGCGGGGGTCAGCATCAGGTCGGACAGAGCAGGGCGCTCGCCCGCCGCGATCTTCTTGACCCCGTCGCGCGCGACATTGGCGGCGACGCCAGCGGTCAGCCGGGCAAATCCGCCCAGCCGGGCCAATCGCCCGCGCGGTACGCGTCGGCCGGGGCCGGACTTCAACCCATCATCGCTCATTGCAGATAGATCGGGCCGCGCGCGCGCCGGAGCGACCTGTACCTTGGACCATGCGCGCCGCGCGGGCGGCGAAGACCGGTCAGTATCCCGCCTCGATCGCCATGCGGATCGCGTCGGCGCCGGTGCGGCACCCCAGCACGTCGAACATCGCCGCGCGGTGCATCTTCACCGTGCGTTCGGTGATGCCCAGCTCATGCGCGATCTGCTTGTTCAGCCGTCCCGCCGCCATGCCGAGCAGCACCGCCTTTTGCCGCGCCGACAGCATATCGACGCGCGTACGTGCGGAAGTCTGCGGCGCCGCGACCGGTGCGGGGGTACGCACTTCGACCTGCGAGCCGAGGAAATAGCGCAGCTCGCCGCGATCGTCGAAGATCGGCGCGACCATCACCGCGTTGCGGAACGGCGTACCGTCTTTCTTGTAGTTGAGGATCTCGACCAGCACCGTCCGCCGCGCCGCCACTGCCTTGCGGATTTCGTCGGTCAACTCGGGCTCGGTCCCCGGCCCGGCGAGGAAGCGGCAGTTGTTGCCGATGATCTCCTCACGCGAATAGCCGGTCAGCGCGACGAACGCGTCGTTGCATTCGATGATCGGCGTATCGGGCCGGTGCGGATCGCTGATGACGGCGGCAACCGCGCTTCCGGCGATCATCTCGGACGGTGACATGCTGGCGTCATGCCAGCTTGGTGGGCGCAGCGCAAACCTGCACCTCCGGCCATGTTGTGCGCGCCGTTAACCGGGAGGATTGTGATAGCCAATCAAGGAGGCGTCGATGAACTATTATGCACCGCGTGAGGAAAACTCCGGCGCGTCGCCTCATGTCAGCGAGGAAGAGGCGCGCGACGCCGTCCGCACGCTGCTGCGCTGGGCCGGCGACGATCCCGATCGCGAAGGTCTGCGCGACACCCCCGATCGCGTCGCCCGCGCCTATCGCGAATATTTCGAGGGGTATGAGCAGGACCCCGCCGCAATGCTCGCCCGCACCTTCGGCGACAGCGGCGGCTATGACGAGATGGTGGTGCTGAAGGACATTCCCTTCAACTCGCACTGCGAACACCATATGGCCCCGATCATCGGCAAGGCGGCGGTCGCCTATCTCCCGCGTGAGCGCATCGTCGGCATCTCGAAGCTCGCCCGCGTCGTCCACGCCTTTGCCCATCGGCTGCAGGTGCAGGAGCGGCTGACCGTCCAGATCGCGCAGTGCATCATGGACACGCTCAACCCCCATGGCGTCGCCGTGGTGATCGAGGCGCAGCATGGCTGCATGACGTGCCGTGGCGTTCGCACGCCGGGCGTCGGCATGGTCACCAGCAAGCTGCTCGGTTGCTTCCTTGAGGACCGCTCGAGCCGGGCGGAGCTGCTGGCGCTGCTCGGCTATCGATGAGCAGTTCGGTTGCGATTGTCGGGGCTGGCGTCAGCGGATTGTCCTGTGCGCGCGCGCTGCGCGATCAGGGGCATGACGTCACCCTGTTCGACAAGGGGCGCCGCCCCGGCGGCCGCGCCTCGACCCGCGAGCAGGCCGTCGGCGATCGCCTGTACGCTTTCGATTTCGGTGCGCAATATTTCACCGCGCGACATCCTGACTTCGTTGATCAGGCCAATGGCTGGGCGGAGCGGGGCATTGCCGCGCGCTGGCCGGCTGCGGGCGGCGATGCGTGGGTCGGCGTGCCGGCGATGGCGACGATCGTGCGCGACCTCGCCGACGGGATGGGCGTACGCTGGTCGAGCCACGTCCAGTCGATCGTGCGCCGCGCCGGCAGCTGGTCGCTGACCTTGACCGAAGGGGCGGCGGGGCCGTTCGACGCGCTGGTGCTCGCGATGCCGGCCGAACAGGTCGCGGCGCTCGCCGGTGCGCAGGACTTCGCGCTCGCCCGCCGCGCCGTCATGTCGCCCTCGCGGCCATGCTGGGCCGTGATGCTGGCATTCGACGCGCCGTTACCGGTCGATGCAGATGTGTTGCGCGATATCGGCCCGATCGCCTGGGCCGCGCGCGATTCCGCCAAACCCGGTCGCCACGGCGGAGAAGCCTGGGTGCTCCACGCCGCCAGCGACTGGTCGATCGCGCACCTCGATCTCCCCAATGAGAACGTAGCCGATCAGCTGACCGCCGCCTTCCTCGCCGCGATCGGTCTGGTGGCTCAGCCCGCCGCGACCCGCGCGCACCGTTGGCGCTATGCCCTGTCCAGCCCGGGCAGCGACGGCGCCTATTGGAACCCCGGGCTTCAGCTCGGCGCGTGCGGTGACTGGCTGCTCGCCCCGCGCCTTGAATGCGCCTGGCTGTCCGGCCGCATGCTCGCCGAGCGGATCGCGGACAGCGTAGAGGAAAGCCCGCGCGCGGCCAGCACCGGCTGACCACGCGCGGGCCGTCGTCGATCTTACAAGCCGTCGACTGCCTTGCTGACGAGGATGTTCACCGCCACGCGACGGTTCTGCGCCTTGCCTTCCTCGGTCATGTTGTCCGCCAGCGGGTCCGCCTCTGCCATGCCGGTCGGGGTCAGCATGCGATAGGGCTTCCACCCGCACGCCTGCTGGAGGTGGTTGACCACCCGGCTGGCGCGCTTCTCGCTCAGTTCCTGATTGAGCTCCTCGCTCCCGGTCGCGTCGGTATAGCCGACGACGAGCAGCAGCGCGTTCTCCATGGACCCGGCCTGGCTCGCCGCATTGCAAAGTTCTGCCTTGGCCTGCGCGCTCAGCACCGCCTTGCCCGTGTCGAAGTTCACATTGGTCGTGCCCTTGACGTTATACTGATCGATATCGCCGACCCGGCCCTTCAGCGCCTCGGTCGCTGCCGCCTGCTCGCCAAAGCGCTGGTCGGTGCCATTGCGGATCATCGACGCGGTCTTGAGGTCCTTGTTCTGCAGCTTGATCTGGCTCGCGACCAACGTCCCGTTCCAATCGCGCGTGCGGATCGTCACCGGCAGCCCGTTGAGCAGCGCGTCGGCGCCCAGCTTGTCGCGGCTCAGCCCCAGGAACCCGCCGCTCGCCCGGATGTCGGTCGCACCCGTCACGGCGATCAGCATCGGCGTGCCATCGGCGGTGGTCACCTGAATCTGGTCGCCCTTGCGCGCCGAGATCATCCCCGAAACCTCCGGCCCCGCGGCCAGCTGCTCCAGCGGCGGCAGTGCCGTGCTCTGGATCGTTACATCGCTCTCGGGCTGCATCGCGGCCTCCTGCGCGGCAAGGCTCGCGGGTGCGGCGCTCGCCAACAACGCGGTCAGGGCAAGGATCTTGGGGGTGATGGAACGCATGAACATACTCCTGAAACTGGTCAGCCCGTTGCGGGGCTGGGGGAGCAAAGCATGCGTAACGACCTTGGTTCCGGCGGGGTGCCCCTGACTCCGGGCGATCGGTGCCGTTCGCGCGGCGGGCCGTGCAACCGGCGCCGGTCCTACAAACAAAACGGGGTGCATGTTGCCATGCACCCCGTCTCGTTTTCCTAGCTACGAACCGCTCAGAACTGGAGGCGGATCCCCGCGCGGCCGCCGGCACCGTCGATGCTGCGGATGCCGTTGTTGTCGCTGAACGAGCGGATGTAGTTGCCCTCGATGAAGCCGCTGATCCCCTGGCTCTGTGCGATCGTCACACCCAGCGTCGCTTCGCCATAATCGCGCAGGCGATCATTGGTGTAGCCAAGGCTGGTGCCGCCGCTGGTGAAGGTGACGCTGTCTCGGCCCTTGAACTCATGGACGTAATTGCCGCCCACATAGACCGCGGCTTCTGCGCCGCCGCCAATGCCGAAGGCCCCGCCGATGCGGCCGCCGGCGCGTCCGCGCAGGCCGTCTTCATCATCGAAGCTGACGGTCGTGCCATTGAGCGACAGATCGTCGAAGTCGTTCTTCACATACGAGATGCTGGCCGCTGGTTCGACGAAGAAGCTGTCGCCGCCGAAACGGATGCCCGCCTCTGCCCGCGCGCCATAGACACCGCCGTTGGTGTCAGCGCGGAACCCTGCGCCCGCCATGTTCGCCTTCGACCAGAAATAGTCGTACTTTCCGATCGCGTTGACGAAGATGTTACCCGATGTGAAGCTGCCATAGACGCCACCGTTGATGACGTCGAAGCTCAGCCGGTCGGCCGAACCCGCGAAGTTCATCGACGAATTCGTGTAGCCCCCCGTTACGCCGAAGGCGAAGCCGCCGCGCTCACCACTCGCACCGCTGACATCGAAGCCGATCTGACCGCCGAAATAATCCTGCTCATAGCCTGTGTTGGTCAGGCGCGACTGGCCAAAGGTGTTGAAGTTGCGGCTGCCGCCACGGGTTTCGACTGACCCATGCATCTGCGTCCAGAAGCGACCGGCGACATCGCCGCCGCCTTGCGTCCACAGTGCATCGCGGCGGGCGCGAAGCTGCCCCGACACGGTGTCGGCCGACTTCAGCCACAGACTACGAACGCCCTCGTTGAAGCTGAGCGTGCGGAAGGCGCTGTCGCTCGGTGCGCCGGTCAGCGAGTAAGTGCCGGTGGCGGCATCGAAGACGACTTCAAGCCGGACGAAGCCCGCATCGAGCGAGCCGCCCGCCAGATCGAACGCATTGGCAGCCGATCCGGTCGCGGCACGGACCAGCACGGTGCCCGAGTTCAGGACCGGCTGGCTTCCGGCCAACTGGTTGAGCTGGATGGTCGTGGTGCCGCTGGCAACGCCGCCGATGATCAACTGATCGGTGACCGGGGTCGCGCCGAGCGTGACGTCGAGGCCAAGCGTGCCGTTCGTGCCGGCATAGGTGCCGGGCAGGGTCAGCGTGTCGCCTGCGCGGCCATTGCGCAGATCGATGGTGCCGCTGTTGGTCATGCTCTCGAGGCCGGTGAACGTCGGGGCGACGGTCGCGGTCGCTCCAGATCCGACCAGGATCAGCCCGCTGTTGACGAAGCTGTCGCTGCCCGCGCCGAAGTCAGGGTTGACGCCGACGGTGAAGGTTCCGCTGTTGTTGATGCGGTCCGCACCTGCGGTCAGGACGATGTCGGACGACAGGTTGCCGCTGTTGTTGATCGTGATCGGCCCGCCGGTGGCGACGAGCGCGAAGCCATTGGCGTTATTGGCGATCGTTCCGGCGTTGTTGAGCGTGCTGGTGCCCACCGAATTCAGGACGATCGAGTTGCCCTGACTGGTGGCGAACGAGCCGCCGGCGCCGACATTGACGACGCTGTTGCCGCCGCTGGTGACGGTCAGCGCATCGGCGGTGGTGCCGGTGGTGCGCAGCGCGCCATTGACGGTTGCGGTGGCGTTGCCGGTCGTCGCATTGACGACGACGGCGCGCGAGCCGTTGCCGGTGGTGGTCACGTTATTGACCGTGACAGCGACCGGGCCAGCCGTGCTCGACGCATCGACACCGTTGGAGGTGACGCCAGCCGTGCTGATCGTTCCGCCGTTCGTGACGGTGACGCCGGTCGGGCCGGTGGCGAAGATGCCGCGGCTGTTCGCGCCCTGGGTTGAGATGTTCCCGGTGACATTGACCGTCGCGGTGCCGGTGCCGGCGATGGCGCGCACGCCATCCGACGTTGCACCGACGGTGCTGACGCTGCCGCCATTGACCGCGGTCGTCGCGGTTGCGCGCGGGCCGAAGAACGCAACACCTGCCGGGACGAGCACGCCGTTTGCGTTGGCGCCGGTGGTGCTGATCGCGGTGAAGTTGATGTTGGCACCGGTGACGCCGCTGGCGACGATGCCGTCGGCATTCGCGCCGGTGGTGGTGATCGCGCCGCCGTTGATGGTCGCGGTGCCCGCTGTGGTGACGGAGATGCCGTCAGCGTTGAGGCCGGTGGTCCCGATCGTGCCCGAGGTCACCGATACCGCGCCGGTGTTCGACACGGCACGGATCCCGAACGCGTCGGTTCCGGCGGTGTTGATCGTGGTCGAGTTGACGGTGACCGTGCCGGTGCCGCCGGTCTGGGCGAGAATGCCGACCGCGCCGCCGCTAAAGCCGCCGCCGCCGACACCGCTGGTGCCGATCGTACCCGAGGTGATGTTGAGATTGCCGAAATCGCTGTTGGCGTCGATGCCGATCGCGTTCTGGCCGCTGGTCGTGACGCTGCCCGAACGGATGGTGATCGCGCTGGTGTCGGTGCTGGCGCTGATCCCGTCGGCGTTCGCGCCATTGGTGGTAATCGCGTTGGTGCTCGTCGTGATCGAGCCTTCCGACGAGCTGACGATCAGGCCGAAATTATTCGCGCCGTTGGTGACGATCCGGTCGAGCGTCACGGAAATCGGATCGGTGTTGTTCGACACCAAGGCGCCGAAGCTGTCGCTGGTGATCAGCGTGTTGGTCCCACCGTTGATCGTAAAGGCGTTGTCGCCGACCGCGAGCAGACCGAGATTGAGGCCGCCGGTGGTGTCGATGCGCACACCGTCCTGCAGCACGATGGTGAGATCGGCGGGCGGGGCGATGTAGGTGACCCCGTTCGTGTAGGGGTTGCCCGCTGGGGTGCAGACCACGGTTCCCGCGGTTGCCGGTGCGGCACCGCATTCTTCCTGAGCCAAAGCTGCGGACGGCAATGCCAGAAGCAAGGCAGATGCAGTTCCGGCGAGCGCCGAGGCCAGGGTGAAGCGTGCTCGCGTGCGTGGCGACTGGGAAATGTGGAGCATGGGCATATGGGGGAGAGCTTTCGATGACGCGTCGTCCGGACTGAACGATCGGCATGGCAACGCTGGGAACCCCGACACGGACCCACGGCCAGACGTAAGTTTATGTCTTACGCCTGACATTTTCGGTCGGTGTTGCCGTGGGGCCACAGGCCGGATGCGAAACGATTTTTGCCCTGGATTGAACCATTTGCCTAGAAATCGAGGTTCCGCGGGCCGAGTATCTGCGTGCCATGGCGCCGACGCCGGGAGACGCCGTGATCAAGAAAAAGGCGCCGGAGTTTCCCCCGGCGCCTTCTTGTTAAACCTAAGCTGAGGGGAGCCCTCAAGCTGCCTTGGCGCGGCTCGCGCGCTTGCGCTCGTGCGGGTCGAGGAAGCGCTTGCGCAGGCGGATGGTCTTGGGCGTTACCTCGACCATCTCGTCATCGTCGATGTACGCGATGGCCTGTTCCAGCGTCATCTTCTTGGGCGGGGTCAGGCGGATCGCGTCGTCCTTGCCCGACGAACGGACGTTGGACAGCTGCTTGGCGCGCATCGGATTGACCTCAAGGTCGTCCGGCTTGGCGTTCTCGCCGATGATCATGCCTTCGTACAGCGCTTCGCCGTGACCGACGAACAGGATGCCGCGCTCTTCCAGCGTGTTGAGCGAATAGGCATTGGCCTCGCCCGAACCGTTGGAGATCAGCACGCCGTTCTTGCGGCCCTCGATCGTGCCCTTGTACGGGCCATACTTCTCGAACAGCCGGTTCATGATGCCGGTGCCGCGCGTGTCCGACAGGAACTCGCCATGGTAACCGATCATGCCGCGGCTGGGCGCGCTGAAGGTGATGCGGGTCTTGCCGCCGCCCGAGGGACGCATGTCGGTCATCTCGGCCTTGCGGATGTTCATCTTGTCGACGACCGTGCCCGAATATTCCTCGTCCACGTCGATGATGACCGTTTCATACGGCTCCATCTTCTGGCCGTCTTCTTCCTGAAGCAGCACGCGCGGGCGGCTGATGCCAAGCTCGAAGCCTTCGCGGCGCATCGTTTCGATGAGGACGCCCAGCTGAAGCTCGCCACGGCCGGCGACTTCGAAGCTGTCCTTGTCGGCGGCTTCGGTTACCTTGATCGCGACGTTCGATTCGGCTTCGCGGAACAGGCGGTCGCGGATCATGCGGCTGGTCACCTTGGTGCCTTCACGCCCCGCCATCGGCGAATCGTTGACCGCAAAGCGCATCGACAGCGTCGGCGGATCGATCGGCTGCGCCTGAATCGGCACGCTGACCGAAACGTCGGCGATGGTGTTCGACACCGTCGCGACAGCCAGGCCGGCCAGCGAGATGATGTCGCCCGCCTGCGCTTCGTCGGTCGGCACGCGGTCGAGGCCGCGGAAGGTCATGATCTTCGACGCGCGGCCGGTTTCGATGATGTTGCCGTCCATGTCGAGCGCGTGGATCGCCTGGTTCGCGCGCACCTTGCCGCTGGTGACGCGGCCGGTCAGCACGCGGCCGAGGAAGTTGTCGCGGTCGAGCAGGGTGACGAGGAAGGTGAACGGCGCGTCGATGTCCAGCGCGGGCGGCGGGACATGGTCGACGATCTTCTGGAACAGCGGGGCGAGCGTGCCCTCACGCCGATCGGGATCATCGCTGGCATAGCCGTTGCGGCCCGATGCGTAGAGCACCGGGAAGTCGAGCTGGTCGTCATTCGCGTCCAGGCTGACGAACAGGTCGAACACTTCGTCCAGCACTTCCTGAATGCGCTGGTCGGGGCGATCGACCTTGTTGACCACGACGATCGGACGCAGGCCCAGCGCGAGCGCCTTGCCGGTCACGAACTTGGTCTGCGGCATCGCGCCTTCCGACGAATCGACCAACAGGACGACGCCGTCGACCATCGACAGGATGCGCTCCACCTCACCGCCGAAGTCGGCGTGGCCGGGCGTGTCGACGATGTTGATGCGGATCGAGTTCGCCTCGGTCCCGTCCGGCGACCAGTCGACCGAGGTCGGCTTGGCCAGAATCGTAATCCCGCGCTCCTTTTCCAGGTCATTGGAGTCCATCGCGCGCTCTTCGACGCGCTGGTTATCGCGGAACGTGCCGGATTGACGGAAGAGCTGATCGACGAGCGTGGTCTTGCCATGATCGACGTGTGCGATGATCGCCACGTTGCGAAGGTTCATACGAGTTCCTGGATGTCGCTGAAATGCGGTTCGGGCGGGCGCATAGCGGAAATTGTGCGGCGCGGGAAGAGCTTCAGTCGGTTTGGCGCGGCGCCCATTTCGCAACGATGTCGGCGCGGACGTCCTTCAGCGTCAATTTTCGGCCTGAAATTGCAAACTCGAGCAGCGCTTCTCCGCCGCTCGGGCAGCAATTGGGATCCTTGTCGCGCCACAGCTTGCTGGTCGCGCCAAGCCCCTCGAAGTCATAGTCGACGCCCTTCCAGATGCCAAAGCCCTTGGGCAACTTCGCGGGCAGGGCGTCGCGCCAGCTTTCGAGCTCGATGTCCTGCCAGCTTTTGCTCGCCGCGTCCCATTTGAATAGCAGGTCGGCATTGCCGTTGCCGGTGCCCATCGTGCGACCCGGCACCCAGATCATCCCGTCCTGCGTCATGCGTGGCGGCTCATAGACGACGCCGTCGAACGACCATCCGATTGCCTTTGCAGTGCCGTGTCCGCTTTCGGCCCACAGGATGATGCCCGCGCCGATGCCGTCGTCACCCGAAGCGCCGTCCATCATCTGCCAATGGACCGGCTGGCCGTCCTTGCGCCACAGGACGCCCGACGCGGTCACCCCACACCCCCGGTCCAGCCATTTGGCCATGCAGGTCTGGCTGCGCGCCGATGGGGTCTTGATCATCGTGCGCACGCCCTGCGCCTGCGCGAGCGCCTTGTCATACTCGGCGATGGCGTCGCGGAACGTCTGTTTGAGCTCGACGTCGCTCATCGGCTTGCCGTCGTAGTCGAGCGCGGCGCGAATCTCGCGCAGCACCGCGTCATGGCGTGCCTGCCAGGTGGCGGTGCGGTTGCCGAGCGCCACCACCGCCGCGAACTTGTGCGCCATTTCGGCGCGGAGCGGGGCGAGCGCCGTCGCCGAGCAGGCGCGCTGGCCATAACTCTGTTGGCAAAGATCCGCTTGCGATGCCGAAGCGGGAATGGCGAGTGCGGTCAGAAGTACCGCAACCAGGCTAGCGCGCATGATCCTCCATGACGGGGGGCGCATCCTTCGCGGGCTGGGCTTTCAGGCGATAGACTTTCCCCAGATCGACTGCCGCAGGGCGCGCAGCGGCGGCCGAAGCCACCGGCACCCACACCGCGATCGAACCGGCGATCATCATCCTGAGCCTGCGTTCCATGACTCCTCCGTAGGGCCAAGACGTTAACAGCCTGTTTGCCATCAACCACTGATAATCACAGTCGGTTGCACGATAGCGTACGTGTATTATATTTGCGATACACTTGAAGGCAACGCGGTTCCCGTTCATCTAGGGGAGAACCGCTGGAGGGATGGGATGGCGACCGAGACTGCGACTGCCGAAAAGACCGACGATCTGGTGCTGACCGCGCCCGAGCCGCTGAAGGAGCGTCCGATCGAGAAAATGTCGGGACTGGTCCCCGTTGATGAGGGCAAGAAGTCCGAACTGGTGACCCGGGTTGAGGGCTTTATCGACGACCTCGTGGCGCAGGACGTCAACTCGCCCGAGTTCGGCAAGCGCGTCGACGCGATCACCGCGATGGGATCGAAGGAAATCCGCGACGCGGCGGGCCAGTCCAACCGCTTCCTCGATCGCCCGGTCCGCGCGATGGACAAGGATGTCGGCGTCGGCAAGGATCTGGCCGAGCTGCGCCGCGTGGTCGAGGACCTCGATCCCGGCAAGAAGGGCAGCCTGACTCAGCGCAAGAAGCTGTTCGGCATCATCCCGTTCGGCAATTCGCTGCGCAATTATTTCGACAGCTACAAGTCGAGCCAGGGGCATATCTCCGCGATCCTCAAGAGCCTGCAGTCCGGCAAGGACGAGCTGTTGATGGACAATGCGGCGATCGATGTTGAGCGGCAGAACCTGTGGGCGGCGATGGGGCGGCTCGAGCAGATGATCTATATCTCGAAGGAGATGGATCAGCGGCTGGAGGACAAGGCCAATGAACTGGATCACAGCGATCCGGCCAAGGCCAAGGCGATCCGCGAGACCGCGTTGTTCTACACCCGCCAGCGCACGCAGGACCTGCTGACCCAGATGGCGGTGACGGTGCAGGGCTATCTCGCGCTCGATCTGGTCAAGAAGAACAATGTCGAGCTGGTGAAGGGCGTCGATCGCGCCAGCACCACCACCGTCGGCGCGCTGCGCACTGCGGTGACGGTCGCGCAGGCGCTGACCGCGCAGCGGCTGGTGCTCGACCAGATTACCGCGCTCAACACGACGACCGCGAACATCATCGATTCGACCGGCAAGCTGCTCAAGGACAATACCGGCCGCATCCACGAACAGGCGGCGTCGGCGACGATCCCGATCGAAACGCTGCAGCGCGCGTTCCAGAACATCTATGACACGATGGACGCGATCGACACGTTCAAGGTGAAGGCGCTCGACAATATGAAGACCACGGTCACCGTGCTGTCGACCGAGGTCGAAAAGTCCAAGGGCTATATCGCCCGGGCCGAGGGCGCGGCGCAGAACCAGATCGGCGGCGCCAACGACACGTTCAAGCTGGAGGCTCTGTAAACACCCGTGCCGACCGAGATCGACCGCCAGATTGACCGCGCGAGCGAAGTCCTCAACCGCTCGCGTGAGCGCTACACGACGCTGAGTTCGCGCGCGAAGAAGCGGCGTGAGGCCGAGATTCTCGGGCGGATCGGACGCATCGCTGCTGCCGTCGGTGCGATCCTGATCGGTGCGATTGTGGTCGGCTGGTTCATTCCGCTCGGCATGGGCGGCGCGTTGCTGGTGATGGCAGCGCTGATCGCGGTGACGTTGTTCTTCGGGCTCGCGCCGACCAGCCGCGAAGTGGCGCCGGAAAAGTTCGGTGAAGCGCCGCTGGCGAGGCTGCCGCACCAGACCGAGGAATGGCTCGACCGCCAGCGTCTCAGCCTGCCGGGCGCAGCGATGCCGCTGGTCGATGGCATCGGGGTGAAGCTCGATATACTGGCGAACCAGCTCAAGACGCTCAACGAAGCCGAGCCCGCAGCGGCGGAAGTCCGCAAGCTGGTTGGCGAACAATTGCCCGAGCTGATCAAGGGGTATCAGCGCGTGCCGGACAATCTGCGCGGGGTGGATCGGTTCGGCCAATCGCCGGACAAGCAACTGGTCGACGGCCTTGCGCTGATCGATCAGGAGATTTCGCAGATGTCGGCGCAGCTGGCGCAGGGCGATCTCGACGCGCTGGCGACGCGCGGGCGGTATCTGCAGATCCGCTATCGCGGTGATGATGAGGTCAGCGGATAGGTTTCCCAAGGGCCTCCACCGCGCGTGCGCGTAGGTGGTCGGCGGCGGCGGCGTGGATGGCGGGGGTGGTGGCGAGCAGGCCGAAGCTTTCGCCGCGCGGCGTGTTGAAGCGGATTTTCTTGCCCAGCGCGTCGGTGACCTTCGCGCCAGCCTCGCGCGCGATCAGCACTGCGGCGGCGATGTCCCAGTCGGCGCCCCAGCGGAAGGTGGCGAGCAGATCGGCCTCGCCTGCAGCGACCATCGCCATGCGCAGCGCGATCGAATTGGGCTTGTCGACCGTGACCAGATGGCGGTCGACCTTGGCTAGATCATCAGCCGGGACGCGTGCTCCGGTCAGGTCGGTGCGGTCGGACACCGCGATCGGCGCGCCGCTCCGCATCGCGCCCTGGCCCTTCACCGCCAGCCAATGTTCGCCGCGCACCGGGGCATCGAGGACGCCGATCACCGGCTGGCCATCCTCGACCAAGGCGACCGACACCGCCCAGCCGGGGCGCTGGCGCAGATAATCGCGGGTGCCGTCGATCGGATCGACCACCCAGACGCGGCGGCAGGAGAGGCGGGCGAGGTCGTCGGCGGTCTCCTCTGACAGCCAGCCGGCGTCGGGGAGGAGGGCGGAGAGGCGGTTGCGGAGCAGTTCGTCGACTGCGAGATCGACTTCGCACACGAAATTGTTGGGAGATTTCTCCCACTTCTCGACATCCGTGCCATAGCGGCCGAGCGCCAGCCGACCCGCCTCGGCGGCGATGGCGCTGACGGCGGCGGCGAGATCGTCAGCCACTGGCCACCGTCATCCCGTCGATCCGCAGGGTCGGCACGTTGATGCCATAGCGGAAATTCAGGTCGTTGGCGGGCACCAGTTCGCGGAACATCGATTGCAGCGTGCCCGCGACGGTGAACTCGCTGACCGGCGTGGTGATGACGCCGCCCTCGATCAGATAGCCCGCCGCGCCGCGGCTATAGTCGCCGGTAACGAGGTTGATCCCCTGACCGATCAGGTCGGTGACGTAGATGCCATAGTCGATATCGGCGATCAGCGATGCGACCGGGGTCTTGCCGTTGGCGAGGTAGAGGTTGCTTGGGCCGACGCTGGGCGCGCCGCCGACGCCGCGCACGGCATGGCCGGTGGGTTCGAGGCCCAGCTGGCGCGCGGCGGCGCTGTCGAGCAGCCAGGTTTCGAGCATGCCGTCGGCGACCAATGTCATCGGCGACACCGGCAATCCCTCGCCATCGAACGGACGCGAGCGCAGGCCGTGGGGGCGGTGCGGGTCGTCGATGATGTCGACGCCCGGGGCGAAAATGCGGGTACCCATCGCTTCGAGCAGGAAGCTGGTCTTGCGGGTGATCGCGCTGCCCGAAATCGCGCCGCTCAGATGGCCGAGCAGGCTCGATCCGACGCGCGGGTCGAGCACGATCGGCATCGCGCCACCGCGGACGCGACCGGCGCCGACGCGGGCAACGGCCCGCTCTCCCGCACGGCGACCGATGTCCTCCGCGAAATCGAGCCGGGCGGCGTGGCGGGCGCTGTGATAGTCATAGTCGCGCTCCATCGCGCCGGCGTCGCCCGCGAGCACGCTGGCCGATATGCTGTGGTTCGACGACGCATAGGCACCAGCGAAGCCGTGGCTGGTGGCGAGCGCCCAGATGCTGCGGCTGGCACTGGCGCCTGCGCCTTCGCTGTTGGTCACGCCGGGGACGGCACGGGCGGCGCGTTCGGCGATCAGCGCAGATTCCTTGAGCGCAGCGGGATCGCCCAGCGCGCCATCGTCGAGGTCGAGTTGCGGCACAGCGCCGTGCATAAGCCGCTCAACCGGGGCGAGGCCGGCCCATTCGTCCTCGGGCGCTTCACGCGCCATCGCGACGGCGCGTTCGGCGAGGATGTCGAGTGCGGCGGGGGTCAGATCGGTGGTCGAGATGCTCGCCGAACGCTGGCCGCAGAACACGCGCAGGCCGAGTTCGAGATGCTCGGCACGGTCGACATCCTCCAGCGCGTCGAGCCGGACGGAGACCGACAGCGATTCGCCGGCGGAGAGCATCGCATCGGCGGCGTCGGCACCGGCGCGGGTGGCGCGGGCAATGGCGTCGTGGACGCGGTCGCGGGCTTGATCAGGGGTCAGCATCGACGCGATCTAGGAAGTGCAGGGGCGAAGGTCAAAAGGCAGTGGTCCCCACGACGAAACAGGCGGCGAACATCAGCAGCCCGGCATTGCGGTTCGAGCGGAAGCGGTGAAGCGCGTTGGCGCCGTCGGCCGGGACCAACGTGACGACTTGCCAGACGAGGTGCAGCGCCATCGGGGCGAGCGCGGCGAGGACGAGCGGGTCGGGGCGGACCTGCCACAAGGCTGCGCCCCACAGGCCAAGGGCGAGGGCGTAGAAGATCGCGACCCCGACCTTCACATTGCTGCCCAGACGACGGGCGGAGGAGCGGACCCCGACCAGTGCATCGTCCTCAACATCCTGCAGCGCGTAGATGGTGTCGTAGCCGATCACCCAGACGATGCACCCGGCATAGAGCAGCAGGCCGGGCAGGGGGAGCTCACGCGCGACTGCGGCCCAGCCGACCAAAGCGGCCCAGGAAAAGACGAGGCCCAGCCATGCTTGGGGCCACCAGGTGATCCGTTTCATGAAAGGATAGGCGGCGACCAGCGCGAGGCTGGCGACGGCGATCCCGGCGGCGAAGGGGTTGAGCTGGACCAGCACCACCAGGCCGACCAGGCACAGGAAGCCCAGCCACAGCCACGCGGCCTTCAGGCTCACCGCGCCGCTCGCCAGCGGGCGGCTGCGGGTGCGGGCGACCTGACGGTCGAGGTCGCGGTCGACGATGTCGTTATAGACGCAGCCCGCACCGCGCATCGCGATGCTGCCGAGCAGGAACCAGAGGGTCAGATCCCAGCGCTCGACCGCGCCGCCGGACAGCGCGATCGCCCAGGCTCCGGGCCAGAACAGCAGCCACCAGCCGATCGGCCGGTCGAACCGGGCGAGCAGGGCATAGGGCCGCGCGGCAGCGGGCAGCAGCGCCATCAGGCCGCGATGCTCGGTGTCGGGGACGATGTTCGGGTCGCTCGCCAAAAAATACTCCGTCACCCCGGCCTTTGTGCCGGGGTCCACCGTGCCGCACGCGCAGCGCATGAGGCTCTTGCTTTGGACTTGCCGCGCAGTGGACCCCGGCACAAGGCCGGGGTGACGAAAGTTTTGTCTCTGGGTAAGGGGAGGCATGATCGCCACCCCCGCCTGGCCGCCGCAATCGACCCCGCGCCTGTTCGTCGAACCCGCGATGACGTTGGGCGAGCATCGCCGCATCGACGGCCAGCAGGGCCATTATCTCGCCAGCGTGATGCGGTTGAAGGTCGGCGACCCGGTCAAGCTGTTCGATGATGCAACCGGCGAATGGCTGGGCGTGGCGAGCGAGGTGCGCAAGCGCGACGTGGTGCTGGAGGTCCGGGAGAAGCTGCGCGAGCGCGAGGCGGTGCCGGACCTGTGGCTGTGCGCCGCGCCGATCAAGAAGGGGCGGATCGATTGGGTGGTGGAAAAGGCGTGCGAGCTGGGCGTCGCCCGCGTCGCGCCGGTGCTGACGCGGCGCGCGGTGGTGGACAAGCTCAACCTCGACCGGCTGCGCGCGCATATGGTCGAAGCGGCGGAGCAATGCGGCCGCACCGCGCTGCCCGAACTCGCCGAGCCGGTGAAGCTCGCGGCACTGCTGCGCGACTGGCCGGTGGGGCGGACGCTGTTTTTCGCCGACGAAACCGGCGGCGCGCCCGCGCTGGAGGCGATGAAGGCGCATCCCGGCCCGGCGGCGATCCTGGTGGGGCCGGAAGGCGGCTTCGACACGGAGGAGCGCGACGCGATCCGGGCGACGCCGGGGGCGGTGGGGATATCGCTCGGGCCGCGCATCCTGCGTGCCGAGACCGCGGCGGCGGCGGCGGTGAGTTTGTGGATGGGGGCGGTGGGGGATTGGTGAGCGTTTAAGCAAGTGCCAGGGTGGACCGCGCACGGTAACGCACAGTCGGACTAGGGCAGTCTGTCGCCAAAAACCGTCTGTCGGCTTCCGACCCCATTGCGGACGCTCACGTTACTCCTAACACCGCGCAGCGAGGTGGCAGGGCTTATGATAGACGCGTTGTTCGGTGAAATCGAATACGAGTTCGGTTGGGTCGGCCAGTGCACATGGCCGTTCTTTGGCACCGTCGCGACCACTCGCCTGATTATTCCTTGTGAAGAGACGGATGAGATCGAGCCCGTTCAGCGAGAGGCATTCGTAGCGTTTGAGCGGGACAAGGCGGCGATGTGCAAGATCGCCGAAGACGCGCTCCTCACTTATTATCGCGAAAATCTGCCGGAGTTACGCGAGCGCTTCGGCTCGCAGTTCGCTGATCAGTGGGCACCCGAGATTGCAGAAGCGGAAGACCTATCTCGGCTGGTCAGGCCAGCGGAGGTAATAATTCAGCAGCCTTTCACAGAGCCTCCCGAGCGAGTTGTCGGACTACTATTCGACTGCAGTTGGGACCCAAGTTTGGGTCTGGCCGTCAAGTTTGTGAACGACCGGCTGAACGCGGTGGGCTCGCAAGACATCGTCCTATAAAGTCGCAGTTCTCCGGTTCGCCAGCGACCGCTTCCCGCCCATTTGTGGACCTTTGGCGCCACCGCCCCTTATCCTGATAGCTGCCGTTCGTGAGCGGCCGCTAAGAGGGGCGGGGCCAGGTTAATGGCGTCATGGAAGGAAGCGCGGGACAGCAGGCAGTTCAACCGCCGCATTTCCCATCCCGATTTAGGTGTTTCATCCCCCCTTTCGCAGATCGTTTCGCGCGCCTAAATGCGCGCGATGAGCACCAAGACGGTTTCAAACAGCAACGCGCCTGTCATCGAGAGCCGTCAGGCGCTCCTCGATTATTTTGCCGGGGGCGAGAAGCCGGCGGAGCGCTGGCGCATCGGCACCGAGCATGAGAAGTTCGTCTATGCCACCGCGGACAATCACGCGCCGAGCTATGACGAGCCCGGCGGGATCCGCGACCTGCTGGCCGAACTGACCCAGTTTGGCTGGTCGCCGGTCGAAGAGGGCGGCAACGTGATTGCGCTGGCCGGGCCGGACGGCAATGTCAGCCTGGAGCCGGCTGGGCAGCTTGAGCTTTCGGGGGCGCCGCTCGACAATCTGCATCAGACCTGCGCCGAGACTGGCCGCCATCTGGAGCAGGTCAAGGCGGTGGGTGAGAAGCTGGGCATCGGCTTCCTTGGCCTTGGCATGTGGCCGGACAAGACGCGTGCCGAGCTGCCGATCATGCCCAAGGGCCGCTATGGCATCATGCTGAACCATATGCCGCGCGTCGGCAGCCTGGGCCTCGACATGATGCTGCGCACCTGCACGATCCAGGTGAACCTCGATTATTCGAGCGAGGCGGACATGGCGCAGAAGTTCCGCGTCGGCCTTGCGCTGCAGCCGCTGGCGACCGCGCTGTTCGCCAATTCGCCGTTTACCGAGGGCAAGCCGAACGGCATGCTGTCCTACCGAAGCCACATCTGGTCCGACACCGATCCGCACCGCACCGGCATGCTGCCGTTCGTGTTCGAAGATGGTTTCGGGTACGAGCGCTATGCCGACTATGCGCTCGATGTGCCGATGTACTTTGTCTATCGCGAGGGCCGTTACATCGACGCGGCGGGGCTGAGCTTCCGCGATTTCCTCAAGGGCGAGCTGTCGGTCCTGCCGGGCGAGAAGCCGACGATCGACGATTGGGCCGATCATCTGTCGACCGCCTTCCCCGAAGTGCGGCTGAAGACCTTCCTCGAAATGCGCGGGGCTGATGGCGGGCCGTGGGGGCGGATCTGTGCGCTGCCGGCGTTCTGGGTCGGGCTGCTCTATAACCAGGGCGCGCTCGATGCGGCATGGGATCTGGTCAAGGACTGGGACATGGCCGGGCGGCAGGAGCTGCGCGACAGCGTCCCCCGGCTTGGCCTCGACGCGCCGCTGCCGGGTGGCGGAACGCTGCGCGATATCGCGGGGCAGGTGATCGACATCGCCGGGGCTGGGCTGACCGCGCGTGCGCGGCTCAATTCGGCGGGGGACAGCGAGAATGGCTTCCTCGACCCGCTGCGTGAGATCGTGCGGAGCGGCAAGGTGCCGGCGGAGCTGCTGCTCGACCGCTATCATGGCGAGTGGCAGGGCGATGTTTCGCGGATTTACGCGGAGACGAAGTTTTAGCGTTTCGCCTGCGCCGCCGTGTCCCAGGCGGCGCGGACCTGAAGCGCGAAGATGCCGCCGAAATCGCGTAGTTCCTTCTGCGCCCGGCTGCCGAAATCGCGATAGGCGGCGGAGCGGTCGAGGCCGGCGCGGGTGACGATGCGCAGCTGGGCGAGCGCGCCGGCGGCGTCGCCCTGCGCGTAGAGCAGGATCCCGGCATAGGCGAGTTCGGCCTGAACCCGCTCCATATGCGTGGCCGGGCGGGTCTCGCGGACGATGTCGACCGCCGCGCGCATCAGTCCGAGCCAGTCGCCCTTGCCCTGACGCATCATCACCACCGACTCGTACATCATCGCGCGGCCGGTCAGCGGGTGGCGCTTGCCGAACGCCTGGATCAGCGACTTGCGTGCGGTGGCGAAGGTGGCTTCGGCAGCGGGAAGATCGCCGAGCGAGAGCAATGTGTAGCCCCAGTCGAGATAGGCAGTGGCGGTTTCCGGGTGCGTCAGCTGAAGATGCCGTTCCAGCACCGGAATCGCCTCGCGCCATAGCTGGGCGGACTCACCGGGTCGGCGATACTGGTCGAGCAGGCGCGCATAGGCGATTTTGGCGCGGGCGGTCTGCACATGCTGCGCGCCGAATTGCTCTTGGCGCAGCGTGATCGCGGCGCTGGCGAGCGTCAGCCCCTCGCTGGGCGCGACGAGCGGGGCGAGGTCGATATAGGCGCGGGCGATGCGATCGGGATCGGCTTTGGTCTTGAGCAGATCGGCCACCACCGCGCGGTGCAGCTGTTCGGCGGCTTCGCTGCGGTCGAGCACGGCGAGGAACCGGGCCTTGCGCGCGCGGGCGTCGAGCAGGACTTCGGCTGGCTGCGTCGCCAGCCCCGCGAGCGCGCGATCGTAGAGCGGTTCGGCCTCAGCCGTCTGGCCGAGGCCGGTGAGCACGTCGGCGAGCGACAGGACGATCCGCGCCGTCGCCGGATCCTCCGCGCCGAACGCGGCGGTCACGTCGATCAGCGCCTGTCGCGCCACCGGCAGCGCCTCGGCAATGCCAGGTGAGTCGATGTAGGAATCGATCTGCTTAGCCGCGGCGCGGAACTGCGCGCGGGCGTGAGCGGGCGTCGTGCCGCTGTTGCGCCGGATCGACACGGCGGTGAGGAAGCGGCTGGCGGATGCGCGGTAGAAAGCGGTGCCGCCGCGCACGCCGGCATCGCCCTCGATCTCGTTGACATCGGCCATTTCGAGCCAGAGCGGCGCGATGTCCTTGCCGGCGCGGTCGATGATGGCCTGTTCCGCAGGCGTGATCGTGCCCGCCTCTGCTTTGTCGTGGAGCGGACCCAGCCGCGCTGCGACGGCATCGAACACCGAATTGAGGTCAAGCCGCGCGCGATCGGCGATCTTTGCGGCGCGATCGGGGTCGGTCGGGATCAGCGCGCGGGCGAGCGCGAGTTGCAGGTCGAGGCAGCGGTCGCCGTTGGGCGTCGCCGCCTTGCAGCGATCATGCGCCGCTTCGAGCTGTGCGAGCGTCGCACGGACGGGCACGGGCGCGCGCTCGGCGGCGAAAGCCGGGCTGGCGAGGATCAGCAGGGGGAGGAGCGGCCGCATGCTGCCAGACTATCATCGCGACGCGCATGCGCCAGAGACAAAGCCTGTCAGCCGACGCGCAGCCCCATCGCCTGCTGCACGTCGCGCAGCAGCGGTGCGGCGAGGGTGGCAGCGCGTTCGGCGCCCTTGCGCAGCTCGGCATCGACTGCAGCCCGGTCGGCGATCAGGCGGACCATCTCGTCGCGGATTGGCCCGAGCTTGGCGACGGCGAGGTCGGCGAGCGCGGGCTTGAAGCTGCCAAAGCCTTGCCCGGCATATTCGGCAACGACATCCTCCGGCGTGCGGTCGGCGAGCGCGGCGAAGATGGTGACGAGGTTCTTTGCTTCGGGCCGGTCCTTGAGCGAGTCCCAGCTTTCGCCCATCGGCTCGGGGTCGGTCTTGGCCTTGCGGAACTTCTGCGCGATCGCATCGTCGTCATCGACCAGATTGATCCGCGCCGCTTCGGACGGGTTCGACTTGGACATTTTCTGCGTCGCATCGCGCAGCGACATGATGCGCGGCGCGGCCTTGCTGATCAGCGGTTCGGGTTCGAGCAGCAGGTCGGTCTTGTAATCGAGGTTGAACTTGGCGGCGATGTCGCGCGCCAGTTCGAGATGCTGTTTCTGGTCCTCGCCGACGGGCACATGCGTCGCGCGATAGAGCAGGACGTCGGCGGCCATCAGCACGGGGTAATCGTACAGGCCGACGCTCGCGCCCTCACGATTCTTGCCCGCCTTGTCCTTGAACTGCGTCATGCGGTTGAGCCAGCCGACGCGCGCGACATTGTTGAGCAGCCAGGCCAGCTCGCTGTGCGCCGGGACGCGGGCCTGGTTGAAGAGGATCGAGCGCGTCGGATCGATGCCGCTCGCGATCATCGCGGCGCTCACCTCGAACGTGCTGTCGGTGATTGCGGCGGGCTCGCTCCATTCGGTCAGCGCGTGGAGGTCGGCGATGAAGTACATCGACTCGCCGCCCGCCGCCTCGACCTCCGCCTGCATGCCCACCCATTGCTTGATCGCGCCGAGATAGTTGCCGAGGTGGAGATTGCCGGTGGGCTTGATGCCGGAAACGACGCGCATGAGAGTAGGTCCAGACCTTAGGTTGCTTTGCGGCGCACCAGCGCCTTGATGTCGCTCGGCCGGAACGCGCCGGTTGCGAAACAGGCGGCGGCGTAGACGATGCAGCCTGCGCCGACCAGCACCATCATTGCGCCGGTGCGGATCGTCCAGGTGCCGCTGGTATAGGGCGTGAACAGGTCGTTGAGGAAGAACATCACCGCGCCCATCGCCGCCGCAGCGCCGACCAGCCGCCACACGCGGCGGCGCAATTGCGGGTCGGCGTCGAAATGGCCGCGCTTGACCAGCGTGCGGTAGAGCAGGGCGACATTGACCCATGCGGCGATCGCGGTGGCGAGCGGCGGGCCCATATGCTTGAGCGGGACGATCAGCGCGAGGTTGAGCACCAGGTTGATCGCGATCGAAATCGTCGCATAGCGCACCGGCGTCTTGGTATCCGATCGCGCGTAGAAGCCCGGCGTGAGCACCTTGACCAAGATATAGGCGGGCAGCCCGACCGAGAAGGCGGCGAGCGCCTGCGCCGTGGCGCGGCTGTCCTCTGGCGTGAACGCGCCATGCTGGAACAAGGCCGCGACGATCGGCACGCCGCACACCACCAGCGCGACCGTGGCGGGGAGGGTGAGGAACAGCGCCAGCTCCATCCCGCGATTCTGCGTGTGCATCGCCGCGCCGTCATTCCCCGCACCCAGCTGGCGCGCGATGGTCGGGAGCAGCACGGTGCCAAGGCCGATGCCGATCAGGCCGAGCGGAAGCTGGTTCAGCCGGTCGGCATAATAGATGTACGACACCGACCCCTCGACCAACAGGCTGGCGGCGAGCGCGGTCGAGATGACGAGGTTGATCTGATACGCCCCCGCACCCGCAGCCGCCGGCCCGATCAGCTTGAGCAGCTTCTTCACGTCCGGGGTCAGGCGGGGGAGGCGCAGCTTCAGCTTCACGCCAGCAGCGCGGCAGGCGAGGATCAGCCACAACAGCTGGAGCACGCCCGACACGGTGACGGCAATCGCCTGATTGCGCGCGGTCAGCAGTGTTTCGTCGGTGTGGAAGAACAGCAGTGCGACGATCAGCGTCGCGTTGAGCAGGATCGGCGCGGCGGCGTTGACCCAGAATTTGTTGAGCGAATTGAGGATGCCGCCGAGCAGCGAGACGAGGCTGATCAGCAGCAGATAGGGGAAGGTGATCCGCGACAGCTCGACCGCATAGGCGAACTCGCCGGCACTCGCGTCGTTGAACCCGCCCGACAGCGCCCACACCACCGGGAACGCGGCGATCTCCATCACCGCGGTGATCAGGATCAGGAGCGGCAAGAGGACCGACAGCGCCTCTTCGGCGAAGGACAGCGCCGGTTTGGTGTCGCCACCCGCTTCGCCGACCTTCTTGCTGAACATTGGCACGAATGCGGCGCTGAACGCACCTTCGGCGAACAGCGCGCGGAAGAGGTTGGGTAGGCGGAAGGCAATCAGGAAGGCGTCGGACGCGAAGCTCGCGCCGACATAGCGCGCGAACAGCGAATCGCGGACCAGCCCCAGCACCCGGCTGACGAGCGTCAACCCGCCGATCGACCCGAGTGCCTTGACGAGATTCATGGATTCCCCGCCTTTGTTTGTTTGATGCGCCTCACGGCGCATGAGCGGCACCTGCCCACTCCCCCACGGGGTCCCCGCAAAGTAATACTTTGCGGGGCTACCCGCACCCGGCCACCCATAGGGTGCTGGCGCTGGATGGCCGGGTGGGGGAGCGGGCAGGTGCCGCTCCCCAAGCAATTACGCCTGGCCGGCCTCGCCGCCCAGCAGGTTCTGTGCATCCTGCTGCGCGCGCTGCTGTTCGTACAGGCCGTTGAAGTCGATCGGCTCGAGCATCAGCGGCGGGAAGCCGCCGTCGCGGACGGCATCGGCCAGCACGCGGCGCGCGAATGGGAACAGCAGGCGCGGCGCTTCGCCGAGCAGGAAGGGCTGGAGATGCTCGTCCGGCACGTTGCGGATCGCGAACAGGCCCGAATAGGACAGGTCGATGATGAACGCGACCTGCTCTTCCATCATGGCGCGCACGTCGATCTTCAGCGTCACTTCATGGACGTCCTGTGCCACTTCGGCCGCGCCGATGTTGAACTGAACGTCGAATGCGGGCTGGCCCTGGATCTGATAGACCGCCGGCGAGTTCGGATTCTCGAACGAGAAGTCCTTGATGTACTGCGAAATCACGCCGACCGACGGGGCGGTATCGGCGCCGTTCGCCTGAGGAGCTGCGGTGTCGGGCGTATCCATGGTCGTGAAACTTCCTTTGCGTGTTCGGGATATTGTCGCGGCGACCCGCGTTGCGATGACGGTCGCGACTAGCAGGGGCGCTTGCCCGTTTCAACGGGCGTCCGAAGCGGCTTAATCGCGGATTTGAAACCCGGCGTGTTCCCGCCTATGTTGCGGGAGAGAAAGAAGGTGCCAACGTGTATCTAGTGATCCTGTTTGCGGCGATTGCCGCGTTCCTCGCGCTCCGCCTCTATTCGGTGCTGGGCAAGCGCACCGGGCATGAGCAGCCCCTGCCGAAACCGGCGGAGGAGCGCGTCGGCGCGCCACAGATGCCGCGCACCATCGATATGCCGGCCGAAGTGCGTGACGCGGGTCCGCGCCCGCTGGAAAGCGGTGCCGAATCCGGCCTGCGTGCGCTGGTCGCCGCCGATCCGGCGTTCGATGTCGGCCAGTTCGTCGAGGGCGCAAAATCGGCCTATCGCATGATTCTGGAGGCATTCTGGAAGGGCGACCGCGAGACGCTGGAGTGGCTGGTCGAGGCCGAGGTGCGCGACAGCTTCATCGCCGCGATCGACGCGCGCGATGCTGCCGGCGAGACGCTGGACAATCGCCTGATCGGGATCGAGCGTGCGGTGATTTCGGACATCGCGCTGGATGGCCGCGCGGCACGCATCACTGTGCGCTTCGACGCCGACATTGCCGCGATCACCCGCGACAAGGACGGTACCGTGATCGCCGGATCGATGAGCGATGCGGTGCAAACGCATGATTCCTGGACGTTCAGCCGCACGCTCGGCAGCGGCGATCCGAACTGGAAGCTCAGCGACACCGACGAAGTTTGATCGGTCATAAGGGGGACATGATGCGCGCTTGGGGAGTAGCGGCTTGCGCCGCGCTGTTGGGCGCGTGTTCGTCCGGAGTGGTTCCGGCGGGTCGACCCGCCACTGGTGGAGCAACGCCCGCGCGGCCTGCACCATCGACCGGCGGCGTCCCGGTACGCCAGCCGGTTGCCGCCACACCGCTGACCCGGGCACCGGCCGCGCCGGTCCCGACGGGGGTCACCACCGCCGCCGCCGCCGGATTGCTCGCGGGGCCGGCGGTCGAGGATCTGCCGATCACCATGGCCGCCGCAGCCCGCGCGCTGGGGGCATTCAAGCTCAGTTGCGCGACGTTGGTCCGCCGCACCGATGCGACCGGGCTCACGCGCGGCGCGGATTGGCAGCCAGCCTGCGACGCCGCGCGCACGACGCAGGATCGCGATGCCGCGACCTTCTTCGCGCGTTACTTCGAAACGGTGCAGGTCGCCGACGGCAAGGCATTCGCGACCGGCTATTATGAACCTGAAATCGCCGGATCGCGCACGCGCCGCCCCGGCTATGAAGTGCCGGTCTATGCCCGCCCGTCCGATCTGATCGATGTCGATCTTGGCGGCTTCACGGATACACTGGCGGGCAAGTCGATCCGTGGCCGCGTCGATGGCACCAAGCTGGTCCCCTATCACGACCGCACCGCGATCGAGCAGGGCGCGCTCGCCGGGCGCGGGCTGGAGATCGCCTGGGCCGCCGACCCGGTCGAGCTGTTCTTCCTGCAGATTCAGGGTTCGGGGCGCCTGCGCCTGCCCGATGGTGGGGTGATGCGGATCGGCTATGCCAGCCAGAATGGACGCGACTATACCGGCATCGGCAAGCTGATGCTCGACCGCGGCCTGGTTCAGCGCGGGCAGGCGTCGATGCAGGGTATCATGGCCTATCTGCGCGCGAACCCCGAACAGGGCACGGCGATCATGCGTGAGAACAAGAGCTATGTATTCTTCCGCGAGTTGACCGGGGCGGGGCCGCTGGGCGCGCTCGGCATTCCGGTTACGGCGCTGGCGACGGTGGCGACCGATCCCAAATTCGTGCCGCTGGGTGCGCCGGTGTTCCTGTCGATGGATCGGCAGGACGCCAATGGGCTGTGGATTGCGCAGGACACTGGCGGCGCGATCAAGGGCTCCAACCGCTTCGACACCTTCTGGGGCGCGGGCGATGATGCGCGGGCGATTGCCGGCGGCATGGCCGCGCGCGGGACCGCCTGGCTGCTGCTGCCCAAGGGAACGCTTCAGCGGCTCGGCGCCGCGCGCGACTGATCCATGGCCCGCCCGCCGCGCGCGCTTTCGCCCGAGGAACGGGCGCTGTGGCAGCGCGTGATTTCCAGCGTGACGCCGATAGCGCGGGCCAAGCCGGTTCCGGCGCCACCGCTCGTGCCGTTTGATGCACCGGCGGCGACCCCTCCGCCTGAGCCAGAACCGGCACGACGGGTGAAGGGGCGCGTCCCTCCGCCACGCCAGCCCGCTCCGCCGCCACCCAAGCCGCCGCGCGATACGCTGGATGGCGGGTGGGATCGCCGCCTGTCGCGGGGCCTGGTCGCGCCGGAAAGCTCGATCGACCTGCACGGCCATACGCTCGCCAGCGCACATGCGATGCTGGATCGTGGGCTCGACCAGGCGGTGGCGCGGGGGGACCGGGTGCTGCTGCTGATCACCGGCAAGCCGCCACGCCCCGAGTCCGAGCGGCCGCATGCGCGCGGCGCGATCCGCGCGGCGGTGGGCGACTGGCTCGCGGCATCGCGCCATGCCGATGCCATTGCGGCGGTGCGCGGGGCGCATCCCCGGCACGGGGGGCAGGGCGCGCTCTATATCGTGCTGCGCCGATCCCGGTCGCCGGCGCGAAATTTTTAACTCTTTCGCGGCATACCTTCGTTTCAGGAAGCCGGATGGTCCGGCTGGCGTGGGGGATCGCGCAACCGCAATGGACGGATTTTCGCTCAAAAGCCGCGCGATTGCGTTCGCGTTGTGCGCGGGGGCGTTCGTCTTCATCCTTGCGCTCGCCGCGACCACGCGCGGGCCGTTCGACGTCGCGAGCGCGAGCCGCGCGCTGATCGCCGCGATCATCTGTGCCGCGATGTGCTGGGCCTATGCCGAGCGCACCATCGCCTCGACCGCCGAGGCGATCGACGCCGCGATCGAGCGCCTGACCCAGGCGGCCAATGGCGACCTGCAGAGCGAAATTCCGCGTGAGGTGGAGCAATGCGTCCCGCCGCTCGCCCATGCGATGGACGGCCTGTTCCGCCAGCTGCACACCAATCTGGAGAGCGTTCAGCGGCTCGCGCTGTTCGATCCTGTCACCGGCCTGCCCAACCGTATCCATTTCCGCCGAAGTTGCGAGCGGATGCTGGCCGAGCTGCCGCAGGACGCGATGGCGGCGCTGTTCTTCATCGACCTCGACCGGTTCAAGGCGGTCAACGACACGCTGGGCCATGCCGTTGGCGATCAGCTGCTCAGCATGGTCGCTAACCGGCTGCGCGCCGTCGCCGACCGCTTCGCGATCGAGGGCGATGCGCGCCAGCCGCTGATCGGGCGCCTGTCGGGTGACGAATTCACGATCTATTTCCCCGAGCTGGGCCATGTCCGCGACGCCGACCGGGTCGGGCGCGGCATCCTGTTCGCGCTGTCCGAACCGTTCGATCTGGCCGATCAGGAAGTGTCGATCGGCGCATCGGTCGGCATCGCGATCCGGCCCGAGCACGGCTCGTCGCTGACCGACCTGATGCGCGCCGCCGATGCGGCGATGTACCACGCCAAGGCGAGGGGCCGGGGCCGCGCCGAACATTTCACCGATCAGCTCGCCAATGAGATCGCCGAGCGTGCGCTGCTCGAAAGCGATTTGCGCATGGCGGTCGAGCGCAACCAGTTCACTTTGGTCTATCAGCCGCAGATCAGCGCGGGCGACGGCCGCATCGTCGCCGCCGAAGCGCTGCTGCGCTGGCAGCATCCGACGCGCGGGCTGTGCCTGCCGGGCAGCTTCATCGGGCGCGCCGAAGAGACCGGCCTGATCGTCGAGATCGGTGACTGGGTGGTCGAACATGTCGCCGCGACGATAGCGCGCTGGGGCGAGATGGGGATCGAGCAGCGGATGGCGGTGAATATCAGCCCGCGTCAGCTCGACCATGCCGCCTTCTTCCGCCGCCTGCGCGAAGCGATGCAGACCGCCGGTGCGCCCGCGCGGCTGCTGGAGCTGGAGATTACCGAGACGCTGGCGATGCATTGCTCGCGCGAGGTGATCGATGCGATCGCCGCGCTGCGTAGCGATGGCGCGACGGTGGCGGTGGACGATTTCGGCACCGGCTATTCGAACCTTGCGCGCCTGCGCGATCTGCCGCTCGACCGGGTGAAGCTCGACCGCAGCCTGGTCGAGAATGTCGCGACCAATGCCGAGGCGCGGACCATCGCGCATGCGGTGATCGGCCTGATCCACGGCATCGGGTGCGAAGTGGTCGCCGAAGGGATCGAGACCGAGGCGCAACTGGAAGTGCTGCGCGTGATCGGCTGCGACATCCTGCAGGGCTATGTCATCGCCAAGCCGATGCCGGAGGCAGCGTTCCTCGAATGGGCGAGCGCCGCGCCGCGATTGGCGCTGCGGGCGTAAGCCCTAGCCGAACACGCGCCCTAGTAAGCCCGCATAAATCCGCGTCAGCGCGTGGAGATCGTCCAGCGCGACCGCCTCGTCCAGCTTGTGCATCGTCGCGTTGAGCAGGCCGAATTCGACCACCGGGCAGATGCGCGACAGGAAGCGTGCGTCGGACGTGCCGCCGCTGGTGGACAGTTCCGCCTCGACCCCGTTCTCTGCGCGGATCGCATCGGCGACGAGCGTGGACAGCGCGCCCGGCTCCGTCAGGAACGCCTCGCCATAGACGCGGCCGCGCACGATGCCGGCGGGGGCGTGCACGTGGACGATGTCCTGCACCCGCGCGATCAGATCGGTGCCGCGATGCTGGTCGTTGAATCGGATCGACATGCGCGCCGTGGCCCGGCCGGGGATGACGTTGGTTGCGGGATTGCCGACCTCAAGGTCGATGACCTCGATATTCGACGGCTGGAACCAGTCCGTGCCTTCGTCGAGTACGATTGCGTCGATCTCCGCCAGCGCGCGGACGAGGCGCGGCACGGGATTATCGGCCAGGTGCGGGTAGGCGACATGGCCCTGCCGTCCCGGCACCTCGATATCGATCACCGTGGATCCGCGCCGCCCGATCTTGATCGTGTCGCCCAACCGATGCGCCGAGGTCGGCTCGCCGACCAGGCAGAGGTCCGGGGTCAGCCCGCGCGCCGCCATCCGCTCCATGATCGCGAGCGTGCCATAGGTCGCCGGCCCTTCCTCATCCCCCGTGATGATCAGGCTGACGGTGCCGGAAGCGGGCAGGGGGGCGAGTGCCGCCACGAACGCCGCGATCGCGCCCTTCATGTCCACCGCGCCCCGGCCATAGAGCAGGTCGCCGCGGATCTCCGGCTCGAACGCGCCGCTGGCCCACCCCTCGCCCGGCGGGACCACGTCGAGATGCCCGGCAAAGGCGAAATGCGGGCCGGGCCCGGCAGTGCGGACGGCCAGAAGGTTTTCGACCGGCCCGTCGGGTGCCTCACCGGCCACGAACCGCTCGACGTCGAAGCCGAGTGGCACCAGCGCCGCCTCCAGCACATCGAACACCGTGCCCCGCGCCGGGGTGATGCTGGGCGCGGCAATCAGCGCCTTGGTCAGGTCGACGACATCGGGCATATTCGCTCCTTCTATGGAGGCTCCTTTGCCCAGGCTCGACCTAGACACAATCCCGCAGACCAACGCGACCGGCTATCCCGCCGAATATGCCGATGTGGTGCAGGGCCGCTGGTACCGCCGCCTTGCCCCCGCATCGGGCCTCACCGATTTCGGTGCGAGCCATGTCACGCTCAAGCCCGGCGCATGGTCCGCGCACCGCCACTGGCATGAGGGCGAGGACGAACTGGTGGTGATGATCGCGGGCGAAGCGGTGCTGGTCGATGACGCGGGCGAGCATGTGCTGCGCCCGGGCGACGTCGCGGCCTTTCCCAAGGGCGATGGGAACGGCCATGTCCTCCAGAACCGCAGCGGCGCCGACTGCGTGTTCGTCGCGATCGGCTGCGCTGCGGCGAGCGACTGCCATTATCCCGACATCGACATGCATCTGGGACACGGCGTCGGGTTCAGGCGGAAGGATGGCAGCGGGTTCTAGCGGTCTGTCCACGCGACCATTTTGGAGTGATCGTGCGATTGGCATGCGCTGTCCGATCTGCCATCCTGACCTGGCGTTTTGTTCCGTTATATCGACAGAGGGCACGTGCCGCGGCGATGCGGAGTCTTCCAGTGCGTACATCCATTCGCTTTGGAGGACTGCATGCGCATCCACTCGCCTCGACCATTGGTTCGCCGTTCCGATGTCCGTTTGCGCCACCCGGCGTTTCGATCGCTTTGCGCGATCGCGTTGATCCTGTCGGCGACCGGCTGCACCCGGTTATCGGTGACGCCTGACCGGATACGCAGCGATGGCCAGGGAAAGGCGTTGTCAGGGGTCAGCTACGCGCTGCCGATGCTGCAATATGATCTGAAGACGACACGCACCCTCACCGGATGCCCTGCTGAAGTAGAGTGGGCGCCTGGGGTGTATGTCGGGTCGCTGGCGCTCAGCTTGGAAGTGGAGGCGAAGCCCGAGGCGATTGAGGGCGAACGCTATCGCATCAATTATTCGAAGCTCGACAGCTGGATGAAGACCACCAGCTTTACCATTGAATATCATGCGAACAGCGAATTGCTGAAAAGCGTGAACGTCTCCATCGAAGATAAAAGCGGGGAGGTGATCGGCAATGTCGTAAAGACCGGCCTTGCGGTCGCCGCGGTAGCCAGCGGGCCGGCGGGCATGGGTGCGACGGTGGCCGGACTGAACATGAACCTGCCGGCAGGGAATGCGTCCTTCATCAAGTCGTTGGGGTTCGAGAGCGACGCGCTGCAGGGCAGTCCGGGCGATGTGCGGGCGGCCGTTCGCAAACTGATGGACAATGCCCAAAGCGAACTGCGCCGGGTCGTCGAGGACTCGGCAACCGCCCCGCAGCCGATAATCGCCTGCACCGGTATCGCGGAGCGCAGCGTTACGGATCGCAAGGCTGCGCTCACCCTGTTGAAGGCGCAGAACAAGGAGCTGAAAGATGCGAAGGGTGTCGTTGACGAATTGACGAAGCTCGCTGCCGTTCGCGCGCTTGCCCAGCCGGATCGCGCCAAGCTCGTTGCAGCTGCCGAGGCCCTTCTTGCAGCGACGGACAAGGTCGCCGGGACGCAGGAGCAGATCGACAACCTCGAAAAGGCATTAGGGGTTGAGCAAGATGAGCGCTGGCCGCGTACGTTCAGCGGTGGCGCGACCAGCGAGGTCGCCGCTCTCGATTTGGACGACCGGAAGACGCTGAGTGAGTTGATCGAACTCAGAACCGTGCGCGTCGTCGATTCCGCCACCCTTGCGCGCAAACTGGCGGCGCATCCGCAGTTGGCAATGTTCAGGCTAATCGCGAAGGAATTCGTGGACGCCTATGTTGATGGCACCTCGCCGCGCGCCTTCAAATCCGTGCCCAATTTTGCGGGCTGCAGGGGTGCCGCCGCCGACAATATGACCTGTCTGAACAGCATGGCGACGCTCAAGGCGACATTGCGCCCCGTCGCGACGGATCAACTGGAAGATTGCAAGGCAGGAGAGGTGACTGAACCGGGGGCCGCAACCGAATGTCGCGCGCTCTGGGGCGATGAACGTCGCGCAGCCGAACTGCGGCAAAAGGCAAAGAACGAAAAGACTGGCCGCGATCGGTCGCTGCCCGAGCAGGTCGACGCGCGCCATGGCATCGCGCAAGACGGGCTGTTCGTCCGCCCTCCGGTTCGTGCGGTGCTGGTCGTCTGCCGTGCTGCCTCGGTCACCGAAACAACGATCAAAGATGGGTGCGCAAAGGGGGCCGACACCCTGGTAAAGGACGATAAGATCCTCGCGCCGCAGCTGGGCCAGTTGCGCTATTTCCGGCTGGTCAACCAGATGTTCAGCAACAACGGGCTGGTGCTCATTCTCAACAAGGAAGGCGGGATCGAGAAGTTCCAATACGCCTCGACCAAGTCGATCGCTCAAGGACTGAGTGCGGCTGCTGCCGATGCTGCGACTCAGGGGCAGGCGTTCGATAAGCAGCGGCGTGAAGACTATGCGAAGAACACCGACCCGGTCGCGCAGCTGCAAAAACAGATCGATTTGCGCACGGCGCAGGACAAGCTGGCGGCGTTCGACAGGATTTCCTCGCCCAGCGCGCTTGAGCTGCTCCAGCGTGCCAAGTTGCAGGCGGAAGTGGATCTGCTGACCGCGCAAGCCTCGATCGCGGCGGCGCAAGCTGCGATCTACGCGTCGCGTGCGCTCGAACCGTGAGCGGTCAATGCGCGGTCAGGCTGGTTCCTGCTCGAACTGTTCGATCACCCATTCCTCTTCCTGCGCGCCGGCGATCCAGTCCTGCATGAAGGGGTGCTGCAGCACCGCATTCATATAGGCCGGCGCAAAGCGCGCGACGGGGAGGGAGTAGGTGACGAAGCGGGTCACGACCGGCGCGAACATCACGTCCACCGCGCCGAACTGGCCGAACAGGAACTCGCCGTCGGCACCGTAGCGCGCGCGCGCCTGTGCCCATAGCTCCATGATCCGCTGAATGTCGTGCATCACGTCTTCGTCGGGGGTCTTGGGCGGATAGACCTGACGGATGTTCATGCTGTGCTTGCGGCGCAACGCGGCATAGCCCGAATGCATCTCCGCCGCCATCGATCGCGCCATCGCGCGCGCGGCGGGGTCGGTCGGCCAGAATTTGTCGCCGCCCGATTTCTCGTTCAAATATTCGACGATGGCGAGGCTGTCCCATACCACCGCGTCGCCATCCCACAGGATCGGCACCTTGCCCGACGACGGCGCGAATTCGTCGCCCTCGCGGCGCTGGTCCCAGTCCTGATCGTATAGCGGGACGACCACTTCCTCGAACGGCAGCCCGGAGAGCTTGCACGCGAGCCAGCCGCGCAGCGACCAGGAGGAATAGGCCTTGTTGCCGATAAAGAGCTTGAGCATCGCGCGGGGATAGCGGCGGGGCGGGGATGGGGCAACCGCGCGGAATCGCTTGCGCGTCGCGCCAAGCCCCGACATGTTTGCGCAGAAGCGGGATAGGGGGGATAATGTCGCGTCTTTTCATGGCGATGCTTGCGCTTGCTGCGGCTCCGGTGGTTCTTGCCCAGACGTCGGCGCCGGCGACTGCACCGGCAACGGTGCGCCCGCCGCTCCCGCTTGAGGTCTTTGCGGAGCTTCCGCAGATCGAGCGTCCCCGCATTTCGCCCAACGGCAAGCGGGTCGTCGCGCGGCTGGCCCGTAACGGGCAGATGTTTCTGACCGTGATCACGCTGGATGGCGGGGCACCGCCCGCAATCATCCACCCCGGCAAGGTCGACCTCAACTGGTGGCGCTGGGTCAATGACGACTGGATCGTCGTCGGCGTCGGGCGCGAGCAGAATGTCGAGGGCAGCAATTTCTACATCAGCCGCGCGATCGGCATCCAGACATCGACCGGCCGGATGGTACCGATCGCCGACAAGGACGCCGCCCAGCGCGGCGACGACATCGTGTGGATGGCCCGCGACGGTTCGGCGCGCGTCATGCTCGCCTACCAGACGTCGATCTATGTCGATAACCCGGGCTTCTGGGCCAAGGTCGAGGAAGTCGACCTCGCCACCGGCAAGCGCCGGCTTGTCCAGGGGCCGCGCGAAGGCGTGCTCGATTGGTATGCCGACCGCGACGGGGTGATCCGGATGGGCATCGGATCGAGCCTCGACGGGCGGTCGAGCCGTTTGCTGTACCGTGAGAGCGCCGACGCGCCGGTGCGGACCGTGGACCGGGCAAAGCGGGGCCAGGACCGGCTGACCGTGCCGTCGCTGTTCCTGCGCGACAAGAACAAGGCGCTGGTGATCGAGGATGATGAGCAGGGCTATTCCGCGCTCTACGAATATGATCTCGCGACGCTTCAGCGCGGCAAGCAGCTGTTCGCGACGCCCGGCTATGACATCGGCGGGGTTATTGCGAGTGTGGATGGCGATGGCTTTGCCGGCGTCCGCGTCGAAGAGAACCGCCCGATGATCCGCTGGATCGACCCGGAGATGGCGGCGATGCACACCGCGATCGCCGGACAGGTCAAGGGCGGGCAGGTGGAGATCGGCTCAATGAGCCGTGACGGTCAGGCTGCACTGATCAATATCAGCGGTCCGGATACGCCGGGCGCCTGGCTGCTCTACAGCAACGCCACGCGTGAGTTGACCCCGCTCGCCTATGACAACACCACCATCCGGCTCAAGCGGATGCACCCGGTGAAGACGATCCGTTACAAAGCGCGGGACGGGCTGGAGATCGCCGCCGTGCTGACGCTGCCGCGCGGCAAGACGGACAAGCTGCCGCTGATCGTGATGCCGCATGGTGGCCCCAGCGTGCGCGACAGCGAAGTGTGGGACTGGTGGGCGCAATTTCTGGCCGATCGCGGCTATGCGGTGATCCAGCCCAATTATCGTGGATCGACCGGATACGGCACCAAGTTCCTGGAAAAGGGCGTAGGGCAATGGGGCCTGGCGATGCAGGACGATCTGGACGACGCGATCAAGGCGCTGGCGGATCTTGGCATCGCCGATCCGAAGCGGGTGTGCATGGTCGGCGCATCCTATGGCGGCTATGCGGCGCTGCGTGCGGCGCAGCGCGACGGCGACAAATATCGCTGCGCAGTGTCCTATGCCGGGGTGTCCGACCTCAACCGGATGCTGCGGCACCACAGCAACTTCCTCTTTGCTGGCGCGCGCGGCGACTGGCTGCGCGCGCAGGCTCCCGAGCTCAAGGATGTGTCGCCGGTCAACTTCCCCGCCGCGTTCAGCATCCCGGTGCTGCTCATGCATGGCGAGGAGGATCGCGTCGTGCCGATCGTCCAGTCGCGGGTGATGGCGCAGAAGCTGAAAAGCGCGGGCAAGGACGTGACCTATATCGTCCAGCCGCTGGCCGACCATCACTTCACCCGGCAGGAAGACCGCGTCGAGTTTCTCAAGGCGCTGGAGGCGTTTCTGGCGAAGCACAACCCGGCGTGAGGGGCACACAAAAAACGACGCCCGGGGGTTGCCCGGGCGTCGTCCTGTTTGCCTGATCCGGATCAGGTGATCAGTTAGCTGCGGGAACCGAAACTGGAACCACGGCCGTCGTGTGAACCTTCAGCTCACGCCCGGCCTCGACCACGGCGCTGCGCCCGGTGACGAACAATCCGCCGATCAGACCGGCTGCGGCCACTGCGCCGACGGTCGCGCCGGTGTTGCCGCTGCCTTCCTGACGGAACTGGCCCGACACCGGGATCCGCTGGCCGTTGAGTTCGACGCTGCGGATTTCGTAGTTCATCTTGGCGCTCTTGCCGAACGAACCCTTGCCGGTGCGATAGGTGACGACGCCATGGGCGGCGGTGCCGCGCGGGATGACTACCATGTTGCCCAGCATCACGTCCTGCGAGACCGACGCGACGAAGATGTCGCCCGGGCGCGCCTTCTTGGAGCTGAGTTCCGAATTCATCTTGATCACGATTTCGGTGTTGCTCGGCAGCACCGCGCTCGCGTCGACCGTCGGCGTGCCCGAGGTAACGCCAGTCGGCCAGGTCAGCGCGACCGGGTTGACCGGGCCTTCGGCGCTGATCTTTGCGATCGACGCGGCGACCTTCGCCTGATCCTTGTCGACCTTTTCCTTGGCCAGCGCCGGAGTGGACGCGAGCACGAGCGCAGCCGCGGTTGCGGCCGTCATAGTCTTTAACATGAAACCCCCCAGTTCGATTCGCCTCTGCTGAGACGACGGGGCGGATATTGTCAGCTAAATTGCTGACAGCAAGTGGCTTTTTTGGGACATTATCTTGCGCGCTGACGACCATGTTCTTCCCCATGACGGGGAAGGATTGATCGTCAGATGCTGACCGCCTCGATCACCGCGGCGCGCAGTTCGGCGATGCCGTCGGCCTTCTCGCTCGATGTCGCGAGAATGTCGGGATGCGCGGCGGGGCGCTTGCGGGCTTCGTCGATCGTGCGCTGGGTCACTTCGGCGAGTTCGGCGGGCTTGATCTTGTCGCCCTTGGTCATAACGATGCGATAGCTGACCGCCGCCGCGTCGAGCATGTCGAGGATGTCGCGATCGACCTCCTTGATGCCGTGGCGGCTGTCGATCAGCACCAGCACGCGCTTCAACACATCACGCCCGCGCAGATAGTCGTTCACCAGGAAGCGCCATTTCTTGACGACATCCTTGGGCGCCTTGGCAAAGCCATAGCCGGGCATATCGACCAGCCGGAACTTCACCGGATCGCCGACGTCGAAGAAGTTCAGCTCCTGTGTCCGCCCCGGCGTGTTCGACGTGCGCGCCAGCCCGTTGCGCCCGGTGAGCGCGTTGAGCAGCGAGGATTTGCCGACATTCGACCGCCCCGCAAACGCCACTTCCGGCAGCGTCGCATCGGGCAGGAAGTTGAGCGCGGGCGCGGACTTCAGGAACGCGACCGGACCGGCAAAGGTCTTGCGCGCACTCTCGATCAGCTCGGGGTCGAATTCGGTCACTTCTTCCCCTTACCGGGCTTGGCGTCGATCACCGCGCCAGTCGCGGGCATCGGTTCCTTGAGCGCCGGGTGGCGCATGTACAGGAACTTCTGCTGCGCGATGGTGAGCAGGTTCGAGGTGATCCAGTAGAGCTGGAGACCCGCCGCGAACGGCGCCATCACGAACATCAGGATCCACGGCATGATCGCGAACATCTGCTTCTGGACTTCGTCGGTCGGCGCCGGGTTCAGCTTGAACTGCGCCCACATCGACACGCCGAGCAGGATCGGGAACACGCCCAACGCCAGGAACATCGGCAGCTGGATACCGGTCAGATAATGGACCAGATTGACCAGGTTCGCCGGGTCGGGCGCAGACAGATCCTTGACCCACAGCACCAGCGGCTGGTGCCGCATTTCGATCGACAGCATCAGCACCTTGTACAGCGCGTAGAGGATCGGAATCTGCAGCAGGGTCGGGAGGCAGCCCGCAAGCGGGTTTACCTTCTCGTCCTTGTACAGCTTCATGATCTCCTGCTGCTGGCGCGGCTTGTCGTCCTTGTAGCGCTCCTGCAGGGCCTTCATCTTGGGCTGGAGCGCGCGCATCGCCGCCATCGACGCGAACTGCTTCTGCGCGATCGGGAACAGCAGCAGGCGGACGGTCACGGTCAGCAGGATGATCGCCAAACCGAAATTGCCGACCATGCGGAATAGCCAGTGGAGATAGTGGAAAATCGGCTTTTCGAAGATTTCGAACCAGCCCCAGTCGATCGACTTGCCGAACTGGCGGATGCCGCCCTCTTCCTCATATTGGTCGAGCAGGTTCACGTCCTTCGCGCCGGCGAAGAAGCGGGTGGTCTGCGTCATCACCTGGCCCGGGGCGACCTGGCGGGCGGCGGTCGGCTCAAACTGCGCTTGCGTCGCGCCATTGGCGGCGGGGCGGAAGCTCAGGCCCACCGGCATGCCCTGATCGGGGACCAAAGCGGTCAGCCAGTAAATGTCGGTATAGCCGATCCAGCCACCCTTGGAATCGAAGCGCTTTGCGCCTTCTTCCGTCACGGTGTCGTAGTTGACGCCATAATCGACCGCGCCGCCATAGGATGCGACCGGGCCAGCATGGATGGTCCAGGTGTCGAGGTCCTTGCCCGCGCCATAGCGATACAGATAGCCATAGCCGGCCGCCGCAATCGCCTTTTGCCCCAGGTTCGCGACCTTCTGGCGGACGGTGAACATATAGCCGTCATCGACCGACAACTCGATCGCGAAGCGCTGCGTGCCGCTGGTCGCGGTGAGCGTGACCGGGGTGGCAGGGGTCAGCTTCGACCCGCTTGCCGTCCAAACGGTGTCGGGGCCGGGGGCGTTGATGCCCTGACCCGACCAGCCGAAACCGGCGAAATAGGCGTCACGCGTGCCGCTGGGAGATAGCAGGCGGATCGGCGGGCTGTCCTTGGCGATCGTTTCCTTGTGCTTGACCAGCACCAGATCGTCGATGCGCGCGCCCTTGAGGTTGAGCGTGCCGCGCACCGTCGGCGTTTCGATCGCGAGACGCGGGCTCTCACGCAACACGCTGTCGCGGTCGCGGATCGCCTGCGGCGTGTCGGCGGTGGGATCGGCGCCGGGGTTGGGGACGACCTTGGGCGTGCCATCCGCTGACTTGGTCACCGTCGTGGCGGGCGGGGTCGGGAACAGCCAGCTGGTGATCGCGGGCCATGCGAACAGCAACAGGCCGGCAATCACTGCGAACAGCAGGAAATTCTTCTGGTCGTCTTTCACGTCATTCCCCGGTTCAGGAAATCAGGGCACGGGGTCATAGCCGTGCCCACCCCATGGATGGCAGCGAAGGATGCGCCGCAGCGCAAGCCATCCGCCCTTGAGCGCCCCATAGCGGGAGAGCGCCTGTATTGCATAGGCCGAACAGCTTGGCGCGAAACGACAGCTGGGCGGCAGAATTCGAGATGGCCCGATCTGCCACGCGCGTGCGATCAGGATCATCAGGCGGGCGATCACGGTTTCACCTTCGCCAGCGCCTTGGCCAGTTCCGCCTTGAGCGCGGCATAGTCCCGCTCGATCCCGCTCGCGCGGCCGATTAGGACATGGTCGGCGCCCGCGACGCCATCGACTGGAAGCACTTCGCGGACCAGTGCGCGAAAGCGGCGCTTCATGCGGTTGCGGGTGACGGCGTTGCCGACCTTCTTCGACACGGTGATACCGATTCGCATCGTCGTGTCTTCATCGCCGCGTTGCCGCACGATCAGGACGAAGCCGGGCATCGGCGCGCGCTTGCCGGCATTGGCGGCGAGATAGTCCTTGCGCTGCGTCATCCGCGCCAGCGGGATGGGCGAACAAGAACAGCCCGCTTCCCCGGTTGAGGAAACGGGCTGGTGTGGCGCCAGCGATGCTGGCGTCAGGCTTATGCGCTCAGCTTGTTGCGGCCGCGGGCGCGACGGGCGCGAATCACCTTGCGGCCGCCCGGAGTCGCCATGCGCGACCGGAAGCCGTGCCGGCGCGCTCGCACCAGATTGCTCGGCTGAAAGGTCCGCTTCATCGCTCATTCCCTGAATTCTAGAAACTGAAAAGGTCGCCGCAGGGGCGACCGTGTGAACGGGGCCGTTAGCCAAAGCGGAGTGCGAAGTCAATTCGCGGCGAGCCTTTTTGCCACCGCACGGCGACGTTTGGTGCTTCCACGGACCAGAATCCGGTCGATGAACGCGCCGACTCGCGGCCAGCGGGCCTTGAGTCGCACGAATCGGATCCGCGCCCAACGCGAATTGCGCAGGATCAGGATCAGCCCGAACGCGGCCACGACTGTACCCGCCGGGCCGGGCAAGGGCGAGACCAGCGGGGCGACGACAAGGAACAGCGTCCATCCGGTCACCAGCAGGGCGATTCGCACAAAGGGATGCGGAGTGCTGCGCATCCCGTCGAGGTGGGGTTGTGTGTTGCAGATGCAAGACGAAGGCACGACGAACCGTTCCCTGCCGTCGAAAACCCGTTACAACGACTGGATTATTCGGGGGGATTCATGGTCGCGAGCGTCTCAACGGTGGCGTATCTGGGGCTGGAGGCGCGCAGCGTCGAGGTGCAGTGTAACCTCGTCCCCGGCCTCCCCAAATTCATGATCGTCGGCCTGCCGGACAAGGCGGTGGCGGAAAGCCGCGAGCGGGTGCGCGCGGCGATGGCGGCGATCGGCCTTGCGATGCCGCCCAAGCATATCGTCCTCAACCTGTCGCCCGCCGATTTGCCCAAGGAAGGATCGCATTTTGACCTGCCGATCGCGCTGGCGCTGCTCGCGGCGATGGGGGTGACCGATGCCGAGGCGCTGGCGGATTATGTCGTGGTCGGTGAACTCGCGCTCGACGGGCGCATCGCGTCCTCGCCGGGCGTGCTGCTCGCGGCGCTGCACGCGGCGGGGGAGGGGAAGGGGCTGATCTGCCCCGCGGCGCAAGGGGCGGAGGCGGCGTGGGCCGGAACCGGCGCGGTGCTGGCGGCACCCGATCTGATCGCGCTGCTCAACCATCTGAAGGGTCAGCAACTTCTTGGGTCGCCGGAGCCGGGCGAGGCCGACCCGCCGGGGTTCGGTCCTGACCTCAAGCAGGTGAAGGGACAGGAGACCGCCAAACGCGCGCTCGAGATCGCGGCGGCGGGCGGGCATAATCTGTTGATGGTCGGCCCGCCTGGCGCGGGCAAGTCGCTCATGGCGAGTTGCCTGCCCGGTATCTTGCCCCCGCTCGACGCCGCGGAGGCGCTGGAAGTGTCGATGGTCGCCAGCGTTGCCGGGACGCTGGAGGGCGGGCGGCTGACGCGCACGCGGCCGTTCCGCAGCCCGCACCATTCAGCCTCGATGGCCGCGCTCACCGGCGGCGGGCTGAAGGTCAAGCCGGGGGAGGTCAGCCTCGCGCATCTCGGCGTGCTGTTCCTCGACGAACTCCCCGAATTCCAGCGCGCGGTGCTCGATTCATTGCGCCAGCCGCTTGAGGCGGGGACGGTCAGTGTTGCGCGCGCCAACGCGCACGTCACCTTCCCGGCGCGCGTGCAACTGGTGGCGGCGATGAACCCGTGCCGCTGCGGGCATCTGGGCGATCCGGCGCTCGCCTGCGCCCGCGCGCCGCGTTGTGCCGCCGATTATCAGGCCAAGGTGTCGGGGCCGTTGCTCGACCGCATCGACCTGCATGTCGAGGTTCAGCCGGTCACCGCCGCCGACCTCGTCCTGCCCCCGCCCGCCGAAGGATCTGCCGAAGTCGGCGCGCGCGTCGCGGCGGCACGTGCGGTGCAGCGCGCCCGCTATGGCAGCGACGGCCCGCGCACCAATGCCGAAGCCGATGGCCCGATCCTCGACGCCGCCGCCACCCCCGACGAACCGGGCCGCAAGCTGTTGGCGCAGGCGGCGGAGGCGATGCGGATGAGTGCGCGCGGCTATACCCGCGTCCTGCGAGTCGCGCGCACGATCGCCGATCTGGCCGGAGCGGAAACCGTTGGCCGCATCCATATCGCCGAAGCGCTGAGCTATCGCCGACAGGCGCCGCGGAGCTGATCGACCCGGTCAGTTTGTGTTGTCGAACCATTGGGTTAGGCTGCCCCCGCGCGGCGATCGACAGCGAGTCGCAGCTATAGGGGGAATGCAATGGAATGGATGATCCTGCCGTTTAAGCGGTTCCTGGACTTTCGCGGCCGGTCGCGCCGCAAGGAATTCTGGATGTACACGCTGTTTATCGTGATCATCTCGGTCGTGCTCAGCATCGTAGACTCGGTTCTGGGGCTGGGCGGCGACATGAGCGGGGCCAGCGATGTGGCCGACGGTTCGGTCGCAGTTTCCGGGGCATTGTCGGGTGGCCTGCTCTCCAACCTCTTCGCACTGGTGACGCTGATCCCGAGCCTCGCGGTGTCGGTCCGGCGGCTGCACGACACGGATCGCACCGGCTGGTGGGTTGTGCTCCCGCTTCTTCCGCTGCTCGCTGGCGGCGTGGCGATGGGCATTGGCGCGGCGCAGATGGCAATGGGCGGCGGCGGCATGGCCGGCATCGCCCTTGTCGGCGGCATCTTGCTGCTCGCCGGTATCGTCTGCGCGATCCTGCTGCTCGTCTGGTATTTTACCTCGGGCACGCCTGGCCCGAACCGGTTCGGGGAGGATCCCAAGGGACAGGGCGCCGACGCCGACGAGGTGTTCGGCTGACACGTTAGAGGCCGGGTCGTTCGCGGCCCGGCCAGTTCTCCCCAAGCATGAGCGCCTCAGAAGGCGTCCCATGTATCGGCGTCCATCGCGACGGCAGCCGACCCGTTTGTCACCGGCAGCGCCTTGACCGGTGAGCGATAGGCTTTGGCGCTGGGTTCAGCCTTGGGCTTGGCCGCCGGCTTTGGCTTTGCGGCGGTCTTGGCGGGCGCTTTTGCCTTGGGCGCAGGGGCTGGCGTCTCGGATGTGGCTGGCGATGGGCGGGGCGCCGTCGTCCGGGTTGGGGCATTGGCGCCGATGTTGAAGCGCGCCGATTGTTCGGTCAGCGCGGTCACTTCGGTCGACAGGTTGCGTGCGGCGGCGGAGGTTTGTTCGACCATCGCTGCATTTTGCTGGGTCGAATGGTCCATCGCCTGGATCGCGGTGGAAATCTGGGTGATCGCGACTGACTGCGCCTGATTGTCCGCCGCCATCTGGCCGAGCAGCGCGTGCACCTCGCTGACATCGCCCGAGATATTGACCAGCGCGCCATCGACCTTCCGCACCGCGTCGACGGCGGAGCCGATGTCGGTGCGCGTGACGGTCAGCTGTTCGCGGGCACGCCCGGCCTCTTCCTCGGCACGCATCGCGAGCGCCGAGACGAGGTCGGCGACGACCGCGAAGCCGCGCCCGGCCTCCCCGGCGCGGCCAGCTTCGACCGCCGCGTTCATCGCGAGGACGCGGGTCTGGAACGCGATCTTGTCGAGCCCCTCGATCACGTCGTCGATGCCCTTGGCACTGTCGGCGACGCGGGTCATTGCCTGCGTGGCTTCCTCAGCGACCGCGCGGCCCGATGCGACGACGGCGATTGCGCCATCCGCGCGTTCGACGGTGCGTGTGGCCGCCTCGGCGGTCTGGCGCAGGCGATCGTTCATCTGGGTGACGGCGGCGGAGGTTTGCTCCAGGCTCGCGGCATTGCCTTCGGTGCGGCGGGCGAGGTCGTCGGAGGCATGGGCGATTTCACTCGATCCGCTATGGATCGCGCGCGCACCTGACACGACAGTTCCGATCAGGTCGCGCAGGTTGGCGAGGGCGCCGTTGAAGTCCGCTTTCAGGCTGGCGAACGGACCGTTGAGGTCGGCGGTCACTTCCGCAGTCAGGTCGCCGCGTGACAGGGCACCGAGTCCCGTCCCGATGCTGCTGACGATCAGCTGCATCTGAGCGTCGCGCTCGGCGGCGGCGGTCGCAAGCTGCTGCTGCAGGCTGGTGGTCGCGGCGGTCAGTTCGCCCAGCTCGCTCACGTTCCCTGCGGGTGGGATGACAACATCGCCCGCGCCCGCGCCCAGACTGCGCAGCGCATCGGTCAGGCCCAGCAAGGGAGTGACGAGATGGCGGCGGGCGAGCCGCGACAGCTGGACCGCCACGCCGATCCCGAGCAGCAGCGTGATGCCGAGGAGCACCATCGCGATGATGCCCACCCGACGGCTGCTGTCACCGACCTCCGCAACATGCGCCTCAATCGCTCCCGATGCGCTTTCCATGGCGGTTTCAAGCGCGCCGAAGCGGGTGAAGAAATCGGGCAGGGCGGCGAGCGCGCCGGCCTGATCGCGTTCGGCCAGAGTCACGATCTTCTTGGCGGCCGCGCCATAGGCGGCGAGGGGCGGCGCGAGGGTTTCGGTGAGCTTGGTGATCTCCGCCGAGCCTTGATAGGCGCGCTCCTCGGCGATCGATTCGGCAAAGGTCTTGAGGTGATCTTCGAGGTCGGCGGCGGCTTCTGCGCGTTTGATGCCGGTCGCCGGATCGGCTGAGGCGAGCGCGGCAAGCACATCGCTGCGCACCGCGTCGTGCATCATGTCGGCCTCAAGATGCGATCGGAGCAACGATGCGGCTTCCTGCTGCCGGGTGAGGGCATCGCTCAGCATCCAGGTCGCGGTCAGTCCTGCGCCCCCACAGAGCAACATGAGCCCCAGGATGAGCGCGGATGCCCGCCGTGCTGCACGGTCCAGAGAAATCATCGCAACATCACCTCAAAGTGGCAGTCACGATCATTATAGTTAACTTGCGAACCAAACCGGTCGTCATCTTCTAAAATATGCATGAACAGGGCTGAGGAGCCGATCATGCGAACTAGATTGTTCAAAGTAATCGCATTTTGCATTGCGATTCATGCACATCCTGCACTCTCCGAAGACGCTTTCCAGATTTCGGTGGTCGAAACCGTTGATGTCGTTGCGGTATCGGAGCGAAGTGGCGACGATGTGTTTCTGTTGGATAATCTGGATGTTGTCGCCGATCTTGATCTCGATGCGCTGCTTGGATGGAGTGGTGGTCAGGCGCATGTCCACGTCCTGAACAATCTCGGCGGCGTGCCCAATGATCGTGCCGCGACGCTTCAGGGCGTGAACAATATCGAGGTGGCGAGCCAGCGGCTGCGGTTGTTCGAGGCGTGGGTCGAACAGCAGTTGGGCGCGCGCACGAGCGTTCGCCTGGGTCTGTACGACCTCAACAGCGAATTCTATTCGAACGATGCGGCGGGACTGCTGATTGCGCCTGCATTCGGTGTGGGATCGGAAATCGCTGCGACCGGCGCCAATGGGCCGTCGATCTTTCCGTCGACCGCGCTCGCGGTGCGGATCGAACGACAGCTCGACACGCGTGGCAGTTATGCCCGGTTCGCGGTCCTCAATGCCGCTGCCGGGACGTTGGGCGATCCTCAGGGCGTCAACCTCGACTTCGACTCCGGCGCGCTGCTGATCGGCGAAGTGGGGATCGCCAACGAACGCGGCAAGCTGGGCGTGGGTGGCTGGGGCTATACCGACCAGCATGACGATGTTCACGCGACCGACGGAGCGGGTGACCCGGTTCAGCGGACGGCGTGGGGCGTCTATGCGATTGGCGAGGTGCGGTTGCGCGATCGTGCGGGCGTGCCAGGCATCGCCGCCTTTGCGCGCGTCGGCATTTCCGATGGCCGGACCACGCCGTTTCGCGGCGGCTGGCAGGCGGGCGTGCTGATGACCCGGCTGTTCCCGGGGCGCGAAGATGCGCAGCTCTCCTTCGGCGTCAATCAGGCCTATCTCGCGCATGGCTACCGTCGTGTGCTCACCGCGGACGGGATCGAGAGCGTGGCTGCGGAAACCGCGTTCGAGCTGACCTATTCCGATCGCCTCGCGCCGTGGCTCAGCGTCCAGCCGGACCTTCAGCTGGTCGTCAATCCCGCCGGGGAGCGCGGGCGTGGCGCGGTGCTGGTCGCCGGGCTGCGGACGACATTCGAATTCTGAAGGGCGGTGCTACTGTAGTTATACTTGGCTTTAGCTGCTGAAGCGAAGTTGTACCGGTAGTATCGCGGTAAACCGCCAGTCTCTTACCCTCGATTGCCGGGCCTCGCCGCCGATCTGTCGCCGCGTCGTCTATAAAGAGGTTCGGATTTCAGGTTGAGGATATCACGCATGAAGACAGGGTACACCGCCATGTTGAGCGGCGCGGCGTTCGCGCTGCTGGTCGGCGGGGCAGGGACTGCGCAGGCCGGATCGGGCAAGGATGCCGATGCGACCGGCTTCTCCATCGAAGGCAGCGTCCGTGCGCGCGCCGAGGTGGTGGAGGGACAGGTCCGTCCCAATGCGCCGGACAGCGACGCGATGCTCTCGTTCCGCACGCTGATCACGGCCAGCTATGACTTTGGCGGCGTCCACATCACCGGCGAAATCGACGATGCGCGCAGCTATTTCCAGCATGGCCAGTCGACCGCAGGGACCAGCGAGTCCAACGCGCTCGAGCCGCTTCAGGCGTATCTCGGCATCGATCTCGGCACGGTCGCGGGCCAGAAGGGCAAGGGCGTGCTGCGTCTTGGCCGCTTTACCGCCTCGTCCGGGTCGGGCCGCCTGCTCGACCGGCCCGACTGGTCGAATTCGCCCAACAGCTTCCTCGGCGCCAATCTCGACTGGAGCAGCAAGCGTGGCGACCGGCTTCAGCTGATCGCGGTGCGTCCGTTCGACAAGCTACCGTCCGACCGCGCCTCGATCGAGGATAACCAGGTCGAGCTGGATCGCGCCAATGCCGGTGTCCATTTCTGGGGCGGGTCGTTCACTCGCGCCAAGGCGCTGGCGGGCGCCAATGCCGAGGTGTTCGCCTATGGGCTGGACGAGCGCGACCGCGCCGGCCGCGCGACCCGCAACCGCGACCTGTTCACCTTTGGCGGCCGGGTGAACCGCGCCGCGGGCAAGGGTAAGTTCGATTTCGAACTCGAAGGCGCGCTTCAGCGTGGGACCACGCGCGGATCGACGTCGGCGAGCGATCTGCTCGACCGCAAGGTGCGCGCCGGCATGGCCAATGTCGAGATCGGCTACACCTTTGCCTCGGGCTGGACCCCGCGCGTGACTGCGTTCGTCGGCTATGCCAGCGGCGACACCAGCGCCACCGATTATCGCCGCTTCGATCCGCTGTTCGGCGGGCGCCGTGGCGATTACGGCCCACTCAGCCTCTATGGCCCGGCCAGCTGGTCCAACATCGTCAGCCCCGGCATCGCGCTCGAAGCGAAGCCGAGCAAGGCGTGGGACTTCTCGGTCAAGGCGCGCAAGTTCATGCTGGCGTCGGCCACCGACAGCTTTGCCGCAACCTCGGTCCGTGACGCGAGCGGCGTGTCGGGCCGCGATGCCGGAACGCAGATCGAGGGCCGCGTGCGCAACTGGCTGGTGCCCAAGCGGCTGCGGGTCGAGGCGGGCGCGGCGTGGCTCGCCAAGGGGCGGTTCCTGACCGACGCGCCCAATGCCCCGGCGACGGGCGACATGCGCTTTGGCTATCTGACGCTGTCGACCTTCTTCTGACCGGGCGAGGGGAGGGCGCGCCAGCGACCCTCCCGCCTGACCCCGGCCCAACAAAAAAGCCGCCGCCCGATCTGTCGGGCGGCGGCCTTTTTTTGTGTCAGCGGGGCGCTGAACGCGGGCGATTACTCGCCCTTGTTCAGATACTCGCCGGCTGCTTCGTCGCTGCCGTCACCCGACACTTCGACCTTCTCCAGCGCGTCGCTGGTGACCATCGCGTCGATCGGATCCTGCGCGAGTTCAGCAGCACGTTCTTCGGCTGCCGAGTTCGGCGCGATCAGCACTTCCTGCAGCCGGCGCTGCTGGACGCGGAGCGCGGCGTCGCGGCTGTTGGCCGCGATGCGCATCCGGTTCATGCCCGCACCGGTACCGGCGGGGATGAGACGGCCGACGATCACGTTCTCCTTGAGGCCGATCAGCGTGTCCTGCTTGCCCTGGACCGCCGCCTCGGTGAGGACGCGGGTGGTCTCCTGGAACGATGCCGCCGAAACGAAGCTGCGCGTTTGCAGCGACGCCTTGGTGATGCCCAGCAGGACCGGACGGCCCTCCGCAGGCACGCCATTCTTCGGCAGCTTGGCGTTATATTCCATCATCTCCAGATAATCGAGCTGCTCGCCCGGCAGCAGCGTGGTGTCGCCGCCTTCGATGATCTCGACCTTCTGCAGCATCTGGCGAACGATCACTTCGATGTGCTTGTCGTTGATCTTCACGCCCTGAAGTCGATAGACTTCCTGGATTTCCGCAACGAGGTATTCCGCCAGCGGCTCGATACCCAATACTTCCAGAATGTCGTGCGGATCAGGCGAACCGCTGATCAGGGTGTCGCCACGCTTGACCTAATCGCCTTCCTGAACGTCGAGCACCTTCGACTTGGGGATCAGATACTCGACGACCTCGCATCGCCATCCTCGGGAAGAATCCCGATCTTGCGCTTCGCCTTGTAGTCCTTGCCGAACTCAACGCGGCCCCTGATCTTGGCGATGATCGCATTTGTCCTTCGGATTGCGCGCTTCGAACAGCTCGGCGACCCGCGGCAGACCGCCGGTGATGTCGCGCGTCTTCGACGGACTTCGCGGCTGACACGGGCCAGAACGTCGCCCGCCTGCACCGTCGGACCGTCCTCGACCCACAGCATCGTGCCCACCGCGAGCAGATAGCGTGCGGCCTCGCCCGCACCATCGCCGAGCAGGGTCAGGCGCGGACGCAGATCTTCCTTCTTCGCGGCAGCACGGCCGCTGGTGCGCACCTCGGTCACGACGCGCTGGGCGATGCCCGTCGCTTCGTCGACCTGTTCGATCAGGGTCTTGGCGTCGATCAGGTCCTGATATTTCACGACGCCGCTGGTTTCCGGTGATCACCGGCATGGTGAACGGATCCCACTCGGCCATGCGCTCGCCCTTGCTGACGATGTGGCCATCGTCGAACATGACGTACGCACCGTACGGGATGCGGTGGACCGCCAGCTCGCGGTTGTCCTCGTCCAGGATCGCGATCTCGCCCGACCGGGCCAGAACCACGCGGCGACCACGCTGATCGGTGATCAGGCGCAGGTCGCGGAACTCGGCCCGGCCATCGACCGGTGCCTCGAGGTTCGACTGCTCGTTGAGCTGCGCCGCGCCGCCGATGTGGAACGTACGCATGGTCAGCTGCGTGCCCGGCTCACCGATCGACTGCGCCGCGATGACGCCGACCGCTTCACCGATGTTCACCGGCGTACCGCGGGCGAGGTCACGCCCGTAGCACTTGGCGCACACGCCGATCTTCGCTTCGCAGACCAGCGGGCTGCGGATCTTCATGCCCTGGACGCCCAGTGCCTCGATCTGCGCGATCATCGGCTCGTCGAGCAGCGTGCCGCTCGGGATCTGCACCTTGCCGGTCTTGGGATCGACCACGTCTTCTGCGGTCGTGCGACCCAGAATACGCTCACCCAGCGAGGCAATGACGCTGCCGCCCTGCACGATCGCCTTCATCTCCAGCGCGCGCTCGGTTCCGCAATCCACTTCCATGACGACGCAGTCCTGCGACACGTCGACCAGGCGGCGGGTGAGGTAGCCCGAGTTTGCCGTCTTCAACGCCGTATCCGCGAGGCCCTTGCGGGCGCCGTGGGTCGAGTTGAAGTATTCAAGAACGGTCAGACCTTCCTTGAAGTTCGAGATGATCGGCGTTTCGATGATCTCGCCCGACGGCTTGGCCATCAGGCCGCGCATGCCGGCGAGCTGCTTCATCTGCGCCGCCGAACCACGCGCACCGGAGTGCGCCATCATGTAGATCGCGTTGGCGGGCAGTTCACGACCGGTCTCCGGGTCGATCTTCACCGACTTGATTTCGTCCATCATCGCGGTCGCGACCTTGTCGCCGCACTGCGACCAGGCGTCGATCGCCTTGTTGTACTTTTCCTGCTGCGTGATCAGGCCGTCCTGATACTGCTGCTCGAAATCCTTCACCAGGGCGCGGGTTTCGTCGACCATGCCTTCCTTCGACGCCGGGATGATCATGTCGTCCTTGCCGAACGAGATGCCGGCCTTGAACGCGTGGCGGAAGCCCAGCGCCATGATGGCGTCGGCAAACAACACGGTCTCTTTCTGGCCGGTGTGACGATAGACCTGATCGATCACGTCGCCGATTTCCTTCTTGGTCAGAAGGCGATTGACGACGTCGAACGGCACCTTGTGCGACTTCGGCAGGCACTCGCCGAGCAGCATGCGGCCCGGAGTGGTCTCGAACCGCTTCATCACGGTGCTGCCGTCTTCCAGCGTCTGCGGCACGCGGCTGGTGATCTTGGTGTGCAGCGTGACCGCACCCGCGAACAGCGCCTGATGCACTTCGGCCATGTCGCCCAGCACCATGCCTTCGCCCGGCTCGTTCTGCTTCTCCATCGAGAGATAATAGAGACCCAGCACCATGTCCTGCGACGGCACGATGATCGGCTTGCCGTTGGCGGGCGACAGGATGTTGTTGGTCGACATCATCAGGACGCGCGCTTCCAGCTGGGCCTCAAGGCTCAGCGGGACGTGCACGGCCATCTGGTCACCGTCGAAGTCGGCGTTGAACGCCGAGCAGACCAGCGGGTGAAGCTGGATCGCCTTGCCCTCGATCAGCACTGGCTCGAACGCCTGGATGCCCAGGCGGTGAAGCGTCGGCGCGCGGTTCAGCAGGACCGGGTGCTCGCGAATGACTTCGTCGAGGATGTCCCAGACTTCCTTGCGCTCCTTCTCGACCCACTTCTTCGCCTGCTTCAGGGTCATGCTCAGGCCCTTGGCGTCGAGGCGCGCGTAGATGAACGGCTTGAACAGCTCGAGCGCCATCTTCTTGGGCAGGCCGCACTGGTGCAGCTTCAGCTCGGGACCGGTCACGATGACCGAACGGCCCGAATAGTCGACGCGCTTGCCGAGCAGGTTCTGACGGAAGCGGCCCTGCTTGCCCTTGAGCATGTCGGACAGCGACTTCAGCGGACGCTTGTTGGCGCCCGTGATCGTGCGACCGCGGCGACCGTTGTCGAACAGTGCGTCGACGGCTTCCTGCAACATGCGCTTTTCGTTGCGGACGATGATGTCCGGCGCGCGCAGTTCCATCAGGCGCTTCAAACGGTTGTTACGGTTGATCACGCGGCGATACAGATCGTTCAGATCCGACGTCGCGAAGCGGCCACCGTCGAGCGGCACCAGCGGGCGCAGCTCGGGCGGGATGACCGGAACGACGTCGAGGATCATCCACTCGGGACGGTTGCCCGATTCGATGAAGCTCTCGACGACCTTCAGCCGCTTGATGATCTTCTTGGGCTTCAGCTCCGACTTGGTCGTCGCCAGATCTTCCATCAGATCGGCGCGTTCCTGCTCCAGATCGAGGTTTTCGAGCAGGACGCGGATCGCTTCGGCGCCGATGCCGGCCGAGAAGGCGTCTTCGCCATATTCGTCCTGCGCGTCGAGCAGTTCGTCTTCGGTCAGCAGCTGGAACTTCTCCAGCGGCGTCAGGCCCGGCTCGGTGACGATATAGGCTTCGAAATACAGGACGCGCTCAAGCTGCTTGAGCTGCATGTCGAGCAGCAGGCCGATGCGCGACGGCAGCGACTTCAGGAACCAGATGTGCGCGACCGGCGCGGCCAGCTCGATATGGCCCATGCGCTCGCGGCGGACCTTGGTCACCGTGACTTCGACACCGCATTTTTCGCAGACGATGCCCTTGTATTTCATGCGCTTATACTTGCCGCACAGGCATTCATAATCCTTGATCGGACCAAAGATGCGCGCGCAGAACAGGCCGTCACGCTCGGGCTTGAACGTGCGGTAGTTGATGGTTTCGGGCTTCTTGATCTCGCCGAACGACCACGAACGGATGCGGTCCGGGGACGCAATACCGATCTGGATCTGGTCGAAGGTCTCCGGCTTGGCCACCGGGTTCGCGAAGTTGGTCAGTTCATTCATGTCGTTTTCCCTCAGGAGGGTAAATCTCTGGGCCGGCCGGGGAGGGCGCTGCGCCGTGGCAGCGCCCGATCCCCTTATTCCGCCGCGATCGCGTGGCCGTCCTCGCCGAAGCCAAGATCCTCATTGGTCTTGAGTTCGACATTGAGGCCGAGCGAGCGCATTTCCTTGACGAGCACGTTGAAGCTCTCGGGGATGCCGGCCTCGAACGTGTCGTCGCCCTTGACGATCGCCTCATAGACCTTGGTGCGGCCGACCACGTCGTCGGACTTCACCGTCAGCATTTCCTGCAGCGTGTACGCCGCGCCATAAGCCTGCAGTGCCCACACTTCCATTTCCCCGAAGCGCTGGCCACCGAACTGCGCCTTACCGCCCAGCGGCTGCTGGGTGACGAGCGAGTACGGACCGATCGAACGTGCGTGGATCTTGTCGTCGACCAGGTGATGCAGCTTCAGGATATACATATATCCCACCGTCACCTTGCGGTCGAACCGGTCGCCCGTGCGTCCGTCGAACAGGTCGACCTGGCCGCTCTCGTCCAGCCCGGCGAGCCGGAGCATGTCGGTCACGTCCGCCTCGACCGCGCCGTCGAACACCGGGGTGCCCATCGGAACGCCGCCACGGACATTCTGCGCCAGTTCGATCAACGATGCGCTGTCGCGGCTCTTGATCTGCTCGGCATAGTTGTCGCCGTAGATTTCGAGCAGCAGTTCCTTGACCGCTTCGGGGGCTTCGCCCGCCTGCGGGTTCGGATTTGCCTCACGCCATGCGTCCAGCGCCTCGCCGATCTTCTTGCCCAGGCCGCGCGCGGCCCAGCCAAGATGCGTTTCGAAGATCTGCCCGACGTTCATGCGCGACGGCACGCCCAGCGGGTTGAGCACGAAATCGACATGCGTCCCGTCTTCCAGGAACGGCATGTCTTCGACCGGCAGGATGCGGCTGATGATGCCCTTGTTGCCGTGACGTCCGGCCATCTTGTCGCCCGACTGAAGCTTGCGCTTCACGGCAACGAAGACCTTGACCATCTTGAGCACGCCCGGAGCGAGTTCGTCGCCGCGCTGCAGCTTTTCGACGCGATCTTCATACTTCGCGCTGATGCGCTTGATCGCGTCGTCATACTGCGCCTTGATCGCTTCGAGGGCGGTCTGGCTGTTGTCGTCGACAACCGCCAGCTTCCACCAGTCGCCGCGATCGAGTTCGGTCAGCATCTCTTCGGTGACGACGTCGCCCTTCTTCAGGCCCTTCGGCACCGCCGGTCGCGACCTGACCGAGCAGCATCTCGCGCAGGCGCGAGAAGGTGGCGCGGTTGAGGATGTTGCGCTCGTCGTCGGCGTCCTGCTTCAGGCGCTCGATCTCTTCGCGTTCGATCGCCATCGCGCGTTCGTCCTTGTCGATGCCGTGGCGGTTAAAGACGCGGACTTCGACGACCGTGCCCGACACGCCCGGCGGCAGGCGAAGCGAGGTGTCACGCACGTCGCTGGCCTTTTCACCGAAGATCGCGCGGAGCAGCTTCTCTTCCGGCGTCATCGGCGATTCACCCTTGGGGGTGATCTTGCCGGCCAGAATGTCGCCCGGGCCGACTTCGGCGCCGATATAGACGATGCCCGCTTCGTCGAGGTTGCGAAGCGCTTCCTCGCCGACGTTCGGGATGTCGCGGGTGATGTCTTCTGGCCCCAGACGCGTGTCGCGCGCGGTGACTTCGAATTCCTCGATGTGGATCGAGGTGAAGACGTCATCCTTCACGATACGTTCGCTGATGAGGATACTATCCTCATAGTTATAGCCGTTCCAGGGCATGAACGCGACGAGCACGTTGCGGCCCAGCGCCAGCTCGCCGAACTCGGTCGACGGGCCGTCGGCGATGATGTCGCCGGCATTGACCAGGTCGCCCACCTTCACCAGCGGACGCTGGTTGATGCAGGTCGACTGGTTCGAACGCTCGAACTTCATCAGCGTGTAGATGTCGACGCCGCTTTCTTCCGCCGACACTTCGACCATATCGGTCGCGCGGATGACGATACGCCTCGCATCGACCTGGTCGATCACGCCGCCGCGACGCGCCGCGATGGCCGCGCCCGAGTCACGCGCCACGGTTTCTTCCATGCCGGTGCCGACGACCGGCGCTTCCGCACGGATCAGCGGCACCGCCTGACGCTGCATGTTCGATCCCATCAGCGCGCGGTTGGCGTCATCATTTTCCAGGAACGGGATCAGCGACGCAGCGACCGAAACCAGCTGCTTCGGCGACACGTCCATCAGCGTGATCTGCTCGCGCGGCGCCATCAGGAATTCACCCGCTTCGCGCGCCGAGATCAGCTCGTCGATGAAGCTGCCGTCGGGGTTGAGGTCGGCGTTCGCCTGCGCAACCGTGTGCTTCTGCTCTTCCATCGCCGACAGATAGACGACCTCGTCGGTCACCTTGCCGTCGATGATCTTGCGGTACGGGGTTTCGATGAAGCCATATTTGTTCACGCGCGCAAAGGTCGCGAGCGAGTTGATCAGACCGATGTTCGGGCCTTCCGGCGTCTCAATCGGACAGATACGGCCATAGTGGGTCGGGTGAACGTCGCGGACTTCGAAGCCAGCGCGCTCACGCGTCAGACCGCCCGGCCCAAGCGCCGACACACGGCGCTTGTGGGTGACTTCCGACAGCGGGTTGGTCTGATCCATGAACTGCGACAGCTGCGACGAACCAAAGAATTCGCGCACCGCGGCGACCGCAGGCTTCGCGTTGATCAGGTCGTTCGGCATGACCGTCGACACGTCGACCGAGCTCATGCGCTCCTTCACCGCACGCTCCATGCGGAGCAGGCCGACGCGATACTGGTTCTCCAGCAACTCGCCGACCGAACGGACGCGACGGTTGCCGAGGTTGTCGATGTCGTCGATTTCGCCCTTGCCGTCCTTCAGGTTCACCAGCGTCTTGACCACCGCGAGGATGTCGTCGCTGCGCAGCGTGGTCACCGTGTCCTCGGCGTCGAGGCCGAGGCGCATGTTCAGCTTCACGCGGCCGACGGCCGACAGGTCGTAACGCTCGGGGTCAAAGAACAGCCCGCCGAACAGTGCTTCCGCGGTTTCGCGCGTCGGCGGTTCGCCGGGGCGCATGACGCGGTAGATGTCGCTCAGCGCCTGATCGCGATCCTCGGCCTTGTCGGCCTTCAGCGTGTTGCGGATCCACGGACCGGTGTTGTTGTGGTCGATGTCGAGCAGGACGATGCTTGTCGATGCCCGCCGCGTCGATCTTTTCGAGGTTTTCGGCCGACACTTCGTCGCCCGCCTCGATGTAGATCTCGCCGGTCGACTCGTTGATCAGGTCGAACGCGCTGTAGCGGCCGAAGATTTCCTCGGTCGGGATCAGCAGCGTGTCGAGACCGTCCTTCGCCGCCTTGTTGGCGAGGCGCGGGCTGATCTTGTGACCCGCCGCGAACACGACTTCGCCGGTCTTCGCGTCGACGACGTCAAACGCCGGCTTCGCACCGCGCCAGTTTTCGACCATGAACGGCACGCGCCAGCCATTTTGGCGGCGCGCTCGAAGACCAGACGGTCATAGAAATGGTTGAGGATTTCCTCGCCCGTCATGCCCAGCGCGTACAGCAGGCTGGTGACCGGCAGCTTGCGCTTGCGGTCGATACGGACGTTGACGATGTCCTTGGCGTCGAATTCGAAATCGAGCCACGAACCGCGATACGGGATGACGCGGGCGGCGAACAGGAACTTGCCCGACGAGTGGGTCTTGCCGCGGTCATGGTCGAACAGCACACCCGGCGAACGGTGCATCTGCGACACGATAACGCGCTCGGTGCCATTGACGAAGAAGGTGCCGTTGCCCGTCATCAGGGGCATGTCGCCCATGTAAACGTCCTGCTCCTTGATATCGAGCACCGAACGGGTGTCGGTTTCGCTGTCGACTTCAAAGACGATCAGGCGCAGCGTGACCTTCATCGGCGCCGCATAGGTGATGCCGCGCTGACGGCATTCGTCGACGTCGTACTTGGGATGCTTCAAGTTCGTAGGTCACGAAGTCGAGCTCGGCGGTGCCGGCGAAATCGCGGATCGGGAACACGCTGCGCAGCGTCTTTTCCAGGCCCGAGACATAACCGATCGACGGGTCCGACCGCAGGAACTGTTCGTAGGATTCGCGCTGAACCTCGATCAGGTTCGGCATCTGCACGACCTCGTGAAGATCGCCGAACACTTTGCGGATGCGGCGCTTTGCAGTGCCGCTGGAGCTCGCGCGGTTTGCCGCGCCAACTTCGGTCGCCTTGGTTGCCATGTGCTGTTTTCGCCTTCTCAGCCTGAATTTCGCCCCGGTATCCGCCGGGACAGGCACGCAAACAGACGCGAAAAGGGCCGAGCGATTCCCTTCGTCGAAACGGGGAAAAACTCAGCCTCTCAAGCGTCTATGATACCCGTCCGGTCCATTCGTACGGTGCGCTGCGCGACGGCACACCATGTCCCGACCGGTCGGGGTAGGGCCGCGATATAGGCCGGGGCAGGGCGGGTGTCAAACGCATGCGCCTTAAACGCTTGCCCAAGCCCGGACCTTCGTCTAGCCACGCTCGCTCGCTGCCCCTGTGGCGAAATGGTAGACGCAGTCGACTCAAAATCGACCGCCGCAAGGCATGCTGGTTCGAGTCCGGCCAGGGGCACCAAAACTCGGCACTAAGGCTGTCGCTGCAGCGCCGCCCACTGACACGGCTGCTTCCGGAGCCGGTTACCCGATCCCCGAAAGCAGTCATCGGCCAGCTTCCGTAAAGAAGCCGGCCCGCCCCCTAGAACCGCGCTCCCAACCGCAGGCCGATCGTTCGCGGCGTGATCGGAACGATATAGGGCCGCTGATCGCAGGCGCCGCATTGCTGGAAGCGAGTAATCTCCCCGCGTTCGTCCCAGATATTCTGCGCGAACAGCTCGACGGTATAATCCGAGAACTCGTAGCCAATCGCGAGATTGCCCGTGGCATAGGGCTCGAGCCGCCCGAGTGCCGCTGCCTTGGCCACGCGGATGTCCGACGATGCTGCGCTCTGATAGGCGATCAGCCCCTGAACATAGCCGCGTCCCGATCCCATCGGCACCGAATAGCGCGCGGTGCCCGAGAGTTTGACGCGCGGCGTGACCGGCAGGCGCGTTCCCTTTGGTGCCAGCACATCGGTGCCGGTCCCGCTGCAGATCTGCGTCGCGCACAGGTCCTGCCGCGTCTTGGCATCGGTGAAGGAGCCCGCCACGGTCAGGTTGAGCCCGCCGAACGTGGCGTTGGCATCCATCTCCACGCCATAGATGCGTGCGTCAGGCCCGTTCTGGATGATCGTGAAGCTGTTCGGGCCGAGGAACGAGAACTGGAACGCCTTCCACTCCTGCATATAGACCGAACCGTTGAAGCGCAGGCCTTCGATCGGCGTCGTCTTCCAGCCTAGCTCGTAATTGTAGAGCTTGTCGGCGTCATAGGGCGCCACGTCGCCGCGCCGGTTGATGCCGCCGGGGCGGAATCCGCTGGAGGCGGCGGCGTAGAAGAGCAGCCCGTCCTTCGGCTTCCAGGTCATGTTGAAGCGGTAGGTGACGCCTTGCCCCTCGGTTTTCTTGGGGATCAGTTGACCGCTGGCGAAGGTGGCGAGATTGGTGCACGGGCTGCCCGCGACCATCGCCGGAAGCAGCGTGTTGGTCGGGCTGCCAGCGAGATAAGCGTCGCGCAGCGTCCGCCCATCGGCGAGATAGCAGCCGGCGACGCCGGTGCGCGAGCTGCCCGCGGCGTTGAAGGGCGATGCCGTGAATGGACGCCCGTCGCCCGGATCGATCCCGGGATTGCGGCCAAAGCCGAAGAACCCGATCAGCGAGTTGTCGTAGATATAGCCACGCGCACCCGCGGTGAAGGTAAGCGTCGGCGTCAGGTCGAAGCTCGCCTCACCGAACATCGCATAGTCCTTGTCGACGCGATGCTGCTGGGTCAGCCACAATGTGCCGGGCGAACCATTGACCGACACCGCGCTGCCAAGGCCGGGGATCTGATAGTCCTGATGGATCAGGTTGGACTGGCGCTGGTAGAACAGCCCCGCGACGATGCGGAAGCGATCCGTCGCCGGGGAGGCGACGCGCAACTCCTGACTGGTTTTCTTGAAGTGGTCGCTGCCGACGACAACCTGCCGCGGGTCGATCGTGTTGCCGGCATTGTCCAGATAATAGAAGTATCCGGCGAGCCCGCCTACTGACGCGTAGAGATTGTCGTAAGCCTCCGAATAATCGGTATAATCGCTTGACGACGCGGTCTTGCGGTCGAGATAGGCGCCGGCATAGGTCACGTCCCAGTTGCCGATCTTGCCCTCGATCGTCAGCGCACCCTGAATGAAGCGGTCGCGGCGATATTCGGGGTAGAAATGCTGCACCGCCAGATCGCCGACGCGCGGGTCGAAGCCGTAGGTGCCGTGGGCGCGGATCTCCTGGTACAACACGGTCGGGCTGACCGTCCAATTGTCGTCGAGGTCGACCTTCAGCGCAGCGCGCCCGCCCCAGGTGTCGGTGTCGTTGTAATTGTCCTCGACGAACGCGTTGTTGTTGACGGTGATGCCACCGGGGGTCGGCAGGAAGCTGCGCGTGCCGGGCACGTTATCGATATAGCCCGCGTCGCGCTGGTAAAAGCCGACGACGCGCAACGCCATGGTGTCGGCGAGCGGCAAGTTGACCATGCCCTCGATCTTGCCGCCTTGGCCACCATGCGCGACGGTGTTTACCTCGGCATCGATCCGGGCATCGAAACCGGCGGCGTCAGGCTTGTTGGTGATGATGCGGATCGTGCCCGCCTGGCTCGAGGCGCCGTAGAGCGTACCCTGTGGCCCGGCGAGGCTCTCGATCCGCGCGATGTCGTAGATATGGACGTCCAGCGTGCCGCCGATCGTCGTCACCGGCTGTTCGTCGAGATAGCTGCCAACCGACGGGAGCGAACCCGAATGGTTGCCGTCGCCGCCCGATGCGACGCCACGCATGTAAACGGTGGTGACGCCCGGCTGTGACGTCTGGAAGGCGACCGAGGGCAGCAGCTGCGTAAATTCGTTGAAGTTCGAGATGTTGAGCTGGTCGAGCTTGCGCGTACCGATCGCCTGGATGCTGATCGGAACCGACTGGATATTCTCGTCGCGCTTCTGCGCGGTAACGACGATCTCGTCCTGATCGGGGGGCAGGTCGGGGGAGGCGCCCTCCTGAGCCTGGGCGGTGGCGGGCAGGATCAGCGCGGTTGACGCGAGAAGCCCGGAAAACACGGCACGACGCATTGAAATGACCATTGCGACCCCCAGATTATTTCTTTGTCACGCGAGACTGTGGTGCGGCGCAACAAACGTCAATTACCCCGGAGCGTCATGTGAGAAATCTTCGATGACAGTGACGTTTCTGCAACGTTACGATTTTTCGGGGACGTCCGGGTAGCAATCGGTGAGGTTGCCCAAAGCGGCGGTGAGCGGCGCGAGGTGCGGGGCGAACGGCCGCCATGCGCGGTCGCCGCCAGTGAAGATCGGCTGGCGTACCTGCTCCGAGCTGGCGGTGCGGACCGCGCGCTCGGTCTGGTGAAAGGCGAGGCAGGCGGGCTCGAACCCGACGCCACAGGCATCGAGTAACCGTCGCACTTGCGGTTCGGTATCCGCGACGAGTTCCTCATGGATCACCCGGTGGACGCGGCCGGGCTGGACCCGGTCGAGATGCGCCATCAGCCGCACATAATCGCGATAATAGCGGCCCATATCATCGAGCGCGTAGCTGAACGCCTGACCCCGGGCGAAATGCTGCTTGAAGTTGGAGAAGCAGCAGGCGCGCGGTTCGCGGCGCGCATCGATGATCACGGCGTTGGGCAGGATCAGCCGGATCAGCACGACATGCGCCCAGTTATTGGGCAGCTTGTCGATGAAGCGCGGTCGGTCGGTCCGGCGCTGCACCGCTGTGCGGCGCAGATAGTCGGCGCCCAGCTCGCGTGCCTGATCGGCGGTCAGCGCGGCAAGGCCGTGCGGATAATCGGGAATGCGCCGCGCCAGCGCGGGCAGATCGGGAAGTTCGGTCGTCCCCTCGATCGCGCTGTGGCTGGCCAGGATCTGCTCGACCAGGGTCGAACCCGCGCGCGGCATTCCGAGGATGAAGATCGGGTCGCACGCATCGTCCCCCCATCCCGCGCGATCGGCGAAGAAGTCCGGGGTGGCGAGCGCGATGCAATCATCGACGAACCGTTCGGTCTCGTCGGCATCATAAACGAGTTGCGTACGCCGCAAGGCGTTGCCCGCCGCATAGTGGCCAAAGGCGCGATCCGCGTCCCCGCGATCCTCGCACGCCTTGCCTAGCGCGAAATCGAGGTGAAACCGGTCTTCTTCGCCCAGGTCCGGAGCGGCGCGGGCCGCCTCCATCGCGGCGATGTCGGCTTCGTCGAACCGCACCGTCTTGAGGTTCGCGAGGCTCCACCATGCCTCCCCGAGTTCCGGCCGCAGCGCGATCGCGCGGCGATAGGCGGCGATGCCGTCGGCCTGCCGCCCCACCGTCTTGAGCATATGGCCGTAGCTCATCCACAATTTTGGCTGCTCGGGTGCGTCCGCCAGCACCCGCTCGTACAGGGTAATTGCCTCCTCGAACGCGCCGAGCCGGCCGAGCGCGGCCGCCTTCAGATTGGCGTGGCCGGGATGATCGGGCTCGGCATCGATCAGCGCGTCGAGCTCGGCGAGCGCCTCCTCCGCGCGGTTCTGGCGATACAGCACCAATGCGAGGTTCGCGCGCGCCGCAGTGAAGGCCGGCGCCAGCTCGACCGCGCGGCGCAGCAGATTCTCGGCATCCTTGAGCCGCCCGATCCGGCCAGCCAGTTCGGCAAGCATGCGGATCGCGCGCGCATCCAACGGGTCGCGCTTGAGATAGGCCTTCAGCCCGCGCTCCGCCTCGGACAGGCGGTTGTCGTGCAGCGCCAGCGCCGCGTCCATGAGATCGGGTGAGAAGCGCGCCGCGGTCATCGCCCATGATGACCATGCGCCGGTGCAGCGATCAAGCGCTGTCCGCATTTTTCGTGCTGGACGGACGCTGCTACCCTCGCGACAACGGTGCATGGCCGATGCAGTCCCGCCAACGCCACGTCGCGCGCTCGGCTTCTGGCCGACGCTGGCGCTGGTCGTGGGCAACATGATCGGATCGGGCATCTATCTGCTGCCGGCGACGCTCGCGCCGCTCGGGACCAACGCGTTGATCGGCTGGGGCGCGACGATCGCCGGGGCGATGACGCTGGCGTTCGTGTTCGCCCGGCTCGCGGCGAAGCTGCCCTGCGCGGGCGGCCCCTATGCCTTTGCCGACGCCGCGTTCGGGCCGGTCGTCGGGTTTGCCGTCGCCTGGAGCTACTGGATCCTGATCTGGGCCGGGAATGGCGCGCTGGCGATCGCGGTGGTGAGCGCGCTCAGCGTGCCGTTTCCGGGAATCGCGAGCGGGCCGCCGGCATTCGCTACCGCGCTGCTGCTGATCTGGGCACTGGTCGCGGTCAATATTCGCGGCGTATTGCTGGCGGGACGCATTCAGCTGGTGACGACGGTGGTGAAGCTTGTCCCGCTGGTCATGGTCATCCTGCTCGCGCTGTGGCTCCTGCTCGCGAATGGCGGTTCGGCAATCGTCGACAACCCACCGGTGCCGATCAGCGCGGGTGCGGTCTCCGCCGCTGTCGCGCTCACCTTCTGGGGGTTTCTGGGCGTTGAATCGGCCACTGTCCCCGCCGATCGGGTCAAGGACGCGGCGCGGATCGTGCCGTTGGTGACGTTGCTCGGCACCGCGCTGACCGGGCTGGTCTATCTGCTCGTCGCCGGTGCGATCGGGATGATGATGCCGGCGCAGGTCACCGCCGCTTCGCCGGCCCCGCTGGCGGCCTTTCTCGGTCGCGCCTGGGGAAGCGGCGCGCTTGAGATAGCGGCCATCTTCGCCGCGATCAGTGCGCTGGGCGCGCTTAACGGCTTCATCCTGCTGCAGGGCGAGGTGCCCCGGGCGATGGCGCGCGGCGGCATCTTCCCCGCCTGGTTCGGCAAGGACAGCAGCCGTGGGACGCCGACCCGCGCGCATCTGGTGTCCGGCGCGCTGGTCACGATCGTGATGGCGCTCAACTATACCGGCGGCACCGGCACGCTGTTCACCGACATCGCGACGATCAGCCTGGCCGCCGGGATGCTCGCCTATTTCGTCTGCGCGCTCGCCGCGCTCAAGCTGCTCGCCGGCGACCGCGCGGCGGCACTGGCGGGGATCGTTGCGGCGCTGTTCGTGCTGTGGATGATCTACGGCCTCGGGCTGCGCGCCAATCTGTGGGGGCTCGGCCTGCTCGCGCTCGGATTGCCCGTATTCCTGTGGGTGCGACGGAGCCGCTAAACCGGCAGCAACCGCCGCACGAACGATCGGTCGCGCAGGATCTCGTGTGCAGCATTGTGCCCCGGCGCGCCGGTGACGCCGCCGCCGGGATGCGTGCCCGCGCCGCACATATACAGCCCCTTGATCGGCCCGCGATAATCGCCATGCCCCAGCATCGGCCGCGACGCCCATAGCTGATCGAGCGACATGTGCCCGTGCATGATGTCGCCGCCGATCAACCCGAACTTCGCGTCAAGATCGGCGGGCGAGTGGATTTGCACGCCCAGGATCGACTTGCGGAAATTGGGTGCGTGCCTTGTGACCGTGTCGATGATGACGCCGGCCGCGGTCTCGCGTTCATCGTCCCAACTGCGCCCGTCCGGCAACACCGGCGCGAATTGCTGGCAAAAGAGCGAGGCGATGTGCATCCCCGGCGGGGCGAGGCTGTCGTCGACGCTGGTCGGGAGCTTCATCTCGACGATCGGTGCGTCGGACCAGCCCTTGGCCTTCGCGTCGGTGAACGCCCGGTCCATATAGTCGAGCGTCGGCGAGATGATGATGCCGGCGGTGTGATGCTCGGCCTTTTCGGTGCCCGGCAGCACGGTGAAATCGGGCAGCTCGCTGAGCGCGACATTCATCCGGAACGTGCCCGATCCGGTCTTGTACCCGTCCATCCGCCGTGCGAATTGCGCGGGTAGGTCGCTGCGATCGACGAGCTGGCGGTAGAGCAGAGCGGGGCCAGCATTCGATGCGACGATCGGTGCGGCGATCTCCTCGCCGCTTTCCAGCCGCACGCCCGCGACCTTGCCGCCGTCGACCAGCAGTTTCGCGACCGGCGTCTCGACGCTGATCTCGACGCCGGCCTCTTCGGCGGCTTCGGCCATGTAGCGCGTGATCGCGCCCATCCCGCCGACGCTGTGGCCCCACATGCCCTTCTTGCCGTTGATCTCGCCAAACACGTGGTGGAGCAGGACATAGGCCGATCCCGGCGTATCCGGACTGGCATAGTTGCCGACCACCGCGTCGAAGCCGAAGGCGGCCTGGATATACGGATTCTCGTACCAGCCATTGAGGAAATCGCGCGCGGACTTGACGAACAGGTCCATCACGTCGCGCTGCGCATCGACGTCCATGCCCGCGAGCCGCTTGCCCTGTGCTGCAGCGGCGAGCAGCGCGCGCAACCCGCCGCCGGCATTGGGCGGGGTCTTGAGCGAGAGGTCGCGCAGCACTTCGGCGACGCGCTCCAGCGCTTCCTCGTAACGCGGAAAGGTATCGGCATCCTTTTGCGAAAAGCGGGCGAACTCGGCCTGGGTGCGTGCGGTGCCGCCACCCAGCTTGAGGTAACCATTCTCGTGCGGGAAGAAGTTGCTGATGGTCCGCTCGACGATCCGCCAGCCGCGCTCATGGAGGCGCATGTCCTTGATCACCTTGGGCCGCAACAGGCTGACGGTGTAGCTCGCGGTCGAGTTGCGGAAGCCGGGGTGGAACTCCTCGGTCACCGCCGCGCCGCCGACGATGTGGCGCCGCTCGAGCACGCGCACCTTGAGGCCCGCGCGAGCGAGATAGAAGGCGCAGACCAGCCCGTTGTGCCCGCCGCCGATCACGATCGCGTCGTACCTCTTCATGCTTCCCCCCAAATGATCAGACGGTGCGCGGGCGGCGCGACCAGCCCGGCGCGGGCGCGCGATGCAGCCGCGCCTCCGGGATGATGGCGCGGACCTTTGCCGCAAAGCTGCGCAGGCATACTTCGCTCGCGCCGATCGGCCCGGCGGTGTAGCTGCTCGACGCCATGCCCTGTTGCACCCGCTCGATCAGCCAGGTGTCCTCGGCATTGACCACGCGGTTGATCCGCCAGTTGGCGTAGCGGGTCAGCTTCATCTCCCGCCTGTCATCGGGCAGCGCGAACGTCATCTCGCGCAGCACGCAGCGGGTCGGCGAGACCGGCAGCCACTGCATGAAGTCGATCTGGTCGGCATAGATGTCGAACGCCATGTTCGGCCACAGCTTGTAATAGAGCCACAGCCGCTGGTTCGCCTCGGGCAGGTGATCGACGCGCGGGAGGTGCCGCTGGTAAAAGGCTTCCCATGGATTGTCCGAGACGCGGTCGACCAGCTGGCCCGACATCTTGTCGACCCACCCCGCCGCCTCGATCGCATAGGATTTGCCGAACAGCCGTGTCAGCCCGTCATGCGCGACCGGGATGTGCAGATTGTCCGAATAATTGTCGCCGACATTCTTCCAGTTGACCGCGCGGTCGCGGATCCGGACGTCGCCGATCCGGCGTATCTCTTCGAAGCGATAGGGTGCGACCTCACGGTCATAGGGCGCCATCATCTGCGCGGGCGAGGGGCCGCCATCATCCTCAAGCCGCACGAACACGAAGCCGCGCCAGATGGCGAGGTTGACCGGAACCAGGCCGCTCGCGTCCATATCCAGCGCCGGATAGTCGCCGCGCATCGGCACGCCCGACAGCCGCCCGTCCAGCTCATAGGCCCAGGCATGATAGGGACAGACCAGCTTCTTCGAGCAGCCCGCGTCGCCCTCGACGATCCGCATCGCGCGATGGCGGCAGACATTGTGGAAGGCGCGGAGCGTCGCGTCGCGCCCGCGCACCACGACGACATTCTCGCCCAGATAGGAAAGCGTGCGCCAGTCGCCCGGCTCGGCAAGGTCACTCTCATGGCACACGATCTGCCAGGACGGGCGCAGGATGCGCGCCGTCTCAAGCTCAAGAAACTCGGGATCGGTGTAGATCCAGCCGGGCAGCGACCAGTCGGCGTCGGGATCGTGGCCCGGTTCGGGAGCAGAGACAGGGATGGCCATGATCGGCTCCGCAATTTGCTTGTTGTACGATCGTATAATAAGATCGCGCGATGAGCAAGCCAGGCTTCACCCGCGCCGAACCCGATGCGCGACGGCTGTCGCTGATCGAGGCGACCGCGCGCGTGCTGGCCCGCGACGGTGCCAGCGGCGCGTCGGTGCGCGCGATCGCGATCGCGGCAGGGGTCTCGCCGGGGCTGGTCGCGCATCATTTCGGAGGGGTCGATGCGCTGATCGCCGCGACCTATGCCCATGTCGGGGAACAGGTCGCCGCGGCGCTCGATGCGGCGGTGGCTGCGGCCGGCGACGACCCGCAGGCGCGGCTGACGGCCTATGTGACGGCGAGTTTCGCGCCATCGATTGCCGATCGTGATCTGCTCGCGACCTGGACGGCGTTCTGGGGGCTGGTGATCGCGCGCGGCGAGATCGCCGCGCTCCATGATGCGCAATATGCGCGCTATCGCGAGGAGCTCGAAGCCTTGTTGGCGGCGTGCGGGCTTCAATTGACTGCACGGCGGCGCGCGGCGATTGCGATCGCCGCATTGGTCGACGGCCTGTGGCTGGAGCTCTGCCTTTCGCCCGCCGTGCTTGAAGCGGACGAGGCGCGCGCGATTGCGCAAGCGCACATCGCCGCATTGTTGGAAGGGTGATAGGCACAGCGTGGTCCGGAGTCTCGAACTGGGGAACGAGGGGGAGTTATCATGGCAACGAAGGTCATAATGGCCGCGCTGGCCCTGGCATGTGGCGCGTGCGTTCCGGTGCCCGAGCCAGCCAGCGCTCCTGAGACCGCGTCGCTCGACCGGGCACGCGTTGTGAGCGCCGGCCGCCTCGCTACGCTGCAACAACTCCGACTGGTCGATGTGCCAGCGCCCACCGGCCCGGCGCGCAGCCTGTTCAACGGCCGTGACCTCAGCGACTGGGACAGCTGGCTTGGCTACCCTGATCCGGCGGTCACCTATCGCGACGATCCCGGGGTAACGCCGCTCGGCACCAGCCGCGACCGGACTGGCGATTTCGCAGTGCGCATGATCGACGGCGCGCCGGCAATCTGGATCAAGGGCGAAACCTGGGGAAGCCTGGTCCATCGCGCAGACCTGCGCGATTACCATCTGCGCCTGGAGTTCAAATGGGGCGAGAAGACCTACGCACCGCGTGAAACGCTGCCGCAGAACAACGGCCTTCTGTATCACACGCATGGTGAACCGGGCGCGGTGTTCGGGACCTGGTCGCCCGCGATGGAGTTCGAGATCATGCGCGGCTCGACGGGCATGCTGGTCGCCGTCGGCAAGCATGTTCGCGGTCGTACCACGGTTGCCCATGACCCAAGCTTGATCGCACCGCATCTGGGCTTCCAGCTTGGCGGGCAAGAGGTGGACATGGTCAACGGCACCCCCACATGGAATGTCGAGACGGCGCGCGATGTGGAACTGCCCATCGGACAGTGGAACACGCTCGACCTGTACGTCGTGGGCGACCGCGCGGTGCATGTCGTGAACGGGGTGCCGGTGGCGCAGGTCCGGGACATGGCAACGATCGCGCCGGACGGTTCACGCCGGCCGCTGACGCATGGCCGGATCCAGCTTCAGTCGGAAGGCGCCGAAACCTGGTTCCGCAATGTCACGGTCGCGCCGATCGCCAGCATGCCGCGGATCGTCGCCGCGTAGCGGCAGCCCAAGTCCGATGCGGGGCAAAATGGAGCCAGCAGACCCTAGCTCGCCCGGACCACGCCCGCTTCCACAAGGCGCGCGATCTGCGCGTCGTCGAGACCACAGTCGCGCAGCACCCGGCGGCTATCCGCGCCGAGCGGGCGGGGGGGCGTGTCGGGGGAGGGGGCGATTCCGTCGAATACCACCGGCTGCGGGATCGTTCGGGCTATGCCCTCAGGATACCCGCCGGGCACTTCGAAAAAGCCGATTTCGGCCAGATGCGGATCGGTCAGCAGGTCGCCCAGTTCCGCGATCCGCGAGCAGGGCACGTCGCGCGCCTCCAGCGCCGCGATCCACGCATCGGTGGTCCGCGCGGGTAGCGCCTCGGCGACCAGTGCGTAGAGCGTGTCGATCTGCACGGGGCGCTGGCGCGGGTCGGCAAACCAGTCCTGCGCGATCACGTCCTCCCGCCCGACCTCGGTCAGGAAGGCGCGCCATTGGCGGTCGGTATAGGGCAGCACCGCGATCCATCCGTCGGCGGTGCGGAACGGGCGGCGATTGGGCGAAAGGATGCGCGGATAGCCGACCGCGCCGTCCGCGTCGAAGGTCGCCGCCGCGAGATGTTCGTTGAGCAGGAACGCCGCCAGTGCCTCGAACATCGGCACCTCGACGCGGATCGGCCCCTCTCGCCCGTTGGCGCGCGCGACGAGTGCGGCGAGGATGCCATAGACCGCATGCAGCGCCGCCACCTTGTCCGCGAGGATGGTCGGCACGAAGCGCGGGTCGCCCCCGGTCGCGGTGCCAAGACCGGCAATGCCGCTCGCCGCCTGGATGATGTCATCGAACGCGGGGCGATTGCGATAGCGGCCGCGCTGGCCAAAGCCGATTGCGGCGCAATGGACGATGCGCGGGTTGATCGCGGCGACCGCATCGAAGCCCAACCCTAACCGCTCCGCCGCATCGACCCGCATATTGTGGAAGACCACGTCGGCACGCTCGATCAGCCGCGCCAGCGCCGCGCGCCCGTTCGCCGATTTGAGGTCGAGCGCGAGCATCTTCTTGTTGCGGTTGTTGTTGACGAATAGCGCGCCGCCGCCCGGGCCTGTGGGATGGGCATGACGAGCGATATCGCCCTCCAGCGGTTCGACCTTGATCACCTCCGCGCCAAGGTCTGCGAGGATCTGGCCCGCATAGGGGCCGAGCACCACTGCACCGACCTCGATCACCCGGATACCCTCGAGCAGTGGCAGCATTTACCCGTCTCCCTCTCTTGACTTCAATTCCTATACAGGGACAAATAAGTCCACAAATAGAAATTATGGAGTCGGGATGTTCGACGGGTTTCGCTTCGACAGGCTGTTCATCGGCGGGGAATGGGTTGCGCCGATCGACGGCGGGGTGCGGCCGAGCATCGACCCGGCGACCGGCGAGCCCTGGGGCGATGTCGCCTGGGGTGGCGCGGCGGACATCGACCGCGCGGTGGCTGCGGCCAAGGCGGCGTTCGATGGCCCGTGGCGCCGGATGCCGCCATGGGAGCGCGCGGCGCTGTTGCGGAAGTTCGCCGATCTCTACGCGACGCAGGTCGATGCGCTGGCGCAGATCGAGACCCGCGACAATGGCCGTGCGGTACGGGAGTCGCGCGGCGATATCGGGCTGCACGCGCACTACTATCACTGGTTCGCTTCGCTCGCCGACAAGCTTGGCGGGCGGACGATCCCGATGGATGACAGCGTCCACGCCTTTACCACCCGGCATCCGGTCGGGGTGGTCGGCGCGATCACGCCATGGAATGTGCCGATGATGGCGGCGGCGTGGAAGCTCGGCCCGGCGCTGGCAGCGGGCTGCACCGTCGTGCTCAAGCCGGCGGAGTCGACCCCGGCCTCGTCGCTCGCACTGGCGAAGCTGTTCGAGGCGGCGGGGTTCCCGCCTGGTGTCGTCAATGTCGTCCCGGGCGATGGCACGGTCGCGGGCGCGCGGCTGGTCGCGCATCCCGATGTCGCCAAGATCAGCTTCACCGGCGAAGGATCGACCGCCAAGACGATCCTGAAGGCGGGTGCCGATACGCTCACCCGCTGCACCTTCGAGCTGGGCGGCAAGGCGCCGCATATCATTTTCGCCGACGCGGATCTGGAGAACGCGCTCAACGCCGCAACCGGCTCGGCCTGGGCATTGTGCGGGCAGAGTTGTGCGCTCGGCAGCCGCGTGCTGGTCGAGCGCCCGGTCTATACCCAGGTGGTCGAAGCATTTCGCGAACGCGCCGGGCGGGTGCGCGTCGGCATGCCGCTCGACCCCGCAACGCATATGGGCCCGCAGGCGCATGCGCAGCAGCTCGACAAGACCTTGTCCTATGTCGGCATCGGTCAGGCCGAGGGCGCGCAGCTGGTCACCGGCGGCAACCGCATCGATCGCGACGGGCTGGCGGGCGGCTATTTCGTCGAGCCGACCGTTTTTGCCGATGTGCGCGCCGACATGCGGATCGCGCAGGAGGAAATCTTCGGCCCCGTCGCCGCGATCATCCCATTTGACGGCGAAGATGAAGCGGTGAGCATCGCCAACTCGACCCCCTATGGCCTGGCCGCCGGGCTGTGGTCGTCCGACACCGGGCGCGCGCATCGCGTGGCGGCGCGGATCGAGGCCGGCATGGTGTGGGTCAACACCTATCGCTACATCCGCTGGTCCACCCCCTATGGCGGGGTGAAGCAAAGCGGCTGGGGCCGCGAGAACGGGATCGAGGGGCTCGATCCGTTCCTGGAAACCAAGACCACGATCGTCTCCACGACCGGGAAATTTCCCGATCCGTTTGTTTGATCCAGCTTTGCTGGATGCACGGTGCCGGCCCGCTCCCCCACCCGGCCACCCATCAAAGATACCCTGAAGTGGGTGGCCGGGTGGGGGAGCGGGCCGGCACCGCAGAACCGAGGAAACCAACATGCGCCTGAACGGCAAGCTCGCCATCGTTACCGCCGCTGCATCCGGCATGGGCCGCGCCGGCGTCGAACGCTTCGTGCGTGAGGGCGCGAAGGTCGCCGCGATCGACATCAGTGCAGACGCGCTCGACGGCGTCGTCGCGGAATTCGGCTCGGACAAGGTGACCGGCATCCCCGCCAATCTGCTCGATCCCGAACAGGCGAAGGGCAGCATCCACGCCGCCGCGCAATGGCTGGGTGGTGCCGATATCCTGTGGGCGCATGCCGGCATGCCCGGCCCGGCGTCGGTCGAGAACCTCGACCTCGACGCCTATCGCCGCGCGATCGATCTCAACGTCACCGCCGCCGCGCTCGGTGCGGGGCAGGTCGCGCAATATATGCGCCAGCGTGGCGGCGGTTCGATCATCTTCACCGCGTCGGTCTCCGGCCTGGTCGGTTCGATGATGAGCCCGATCTATTCCGCCGCGAAATGGGGCGTGGTCGGGCTGACCAAGAGCCTTGCGCTGGCGCTCGCCGCCGATGGCATCCGCGTCAACGTAGTGTGCCCCGGCCTTGCCGACACGCCGATGAAGACCGGCTTTACCGGCCGCAGCGGCGATCCGGCGGAGGCGGCGGCGAACGAGGCCAAGCTGATCGCCAATGTGCCGATGGGCCGGCTGGTGCAGGCGGGCGAGATCGCCGACGCGGCGCTGTGGCTGGCGTCGGACGAGGCGAGCTTCGTCACCGGCGTCGCTTTGCCGGTCGATGGCGGCTTCACGGCGCGTTGACAGTGCGCGGCGGGGGCGAGACATCAGGCTATGACCACCGTCCGCCAAGCTGCAAATGCGCTCGAGATTCTGGAATATTTCGCACGTCGTCTGAAACCGGCCACCCCGGCGGAGATGGCGGACGATCTTGGCTGGCCGCGCTCGAGCACGTTCAAGCTGATCGGCACGCTGGCCGGCATGGGTTATCTCTACGAACCACGGACCCGCGGCGGCTATTATCCCAGCCCGCGCTGGCTGACGCTGGCGCAGGCGGTGACCGATGCCGAACCTTTGCCCGAGAAATTCCAGACGCTCGCCCGCGATCTGATGGAGGCGACCGGCGAGACGGCGGCGATCTCGGCTCCGGCGGGCATCTTCGCGACCTTTGTCGATGTGGCGGAATCGCGCCAGCCGGTGCGCTATTTCGCGCGGGTCGGCGATCGGGTCCCGATTCACGCCACCTCGGCGGGCCGCGCGCTGCTGTCGCGAATGCCGCGTGCGGAGCGGGAGAAATTGTACCGCAAGATCGACTTCGTCGCCTATGCGCCGACGACCCCGGCCAGCCCGGACGCGGTCGAGGCCCGGCTGGCCGAGGCGCAGGCGATGGGCTGGCACCAGAGCAATACCGAATACACTCCCGATCTGGCGGGCATCGCGATGCCGCTGCCCGGCGAGGACCGGCTGTTGTCGGTGGTGGTGGTGGGGCCGGTCTCGCGCTGCCTCGATCGGCGGGCGGATATGGCCGCGGTGGTCGCGGATCGCCTGAAGCGGCTGAAGTAACTCCGTCATCGCTGCGCGATGCCACCTTCCCTGCGGGGCAGGGCAGGAATGAACGCACAACGGCGCGCACGAACGCGCCCCTCAGGAGAGCGACATGACCCTCGATCCTCGCGCGGCGATAGCCGCCGCGCCGATGCACTGGCGTCAGGTCGCCGTGGTCGCCCTGTGCATCGCGCTCAACGCGCTCGACGGGTTCGACGTGCTGGCGATCAGCTTTGCCGCGCCCGGCATCGCGGCGGAATGGGGGATCGACCGGGCGACATTGGGCGTGGTGCTGTCGATGGAGTTGCTCGGCATGGCGGCGGGATCGGTCGTGATCGGCAATGTCGCCGATCGCATCGGACGGCGGCCCACGATCCTGGGGTGCCTGATCGTCATGGCGGCGGGTATGCTGGCCGCCGCATTCGCCCGCGACGTGACCATGCTGTCCGTCATCCGCTTCGTCACCGGCATCGGCATTGGCGGGATGCTGTCGTCGACCAGCGCGATGGTCGCCGAGTTTTCCAACGACAAACGCCGCGGGCTCAACGTCGCGCTCAACATCGCCGGCTATTCGACCGGCGCGATCCTCGGCGGGCTGGTCGCCTCCGCGCTGCTCGCCTCGACCGGCGACTGGCGATCGGTGTTCATGCTGGGCGCGGTGGCGAGCACCGTCGCGATCCCGCTCGCCATCTTCATGCTGCCGGAGTCGATCGAATCGCTGATCGCGCGGCGACCGGCTGAGGCGCTGGCAAGCGTCAACCGGACGCTGGGCCGCCTTGGTCACGCACCGGTCGATGCGCTGCCGCCGCCGCCCGCACAGGTCGTCAAACCGTCAATCGGATCGCTGTTCTCGCGCAGCTATGCCGGGGTCACGATCCTGCTGACGATCGCCTATTTCGCGCAGATCCTGTTCTTCTATTACATCCAGAAATGGATCCCGAAGATCGTCGTGGACCTGGGCTTTGACGCGGCGCAGGCGGGCGGGGTGCTGGTGTGGGCCAATGTCGGCAATCTGACCGGCGCGGTCGTCATCGGCCTTGCCAGCCAGCGGTTCGACCTGCGCCCGCTGGTCGCCGGATCGATGCTGGTCGGCTTTGTCGCGATCGGTGCATTCGGGCTGGCGGGGGCGGACCTCATGCGCCTGTCGCTGACCGCCGCAATCGCCGCCTTCTTCATCAACGCGGGCGTCGTCGGCCTCTACCCGATCCTCGCGCAGACCTACCCGGCGGCGTTGCGCGCGAGCGGCACCGGCTTCGTCATCGGGGTGGGGCGAGGAGGCTCTGCGCTCGGCCCGGTGGTCGCGGGCGCGCTGTTCGCGGGCGGGAGCAGCCTGCTCCTCGTATCGCTAACCATGGGGATTGGCGGGCTGATCGCCGCGACGATGGTCTTCCTGCTGCCCTGCGCGCAGCGCCGCGCGAGACCCTAGAGACTGCTCAGCAACAGGCTGGTCTCGCTGTTCAGCACGCCCTCGATCTGCCGCACCTCGCGCAGAATGCGGTCGAAGTCGCCGATCCCGGCGGCTTCGATCTCGGCGATCATGTCCCACCCGCCATTGGTGGTGTGCAGCGCGATCAGCTCGGGAAAACCGCGCAGCCGCCGGATGATCTGGCTGGTCGATCGCCCCTCGATCTCGATCATCATGATCGCGCGGATGCTGCTGCGATCGTGCCGCGCGCGGATGGTGAAGCCCAGCACCGCGCCGCTGTCCAGCAGCCGGTCGAGCCGGGCCTGCGCCGTGGTGCGCGAAACCTTCAATACTGCGGCGAGGCGGGTGATCGGCATCCGCGCATCCTCGCGCAACGCGGCGATCAGCCGGCGGTCCAGTTCGTCGAGTTCGTACATCGCCGCGACCTAGCACCACCGCCATGCAAATTGCCGACCCGCGCCGGGTAATCTGCCCAGAAACACGGGTGAAGTTGCGCAGCATGCACCTGTCGCGTCGGCATCGCCCGGCTTTAGCCTGTCCGGGACAGGTGCCGCAGGCCGGGACGAAATCGTGTGGCTCGCGCCAGCGGGTAAGGGCTGCGCAAAAACGGGTGACAGGCTGGACGGACGCAACACGCCACGCTGGAACAGAGAGATGACAATGCGGATTGAAACAGCAAACGAAATCGCCCGGCTGGACGGGCATGGCCAGGCCGAACTGGTGCGAACCGGGCAGGTCACGCCTGACGCGCTGGTCGAAGCCGCAATCACCCGGATCGAGGCGGTGAACGGCCCGATCAACGCGATCGCCGCGCGTGCGTTCGACCATGGCCGCGCCGCCGCCGCGCGGATCGACCCGACCGCGCCGATGGCCGGCGTCCCCTATCTGCTCAAGGCGTCGCTCGAATATCCCGGCTTTCCGTGCGAAGCCGGGTCGAGCGCGAAACAGGGGGAGGTCGCGCGCCGCGCCTTCCCGCTCGTCCGCGCGCTCGATGCGGCAGGGCTGATCCCGGTCGGCATGTCGACCATGCCCGAATTCGGCCTCAACGCCAGTTGCGAAGGCCCGCTGTACGGCGCTACCGCCAACCCGTGGGATTTGAGCCGCAGTTCGGGCGGGTCGAGCAGCGGCGCGGCGGCTGCGGTCGCGGCGGGGCTCGTGCCGTTCGCCACTGCCAGCGACGCAGGCGGGTCGATCCGCATCCCCGCCGCCAATTGCGGGATCATCGGGTTCAAGCCCAGCCGCGGCTGGAACGTCCGTGCCCGCGCGCACAATCTGGTCGATGACATTCTGTGTTCGGACGGCCTGTATGGCCGGTCGATGCGCGACACGACCTGGGCCGCCCGACTGCTGCGCCCGGCGGATAAGGCGGTGGACGACGTCCCGCGCCCTGGCCTGCGCATCGCGCTCGATCTCACCGGCCTCGATGGCGGCGGGCCTTCGCCGGAGGTTGCCGATGCGGTCCACCGCGCCGCGGCGCTGTGCGAGACGCTCGGCCATCATGTCGAACCGGCGCAACAGCCGATCGACCGCGCCGCGTTGCGCGCCGGCTTTACGACCTTGTGGGACTATCTAGGCGGCGAGATCGTCGATCATTATGGCACGCGCGCGCCGGAGGTGCTGGAGCCGTGGACGCTTGGCCTGGGCGAGCGTCGCGGTACGGTGACGCCCGAGCGGCTTGCCGACGCGCTGGCGCAGGTCGACCGGGCGAGCCGCGTGCTGACGACATTCCACGCCAGCTATGACGTCGTGCTGTCGCCGGTGACCGCGACGGTCGCCACCCCGCTCGGCGATCTTGCGCCGACGCGGCCGACCGACGCGCTGTTCGACGCGCTGTTCGGCTTCGTCAACTATACGCCGCTCCACAACATGACCGGCACGCCCAGCATCTCGCTGCCGCTGGGTCATAATGACGACGGCCTGCCGGTGGGGGTGATGGTCTCTGCGGACATTGGCGGCGATGATCTGTTGCTGGCACTCGGTCGCGAGCTGGAGGTCGCCGCGCCCTGGGGGGATCGCTGGCCGCCGATCGCCTTTCCGGGCTGATTACCCGCAACGCTGCCGCCTTACCCGGAACCGGGGTTTGCCGATCCATGCGCGTTCACCCTAGCCTGTCACAATCGACACATTGGGCTGGAGGATGAAGCGATGATCGGACGGGTTGCGATGATGGGCCTGTGCGCGGCTGCGGGCATGCTGACGCCCGCTGCTGTGCATGCGCAGGCGGCGCCGGCGGCGCCCGGCTATACCATGCCGTTCACCGCGACGTGGGACATGCGCGCGGCGCATGGCGCGACCTACCGCATCTTCGTGTCCTATCCCGAAGGCGAGGCACCCGAGGGCGGCTTTCCCGTGCTCTATGTGATCGACGGCAATGCGCTGTTCGCCAGCTTCGCCGAAACCCGCCGGATGATCGGATGGACCAAGGGGCAGGAGATGATCGTGGTCGGCGTCGGCTATCCGACCGACCAGGCCTATGACGTGCGCCGGATCGACGATTTCACCGGGGTGCCGACCACCTCGCTCGCCTACGCCAAATACGCCAAAGAGAAGAATGGCGGCTGGGACCGGTTTCTGGACTTCCTGACCGGCGATCTGCGCAGCGAGATCGGCAAGCGCTACAAGACCAACCCGGCGCGTCAGTCGCTGTTCGGCCATTCGCTCGGCGGACTGTTCGCCGCGCACACGCTGTTCACCCGACCGGACGCCTTTCACGCCATCATCGCGGCCAGCCCGTCGCTGTTCTGGCACGAAGCGCTGACGCGGCGCGAGGAGCGCGATTTCGTCGCGCGGCTGCAGGCGGGGAAGGGTGGACCAGTCGCCCGGTTGCTCGTCGTTTCGGGCGAGCGGGAGGAGGCGATCCTCGAGCGTTGGGATGCCGAGGCCTTCGCCAAGCGGATGGAGCCGCTCTCCGCCCACGGCCTGCGCGTCCAGTCGATGGTGTACAAGGACGAAGGCCATATGACCGTCCCCTCGCGCGCGGTCACCGACACCCTCCGCTTCGCGCTGACCTGGCCTTAGGCGAGCGAGATCCCGAATGAGTAGGGCCACCCCGGCTTCGTGCCGGGGTGGCCCTTATCGTTTACAGGGTTGGCCGATAGGGCGGGGTGACTTACTTCCCCGCGGCCGCCAGCTCCCCATAGACCGCCTTCCCCTTGAACAGCGTCACCAGTACCTTGGTCTTGCCGATCTCATGCGTCGGGATCTTGAACAGGTCGCGGTCGAGCACGACCAGGTCGGCATTCTTGCCCGGCGTGATCGACCCGGTCACCTTGTCGAAGCCGTTGACATAGGCGACGTTGAGCGTGTGGCTCTCGATTGCCTGCTCCAGCGTCACGCCCTCTTCGGCGACCAGCGGGCGGGCATTGGGGTCGCCGGCGGTGCGGCGGGTCATCGCGACCTCCAGACCCTCCAGCGGGTTCGCGGTCGCCACCGGCCAGTCGGCGCCATAAGCGAGCTTGCCGCCCATGCGCACGATGCTCCCGGCGGGGTAGATGTGCTTCATCCGCTCCTTGCCGATCGCCTGCTCGGTCAGCTCCATATAGGGGTACCAGGACGACCAGGTCGGCTGGAACTGGGCGAACGTATCGAGCTTACCGAAGCGCGGCTGGTCCGCCGGATCGACGACGTTCAGGTGCGTCACCATGTGATGCGTCGGCTTTTTGCCATTCGCGGTGCGGGCCGCCTCGATCGCGTCGAGCGAGATGCGCACGCCATTGTCGCCGATCGCGTGGAGGAATGCGTGCATGCCGCGTGAATCGACTGCGCGGACCGCCTGTTTCAGCGTCTCGGGCGACACCTGCGCGCTGCCATGCTCATGGCTGTGTTCATAGGGGGAGATCATGTACGCGGTCTTTTGCGGGATCACGCCGTCGACATAGAATTTGACGGTGTGGGTCGGCACGCCCAGCGCGTTGCCCCGCGCCGCGGCCTTGAGCAGGCCGGGCAGCTGCTCCATGCCCTTGTCGTTCTTCCAGGTCAGCGACACGGTGACATAGCTGGTCAGCGCGCCCGCGTCGTGAACCGCCTTGTACGCGTCGATCATCGCGCTGCTGCCGTCCTCTTCCCAGTTCACCCCGGCGTCGTTCCAGCTGACGATGCCCAGGCTGTTGAAGAGCTTGGCGGTATATTTGACCGAATCCTGAATGTTCTTGTCGGTCACCGGCGGGATCAGTTTCTGCACCAGACCTTGGGCCGATTCCTGCAAACTACCGATCGGCTCGCCCGTCGCGGGATCGCGGTCGATGCTGCCGTTGACCGGATCGGGGGTATCTTTGGTGATGCCCGCCAGTTCCAGCGCCTTTGAATTGACCCAGTTGGTGTGGCCGCCCACGGAATCGAAAATCAGCGGGCGATCGGTCGAGATGGCATCCAGATATTTCTTGTGGGGGACGCCATTGGGCGGGAACAGCGAATCCTCCCAGCCTGCGCCATAGATGGTGCCGGTGCCGGGATTGTCGGCGATGCATTTGCGGATGATCGCCTGATAGTCCGCAATCGACTTGCCATTGTGCAGCGAGCAGCGCGTGAACGACAATGCGCCGAACAAGGGATGGGCATGCGCATCGCCAAATGCTGGCATGACCAGACGCCCGCCCAGATCGACGACCCGGGTCGATTTACCCTTCAGCTTTTCGACCGCCGCCCTCGTCCCGACCGCGACGATCTTGCCATCGCGGATCGCGACCGCCTCTGCCCAGGGCCGTGCCTTGTCGACCGTATAGACGCGCGCATTGGTGATGATCGTGTCCGCCGGTACGCGGTCTTGCCCGGCAAGCGCCGCGCCGGTCGCGCCGGATGCGAGCAACAGGCCAAGGGTCAGTCGGGCGGTCAGGGTGGCGGCGGTTGGCATCAGCGTCCTTCCGTAAGCAAACAGGGGCCGGGCACCGCATCGCGGCCCCGGCCCGGATCGTTGGTTGTCAGAACTTGCGGCGCAGCGACGCCAGCACGGTGCGGTCCTTGCCGAGATAGCAATAGCCCTCCTGCACCGTCGGCGAGCTGTCATAGCTGCAATTGGTGTACACCCGCTCGTTGCCAAGGTTCGCGGCGTTCACCGACAGCGACCATTTGCCATAGCTGAGTTCGGCCATCGCATCGAACAGCGTCACCGGATCGATCGTGTAGAGCTGGTTGAAGCTGACCTTGTCGCTCTGGTAGCGCACGCCGCCGCCGATCTTCGCGCGCAGATCGCCGCCCAGGTCGAAGCCCTTGGTCGCCCACGCCGATGCCTGATGCTCGGGCAGGTTCTCGCGCCGGTCGCCACGCTGGCGGCCATCGACAACCAGATACTCTGCCCGCGTGTAGCTGTACGATGCGGTCAGGTCGAACGCGCCGGGCAGCTTGATCTTCGCTTCCGCCTCGATCCCGCGCGACCGCGTCGATCCGCCCTGAATGAAGTTCTGAAGCTCATTCGGGTCGGCGATCAGGACGTTGTTTTCCTTGATGTCATACGCCGCGAGAGTCAGCAGCATGCGCGAATGCGGCTGGAACTTCACGCCCGCCTCATATTGCCGGCCCGTGCGCGGGACATAGGCGATGCCGAAGAAGTTCGACCCGAACACCGGCAGGAAGGATTCCGAATAGTTGAAGTAAGGCGACACGCCCTTCACCACATCGCCGATGATGCCTGCGCGGAACGTCCACGCCTCGTTGTCCGGGTTCTGGAAGCCGTTGACGTTCGACTTCACCTTGTCGTGCCGCGCGCCGAACACCAGCGAGACGCGGTCCCATGCGCGGATCTGCTCCTGCGCGTAAAAGCCGAGCTGGGTGTTCTTGGTGTCGGTGGTCCAGCCCACGCCGGTGGCAAAGGGCACGCCATAGACCGGGTTGTAGAGGTTGAGGCCGGGCGCCGCGCCGAACCCTTCCTCCTTGTCCTCGCGGAACTCGGTATAGTCGAAGCCGGCGAGGATCTGATGCTCGAGCGGGCCGGTGCTGAAGCTCAGCACGACATTGTTATCGCTGCTGAGGCCCGAATATTTGGCGCGGTTCAGATACCAGGCGCGGTTGGCGACCGTCCGCCCGGCATCGGCATAAGCGCCGCCGAACCCGGTATAGCCGAACACTTCCTGATAATCCGTATCCTGCTCGAACGCCCGCGTGCGGCTGTTGAACGCGAGCGCGTCGCTGAAGCGGTGCGAGATCAGCATCGTCAGCGCATAATGGTCGGCAAAAGTGTGGTTGAAGTCCGGCTCGCCGAGATAGAAGTCGTCCGAAATCTTCGTCGCGCCGCCGCCGTCGATCGTCTTGCTGGTCGGCAGATAGGTCTGGCTGCCGAGCTTGTCGCGCTGATACAGGCCGATGAAGGTCACTTCGGTGTTAGCGCCTGGCCGCAGCGTGACCGAGGGCATCACGACGATGCGGTCGTTCTTCTGCCCCTTTTGCTGCAGGTCGGCGTCGCGGACCAGACCGACGAGGCGCGCGGACACGCCATCGGCCAGCGGGGCGGTGACATCGAGCTGAAGCTGCTTGTAATCGTCGGTGCCGCCCATCACCCCGATCTCGCCGCCGAAGGTTTCCTGCGGCTTTTTGCTGATCGAATTGAGGATGCCGCCTGCGCCGCCGCCGCCATACAGCGTCGACGCCGGGCCACGCAGCAGCTCGGCGCTCTCGACCGTGAAGATTTCGATGCGGCCGCCATAGATGAAGCCGGGCATGCGGTTCAGACCGTCGAGATACTGTTCGGCGGTGGTACCGCGCACCGCCAGGAAATCGCCGCGCGTATCGACGCCGTTCAGCTCGCTGCTGGCGCCCGCGCTGTAGCGGATGATGTCCTGCAGGTTCACCGCCGCACGATCGTTGAACTCCTGCGCGGAAATGATGCTGATCGACTGCGGGACTTCGGTCAGCGCTGCGTCGGTCTTGGTGCCGGTCTGTGCGCGCGTGCCGATGACCGTCACTTCATCCGCGTTTTCGCCACCCTCCTGTGCCGCGGCGATGCCGGGCAGGGCGATCGCGCAACAGGCCGTAAGCAAGGCGATCCGGCGCAGTGCGCGGGTGCCGGCCTTGGTCTGAACTTCGTGGTGCTTCCTCATTGTCTGAACCCTTCCCCGAGCATGTGTCCTGGTCGGCGGCCCCGTTTCTGTCCGGTGGCGGCGCCAATCCTCCCGATTGCATTCAAACCCATGTCACGCCGGGAACCATGCGGTTTTCAGGGTAAGTGGCGGGGAAGACGGGTAAGCGGGTAAGGCGGGTGGGGGAAGGGGCGATGCGCCGCCCGGGTCACTCCCCGATTGCCGGTGCATCCCCGATGATCAGCCCGCGCTCGTGGAGCACGCGCACGGCGTCGCGTCGCTTCTGCACGCCGATCTTTTTGAACACCGACTTGAGCCGATATTTGACCGTGTCGGGCGACATCCCGATCAGCCGCGCGATTTCCTTGTTCGAATAGCCAAAGCTCAAATGCGCGACGATCGCCGCCTCGGCATCGCTCAACACGCCGGGCGTGGCGGTGCTGACGGGGCGGGCCGCCAGCGTGCGGGCAATGCCCTTGAGGAATTGCGCGCGGAAGCGGTCGAGCTGTGCCGCACCGTTCAGCGTCGCATCGATTCCCTCCTCGCCGAACCGGCGCAGATCGATGAACGGGCGGATGAACCCCTGAAACATCGCGGTGCCGACCGCATCGTCGAAACAGACCTGCGCCGCCTCGCTCTCGCCCAAGGCGCGCAGGCCGTGGCTCATCAGGATGTTGACGTCGATCAACAGCCGCCCGGCGCCATGCTGGGCCCCCCAGCGGCGCAGCGCGCGCAGGATGTCGAGCGCGGCGTCATGGTCGCCGTCGATCAGTGCGAACTTGGCCAGGCACAGCCGCGCCGCGGTCACGACCGGGCGGTGTACCGACGAGTCCTCCGCATCGGCGTGACCCAGCGCGTCGAGTCCGACCGCATCCGCTGCCGCGCGCGCGGCGTCGAGATCCTGATCGATCAGCAGATCGACCTCACACAGCGCGGCGAGCAGGTCGAGCTGGCGCAGCCCGCGCCGTTCGGCGAGCCGCCGGGCGCGCGCGGTCATCGTGCGCGCATCGTCGATCCGTCCCTCAGCCGCGTGTGCCCGCGCCGCGCTGAGATAGCCCGCGACATAGACATCGGCCCAGCCGTCGGACTGTTCCATATGCGGCACCGCCCAGTCGAGCAGCGCCAGCGCGGCGGCCGACTGGTCCTGTTCGTAGAGCAGACCGGCCTCGAACGCCGCGCAGTTTGCGGCAAGGTCCGATCGCGGCCCGAAATTGCTTTCGATCTCCGCCCGCGCCGTCGCCAGGATCGCGGTGGCATCCTTCATCCGCCCCTGTGCATGGCGGATGCGCGATTCGAGAAAGCGGGTGAACAGGTCGCTGTAGAGCGACCCCATCGCCTGATAATGGTCGCGCGCCGCCACCGTCGGCTCCAGCGCGCGCTCCAGCCAGCCGCCCTCGAAATATTTGGCGCCCAATGTCTCGCAGACATTGGCGAGGATGAGGTGGTCATTGGACGGCAGCGTCCGCAGCAATGCCTCGCGCGAGAGCAGGTCGTCGAGCCCGACCGGCTCATTCTCGTAATCGGCCAGCACGTCGCCGACGACGCGCACTTCGATCCGCTGGTCGGCGGACAGGTCGGCGCGGTCGAAACTCGCGGCGCAGCGGTCGTAATCCGCGCGGGCATGGCTCATCTCGCCGCGCTTGATCTCGAGATAGACGCGGGCGAGCGCGAGGCGCGGGCGCGCCGACACCGTCGCTTCGGGCAGTTTGGCCAGCGCACGTTCGACCATCGCCTGCTGTCCCTGCGGGATCAGCCGCCATCCGCCGGCATCCTCGACGATCGTCGCCAGCAGCGCATCGTCATCGCCCTGAATCGCATGCCCGACGGCTTCGGCAGTCTCGCCGCGCTCGGCAAACCAAGTTGCAACGCGCCGATGCAGCGCGCGGAACCGGGCGCTGTCACCGCGCTCAAGCCGTTCGCGCAGATGCTCGGCGAACAGCTGGTGGTAGCGATAGGCTTGCCGCTCGGGCGTCAGCGGGGTCAGGAACATCCCCTGTTCCTCCAGCCGTTCGAGCACCAGCCATCCGTCGCTGCGGTCGCACAGCAGGTTGACCGCGTCGCCGGTCAGGCGATCGAGCAGGGCGGTGCGCACGACGATCTCGCGCGTGTCCTCCGGCATCGTCATGAGCACCTGTTCGGACAGGTATCGCGCAAGCTCGGAACTTGGTCCCCGAAACCGCTCGACCAATGCATGATGCGCCGCGCCGCGCTTGAGCGAGAGCGATGCGAGCTGCAGGGCGATCGGCCAACCCTCGGTCCGTGCGACGATGCTGCGGACCTCGGTATCGGCCAGCCCTTCGCCATGCGCCCGCGTCAGCAACGCCTCGGCCTCATGCGTCGAAAAGCGCAGGTCGCTCGCGGTCAGTTCGACCAACTGCTCTTCGGCGGCGAGCGCCGACTGGCCGAGCCATGGGTAATCGCGCGATGCGATGACGAAGTGGCAGTTTTCCGGGGCAAGCTGGATCAGCGCGCGGACGAATGCGTCCACCTCCGGCCCCTCGGCATGGTGGTAATCGTCGAGGATCAGGACGACGGGCCGGGTCTCGCGCGCCAGCCGGTTAACCACCGCCGACACCGCCGCGCGCGCCGGGAGCGAGGCGGCGTTGCGCTCGCTCTCGCCGCTCGCAGTCTCGTCCAGCGCAAGGGTGATGTAGCGGGCGAGGTGCTTGAGGTCGGCGTCGTCGCGTTCCAGCGTCAGCCATGCGACCCGGACCAGCGCCGGATCGAAGCGTGCGCGCCACTGCGCCAACAGGCTGGTCTTGCCATAGCCAGCGGGCGCCTGGATCAGCGTCAGCCGGCGGTCGAGCGCGGTATCGAGACGGGCGAGCAGCATGTCGCGCCGGATCTGGTTCCCCATCCACATCGGCGGGGCGAGCTTGGTGTGGATCGGCTCATCCATCAGCTTCACCCTGCCGCGACCTCCATCGTGCCCGTCAACCCCCGCTATCTGGCCGACACGCTATGTTACACGCGCGTTGCACTCAAGCGGCGGTTCCATGATTACCCGCAATCCGGGGCCGCTTACCCGTTCCCCGCCCACTGCACCCGTTTTTCGCGTTGCGGGCAATGACTTGCCGCCGCACCCTTTGGCTCAGGTTCAGGGCGGGAGTTTGATGCGTGCGGATTGGTGTCGATGTCGGGGGAACGAACACCGACGCCGTGTTGATGGACGGGTCTGCCATTCGGGCGTGGACCAAGCGCCCGACCAGCGCAGACGTCAGCGGCGGTGTGGCTGCCGCGATCCGCGCGGTGCTCGAAGAGGCTGGCGTTGCCCCCGAAGCGGTCGGCGCGGTGATGGTCGGCACGACGCACTTTGCCAACGCGCTGATTGAACGCGACAAGCTGGACGCGGTGGGTGTGCTGCGGCTGGCCAGCCCGTCGGGCGAGGCGTTGCCGCCGCTGACCGGATGGCCCGAGGATCTGTCGCGGCGGATCGGCGATCATATCTTCCTGCTGCCCGGCGGCTACGAGGTGGACGGGCGTGAGATCGCTCCGTTCGATGCGGACAAGGTGCGTGCAGCGGCGCTGGAGCTGAAGGCGCGGGGCGTGCGCGCGGTCGCGATCACCTGCGCCTTCGCCCCGGTCAATGCCGAGATGGAGGCGCGCGCCGCCGCGATCCTGGCGCAGGAATACCCTGAGGCGCGCGTCACCGTGTCGAGCGCCATCGGCCGGATCGGCTTTATCGAGCGCGAGAATGCCGCGATCTTGAACGCCGCACTGGCTGCGCTGGCGGCGAGCGTCATGGCTTCGTTCGAGCGTGCGCTGGCGGAGCTCGGCATCGCCGCGCCGCTGTATATCTCGCAAAATGACGGGACGTTGATCTCGGCGGCGCAGGCGGCGGCGTTTCCGGTGCTGACGATCGGTTCGGGGCCGACCAACTCGATGCGCGGCGCCGCGTTCCTGACCGGGGTTCAGGACGCGATCGTGATGGATGTCGGCGGGACCACCACCGATATCGGCGTGCTGGCCAATGGCTTCCCCCGCGAATCCTCGATCGCGGTCGATATCGGCGGGGTGCGGACCAATTTCCGGATGCCCGACATTCTCGCGATCGGGCTGGGCGGTGGAACGCGCGTTCACCTCGATCCCGCACTCTACGCCGCTGCGGAGGTTCCCGCCGACGCGCTCAAGGTCGGGCCGGATTCGGTCGGGTATCGCATTGCGCAGGAGGCGCTGGTGTTCGGCGGTGCCACGCTGACTACGAGCGACGTCGCGGTTGCGACCGGCCGGGCGACATTTGGCGACAGCGCCGCGCTGCCCGATTTCAGCCCTGCCATGCTCGCTGCGACATGGGCGCGGTTTCAGGCGATGCTGGAGGAAGCGGTCGACCGGATGAAGACGACGCGCGGCGATGCCACGATCCTTGCGGTCGGCGGCGGTAATTTTCTGATCGCCGATAGCCTAAAGGGCGCGGCGCGGGTGCTGCGACCCCAGCATGCGGCGGTCGCAAACGCGGTCGGCGCCGCGATCGCTCAGGTGGGTGCGCAGATCGAGCAGATCATCGCCTATGACCGCGAGCCGCGCGCCGAGGCGATCGAACGCATGCGCCGCGACGTCACCGCGCAGGTGGTTGCGGCCGGCGGCATCGCCGAAACTGTCCAGATTGTGGAAGTGGATGAAGTGTTCCTGAGTTATCTCCCGGGCCGTGCCGCGCAGCTGCGCGTGCGGGCGGTCGGCGATCTTGCCGGCCTGCCGATCGATGAAACCGCGACGCGACAGGTTCAGCATGCGCATTGATCGCACGGCGCTGGCCGACCTCGCCCAAGGCGCTGCATTCCTTGGATCGGGCGGAGGGGGAGATCCTTATTACAGCCTGCTGCTGGGGCAGGCCGAGCTTGGCCGGATCGATGCTTTCGATCTGGTGTCGCTCGACAGCCTCGCCGACGACGCACTCGTCGTCCCGTGCGGATGGATCGGTGCGCCGACCGTCTCGGTCGAAAAGCTGCCGAGCGGGCAGGAGGCGCTGGCCGGGCTGCGGCGGCTGGAGCGCGAAATGGGACGGCGGGTCGATGCCGTGCTGCCGATCGAAATCGGCGGCGGCAACGGACTGGCGCCGCTGGTCAGCGCGGCGCGGCTGGGCGTGCCGGTGGTCGATGCCGATGGGATGGGCCGGGCCTTTCCGGAATCGCAGATGGCGATCTTCAACATTCGCGGGCTGTCGGCCTGCCCATCGGTGCTGACTGCCGCGTGCGGGTCGCTGACCGTGATCGAAACCCCCGACAATCTGACGCATGAGCGCGTCGCGCGCGGGCTGTCGGTCGCGCTGGGCGGCATTGCGCACATGGTCGAATATCCGCTGACCGGGCGCGAAGCGAAGGATCACGCGATCGGCGGCAGCGTATCGGCGGCGATCGCGATCGGCGCTGCGGTCCGTGAGGCGCGCGCACAGGGCGACGATCCGTTCGCGGCGCTCTATGCGGCCCTGCGCGCAACATCGCTCTATCCCTTTGCCGGCGAGCTGTTCGACGGAAAGATCGTCGATCTGGAGCGCGAGACACAGGGCGGCTTTTCGATCGGTCGCGTGGTGATCGAGGGCTTTGGCGGCGCGGGGCGGATGGAACTGGTGTTTCAGAACGAAAATCTGGTTGCACGCCGCGACGGCGATGTCGTGGCGATGGTGCCCGACCTGATCACCGTGATGGACCGCGAGACGGCGGATTCGATCACGACCGAACGCCTGAAATATGGACAGCGCGTCAAGGTCGTCGGCGCCGCCGCGCCGGCGATGCTGCGCGAGGCGCGCGCGCTGGCGCTGGTCGGGCCAGCCGCATTCGGCTTTGCCGACGCCTATTGCCCGATCGAAACACTCAATGGATGGGACAGGGGATGAGCACAGACGTTCCGGGCGGAGAATATGCCGATGCACCGCTTCCGGAGCGTCTGACCGTCGCGGGTTGGCGCGTCGCGCTGATCGTCGCGAGCTTTTCGATCGCGCTGCCGGGTTTCCTGAACGGGGCGCAGATCGGCCTGGCGCTCGGCTTCTGGCAGGCGGTGCTGGTCGCCCTGATCGCCGGGGCAATCCTGTGCGCGGGCGCGTGTTTCACCGCCTGGGTCAGCGTCCGCACGCGGCTCACCACCTATCTGTTGATCCAGCGCTCGTTCGGCAAACAGGGCGCGGCGCTGGTCAATATCGTCGTCGCGATCGTGCATTATTGCTGGTTCGGGGTGAATGTGTCCTTCTTTGCCGGCGCGATCATGGCGCTGGTGTCGCAGGGCTATGCGATCCCCGGCAGCTTCGGCACCTTCGTGATCGCGGGCAGCGTGCTGATGACGGTGTCGACGATCTTCGGCTTTCGCGCGCTCGACCGGCTGGCGCTGGTGGCGGTGCCGCTGCTGGCGATCATCCTCGGCGCGGTCGCGTGGATCATCCTGCGCCAGTCGGGGGTCGAGCTGGACCGCTCGGCAACGCCGCCGATCCCGATGACCTTCGGGATCGCGCTGTCGGCACTGGTCGGCGGCAACATGCTGACCGTCGCGGCGATGCCCGACCTTGCCCGCTACATCCGCACCGCGCGCGGGGCAGCGGTGGGGATGGTGCTGTCCTTTCCGGTGGCGACCCCGCTGCTGATGATCGCATCGGTGCTCCCGGCGCTGGCGACCGGCGAGACCGATATCATGAAGCTGGTGGTGATGGCCGGCTTCGGCCTGCCCGTCCTGCTGATCCTGATCCTGTCGATATGGACGATCAACGCGGCCAATCTCTATTCGGCGAGCCTGTCGATGGGGGCGACCTTTCCGCGCGTGCGCCCGTGGATCTTCATCTGCGCCGGTGGGGCGATCGGCGGCGGCTTTGCGCTGTGGGGGATCATCGACAGCTTCGTGCCGTTCCTGATCTTCCTTGCGATCATCATCCCGCCGATTGCCGCGATCTACGTCATCGATGCCTTCACCGCGTTTCGTGAGGCCGATCCGGCCGCGTCGATCCAGGGGCTTCCCGCGATCCGCTGGCCCGCGACGCTGGTGTGGCTCGGCTCGATCACGGTGGCGCTGCTGGCCGAGCGGTTTGAGCTGACGGTCACGACGGTGCCGATGATCGACGCGACCATCCTGGCGACCGTCGCCTATCTGATCGTCACGCGGCGCAGCCGGGCGGCATCGCGCCGTGCCCGTGAGGCGATGTGACCGCCGCCATGGGCGACGCGCCCATAATCCAGCGAATTAAATCGCTAATGCTAGTGACTCGCAAAAACATCTTGGCTATCCGACCCCCGACTCAAACAAGGGGTGAACGGTTATGCGTACGATGGGAAAGTGGCTGGTGAGCGTTGCGGCGGCGGGATTGTGGGCGCCGGGGGCTTTGGCCCGCGACGTCGCACCCGCTGACGATGCCGAGCGTGACGAGGTGGTGATCCTCGGCAAGAGCTACGGCAACGGCGTCGGCAAGACCGTGACGCCGCTCAAGGACGTTCCCAACACCGTCACCGTCGTCGATCGCGAGCAGATCGAGGCGCAGGGCCTGTTCACGCTGGAGGATGTCGCGACCGCGGCCCCCGGCATCACCGTCAACGGCGTGGGCAGCGAGGACCCGTCCTTCCTGTCGCGCGGCTTTGTCATCAACAACTATCTGATCGACGGTGTCGCGACCCGCGCCTTCGGCTTCCCCGGGGTCGTCCCCGACCTGTTCTTCTATGACCGCATCGAAATCCTGCGCGGGCCGGCCGGCCTGTTCAGCGGCTCGGGCAATCCGGCGGGCAGCATCAACCTCGTCCGCAAGCGGCCGCTCGACAGCTTCAAGGTTCAGGCGGTGGCCGGCTATGGCAGCTACGACAATTTCCGGGGCGAGATCGACCTGTCCGCGCCGCTCAGCGATGCAATCGGCGTTCGCGTCGGCGCGATGGTGCAGGATCAGGATCAGTTTTTCGACGTCGCCCATCGCAACCGCGTCGCCGCCTATGGCACCGCATCGGTCCGCATCGGTGACCGCACCACGATCACCGTCGGCGGCAATTACGACCGGTTCAAGCCGGCGATCCAGTCGGGCCTGCCCGGGATCATCGGCGGTACCGATGGCAGCGACGGGCGGCTGCTCGACCTCGATCGCTCCACCTATCTCGGCGCGGACTGGAATCGCTTCCGCTCCGAAAGCTGGTCGTGGTTCGGCGAAATCGCGCATGAGGTCAGCGATCGCTGGACGCTGCGCGCCACCGGCCTGATCGCCAATGTCGATCGCATCGACGTGTACAGCTATATCGGCAACCAGCCGATTACGCAGGCGAGCGGCGTCACCAGCCACATCGCCTATCGCGGCGACAGCTTTCAGGACACGACAGCGTTCGACGTCAACGGCATCGGCACCTTCCGGATGTTCGGGCGCGACCAGACGCTGATCCTGGGCGCGGATTATCAGGCGAGCGACTACGCGAGCTACTATACCCGCCTGTCCAACTATGCGCGGATCGACGTGTACAACCCGGTTTCGCCCGCCGAACCGCCGCTCGATCCCTACACCAATCTGCCGGCCTATAACGGCGTCAACGGCCCGGTCAGTCAGGTGCGCGGCGGCACCCTGACGCGCGTCGAGCAATATGGGCTTTACGGCCAGATGCGGCTCAGCCCGATCGCTGGCGTGACGCTGGTCGGCGGTGGGCGCCTGACCTGGTGGGATACCGATCTGCAGACGGTGCTGCCGACCGTCGGGGCCGAGACCGGCTATGGGATCGAGGGCAAGTTCACCCCCTATGCCGGCATCGTCTGGGACGTCACCGACCAGCTCAACCTCTATGCCAGCTATGCCGACAGCTTCTCCCCGCAAAGCTCGGCCAAGCCGCGCAGCGATGGCGGGCAGATCGAACCGCTGGTCGGCGCGCAATATGAGGTGGGGACCAAGCTGTCGCTCGCCGACGACCGGCTGCTGCTGTCGCTTGCGGGCTATCAGATCACCCAATCCAATCGCCTGTTCAACGACGCCGACCTGCCCGATGTCGTGTTCCAGATCGGCAAGGTGCGCGCGCGCGGGGTTGAGGTCGAGGCGGCGGGTGAGGTGCTGCCCGGCTGGCGCGTCAATGGCGGCTACAGCTACACCAAGAGCGAGTATCTCGAGGACAGCAATGCCCTGCTCGAGGGCATTTCGCTCGTCCCGGTGATCCCCGAACATTCGGTCAAGCTGTTCACCAACTATGTCGCGCCGGACGGAATGTTCAAGGGCGCAAGCATTGGCGGCGGCGTCACCTGGTTCAGCGCGACCTGGGGCGGCAATGCGGCGGTGTTCAATGCCGATGGCAGCCTGCGCACGCGTTCCTCGATCGTGCGGCAGGGTGACTATGCGGTGGTCGACCTGCGCGCCGGCTACAAGCTGACCGATCAGGTCTCGCTGAGCGTCAACGTCAACAATCTGTTCGACCGCACTTACTATTCCCGCATCTCCTCGACCGGGCGCGGCAATTACTTCGGCAGCCCGCGCAGCGTGTTCGCGACGCTGCGGATCGCCTATCCATGAGCGGGATGGCGACAGGGCGCGCCGGTCGGCGGCGGCGGCGTATGGGCGACCTGACGCTGCGCATCGCGGTGGCGCTGCCGATCGGTTACGGGGTCGCGACGCTTTGGGCGATGGCGCTGTCGCGGACGCTGCCCATGACGCGGGCCGCCGCCACGACCACGGGCATGCTGGTGGCATTCGCCATCTGTGCCGTGGTGGCGATGTGGGCGTTCGCTGCCCGTAGCGGGGCCCGCGCGCTCGCGATCACGGCGATCTTTGGCGGTGCGGCGGGCCTGTTGCTGTGGCTGTCCTTCCTTGGAGGGCGGCCATGAGCGTCTCCGGGGAACAGGGCTTTCGCCAGTCTCAGGCGTTTCTGCACACCTGGTCGGGGCTGCTGCTCGGCTGGCTGCTGTTCGCGGTGTTCGTGACCGGCACCATCGCCTTTTACCGCGAGGGGCTGAACCGGTGGATGCGGCCCGAGCTTCCCCCGGTGACTCAGCCCGAACGGGTCGTCGCCGGGGCGCAGCGCTATCTGGCGCAACGGGCACCCGACGCCAAAAGCTGGTTCATCACGCTGCCTGGCGCGTCGAGCCATGGCGCGGTGGTGTCGTGGTTGCCGCAACTCAAGGAGGGCGAACGGCCCCGTCGCCGACGCGGCGAACAGGTCACGATCGACGCCCATGGCGACCCCGTCGATGTGCGTGCGACGCGCGGTGGGGAGTTTTTCTACCGCTTCCATTTCGATCTTTATTACATGCCGGTGATCTGGGCGCGGTGGCTGGTCGGGATCGCCGCGCTGTTCATGCTGGTTGCGATCCTTTCCGGCGTGGTCACGCACAAGAAGATCTTTCGCGATTTCTTCACCCTGCGCCGGGGCAAGGGGCAGCGATCCTGGCTCGACGGGCATAATGCGACGGCGGTTCTGGGCCTGCCGTTCCATTTGATGATCACCTATACTGGCCTCGTCACGCTGATGGTGACGTTGCTGCCCTGGGCGACCGTCGCGGCCTATTCCGACAAGGGCAAAGCCTATTACGACAGCCTCTATCCGGAGGGGGTGCAGGCGGAACGCACTGGTCGCGCTGCTCCTTTGGTCGATCTCACCGCAGTCCTGCGCGACGCGGCACCGCGGCTCGGCGGTGCGGCTGGCTATATCGAGGTGAACGAGCCCGGCGATGCCGGCGCCAAGGTCAGCGTGCTGCGCTCCGGCGCGACGATGCTGTCCTCGCGCACCCCGCGCATGACCTATGACGGCGCGACCGGTAAGCCGGTGTGGACCGCGCCGCCGCAGGACGCCGCATCGACCACCGCCGGGGCGATGATCGGGGTGCATGCCGGGCGCTTTGCGAATGACTGGCTGCGCTTCGTCTATTTCCTCAGCGGCGTGGCGGGGTGCGTGATGGTCGCGAGCGGGATGGTCATGTGGACCGTCAAGCGCCGCGAAAAGCTGCCCGATCCGGACCGGCCGCATTTCGGGTTCCGGGTCGTCGAGCGGCTCAACGTTGCCGCAATCGGCGGGCTGCCGCTCGGCATCGCGGCGCTGTTCTGGGCCAACCGGCTGTTGCCTGTCGGCATGGCGGGACGCGCGGAGTGGGAAATCCACTGCCTGTTCATCGCATGGGGCGCGGCATCGCTGCTGGCGCTGACAACTCGGGCGCAGGTCGGGTGGGTCGTGCTGTTCACGCTGACCGGCGCGTTGCTGGTGGCCTTGCCGTTCTACAATCTGGTCGTGACCGATGCGGGCATCTTCGCCGCGCTGGGGCGTGGTGACGGGATGCTGGCCGGGATCGACGGCGCGCTGCTGGTGTTTGGCCTCGGCTTTCTTGGCGTCGCGCGGCGCGTGGGGCGGTACCGGTCGGCCAGGCCGAAAAGGCGGAGATCCGTGATCCCCGCGATGGCGCTGGAGACAGCGCAATGAGCGCGCTGACACTCGCGCTGGCCGCGTTCGCCTTTGCGTTGTTCGGGCTTTCGACGTTCGACCATCACCGGCGCCGACTGGGCCGCGCGCCCGCCGTCGTGACGGTCAGGCGCATGCGGCTGGGGGCATGGGCGGCGCTGCTGCTGTCCTTCCCACCCGCGATCCTCGCGCAGGGATGGGTGTTCGGCCCGATCCTGTGGACGGGATCCGTCATGCTGGGCGCAGGACTGTTGTTCCTCGCCCTCAACCTGCTCCCCGCCGGGGAGCCTCATCGCAAGGGGAAGATCGAATGAAGAAGATGTGGATCGCCGCACTGGCGCTGGCCGCCGCCACCAGCGCGCAAGCGCACGAGCTGTGGGCCGAACGCGGCGCCAATGGCAAGCTGCAGATCTGGCTGGGTGAACCCGAAAAGCCGATCCCGGCCGCTGGCGATCCCGCTTTCCCCTCGCTCAAATCGCCCAAGCTGGTGCCCGCATCGACCGGGAAGCAGACGCGCGGTCCGGGCTATATCGAGATGGAGGTCGCGCCGGGCGACGTGCGCGTGTGGGACGATAACATCTTCGCGCCTTGGCAGGAGGACGGCAAGACGGCGGGCGGCGTCTATTATGCGCGCAGCGGGCGGATCGACACGACCGCGCAGCTGCCATTCGAGATCGTTCCGGTCTCGCCCAACGGCAACCGCTTCACTGTCATCTTCAACGGCAAGCCGGTGGCGCGACAGGCGGTGACGCTCGTCTCGCCCGAACGCTGGATGCTCGCGCTGGAAACCGATGCAGCGGGGCAGGTCGAACTCCCGCTGCGCGAAAAGGGCCGCTACATCGTCAAGGCGGAGCTGAAGGAAACCGGCGATTTCACCCTGTCCTCAGGCGGGGTCCAGATGGTCAGCCGGATCACCACGACCAGCTTCGTGGTGCGGTAAACCGGCGGGAAGGGGCGCGCATCGGTGTTGCGCGCCCCCGCTCAGCCGAAACGCTGAACCCCGCCGACAATCGTGCGCAGCACTGACGTGCGCTTGATCGCACGGGGCTCAATCGCGAACAGGTCCTGATCCATCACCGCAAAATCGGCCAGATGGCCCGGCGCGATCAGTCCCATGTTCGCGTCGTTGAACCCGGCATAGGCACCCTCACGCGTATGGCAGCGCAGCGCCTGGGCGAGCGTCACGCGCTGTTCGGGATGCCAGCCTTCGGGGTGCTTGCCATCCAGCGTCTCGCGATTGACCGCCGCGTCCAGCCCGGCGAACGGGTCGATCGGCGCAACCGGCCAGTCCGATCCCATGCAGACATGCGCGCCCGACCGCACCAGCGACCCGAACGCAAAGCTGGTCTCCAGCCGCGTCTCGCCGATCCGGCGCACCGCCCAGCGGCCATCGTCGATCGCGTGATAGGGCTGGACCGATGCGATCACGTCCTGCGCCTTGAAGCGGGGGATCGCGTGCGGCTTCATGTGCCGGACATGCTCGACGCGGAAGCGCCGGTCGCGCGGGCCATTGGCCTTGGCGACGGCGGCGAGCGTGTCGAGGACGATGTCGTTCGCCTCGTCCCCGATCGCGTGCGCCGTGACCTGAAGCCCTGCCTTGTCCGCCCCCGCGATCCAGCGGCGCAGATCGGCGGGATCGGTGACAATGATGCCGCGCGTGCCCGGATCGTCGAGATAGGGTTCGTAGAATCTGGCGGTGCGCGAGCCGAGCGACCCGTCGAACACCACCTTGCATCCGCCCCACTGGACCCAGTCGTCGCCGCGCCCCTCACGCGCGATCAGTGCGGCCTGATCCTCCCAGTCCTTGAGCGGGAGATAGTGGCGGAAGCGCAGCCCCGTCTCACCCCTGGCGCGCAAGCGTCGGGTGGAATCGAAGCTGATCGTCTCCAGCTCGGTCGGGTGAACCTGAGTCACGCCCTTGCTCAGCGCGACCTCGATCCCCTTTGCGACCGTGGCGTCGATCTGCGCGGGGGTGCGCTCGCCGATTGCGCGCAGCACCAGTTCCTTGGCCGAATCCTTGATGATGCCAGTGGGCTCGCCATCGGCATCCTTTTCGATCACCCCGCCCGGCGGCGACACGGTGTTGCGATCGATGCCCGCCAGCCTGAGCGCGAGCGAGTTGAGGAACAGCATGTGGAGGTCGTAGCGGATCACCGCGACCGGCGTGTCGGGGGTGACCGCATCGATCCAGGTGCGGTGCGGCATCTCTCCGCCCCAGCGGTCCTGGTCCCAATTTCCGCCCTCCAGCCACTGGCCCTTTGGCAGCGCTTTTGCCGCAACGGCGATCTTCTCGACGAACTCTTTCCGGTTCGCGGCATCGCGCAACGACGCCTGCGTCAACATGGTCGAGGCCATGACGAAATGGACATGCGGGTCAATGAAGCCGGGCGTTACGAACGCACCCTGAAGGTCGATCACGCGGGTGCGCTTGCCCGTCAGCGCGCGCACCGCATCGGCACCGATCGCGGCGATGCGGTCACCCTTCACGCCGATCGCATCGGTGCGCGTGTCGGGGCCTGCGCCGGTCCACACCCGCGCATTGATCCAGGCGGTGTCGAGCTGATCGTCGCCTGCGGCAAAGGCCGCGCGGCTGATCGCCGCCGCCGCAGTTCCGGCGCTAACGGCGAGGATGGTCCGGCGATCGATCATGCTTGCGTCTCCCTGACCGCCAGCTTCCATCCGGGGGCTGGATCAGCAAACATCCAATTGTGTTGGAGCTTGCGGGACCAGTGCGTTTCACCCCGCCGCTTCGCGCAATGCGGCAATGGCGGTGCGCGCCTCATGTTCGTTCAGGCTGGCAAAGCCGATGCGCAGGCCGCGCGGGGCATCGTCGCGAGTCATGAACGAGCGCGACGCGGCAAAGCGCAGGCCCATGGCTGCCGCGCGCGCCTCCATCGTATCGAGGTCGGTGTTGGGAAACCGCAACCAGAAGGCCAGCCCGCCATCGGGCAAGCGATAGTCGACCAGATCGCCCAGGCCGCGATCGATTTCCTTCGCGAAATTCTCGCGCCGCTTGGCATAGACCTGCCGCACCTTGCGCGCATGGCGGCGCAACTCGCCATTCTCGATCAGCTCGGCGGCGGCATGTTCGGTCAGCGTATTGCCCATGCCATCGGTCAACGAAACCATGTGCGCGATTGCGTCGATCACCGGCGGCGGCGCGGCGACATAGCCGATGCGCAGCGCGGGCAGCAGCAGCTTCGACATCGACCCGACATAGATGACATGGCCGGGGCCATAGCCCGCCATCGGCAACAGCGGCTGCGATTCGAAATGGAACTCATGGTCGTAATCATCCTCGATGATCGCGAAGCCGAACTGATGGCCGAGCTCCAGCAGCCGTAGCCGCCGTTCGGGGCGCAGCGATACGGTGGTGGGGAATTGGTGGTGCGGCGTCAGGAACACCGCGCGCACCGCGTTGCGGCGGCACGCGCGCTCGACCGCCTCGACGTCGATCCCGTCCTCATCCAGTCCGACCGAGACGATGTTCGCGCCCAGCGCCCGGAATGCGGCGACGGCGGGTTCATAGGCCAGCGCCTCGACGATCACCGTATCGCCCGGCCGGACCAGCACATGCGCCGCGAGGAAGATGCCGTTCTGGCTGCCACGCGTGATGCAGATGTTATCGGCCGTCACGGGGAGACCGCGCTGGCTCTTGAGCATCGTCGCGATATTCTCCCGCAGCGTCAGCGAGCCGCGCGGATTGCCGTACTGGAACAGGTTTTCGCGTGACGCACGCTGTGCGGCGGCGCGATAGGCGCGGGCGAGCAGGTCGGCGGGGAACAGACGACCGTCGGGCGCACCCTCGTCGAGCTTGAGACCGGGGCCGGAGGGGAGGGCGAGCGGGCGTTCGGGCGGCGGGGCGTAGCGATAATCGATCGGCGCGTCGCTCATCGTCGCCTCGACGCCGGCGCGCTGACGGGTCACGGGCTCGGGCAGCGAGGCCGACACCATCGTCCCGCGCGTCCCCGCCGAATCCAGCCAGCCCTGCGCGATGAGGTCCTCATAGGCCAGCACCACGGTCTTGCGGTTGACCCCCAGGATCGTCGCTAGTTCGCGGCTGCTGGGAAGATACGTGCCCGATGTCAGACGCCCGCGTTCGATGTCGCGGATCAGCGCCTGGATGATCTGCATATAGATCGGAACATCGCGCGACGGATCGATGCGATCCCCCAGGCTGACCTGCCACGGTCGCAGCATTGGACCATCTCCATTGCAGAAAATTGGACTATCTCGGTACCAATTCTAGCTGTGCCATCGCTCTCGTGCAACCGGGGGTGGACCATCGGTCTTTTGCGAATTGGTGCTTGTCCCTGCCCCACCGTTCGGAAAGAAAGGGGTCCATTCATTACGGGTAACGGGGCAGATGAGCGACGCGGACGGCATCACGGGGGTAGAGGTTCCGCTGTTCGAACGGTTCGGCAATGCCGATGTTCGCGCGCTGGTCGAGGGGTATCCGCTCGCCTGGGTGTGCGGCGGGGCGGTTGCCGCGCTGGAAACGAGCCAATTGCCGCTGATTGGCGTGTTCGATGATGCTGGACGGCTGGTCGAGCTGATCGGGCATCTGATGCGCTCGAACCCGCTGCATGCGGCGCTGAGCGACGATCCGCGCGCGACGATCCTGTTTTCCGGGCCGCAAACCTATGTCAGCCCGGAACATGCGCGGCGCCGCAATTGGGCGCCGACCTGGAACTATGCGCAGCTGACAGTCGGCGCCGAGATCGCGTTCGACGGCGACCTCACCGAATACGCGCTCAAGGTGCTGATCGACGCGATGGAGGCGGGCCGCGCCGCGCCATGGGGCGTGGAAGAACTCGGCCCGCGCTACTATGGGATGCTCGAGCGGATCATCGGCTTTCGCGCGCGCGTGACCAGCGTGTCGGGCAAGTTCAAACTGGGGCAGGATGAGGATGACGCGACGCTGGGCGCGATCCTCGACACGCTGCCCGATGGCGATATGACGGCGTGGATGCGTCGGTTCAACCACGGGCGGTAGGCGATGCCGAACAAGGATCTGCGCTGATGGATGTGTTGCTGGTTGGATGCGGGCGGATGGGCGGCGCGATGGCGCGCGGCTGGCGCGACACGCACCGCGTGCTGGTGTTCGATCCGATGGCGACCGACCTGCCGGAGGGGGCTGAGCGGGTCGATGCGCTCGCCGATATCGAGCCGGGCGGCGATCTCGCGGTGGTGCTGGCGGTCAAGCCACAGGTATTCCCCGCGATCGGCGACTCGCTGCGCCCGTTTGCCGCGCGCGACGCACTGTTCGTGTCGATCATGGCCGGGATCACGCTGCAAGGACTGGGCGACGCGCTGGGCAGCGGGCGCGCGGTGCGGACCATGCCCAACACGCCCGCGGCGATCGGGCAGGGGATTACCGCTGCGGTGTCCGGACGCGATGTGCGGATGAGCGACTTTGCCACGGTCAACCAGCTGCTCGCCCCGACCGGTCCGGTCGTCTGGCTCGATGACGAGCGGCAGATCGATGCGGTGACCGCAGTATCGGGCAGCGGCCCGGCCTATTTCTTCCGCTTCACCGAAGCGCTGGCCAAGGCGGGGACACAGGCCGGCCTTCCCGCCGACCTCGCGATGCAGCTGGCCCGCGCGACCTTCACCGGCGCGGCGGCGCTGGCGGGCGCCGACCCTGCCGAGCTGGCCGAGCTGCGCAGACAAGTGACCAGCCCCGGCGGCACCACCGCGGCTGGGCTGATGCAAATGGATCAGGACGATGCGATCGACCGGCTCGCCCGGGCGGTCGTCGATGCGGCGGCGGCGCGTTCGCGCGAACTCGCCGGATAGCATGCCCGGGCAGCGCGGTTCTCATCGTGCCCCTTCAAATCCGAACTTGCGCGCAGATGCCGCGCGCGTCTGTTCGGTCGGCAAATATACCGACACGCTCGGGCGAGGAAAAGGAAACCCAGTGGCTACCGTACCCGTGACGATCGACCCCGAAATCCGCTTCTTCCTCGATGCGATGTCCGCGCGCTGGGCCGCGCATCCGCCGCTTGGGTCGCTCGACTATCCCGGTCAGCGCGCGGTGTGCGAAGCGGTGCGCGCGCGCTGGGCCGAGGGTGGGGCAGTGATGGCGCGGACGGTGGAGCGGGTGTTCGATCCCGGCGCCGGGTCGCTGCGCATCCGCGTCTATCTGCCCGAAGGTGTGCGCGAGCCTGCGCCGGCTTTGGTCTATCTGCACGGCGGCGGGTTCACGTTGTTCAGCGTCGACACGCACGACCGGCTGATGCGCGAATATGCCGCCGCCGGAGGCTTCGCAGTGGTCGGCGTCGATTATCCGCTGTCGCCCGAGCATAAATATCCGGTCGCACTCGACCGGATCGCGGCGCTGATGCTGTGGCTGCGCGAGCATGGCGAAGAGCTGGGCATCGATGGCAGCCGCCTGGCGATGGGCGGGGATTCGGCGGGGGCGAACCTCTCCTTCGCCACTGCGCTGCGCCTGCGCGAGCAAGGTGAGGGCGGGGTGGTCCGGTCGATCCTGTCCAATTACGGCTATTTCTCGAACGTCATTTCAGACGAAGCCGAAGCGACATTTGGCGGGCCCACCTCCAACCTCGATCGCGACGAGGCGCTGGCCTATTACGCCAATTACCTGACCGACATGGCGCGCGAATGCGCCGATCCGCTGGTCTGCCCGCTGCTGGCCGACATGGCCGGGATGCCGCCGGTATTCCTGGTGATCCCGCAATGCGACCTGCTGACCGAACAGTCGGTGGCGATGGCCGCGCGGCTGCGTGCGGCGGGGGTGGCGACGACGGACAAGATTTACCTCGGCGCGACGCACAGCTTCCTCGAAGCCATGTCGGTGGCGGCAATTGCACGGGAGGCGATTGCCGACGGCGCGCGCTTCGTGGCGCACACGCTGGAATAGTCAGCCCGCCCGGGGTTGGTCCCCGACAGTTCCGGAAAGTGGAGGTTTGGCGGTCCACCCCATTGCGCCAGACAAGGCGGCATGACCGCATCGACCTCAGCGCCGACGCTCCGTCGGTCGATCCTGAAGCTGCACCGCTGGCTCAGCCTGGGTGCGGCGGTGTTCTGGCTGCTTCAGGCGCTGACCGGCGTGCTGATCGTCTTCCATTGGGAGATCACCGACGCGGGCATTTCGTCGCTGCATCGCCCGACCGATCTTGTCGCGATCGAACGGCGGATTGACGCGCTGGTGCCGCAAGGGGGCAAGGTCGCGTCGATCTGGACCGCCGCAGGCGCGCCGGACCGCTACACTGTCTATTTTGAGGACGCGCAGGGGACCAGCGCTTCGGCGCGGATCGCGGGGGACGGCACCGTGCTCCACGCGCCCAAACCCGATGAGGAAAGCCTGATGGGCTTCCTTGTCGGCTTTCATCACGACCTGCTTGGCGCATGGGGCAGCTGGCTGGTGTCGATCAGCGGCGTCCTGCTCTGCACCAACCTGATCCTCGGCATCATCGCCGCCTGGCCACGGCGCGGGACGTGGGCGCGCGCCGTGCGCCCGGCCATGCGCGGCCCCGCTGCCCCAAGGCTCTACAGCTGGCACCGCGCGCTCGGCCTGTGGGTCGGCATCCCCGCACTCGTCATCGCCGCGACCGGAACGCTGCTCAAGTTCGAGGACGGCGTTGGCGACCTGGTCGGAGCTGCGCCGGTCGCGATGCCCGCAGTCGCGCCCGCCGGCCCGCCGATCGGTTTCGCCGCAGCGGCGCGGGCCGGGCTGGAGGCACTTCCGGGCAGCAGCCTGACCGAGGTCGCCTGGCCCACGCCCGACGACGCAACCTGGCGCGTCCGGCTGCGCGCGCCCGACGAACTGCGCCGCGCCTATGGCGGCAGCTTCGTGCTGGTCGACGCCAATAACGGGCAGGTGCGCGGGGTCTTCCCGATCGCTGCGGCGAGCGCGGCGAACCGGTTCATGAGCGCACTGTTCCCGATCCACACCGGCGAAGCCGGCGGGCTGATCGGCCGGATCCTGTCGATTGCGATCGGCTTGTGGCTGATCACGATGATCGTCGCCGGCGTGTTGCTCTGGCTCAAGCGCCGCAAGCCGCGCCGCGCGACGTAATCGCCGGCTGTTCCAACCCCTTTGATGGTGAGACCCGATGCTGCTTCCCTTCCTCGCCCTGACCGCACTCGAGCCGCCACGCGACGAAAGCGAAGGGCAGACGCACACCCATCGTACGCTTCCGGCGCAGGAAGGGGGTGACGACAAGCCGTGGAATTTCGAGGTCGTCTACACCGCCGAGCTCATGGGAAACGCCGCGGGCGGGGTGGAGCGGGGGGCGCGCTACCTCGACAATCTCGACATCGTGTTCGACGCTGACCTTGAGCGGATGGTCGGTTGGACCGGCGCGCAATTGTGGCTCTACGGCCTCTATTACAACGGCAATTCGATCAGCGATCTGGTCGGCGACGCGCAGGCGGTCAGCAATATCGAAACCGGCACCCGCGCGATCCGGCTGTATGAGGCGTGGGTCGACCAGAAGTTCGGCGACGCCGCCTCGCTGCGCGTCGGCCTCTACGACCTCAACTCCGAATTCGACGCCTTGGATGCCTCGGGCCTGTTCGTCAGCAGCCCGCACGGCATCGGCACCGATTTCGCGCAGAGCGGGCAGAATGGTCCGTCGATCTTCCCGTCCACCTCGCTCGCCGCGCGCGTCGCCTTTACCCCGGCGAAGGGCTGGGCGGTGCGCGCTGCGGTGCTCGACGGCGTTCCCGGCGACCCGGCACGACCGGCGCGCACTGCGGTCACGCTGGGCAAGGGTGATGGCGCGTTGCTGGTGGGCGAGCTTGAAGCGCCGCTTGCCGGGGGCAAGCTATTGCTCGGCCATTGGCGCTACACTGCGGCGTTCGATCGCACCGACGGGGCGGGGGCGGAAACCGGCAATTCGGGCAGCTATGTCCGCGCACAGCTCCCGCTTGCGCGGCGCGACGACGGCGCGCTCGACGCCTTCATCCGCGCCGGGGTCGCGAGCAGCCGGTTCAACATGTTCGACCGGTTTCTCAGCGGCGGGCTCAACTTCACCGGCTGGGTGAAGGGGCGCGACGAGGACGCGTTCGGCATCGCGATCGCGGCAGCCTTCACCGCCGATCCCTATCGCGCCGCGACCGGGGCGGCGGCGTCGGAAGTCGCCGTCGAACTCACCTATCGCGCACAAGTCACGCCCTGGCTCGCGATCCAGCCCAACGCCCATTATGTCCGCCGCCCGTCCGCCGACCCTAGCGTTGACGACGCAGTGGTGCTGGGCGTGCGCACCGAATGGAGCCTGCACGCGCTGCTGAACTAGCGGACGACTGTCGTCTCGGCCAGCTAACGCAAGACCCCGCGCAGGGCGATCCGCGACAGATTATCGACGATGTCGGGCACCGCCAGCGGGCCATCGGGCCGGTGCCAGCGCGCCAGCCACAGGATGATGCCCATGATCGCCGACGTCGCCATCCGCGTGTCGACATCGGCCAGCCCGCCCGCCGCCTTGATCTCGTCCAGCGTGGTGCGGACGAAGCTGGAATAGGCGGCCTTGCGCGCCTTGATCTGCGCCGCCTTGTCGGGGCTCAGGCCGCTGGTTTCCTCGAGGATGATCGTCAGCGGGTTGCCGACCGGGGTCGTCACCTGCATCACGCTTTGCAAATGGCCGCGCACGATCGCGGTCAGTCGCTCGACCGGGTCGGCGATCGCCTGCGCCGGGGCGACCACATCCTCCTCCAGCCGCTCCATGCTGAACGACATCAGCGTGAACAGCAGCTCCTCCTTGCTCGCCACGAAATGATACAGGCCAGCCTTGGTGATCCCCACCGCTTCGGCGATGTTGGCCATCGACGTCGCGGCAAAGCCGCGCGTGCAGAACAGTTGCGCGGCGTGGACGTAAATCTGCTCGCGCCGTCCGATGATGGCGGGTGTGCCGGTCGTATGTTCCTGCCACATCGCGTCGTTCATCGTCTCGTTCGTAACCGTTCGCTCTGCGCTTTCCTACCCCGGGGCGACAGGTTTTCCCCTCTGGACAAGCGTGTTGCTGCCGGTTACCTACCGGTCGGTAAGTAGCGTGTAAAGGGCACAGACCCGTTACGCTGCTGGTGAACAGGGAGAGGATAGGGCGATGGCTCGATATGCAACCTTGCTGCTTTGCACGGCACTGACCGCACCGACTGCGGCGCTCGCGCAGACCGCACCCACCACCGCGAGCGATGCCGCGCAGGACGTCACGGATGACGCCGATGTCGTCGTCACCGCGCGCAAGCGTGAAGAGCGGCTGATCGACGTTCCGACCGCTGCGACCGTGCTGACCGGCAGCGCGATTGCGGATCGTGGCGGCGCGACCAACCCGGTCGAGCTGCTCGGTGGCCAGCCCAGCGTCCGCATCCTCGACACCGGTTCGGCAATGACCAATGAGGTGTCGCTGCGCGGATCGCCGACCACGCGCGGTACCTCGGGCGACCCCAGCGTCGGCCTGTTCCGCGACGGCGCCTATATCGGCGGCGGCGGCTTTTCCGGGCGCAGCTTTTCGCGCATCGACCTGTTCGACATCGACCGGGTCGAGGTGCTGCGCGGCACGCAGGGCGCGCTGTATGGCCGCAACTCAGTCGGCGGCGCGGTCAACATCGTCTCGGCCAAGCCGGAGTTCGAGAATAGCGGCTTTGCCAATGCCCGCTACGCGATCGAAAATGAGCAGTTCCAGCTGCAGGGCGTCACCAATGTGAAGCTGTCGGATGCGCTGGCGATCCGGGTCGGCGTCGATTTCGTGACGCAGGGCGGCGGCTTCTTCCGCAACGATTTTCTGGGCACGGTGCTCGACCGCAACGACTCGACCGGCATCCGTGGCCAGATCCGCTGGAAGCAGGGCGGAACCGACCTGGTCGTGCGCGGTGAGACGTGGCGCGGCTTCGTCCCGGCAATCGCCTTCCGCGCCTATATCGATCCGCCCCGCGCCGGCTTCCCGCGCGGCTATATCCAGCCCGAGCGCACCTATCCCTGGTCCACCGATGCCTTCTCGCGGCAGGAGGTGACAAGCTGGATGGGTGAGCTCAATCAGGAACTCGGCTTTGCCAAGCTCCGCTCGGTGACCCAATATCGCAAGCGCAAGGCCGACTATGCGCTCGATCTAGACGGACTGAACCCTGAGCTGCTGGCGCAGCTGCGCGCCGATGGCACGGTAACCAGCACCACCGTCGACCCCCGTCAGGCGCAGGAGCGGGAGGAGGATGCGCAATTCTTCACTCAGGATCTCAACCTGACCGGCGACCTTGGCGACGGCGCGCTCAACTGGCTGGCGGGCCTCGAATATTTCCACCTGCGCAGCAATTCGGAACAGCGCACGCTGCGCACCCCGACCACTGCCAATCCCTCGCCCGGCAACCGCCAGCCGCTGCGGACGACGTTCGACAGCTGGGCGGTCTATGGCTCGCTCGACTATGCGCTGACCTCGACGCTCAACGTGATCGGTGAGGTTCGCCAGACCTGGGACGAGAAGAGCGCGACCTCACGCCGCTTCGACCTGGCGACCGGATTGCCCTCGGGCGGCACCGGCTTTGTCGTCGACTTCGCCAACGCCCCCAGCAATTTCAGCTATAACGCGACGCTGTCATGGCGGCCGCAGCCGGCGATGACGCTGTACGGCAAGGTCGGCAGTTCCTATCGCGCTGGCGGCTTCAATCAGGACCTCGGCCCGGCGACCCAGCCGATCCCGATCCCTGCGGCCTATGATGACGAGCGCAGCACCTCGATCGAACTGGGTGCCAAGGGCCGGATCGCGCGCGGCACCACCTTTGGCATCGCGGCCTATCAGACCTACAGCACCGACATCATCGTCGCGCTGAACAATGGCTGTTTCATCGGTAGCACCGTATGCAACAGCTCGCCGGTCACCTTCTCCAGCAACGCCGGCAAGGCGCGGACCTGGGGTGCGGAGGCCGAGCTTGCGTCGCGGATCGCCCTGGGTGCCGGCAATCTTCAGCTGTCGGCGAGTGGCTCCTATCAAAAGGGGCGGGTGACCGACGGTCCGTTCGACGGACAGCTGCTGCCGCAGATTCCGCGCTGGACCTTCGCCGCCAACGCTACGCTCAACACGCCGCTGTCGGGCGACGTCAGCATGCTGGTGAACGTCAACTATAACGGCCAGCGCGGTGGCGTGCATGATCTGGTCGCCCCCGGTGCGCCGGCCCCGTTCGACATGGACAAGATCGACGTGCTCAACGCGCGCGCCGCCGTGCGTTTGGGCGGGCTGGAAGCGGGCGTGTTCGTGTCCAACCTGACCGACGCCACCTATGACGTGTTTCGCGGCGCGGGTGCGCGACGGCTGAACCCGCCGCGCAACTGGGGCGTCCAGCTCGGCTATCGCTGGTGAGGCTGCGCGTCGCCCTGCTCGCCTGCGCTCTGGCGGTCGCGCCGGGCGCGCAGGCGCAGGCGTTGAGCCCGGCCTGCGCCGCAGCGGCGGCCTATTCCGACGCGCATCGCGGGCGCGCCGTGCTGATCCTCAAGGACGGCCGCCCGGTCTGCGAAGCCTATGGCGCAGCGACGGGTGCTGAGGACGCGCATCCGCTCTATTCCGGCACCAAGACGATGGCCGGGGCGATGGCGGTGCTCGCCGCGCACGACGGGCTGCTCGACCTCGACGAGCCGGTCTCGGCGACGCTGGCCGAGTGGCGCGACGGGACCGATCGGCAAAAGGTCACGATCCGCCACTTGCTCACCCTGAGTTCGGGCATCGACAGCGTCGTCGGACGCCCGCCCGATTATGCGCAGGCGGTCGAGCAGCATCCGGTGGCGCCGCCCGGAACCCGCTTTGCCTACGGCCCGGCGCCGTTCCAGATTTTTGGTGAGGTCATGCGGCGCAAACTCGCCGCACGCGGTGTGCAGGCCGACCCCGCCGAGTGGCTGATACAGCGGCTGTTCGCTCCGGCCGGCATCCGCGTCGGGCAATGGCGCCGCACCCCGGATGGCAACCCGCTGCTGCCGCAGGGGCTGTCGCTGACGGCGCGCGACTGGGCGCGGTTTGGCGAATGGGTGCGGCGGGACGGGGTGATCGATGGCAAGCCCTCGCTCGCGCCGCAGCGTCTGGCGGCGTTCCATCAGCCGTCTCCAGCCTTTCCCGGCTATGGCCTGACCTGGTGGCTTCCGGCGAAGCTACAGGCGCTGGCACCCGACCGCACGCCGCGCGCGGTGGGGCGGCTCGACTTTGCCGCCGCAGGGGCGCTGCCCGACGATCTGCTGATGGCGGCGGGTGCGGGCGACCAGCGGCTTTATGTGTCGAAGCGGCTCGGCATCACCGTGGTGCGCCTCGCCCAGCTCTCGCTGGCCGATGCCAGCGCCGCGCGCGCGGCGGGGGAGGGCTGGTCCGACGGCACCTTCCTGCGCCTAGCCTTCCAGACGGTTCAGCCAGCGACGGAGTAACACGATGTCCGGTATCAACACCACGCTCACGGTCGGGCGCCGCACGCTCCTCGCAGGGGCCGCGACTCTGGCGATGTTCCCGGCGACCGCTGTATCGGCATCCGCGCCGGACCTGCCCCTCGCGTTCGACTATGCCTATCCGCTGTTCGAGTTCAGCCGCGCGATGCAGCGGATCGGACAGCTTGCCGATCCGACGCTGCCGCTCGATCAGCGGCTGAACCGCATCTACCACCGCCGCGTCCTCGCCGATGCGACCGCGCGGCAGGTGACCGCGCCGAATAACGACACGATCTACAGCTCGTGCTTCTTCGAGCTCTCGGGTGGCCCGGTGCGGCTGCGCGTGCCCGACATCACCGACCGCTATTTCTCGGTCACGCTGATGAACGCGTTCACTGACAATTTCCGGACGATCGGCACGCACGCGACCAAGGGGCGGGGCGGGGATTTCTGGCTGGTCGGGCCGGACTGGACCGGCAAGCCGCCGGCGGACGCGACGCTGATCCGATCGGAGACCAACGATGTGTGGATGCTGATCCGTATCCTCGTGTCCGGTGCCGCCGACCTGCCCGCGGTCCGTGCGCTGCAGGACAAGTTCGCGATCCTGCCCACGCCCGGACGCGGGCAGGTGCGCGCGCCACAGGTGCGCGCGGTGGATGGCACCGACGCTGCCCAGATCGTCGATGCGGCTGCGGAAATGCTCAGCCGGTCGAGCGATCGGGTGGGACAGGCGCGGCGCTGGCGGCGCTTTGCCGCATCGGGCATCCGGCCCGGCGGCGCGGGCGGCTTTGCCGCGCTGACGCCCGCATTGCAGGCGGCGTGGCGCGCTGGAACCCCGCGCTCCATCGCCCGGCTGCGGGAGACGTTCACCGCCGGGGTGCGACAGGTGAATGGCTGGGGCGCATCGACGACCGAGGTCGGCGCGTTCGGCGCCAACGACCGGCTGCGCGCCGCCGTGGCGCTGAGCGGGCTCGCTGCGCTGCCGCCGGACGAGGCGATGTATTTCAGCTCGGTCCGCGACCATCGCGGCGAGCCGCTCGATCCCGCGCGCCGCTACCGCATCCGCATTCCGGCCGAGGGGATTCCGGTCGACGGCTTCTGGTCGATCACCATGTACGCCGCCGAGCCCGATGGCCGCTATTTTTTCGCGGCCAATCCGATCCAGCGCTATTCGGTGTCCGAACGCACGCCCGGCCTGATCCGTCGCGCGGACGGCGCGATCGACATCATCCTGTCGCGCGAGCCGGTGGCGGAGACCGAGGGCAACTGGCTGCCCACGCCCGATGGTCCGATGCGGGTGTCGCTGCGCGCCTATGTCCCGCGCGCGCCGATCCGGCAGGGGCGCTGGTCACCCCCGGCGATCGAGCGGCTGTGATGGCGGGGCTGTCCCGGCGCCGGGTGATCGGCGGCGCGCTCGCCGGGTCCTCGCTGCTGGCATTTCCCGCCGCCGCGCGGGCGTCGCGCGCTACAGCGGACCAGCCCTGGCGCCACTATGCGGGCAACCTCGCCGCGCAGAAATATTCGGCGCTCGACGCGATCGACGCCAGCAACGTCGCCCGGCTCGGCGTCGCCTGGACCTGGGAGTCGCCCGACGCCGAAATCCTCGCCGCTAACCCCAGCCTGAAGCCCGGCGAGTTCCAGTCCACCCCGGTCTTCGCCGAAGGGATGCTGATCACCAGCACGGCGATGTCACAGGTCGCGGCGCTCAATCCGGTCACTGGGCAAACGCTGTGGCGCTTCGACCCGGAGAGCTGGAAGCGTGGCCCGACCACGACCAAAGGCTTCCTCCATCGCGGCATCGCGGTGTGGGGCCGCGGCAAGTCGGCGCGCGTCATCCTCGCGACCGGCGACGGGCGGCTGATGGCGCTGGCGCTGCACAGCGGCAAGCCGATCGCGGAGTTTGGTGACAAGGGCGTGGTCGATCTGCGCAGTGTCGGCATGGTCCGGCCGGTGCCGGACGAGCCCGGCATCTACGGCATCACCTCCCCGCCCTTGGTCGCGGGCGATGTCATCGTCATCGGCAGCTATATCGACGACCGCGCCGATGGCCGGCTGATGCCGCGCGGCGACATCCGCGCCTTCGACGCGCGCAGCGGGCGGCTGCTCTGGGTATTCCACACCATCCCGCTCGACGGCGAATTTGGCGTCGAAAGCTGGAAGGACGGATCGCACCGCCGCACCGGCAACACCAATGTGTGGGCGCCGATGAGCGCCGATCTGGAGCTGGGCATCGTCTATGCCCCGGTGTCGACGCCGACCAACAATTTCTATGGCGGCGACCGGCCCGGCGACGGGCTGTTCGGCGACAGTCTGGTCGCGATCGACCTCAAGACCGGCAAGCGCCGCTGGCATTTTCAGACGGTCCATCACGGCGTGTGGGACTATGACCTGCCCGCCGCGCCGATCCTGGGCGATGTCACCATCGCCGGTCGCCGCCGCAAGATCGTGATGCAGGTCACCAAACACGCGTTCCTGTTCGTGTTCGACCGCGCAACCGGGGAGCCGATCTGGCCGATCGAGGAACGCCCCGTCCCGCAATCCACCCTGCCGGGCGAGCGGACCAGCCCGACCCAGCCGCATCCGACCTGGCCGCTACCGTTCGACCGACAGGGGATCACGCCCGATGACCTGATCGACTTCACGCCGGAACTGAAGGCGGAGGCGCAGGCGGCGCTTGCGGGCTATCTCCACGGCTCGATCTTCACCCCGCCGGGCAGCAAGCCGACGATCATCATGCCAAGCTTCGTCGGCGGCGCGAACTGGAATGGCGCGGCGTTCGACCCGGAAAGCGGGCGGCTGTTCGTCCCTTCGGTCAATGTCCCGCTGCACATCGCGCTGGATGACAAGGGCAATATCCGCGCGACCGAACAGGCCGAGGTCGAGGTCGCCGGGGCACGCGTGATCGCGCGCGGGCCGCGCGGGCTGCCGCTGCTCAAGCCGCCTTATGGCCGCACCACCTGTATCGACATGGCGAGTGGCGACCACCGCTGGATGACGCCGAACGGCCGCGGGATGAGCCGCCTGCCAGCGTTTCGTGCGCTCCACCCCGGCGATGCCGGGTCGTTCGGCCGGGCGCAGATACTGGCGACCAAGACGCTGCTGTTCGTCGGCGAAGGGCCGCAGGACCGGATCACCGCCGAACCCCGGCTGCGCGCGCTCGACAAGGCAAGCGGGGCGGTGATTGCGACGCTGACCTTGCCCGATTTCATGCTCGGCGCGCCGATGACCTATATGGCCGCGGGGGAGCAATATCTGGTCTTTTCAACCGGCTATCGGCGGCTGCCGCAGCGGCTGGTGGCGATGAAGGTGATGCCATGAAGCTCCTCGCCCCCCTGCTGGCACTCGCCGCGCTGACCGCCCCGGCGGTGCGCGCGCAGGAGGTGCCGATCCAGCATTTCGTGATGGTCGAGGTGAAGCCACCGGTCGATCTGCTTGCGGTCGACCGCTGGTACATCACCTATCACGCCCCCGAGACGCTGGCGCGCGCACAGAACCGCCAGACCCGCTATGTCAGCCATCGCAGCTATCGCACGACGCCCCAAGAGGCCGAGCAGTTGAAGCTGGTCGATGGCCGCCTGACCGAAATCGGCTTTGCCAGCGTCGCGGCGTTCCGCGCCGGGGTGACGGGGGAGGCGATGGCCGCGCATCCACCGACCCAGCCGGACCCCGCCATCGCTGCAGGGATCAAGACCCGCACGGTGACGGTCAAGCTGCCAGCGGTTGCGATCAAGGACGCGGCCACCCCCGACAAGGCGGTGCCCTATGCGCGCTGGGTGGTGTTCATCCGCCCGCCCGCCGGAACCGCAGACGCGGATGCGTGGGTGCGAGAGGCGCTGGCCCCGCTGACCGCGCTGCCCCAGACCCGCCGGGTCCAGCTCCATGCCGCCGCGATCCCGCGCGGCTACAGCCATGTTGCGGTGTTCTGGTACGACGATGTCGCCGCCTGGCGCAGTGCGATGGCGGCGCATGGCGCTGCCCTGATCGCGCGCCTCTCCGCTCAGGACAGTGTCGAGGCGCCGACGCGCACGATGCTGGTCGGGGAGCGCCCCGATCTAGACTTCCGCACCGACAAGCGCGTGACGCCATGAGCGGCGGCGGCCCCTTGCTCGACCGGCGCACGACCCTGGCACTCGGTCTGGCGACCAGCTTGCCCGCCGGCATGGCGAGCGCGGCGGCGGCGGGGCCGTCGCTGATGGACGATGTGCGCCACTATGCCGCACTCGGCCCGCACCGCACCGGTACGCCAGGGAACCTCGCAACACTCGACTGGGTCGAAGCGCGGCTCCGCGCCGCCGGGTTCGCGGTTGCGCGCCAGCCGGTCCGCTACGCCGACCATGATGTTGCCCGCGCCACGATCGCGACCGGGGCGGTCCAGCTTGACGGCATCGTCCAGCGCCCTGCGTGCCCGACCGGCCCCGCCGGCCTGTCCGCGCCGCTGGTGCTCGCGGATGAGCCGGCCGATCCGGGGCGGCTGAGCGGCAAGATCGCGGTGATCCGCCTTCCCTATGCGCGCCATTCCTCGATCCTCGAAGCGCGCACCGCCCGACCGGTGAAAGCGGCGCTCGCCGCCGGATGCGTCGGGCTGGTGCTGGTCACGCGCGGGCCGTCGGGGGAGGCGCTGGCGCTCAACGCCCCGCTCGAACATCCGGTCTCTGCGATCCCGACCCTCGTCATCGCGCCACGCGACGCCGGGCCGATCGTCGCCGCAGCGGCACGGGGCGATGCCGGACGGATCGTGGTAGAGGGCCAAGCGATCACCGCATCCTCGGCGAACATCGTCGCGCGGCGGCGGGGGCAGGGGCGGGCGATTATCGTCACCACGCCGCTGTCCGGCTGGTTCGGTTGTGCGGGCGAGCGTGGGTCGGGGATCGCCGCATTTCTGCACGTCGCGCCGCTACTCGCGCGCCGCTACCCCGATGCCGATCTGCACTTTGCCGGGCTGGTCGGGCATGAGCGCGAATATGTCGGCGGCGACGCCTATGCTGGCGCGCACGCCCCGCCGCCCGATCAGGTGCGCCTGTGGGTGCATCTCGGTGCAGGCTTTGCCGCGCGCGACTGGCATGAGGTCGCCGATGGCGTCCTCGCCCCGCTGCCCGCCGCCGACGCGCAACGCTATCTGCTCGCACCCGAAGCCTGGCTCGGCACACTCCGGCCACTGCTCGCCGCGCTACCCGGCTATCAGCAGCCTTATCCCGCGACGATCGAGAACAGCGCAGGCGAGGCGCGCCATTTCATGGAGCGCGGCTATCGCAACATGGTCGCGACGATCGGCGCCCACCGCCTGCACCATGCCCGCACCGACGATGCCACCGCCGTCGATCCCGCCAGTCTTGAGGCAAGCTGGACCGGCTGGAGCCGCGCGCTGTTCGCGCTGATCGACCGGCACGCGACGTAAGTTGGTTACCCAGCGGCCGGCTTGAACCGCAGCGTGGCGATCGCGCCGCCCCCATCGCGCGGCGTCAGATCGAAGCTGCCGCCAAGCTGATCGGCCAGGGTGCGCGAGATCCGCAGGCCCAGGCTGGTCGCCGCCGCCGCGCTGAAGTCCGCTGGCGGGCTTGCTCCGTCGTTCGCGATGGTCAGCGTCACGCTGCCGGCGCCCGCGCACATCCGCACCTCGATCCGTCCGGTCTCGCGCCCGGCAAAGCCGTGCTCGACTGCGTTCGCGATCGTTTCCGCAACGATCAGCGCGACCGGGATGATCGAATCCGGCGGAAGCTTGATCGCGCTGTCGACCTCGACCGTCGCGGTGACGCCGGGGCGCCCCGACGTCGTGAGCAGATCATCGACCAGGTCGGGTAGTATCCGCTCCAGCGTCTGGGGATCGCCGCTATGGTCGTAGAGCTGGCGCTGGATCCGCCCGATCGTCTGCAACTTTGCCCCGGCATCGACCAGCGCCTGCCGCGCCGCCGGATCGGCGACGCTGCGCTGCTGCAATGCCAGCACCGCGCCGACCATCTGCAGATTGTTCGACACCCGGTGCTGCAGCTCGCTGAACAGCAACTGGCTGCGATCGGCCAGCTTCTCGCAGCGCTCGCGCTCCTGCCGCAGCTGCGCAGTGCCGCGCTGCATCCAGTCGATCAGCAGCAGGTCCACCGTGACCACGCCGACGTAAAAACCCATGGCGACCGCGGCGCCGCGTTCGAGCGCAAAACTCATTTCGGGCGGGATGAAGAAATACCAGGCGAGCAGCCCGCACAGCACCGCCGACAGGATGCCGGGGCCGCGCCCGAACAGGAAACCCGACAGCACCACTGCCGGGAAAAAGGTGAGAAAGGGGAAGCCCGGCGGGAAGGAATCGGCCAGCACCCATCGCGTCACCAGCCCGATCAGCGACAGCAGGATGGCAGCGCTATAGCCCTGCCAGCGATGCGCGCGGGCAAGCGGAAGTCGCTCCAGCAGTCTCCCCGTATACCCGTTCACCCGTGGTCCCCCCGGTCCCCCCGCCACTGCGAGGTACTATCTTGGATCGAAAAAGCCTCCGAAGCCAGCGGCTTCGGAGGCTCTCGCTGTCCGATCCGGATCGCTCCGGAACGTAACTTACTTGACGTGCTTCGCGATGTGCTTGTTCATCTCGAACATCGTCACCTTGTCCGCGCCGAAAATGGGCTTCAGCTTGTCGTCCGCCAGAATCTCGCGCTTGTTCTCGGGGTTCTGGAGATTGTGCTTCTTGATGTATTCCCACATCTTGCTGACGATCTCGCTGCGCGGCAGCTCTGCGGTGCCGACGATAGCGGCGAGCTCGGGCGAGGGGGTGACGGGCTTGGCGATCCCGCCACGGGCGCCGCCAGATGCCTTGTTTTCGGCCATTCTATTCTTCTCCTCTGCGGTCCGACAACCGATGCCGGATCCCGATCTTGGTCAGCGCCGACGGCCAGACCAAAGCCTTGCCACCGTTGTCGCTGCGCCGGATGTAATCCGGTTCTCTCCACGATGCACGTATTTGATGCGGTTCCAAGGGGGTTTGATACGTTTGTTTGTGGAGAACTCGCCTCTCCACCGCTCCAGAGGGGCGATCCGGCGCAATCGAGCGGCCTTTCGACCCGTTCCCACCGGCAAACCTGCACGCGCCGCCGCAATTCAGCCAAGCTGAAAACGAAAGAGGCGCGCCCGGTGTCCCGAGCGCGCCCCATGTCTCGCAGAGCCGGATCGACCGGCCCCGATCAGCTCAGGATCAGAAGCCGACCTTCGCCTTCACGCCGAAGAAGCGCGGCAGGCCCGGATAGGCGGCATAGTTGCCGGTCTGCTCGGGCACCGCGAAGCCGGTGACGTGGTAGTACTGGTTGGTCAGGTTCTCGACAAAGAACTCCAGGCTCTTCTGGCGGTCCTCGGTCTGGATGCCGATGCGCGCGCCGACCAGCGGATAACCCTGATTGTACAGCGCGGTCCGACCCGTGACCGGGTTCGGGTTGTTCGACGGGATGTTGACTTCGCTGTTGTAGCGCATGTCGACATGGATGAGGCCACGGATGCCCGACGTGATGCTGGGCGTCCACGTCGTCGCCACCGTCACCGTGTGCTTGGGCTGGTTGCTGACCTGACGGCCTTCCTGACCCTGGAGCGGGGTGCCGACGAAGTTGTTGTCGGCATCATATTGCGCGTCGATGTAGCTGTAGCCCAGGCGGACGGTGAAGTCGCGCACCGGCTGGACGATCGATTCAACCTCGACGCCCTTGCTGGTCGTGCTGTCGACATTCTGCACGACGAAGTTGTTGCCGCTGAACACCAGCGACTGAAGGTTGCTGAACTTCTGGTAGAATGCGGCGATGTTGAAGGTGAAGGCGCGGCCCCACTGCGTCTTCACGCCGATTTCATAGGCATCGACCGATTCCGATCCGAACTCCAGATCGCTCGCCTGCGGGCCGTTGCCGCCCAGCAGGACGCTGTCGAACGTCGCCTGATCCATGTTGTACCCGCCGGACTTATAGCCGCGGTCATAGCCACCATAGACGAGGATGTCGGAATTCACCTTGTACGCCAGCTTGGCGGTGCCGGTGAATTTGCTCTCATCGCGGTCATGGGCATAGCTGCCGTTGAACTCGGTGTTGATCGCCGGGTTACAGCTCAGCAGGAACAGGTTGTTGAACAGGCCGAGCTGGCGGAGCAGCGTGGCGTACTGGACCGCCGCCGTGTTGCCCGCACGCACCTGGTTGAAGAAGGTGCAGCTGCCGGTGTTGTTGCTGACCGTCGCGGTGAAGTCCTTCTTCTCATAGTTCCAGCGCGCACCCAGCGTCAGCGACAGCTTGTCGCTGATGTTGATGATGTTGTGCGTGAACAGCGCGAAGGCGTTGGTCTTGACGCGATAGTCGTTGTTGTTGCCCTGGCCGGCGGTCACGCCGGGCAGCGGGCTGGCGGCGAGTGCGGCAAGGCCCGCGACCGGCGTCGGCGAATAGCCAAGCGCGTTGCAGGTTGCGACCGGCACCACGCCCGACGGCGCCGCGCCGACTGCGGTGCGGAAGCACCCGACGACCGGCGCCAGCGCCGCGCCATATGCCGCCTGATAGGCGAGCAGCGAGTTCGGCACTGCCGGGTTCAGGAACACACCGCCCGGCGTCGGGGCGGAGCCCAGCGAGCCATAAAACTGCACCGCTCCGCCGAACGACGGGCCGGCGAGCGCGTTGAAGATCGAGTCGACATAGCGGTTGCCGTCATTGCCGACGCGGACCGTGTCATGGACCTTGTTGGTTTCGTTGAGGTAGAAGCCGCCGACCAGCCAGTCGAGCGCGCCGCCGAACGCCGAACCCTGGAAGCGCAGCTCCTGGGTGAAGTCGACCAGCTCGTTGCGATAGCCTTCGCGATAGGCGCGATCGATGCCCGAGAAATCGACATCCTGGTTACGCCGCACGCGCCAGTCGCGATAGGCGGTGATCGACGTGAACTTGATGTCGCCCAGCTCGGCGTTGATCTCGCCCGAAATGCCCCAGTCGCGCACGCGCTCGCTCAGATCGCGGTTCGGCGACGCGGCCATGCGGCGCTGCTCGGGATCGACCGTGGTCGGCAGGCCGCCGACGGTGCGGCTCGTGCCGACGAACAGGCCGGTCCGGCCCTGTGCGGCGGCAATGCCCTGGATCAGCGGCGCGAACGATCCGCGCACGGCCGAGATCGCGCCACAGCACTGCTCGTCCGTCTCGTAATAATCCGCGATCAGGCGCAGCGAGAAGGTCGAGGTGTCGTACAGCGCCTGGCCACGGGCGTACCAGCGGTCGATATTGTTGAACGAGCGGTCGGCGTTGACGTCCTCGATATAGCCGTCGCGCTTGCGATAGCCGCCATCGACGCGCAGCGCGAGCTGGTCGGTCACCGGGCCGGTGATCGCGCCCTTCAGCTCGAACGCGTTATAGTTGCCGTAGCTGCCCTCGATATAGCCGCCGAGCTCGAATGCCGGCTGGGCAGTGAAGATCGACAGCGCGCCGGCCGAGGTGTTGCGGCCGAACAGCGTACCTTGCGGGCCGCGCAGCACTTCGACGCGCTCAAGCTGCGGCAGCTCGGAAATCGCGACACCTGCACGCGCGCGGAACACGCCGTCGATGAACACGCCGACCGCCGGCTCGAACCCTGGGTTGTCGCCCGCGGTGGTGATGCCGCGGATATACAAGGTGGTGCCGGTCGCCGACGACTGGCCGGTCGAGCTCTGCAGCGACGGTGCCAGCTGCTCCAGCCCGCGAATATCTTCGATGCCCGCATTCTCGAGCAGCGCCGCGGGGACCGCGGTCACCGCGATCGGCACATCCTGCACGGTTTCGTTGCGGCGGGTCGCGGTGATCACGACTTCGTTACCCGAAGCCTCTTCTTCCTGCGCGGCGGGGGTGGTGGTGTCCTGGGCGATGGCCGGGGTGGCGGCGATCAAGGCCAGGGCGGATGCGGAAAACAGCTGGAGCGTTCGCATGGTGGGTCTCTCCTCTCTGGGTTCTCCGGGGTCTTCCCTCCGGGACCATTCTTCTTGTTGTCGTTAACCCGCACGCTACCGTCGCTCGAATCCTTACGTCAACGTCAAATCGCCCCGGCAATCCGGCGGAAATGCTTGCTATTTCCCGTTACGATACCATCTGTGGCCGCTGGGCAACACGGCCGCATCCGCATGCCGTAGCGTAACAGGAAGTTTCGGGGGACGGGGCCGGATGAGCTGCCAAGATCATGACGATGCGATGGATGGCGACATGGTCACGTCGCCACCGAAGATTCCGGTGCCCGATGAGGTTGCCGACGCGATCCGCACGCTGTTGCGCTGGGCCGGTGACGACCCGAGTCGCGAAGGGCTGATCGACACGCCCAAGCGCGTTGCGCGGGCGTGGAAGGAGTATTGCCAGGGCTATGGCGAGGACCCCGCCCATCACCTGAGCCGCGTGTTCGAAGAGGTCGGCGGCTATGACGAGATCGTCCTGCTCAAGGACATTCCGTTCCAGTCGCATTGCGAACATCACATGGCGCCGATCATCGGCAAGGCGTCGATCGCCTATCTGCCGCAGGACCATGTCGTCGGCATTTCCAAGCTCGCCCGCGTGCTCCACGCCTTTGCCCGCCGCCTTCAGGTGCAGGAGCGCCTGACCGCCGAGGTCGCCGATTGCATCTGGGAGCATCTTAAGCCGCGCGGCGTCGCGGTGGTGATCGAGGCAAGCCATGCCTGCATGACCGCGCGCGGCGTCCGCACCCCCGGTGTCGGCATGGTGACCAGCCGCATGATGGGCACATTCCGCGAAGACGAGCGCAGCCGCAAGGAAGTGCTCGCGCTGATGGGCTATTGATGCGGATCCTCGTCACTGGCGGCGCGCGGCGGATCGGCGCGGCGATCGTGCGGCGGCTCGTTGCGGATGGGCACGCGGTCGCGGTCCATCATCATGACTCGCATGACGAGGCAGCGGCGCTCGCGGCCGAACTCGGCGTCGCCCCGGTCACCGCCGACCTGTCCGATGCAACCGACACCCGCAATCTGATCGCCGCCGCCGCCGATGCGCTCGGTGGACCGGTCGAAGGGCTGGTCAACAACGCATCGCGCTTTGCGTGGGACGCGATGCCGCTCGCCGACTATGCCGGGCTCGACCGGCACATGCACATAAATGTCGGCGCGCCGCTACTGCTCGCCTCGGCACTCGCGGCGCAGGTCGGGCTGGGGGAGGGGGCGATCGTCAACCTGCTCGACCAGAAGCTCGCCAACCCCAACCCCGACTTCCTGACCTACACGCTCAGCAAGGCGGCGCTGGCCGAAGCCACGACCCTGCTCGCGATGCAGCTTGCCCCGCGCGTCCGCGTCAACGCCGTCTCGCCGGGCCTGAGCCTGCCGAGCCTCGACCAGACACCGGAAGAGTTCGCCACCATCGCCTCGGCCAATCTGCTCGAACGCCCGGTCGACCTCAGCGATCTCGCCGCGACCGTCGCCTATCTGCTCACCACCCGCAGCATCACCGGCCAGAACGTCTTCGTTGATTGCGGTCAGCGCCTCGTGAAGCGCGACAGCGACGTGATGTTCACCGGAAGGGACCGCCCGCATGGCTGAATATACCATCCATCTCGACGGCCTCGTCGCCGAAATCGGACTTGGCATTCACGATCATGAACGCGCCGCGCCCCAGCGGGTCGAACTCAACGTCGCCATGCGCTGCGTCTATGATGCGCCGCCGCATGACGCGATCGATGCCGTGGTCGACTACGACTATCTGCGCACCGGCATCCTGGCACTGGCGGCGAAGGGGCATATCGAGCTTCAGGAAACCCTGTGCGACGCCGTCGCCGCGCTCGCTTTGTCCGCCGACCCCCGCGTCGCCGAAGTCCGCGTGCGCTCGATGAAGCTCGACGTCTATCCCGATGCGCGTGTGGGATGTGAAGTGGTCCGGGGGCGTTGAGCAATCCCCGAAATGGAGTGTTGCGATGTTCCTGACAGCCTTGCTGACGCTTTCCGTACAGGCGATCGCCCCGCATCCCATGAACGCAACTCCGATCGATCCTGGTAGCTGGGTTACCAGTGAGGATTATCCGCCCGATGCCCGGCGCGCCGGGGCAGAGGGTCGTGTCGAGGTTGCGCTGACCGTCGGCGATGATGGATCGGTGCGCGCATGTGCGGTAGCGCGAAGTTCCGGTTCGGCGTCGCTCGACGGGGCAACCTGCCGCCTGATCCTCGAACGCGGGCGCTTCAAATCGGCAACCGATGCCGCCGGCAAGCCGGTCGAAGGCACCTATTCGATGCGTTTCGCCTGGGACATTCCCCCGGATAGCGGCGGATCAGCGGCAATGATCAGGATCGCCAAGCAGCGCGATGGCTTTACATGTGCGCTGCAGTGGGGCGGGGACTGGCGCACGATCAAGGATGAGGCTTGCAGTGCGATCGTCGAAGGGCTCGTCCGCGCCGGCGCGGATCCGATCGGGCTGAGGCGGATCACGCATGTCAATCCCGCCGACTTGTTCGAAGATGCGGCGCCCTGAGCCTTTGCCATGGACGCGACCCTCGCGAGTTCCTATGTGACGTTCGGTCCGTCGTTCACCGCCGGGCAACAAGGGGCCGTTTAACGGGTTTTCGCGTGCAATTGCTGCTGTTCCTCTCTGCGCTCCTCGCGAGCCTCACCGGTGTTATCGCCGGTGACCGGGATATGCGCGGATTCCAGCAGCGCAGCGACACCGCCATTTCCCGCACCGCCGACACGACGGTCGAAGCGGTGTCGAGCGTCGCGGCTGCGGTTGCCAGCCGACCCCTTGCCACCCGCGAAGCGCCCGCTGCTGCGCTGTTCGCGATCCATGATGCTCCGGCCGGCACCTCCGCCCGCCTGACCAGCGAACGCCGGCTCGAATAGCCGCGCGCGCCGCCGCATTCCCTGCGGCTGGCATCCATTTCGCATTCGAATCGTTGGCGCTCGCGACGCGGGCGCACACCCTGCAATTTCACACGACTGGAAATCATCATGTTCGGCGGCTTGGCCAAGTCCCTGTTCGGTTCGTCCAACGACCGGTACGTCCGTTCGCTCAACCCCATTCTCGCCAAGATCGAGGGCTTCGAACCCACGCTCAAGGCGATGTCAGACGACGAACTGGCGGCGCAGACCGTCAAGTTCCGCGAACGGCTCGCCAATGGCGAAAAACTCGACGCGATCCTCCCCGAAGCGTTCGCCACGGTGCGCGAGGCTGGCGTCCGCGTGCTCGGGATGCGCCATTTCGACGTGCAGATGATCGGCGGCATCGTCCTCCACCGCGGCGAGATCGCGGAAATGCGGACGGGTGAGGGCAAGACGCTGGTGGCGACGCTCGCCTGCTATCTCAACGCGCTGCCGGGCAACGGCGTGCACGTCATCACCGTCAACGACTATCTCGCCCGCCGCGACTCCGAATGGATGGGCCAGATCTACCGCTTCCTCGGCCTGACCGTCGGCGTGATCGTCCCCAACCTCGCCGATCATCAGCGGCGCGAGGCCTATGCCTCGGACATCACCTACGGCACGAACAACGAATTCGGCTTCGACTATCTGCGCGACAACATGAAGTATGACCGCGCGTCGATGGTCCAGCGCCCGTTCGCGATGGCGATCGTCGATGAAGTCGACTCGGTGCTGATCGACGAGGCGCGCACCCCGCTGATCATCTCCGGCCCGACCGACGACAAGAGCGAGCTCTATGTCGGCGTCGATGCGATCGTGAAGCAGCTGGCGCCCGAGCTGTACGAGAAGGACGAGAAGCAGAAGAGCATCGTCCTGACCGAGGAGGGCATCGAAGCCGCCGAGCGGATGCTTGAGGATGCCGGGCTGCTCAAGGGCAGCAACCTCTATGATTTCGAGAATACCCAGGTGGTCCACCACCTCAACCAGTCGCTGCGCGCGAACGTCATGTACAAGCGCGACATCGACTACATCGTCAAGGACGGCAAGGTCGTCATCATCGACGAATTCACCGGCCGCATGATGGACGGCCGCCGCTGGTCGGACGGCCTGCACCAGGCGGTCGAGGCCAAGGAAGGCGTGCAGATCGAGCCTGAGAACCAGACGCTCGCCAGCATCACCTTCCAGAATTATTTCCGCATGTACCCCAAGCTGTCGGGCATGACCGGCACCGCCGCGACCGAGGCACCCGAATTCTTCGACATCTACAAGATGAACGTCGTCACCATCCCGACCAACGTTTCGGTCAAGCGGATCGATCAGGAGGACGAGTTCTACAAGACGATGCAGGACAAGTTCATCGCCATCGCCCGCACCATTCGCGAGCATGCGGTGAAGGGCCAGCCGGTCCTCGTCGGCACCGTGTCGATCGAAAAGTCCGAACTGCTCAGCGAATATCTCACCAAGGAAGGCGTCGACCATTCGGTCCTCAACGCCCGCTTCCATGAGCAGGAAGCGCATATCGTCGCCCAGGCCGGCCGGCTCGGCGCGGTGACGATCGCCACCAACATGGCGGGCCGCGGCACCGACATCCAGCTCGGCGGCAACCTCGAATTCCGCGTCGAGGCCGAACTGGGCGAGATGCCCGAGGGGCCGGAGCGCGACGCCGCAGTGGCGCAGATCAAGGCCGAGATCGCCGCCGAAAAGGCAAAGGTGCTCGAAGCCGGCGGCCTGTTCGTGCTCGGCACCGAACGCCATGAAAGCCGCCGCATCGACAATCAGCTCCGCGGCCGTTCGGGCCGTCAGGGCGACCCCGGCCTGTCGCGCTTCTACCTCAGCCTCGACGACGATCTGCTGCGCATCTTCGGCCCGGACACACTGTTCGCCAAGATGATGCGCAACAACATCGCCGATGGTGAAGCGATCGGCAGCAAGTGGCTGACCAAGGCGATCGAGACCGCGCAGAAGAAGGTCGAGGCGCGCAACTACGACATCCGCAAGCAGGTCGTCGAATATGATGACGTGATGAACGATCAGCGCAAGGTGATCTACGAACAGCGCGCCGACATCATGGACGCCGACACCGTCGGCGACGTGGTTGAGGATATGCGCGCCGAAGCGGTCAACGACATTGTCGGCGCTGCCTGCCCGCCCGAAACCTATCCCGAGCAATGGGATATCGAGGGGCTGAAGACCCGCGCGAACGAGATGCTGGGCATCGAGGCGCCGGTCGAGGAGTGGATCGCGACGCAGGACGGCATCGAGCCGGAGGATGTCGAAATCCGCATCCGCGAGCTTGCCAGCGCGCGCGTCAACGCCAAGTCGGGCGACCTTGATCCGGAAACCTGGACCTCGATCGAAAAGTCGATCCTGCTCCAGAATCTCGACCATCACTGGAAGGAGCATCTCGCGATGCTCGACGCGCTGCGTCAGGTCGTCCACCTGCGCGCCTATGCGCAAAAGACGCCGATCAACGAGTATAAGCAGGAAGCGTTCGCGATGTTCGAACGCATGCTGGTCGCGATCCGCGAGGATGTGACCCGCACGCTCGCCTGGGCCGAATTCCAGTTCCAGGCCCCACCGGAACTGCCCGAACTGCCCGATTTCCTGACGACGCATATCGATCCGCTTACCGGCCTCGACAACAGCGCGGATTGGGATGCGGGCAGCGCTGGCCTGATCTCGAACCAGCTCCCCCCGATGCAGATCCCGCGTCCGGCGGGCGACGCGCTCGGCGACGACCCCGCCACCTGGGAAGGCCGCGTCAACCGCAACGCGCCATGCCCGTGCGGTTCGGGCCGCAAGTACAAGCAGTGCCACGGCGCAGTGGTGTGACCGCCACCCAGCGCTGACATGAAAAGGGCCGCCCGGTCAGACCGGGCGGCCCTTTTTTCTGGTCCTCCCCCTGACGGGGAAGGATCTTAAGTCACCGCGGACGCTGCGGCGCGATCGACGCGCCCAGATTCTCGATCACCTCACGCGCATTGAACGCGCGGACATTGTCGGGCTTGCGGCCCTTGCCGATCACGATCTCCGCGCTCGCCTCATAGCGTTCGACGGTGCGGATATCGATGTCGCGGTCAAAGAAGGGATCGCCGCCCCATGGGCTCCAGCTGCGCCAGCCCCAGCGCGGGCCGTAATAGCGCCACGACGGACCCCAGCCGCCCCACGGGCCGCTGCTGAACGGGCTGGGTGTCGCATAGGTGCGGGTTTTCTTCTCGGTATCGCGGTCCGACAGGATGAAATGATCCCCGCCGCGCTCAACCGTCAGCTGCGCCGCGCGATAGAGCAGGTAACGCTCGACCGTCTCGCGCGACGTGATGCTGTTGCCGGCAAAGGTGACGCGGAAGCGGTCGCTCTCGATCTGTTCGTCCCAATATCCCGTGCGCGACGTGCCCATGCCGGTCGCCGGCTGATAGGGCGTCGGGGTGGCGCAGGATGCGAGCACGCTAGCGCTGGCAAGCGCAAGCGCGGCCGCCGCAATCCGCGAACGGCGTGCGTGTCTGCTGGACATCATTTTCCTCCTAAGTGCTTCGTTCTGCGGCGAATCGTGCCGATGCTGCGATGACAACGAACAGCATAGGCCAAATGTCCCTGAGCTGAACGAAACGACAGAAACCCGCTTGGCGCAAGGGGCGCGGGCGGGTGGCCGGTTCCAGCAATGTCGGAAAAAGGCTGGCTCCCCGAGTTGGATTCGAACCAACGACCAAGTGATTAACAGTCACCTACTCTACCGCTGAGCTATCGGGGAACGACAGCGAGGCGCGCCTATACGAAGGGGTGCGGCGCATTGCAAGCGGGGAAAACGGGATTTTTTGGGAAGAAATCCTCCCCCGCCAGGGGGAGGTGGCGCCGAAGGCGACGGAGGGGGAGGACGGCTGTGCCCTATCGTCTCTAGCCGACGTGCTTCCGCCCCCTCCGTCATGCTTCGCATGCCACCTCCCCCTGGCGGGGGAGGATAAGAAGCTCACGCGATAAACTGTTCCATCGTGATCCGCTCATCCAGCGCATGTTCCGGATCGAACAGTAACGTCAGGTCGCGGTTGCGGTCGATCGCGATGTCGACCTGCGCCACGTCGCGCACCTCGCGCTGGTCCGCCACCGCGCTGACCGGGCGCTTGCCGGGGTCGAGCACGCGCAGCGAGATTCGCGTCTTTTCGGGCAGGATCGCGCCGCGCCAGCGCCGCGGGCGGAACGGGCTGATCGGGGTCAGCGCCAGCAGCCGCGAGCCGAGCGGCAAAATCGGGCCATGCGCCGACAGATTATACGCGGTCGACCCCGCCGGTGTCGCCACCAGGATGCCGTCGCACACCAGTTCGGGCAGCACGACGCGGTCGTTGACGCGCACCTCCAGCTTGGCGGTCTGGCGCGTCTCGCGCAGCAGCGACACCTCGTTGATCGCGGGCAGGACGTGGCGCTCGCCATCCATCGTCGTCGCGGTCATCACCAGCGGCGACACCTTGAACGGCCGCGCCCGCGCCAGCCGATCCTCAAGCCCCTCGGGCTGCCAATCGTTCATCAGAAAGCCGATGGTGCCCAGGTTCATCCCGAACACCGGTACGATCCGCCGTCGCTCCAGCATCGCGTGCAGCGTCTGCAGCATGAACCCGTCGCCACCCAGCGCAACGACCATGTCGGCGTCATCGACCGGCACCCAGTCGCGCCCGGCGAGCAGTTCCGCCGCAGCGGTTTCCGCCGGCGTGGTGGGAGAGGCGGCCAGCGCCCGGCGTACGTCGCTCATCCGCCGGTCACGCTCATATGCCGCGAAACAGCCGGCGCAGCGCCCGGGGCGACGTCGAAACTGTGCCGAGCGGGCTTGGCCGCCAGCGCCGCATCGATCGCGTCATCGACCGCCGCCAGCCCGCCGCTGCGGATCGCAGCCTTCAGATCGACCTGGTCGTCATGGCCCAGACAGGTGAACAACTTGCCCTCCGTGGTCAGCCGCACGCGGTTGCAGCTGTCGCAGAAATTGCCCGTAAGCGGGGAAATCAGGCCCAGCCGCGCGCCGGTCCCGCCGACCCGCCAGTAGCGCGCCGGACCGCCGCTGTCATGGGCATCGCGGGTCAGGTCGAATTGTGCAGACAAATCGTCGAACACCGCCGTCAACGGCACGAAGCGATCGGCGCGATCCTCGTCGATCCGCCCCAGCGGCATCGTCTCGATCAGCGTCAGGTCGATGCCCTGCGCGCTGGTCCAGTCCAGCATCGCGGGGATCTCGGCTTCGTTCAGCCCCTTCATCGCGACCATGTTGATCTTGACGTCCAGCCCGGCCGCCTGCGCCGCTGCGATACCGTCGAGAACCTGCGCAACATCGCCGTGCCGGGTGATATGCCGGAAAATCTCGGGATCGCGGCTGTCCAGGCTGACATTGATCCGCCGCACGCCCGCATCCGCCAGCGCCGCCGCATGGGTCGCCAGCCGCGTTCCATTGGTGGTCAGCGTCAGTTCGTTCAGCCCCGCGCCGACGCTGCGCCCCAGCCGCCGCACCAGATCCAGCGCATCGCGCCGCACCAGCGGCTCGCCCCCGGTCAGCCGGATCTTGGTCACTCCGCGCGCAACGAACCGCTCGGCGATCAGCGCGATTTCCTCCAGCGCCAGCAATTCGCTGCGCGGCAGAAACGTCATCTCTTCGGCCATGCAATAGCGACAGCGCAGGTCGCACCGGTCGGTCACCGATACCCGCAGGTAGCGGATCGCACGGCCATGCTTGTCCATCAAAGGCCGATCCATCGCCATCCTCCATGCGCTAAGCTGTTCGTAGCGCGGGGACAAGGCTTTGGTTCCGCCCGGGCTTGGGTTAGGACTGCTGCCGATGACCGACGCCGCGCCCGTTCCAGCCGCTCCCATGACCGGACGCGATCGCCCGCTGTTCCTGCTGTCCTTCCGCCAGCGTGACGAGCTTGCCGCCCATGCCGCGCGCGCCGGCTGGCGCGTCGTCGCGGCGCGGCGCGGGGAGGGGGCCGATCGCCGCTTCCTTGCCAGCGGTGCGGCGGTGGCAGTGGTCGATGCGCGCGGATCGGTCGATGAAGGGCTCGCCGCCGTCCGCACGCTCGCCGCCGTCACCGGCGCCAGCGGCGGCGCGCTGCTCGCGCTCGTCTCGCGCGACGACACCGCCCGGCTCGGCGAGTTCTACGATGCCGGTGCCACCCATTTCCTCGCCAGCCCGATGCGCGAGATCGAGTTCGTCCAGGCGCTCCGCTTCGCCGCCCGCCATGCCCAGCGCGCCGGCAACGAAGCCGCCCGCGCCGCGACCGGCGAGCCGCTCGGCTGGCGCTACGACCCCGCGCTGCGCTCGCTTCAGGTCACGCCGGCGCTCGCATCTATGCTCGGCCTGACCTCGGCGCCTTCGCTGCGCACCGTGCTGCGTCATGTCGAGGCTGCCGATCGCGGCGCGATGCGCGGCGCGCTTCAGCGACTGCGCGACGGCATTCAGGCGACCGCTTTCGCCCACGACCTGCCCGGCGCGGGCCGCGTGGTCGAACATCTTCAGCGCGACGCCCGCACCGGCCGCATCCATGCCCTGATCGAACGGCTGGGTGAAGTGGACGCGAGCGCCGTGGTCCGCGACGTGCTCACCGGCGTGCGCGACGATGCCGGGATGCGCCGCTGGATCACCCGCCGCCTCGACGATGCCCAGCCGATCGGCGTCATCCTCGTCGCGCTCGGTCGGTTCGACATGGTCAACACCGCCTATGGCCGCGACGCTGGCGACACCGTGCTGCGCGCCGCCTCGACCCGCATTGCCGAAGCGGCGCGCGCCACGCTCGGCCGTCGCGCCGTGTTCGCGCGGATGGGCGGGGCCGAGTTCCTCGTTGCGGTCGAGGATGCCGATTCCGCCACGCTCGCCGCCGCTGCCAAGGGGGTTGAGGACGCGCTGACCCGCCCCTTCGTCATCGGCGACGCCATCGCCCCGGTCGGCGCGCGCGTCGCCACCGCGCACTCCCGCCCCGACGACGATGCCGCCGCGCTGATGCGACGGGCGGGTGAGGCACTGGCAGGGGAAGAGAGCGACCGCACCCTCAGCGTGCCGATCGAAACGCTCGCCATCGACCTGCGCCGCGCGATGGACGCGGGCGAGATCGAGTTGCGCATGCAGCCCCAGGTCGCGGTCGCCACCGGCGCGATCGTCGGGGTCGAGGCGCTGGCCCGCTGGCGCCACCCCGACCATGGCGAGGTTGGCGCAGAAACCCTGTTCGCCGCCGCCGCTCGCGCCGAGCTCGAACTCGCGCTGTCGGAGCACGTCCAGCGGCTCGCACTCGCACAGGCCGCGCGCTGGCCCGCCGCGCTCCGCCATCTGCGCCTGTCGGTCAACGTCACCGCCGCCGATGTCGCGCGCTCGAGTTTTGCCGACCTGTTCCTCGACTGGGTCGACACCAGCGGTTTTCCGCGTTCGCGCCTGACCGTGGAGATCACCGAAGGCGGCCTGATCGACGATCTCGGCGAAGCCTCACGCCTGCTCAGCGAGCTGCGCGCGGCCGGCTGCCGCGTTGCAATCGACGATTTCGGCACCGGCTATTCCAGCCTCGCGTATCTCAAGGCGCTCCCGCTCGATTACCTCAAGGTCGACCGCAAGCTGACCCAGGACATTACCGGCAGCGCGCGCGACCGCATCGTCGTGCGCGGCGTCATCGACATGGCGCGCTCGCTCGGCCTGACCGTCATCGCCGAAGGGGTCGAAACCCCCGAACAGCTCGACCTGCTGGCAAAGGAGGGGTGCCAATATTATCAGGGCTTCCTCTGCGCCGAGCCGCTGACCCTGCCCGAACTCATTGCCCTGGTGGAAATTGCATGAACGATCCGCGCGACGCGACCGGCGTCTGGTATGGCCGCTATTTCGCGACCGGCTGGGAGGTCCCCGAAAACAGCTTCATCGCGCATCTTGAGGAATTTGGCGGCGCGGTGGAGGGGACGATCACCGAACCCGACGATACCGGCCGCTCCGAAATCCGCCGCGCCTTCGTCTCCGGCAGCCGCAGCCTCGACACGCTCGCCTTCACCAAGCAGTACGACCCATCCGGCCCGCTCGCGCACAGCGTCGCCTATTCGGGCCGGATCAGCGAGGATGGCACCGAAGTCACCGGCGACTGGCGCTTCTCGGGCTATCACGGCAGCTTCGTGATGAACCGAGAGATTTTCAGCGCCGAGGAACTGGACGAAGACGCGGCGGTGGACGAAGAGCTGCTCATCGAATTGGGGGACCCGGCGCCGCCCGCATGGCGCCTGTGACACGGGAGGGATTGAGATGATGAACCGCCGCGGCCTGTTCGCGACACTGGCGATGCTGCTCACCGCAGCGTTGCTCCCCAGCGCAGCACTGGCAAAGGACTTCGCGTCCGACCGCATTGCCGTGACCGTGGAGGGGAAGGGCGCCGACGTCATCCTGATCCCCGGCCTGTCCTCCAGCCCCCGTGTCTGGGCGGAGATGACCGCCGCGCTCCCCGGCTATCGCTACCACAAGGTGCAGGTGCGCGGGTTCGGCGGGCTCGACAAGGGCGGCAATACCGAAGGCAATGTCGCCGCACCGGTGGCCGAGGAAATCTCGCGCTATATCGCCGAACACAAGCTCGGCAAGGTCGCGGTGATCGGCCATTCGATGGGCGGCACGATGGCGATGATGCTCGCCGCGCGTCACCCCGATCAGGTCGGCAAGCTGATGGTCGTCGACATGCTGCCCTTCCTCGGCGCGATGTTCGGCGGCCCGCAGGCGACGCCGGAAACGCTCAAGCCGATCGCCGACCAGATCATGGCCGGCATGCGCAACAGCCCGCAGGACGCCTACGCCAAGCAGCTTGAAGGCACGATCGCCTCGATGGTCGCGACCGAAAGCATGCGCGCGCCCGCGCTCGATGACGCGATGAAGTCCGACCGCGACGTCTCCGCTCGCGCCTATGGCGAACTCGTCGTCACCAACCTGATGCCGGAACTCGGCAAGATCACCGCGCCGACCACCGTCCTCTATGTGACGCCAAAGGGCGCCCCGGTCACCGACGCGCAGATGGACGGCTTTTATCAGGCGTCCTTCGCCGCGATCAAAGGCGCAAAGCTGGTCCGCGTCCCCGCCTCGGCGCACTTCATCATGTGGGACAACGCGCCCTTCTTCCAGGCTCAGGTAAAGGCTTTCCTCGCAGCATGATCCTCACCCTCGCACTCGCCGCCGCCACGCTCGCCGCACTGCCAGCCATGGTTCAGGACGACGCCCCCGACCGCTCGCAGGACGTCGCCTGGCACAACAACCAGATGCGCGCGCTGGCTGAGCGCCACAGCGGCACCGGCTGGAACGTGACCCCCACCGGCCTGCGCTGGCGCCTGATCGCTGGCAACGGCACCGGCAAACGCCCCGGCCCGACGGACGGCGTGACCGTCCATTATGTCGGCACCTTCACCGACGGCACCGAATTCGACAGCTCGATCAAACGCGGCCAGCCGATCACCTTCCCCTTGAACCGCGTCATCCCCGGCTGGACCGAAGGCGTCCAGCTCATGGGCATCGGCGACAAGGTCGAATTCGCGATTCCGTCAGAGATCGCCTACGGCCCCAACGGCCGCGGCCCGATCCCCGGCGGCGCGACGCTGCTGTTCACGGTGGAACTGCTGGGGATCGAAGGGGCGGGGGAGTAGTTCTTGCCGATGGAAACGTCGGCTCCGCTTCTAGTCGTGGAAGAGGCGTTCGAGGTCGGCCGACTTGGTGTAGTGCTGTCCCCGGGACCTCTCTGTCGCGACTATGATGGACCACGCGATGTCTCCGCACGCCTTTGTCTTCCCGATGGAACCGAAAAGACTCTGCCACTGAGAATTGAACCACTGTTCGTGCATCCTACACGTGCGGAAGCGCGGTGGGGCTGCCGCCTGCCGACGGCGAGACATGCCGATGCTCCGGTGGGAACGAAGTTGTGGATAGTTGACTAGCGAGTTGGGGTGCGTCCGCACATTGTCAATTTGCGGCTTCGGCTACCCCCTATCGTCACCCCGGGCTTGACCCGGGGCCCAGCTGCCTTCGTCAGGCAAGCTGATCGTAAAGGTCCTGCCACTCGGGATTGTCGCGCTCGATCAGCGCGAATTTCCACTCACGCCGCCAGCGCTTCATGCGTTTTTCCTGCGCAATGCAGTCGCTGATATCCTCGGCATATTCCGCCCAGACGAGCCGCTTCAGGCCATATTCCGCGCAAAATGCGGAACCCTCTCCACGGCGATGCTGATCGACGCGCACCGTCAGATTCGCGGTCACGCCGACATACATCGTCCCGCGATAGCGATTGGCCATGATGTAAACCCAGCCGCCTTGCCGCTCATCGCCCATTGGGCGGAAAGGAAGAAGAAGCTGGGCCCCGGGTCAAGCCCGGGGTGACGATGAGGAGGAGTGTACGACGAAAGGTGAGGGATCTCACCCCAAAGCCTCAAACACCCCCGTCTCGAAATCCTCGCCCAGCATCGCAACGATCCGCGCTGCCACCTCTTCCGGCGGTTTGACGCTCTCGGGCGCCTCGCCCGGATAGGCGCGCGCGCGCATCTTGGTCCGCGTCGCGCCGGGGTTGAGCAGCGCCACGCGCACCTTGGTCAGGTTGCGCACCTCATCGGCATAGCTCAGCAGCAGCGTCTCGAACGCCGATTTGGTCGCGCCGTACAGGCCCCAATAGGCACGCGGCTGGCGCGCAACGCTCGACGTCAGGCCGATCACGCGGCCAGCGTCGGACTTGCGCAGCAAGCCATCAAACGCCCCGATCAGCGCCGCCTGCGCGCTGACGTTGAGCGCCAGCACCTTGGCCACCTCTTTGGGGTCGAACGCCGCCACCGCCGACAACGTGCCCAGCGCCGCCGCATTCAGCACGAGGATGTCGAGCTTCCCCCACCGCTCCGCCACCGCAGCGGCCAGGCGCGGGATCGAATCACTCTCGATCAAATCCATCGGCGCAATCGTCGCCGATCCACCCGCCGCGAAGATCGCTTCCTCGACCTCTTCGAGCCCCCCGGCGGTGCGCGCGGTCAGCACGACATGCGCGCCCTGTGCCGCCAGCGCGATCGCGGTCGCCGCGCCAATCCCGCGGCTCGCGCCGGTGACGAGCGCGATGCGCCCTGCAAGTGCCTGTTCTGTCATCGGATCAACGCGTCTCGTCGAGCAGCGCGAGCTGGCTGACCGCCTGCTCGTCATGGTCGGTCAATTGGGTCGGATACTGGCCGGTGAAGCACGCATCGCAGTAACGCGGCAGCACGTCGCCGCGCTCCGCCTCGCCCAGCGCGCGGTACAGGCCGTCGATCGACACGAACGCCAGGCTGTCGGCCTTGATGAACTTCGCCATCCCCGCAACGTCATGCTGCGCGGCGAGCAGCTTCGAGCGCTCGGGCGTGTCGACGCCATAGAAACAGCTATGCGTCGTCGGCGGGCTGGCGATGCGCATATGCACCTCGGCGGCACCCGCCTCGCGCATCATCTCGACGATCTTCAGGCTCGTCGTCCCGCGCACGATCGAATCGTCGATCAGGATGATCCGCTTGCCCTTGATCAGCGCGCGGTTGGCATTGTGCTTGAGCTTGACGCCCAGCCGCCGCACTTCCGCGCTCGGCTGGATGAAGGTGCGGCCAACATAGTGCGAGCGGATGATGCCCAGCTCGAACGGAATGCCCGACTGCTGGGCATAGCCGATCGCGGCCGGGACGCCCGAATCCGGCACCGGGATCACCAGATCGGCATCGACCGGCGATTCGATCGCCAGCTCGGCGCCGATGCCCTTGCGCACGGTATAGACCGAGCGGTCCTGCGCGATCGAATCCGGGCGGCTGAAGTAAACCCACTCAAAGATGCACGGGCGCGGCGCGATCGCGGTGAACGGGCGGATCGAACGCATCGCGCCGTCCTGCACGATCACCAGCTCGCCCGGCTCGACATCGCGGACATAGGTCGCACCGACCACGTCGAGCGCGACCGTCTCCGAGGCAAAGATGAAGCTGTCGCCCAGCCGTCCCATCACCAGCGGCCGGATGCCCAGCGGGTCGCGGCACGCGATCATCCCCGCCGGCGTCATGCAGATCAGCGAATAGGCGCCCTCGACCTGCTTGAGCGCATCGATGAACCGGTCGAGCAGATCCTTGTAGCCACTGGTCGCGACCAGATGGATGATCGTCTCGGTATCCGACGTCGACTGGAAGATCGAACCGCGCCGGATCAGCTCGCGGCGCAGATGCATCGCGTTCGAGATATTGCCGTTATGCGCGATCGCGAAGCCGCCGCTCGCCAGCTCGGCATAGAGCGGCTGCACGTTGCGCAGCGCGGTCTCGCCGGTGGTCGAATAGCGGACATGGCCGCACGCCACGGTCCCGGCCAGCGCGCGGATCACCTCGTCGCGGTCGAAATTGCCCGCGACATGGCCCATCGCGCGGTGCGTGTGGAAGTTGGCGCCGTCCCAGCTGGTAATCCCGGCCGCCTCCTGTCCACGATGCTGCAACGCGTGCAGCCCCAGTGCAACGAGCGCAGCTGCGCCCTCGGCACCGGAAACACCGAAAACGCCGCACTCTTCGCGCAGCTTGTCGTCATCGAACGGATTTGTGGTCAGCATCGGCCCTTCGGGGGAGTCGTTGGTCGATCCGCGGGCCTATAAGCGCTCGATCCGGCTTTGTCGCCTGTTTGTCACATCAAATCCGCGATCGATGTGTTTCTGTGTGGGGGCACCAATTCCTCCCCCAGCTCGCTGGGGGAGGGGGACCGCCGCGAAGCGGTGGTGGAGGGGCCGCCCCGAAGAGGGCGGAATTTTGCCGAGCTCCTCAACGGCTGTCTGCGCAGCCGCCCCTTAACCACCCGCTGCGCGGGCGGTCCCCCCTCCCCTGAGACAAGCTCAGGGGAGGAACCGAACGGCCCCAAATCCCCACTCTGTTCGCCCCAATCGATGACGAAGCGATGACATAATCGATTTCCTCACTCGCACTGACCGGTTTATCCCGTTTCCTCCGCGCGCCCCGCTCCGATAGCCTCCCCCCAAGACCAATCACCCAAGGAGGGATTCCAACATGGACGCAAAGACCGGATCGATCGACGGCGGCGGCTGCCCCGTTCACGGCAACGGCGGAGTCCGCGCACTGCTCGGCCGCACCAACAAGGATTGGTGGCCGGAGATGCTGGCGACCGAAATCCTCAACCCCAACGGCCCGTCCAACCCGATGGGGCCGGACTTCGATTATGCCGAAGCGTTCAAGAAGCTCGATTACGCTGCGCTCAAGGCCGACCTGGTCGCGCTGATGACCGACAGCCAGCCATGGTGGCCGGCCGATTACGGGCATTACGGCCCGTTCTTCATCCGCATGGCCTGGCACGCCGCCGGCACCTATCGCACCGCCGATGGTCGCGGTGGCGCCAATAGCGGGCAGCAGCGCTTCGCCCCGCTCGACAGCTGGCCCGACAACGGCAATCTCGACAAGGCGCGCCGCCTGCTGTGGCCGATCAAGCAGAAGTACGGCCAGCAGATCAGCTGGGCCGATCTGTTCATCCTCACCGGCAATGTCGCGATCGAGAGCATGGGTGGCCCGGTGTTCGGCTTCGGCGGCGGCCGTGCCGATGTGTACGAGCCCGAGCGCGACATCTATTGGGGCAGCGAAGACAAGTGGGTGAACCAGGGCGTTCAGACCCGCATCAGCCCCGAACACGGCATGCACGAGCTGGAAGGCCCGCTCGCCGCGATCCAGATGGGCCTCATCTACGTCAATCCCGAAGGGCCGGGCGGCAACCCCGATCCCTTGCTCTCGGCGCGCGACATGAAGGCGACGTTCGAACGCATGGCGATGAACTCGGAAGAAACCGTCGCGCTCACCGCCGGTGGCCACACCTTCGGCAAGGCGCATGGCAATGGCGACGCTTCGCTGCTCGGCAATGCCCCGGCAGGCGGCGACATCTCCGCGCTCGGCTTTGGCTGGGTCAGCAGCCATGAAAGCGGCGGCATCGGCGAGCATACCGTCACCAGCGGCATCGAAGGCTCGTGGGTCAACACGCCGACCGAATGGACCGCGAACTATTTCCGCCTGCTGCTCGATTACGACTATGAAATCGTCCACTCGCCCGCCGGTGCGCAGCAGTGGCAGCCGATCAACCAGCGCGAAGAGGACATGGCCCCCGCGGCATGGGACCCGAACATCAAGGTCCCGACTATGATGACCACCGCCGACATGGCGCTCAAGATGGACCCGGAATTTCGCGCGATCAGTGAGAAGTTCCGCAACGATCACGAAGCGTTCAAGGACGCCTTCGCCCGCGCATGGTTCAAGCTGACCCATCGCGACATGGGCCCCAAGGTCCGCTACCTCGGCCCGGAAGTGCCGGCCGAAGACCTGATCTGGCAGGACCCGATCCCCGCCGGCACCATGCCGTCGGACGCCGACGTCGCGTCGGTGAAGGCGGCGATTGCCACTAGCGGCCTGACCGTCAGCCAGCTGATCAAGACCGCCTGGGCCTCGGCCAGCACCTATCGCAAGTCCGACCATCGCGGTGGTGCCAACGGCGCGCGCGTGCGTCTGGCTCCGCAAAAGGACTGGGAGGTCAACGAGCCGGAGATGCTCGCCAAGGTGCTCGACACGCTCGACGGCCTGCGCGGCAATCTCTCGATGGCCGACGCGATCGTGCTCGGCGGCGTGGTGGGCCTCGAAAAGGCGATCAAGGACGCTGGCCACAGCGTATCCGTCCCCTTCACCGGCGGCCGCGGCGACGCGACCGACGACCAGACCGACGCCGACAGCTTCGCCGTGATGGAGCCGGAGGCCGACGCCTTCCGCAACTATCTCGGCAAGAAGAAGCTGGCGGTGAAGACCGAGGAAATGATGCTCGACCGCGCATCGCTGCTCGGCCTCTCGGTCCCCGAACTGGTGGTGCTGGTCGGCGGCCTGCGCGTACTCGGCGCCAATCACGGCGAGCGCGGCCATGGCCACTTCACCAAGCGTTCGGGCCAGCTGACCAACGACTTCTTCGTCAACCTGCTCGGCATGACCAATGTCTGGAAGGCCGCCGAAGGCTCGGACGATCAGGAATTCATCGCGACCGACCGCAAGGGCGGCCACGAAACCTGGCGCGCGACCCGCGCCGACCTGATCTTCGGCTCCAACTCGGAACTCCGCGCCGTCGCCGAAGTCTATGCCGAAAACGGCCATGAGGAAAAGTTCGTCAAGGACTTCGTCGCCGCCTGGACCAAGGTCATGAACGCCGACCGCTTCGACCTGAAGGCGTAAGGCGACCGCACCGCCCCCGTCGTCGGGGGCGGGTGGCACCGATCGATGGGCGGCGGCGCGCTGACGGGCGTGCCGCCGCCCATTCTTGTTTGCACGGCGCGCTTGCAATGCGCGCTGGTGCCCCGCACGGGACCTCCCTATCGCAGGGGTAGAGAGGGGCTGAACCATGAAATTGCCAGCTGCGCCTTGGAAATCGGTCGGCCTTTGGCTGCTGCGCGGGCTTGCGGCCCTGCTGGCGGCGGGCACGCTGCTCAGCGCGACCGATTTCAATGAATGGTGGATCCGCATCTGGGATTTTCCACGCCTGCAGATCCTGATCGCGCTGGTCGCGACGGGGGCCTCGCTGTGGGTGATCGACCGCAGGAGTCGCCCATGGCTTCCCGTCGTCCTTGCCGCGCTGAGCACCTGGCAGGCCTATCGCATCTTTCCTTACACCGCATTGGCGGATCCCGAAGTCAAGCAGATCGTCTCCACCGAAGCGAAAATGCCGGGCTGTTTCACCGTGCTGTCGTTCAATGTCCTTCAGTCCAACCGCGCCTATGACCGCACCGCAAAGCTGATCCGCGACGTCGATCCCGACATCCTGTTGCTGATGGAAACCGATCGCGCGTGGGTGGATGCGATGGCCCCGATGCTGAAGCGCTATCCGGGCCAACTGCATCGCCCGCTGCCGAATACCTATGGCATGATCTTCGCGACCCGGATGCCGATGCGCGACGGCAGCGTTCAGGACATTGCCGAACCCGACACCCCGTCGATGTTCGCGACGTTGCGCGCGGGCAAGCAGGATTTCCGCATGATCGCCCTGCATCCGCGCCCTCCGACGGTGGGGCAAGATACCGAGGAGCGCGATGCCGAGATCGTCCTCGCCGCGAACTATGCGCGCAGCGTCGCCATGCCCGTGATCGCGATCGGCGACTTCAACGACGTCGCGTGGTCCGACACCACCCGCCTGTTTCAGGAGCTTGGTGGCTTCCTCGATCCGCGCATCGGCCGCGGTACCTATGCCACCTTTCCGGCCGACATGACCTGGCTGGGCTGGCCGCTCGACTATCTGTTCGTGACCAAGGAGTTCGTGGTCGCCGACATGCAGGTTGGCCCCGCGATCGGTTCCGACCATCGCCCCGTCATCGCGCGCCTGTGCCTCAACCCGGCGGCCGGGCAAGCGGGCAACGCCACGCCCAGGACTGCGGGATCAGACGAGAAGCAGGACGCAGCCGAGGTGCTGGAGGAATACCGGGACGACAGCGCAGAGGATCGCAACGAGCAAGTGGATTAAGGTCCGGATCTTAGACTCAGGCGGGATGTGATTTCAGCCGCGAACAAAGGTGCTTCCATGCCGAAGTTCCAGTTTCCCCCATCCGGTAAAGCGGTCCTCGCAATCGGCGCCGCAATGTTACTCTTGGGTGGCTGCCAAACGCGCGGCGAGCGGATGATGGCGGAAGCTAAGCGGCGGGACACTTGCGGTGCGAAGCGCATGCAGCAATTTGTCGGCCGCAAGGCGGATCTACCCACGCGCGAAGCAATCGAGCCTGGCGGTCACAGCGGGCGCCGGGTCCGATGGATTGCGCCGGGAGACGAAATCATCGCTGACCTGCAAGCTGGGCGACTCAACGTCGCGCTGGACGCCTCCGGCACGATCCAAAGCATCGATTGCTGGTGATCGGCGCTCGAAGCCAGGTTCATTGTCAGGGTCGTGCCCGCGCGGTCGGCGTCTGACAAGCCAGATCAGCGCCCCCCAACCGCCAACCCAACTCCCGCCTTTACCCCCGCGCGCCGCGCCACCACAAACGCCGCCGCCACCATCACCACGCCCAGATACCCGACCAGCAGCGAATCCAGCGCCATCACCGCCCAAACCACAGCCGGCGCCTTGCCCACCGCCAAAAACGCCAACGCATAATGCGCGACCATCAGCGGCAGCATCGCCAGCAGCGACACGACCACGGCGTAGAGATACACACCCCGCGTCAGCCGGATCGATCGCACAAAGCCGATTGCCGGATTGCCCGCCGCCGCCGCCGTCTTCCACGCCGACAGCAACGGCTCGAACAACAGGCTGACGATCAGGCTCAACATCAGCACCCACGCCGCGACATTGCCCGAAATCCCCGCCGCGTCGGCGATCAGCGGCACGTCCTGCACCAGGATCAGCCAGAACAGGCTCCACGCCATCACCGGCACGAAGAGCCGCACCGCCACCGGATCGATCCGCCGCGCCGCAACCGGATCGTCGCCGAACACCAGAAACCGCGCCGCCCAATATCCGGTCAGGAACAGCGCGATCACCTTCGCATGCCCGATGGTCAGGCGCAGGATATCGCCCTCCGCTGCCTTCAGGCCTGCCATATCAACATACATCCCCGCGCGGATCTCCACCGCATGCTGCACCAGCTCGATCGCTACGGGCACGAGGAACAGCAGCGGGCAGAGCAGGGCATAGCGGCCCGATCGCACGAACACTTCAACCAGGTCGCGTCCCATCGTCATTCCCCTTCGTCATAAGTCAGGATGTCGCCCGGCTGGCACTCCAGCGCGCGGCAGATCGCCTCGAGCGTCGAAAAACGGATCGCCTTGGCCTTGCCCGTCTTCAGGATCGACAGGTTGGCGAGCGTAATATCGACCCGCTCGGCCAGTTCGGTCAGGGTCATGCGCCGCGCATGCAGCACATCGTCCAGCGTCACGCGGACCGCCATCAGACCGTCCCCTCGATCTCGTCCTGCATCGCCGCGCCCTGCTGGAACACCTGCGCCAGCACGAACAGCAACAGCACCGCGAGCCAGCCGGTCAGCGAGAATTGCCACGCCATGGACTCGCCCGTCGCCGCGCTCAGTTGCGTCGCGAACCAGCCATAGGCGAGGTCGACGATCTGCAATGCCAGCATCGCCCACGCGACCTGCCGCAGCCGCTCGGCATTGATCGGCGCGAACGAGTTACCGATGCGCACCGTGTCGATCATCGCGATGATCCGGGTAAACATGACATGCACCGGCACCGCAGCGACGATCCCCACCGCCATCACGCCGACCAGCGCCAGCCGCGCCGCATCGCCATCCCCGCCGAAATCCTCCGCGAACCTCGCCGCCATGAACTCCGGCAACGCCAGCAGCACGCCGCCAAACACCACGAACACGGCGACCGCGATCCAGTTGAGAACCAGCAGCACCGTCAGAATGCGCCGCGTGAGAATGAGCATGTCGAGTCTCCGTGAATTATCGCTATTCGATAATTCACGCATCGAATAACGGCAAGCTAATTTATCGTTTTGCGATAAATCGCGCGCCATCCCGCTCCGGGGGGCGAAAGCGCCCGGCAAAACCCTTTGTCGTCCCGGCCTGGAGCCGGGACAGGGCTTCTTCGGCTGAGGCCGCCAACGACCGTTGCGGACTGGCCTGATCGCGGGTTACGCAGCATTGGCAAAAGGGGCGTGGGATGCGGGTACGACTGGTCGTTATTAGTGTCGCCGCTGTGGCCCTCATCGTCGCCGCCCTGTGTGCTTTCTCGTTCGCCCAAACGCCCCGCCGCGATCCCATCGCGCCAGCCACCGACCGGATCATCGTCGAGAAAAGCGCGCATCGCATGACGCTGCTGAAGGACGGGCGCGTCGTCCAAACCTATCGTATCGCCCTCGGCCGCGGCGGCCTTGGCCCCAAAACACGGTCGGGCGACAATCGCGTGCCGGAGGGCATCTACCGGATCAGCGACCGCAACCCGGACAGCGCCTATCATCTGTCACTGCGGATCAGCTACCCAACGCGATCGCAGGCACAGGCCGCACGCGCACGCGGCATCGATCCGGGCGGCGACATCATGATCCACGGGCTGCGCAATGGCCTTGGCTGGATCGGCACGCAGCATCGTCGTGTCGACTGGACCCAGGGATGCATCGCGGTAACCAATGCCGAGATCGAGGAAATCTGGCGCACCGTGCCGGATAACGTCGTCATCGAAATCCGGGCGTAGGTGCCGCGTGCCGGGGCCAATCCACCCCGCCCAGCCACCCTCACCGCTGAAACCCGATCTCCCGCACGCGCACCTGCCGCGTCGCCACTGCCCGACCCGCAACAAACTCCCGCAACACCGGCTGGAGCATTGGATCGCCGAACAGGTCGAACTGGTGCGCAGCGTTCTCCACCACGACGACCTGCGCACCCGACAGCCCGCGCGCGATCTCCCGCGCATTCTCCACCGGCGTGCGCGCGTCGAGGTCGCCGACCAGGATCAGGGTCGGCACCGCGCTGCGCACCGGCTTGCGATACGCGGCACCCAGATCGACGGCGGGCCAGGCATCGCGCAGCCCCATCAACGGAAAGTTGATCGCATTGCCGAGCAAAGCCGTGCGCGCCTCGCGCTCGATCCGCCGCAACCGCGCCGGGCTGGCATGCGAGGCGAGGTCCATCATGTACTTCATCCCCGACCCCAGCCGCCACTGGCTGCGCGCCGCCAGCGCCACAGCCCCCATGCGCCGAAAATCGCCTGCCGCCATCTCGCGATAGGCGGCGGGCAGGGTGGCGAGCGTGCGCGGATCGCCCAGCGCCTGCGCGGTCAGCCACTGCACGTCGAACGCGCCGATGGTGAGGCGCCGCGCCACGCCGTCCGGCCCCGCCACCTCCACCGTCACCGGCTCGCGCCGCAGCCGCGCGATCACCGTGCGCATCGTCGCGGGCAGTTCCGGCGTTTCCGCCCGGTGGGCGATGCGCGCAATCACCGCATCGGTCAGCGCGGGCAGCTTGTAGGTATGATCGGGACCTTCGGGACTGACCAAAATCAGCCGCGCGACGCTCGCCGGATGCCGCCGCACCGTCGCCAGCGCGAGGTGTGACCCATAGCTGCGCCCCCACAAATGCATCGTCGCATAGCCGAACGCCCGCCGCACCGCGTCGACATCATCGGCATTCTCGGCGCTGGTATAGGATGCCAGCCGCACCCCGCTCGCCGCGAACCGCCGCGCCGCCGCGCGCGCCGCCTCGGCCATCACCGGCAACCACAGGGCAGGGGAGCCCTCAGCTTCCAGCGGCAGCGGTACGCGCTCGGGCAAGCCAAGGCTCGGCCGCGACCGCCCGCTGCCGCGCTGGTCGAACGCGATCACGTCCCCGCCCATCAGGTCGAGTAGAGCAGCCGCGCGCGCGGCGGAAAGGCCGCTCAGCAATCCAGTCCCGGAATCGCCCGGTCCGCCCGCCAGCACCATATTGACGATCCGGCTCGGCGCGTCTGCCCAGCGCAGCCGCATCACCGCCAGCTCGATCACCCCCTCCGGCACCGCGCGGTCACGGCGTTCGGGGACGCGGAGAAAGCCGCGCTCGACCGCCATCGCGCGCCCGTCCGGCGCAACCAGTCGCTCGGCGCGTGCTTCACCCAGTTGTGGGGCGATCGGCGCGGCGTTGGCCGCGGTGGCGGCGGCCAGCAGAGCCAGCCCGGTCAGCAGCATGCGGATCATCGCGGGCGCTCCGCCATCTGCGTTTCCAGCGCCCGCCGCTTTTCGGTCAGCGCCGCCAGCCGCCGTCGCGCCCGGCTCAGCAGCACCAGCGCGGCACCGATCATCGCCAGTCCTAACGCAGCTGCGACGAACCCGACAGGCATCCCCGATCCGATCCCGATCGCCAGCGCGCCCAGCGTGAACACCGACGTGAACGCGACCGCCATCCATCCCGCGACGACTTGCTGGCGCGCATACAGCACGCGGCGCTGGGTCAGCACCCACAGCGCATAGGTGGTCCACCCCATCCCGATCAGCGACAGCACCGCAAATGCGGCGCGCGTGCGCAGCGGCAGGTCGGGCTCGGTGATGAACAGCGACAGCGTCACCACCGTCCCGCCCAGCGCTGCCGCCAGCAACAGCGCGTGGGCGACACGGGGGGAGGTGGACAATTCGGCGCTGACGATCCGCACTTCCGGGGCTGCAGCATCCATTTGGGGGGCACGCGTCATTGGACATCTCCATGCAGTTCGAGCACGCGCCGCAATTGCTTGCGCGCGCGGTACAGCCGTGACTTGACGGTTCCAGTCGGGATCGAGAGCGCAATGGCGACCTCGTCGATCGCCAGTTCCTCAAGGTAGAACAGGGTCAGGATCTCGCGTTCGACCGGGGCCAGTTGCGCCAGTCCGCGCTCGATCGCCAAGATATCGAACTCCGCCTCACCCGCATCGGCTTCGGCGACGTCATCCTCGGCGGGCAGCGGCGTCGCGGCCCGGTATTTGCGGCGCAGCTGGTCGGCAAAGGCGCGATGGGCGATGCCGAACAGCCACGACCGGAACCGGCTTGTGTCCTCGATCCGCCCGATCCCGCGCACCACGCGCAGCCAGATGTCCTGCGTCAGCTCGGCGGCGGTATCCGCATCGCCCGTCACGCGCCGGGCATAGCCGCTGACCGGCCCGACCCATCGCCGCACCAGCGCATCGAACGCGTCGCGCTCGCCCAGCTGGCAGCGCACGACCAGCAGCTCGTCCGCGATCGCGCTTGATTGTCCCCCGCCATCCGGCCGCATCTTTCACCTCATGCTTTCCCTCGTAGTCGCCGCGCGGCGAAAAAGGTTCATCCGATTGATGCGGGAGGCTAGACTCGTCTGCAGCTTTGCTTCCCCACCCGTCTACCCAACGCCAACATCTTCTGTGGGTGACCCGAATTCCGAGGGCGAATTGCGGGCGGGAGCGGGAATTCCGGGGGGAGCACAATATTCGGGGAATCCCGGGGCGAGAATGCCAGGGACACAATATTCAATTATCAGGAAGGTCGCTTGGCGGCATCTACCATCGCGCACAGCTTGCCTGTTATCTACCTTGAATTAGCTATTGTCTTCTTGGACTTTCTCCCGCCCCAAATCCCTCAATCCGTCGTAGTGCCATCCGAGCGTTCGCCCGGTTCGCGCAGGTCCAGGATGCCTGGCGGCAAGGGCTTTTCCTCCATGGTATGACGGATGCACGCGCCACAATGGGCGCAATTGACCGTCTTGCTCGTCAACAGGCTGATCAGCGCGACGGGGAACCTCTGGTGGCATTTGGGGCACCATATCTTGGCGGCGTCTTCGTGCATTGCTCATTCTCCTCGGAGTTTCCGCCGTAAACCATAGCCGCTGACACCCGGCAAGCATCGCCGATCCGTGCCAATCCATCGTGCAATTCCCCGCCCAACCCCGTAACACCGCCCCATGACCGACCCCCGCGATTCCACGCTCGACCTCAACCCGAACTACGACGCCAACGGCCTGATCACCGCCGTCGCCACCCACGCGACGACCGGCGAGCTGCTGATGCTCGCGCACATGAACGCCGATGCGCTGGCGAAGACGCTGGAGAGTGGCGAAGCATGGTTCTGGTCGCGCAGCCGCCAGCGCCTGTGGAAAAAGGGTGAGAGCAGCGGCCACGTCCTGCGCGTGGTCGAGGCGCGGATCGACTGCGATCAGGACGCGCTGTGGCTCAAGGTCGATCCCGCCGGCCCCGCCTGCCACACCGGCGAACCCAGCTGCTTCTTCCGCCGCATCGAAAACGGCAAGCTGGTGCGCGGGTGAGGGGAGGGGCCGCCCTCGCCGCCACCCTCCTCCTCGCCGCCTGCTCGGGCAGCGGGCCGCAGCCCGGTGCGTCGCCCACACCCCCCAGCCTCGAATCCGCCGCGATCGAACGCGGCCTCGTCCGCGACCCCAAGGCGAGCGACGTCACCGGCCTCTACGCCCGCGACACCGACCGGCTGTGCGTCGTCCCCGACGGCACCGCCTACCGCGTCGGCGCGTTCGTCGATTATGGCGACAAGGTCAGCTGCACCGGCCGCGGCACCGCCGCCCGCTCCGGCGCGACCCTCGCGATCGAGTTCAAGGGCAGGAACGGCGAGACCTGCGCGTTCGACGCCAAGTTCGACGGCGACCGCATCACCTTTCCCGCCAACGTCCCCGACAGCTGCGCCAAACTCTGCGGCCCCCGAGCCTCCTTCGCCGCGCTCGAAGTAGAGCGCCTGAGTGAATCCGCCGCCGAAGCCGAAGCCCTCCGCAGCGCCGAAGGAACGCGTTTGTGCGGTAGTTGACGTTAACGTCAACCTCGCCTAAATTCCCCCCATGGCAACGAAACTAAAAGCCGTAGCCAGCTTCGCCCCGATTGAGGCGCGGCCGGACAAGGAGAGCTTCTCGATCTCGGACCTGTGCGCCGAGTTCGACGTCACCGCGCGCGCGCTGCGCTTCTACGAGGATGAAGGGCTGATCGGCCCCGAGCGCCGCGGGCTCCAGCGCATCTACTCGCACCGCGACCGCGCCCGGCTCGCCTGGATCCTGCGCGGCAAGCGCGTCGGCTTCAGCCTCGCCGAAATCCGCGAGATGATCGACCTCTACGACGTCGGCGACGAACGCCGCACCCAGCATCAGGTCACGCTCGACAAGTGCCGCGCCCGCATCGACCTGCTCGAGCGGCAAAAGCACGACATCGACGCCGCCATTGCCGAACTCGACGATTTCATCGCGGTCCTCGAAGGCCGCGCTAGCCCCATCAAATAAGAACAGGAACGAGAGAGATGCCCCGCTACAATCCCCCCGTCCGCGACACCCGCTTCGTCCTCGACCGCGTGCTCAAGCTCGACCGCTACGCCGACCTCCCCGGGTTCGCCAACGCGACCCCCGACACCGTCACCGCGGTGCTGGAAGAGGGCGGCAAGTTCGTCGCCGAAGTCCTCTTCCCGATCAACCACAGCGGCGACCAGCAGGGCTGCACCCGCCACGCGGACGGCAGCGTCACCACGCCGGACGGCTTCAAGGAAGCCTATCAGCAGTTCGTCGAATCCGGCTGGGGCACGCTCGCCGCGCCCGAACAGTTCGGCGGCCAGGCCATGCCCCACGTCGTCTCCACCGCGTTCCAGGAATATATGATCTCCGCCAACATGGCCTTCGCCATGTACCCCGGCCTCACCCACGGCGCGATCGAGGCCCTGCTCGCCAAGGGCAGCCCGGAGCAGCAGGAGAAGTACGTCCCCAAGATGGTCTCGGGCGAATGGGGCGGCACGATGAACCTGACCGAACCGCATTGCGGCACCGATCTCGGCCTCATCAAGACCCGCGCCACCCCCAATGCCGACGGCAGCTGGTCGATCACGGGGACCAAGATCTTCATCTCCTCCGGCGAGCATGACCTCACCAGCAACATCATCCACCTCGTCCTCGCCAAGACGCCGGGAGCGCCGGAGAGCAGCAAGGGCATCAGCCTGTTCGTCGTCCCCAAGTTCATGGTCAACGACGACGGCAGCCTCGGCGACCGCAACGCCGTCAGCTGCGGCTCGATCGAGCACAAGATGGGCATCCACGCCAACTCGACCTGCGTCATGAACTATGACGGCGCGACCGGCTGGCTGGTCGGCGAGGAGATGAAGGGCCTCGCCGCCATGTTCATCATGATGAACGCCGCCCGCCTCGGCGTCGGCCTTCAGGGCCTCGGCATCGGCGAAGTCGCGTATCAGAACGCCGTGCAGTACGCCCACGACCGGCGTCAGGGCCGCGCGCTCACCGGCGCCGCCGAGCCACAGGAAAAGGCCGACACCCTCTTCGTCCACCCCGATGTCCGCCGCATGCTGATGGAGGCCAAGGCGATGACCGAAGGGCTGCGCGCCCTGTGCCTGTGGGGCGGCCTCCAGGTCGACCTGTCGCACAAGGCGGCGAGCGAGGAGGAGCGTCAGCTCGCCGACGACCTGATCGGCCTGCTCACCCCCGTGATCAAGGGCGTCGGCACCGACGCCGGCTACCGCATCGCGACCGACAGCCAACAGGTCTATGGCGGCCATGGCTACATCGCCGAATGGGGCATGGAGCAATATGTCCGCGATGCCCGCATCGCGATGATCTATGAAGGCACCAACGGCGTGCAGGCGATGGACCTGGTCGGCCGCAAGCTCGCCCAGAATGGCGGCCGCGCGGTCCAGGCCCTGTTCCGCATCGTCGCGGAAGAGGTTGCCGCCGCCAAGGCCAAGCCCGAACTCGCCCACCTCGCCGAAGCCCTCGAAAAGGGCAATGGCCAGCTTCAGGCCGCGACCATGTGGTTCATGGCCAACGGCATGAAGGACCCCAACCAGGTCGGCGCCGGCGCATATAGCTACATGGAGCTGATGGGCACCGTCGCGATCGGCCTGATGTGGCTCCGCATGGCCGACGCGGCCGTCGCGGCACTGGCCGAAGGCGATGACGACAAGGCGTTCTATGAAGCCAAGCTGGTCACCGCCCGCTTCTACGCCGACCGCATCATGCCCAATGCCGGCGCGCTGCGGCGCAAGATCGAAAGCGGCGCGGAGACGATCATGGCGCTGCCGGTGGAGGCGTTTGGGGTTTGATCCCCGAGCGCTCCCATCCGTGACGCCATGCCACGACCCGATGGAACGCCTGATCGAGGCCGCGCTCCGTGAGGGCGGCCTCGATGAATCTAATCTGCTGGATGTTTCTGAACTAGGGTCGGAGCGCTAGCTCCCCCCGTAAATGCGACGTCTCGCCTCGGCTACGATAACCGTCCTGTTATCCATCAAATCCGATCTGGCCCGCGACGCCCTCAAGGCTGTTTGAACATCTCGGGCATCGTCCACCAATGTGCGTAGCGTTGCTAGGCCTTCCATGTAGGCGTTTGCATTCCCCGATCCCACGACTTGCGAAAGGCTTTGTGTGGCAGCAACGTGAGCAGCTATGGCTTGGCGTGCCTCCTTGCGCCCCTCCTTGATGCCATCCGCGTCCAAAATACTGTCCGATAGACTGGTTACGCTTGCATCAACCCTCGCGCCGGTCGCAATGAAATCCTGCACTGCGGCAAGATACTGCTGCTGCACCATGGCTTCTTGGTTCAGTTTCGCGGTAAACATGTAGGTGAAGAGCGCAGCCAGAAACCCGCCAAGCGCGGCGGTTACAAGTCCGCCGACAGCGAATTTCAGGTATCGCTTAGCCCTATCTGGTGTAAGCCAGGTGGCGATTGGGGCGGCGCTAGCCATCGGTCCTATTTGCTCTCTCGGGGGGCAGACTTCAAGGCTGCGCCGGTGCTCACCTCAGCATCCCGCTTCGCGCGAACCACCAGTTCCCCGGCCTTCTCAATGCGATTTTCGCCGAGAGCCGTTTTAATCGCGTTAACGTCACGCTCGACCTGACGTGCCGCAGCGGGGTCGCCGGCTCCCACCTGCTTTAGGCTCACGGTGACAGCATTTTTGTCAACGGTTTCGGCGCTGCACCCGCCGAGCGCAAAAAGCGCCATTAACGACAGTGCAAACGGGCCCGCCGTTCGCACGAAAATTTCGCCCGGCGACTGGATATTTATTTTCAGTTCGGCGGCCAAATCATCTGGGAGCTTTTCTAGCCCTAGCTCTGCAAAGCTTACTCCCGATTTCGTATTCCCCTCAGTGAGCGCGTTTCTGAGAACATCCATTGCGTTCAGCCAAGTTCCGACAACAGCAGAGTCTTCAGCGGTAAATCTCTGTTTACTCGTCTTAAACTCTGCAACGAAAGCGCCTTTGTAAACAAAGTTCCCAAACGCAAATCGATAGACTTCCTCTTTCACCGATTCTGGTAATCCAAAAACGGCAGCGCGAGTATGAACAATCTTTAGCAATTCGTCGGATATTTCAGTTTTTGAAATACTGGTCCGCCAGGAAACTTTCCGTCCAAAAAAAACGCCAGAGTATTCGCCGTCTTGGGCTTCGACGGGTAATATATCACCCTTATCGGATAGAACCTCGCCGATTAATAGCGGTTCGCGCCACCCCTCAGGCGGAACGATGATCAGGTCACCCTTTTTCGCTTCGAACCAAATGCGCTTGGCGAAGGTCAAAACTCCTCGATCTTCTTTATTGATTCCTTCGGAGGACCTCTCTTGGTTGCCTCGTTGTCTGCTTTCCAGTTCTCTCTGCCAACGGTCTGCAGCGATGGTTTGCAGAATGGCCGCGTCGGTCCATTCGCTCGGATGGCCGAGGCTCTCAAGCCCTCGTATATCAGGGAAAACAGTATGGGCCTTGCGAACCGCATGGTAAAAGCGATGGGTTTTTCCTGCTGTCGCCTTCCAGATCATGTGGTCGGCGGGCAGCGCGTATGCGTCCAGCTCGACCTCTAGCGGTGCGCTCCCAAGCAAATCGTCAAACTCAGTCAAATCCGCCATTAGGCCCCCCTCAATTGATGAATGGCTATGCCGTGAGTGAGTTGAAGTCAAACTAGGTGCCCCGCCCGAATAGGGTTTACGAACAAAAATAGAACTTTCCTACAGCCCCCGTTCCGGCATACCTAACCGGTCCTCTGCATCACATCAGCAAAGGACCGGCAGACATGAACGCTTTCACCACGCCAGAACCGGCGCCCCCAAAGCCCTCAAACTACGACGTCTCGACCTTCAACCACGCCGCCTTCCACGAACTCGAACCCGGCGTGCCCGATGCCCAGCGTTACGACGGCTGGACCCCCGAAAAGCAGAAGCGCTTCCTCACCGCCCTCGCGCGCGGGCATAATGTGACCAAGGCGTGCGCCATCGTCGGCATGTCGCGCCAGACCGCCTATGCCCTGCGCGACAGCGCACGCGGCGCAGCGTTCGCTTTGGGGTGGAAGGCGGCTCAACTGCGCAGCCGCGACTGCCTCGCCGACGAACTGATGGACCGCGCCTTTAACGGCGTGCGTGAATCCGTCACCGGCGACGATGGCCGCATCACCACCCGCCACCGCTACGACAATCAATTGGCGTGGAAGATGCTCAATCGGCTCGACAAGCGCGCCGACGCCGCTTGCACCGATACCGACGCCGCCGCCGTCCGGCTCGCCGCGGCGGACTTCGAACAATTTCTCGATCTGGTCGAACAATCGGCGGCACCGGGCCGCGCCGGCCTGTTCCTCGCTGCGCGCTTCGGGGCGGCGGGGGTGGCCAGTGAGGACGACCTCGCCCCGATCCGCACGCTCGCCCGCGCCGATCGCTGGCTGCGCACCCATGTCGACGACAGCGCCGCCGTCCCCGCCACCGACCTCGACCCCGCCGACCGCGCCCGCTGGACCGACGAACAATGGCGCCGCGCCGAAGCCATCGGCCTCGTCGCGCTCGCATCGGAAACGCCGGCGCGGGAGAAGCCTGACACCAGCTGGGAAGATGAAGCGTTTCGTCAGCTTCGTCAGATGCACGCCCATCTCGACGAGCCCGTATGGTGGTGTGAAACGCACGACGCCTGGCGCACCCGCTTCCCCCCGCCCGCCGATTTCGACGGGGAAGAAGAGGGCGAACCCGGCACCGAAGACTATGAGCGCGAACTGACGCAAGAAGAGGAAGCCGCCATCGCCGCCGAAGACGCCGCCCTGCGCGCCCCCCTCATCGCCGCCGGCCATGCCGCCCGCGAAGCCTGGCTAGCCGAATGCCGCGCGACGGCGGGGGAGGGGACAACGCCTAATTCCTCCCCTGAGCTTGCTCAGGGGAGGGGGACCGCCGCCGCAGGCGGTGGTGGAGGGGCGGCCGCGCAGACGGCCGGTGAACAGCGCGACAAAATTCCTCCCTCTGCGAGGGCGGCCCCTCCGTCATCGCTGCGCGATGCCACCTCCCCCAGCAAGCTGGGGGAGGAATAGTCTCGCCACCCCCTTGAGCCTTTCGCCCCACCCGCCATAACGGAGGAATGCTGCTCCCAGACACGCTGCTCCACCCGCTCGAACGCGGCCAGCTCAATGCGATGCGCCTCACCGCCGCCGTCTTCTGGACGATCGCGACGCTCGTTTCGTTCGGCCCCGGCATCGGCCTCGACATCGCGTTCGACTGGTTCCCCTTCTGGGCGCCGCCCGCGGTCATCGCGCCGATCGGCCTGTGGTCCGTCCTCTACGCCGCGCCAAAGCAATGGGCGCGCTGGGGCTGGGCATGGACGGGTAAGGAACTGCACGTCGCCTCTGGCTGGCTCGCCCGCCGCCACACCATCGTCCCCGCCGCGCGCGTCCAGCATATCGACGTGACGCAGGGACCGGTCGAGCGGATGTTCGGCGTCGCCACCCTGGTCCTCCACACCGCGGGGACCGCCAACAGCGAAGTGCATCTCCCCGGCATCGCCCGCGAAACCGCCGAGGAGATCCGCGACGCGATCCGCGACCAGCTCACGGTCGACCCATGGTGAGCGAGGAGGTGAGCGAGCCGGAGGCGCTGGAGGACCACGAACCGCGCCGCGTCCATCCCGGCACGATCGGCATCTGGTTCCTCAAAAAGGCGCCGCAGAATGTCGTCGGTCTGCCCGCGCTGATCGGCATCACCTCGGGCCGTGGATTTGGCTGGATTTTGCTGGCGGCGGGGGTGGTCGGCGCGCTCAGTCTGGTGTGGACCTGGATCAACTGGCGGCGCTTCACCTATGCCGTCACCGACAGCGAACTGGTGATCGAACGCGGCCTGTTGAACCGAACCCGCCGCTCGATCCCGCTGGAGCGGATTCAGGACGTCGGCATCGAACAGGGGCCCTTGTCCCGCATCTTCGGCCTCGCCGAAGTCCGCGTCGAAACCGGCGGCGGCGACAAGGACGAAGCGGTGCTGGACAGCGTGACCCTGTCCGAAGCCGCCAGACTGCGCGGAGCCCTGCGCGGAGCCCCGGTGAAGCGGGCCAGTGTCGGCCTCGACCAACCCGTCGAAGACACGCTGACCGAAGTGTTCGTAATGACGCCCCAGCGCGTGTTGCTGCTGGGCCTGTTCAGCTTCTCGCTGGTCTGGATCGCCGCTTTGGCCACCGGCATCCAGTTCCTCGGCGATGCCTTGGGCTTCGGCTGGGACGAAGTCGCCGACATGGCGAAAAGCGCCCAGGGCGAAGTGACGAGCCGGTTGAACTACTCCACCGGCTTCGGCCTGTTCGGGCTGGTGGTGGTGCTGGGCGTGATCACCGGGGTGGCCCGGACGGTGCTGCGCGAATGGAACTTCAAACTGCGCGCCGGCATAGGAAGGTTCCGCCGCACCAGAGGGTTGCTGACCCGCAGCGAAGTGGTCGTGGCCATGCGCCGCATCCAGCTCGCCCTGATCCAGCGCGGCCCGTTCCGGGGACTACTCGGCTGGAATGCCCTGAGCGTCCAAACCCTCGGCGGCAGCAACGACCCCAGCGGCCGCCAGGTCATGGCCCCGCTGGCCCGAGACTATGAAGTAGCCGGAATCGTCGACCGAGCCGGACTACCCCCGTTTGAACGTTTGCCCCTCCGCCCCGTAGCCCCAGCCCACATCCTCCGAACCTTGGTGCTGGCGATTCCCCTCCCACTGCTGGCAATCGCCGCCGCCCTGCTGCTAACTCCCTTCGCCTGGCTAGCCCTGATCCTGACGCTCCCGCCGGTCCTCACCGCCCTCCTCCAACGCCGCTACCACCGCTACGCCCTCCGCAGCGCCAGCCTGCAAGTGATGCGAGGGGTATTGGCCCAGCGAGACTGGATCGTCCCGGTAGAGAATGTCCAGGTCGTGACCCTCCGTCAGGGCCTGATCCAGCGCTGGCTGGGGCTGGTGACCGTCGAAGTCGACACCGCCGGAGCCGGAATGGGAGCAACCCCCGCCGTCGTCGATGTCGCTTTGGAGGACGGAGCAACGCTGGCCCGCGACCTCGCCGCCGGTATCAGTTGATGGCCGGGGTAGCCGCCGGAGTTGGCGAGGGGGCAGCCTTCCGCCGCACCCCGCTCAGCACCTCCGGCGTCGCCGACGGAGCCGGCACCGGGGCAACCGCAGCAGCAACCGGCGTCCGCCGCATGCATTGGATCGGGCTAGGCCGCTTGAACTCCCCGCAATTCCACAGCGCCTTGCCGAACCCCTGATCCTTGTCCCGAAGATAGCTGAACGACATCGCCTCGATCTGCGCCGGGGTCAGGCTGGCCCCCACCGCCGGCACCTTGGTCCGATCGGTCCAGCCCAGAAACTTGCAATAAGCCCGCTCGCCACAAGTCCGGATCGCCAGCGCCGCAAAAGCATCCGCCCCCATCGCCTTGTCCAGCGCAACATGAAAACTGTCACCCCCCGCCGCCACCGGCTTGGGCACCGCGGACTCCGGAATGGTATCCGGGTCCAGCATAGCCGCCGGATCGACAACCCCGGCCAGCGCGACCTCGCCACCGCCATGGAAAGGCGACAGCGCCGCCAGCTTCGCCACCACTGGCTCAGCCCCGGCATAACCGCGGCGAAACGCCGGCGGCGTGCCCCACCAGCCGGTCCAGCGGAAGAAGAGATGGGTGTTCACCTCCGCCACCTTGTCCAGGCTCGAGCTCCAATAGGGCACGACCCAGTCGGTATGATAATGCGTCGAATGTCCGACCTTGGCATAGACCGATCCGGTCAGCGCCTGCCGCGCAATCGTCTGCGCCCGACCCCAGGCGGCGGGGGAGGGGGTGCGCCGCAACGCTCCGTCGCAAGTGAAGGTGAACTGGCACCCGGTGCGCCGCTCCTGCCCCTGAAACACCACGCCGCACACCGATTTGGGGAAGGCGGGGTGCCGCATCCGGTTGAGCACGACCTGTGCCACTGCCCGCTGGCCGACCGGGTCGTCGCCCGCTTCATACCAGGTCGCGGCGGCGAGGCAGTCGACTGCCCGACCGAAATCGTCCGCCCCGGCGTCGAGGATCAGCGGGCGTGCCGCCGGATTGGGCGCTGTGGAAAAGGGGATGGCGGCGTTGAACCTCCGCGCATCGTCCGTCGACAGCGCGGCGAGGCGCACCGGCTCGACCTCAGGCACTTCGGCTTGAGGCACGACCCGCTTGGGCCGTGAGATTTCGGCGAGCACCGGCGCAGCGGATGGCGGCGGCGCGAGCAGCACGACCGCCAGCGGTCCGGCAACCACGGCCAGCGCAATCGCCGCAAGCGCGGCCCACAATCCGGGAGTGGGCCGGAGCGGCGATGCCAGAGCGGGAGAGGGGGTCACTAGGGCGCGCGGTCCTTCAGCGGCGACAAGCCAGCGGCGCTGGCAGTCGTCCCCTTACCCCAACTGGCGCGCGCAGGGAACCTCCTCCCGCTCCTCTGTTGAGGGCGGCCGGATGGTCGAATCCGGTGCTCAGTTCAGGGCCAGAAGCCCGTCGCCTCGCACAGGTCCCATTGGTCAGCAACCCTGACCCGGCAACTGCTGTCGATCGCATTGCAGCGCGCATATTCGCGCTCATAGCGTTTGAAGCAGTTTTCCAGAGCCCTGGCCTGCGGAGCGCCCGCAGGTTTGACATTGGTCTGGACGAGACGCGCATCGACAGCGCTCGCCGCCGGTGCCGCGACGGAGACCATTTGAGCCCCCGCAGCACGCACCGCCGACGTCTTTTCGCTGCCGAACACCGCCGGCCACGCCAGAAAAATTGCCAGCATCACGCTGACACAGATCATTGCATTACGCACGATTTCCCCCCGGAATCCGTGTACCCCGACTCGGACAGCTTATCCGGATTGGGACAGAATGCGAGTCATTACGCCTCGGGAAGGAAGTCCGGAACGCTCAGATAGCGCTCACCTGTATCATAATTGAACCCTAGCACCCGCGAACCCGCCGGAAGGTCGCCCAGCTTCTTCGCAATCGCCGCCAGTGTCGCGCCCGACGAGATGCCGACCAGCATGCCTTCCTCACGCGCCGCGCGGCGGGCGAACTCCTTCGCATCGGCCGCATCGACCTGAATCGCGCCATCGATCGAGTCGGTATGCAGGTTCTTCGGCACGAAGCCGGCGCCGATGCCCTGGATCGGATGCGGACCCGGCTGGCCACCCGAAATGACCGGCGACAGTTCCGGCTCCACCGCGAACACCTTGAGCGACGCCCAGTGCTTCTTCAGCGTCTCGGCGACCCCGGTGATGTGGCCGCCGGTGCCGACGCCAGTGATGATCACATCGAGCGGCGCGTCGGCGAAGTCCTTGAGGATCTCCTGTGCGGTCGTACGGACATGGACATCGACATTGGCCGGGTTCTCGAACTGCTGCGGCATCCACGCGCCGGGAGTCGATTCGACGATCTCGATCGCCCGCTCGATCGCGCCCTTCATCCCCTTTTCACGCGGGGTCAGGTCGAAGCTCGCGCCATAGGCCAGCATCAGGCGGCGGCGCTCGATGCTCATGCTCTCGGGCATCACCAGTACCAGCTTGTAGCCCTTTACCGCTGCGACCATCGCCAGGCCGACGCCCGTGTTGCCACTGGTCGGCTCGACGATCGTGCCGCCGGGCGTCAGGCTGCCATCGGCCTCCGCCGCCTCGATCATCGCCAGCGCGATGCGGTCCTTGATCGACCCGCCGGGATTGGTGCGCTCCGACTTGATCCACACCTCGGCATCGGGGAACAGCCGGGCCACGCGGATGTGTGGGGTGTTGCCGATCGTTTCGAGGATCGAGTTCGCCTTCATGCCTTGATCTCCTCTGGCGGGGAATTGTCTAACGATGCGGGCGGATCGAAGGTCCGCGCGCGCCGCAATTCGGGGAAGATACGCGCCCACAGCGCGGTTACCAAGATGGCTGCAATGCCACCGCCCACGGTCGCGACGACCGGACCGATCAGCGAGGCGAGAAAGCCCGATCGCGCCTCACCCAGCTCGTTCGAGCTCGAGATGAACAGAGTCGAGACCGATCCGACCCGCCCGCGCATCGTATCGGGCGTATGCAGTTGGATCAGCGAGGAGCGGACATAGACCGAGATCATGTCGAATGCGCCCAGCGCGATCAGCGCGACGATCGACACCAGGACGGCCGGGGCGAGTTCGCTCCCGATCATTTCTGGCCCGAACCAGCGGGTCATCAGCGGCCCGGCCCAGCCGAACACCGTCGTTGCAACGCCAAAACCAATCACCGCCCACAGCATCTTGACCCCGACATTGGTCTTGAGCGGCCGCCACGACAGCACCACCGCCACCGCCACTGCGCCAACCGCAGGGGCTGCGCGCAGATGGCCAAGTCCGTCCGCACCGATCATCAGCACGTCGCGGGCGTAGATGGGGAGCATTGCCGTGGCTCCGCCGAGGAGCACTGCGAACATGTCGAGCGAGATCGCGCCGAGGATCAGGCGGTTGCGGCGGACATAGTGCAGTCCCTCAATCATCTGCATCAGCGGATTGCCGATGCGGGCAATCGTGCTGCGCACCACCGGCGTCACCAGCATCATCATCAGGAAGGATACGCCGAACAATGCGGTCGCGACCCAATAGGGCACCGCCGGCCCGACGGCGTAGAGGTAGCCGCCCATCGCCGGGCCGCCGATCGACCCAACCTGCCATGCCAGCGCACTCAACGCGATGGCGGTCGGCAGCGAGGCGGCGGGGACGAGATTGGGGGCGAGCGCCTGCTGTGCCGGGCTGATGAAGGCGCGGGCAACCCCGAGTAAAGCGGCGATGCCGAACAATGCGGGGAGGGTGATGGTGTCGGTTTGAGTCAGCCACGCCAGCGCAGCGGCGCACCCCAACTCCAGCGCGATGGCGGCGCGCACGATCCAGCGGCGGTCGAGCCGGTCGGCAACCCAGCCGGTGACGAGGGTGAGGGCTAGCAGCGGAAGAAACTGCACCAACCCGACAAAGCCGAGCTGCATCGCTGCTTCGCGGATGCCCATCGTCTCGCGGGCGATGTCGTACACCTGCCAGCCAATGACGACGACCATGGACAGTCCGGCCAGTGTCGAGGCGAGGCGGGCGATCCAGTAGGCGCGGTAATTATGGATCGAAAAGGGGTGGGCGGCCATGCGTTCCTGTCCGGCCGCCCATCCCGATGATCAGCGGATCAGCCGGCCTGTAGAGGCTGGATATCCGATCGCGCAATGAAGGATTCATTGCCTCCGCTGCGCGCCGGGTTGCCGAGGAATGTGAGCAGATCGCGGGTCAGGCGATCACTCTCGGTCGCAAATAGCCCGTGCGGCGCACCGTCATATTCGACCAGCTGTGCGTTCGCGATTCCAGCGGCTGCCTTCCGACCCGTTGCGCCGATCGGCACCGTCGCGTCGGCGGTGCCGTGCAGCACCAGCGTCGGGACGTTGAACGCTGAAAGGTCGCCGCGGAAGTCGGTAAACCCAAATGCCTTTGCGCATTCGACGGTAGACCGCAGGCTCGCCTGCATCGCCAGCCGCCACGCCCAGTCCAATACTTCCTGCGACACCGGGTGCGAGATCAGCCCGACGCCAAAAAAGCTGCGGAAGAAGTCAGCGAAGAAAGCCGGGCGATCCTCGTTGATCCCCTGAACGATCTTCTCGAGTTCCGCCGTCGGGACTCCGTCGGGATTGTCTTCGGTCTGCGGCAGATACGGGACCACCGATCCGATCAGCGCCGCCGACACCACGCCTTTGCCGCCATGCCGCGACATATAGCGTGCGACCTCGCCACCACCCATTGAGAAGCCGACAAGGCTGACATCCTCGGTCGCGCCGGTCGCCTGCATGACATCGGCAAGGTCGTCGGTGAGCGAGTCGTAGTCATAGCCCGACCAGGGCTGGCCAGAGCGCCCGAACCCGCGGCGATCATAGGCGATCACGCGGAACCCGGCTTCGGCCAATGCCACTGCCTGTGCGTCCCAGCTGTCCGCCGACAGCGGCCAGCCATGGATGAGGACGACGGGACGGCCACCGCCGTCCCAATCCTTGACGAACAGGTCCACGCCATCGCGCGTCTTGATATAGCTCATGGATTGTCCTCCGGGTCAGGCGAGCGAGACGTCGGCGACCTTGTCCTTATAGTCTTCCTTCGGATCGACACCGAGCATCATCTTGAGGCCCGCGAACAGGCTGTTCTCGTTCAGCCAAATCTGGCCATGTTCGGTGTCGAGGCGGAGCAGCTGCAGCTTGGGATCGTCCTTGCCGCCTTCGTACCAAGCGGCGACGAAGGGGTTCCACAGCCGGTCGATCGTCGCGCGGTCATTGTCGGCGACGAGGCTGCCGTGGATCGTCGCCCACAGGTCATGACCCTTCGACACGAAATGCGCCATCGCGCGATTGCCTTCGGTCAGCCCCTGGACGATGCCATTGTCCTTGGTCGTGAAGAACCAGATCGGGCCGCCATGCTGGCCGTCTTCACGCAGTGCGGTCATCGGCTGGGCATGGCCGTCGCGGACGCCATCAAGGCCAAGGAAAAGGGTGCGGTCGCTGTCGAGCGCCTTCCAGAATTTTTCGGCGAGTTCCTGCGGGTTGGACATTGGGGGATGCTCCTATCTGGTGAGTTGGAGCGGGGAACGGACGGCGGCGCGGTGCGGTTCCGTGGACGTGGCGATGTGGTTCGACGCTCCCCTTAAGCGAGAGGGCGGCGAACGAGATTCAGCAATGCGGCATCGCTTCAGCAAAGCTGAACGCGTGTCTAACCCAGATCCTGTGCGTGAGCGCGCCGGCGGATATAGGCGGTGCCCGGGTAGTGCATCGGGAAGCCCGACTGGGCCAGGCGCCCGATCAGCTGGCGTGCACGATAGGCAAGTGCGTTGCGGCCATCATTGGCGCGCGCGTCATCGACCGTGCGGAGCGCTGCGCCGCTGCGCGTCAACAACCCGCTCTCGACCAGCGCATCGATGTTGCGCGAGGTCGTTGCGTAGGGGAGGCCAAGGATGCGCGCGGCGGTGCTGGTGCGGATCACCGGATCGGTCGCGCGATCCGCGCCTGCATGGGCCGAGCGACGCTGCGCCCATTCGATCGCGAGCAGCAGCGCGAGGCGGGTGAAATTCTCCTCGCGCCGCCCATGGCTCTCGACCGCAGCGAGCATCAGGTCGAGCGCAATGCCGATCCCCGAACGCGGGTCATAGGTGATGTCGGACGCGGGCGACGGCAATGTGAGGCCGTCGCTTTCCAGATCCTCGATCAGGCGGACCAGCAGGTCGTGGCAGGTGTCTGTGAGGCGCGCGACGCGCGGCTCGACAATCGCCTCGGCCGTGACCGACAAGCCGTTTGGCGACCGCAGGATCAGCGCTTCGTCGATCAGCGCGTTGGCGTGTCGCCGGGTCGTTTCGAACGGCCGGCCAAGCGAGGCGGCGAGCGCATTGATGCTCACGGGGCGCTTGCGGCCCGGCGCCTGGTCGAACGGGCCACAGGCGCGCGCCGTTGCGGCAAACAGGATTGCGCTGTTGAGATTGCCGAATGCATCGAGTGCGTGCGCCATGGCAGATACGCTGAACGCGAGGACGTGCAGGTCGAACGCTGCTCCTTCGAGCGGCGCCGATGCCGGCTGGAGAAGTCTGGGCTCAGCCAACATGGCACTGCGCCACTTCCAAGCACATCAAGTATCGGCGCGACAAAATAGCAACTTCCCCCAAAGCGGAGGGAAGTAAGAGCGCTCTGCGCCACGGGTGCAACGCACCTGCTACTCATTTTGCGCGCGTTATCGGGCCGTGATCGGGAAATCCGGCGACTTGCGACCTGAAAGCCACAAGTGGGGGCAGCATGGCGGCGTGTACCTTGCAGTTACTTGCCGCCGTCACGCCGTTGACGCACCCATATCGGATCGAGAGTGCAGCGTTGATTTGAACCGGGGCGCGGCGCACGCCACGCCCCGGTCCGGAGTCAGGCATAGGCAGAGTGGCGCACCGGGACCGGTGGCAGGCGGGTGCCGAGCCCGCCGAGCGGGCCAACCACCAGCCGCCGCATCGGCTGCCAGAAGGCCGACAGGGTCAGCAGCGCCGATCCGATGACCAATGCCGTCAGCGCCGCGCCCAGCTCGACCGCACCCGCAGTCTGGAGCAGGGCGTACATGGCGTAGAGGACATAAGCGAGGCTGGAGACGAGCAAAGCGCGGCGATCAACGGCGAGCGCGACGATCGCGAAGCCGACATAGAGCAGCAGCACGACCGCAGCCATGCCCGGCTGGACCGCGCCGTCGAAGATGCCGAGCATGCGGAAGATCGGGTGGGCGATCATCGGTGCCGCCGCGAGATGCAGCCAGAAGGCAACATCGGCGCGGCGCGTCTTGCGCTCGCGATCCGACATGTCCCAGCGCATCGCGAACAGGAACATCAACACGCCGCCGCCCAGCACGATCGGCATCGCCCAATCCTGCGCCGTGGGGATGGCGATCATGATCAGCGAGATCATTACGCCGACGACCGCGACGGCCCCCGCCGCCACGGTGATCGGCACCATGAAGCGCCGCCAGTGCAGCCATGCCGCTCCAGCCGTCGCGACACCCACGGTGGCCGCGATCCCCGCCGCAACCTGACGCTGCGTTTCATTGTCGTTGCCGACATAGCGTTCGAGCAACTCGACATTGACGGCGACGATGCCGACCAGCGTGGCCGCGATCCCGCCGACAAAGGCGAGCAGTAGCAGGATGCTGGGCAGCGCCATGCGGCGGACGCGCGTGAAATATTCTGCCAGCCCCCAGGCCAGCGCCGCCACGGCGATGCCGCCAAGCCAGGGCTTGATCTCGCCCCCGATCTTGGCGACCGCGACCAGCATCAGTGCCGCCGCAATCGCGACGAAGATGTCGTTGAACCCGGTCAGCAGCCGGAAATGCTCTTCATCCGCGATCGGCGCAGAGCGCACCGACGCGATATGATCGCGGAATGCGGCGGCGGCCTCCGGGCTGATCGCCCCGGCCTCCACCGCGCTGTTGAGATCCACTTCGCTATACATGGCAGTCCCTCCTGTGCCCGAGAGACTGCCACAAGTGTATTAGTGTTGCAATACGCTGTTGCGGGGGGTTAGCCCTGCAGCTTCGCCATGATCGTCATCGCCTGCTCGCCGCCCGATTTGGGCACGATCTCGCCGGTGCGATCGGTGATCTGCGCCCAGTGTGCGGCGACCCCCTCGGGGCTCATCTCCGCGTCGCTCAGGCGCACGCCCTGCGTCAGCGTGACATAGGCGGCCTGGAACACACCTGCTCCGGCACCGACGATCGCATTGGTCGGCGCGTCCTCGCTGACCAGAAACAGCGCGGCGGGAGCAACGCTCTCGGGCGTGAACGCCTTGAACGCGGCTTCGGGGAAGATGTCCTCGGTCATCCGCGTGCCGGCGGTCGGGGCGAGGGTGTTGACGCGAATATTGTACTTCGCGCCCTCGAGGTAGAGCGTCTTGGTAAGCCCGGCGAGGCCCAGCTTCGCTGCGCCGTAATTGGCCTGTCCGAAATTGCCGTACAGCCCGGACGATGACGCGGTCATCAGGATGCGGCCGTAATTCTGGTCACGCATCGTCGCCCATACCGCCTTGGTCGCGTTGGCCGATCCGTTGAGGTGGACATCGACGACGAAGCGGAAATCCTCCGGCTCCATATTCGCGAAGCTCTTGTCGCGCAGCACGCCGGCATTGTTGATCAGGATATGGACGCCGCCCCATTTCTCCTGAGCGCGCGCGACCATTTCCTGCATCTGGGCATAGTCGGTGACGCTGCCGCCATTGGCGATCGCCTCGCCGCCCGCCGCTTCGATCTGTTCGACCACCTGCTGCGCGGCGTCCGAAGCGCCGCTGCCATCTCGCGATCCGCCCAGGTCATTGACCACGACCCGCGCACCGCGCTTTGCGAGTTCCAGCGCATAGGCGCGCCCCAGACCGCCACCAGCGCCGGTGACGATCGCGACGCGGCCTTCAAAACTGATGCTCATAACCCCTCCGACTTGACGTTTCCGTCAAGCTATGCGGCGGGTGTGCGCGGCTGGCAAGCGGGGAGCTCGACTTGGCAGTTACTGCCCCGCGTCGAGCGAGTAGCCAGCCGAGCGCACGGTGCGGATGATGTCGGGGCGGTTGCCGATATTGATCGCCTTGCGCAGCCGGCGGATATGCACATCGACCGTCCGGCTCTCGATATCGCTGTCATGCCCCCATACCGCATCGAGCAGCCGCTCTCGCGAGAACACCCAGCCTGGATGCTCCAGGAAATGCTTGAGCAGGCGGAATTCGGTTGGGCCGAGCGGGACGACTTCTCCGCCGCGGCGCACCTTGTGGCCGACCGTGTCCATCTCGATGTCGGAATAGGTCAGCGCTTCACCCGCCAGCGCCGGGCGGACGCGGCGCAGCACCGCGCCGACCCGCGCGACCAGCTCGCGCGGGGAGAAGGGCTTGGTCACATAATCGTCGGCGCCGGTCTCGAGCCCGCGCACGCGATCCTCTTCCTCGCCGCGTGCGGTGAGCATGATGATCGGCACGTTCGCCGTCTCGCTCATCCGGCGCAGGCGGCGGCAAACCTCGATCCCCGACAGGCTTTCGACCATCCAGTCGAGCAGCACGATGTCTGGCGGCGATTCCTGGGCGAGCAGCAACGCTTCTTCGCCATCGGGGGTATGCCGGACCTCGAAATCCTCACGCCGGAAATGATAGGTGAGGAGCTCGGCGAGCGCCGCATCGTCCTCGACCAGCAGCATGCGCGCGCGGCTCATTTCAGGCCTCCGGGGTCTCGACCGGATCGCGGTCGGCGAGATATTGTCCGGTCGCGGCGAAATAGACCATTTCGGCGACGTTGGTCGCATGGTCGCCGATCCGCTCGATGTTCTTGGCAACGAACAGCAAATGGGCGACCTCGCTCACCGTGCGCGGGTTTTCGACCATATAGGTGACGAGCGTGCGGAAGATGCTGTCGTAGAAATCGTCGAGCCGGTTGTCGCGCTCGATCACGCGGATCGCGCCCTCGGCGTCGCGGGCGGAGAAGGCGTCGAGCACCTCGTGCACCATCTCGCTGGCGAGCTGCGCCATCGCCGGGATCACCGAAATCGCCTCGATCCGGTCGGTGCCGGTCGGGTGGATCAGGGGAACGCGCTTGGCGATATTCTTGGCATAGTCGCCGATCCGCTCGACCACGCCCGCGATCTTGAGCGCGGCGACGACGTCGCGCAGGTCGTCGGCCATCGGTGCACGCAGCGCGATGACGCGGACGGCGAGCTTCTCGACCTCGGCTTCGATCGCGTCGATCGCCTTGTCCTTGGCGCGGACCTGCTTTGCCAGCGCGAGGTCATTGCGCTCAAGCGCGGTCATCGCATCCTGGATCGCCTGTTCGGCAAGGCCGCCCATCTGCGAAATCAGTGCGCGCAGATGCTTGATGTCCGCGTCGAACGCCTTGACGGTATGTTCCTGACCCGTCCCCATCATCCGTACCTTCCGGTGATATAGTCTTTGGTGCGCTCCTGACGGGGCGCGGTGAAGATCTGGTCCGTCTCGCCATATTCCACAAGCGTGCCGAGGTGGAAGAAGGCGGTGCGCTGGCTGACGCGTGCGGCCTGCTGCATGTTGTGGGTGACGATCACGATCGCATATTTGCCGCGCAGTTCGTGGATCAGCTCCTCGATCTTGGCGGTGGCGATCGGGTCGAGCGCCGAGCAGGGCTCGTCCATCAGGATGACTTCGGGATCGACTGCGATCGCGCGCGCGATGCACAGCCGCTGCTGCTGGCCGCCCGACAGCGCGGTGCCGCTGTCCTGCAGCCGGTCCTTGACCTCTTCCCACAGGCCCGCGCGCTTGAGCGAGCGCTCGACGATCGCGTCCATGTCCGACCGCGAACGCGCCAGCCCGTGGATACGCGGGCCATAGGCAACGTTTTCGTAGATCGACTTGGGGAAGGGGTTCGGCTTCTGGAACACCATGCCGACGCGCGCGCGCAGCTGCACCACGTCCATCGACCGGTCGTAGATATCCTCGCCGTCCAGCATGATCTTGCCCTCTACCCGCGCGCTGGCGACGGTGTCGTTCATGCGGTTGAGCGTGCGCAGGAAGGTCGACTTACCACAGCCCGACGGACCGATGAACGCAGTCACATTCTCCATGTCCACGTCGATCGACACGTCGCGGATCGCCTGTTTCTCGCCATAGAAGACGTTGACGCCGCGCGCCGACATCTTGGGCGTGCCGTCGCGCTGCGCGGGCGCGGCGCTATCGACGGCGGTGCTTGCATAATCGATTTGGGTCATCACCAGCGGGTCTCGAAGCGGTTGCGAAGATAGATGGCGATGGCGTTCATCGCGAGCAGGAAGATAAGCAGGACGATGATCGCGGCACTCGTCTTTTCAACGAAGCCGCGGCTCACCTGATCCGACCACAGGAAAATCTGCACCGGCAGCACCGTCGCCGGCTCGAACACGCCACCCGGCGGGGTAACGATGAACGCGCGCATGCCGATCAGCAGCAGCGGTGCGGTCTCACCCAGCGCGCGCGCCATTCCGATGATCGTGCCGGTCAGGATGCCGGGCAAAGCGAGCGGCAGGACGTGGTGGAACACCACCTGGATGCGGCTCGCGCCAATGCCGAGTGCGGCGTCGCGGATCGACGGGGGCACCGCCTTGATCGCGTTGCGCCCGGCAATGACGATGACCGGCATGATCATCAGTGCCAGCGTCATGCCGCCCACCAGCGGCGCCGAGCGTGGCAACTGCATGAAGTTGAGGAACACGGCGAGGCCGAGCAGGCCGAAGATGATCGACGGAACCGCAGCCAGATTGTTGATCGACACTTCGATCAGGTCGGTCCAGCGGTTCCGCGGCGCATATTCCTCAAGATAGATCGCTGAGAACACGCCGATCGGGAAGGCGATCAGCAACGTCACCAGCATCGTCAGCAACGACCCCTTGAGCGCACCCCAGATGCCGACCCCAGTCGGGTCGGTCGCGTCGGAGCCGGTCAGGAAGTCGATGTTGAAGCCCTGCTTCAACGTGCCTTCGTCGCGCAGGCGCACCGCAACCTTGGTCACCTCGGGGTCGTTGCCGTCGCCCTTCGCGGCAAGCGCGATCGGGGAGGATGCGGGCACGTCGATCGACGCGCGGCCCTGCAACAGCTCGGGCCGGTCCTTCAACGCGTCACGGACCGCGACCCAGGCATTGTCGGAGATATAGTCGACGCCATCCGGCCCGAACGCCGCGACCGCCGCATCGGCGACGACGTCGTTCAGCCCCGCTCCAGCGAGCGCCAGGTCGGCACCCTTGCCGCGCAGCTGTTCCGGCGTGACTTCCAGCGCTGCCGCCTTGAAGTCGATCGGCAGTGCGATCTCGGCGCGCTGGAACCCGCCAATGCCCTGCCACAGCATCGTGACGAGCAGGAAGGCGAGGAAGCTGGCCGAGCCCACGACCGCCGCCAGCCCCCACATGCGGAAGCGACGCTCCTTGGCATAGCGGGCACGGATCCGCTTTTGCATCACGTCGGTCTTCCAACCCGTCGGGGCCGCGCGTGCGGGCTCCTCGGAACTGGTCGGCAGCTGCGGGATGAGGCTCTCACTCATAAGCTTCGCGATACTTTTTGACGACGCGCAGCGCGACGATGTTGAGGACGAAGGTGATCATGAACAGCGTCAGGCCCAGCGCGAACGCGGCGAGGGTCTTGGGGCTGTCGAACGCGGTTTCACCGGTCAGCAGGTCGACGATCTGCTTGGTCACGGTGGTCGCGCCATCGAACGGGTTGAGCGTGATATTGGCGGCACCCGATGCGGCCATCACCACGATCATCGTCTCGCCGATCGCACGGCTGACGGCGAGCAGGATGCCGGCAACGACGCCGGGCAGGGCGGCGGGGATCAGCACGCGCTTGATCGTCTCGCTGGTCGTCGCGCCCATCGCGAGCGAACCGTCGCGCATCGCGGTCGGGACCGCCGCGATCGAATCGTCGGCCATCGACGACACGAACGGGATGATCATGATACCCATCACGAGTCCCGCCGACAGCGCGCTTTCAGCCGAGGCGAACTGGAAGCCGAGCATGACCGCGAAATCGCGGATCAGCGGGCCGACGGTCAGCGCGGCGAAATAGCCGTAAACAACGGTCGGCACGCCCGCGAGGATCTCGAGGATCGGCTTCATCCACGCGCGGAAGCTGCGCGGGGCATATTGGGTGAGGTAGATCGCGCTCATCAGGCCGAACGGGATCGCGATGATCATCGCGATGACGGCGCCGATGAAGAAGGTGCCCCAGAACAGCGGCAGCGCGCCCAGATTGGCACCCGGATCGTCGGCGCGGATCACCTGCGGGCTCCAGTTCAGGCCGAACAGGAAATCGGTGATGGGCACGATCGAGAAGAAGCGAACGCTCTCGAAGATCAGCGAGAGGAAGATGCCGAGCGTCGTCAGGATCGCGATCAGCGATGCGACGAGGAGCAGCATCATCACCGCCCGCTCGAACTTCGTCCGCGCGCGGAAATCCGGTTTGACCTTGGTGAAGGCCAGCGCCCCGAATGCGAACGCGATGATCAGCGCGAGCGCGGTGCCGATCCAGTTATAGCGGGTGAGCGCGGTGGCATAAGCGGGCGCGAGCTGTTCGGCGACCGGGTAGAACGCACCTTGGCTGCTGCCCTCGGCAAGGCTGCGTGCCTCATTCAGGATCGTCTCACGCTCGAACCCGAATGCCGGAAGCTGGGCGGCGGCGGGGCTGGAGAGCACCGATTCGGTGACCAGACCCGGGCTGACATTCGCCCAGACGAGGATGAAGATCAGCGCCGGGACCACGGCCCAGGTCGCGACATACCAGCCATGCTGGCTGGGCAGGCTGTGCAGCCGCTTGGCGGCGAGGCCACGCGCCATGCGGGCGGCGCGCGCACGCGCCGTCAGCCAGCCGATCAGCCCGAGGCCGAGCACGAGGAACAGGAGTGCGAAGACGTTCACCGGTCGAAACCGCCTATCTGGGAGGGGTGGGCGTGTCGGCTTGGATCAGTCGAGGTCGCCGCGCTGCATCACGCGACCCTGGCCGATCGTATCGCTCGCCTTGCTGCGATCCGCGTCGGACGAAGCGATCATGCCGCGCTTGGTCAGCGGGCCTTCCGGCTCCCACATCTTGGTATACTGGCCGAGGAACTCGTTGATCCCGGGCACCGCCTTCAGATGCTGCTTCTTGACGTAGATGAACATCGCGCGCGCACCGGGATACTGGCCCGACGAAATCGCGGCATAGGTCGGGTCGACGCCGTTGACCGGAACGCCCTTCAACCGCGCGGCGTTTTCCTCAAGGTAGGAATAGCCGAACACGCCGATCGCATTGGGGTTCGCGCTGAGCTTCTGGACGATCAGATTGTCGTTCTCGCCCGAGTCGACATAGACGCCGTCTTCACGCACGCGGGTGCACAGTTCCTTGGCCTTGTCCTTGTCGGTCTTTTCGATTTCCTTGACCTGCGGATACGCCTCTTCGCAGCCCGGATGCATGATCAGCTCGTGCAGCGAGTCGCGCGTGCCGCTGGTTGCGGGCGGGCCCATGATCGAGATCGGCACGGCGGGAAGCGACGGGTTGATGTCCGACCACAGCTTCGCCGTGTTGGGCTTGCCCATCGGGGTCGCGGCGAGCGCGCGATAGGCTTCGGCGAGCGTCAGCTTGATCTTCGGACCGTTGATCGATTCGGCAAAGGCGATGCCGTCCATGCCGACCTGAACTTCCATGATCTCGGTCACGCCATTGCGCTGGCACAGGTCGAATTCCGACGCGGTCATGCGGCGCGAGGCGTTGGTCATGTCCGGGTGCTGCGGGCCGACGCCCGCGCAGAACAGCTTCATGCCGCCGCCGGTACCGGTCGATTCGATCACCGGCGCCTTGAAGCTGCCCGAGTTGACGAACTGCTCGGCGACCATGGTGGTGAAGGGATAGACGGTCGAGGAGCCGACGATCTTAATCTGGTCGCGGGAAGCCTGGCCACCGCCGCCGCCACAGGCAGAAAGCGTGAGCGCCGAAAGCGCGATCAGAGTGAAGCTGCGCATCGTTGAATCCCCTCGGCCTGCTTGCGAGTCGCGGGACGGGGGCCGGGCCTGTCCGCGACCGGCCCTCTGTTTCAATTGCGTGACGTTATGATGACACCGACTCCGGAATCGGTGCTGTGGGCAGGAGGATGGTGACGGCGGTGCCCTCTCCCACGCTGCTGGTAATATCGAGCCGGCCGCGATGCCGCTCGACGATATGCTTGACGATGGCGAGGCCAAGGCCGGTGCCGCCGGCTGCCCGGCTGCGGCTCGAATCGACGCGATAGAATCGCTCGGTCAGGCGGGGCAGGTGCTCGGGCGCGATGCCTTCGCTCTCGTCGCGGACGGTCAGCCGGACCATCGCCGATTCGGTCGCGGCGAGCGCGACCGTGACCGGGGTCCCGGCGCGGCCATATTTCATCGCATTGCCGATGATGTTGTGCAGGAGCTGCGAGAGCTGGACCCGGTCGCCACGCACCGCCGGCATCGGATCGACGGTCAGCGCGATGTCTGCGGCGCGCGCCGGTGCCAGCGCCGACAGCTCGTCGCGCACCTGGCCGAGCAGCGCGGGGAGGTCGACGACATCGTCCGGCGCGCGATACTTCTCCGCCTCGATCCGCGACAGCGAAATGAGGTCGTCGATCAGCCGCTGCATCCGCCGCGCCTCGTTATCCATGACCTTCAGGAACCGCGCGCGCGTTTCAGGATCGTCGGCGGCATCCTCCAGCGTCTCGATAAAGCCGAGGATCGAGGCGAGCGGGGTGCGCAGTTCGTGGCTGGCATTGGCGACGAAATCGACCCGCATCTTGTCTGCGGCATGGGCGCCGGTCCGGTCGCTCAGATGCACCACGCGCCCGCCGTCGGGCAGCGCGCGGACCCGCATCTCCCACCGCTGGTCGCGGGTGCCAAGGCCAACCAGATGGATCGGGCCGCCGGGTGCCCCATCGACCGGGTTGAGCAGGCGTTCGGCCGCGGCGGGGTGGCGGATCGCGACGCGGACATCCTCCCCCAGAATATGCTCGCCGAGTAGCGCGCGCGCCGCGCGGTTGGCTGCCGTAACGCGCTGCGCCTCGACCAGCAGCATCGGTTCGAACACCGCCTCGATCGCCTCGGCAACGCCAGCCGGGGTCGCGCCGGTCGCGGGCGGGGGTGCGTCTTCCAGCGCGGGCTCTTCGGGCGGGGGCGACGCGATCAGCGCGGCGAGCGTCGCGCCCACCAGCGCGATCCCGCCCGCCTGCGGCCCGGCGGTGATCCACGCGACGATCGCGGTGACGAGAATCGCGATCAGCGCGGCGAAGGTGCGGGGGTTGGTCAGGCTGGGCATGGCACCAGCCTAACCGATCGTCGCGCGATTCACACTTGTGAAAGGCGGGTATGCGAGGGATGAACGCATCATGGCCGACACAACGCCTCCCAAGGACGGACCGACCAAAGGCCCCAGCCGGCGCGCGCTGATGCTCGGCGCGGCCAGTGCATCGGCGATCGTGTCGATCAAGCCGGCGCTCGCCCAGACCGCGGGGTCGGTGCTGAACTGCGAGATTCCGGTCCCTGATGCAGGGCGCGCGGGCAATTACATCGCCGCCGATGGCTCGCTGGTTCCGGCCGGGACGCAGGGCGCATTCCCGCCGGCGGGCCGCAACTTCAAGGGCGAAGAGGTCAAGCAGGCGCTGAACGGTGCGAACTTGCCCGGCACGACCTATGACCAGAGCCGCGCCTACACTAACTACATCCGCCGGCTTCAGCGCGGGACGAGCGGCTTTACCTGTTTCGCATCGCTCCAGATGCCGCGCGGGTAACGCCGCGTGACCCGGTATCGCGCCGCGCCCGCCGCGACGCTGCGGATCGAGCCGCTGGACGCGCTGACGCTGATCTATCACCGCGCGTCGGGGATCACCCATCTGGTGGACTCACCAGTGCCGGAGCTGCTCGACCTCCTGACTGAGCCGCTGACGCTGGATGAGGCGCTGGCGGCGCTCACCGAGCGGTTTGATCTGGTCGATCCTGACGCATCGGCACTCGCGGCACGGATCGACGAGCTTATCGTATCCGGGCTGGTGGAGCGGGTCTGATGCGCAACGCGACCATGCTGCGCATCGGCCCGGTGGGCTTCCGCATCGGCAGCGACTGGCGCGCGCCGATCGCGGCGCTGGACGACCTCTACCGCGATTATCCGCAGCCGCAGGACGGCATCCCCGATTTCACCGTCCGCCTGTTCGCCGCGCGCTTCTGGCGGCGCTGGATCCGCCCGGCGGTGCATCTGGGCGGGGATTTCGTGATCCCGGAGGCGGCACCGCTGCCGCTGGCGCAGGGCATATTGGCTGCGGAGATGGCGATGAACCTGCAGATGGCGCTGGGCCAGCGGCGGTGCCTTCTGCTCCACGCCTCGGCGGTCGAAAAGGACGGTCGCGCGCTGATCATGACCGGGGAGAGCGGGGCGGGCAAATCGACGCTCGCCGCGTTGCTGATGGCGCGCGGCTGGCGGCTTATGGGCGACGAGTTTGCATTGCTCGACCCGGCGACGGGAATGCTGCACGGCTTTCCGCGGCTGATCAGTCTGAAGAATGAGGCGATTGGGGTGATGGAGGCGGCGTTGCCCGATGCGCGCTGGGGGCCGTTGCTCAAGGGCACGCCGAAGGGCGATATCCGCCACCTTATCCCGGACGCGCGTGCGATTGCCGCAATGGACAGCCCCGCGCGGCCCGCGCTAATCCTGTTTCCAGCATTCGGCCATCAGGTCGCCGAACGGGCGGTCGAGCCGAGCGAATGTTTCGTGCGGTTGACCCAAGCATCGACCAACTATGTCGCGCTGGGCGAGGCGGGGTTCGACGCGCTGACCGGCCTGGTGCGCGGCGTCCCGGCGCGGGCGATCGACTATCCCGACACTGACGGCGCAATCGCGCTGGTCGAGCGGTTGTGGGGGGAACTGGCATGAGCGGGACGCTGGTCGCCCGCGCGTTGCGCGATCCGGCTTCGGTGCTGGCGCTGGATGCGGCGGGCTGGACCGCATTGCTGTGCGCGGCGCGGGCGGAGACGCTGATCGGAACGCTGGCGCATCGCGTCGATGGATTGCCAATCCCGCCCGCTGCCGTCCGCATCCTCGCCGATGCGCGTGCTGCTGCGGAACAGGGGCGAATGGCGGCGCTGTGGGAAGCGGAGATGGCCCGCCGCGCGCTCGCCCCCAGCGGGATGCCGGTGGTATTGCTCAAGGGCACAGCGTTCGTCGCGAGCGGCCTTTCGGCGGGGCAGGGGCGGCAGATCGGCGATCTCGACATCCTCGTGCCACGCGATCGGATCGAAGAGGCGGAGGGTTTGCTGCTGGCGGCGAGGTGGGAGTGGGTGAAGCCCGATCCCTATGACGACGCCTATTATCGCCGCTGGATGCACGAGCTGCCGCCGCTGATCCATCGCGAGCGCGACCGGATGATCGATGTCCACCACACGATCCTCCCGCTCACCGCGCGGGTGACGCCCGATCCGGCGGCATTGATCGCCAGCGCGGTGCCGCTGGGCAATGGCCTGTCGGTGCTGCCGCCCGAGGGGATGGTCGTGCATGCGGCGGCGCATCTGTTCGCCGATGGCGATCTGCAGGGCGGCTTGCGCAATTTGTGGGATATCCACTGCCTGCGCGAGGAGTTTGGCGGGGTGGAGTTCGACCTCAGCCTCGCAGCCTGCGCGGCTCAGCATGGACTGACCCGTGAGGTCGAGCGCTCGTTGCGCCTATCCGCGCATCTGTTCGGCGACGGCGCAGCGCTGACGCTCGCCGATCGCGTCTATGTCCGCCGCCTGCTCGCCCGCGACGGCTGGGGGCAGCGGACGCGTAAGCTGACTGAGATGGGGTTTTATCTGCGCGGCCATTTCCTCCGCATGCCGCCGCTCATGCTGGCGAAGCATCTGTGGACGAAGTGGCGGAAGGGCTATCGCCCAGCCGGATGAGCGTCGGCACGAGTTCGTCATAGCCGTCGATCACCGCGTCCGCGCCCAGTTCCGCGACCGGCTGCATCAGGAACCCGAAGCTGACCGCGATACTCAGGATGCCGGCATTCTTGGCGGCCATGATGTCGTAGATCGAGTCGCCGACAAAGGCTGCGCGCCCACCGCCACAGCGCGCGATCATCTCGTGGATCGGGGCGGGGGAGGGCTTGGCATTGCCGCGCCCCATCGTGTCACCGCCGATCACGCAGGCGAAGCGGTGGTCGAGGCCGACTTCGGCCAGCAGTTTCACCGCAAACCGCTCGAACTTGTTGGTCACCACAGCGAGTTTCACCCGACGCGCTTCCAGTTCGTCGAGCGCTTCGGCCAGCCCGGCGAACGGGACGGTGCCGTGCGACAGGTTCTCGCCATAAAACTCCAGCAGCGCGGGGTAGGCCCGACGCATGATGTCTTCGTCATAGCTGCCCGATTCCTCCAGCCCCTGTTTGAGCATGTTCTTCGCCCCGCCGCCGATCATCGTCCTGATCCGGTCGGGCGCGAGGGTGGGCCGATTCACCAGCGCCAGCGCATGGTTGGTCGCGGCGAGCAGGTCGGCGCTGGTGTCGAGCAGCGTGCCGTCGAGGTCGAACCCGACGATATCGAACGGAAAATCGGTCATCGCGCCAAATGCCGGTGCCACTATGGAAATTGCAACACGATCGTGGCAGTGCGCGCGCCAAGGGGAGCTTTCTACCGATGACCAAGCCGATCGCCGCGATCATCCTTGCCGCCGGAAGCGGGACGCGGATGAAGTCCGAAACGCACAAGGTGCTGCACCCGATCGCGGGCAAACCGATGCTGTTGCACCTGACCGATGCCTTCACGGCGGCAGGCGCGGCGGAGAAGGTCGTCGTGGTCGGCGCGCGGCGCGAACAGGTCGAGGCGGCGGTTGCGCCGCTCGGCGTGAAGATCGCCCACCAGAGCGAGCAACTCGGGACCGCGCACGCCGCGCTGATGGCACGTGACGCGCTGGCTGGGTTCGACGGCATCGTGATCGTCGCATTCGGCGACACGCCCTTCCTGTCGGCGGGGACGATCGCGGCGATGGCCGCGCGGCTCGACGCGACAGATGCGCCGCGCGTCGCGGTGCTCGGCTTCCGCCCCGATGATGCCAAGGCCTATGGCCGGATCATCGCCGATGCGGACGGCGCTATCGGCAAGATGGTCGAGTATAAGGACGCGACCCCTGAAGAACGCGCGGTCGATCTGTGCAACTCCGGCGTCACCGCGGTGCGCGCTGCCGACCTGTGGCCGCTGCTCGACCGGGTCGGCAACGACAATGCAGCGGGCGAATATTATCTCCCCGACATCGTCATGCTCGCGCTGGCCGATGGAGATCGGGCGGTGGTGGTCGAAACCGATGCGGATGAGGTGATCGGGATCAACAGCCGCGCCGAACTCGCTTATGCCGAGGATCGCTGGCAGGCAGCACGGCGGGCGCAGGCGATGGCTGATGGCGCGACGCTGATCGCACCGCAGACGGTGTGGTTCGCGCATGACACGGTGCTAGGCCGCGATGTGACGGTCGAGCCGAATGTGGTGTTCGGCCCCGGCGTAACCGTGGCGGACGGCGTCACCATCCGCGCCTTCTGCCATATCGAGGGCGCGACTATCGCGACCGGCGCGGAAGTCGGCCCCTATGCCCGGCTGCGCCCCGGTACGGTGCTGGGCGAGAAGAGTAAGGTCGGCAATTTCGTCGAAACCAAGAAGGCAGTGCTGGGCAAGGGCGCCAAGGCCAACCACCTGTCCTATCTGGGCGATGCGCAGGTGGGTGAGGGCGCGAATATCGGCGCGGGCACGATCACTTGTAACTATGACGGCTTCTTCAAATATCCGACCCTGATCGGCGCGGGGGCATTCGTCGGGTCGAACAGCGCACTGGTCGCCCCGGTCAGCATCGGCGACGGCGCGATCGTCGGCGCTGGGTCGGTCGTGACCAAGGATGTCGAGGCCGACGCACTGGCGCTGGTCCGCCCCGAACAGATCGCGCGCGCCGGCTGGGCGAAGCGGTTCCGCGCGGCGATGACGGCACGAAAGGCAGCAAAATGAGCGATATCTACGAAGGCAAGCCGTTCCTGAAGCTGCTCGACGCCTATGTCCTCGACGCGATTGGCGCGCTCGACGCGGATAGCGATGCGGCCTTGAAAGCGCAGGAGCCGGCATTCCACGCGATGTTCGGCGCGACCGGCGACTGGCGCAGCATCGTCGTTGAGCGGATGCAGTTTCCCGAGGGCATGGCGGGGGCGATCAACGAGGTCTGGGCCAAGGGGCGCGCCAAATTCATCGCCGCGCAGGGCCATGAGCCAGACCCGGTCGAATTCGTGCGCAGCTTTGTCGACAGCAAGTTCCCGCATTGACATGATATCATGATATGATATCAGTATATCAATGACCCGCATCCTCGCTGATCTGCCCGATGAGGACATTAAATGGCTCGACGCCCAGGCGGCCGAGCAGGGCAAGTCGCGTGCCGCAGTGCTGCGTGAGGCGGTGGCGGCTTATCGGTCGGAAGCGCCAAAGGACTGGCTCGATATCGGTTTCGGCGCCTGGGCGCGCCACGGCATCGCTGCCGATCCGCATGACTATGAACGGCACCGCCGCGCCGAATGGACGCGCCCGTGGGACGCTGATTACGAAGAGGTTCGCGCGGAGTCGCCCGAATGCTTTGACGACTATGACGACAAGGAACGCGCGCACTATCTGGCGTTGACGCGCAAGGCAGAGGGTGAGCGCGACGCCGCGCGCGATAAGGGCGCTGCATGAGCGGCTACAGCCTCGACGCCAATATCGTCATTGATGCCCTGCTGAACCACGAACCTGCGCACCACGAATTGCGCCGGATCGCGCAAAGCGGGACGCGGATGTGGATCAGCCGGATGGCGTGGATCGAGGTGCTGTCGAAGGGGAGCGACGCCGCCGTGCGCGACGTGATGACCTTTGTCGATCGCTTCGGCCTCGACGAGATCGACGAGGAAATCTCGCACCGCGCCGCTGCGCTCCGCCGCGAGCGTCCGCGCCTCAAATCGCCCGACGCTATCATCCTCGCGACCGCGCAGATCCGCGGCCGCGTCCTCGTCACTCGCAACACCAAGGATTTCCCGGCGAACATGCCGGGCATCCGCGTCCCGTATACCCTCTAAAGTCGAGAGCAGACCCCATGTGTGGAATCGTTGGAATCCTGGGCAATGACGATGTTGCCGATCGGCTGCTCGATGGCCTGAAGCGGCTGGAATATCGCGGCTATGACTCGGCCGGCATCGCCACCATCGTCGATGGCGGGATCGCGCGGCGCCGCGCATCGGGCAAGCTGGTCAACCTTGGCAAAGTGCTGGCCGAAGACCCGCTGCCCGGCCTGGTCGGCATCGCACACACCCGCTGGGCCACCCATGGCGGTCCGACCACCAACAACGCCCATCCGCATGCGACGGGCGAGGTGGCGCTGGTCCACAACGGGATCATCGAGAATTTCAAGCCGCTGCGCGAGGAGCTACTAGCGCGCGGCCGCGTGTTCGAGAGCGAGACCGATACCGAAATCGTCGCGCATCTGGTGAGCGAGCAGGTCGAGGCCGGGCTCGACCCCGTCGCCGCAGTCAAGGCGATCCTCCCGCGCCTGCACGGCGCCTTCGCCCTCGCCATCCTGTTCCGTAGCCATCCCGACATGCTGATCGGCGCGCGGCTCGGCTCGCCGCTGGTCGTGGGCTATGGCGAGGGGGAGACCTATCTCGGCTCCGACGCGCTCGCACTCGCGCCGCTAACCCAGCGCATCTCGTATCTGGAAGAGGGCGACTGGGTCGTCCTCACCCGCGACGGCACGCAGGTCTATGACGTCGAGAACTCGCCCGTAGAGCGCCCGATCGTCAATTCGGGCGCATCGGGCCAGCTGATCGACAAGGGCAACCACCGCCACTTCATGGCGAAGGAAATCTACGAACAGCCGATCGTGGTCGCACAGACGCTGCGCGGCTATCTCCAGCGGCTCGAGGAAAAGGTGACGCTGCCGATCCCCGAGTTCGACCTGTCGGCGATCCGCCGCGTGACCATCGTCGCGTGCGGAACCAGCTATTATGCCGGGATGGTCGCGAAATACTGGTTCGAGCAATTCGCACGCGTTGCAGTCGACATCGATGTGGCGTCCGAGTTCCGCTACCGCGCGCCCGTGATGGAGCCGGGCGGTCTGATGATCGTGATCAGCCAGTCGGGCGAAACCGCCGACACGCTCGCCGCGCTGCGCCACGCCAAGGCGGAGGGGCAGACGATCGCCGCCGTGGTCAACGTGCCGACCAGCACGATGGCGCGTGAAGCGGACCTGCTGCTGCCCACCCATGCCGGTCCCGAGATCGGCGTCGCATCGACCAAGGCGTTTACCTGTCAGCTGGCCGTCCTCGCCGCGCTCGCCGCCAACCTCGCCAAGGCGAAGGGGCGGATGACGCCGGAAGAGGAGAAGGAAATCGTCCTTCACCTGGCCGAAGCCCCGGCCGCGCTCAACGATGCGCTCAGCCGCGACGAGGCGATCGAGGCGATGGCCGGCAGCGTCGCCGGCGCGCGCGACGTCCTCTATCTCGGCCGCGGCACCGACTATCCGCTGGCGATGGAAGGGGCGCTGAAGCTCAAGGAAATCAGCTACATCCATGCCGAAGGCTATGCCGCGGGCGAGATGAAGCATGGGCCCATCGCGCTGATCGACGAGAATGTCCCCGTCATCGTCATCGCGCCGAGTGGCCCGCTGTTCGAAAAAACCGTCAGCAACATGCAGGAAGTGCAGGCGCGCGGCGGGAAGGTCGTGCTGATCTCCGACGCCGAAGGCATCGCCGCAGCGGGCGAGAACTGCCTCGCGACGATCGAGATGCCCCGCGTCCACCCGCTGATCTCACCGATCGTCTATGCGGTGCCGGTGCAGCTGCTGGCGTACCATGTCGCGGTGGCCAAAGGCACGGACGTCGACCAGCCGCGTAACCTCGCCAAGTCGGTGACGGTGGAGTGATGCTGTAGGGAAATGGAGCGGGTGAAGGGAATCGAACCCTCGTCGTGAGCTTGGGAAGCTCCTGCTCTGCCATTGAGCTACACCCGCGAGGCGCGTCGAAATCGAAGGTTTGCGGGCGGTTGTCAAGAACGATCGCGCGGAACCTGCCGTGTTGACGAGGAAACGCGCAAGCCGATCGTGCGCGCGGCTATGCCTAACGCGCCATTGAGCAGGCCGGGTGACGTTTCGCTATCACTAGTTCGGGTATTCCAAATACCGGGGTATGGGGCCGGAGCTGGAGCTGCGAGCACTCTTTCTTTCGGCAAATGGCTGCTCGCGGGAGGATTGCCCGTGAATGCGGAAGAACTGTCGGACGTCGCGCTGCATCAGGACGACGATCGCCGCGCCGATGACCGCACCACCACCTTGTTCCAGGTCGCACGCCTGCTCACCGAACAGGGTGCGCAGCATCTCTGCCTGATCCGCAACATCGGCGCGGGTGGGATGATGCTGGAAATCTATGCGCCGCTCGAACCGGGGATGCGCGTGCGGATCGAGCCGAAGGTGTGCGATCCGATCGCAGGCGTGGTGCGCTGGGCGCAGGCGGGGCAGGCCGGGATCGCCTTTGACGATCCGATCGACGTCCACGCCTATCTTCACATCCACAATGTGCTGCTGCCCGACCAGCTGCCGCGCTGCCCGCGCGTCACCACGGCACTGCGCGCGCGGCTGCGTATCGGTGCGGTGTGGCACCTCGTCCCGCTGATCGACCTGTCGCAGGGCGGGGCAAAGGTCGAAACCGATCTGCCGGTGGAACTGGGGCAGGGGGCGGAGATCGATATCGCGGGCATCGGCACGCTCGGCGCGCATGTGCGCTGGGTGCGGGGTGAGCGGATCGGGCTGGTTTTCACCAATCCACTTCGGCTGGCACTCGTCGCCCAATGGATTGCGACCCACGGCGCGGAACAGGGAGCTGTCCGCGCCGCGTGAGCGCGCTCAATCGATCGTGCGGGCCAGCTCGCGGTTGAGCCACAGCGCCACCAGCGTGCCGATTGCGCCGGAGAGCAGATAGGCGCCCGCTGCGAGCAACCCGAACTGCGACGACAGCCACAGCGCTGCCAGCGGCGCGAACCCGGCGCCGAACAGCCAGGCGAGATCGGCGGTGAGGGCCGAACCGGTGTAGCGGTAGCGCTGCTGGAAGCTGGCCGACAGCGCGCCCGAGGACTGGCCGAACGTCAGGCCGAGCAGCACGAAGCCGAGCAGCATGAACGCCGCCTCGCCCGCCTCGCCCATTTCGAGCAGCTGCGGCGCGAAACCGCTGAACGCGGCGATTGCGGCGGCGGTGGCGGCGAGCACGGTGCGGCGACCCACCCGGTCGGCGAGATAGCCCGAGGCGACGATCGCGCCGACGCCCAGCGCTGCCGCAACTGCCTCGATCGCGAGGAAGCGGACCGGCGATTCCTCGGTGTACAGAAACACCCAGGACAGCGGGAACACGGTGACCATGTGGAACATCGCAAAGCTCGCCAGCGGGGCGAAGGCGCCAAGGATGATCGTGCGCCAGTTCGACCGGATCGTTTCGAGCATCGGTGCCGGCTGAAGCTCGCGCCGCTCGAACAAGGTCGCATAGTCCGGCGTCACCACGATGCGCAGGCGGGCGAACAGCGCCACCACGTTGATCGCAAAGGCGACGAAGAAGGGGTAGCGCCAGCCCCAGTCGAGAAAATCCTGCGCGGGCAGGGCGGCGATCAGGAACATGAAGAGCAGGCTGGCGACGATCAGGCCAAGCGGTGCGCCGAGCTGGGGGATCATCGCATACCAGCCGCGCTTGCCCTCAGGCGCGTTGAGCGCGAGCAGCGAGGCGAGGCCGTCCCAGGATCCGCCCAGCGCGACGCCCTGACCCATGCGGAACAGCGCGAGCAGCAACGCCGAACCGACGCCGATCGAGGCATAGCCGGGAAGGAAGGCAATCGCCGCAGTCGATCCGCCGAGCAGGAACAGCGCGATGGTCAGCTTGGCACCCCGGCCATAGGCACGGTCGATCGCGGTGAAGATCAGCGTGCCGACCGGCCGCGCGACAAAGGCGAGGGCGAAGATCGCGAAAGACCACAATGTCCCCTGCAGCGGGTCGAGATGCGGGAAGACCAGCGCGGGGAACACCAGCACCGACGCGATGGCATAGACGAAGAAGTCGAAAAACTCGGACGTGCGCCCGATGACGACGCCGATCGCGATCTCGCCCGGCGCGATCTTGTGCCCATCCCGCGGACCATCGGAATTGACCGCGCGTGCGTCGCGCTCGGCTTGGGTCGTGGGGACGGTGTCGGCGCTCATTCCAGTCTTCCCGGCTTGCCGCATCGGCGCGGCGCGAATCACTCTGGCGGGTCAGTGTCGGCTTCCCGCAGCAGAAACGCAGTGCTGCATTGATGGGCATCAAGGGATTGGACAAAATGTCCTATGTGCGCGCCGGGGCGGGGGGCGTAGGCGCCGATCATGGCCCAGAACCCCATCCGAGTCCGCCATCGCCTCCGGCCCCTGCTCACGCTTGCGTTGCTGCCGCTGTTGTCCGGCTGCGGGCTGATCGTCCTCGACCCCGCCGGCGAAGTTGCGCGGCAACAGGGCAATCTGGTGATGATCTCCACCGCGCTGATGCTGTTGATCATCGTGCCGGTGATGGCGCTGACGGTGTTCTTCGCGTTCAAGTACCGCGCGGCGAACCAAGAAGCGGCCTATGATCCCGACTGGGACCATTCGACCCAGCTTGAGCTGGTGATCTGGGCCGCGCCGTTGTTGATCATCATCTGCCTTGGCGCGCTGACCTGGGTCGGCACGCATCTGCTCGATCCGTACCGCCCGCTCGCCGCCGCTGAGGGGAAGGGGCCGGGCGCACCGGAAACGGACGGCGAAAAGCCGCTGGAGGTGCAGGTCGTCGCGCTCGATTGGAAGTGGTTGTTCATCTACCCCGAACTGGGCATCGCGACGGTCAACGAGTTCGCTGCACCCGTGGATCGGCCGATCCGCTTCCGCATTGCCTCGTCTTCGGTGATGAACAGCTTCTACATCCCCGCGCTGGCTGGCCAGATCTATGCGATGCCGGGGATGGAGACCAAGCTGCACGGGATTTTCAACCAGCCCGGCAACTTCGTCGGCTTCTCCGCGAACTATTCCGGCGCAGGCTTCTCCAACATGCGCTTTGCCGCAAAGAGCATGGAGCGTGGCGCGTTCGATGCGTGGGTGGCGCAGGTGAAGGGGACGGCAACGCCGCTCGACCGCGCGACCTATCTCAAGCTCGAACGCCCGAGCGAGAAGGAGCCGGTGCGCCGCTACGCGCAGGTCGAACCGAACCTGTTCGACCGCGTCGTCAACCTCTGCGTCGAGCCTGGCAAGATGTGCATGCACGACATGATGGCGATCGATGCCAAGGGCGGCCTTGGCCTTGCTGGCGCCTATAATGTCCGCGACCTGGCCTATGACAAGTTCGCCGCGCGCGGCAGCTTGCCGGCGCTTACCACGCGCTATGTCGCGGCGGTCTGCACGACCCCGATGGTCGCGGCGACTGCACCTGAACCCACGCCGGTGGACAGCGCCCCGCTGACCGGCGCTGGCCTGTCGCGCGTCCGCCAGTCGGTGCCGCCGCCCGCGCGCACTGCCATGGCCGATATTCCCGTCCTTCCGGAAAGCTGAGTCAAGCCTGTGTCCGATCCCACCGCGCATCCCGTCCCGTCGGTCGATCCGATCTTCGGTCGCCTGTCGCTCGATTCGATCCCGCTGCACGAACCGATCCTGATCGCGACCTTTGCCGTGGTCGCGATCGGCGGCATGGCGGTGATCGCGCTGCTGACCAAATATCGCCTATGGGGTTATTTGTGGAAAGAGTGGTTCACCAGTGTGGATCACAAGAAGATCGGGATCATGTACATGATCCTCGGCCTCATCATGTTCCTGCGCGGTTTTGCCGATGCGATCATGATGCGGTTGCAGCAGGCGATGGCGTTCGGCGGAAACGAAGGCTATCTCAACGCGCATCATTACGATCAGATCTTCACCGCTCATGGCGTGATCATGATCTTCTTCGTGGCGATGCCGTTCATCACCGGCCTGATGAACTATGTCGTGCCGCTGCAGATCGGCGCGCGCGACGTCAGCTTCCCGTTCCTCAACAATTTCAGTTTCTGGATGACCGCGTCGGGCGCTGCGCTGACCATGGTGTCGCTGTTCGTCGGCGAATATGCGCAGACTGGTTGGCTCGCCTATCCGCCGCTGTCGGGGATCAGTTACAGCCCCAGCGTCGGCGTCGACTATTATATCTGGTCGCTCCAGATCGCCGGGGTCGGGACAACATTGTCCGGCATCAACCTGATCGTCACCATCCTGAAGCTGCGTGCGCCGGGCATGGGCCTGATGAAGATGCCGGTGTTCACCTGGACGTCGCTGTGCGCGAACATCCTGATCGTCGCCAGCTTCCCGGTGCTGACCGCCGTGCTCGCGCTGCTCGGGCTCGACCGTTACGCTGGCACCAACTTCTTCACGAACGACTTCGGCGGATCGTCGATGATGTACGTGAACCTGATCTGGATCTGGGGCCACCCAGAGGTCTACATCCTGATCCTGCCACTGTTCGGCGTGTTCAGCGAAGTCACCTCGACCTTCTCGGGCAAGCGGCTCTTCGGCTATACCTCGATGGTCTATGCGACGGTGGTCATCACCATCCTGTCCTACGTCGTGTGGCTGCACCACTTCTTCACCATGGGGTCGGGGGCGAGCGTCAACAGCTTCTTCGGCATCACCACCATGGTGATCTCGATCCCGACGGGCGCGAAGCTCTTCAACTGGCTGTTCACCATGTATCGTGGGCGCATTCGGTTCGAGCTGCCGATGATGTGGACGATCGCGTTCATGCTGACCTTCACGATCGGCGGCATGACTGGTGTGCTGCTCGCGGTGCCGCCGGCTGACTTCGTGCTGCACAACTCGTTGTTCCTGATCGCGCATTTCCACAATGTGATCATCGGCGGCGTGCTGTTCGGCCTGTTCGCGGCTATCAACTACTGGTGGCCCAAGGCGTTCGGCTTCAAGCTCGACAAGAAGTGGGGCCTGGTGTCCTTCTGGTGCTGGGTCGTGGGCTTTTGGCTTGCCTTCGCCCCGCTCTATGTCCTCGGCCTGATGGGCGTGACGCGGCGGATGCGGGTGTTCGACGACCCGTCCTACCAGATCTGGTTCATCATCGCCGGCATCGGCGCGGCGACGATCGCGGTCGGCATCTTCGCGATGCTGGTCCAGTTCGCGGTCAGCATCTGGAAGCGCGAGGAGCTGAAGGTTGACGGCGATCCGTGGAATGGCCGCACGCTGGAATGGGCGACCAGCTCGCCCCCGCCGGAGTACAACTTCGCCTTCACCCCGCGCATCCACGATCTGGACGCCTGGTATGACATGAAGAAGCGCAACGCCGAGCGTCCGGTTGGTGGCTATCGCGACATCCATATGCCGCGCCCGACCGGTGCCGGGATCATCCTGTCGGGCATCAGCCTGGTGATCGGTTTTGCGCTGGTGTGGCACATCTGGTGGCTGGCGATCGCGGCGTTCGTCGCGTTGCTCGCCACGGCGATCATCCACACCTTCAACTATGACCGCGACTTCCACATCCCGGCGGCGACCGTCACCGAGGTTGAGGACGCGCGCACCCGCCAGCTGGCCGCCGGAGCCGCCGCATGACCGCCATCACCGCAGATACCAACGCGCCTCCCGTCTTCTACGAGCTGGAGGAGCATCCGCACCCCGAGGGGCACAGCACGATGCTGGGCTTCTGGATCTATCTGATGAGCGACTGCCTCATCTTTGCGATCCTGTTCGCGTGCTACGCGGTGCTCGGCGGCAATTACGCCGCCGGGCCAGGGCCGAAGGACCTGTTCGACCTCAAGCTGATCGCGCTCAACACCGCGATGCTGCTGTTCTCGTCGATCACCTATGGCTTTGCGATGCTGTCGATGCAGATGGGCAAGGTGCGCGCGACGCAGAGCTGGCTGGCCGTCACCGGCGTGTTCGGCGCGGCGTTCCTCGCGATCGAGCTCTATGAGTTCGCGCACCTGATCCACCTTGGCGCGACACCGCAGCGCAGCGCGTTCCTGTCGGCGTTCTTCACGCTGGTCGGCACCCATGGCCTTCACGTTACCTTCGGCCTGGTCTGGCTGGTGACGCTGATGGTTCAGCTGGGGCGCAAGGGGCTGATCCCCGCCAATCAGCGCCGGGTCGCTTGCCTTGGCATGTTCTGGCACTTCCTTGACGTCATCTGGATCGGCGTCTTCACCTTTGTCTATCTGATGGGGATGCTGCGATGAGCGCGCACCATGACGAGCATCACGCCGCCGCTGAACTGCCGCACGCGACGCTGCGCGATTATCTAATCGGCTTTGTCCTGTCGGTGATCCTGACCGCGATCCCGTTCTGGCTGGTGATGACGATGCCGCTGAGCGCCGGGGTGACGGCGGCGGTGATCATGGGCTTTGCGGTGGCGCAGATCATCGTCCACATGGTCTATTTCCTGCACATGACGCCGAAGGCCGAGGGCGGCTGGTCGCTCACCTCGCTCGTCTTCACGATCATCGTGATCTTCATCATGCTCGCCGGGTCGCTGTGGGTCATGCATCACCTCAACAGCAACATGATGCCGCAGCATATGGAGCAGCAGGTCCCGTGAAGCTCCGCCGCGCCGTTCCCGCGGCGCTGCTGCTGGTCTGCGCGATCGGCTTCGTCGCGCTGGGCATCTGGCAGGTTGAGCGGCGGGCGTGGAAGCATGCGCTGATCGACGCGGTCGAGACGCGCAGCACCGCGGCGCCGGTCGCCGCTCCGGCACCGGATGTGGCGGTCAGCGGCGAGGCGGACGCCTATCGCCGCGTCCGCGTCGCCGGTCGTTTTCTGCACGATCGCGAGACGCTGGTCCGCGCGGTCAGCGATCTGGGCAGTGGATACTGGGTCGTTACCCCGCTCGATACTGGCCGCTTCACCGTGCTGGTCAATCGCGGCTTCGTGCTGCCCGACCGGCGCGATCCCGCAAGCCGCGCAGTGGGTAATGGGGCGGGGCAGGTGACCGTCACCGGCCTGCTACGCATCACCGAGCCGGAAGGCGGGTTTCTGCGGGACAACGATCCGGAGACGGGCAATTGGTATTCGCGCGATGTTGCCGCGATTTCCGCGGCGCAGGGTCTGAACAACGCAGCTCCCTATTTCATCGACGCCGATGCCGCGCCCAATCCGGGCGGGTGGCCTAAAGGCGGGCTGACCGTGCTGCGCTTTTCCGACAACCATCTGGGCTATGCGCTGACCTGGTTCGCGCTGGCATTGCTGTCGCTGGGCGCCATCTGGCTGGTGTTGCGCAAAGGGGCGGTTGCGCCCAACAAGGGCGCGTGAACCGGCAGATCCTTGAGCCCGCCTTTCAGCCGGCGGATGCGGGGCGGCGCAACATGCTGCTGCTCACGCAATTGCGCTGGCTCGCGGTGGGCGGGCAGCTGGTGACGGTCGCAGTGGTGCAGTTCGCGCTCGGCATCGACCTGCCGATGACGCAATTGTTGATGTCGACCGCGACGCTCGCCGCGCTCAACATCGCCAGCCACGTGCTGATCGCCAGCGGTGCGCGCTTCACCGACGGGGCGCTGGCCGCCGCGCTGCTGTTCGATGTCGGCGCGCTGACCGTGCAGTTGAGCCTGTCGGGCGGGATCACCAACCCGTTTGCGGCGCTGTTCCTGTTGCATATCGTGCTCGGCGCCGTGCTGTTGCGGCCGCATTATCCCTGGACGATCGTGGCGGCGACGCTGATCGCGCTCGGCATCCTGTCGCTCGATCCAACGCCATTGGTGCTGCCGCCGGATTTGCCGGTCGACCCGGTCAATCTGTATCTGGGCGGGGGCTTTGTCTGCTTCGTGCTGATCGCGGTGTTGCTGGTGATCTTCATCGGTCAGATCAGCCGCAATCTGCGCACCCACGACGCCGCGCTCGCCGCAGTGCGCCAACGCGCGGCGGAGGAGGACCATATTGTCCGCATGGGCCTGCTCGCCTCGGGCGCGGCGCATGAGCTGGGGACGCCGCTGTCGCTGCTGTCGGTCGCGATCGGCGACTGGCGGGCGATGCCGCGCCTCAAGGACGACGCGGAGTTGCAGGAGGAACTGGCCGAGATGGACGGCGCGGTCCGCCGGTGCAAGGCGATCGTCAGCGGCATCCTGATGTCCGCCGGCGAGGCGCGCGGGGTCGCGCCCGAAGTGACCAGCGTGCGCCGCTTCCTGACCGAGATTGTCGCGGACTATCGCGCCAGCCTGCTCCCCGGCACGCTCGACTTCGACGACCGGTTTGGCGCGGACGTCACGATTGTGTCCGACCCGGCGCTGCGCCAGGTGATCGGCAACGTGATCGATAATGCGATCGAAGTGTCGCCGGGCCGCGTCGCGCTGACCGTGCTACGCGAGGGCGAGGCGCTGGTGCTCGATATCGCCGATCGCGGACCCGGCTTCGCGCCGGAAATCCTTGAGACGTTCGGCCAGCCCTATCGCTCGACCAAGGGCAAGCCGGGCGGAGGGCTCGGCCTGTTCCTCCTGGTCAACGTCCTGCGCAAGCTGGGCGGCGAGGCGAGTGCGGAGAACCGGCTCGACGGAGGCGCGCGGGTGCGGATCGTCCTGCCGCTCGCCGCGCTGGCGATGGCGGCGCGGCGATGAGTGCGCGGCTGCTGATCATCGTCGAGGATGACGAGGCGTTTGCGCGGACGCTCAAACGCTCGTTCGAGCGGCGCGACTACACCGTGCTGTGGGCGGCGAACCATGACGAGCTGGCAGCGCTGCTGGCCGACCACGCGCCGGAGTTCGCGGTGGTCGACCTGAAGCTCGGCGGCGCATCGGGGCTGGCGTGCGTCCAGACGCTGCGGGCAAGCGATGCGGGGATGAAGATCGTCGTTCTGACCGGCTTCGCCAGCATCGCGACCGCGGTCGAGGCGATCAAGCTGGGCGCGAACCATTATCTCGCCAAGCCGTCGAACACCGACGATATCGAGGCCGCGTTCGCGCGCGTCGACGGCGATGTCGACGCTCCGGTCGACGGCCGCACCTCATCGATCAAGACGGTCGAGTGGGAGCATATCCACCAGACGTTGGTGGAGACCGACTTCAACATCTCCGAAGCCGCGCGCCGGCTGGGGATGCACCGCCGCACACTCGCCCGGAAACTGGAGAAGCGGCCGGTGCGTTAGGCGGTGGGCCTATCGGCGTTCGCTTGCAGGGCGATGCTCGGGAAATCTTTCAACCGCCGGACGTGCGTTACTCTTACGTCACTGAATTGAGGCATCTGCGTCAGCCCGTTTACAATTGCTTCTGCTAGCTCGGGATCGCGTCTGCCAAACCAGCTTTGCTTATCGACATAGAGTGCCCACGCATCAACGCTCGGTCCACGCGCAAGCATCAAACATGACCGATATCTCTGTCGCCGTGCGTCAAAGGCCCAGCCGTAGAATGAATGCCGACCGAGATCGCCTGTTTCCCAGCCATCGCGAGTAACGAGGCGGTGGATCACCGAGGCAAGCGCTAGAGCCTCCGCTGCTTCATCGTTTTCGACGGGTCGGTCGCCCTCGGCTCGAAATTCCACGATCTCCCTCATAGATGTTCCCCAGTGGCTACGCGATTGGATCGGTCTTATCAGACACCTATCGCCTCTTTTGGGAGCGCGCCAACGCGATGCCTGTCCCCTACCCAGTCGCTTGCAGCTAGCCCGCTTTGATGCGGCTTGCCGTTGGCGCGCGGCAAAGGCATGGCGCGGGGTACGAGAGAGGAAATCCGATGCGCCTGCGTTCGCTGTTGTTCGTCCCCGGTGACCGGCCCGACCGGATGGAAAAGGCGCTGGCCAGCGGGGCCGATGCGCTGATCCTGGACCTTGAGGATTCGGTGACGCCCGAGCGCAAGGCGGAGGCGCGCGCGGCGGTGGCGGCGTTTCTCGCCAAGCAGCACAGTGGTCCCGCCGCGTGGGTCCGCATCAACCCGCTCGACAGCGGGATGACTCAGGATGACCTGGCCGCGGCGCGCGGGGCGGACGGGATCGTGCTACCGAAATCGGCGAGCGGGCAGGATGTTGCCGCGCTCGACGCGATGCTCGCCGGTGTATCGGCGCGCATCCTGCCGATTGCGACCGAGACGCCCGCCGCGATCTTTGGCCTTGGCAGCTATGCCGGTTGCTCGCCGCGCCTCGCCGGGATCACCTGGGGGGCGGAGGATCTGCCCGCTGCGATCGGCGCGCAGTCGTCGCGCGAGGCGGATGGGCGTTACACCCCGCCCTATGAGATGATCCGCGGCCTCACCTTGTTCGGCGCGCACGCCGCCGGGGTGGCGCCGATCGAGACGGTCTACCCTAATTTCCGCGATGTCGAGGGGCTGGAAGCCTATTGCGCGCGGGCGATGCGCGACGGGTTTACCGGAATGATGGCGATCCACCCGGCGCAGGTTCCGGTGATCAACGCCGCCTTCACCCCCTCCGAAGCGGCGATCGCGCATGCGCAGGCGGTTGTCGCCGCCTTTGCCGCCAATCCCGGGGCGGGCGCGCTGCAGCTTGACGGCAAGATGATCGACGCGCCGCACCTCAAGCAGGCGCGCGCGCTGCTCGCCCGTGCGGGAGTGGCATGACGGCGGACTTTCACCGCGACGATCTGAACCGGCTGGAGCGGGCAGGGCGACTGCGGTCGCTCAGCCCGCGCACCGGGCTGGATTTTGCGTCGAATGACTATCTCGGCCTCGCCAGTGACCAGCGGCTGCGCGATGCGGTGGCCGATGCGGTTGCGCGCGGCGTGGCGGTGGGGTCGGGCGGGTCGCGGCTGCTGCGCGGGAATGATCCCGAGATCGCGGCGCTGGAGGCCGAAGCCGCCGCGCTGTTCGGTGCGGAGGCGTGCCTGTACTTCGCCACCGGCTTTGCCGCCAATGTCGCGCTGCTGGCAACGTTGCCGCAGCCGGGCGATCTGATCGTCCATGACGCCATGATCCATGCCAGCATGCATGACGGCCTGCGCCTCGCCCGCGCGCCATCGGTTGCAGCGGGGCATAATGACCCACAGGCGGTGGACGATGCGATCCGCGCCTGGCGCGCCGGCGGGGGCAAGGGCACGCCGTGGATCGCGTTCGAGACGCTCTATTCGATGGATGGCGATTGCGCGCCGGTCGCGGACTTCGCGGCAGTCGCGGCGCGGCATGACGCCATGCTGCTGGTCGATGAAGCGCATGCCACCGGTGTGTGGGGCGCGAACGGACGCGGGCTGGCGGAGCAGCTGGAGGGCGCCGAGAATGTCGTCGCGCTTCACACTTGCGGCAAGGCGCTGGGGTGTCAGGGCGCGCTGGTGACCGGCCCGCGCGTGCTGATCGAGTTTCTGATCAACCGCGCGCGTCCCTTCATCTTCTCGACCGCGCCGTCGCCGTTGCTGGCCAGTGCGGTCCGCGTTGCGCTGCGCATCGTGGCGGAGGAGCCGGAGCGGCGCGCGCGGCTCCATGCGCTGATCGCCCATGCCGAAACCGCGCTCGCTCCGCATGGCGTGACCGCGACGGGGACGCAGATCCTGCCGCTGATCATCGGTGACGATGCGGCGACGATGGCGCGCGCGGCGGCGGTGCAGGCGCGCGGCTTCGACGTGCGCGGCATCCGCCCGCCGACGGTTGCGCCGGGGACCGCGCGGCTGCGCATCACGCTGACGCTGAACGTTACCCCGCAAGACATTGATTCACTGGCAGAGGCACTCGCATGATCGTCGTCACCGGCACCGATACCGGGGTGGGCAAGACGGTTGCTTCGGCGGCGCTCGCGTGGCGGATGGGGGCGACCTATTGGAAGCCCGTCCAGGCCGGACGCGAGGATGCGGAAAGCGACCGGGAGGCAGTCGCGCGGCTGGCCGGGGTGCAGACGCTGCCCGAAGCCTATTTCTTCGAAACCCCCTGCTCGCCGCATCGCGCGGCGGAAATCGATGGCGTGACGATCGACCCCGCGCGCCTGACGCCGCCAGCCGGGCGGCTGGTGATCGAGGGGGCGGGAGGCGCGCTGGTGCCGGTGACCCGCGACCTGCTCTATGCCGATCTGTTCGCGCGCTGGGGGCTGCCGGTGGTGATCGTCGCACGCACCGCGCTCGGCACGATCAACCACAGCTTGATGACGATCGAAGTGCTGCGCGCGCGCGGCGTGACCGTGGCGGGTATCCTGTTCTCCGGCGACGAAGTGCCCGACAGCCAGGCGACGATCTGCGCGATGGGGCAGGTCGCGTCTCTCGGCCGCTTGCCCCGCCTTGATCCGCTGACCCCGGACAGCCTGCGCGCGGCGGCGGCGCAGCTGGATCTCGGGCCGATCGCATGACGTCACCGGTCTGGCATCCCTTCACCCAGCATGGCCTCAATGAGCCGGTGCCGCTGGTGACGCATGCGCAGGGCGCGATTCTGCACACCGCCGATGGCCGCCGGGTGATCGACGCCATCTCGTCCTGGTGGGTGACGACGCACGGCCATTGCCATCCGCGCATCATGGCGGCGATCCGCGCGCAGGCGGAGAAGCTCGACCAGCTGATCTTCGCCGGCTGGACCCATGAACCGGCCGAGACGTTGGCGCGCGACCTTACCGCGATGATGCCGCCCGCATTGACCAAAGTGTTTTTCTCCGACAGCGGATCGACCAGTGTCGAGGTCGCGCTGAAGATGGCGCTCGGCCATTTCGCCAATCGCGGGGAGGATCGCCACCGCATCGTCGTGATGCAGGGCAGCTATCATGGCGACACGATCGGCGGCATGTCGGTCGGCGCGCGCGGCGTGTTCAACAAGAGTTACGCGCCGCTGCTGTTCGACGTCGACGTCATCCCCTTCCCCGAGCCGGGTGCCGAGCAAGCGACGCTCGATGCGCTGGAGGCGTGCTGTCGCGCACGCCCGGCGGCGCTGATCGTCGAGCCACTGATCCTGGGCGCGGGGGGCATGCTGATCTATCCGCCGCACGTGCTGCGCGCGATGCGGGAGGTGTGCGCGGCACATGGCGTGCTGTTCATCGCGGATGAGGTGATGACCGGCTGGGGCCGCACCGGCACGCTGCTGGCGTGCGAGCAGGCGGGCGTGGTCCCCGACCTGCTGTGTTTGTCCAAGGGGCTGACCGGCGGGTCGCTGCCGCTGGCGGTGACGCTGGCGACCGAAGAGATTTTCGCCTCACACCTGAGCGATGATCGGTCGCGGATGTTCTTCCACTCGTCCAGCTACACCGCCAATCCGATCGCGTGCGCTGCCGCCGTCGCCAACCTTGCGATCTGGCGCGACGAGCCGGTGCTGGAGCGGGTGGCCAGTCTCGCGCGGCGTCAGGCGGAATTATCCGCGCCGCTCGCCGGAAAAGTCAGTAATCTCCGTCAGATCGGCACGATCGTCGCGATGGAATTCGAGCAGACGGCGGGCAGCTATATGTCTACGCTCGGCCCACGCTTGATGGCGTTCTTCCGCGACCGCGACGTGCTGCTCCGCCCGCTCGGGAACAGCGTTTATGTGATGCCGCCTTACTGCATTTCGGACGACGATCTGGCGCGGGTGTATGCGGTGATCGGGGAGGCGGGGGAGGGAGTGTAGTTATCCCCGACCCCCGTTTGCCCTGAGCTTGTCGAAGGGCCGCCCCCCAGCCATCGGCGGCAGGAGCGGTGCTTCGACAAGCTCAGCACAAACGGATGTTAGATTCAGGCCGCCCGCAGATCCGCCAAGAACCCTTGAACCGCCACATCCAACGCCCCGGCCTCCGCCTGAAGCCGGTCCGCGAGGCAACCCATTTCCTGCGCGCTTTGCGTCGCCGATCCCGCAGTGCCGCCGATCGCATCGACATCGTCGGCGATCATCGCCCCCGCGCTGACCGTCTCCTCCACCGTCATCGCGATCAGGCGGGTCGTGTCGCGCTGGGTCGCGACCGCATCTTCGACCGTGTCGCATAGCCGGGCCATCGCCGCGATGGCGCGTTCGACCTCGCCATGGCCGTCCGCCACTTGAGCGATGCCAGTGCACAGTTCGGCAACATGCGCGGTAATTCGTCCCGCCGCGTGTCCCGCCTGGGTCGCCAGCGCCTTGACCTCGTTCGCGACGACGGTGAAGCCGCGTCCGGCCTCGCCCGCGCGGGCGGCTTCGATCGTTGCATTGAGCGCGAGCAAATTCACCTGACCGGCAATATCGCCGATCAGCGCGATTACCGCGTCGATCGACTCCGCCGAACGGATCAGCTGGCGCATCCGCGCACCGCCTTCGCCGACCAGCCCCACGGCGTTTTCCGCAGCCGCCTTGGCGCGCGTCGTATCCGCGTTGATGGCGGCGAAGGCTTCGGCAAGCATCCGCCCGCGATCGGCGATCCCGGTCATGCTGAGGCTGGTCTGGGCCGCGGCAGAGGCGACGGCGGCAGCGCGGTCCCCGGTATCGGCTGCGCGTGATGCGGTGGCGGTGGCGTTCCCGCCGATCCGCTGCGACAGGCTGGCGAGCGTGCGCGCGAGTGAGCCGACCTGCTGTTCGAACCGCGCCGATGCCGCCTCGATCCGTGCCGATCGCTGAAGCTGTCCGCGCGCATGGGTCAGTTCGCGCTCGACCGCCAGGCTGACGATCCGCCGGTTGGCGACCACCGCGAACAGCCGCCCGCGATGCGTCAGGATCATCCCCTCCTGCCCGCTGGCGGCGCGATAGGCGTCCAGCACAGCGCCGATATCCTGATCCACCTCGGCCTCCGGGCAGGGGCGGATATGCGCGGCGATCGCGCTGCCATAGGCCGGGTTACGCATCAGCGCATGACCGAACGGGTTAAGCAGCAGCCGCCGCACATCCTTTTCAAACAGCGCCCCGATCGCGCGGTGGCTGGCATCGACCACCGGCAGCAGGCGCAGCTCCATATTCGCCTGGAACATCTCGGTCGCGGTGAATAGCGTGTCCTGCTCGCGCAGGAATGGCGGATTGCGCTCGACCGTCGACAGCCACTCGCGCGTCGTCGTGGAAGGGGCAGGGGCGGGATCGGCGAGCGCGAACATGGCGCTGGTGATAGGGAGCAGAGGGTAAATGCCGTGTTAGCCGGGCGTGACACTTCCGTGACAAATGGCGGTTTTGTGCGGCTTTTCGACTAGCCGACAAGTTCGGATCGATGCGAGGCAACCAGCGCCCCGAGCCAGTCCGTAAACGCTGCGACCGGGGCGAAGTGTCGCGTCTCCTCATGCGTGACCAGCCAGAAGCTCCGCCGGATCGCAAGGTCGGGCAGCACCCGCGTCAGCCCCGGATCGGCATCACCGATGAAACAGGGCAGCACCGCGACCCCCGCACCGGCCTCGGTCATCCGGTGCTGTGCATTGATGCTGGACGATCGCAGCTGTGGCGCGGGGGCGCCGGGGATTTCGTCGAGATAGCGCAGCTCGGGCGCGTAGAGGATGTCGGGCACATAGCCGATCAGCCGGTGGTCGCGCAGCTGCTCGGCGCTGGCGGGGGTGCCGTGAGTGGAGAGATAGGTGTGCGAGGCGTAGAGGCGCAGCCCGTAGTCGGCGAGCTTGCGGGTCAGTAGCGGCCCCCGGCGCGGGCGGGCGAGCAGCACCGCGACATCGGTCTCACGCCGCGTCGGATTGAGGAAGCCGCTGCTCGCCACCAGATCGACCGACAGGCCGGGATGTGCATCGGCGAGGGTGCCGAGATGGCGGCTGACGAACCAGCTGCCGAACCCTTCCGACACGCTGACCCGCACCGTGCCGCGTACCGGCCCGCCAGCCTCGCGTTCGCCGATCGCGGCGGCGGCACGCTCCATCGCACGGGCATGGGTCAGCAGCCGTTCGCCCGCGGGGGTCAGCGCCTGGCCGTCGGGGCCTTGCTCGAACAGCCGCTCGCCGACCGCCTGTTCGAGGCGGCGCAGGCGGCGGCCGGCGGTGGTGGCGTCGATCTGCAGGCTTTGCGCGGCCTTCGCCAGCTGCCCGGTGCGGGCAATCGCGAGGAAGATCGGAAGGTCGCTCCAGTCCATTGCCTGCAAATATGCAGCTATGGCCTGCATGTCGATGGGTTGCCGGTATGCGCCGCGCAGGTGCATCTTGCCCCGCAAATAGGAGAGGCCCGACCCATGCGCGAGATCACCCATTTCATCGGCGGCGCGGCACATGCCGGCACCGGGACCCGCCGGTCGGACGTGTTCGATCCCAACAGTGGCGCGGTGCAGGCTCAGGTAACGCTCGGCAGCCCCGCCGATCTCGAAACCGCGATGCAGAAGGCGCTGGCCGCGCAAATCGGCTGGGCCGCGACCAACCCGCAGCGGCGCGCGCGCGTGATGTTCGCGTTCAAGGCGCTGGTCGAGAAGCATATGGACGAATTGGCGCACCTGCTGTCGTCCGAGCATGGCAAGGTGATCGCGGATTCGAAGGGCGATATCCAGCGTGGCCTCGAGGTCATCGAATTCGCCTGCGGCATCCCGCATGTGCTCAAGGGCGAATACACCCAGGGCGCTGGCCCGGGCATCGACGTCTATTCGATGCGCCAGCCGCTCGGCGTGGTCGCGGGCATCACCCCGTTCAACTTCCCGGCGATGATTCCGATGTGGATGTTCGGCGTCGCCATCGCTTGCGGCAACGCCTTCATCTTGAAGCCGAGCGAGCGCGACCCCAGCGTGCCGGTGCGCCTCGCCGAACTGATGCAGGAAGCCGGCCTTCCCGATGGCGTGCTTCAGGTGGTGCAGGGCGACAAGGAGATGGTCGACGCGATCCTAGACCATCCGGAGATCAAGGCGGTGAGCTTCGTCGGCTCGTCCGACATCGCGCATTATGTCTATCGCCGCGGCGTCGAGGCAGGGAAGCGCGTTCAGGCGATGGGCGGCGCGAAGAACCACGGCATCGTCATGCCCGACGCGGACCTCGATCAGGTCGTCAACGACCTTGCCGGCGCCGCCTTCGGCTCAGCGGGCGAGCGCTGCATGGCGCTGCCGGTCGTCGTGCCGGTGGGCGAGAAGACAGCGATCGCACTGCGCGAAAAGCTGCTGCCCGCGATCGAGGCGCTGCGGATCGGCGTCTCCACCGATGCCGAGGCGCATTACGGCCCGGTCGTCACCGCCGCGCACAAGGCGAAGATCGAAAGCTATATCCAGATGGGCGTCGATGAGGGCGCCGAATTGGTCGTCGATGGCCGCGGCTTCACGCTTCAGGGGCATGAGGATGGCTTCTTCGTCGGCCCGACCCTGTTCGACCGCGTGACCCCGGAGATGCGCTCCTATCAGGAGGAAATTTTCGGCCCCGTCCTCCAGATGGTGCGCGCCGACAATTTCGAGGAGGCGCTGCGCCTGCCGAGCGACCATCAGTACGGCAATGGCGTCGCGATCTTCACCCGCAACGGTCACGCCGCGCGCGAATTTGCCGCGCGGGTCAATGTCGGCATGGTCGGCATCAACGTGCCGATCCCCGTGCCGGTCGCCTATCACAGCTTTGGCGGGTGGAAGCGCAGCGCGTTCGGTGACACCAACCAGCACGGCATGGAGGGGGTGAAGTTCTTCACCAAGGTGAAGACGATCACCCAGCGCTGGCCCGATGGCGGGGTGGGCGACGCCGCCAACGCCTTCGTCATTCCCACGATGGGATGAGACGGGTGCGCCGCGGAGTTCGAGAATCGCTTGAGACCATGCTAACCATCTTTCCGGGTCTGCGGGGGATGCGGCTTGGTATGGCTGTTTCGGATAATCGTGGCGGTTGCGGCGCTCACCTGCATCGCGTGGGCCGCACCGCTTGCGCTGTCGGCGAGCGAGCCTGAGCGCGTGGACAAGCGCATCGCCATCACCTTTGACGATACCCCGCGCGGGGCGGGGGCGTTCCTGACGCTCGAGGAGCGCGGGCCGAAGCTGATCGCGGCGCTGGAGGCTGCGGGCGTGCGGCAGGCGGCGTTCTTCATCAACCCGTGCCGGATGCAGAGCGACCGCGATGGCGCACTGGTCCGCGCCTATGAAACCGCAGGCCACGTCCTCGCCGACCACACCTGCACCCATCCCGGCCTGTCGCGGGTCAGCGCCGAATTCTACCTCACCGATATCGACCAGTCGCAGGCGTGGCTGCGCGGGCGCTCTAGCTATCGCCCGTGGTTCCGCTTCCCGTTCCTCGATGAAGGCGGGCGCGACGCGGGCAAGGCACAGGCGGTGCGCGAAGGGCTCGCCGCGCGCGGGCTGATCAACGGCTATGTCACCGCCGATGGCTATGACTGGAACATGGAGCGGCTGACGATCAATGCGAAGCGCGCGGGACGGACGATCGACATGGCGCGGCTGCGCGACCTCTATGTCGAAACGCATGTCGGCGCGGCGGAGTTCGCCGACAGCCTCGCGTTGCGCGCCACCGGCCGGCACCCGGCACAGGTGCTGTTGCTGCACGAAACCGACCTTGCCGCGCTGTTCTTGCCCGACATGGTCGCCGGGCTGCGCAAGGCCGGCTGGACCATCGTCACGGCGGACGAGGCGTTCGACGACCCGATCGCGCGCCGCACGCCGCAGGTCGATTTCGCCAACGGCACCCGCATCCAGATGCTCGCCTGGGAAAAGGGGCTTGAAGGGTCGCGCTGGTACGACCGCACCGACGGCCCGATCGCCGACCGGCTGTTCGAGGCGCGGGTGATGCAGGGGGCGCCCGTCCAGTGAGGATCGTTGCGGCCCTGCTCACCTGCCTGCTGCTCGCGCTGCCCGCCGCCGCACAGAAGCGGATCGCGCTCAGCTTCGATGACGCGCCGCGCGGGGCGGGGGCGTTTCTCGATCCCGACGACCGCGCGAAGAAGCTCACCGCCGCGTTGAAGCGGGCGGGCGTCAAACAGGCAGTGTTCTTCGTGAATCCCGGCAATATCGGCCAGCCGGGCCATGGCGACGGCGTCGCCAATCTCGACCGCTATGTGAAGGCGGGCCATGTCCTCGCCAACCATAGCTGGTCGCATCCCAAGCTCGGCAGCACCGATGCCGATGCCTATCTCGCCGATCTCGACCGCGCCGAAGCCTGGCTCAAACCGCGTCCCGGTTACCGCCCGTGGTTCCGCTTCCCGTTCCTTGACGAGGGCGGCAAGGACAAGGTCAAGCGCGACGCGATCCGCGCAGGGCTGAAGGCGCGCGGGCTGATCAACGGCTACGTCACCGGAGAATCGTCGGACTGGAACATCGAAAGCCTGACCATTGCCGCGAAACAGGCCGGCAAGACGATCGACATGAAGGCGCTGCGCGACCTCTATGTCGAAAGCCATGTCGAGGCGGCGGAGTTTTACGAAGGGCTCGCGCTGAAAACGCTTGGCCGTTCACCCGCCCACGTCATGCTGCTCCACGAAACCGACATCGCGGCTTTGTTCATCGGCGATCTGGTCGAGGCGCTGAAGGCCAGGGGCTGGACCATCGTCACCGCCGACGAAGCCTATGCCGACCCGCTTCGCGACGCCGCCCCCGACACGCCGCATGCCCAAGGCACGCTGATTGAGGCGCTGGGGTGGGAAAAGGGCCTGCCCGCGCCGCGCTGGTACGACCGCAACGACCTGCGCATCGCCAATCCGCTGTTTGCGAAGCGCGTGCTGGGGGAGGGACAGTGAGCGTGCTACATCGGCTCCTGCCGCCCGTGCATCACGTCCTCGACCGCGCGCTGTTGCGGCGACCCATAGCGCGGCGCTTGATCGCGTACGGTGCAGGTCGAGCTTTGCTCGCACACGCCGGCGGCAAAGGTGTTGAGTCCCTCTGCCGAGGTGCAGGCGGCGGCGAGCAGCAACGGTGCGGCGAGCAACAAACGAAGTTTCATGTGACGACCCCCTAAAGACGCCATCCGGATCGCACGCCTCGACCCGGCGTTCCTCCGACAGGATCAGACAGAGAGAATGATGGACCAGCAATTCGACCTGACCGAAGACCAGCGCGCGATCCAGGAGATGGCGCAGCGCTTCACCGCCGACGCGATTACCCCGCATGCGGCGGAATGGGACGAGAAACACATCTTTCCGCGTGAGACGGTGAAGGCCGCCGCCGAACTCGGCTTCGGAGCGATCTATGTCAGCGAGGAAAGCGGCGGGATCGGCCTTGGCCGGCTCGAAGCGGCGCTGATCATGGAGGCGATGGCCTATGGCTGCCCTGCGACCAGCGCGTTCATCTCGATCCACAACATGGCCGCGTGGATGATCGACCGCTTCGGCGCACCGGCGGTGAAGGACAAGTACCTCGCCCAGCTCGTCACCGCCGACTGGCTGGCGAGCTATTGCCTGACCGAGCCGTCCTCGGGCTCCGACGCCGCCGCGCTCAAGACGACGGCGAAGCGGGACGGGGACCACTACATCGTCAACGGGTCGAAGCAGTTCATCTCCGGCGCGGGCGAGAATGAGCTGTACGTCACGATGGTCCGCACCGGCGTCGATGGCCCCAAGGGCATTTCCTGTCTAGCGATTGAAAAGGATATGCCGGGCGTCAGCTTCGGGGCGAATGAGCGCAAGCTCGGCTGGCACGCGCAGCCGACGCGGCAGGTGATGTTCGACAATGTCCGCGTTCCCGTCGAAAATCTGATCGGCGCCGAGGGCGAGGGGTTCCGCATCGCGATGATGGGGCTCGACGGAGGTCGCCTCAACATCGGCGCCTGCTCGCTCGGCGGCGCGCAGCGCTGCCTCGACGAAGCAATTGTCTATACAAAAGACCGCAAGCAGTTTGGAACCGCTGTGGCTGAGTTCCAGAACACCCAGTTCATGCTCGCCGACATGGCGACCGAGCTGGAGGCGGCGCGCGCGTTGCTCTACCTCGCTGCAGCGAAGGTCACCGCCAATGCGCCGGACAAGACCAAGTTCGCGGCGATGGCCAAGCGCTTTGCCACCGACACCGGATCGGCGGTAGTCGATCGCGCGCTGCAGCTGCATGGCGGCTATGGCTATCTGATGGACTATCCGATCGAGCGCTTCTGGCGCGACCTGCGCGTGCATTCGATCCTTGAGGGGACCAATCAGGTGATGCGGATGATCGTCGGACGGGAGCTGACCCGCCAGTGACCGATCAAGCAAATGACGATGTCCTCATCTCTGTCGAGGGGAAGGTCGGCCGCATCCGGCTCAACCGGCCCAAGGCGATCCATGCGCTCAACACCGGCATGTGCCGGGCGATCCTCGACGCGCTGACGACGTGGCGCAGCGACATGTCGGTCGAGGCGGTGATGATCGACCATGTTGAGGGTCGTGGCTTCTGCGCGGGCGGGGACATCCGCATGCTCGCCACCAGCGGCGCGGATGATGGTGCGGCGGCGCGGGAGTTCTTTCGCGTCGAATACCAGATGAACCACGCGCTGTTCACCTTCGCCAAGCCGATCGTCGCGTTCATGGACGGCATCACGATGGGTGGTGGCGTCGGCCTCAGCCAGCCTGCGCGCTACCGGGTCGCGACCGAAAACACGAAGTTCGCGATGCCGGAGACCGGGATCGGGCTGTTCCCGGACGTCGGCGGCGGCTGGTATCTCTCGCGCCTGCCGGGCCGCATCGGCCAGTATCTTGCGGTCACCGGCCATCGGCTCGACGGTGCCGAGTGCGTCGCGCTGGGCCTGGCGACCCACTATCTGGCGGCTGAGCGGCTGGACGATGCAAAGGCGCGGATTGTCACCGACCCGCAGGCGATCGACGCCGTGCTGGCGGACCTGTCCGTTCCCGCACCCGACGCCCGCATCCTCGCCCACCGTGAGGCAATTGACCGCCTGTTCGCGAGCGACCGGCTGGAAGACATCCTCGCCGCGCTTGAAGCGGATCCGGGCGACTGGGCGATGCAGCAGCGCGCCGATATCGCGGGCAAATCCCCGCAGTCGATGAAGGTCAGCCTAAAGCTGCTGCTCGACGGCGCGACGATGCCGACCTTCGAGGATGAGATGCGTCAGGAATATGCGGTCGCCACCCACGTCGTGCAGCGCCACGACTTCATCGAGGGCGTCCGCGCCCTCATCATCGACAAGGACAACCACCCGCGCTGGGACCCCGCCACGCCAGAGGGAGTAAGCGACCATCTGATCGACCAGATCTTCGCGCCGCTGCCCGAGGCTGAGGCGTGGACGCCCGCATAGGAGAACACATGACCTACAACACCATCCTCGTCGAACAGCGTGGCGCGGTCACGCTGGTGACGCTCAACCGCCCGCAGGCGCTGAACGCGCTCAACAGCGAAGTGCTGTCCGACCTGCTCGCCGCCTTCGCCGCGTTCGATGCCGACCCGTCGCAGGGCTGCGCGGTGCTGACCGGCAGCGAGAAGGCGTTCGCAGCCGGGGCCGACATCAAGGAGATGCAGGCGCAGGGCTTTGCCGACATGTACGGCCATAACTTCTTCGCCGGATGGGACCAGTTCACCCGCACGCGCAAGCCGATCATCGCCGCCGTTTCGGGCTTTGCGCTGGGTGGCGGGTGCGAGTTGGCGATGATGTGCGACTTCATCCTCGCCGCCGACACCGCCAAGTTCGGCCAGCCCGAGATCAAGCTCGCGGTTGCCCCCGGCATGGGCGGATCACAGCGCCTGACCCGCGCGGTGGGCAAGGCCAAGGCGATGGAAATGTGCCTGACCGGTCGCATGATGGGCGCGGAAGAGGCGGAGCGCGCTGGCCTCGTCAGCCGCATCGTCCCCGCCGCCGAACTGCTGGACGAAGCGCTCAAGACCGCCGCCACGATCGCGTCGATGGCCCCGCTCGCGGTGCTGGCGAACAAGGAAATGGTCAACGCCGCGTTCGAAACGGGCCTGGCGCAGGGCGTCCAGTTCGAACGCCGTCTGTTCCACGGGCTGTTCGGCAGCGCCGACCAGAAGGAAGGCATGGCGGCGTTCGTTGAGAAGCGTCCGGGGAACTGGACGGGGAAGTAGCCACATGCACGGTGTCTTTGAACTCTGGATGCAGCTGGCGGGGGGCGCGGCAATCTTGTCGATCCTGCTGATTGCAGCGACCCGACTGCCGCCCATGGCAGTTGCAGCCGCCATGTTGGCGGTGGTGTTCCTATCGGCGGCGTGGCTGACCCGTCCGGCGGGTGCCGCCGCCTTGGGCATCGGGCTTTACGCTGTCGCCCTTGCCGCAGCGCCAACAGTGATCGCGGCGCTCGTCGGCAGCAAGCTGAGAAGGAAGTAAGTGATGGCCCGCGTAGGATTTATCGGTCTTGGCAATATGGGCGGCGGGATGGCCGCGAACTTGGCGAAGGCCGGACATGACGTTCGCGCCTATGACCTGAGCGAAGACGCGCTCGCCCGCGCCAAGGCCGCCGGATGCCTCCCCGTCGCGAGCGCGGCGGAGGCGGCGGATGGGGCCGAGGCGGTCATCACCATGCTGCCCGCAGGCAAACATGTCGAACAGGTCTATGCCGACAGCGTGTTCGGTGCGGCGGACACCGGTGCGATCCTGATCGATTGTTCGACCATCGACGTCGAGACCGCTCGCCGCGTCGCCGATGCGGCGGCGATCAAGGGGCTGATGGCGGTCGATGCGCCCGTCTCCGGCGGCATTGCGGCGGCGAGCGCGGGCACGCTTACCTTCATGGTCGGCGGCAGCGATGCTGCGTTCGAACGCGCCGAACTGTTCCTGTCCGACATGGGCAAGGCGGTGATCCATGCCGGCGGCAATGGTGCGGGGCAGGCGGCGAAGATCTGCAACAACATGCTGCTCGGCGCGACGATGGTCGCGACCTGCGAGGCGTTTCTGCTCGCGCGCAAGCTCGGGCTCGACCCGCAGACCTTCTACGATATCAGCTCGGTCTCGTCGGGGCAGAGCTGGTCGATGACGAGCTATGCGCCGCTCCCCGGCGTCGGCCCGAAATCGCCCGCCGACAATGACTATCAGGGCGGCTTTGCGGTCGGGCTGATGCTCAAGGATCTCAAGCTGGCGATGGCGGCGGCGGAGACGGTCCATGCCGAAACGCCGATGGGCGCGCGCGCCGCCGAGCTTTACACGAAGCTCGCGGATGCGGGCCATGCTGGCATGGACTTTTCGGGCATCATCAAGATGCTGGAGGATCGCGCCGACGGTTGAGCGCGTGTCGGGCGGAGCGTGGCGCCGGTTGCCAGCAGGGGGGAAGTCAACCGATTGCCACGATCCTAATCCGATATAGAGGGCCGTGGCGTGCGTCGGTCCTGTCCGCGTCGATTATTGCGTCAGGCGGATCAGCGTATTGGCGTTGTAGAAGACGCCATTGACCTGGAACGTCATGCCGGACGCGTCCTGCGCCACTTCCTTGACCAGGCCGCGTGCGGAGATCGACACCGGCACGCCCGTGCCGGTCGTGTCCTTCGCCGTGATCTCCAGCTTGTACGCCCCGTCGGGCGCGCGCGTGCCGTTGGCCAGCGTGCCGTCCCAGACCAGGTCGCCCTGCGATCCAGTCAGGTTGATCGTGTGTACGGTCGCACCCGAAGCATTCTTGATCGTAGCAACCACCGACTCGGCGGGGCGGCTGGTGGCATAGGTCCATTGCGCCGGGCTGGTGGCGGTCAGCCCCGCCTGATCGCTGCCAAAGCTCGCCACCTTGCCGACCACCGATGCCGCCCCGACGAGGTTGTCGGAGGTCAGCGCAGTCAGGATTGATTTGAGCGAGGCGTTCTGCTGGATCGACTGTTCGACCTGCGAAAACTGGACCAGCTGCTGGGTATATTCCGACGTATCCATCGGATCGAGCGGGTCCTGGTTCTGCATCTGCGTGGTCAGCAGCTTCAGGAACATCGTTGAGTCGGTGGCGAGCTTGCCCAGCGCGCCACTGGCATTGCTGTTGGTCGCGCTAGTGGCTGCGGTGGCGGCGTCGACGGCCATGATCGGTTCCTTCAGGCGACGAGATCGACCCGGCCCGAGCTGCGGACCTGGACGGGGGTGGGGATGGACTTCGCCGTCGCGGCGTCGTCATCGGGCAGATAGGCGCGGCTGGCGATGCGGCGACCCTGCTGCGCCTGCTGGTCGCTCTGGCCAAAGCCGCGGCTGTCGAAGCGCAGGCTCTGGTCGTCGGCGCGGAAGCCGGCATCGTTCAACGCGCGGGTGAGGTTATCGGAGTCACGGCGCAGCAGGTCGAGCGTGGCGGGCTGGTCGGCGGTCACTTCCGCGCTCAGCTGGCGCGCCTCGTCCATGCGCAGGCGCACCTCGATCTTGCCGAGTTCGGCGGGGTCGAGGCGGATGACGAGCACATCGCCCGCTCCGCGATCGGCATGGCGGACGATTGCGAGGCCCACGTCCTCACCGATCGCGCTGGCGCGGGCACGCGGCTCGGCGGCTGCGCTGTCGCTGGCGGCGCGTGCGGCGTCAGGCGCTGCTGCGCTGGCGAGGGGGTCGAAGGCGGGGATCGGCCCTGCGGAGGTCGGGGTCGGCGCAGGTGCCGATTGCTGCGGCGCCGATTGGCGGTTGCCATCGCGGTTCATGCTGTCGCTCGCCGTATCGCTGCTCGTACGCAGCGCGTCGGTTTCGGGCGCGGAGTCGGTCGTGACAAGGTTATCGAATGCGCCGTCATCGACGGGAACGTCGGACGCGATTTCCGTGGGAGCGGGTTCAGCCAGACGCGCCGGTTCGGCGGCACGCGGAGCAATCGGCGCGGGCGCGGCGGCTTGCATAGCCTGAGGCTGGATTGGTGCGGGGCTGACGGGGACCGGGGCCGGCGTCGAAAGGACCGGGGCTGCGGTCGCGACCGGCGGTGCTAGCGGTGCGGGTGCGGCTTCGCCACTCGCCGTCGCCAGCGGATCGGCGAGCGCTTCCGTCAGCGCCAGCGCGACATCGACCGGCGCGACATTGACCCGCCCGACATCAACTGGCGCGACATCGACCGGCTCGGCGATCGGTGCCGCATCGACCGGCGCCGCGATTGGTGCGGCATCGACGGAAACAATCGGGGCTTCGGGCGCGCGCTCGACCGGTTTGCGCGGACCATCGACGATGGTGACGCTGCCTTCTGTCACGACCGGCGCGGTCTTGGGCTCGCTGAACTTGCGTACGGGTTCGACGATCGTCACCGACCCGCTTTCGGGCCCAGTGGTGGGCGCGGGCTCGGCGGGTTTGAAGATCGGCGCGACGACCGTCAGCGCCGGGCCTTCCGGCACGGGCTCAACCGGTTTGTCGGGGCCGTCGATAATGGTCACGGTGCCGCCGTCGCCGTCTGGCGCGGGAACGGGCTTGACCAAAGGCGCGGGCTTGTCGGGGCCATCGACCACCGGCAGGGTGATTTCGTCCGTGACGGGAGGCAGAGCGGCGGACTTGCGGGGTCCCTCGACGACGGTGACAGTGCCACCCTCGGTTCCCGGCACGGGAGCGGGGGGCTTGGTGAGTGTCGCCACCGGAGCCATCGGAGCCACCGGAGCCGGCGCGGCGACGGGCAGGACCGGCACGCTCACCGGCTCGGGGATGGCGTCGCTCAGCGATTCCGCCGGATCGGCAACGCTGACCAGTTCGGGAAGCGCGGTCTCGACCGGCTGAATGGCTTTGCCACCGGTCAGTCCCAGCAACGGCTCTGCGGTCGGCGGGATCAGGCTGACCGTAACCGGAACAATGCCGGGCATCGTTCCACCTGCGGGCCCTTGCGCCACCGGGGTCGCGCCCATCCCCAGCATCGCGGCAAAGCCGGACTGCCCCTGCGGCACCGCAGCTGCGCTTTGGAGCAATCCACCGCCTGTCGAAACGGACGCGGAAAAGGGCAGGAGGTTCGGCACCATAGGCGATTCATAGAGGTGCGGGGCGCTGTCCGGTCGCATCGCTTAACCAATCGTCCCGAGCGCGCGCACCCGGGCGCGGGCGTGGATCTCGTTTTGCGACAGCACGACGGTCGCCGGGCGTACCCGCTCGATCACGCTGCGCACGAACGGGCGGATCGTCGGATTGGTCAGAAGGCACGGGATTTCGCCGCTATTGGCCATCCGGTCATAGGTGTCGCGCACCGCGGCGATGAAGCCCTGAAGCATTGACGGCGGCATGGCGAGGTGGCGCTCGTCGCCCTGGCCCATGATGTTCTCGGCGAACGCGGCGTCCCATTCGGGCGACAGGGTGAGGATCGGGATCGACCCCTCGCGCGACTGGGTTGCGGAGATCTGCCGGGCAAGGCGCGCGCGGACATGCTCGGTGATCTGCGTCAGGTTCATGGTGATCGGCGCCGCTTCCGCGATCCCCTCCAGGATCGTCGGCACGTCGCGGATCGACACGCCTTCGCCGAGCAGGTTCTGCAGAATGCGCTGCACGCCGGAGATCGAGATTCGCGACGGGATGATCTCCGCCACCAGCTTGGACGAGTCGGTATGGACCTCGTTCAACAGCTTCTGCACCTCGGTGTAGCTCAGCATGTCGGCGATGTTGTCCTTGACCAGTTCGGTCAGGTGCGTGGTGATGATCGTGCCGGCATCGACCACGGTCAGGCCACGGAAACCCGCTTCCTCGCGCAGCTCACGGTCGATCCACAGGGCCGGCAGGTTGAACACCGGCTCGCGCGTCGGTTCGCCGGGGATTCCGGCCGGGCCGTCGCCGGGATTGATCACCAGCAGGCGATCGAGCCGGATGTCGCCGCGCGCCGCTTCGGTCTCTTTGATGTAGATGACATACTGGTTCGCCTGCAGCCCCATATTGTCGATGATGCGGACCGAAGGGAGGACGAAGCCGTACTCAGTCGCCATCTGGCGGCGCAGCGCGCGGACCTGATCGTCGAGGCGCGGCTCGCGCGCGGCGTCGTTGATGATCGGGAGCAGGCCATAGCCGATCTCGATCCGCACCGCGTCAATCGCCAGCGTGCGCGAGATCGGCTCCTCGACCACTGCGGCCGCCTGTGCCTCTTCGACCTGCGCCATGCGTTCGGCGATAGCCTCGCGCTGCTTGGTCATTTTCGACAGATACCAGCCGGTATAGCCGGTGCCGACCGCGAACAGCGCAAACGGCAGGAACGGCAGGCCGGGCACCAGCGCGAGCGCGCCCAGCAGCACCGCTGACATGCCGAACGCCTGCGGATAACGGCCGAGCTGCTCGCCCAGCGCCGCGCCGGTCTTGCCCGCCTGCGTGCCCTTCGACACCATCAGGCCGGCGGCGATCGAGATCACCAGCGCCGGAACCTGGCTGACCAGACCCTCGCCGACGGTCAGCAGCGTATAGGTGTGGAACGCCTCGCCGAACGGCACGCCGTGCACGGCAACGCCGATGATCAGGCCGACGATGACGTTGATCGCGGTGATCAGCAGCGCGGCGATCGCATCGCCCTTCACGAACTTGGACGCACCGTCCATCGCGCCGAAAAAGCCGCTTTCGGCCTCGACCTCCTGGCGGCGCGCGCGCGCCTGTTCTTCGGTGATCATGCCGGCCGACAGATCGGCGTCGATCGCCATCTGCTTGCCGGGCATCGCGTCGAGGCTGAAGCGCGCGGCGACTTCGGCGATGCGGCCTGCACCCTTGGTGATGACGACGAAGTTGATGACGATCAGGATCGCGAAGATGGTGATGCCGATCACCGGCTCGCCGCCGATCAGGAAATCACCGAAAGCCGCGATCACGCCGCCTGCGGCGTGCGCGCCTTCATGGCCATGCGCCAAGATCAGGCGGGTCGAAGCGATGTTGAGGCCCAGCCGCAGCATCGTTGCGATCAGCAGGATCGTCGGAAATGCCGACAGCTGCAGCGGCTTTTCGATGAACAGGGCGGTCATCAGGATCATGACCGACAGCGTGATCGATAGCACCAGGCCCAGATCGAGCATCCAGCCGGGCAGCGGCAGCACCAGTGTGCCGATGATCGCCAGCACGCCGACCGCGAGCGCGATGTCGCGGCCATTGCCGAGACGAGCGAGGAAGCCGTTGAGTCCGTTCATGGAAGTGGCTCCGCGTCAGGTAACCGGGACGACCGCAATGCCGGCCTCGACAAAGGCCTTGAGCTTGTTGCGCATCGTACGGACAGAAATGCCCAGGATCTGCGAGGCCGAGGTGCGGTTGCCCTGGCACCGCTCCAGCGTCTCGAGGATCAGCTGGCGTTCGACCTCCTCGACGGTCTGGCCGACGAGCGAGGCGATCAGCGGCTTGCCCGCCACCGGAGCGGGCGGGGCGAGACGCGATCCATCGGCCAGGACGATCGCCTCTGGCCCGATATAGCCATCGGGCGACAGCAGCACGGCGCGGTGCATCGCATCCTGCAGCTCGGCGACATTGCCCGGCCATTCATAGCTGGTCAGCAGCGTCTCGGTCGCCGGGTCGATCAGCGGCGAGGGCAGGCACTGCATCGCCGCGAACCGCGCGGCAAAGGTCGCGGCGAGCAGGCGGATGTCGCCGCCCCGCGCGCGCAGCGGCGGCAGCGCCACGGTCGCCAGCGCGAAGCGGGCGAGCAGATCGCTGCGGAACTGCCCGGCGTCGACCAGCGCTGCGAGGTCGCGGCGTGTACTGGCGATGACATTGGGTGCGCCGGGCGCACCCATCGCCTTGAGCACGCGCAGCTGGACCGCGGCGGGCAGGCGATCGATGTCGCGCAGGAACAGGGTGCCGCCGCTTGCCGTGGCAAAGGCACCACGGCGACCCGCGAGCGCACCTTCGAACGCGCCAGCTTCATGGCCGAACAATTCGGACTCGAGTACCTCGGCGGCGACCCCGGTGCATTCGATGGTGACAAAGCCATTGCGGCCCGATGCGGCATGGGTGGCGTGCGCGACGCGCTCCTTGCCGGTACCGCGCTCGCCGCTGATCAGGATCGGGGCATGTGCCGGCGCCATCGCGCGAGCGAACTCGAGCGCGCGCAGCCAGGCAGGATCCTCACCGACGATCGGCGCGAAATCGGCCTGCGCCATCTGCGCGATCGCCGCCGCGATCAGCTCGCGGTCGGGGGGGAGGGGGATATAGTCGCGGGCGCCGGCGCGGATCGCGGCGACCGCACGCTCGGCCGGGGCATCGATGCCACAGGCCAGCACCGGCACCGCAAACCGCTCGGCGATCAGCGCGCGCATAAAGGTCGGCACGTCGCTGTCGACATCGATCATCACCAGCCCGGCACCGGCGTCGCGCAGATGCACGAGCGCCTCGTCCGGGGTCTCGGCGATCATCACCTCGGCACCCAGGCTGCGCGCCATCCGCGCGGCCTCGCCGAACGGGCCGCTGCTGGCGCCGACGATCATCAGGCGAAGCTGCATGATCAGCCTTCCTGGCGCACGATTTCGGTCAGCGTAACGCCGAGCGCATGGTCGACCAGCATCACTTCGCCACGGGCGACCAGCCGGTTGTTGACATAGACATCGACCGGCTCGCCGACGCGGCGATCGAGTTCGAGCACCATGCCCGACTTCATGCGGATCAGCTCACCGACCGGGACGCGGGCGCGGCCCAGCACGGCCTGGACGCGGACCGGCACCTCGTTGACGGCGGACAGTGATCCGGCGTTTCCGGCATCGCTGGCAGGGCCGTCGATGCCGAATTCCTCGAAAGACGGCGGCGTATCGGTCTCGATCATCGCGCCGCTTTCCGGGTTCTGGATCGGTTCGCCGGTATCGGACATCGGGGTCTCCATTATGCGTTCATCCACTGGCGGATCACCGCAGTCGCCTCGGGCGCGTTGCTGGCGACCATGTCGCCGACCTTGCGCAGATGCGACGCCTTGATCTGGCCATCGACATTGTTGAGCGAGATATCATGGTCGAGCAGCGGCACGTCGGGCCGGTTGCCCTGCATCGACTCCAGCTGCTTGAGCGCTTCGGGGTCGCCATCGGCGGCCTGCTGCGCGATCGCCAGCATCTCGGCATTCTGTTCGCTGGGCAGCATCGGCGGACCGGCGGTCTCGCCCTCGGCCTCCTTGTTCGCGCGCGAGCGGAGCATGCGCAGGACGATCAGGCCGATCGCGCCTACCAGCAGGATCTTGAGCAGCCCGACGACCTGGTCCGACGTGAAGAAGCTGTACCAGGCGGTCTGCGCATCGGCGGGTTCGGCCGGAGCGGCAAAGGCAAGGCTCTCGACCACCACGCTGTCGCCGCGCTCGGTGTCGATGCCGACGGCATTCTCGACCAGCCGGGTCAGCTGCTGCTTGCGCGCCTCGGCCAGGCCCTGCGCCCCGCCATCGACCGTGACCGCGACCGACAGGCGGGTCAGCTTGCCCGGCTCGCGGGTAACGACGCTGCGGGTCGAGCTGTTGGCATAGGTCGTGTCTTCGGAGTTTTCCTTGCGCGCCTGCTGGCGGGTGTCGCCACCGGCGGCACCGACCGGCTGCTGCTGCGCCTCGGGCAGCTGGTTGCCGACGGTCGCGGCCTGTTCGTCGCTGTTCTCGCTGCTCTGGTCGTCGCTTTCGACGGTCACCTGACGTGCGATCACCTGCTTGTCGGGATCGAACACGTTCGATTCCTCGCGGGTTGCGTCGCGGTCGATCTGCGCTGCCACTTCGGCGCGGACTTTGCCCTGGCCGACGATCGGTTCGAGCAGCGCGATGATTTCTTCGCGCATCTTCGCTTCGATCTGCGACTGACGCTCATCGACGCTGCCGCCGCCCGCTGCGCCCTGTTCGCCGGCGCGGGCGAGCAGCGCGCCCGACTGGTCGACGATCGACACGGACTCGGGCGACAATTCGGGGACGGCCGAGGATACGAGGTAGCGGATCGCCTGGATCGTCTCGGCGGGCAGGCGGCCCTTGGTCTTGACCGTGACCGAAGCAGTCGCGGGACGCGCCTCGGCGGCGAACATCGCGCGCTCGGGCATCACGATATGGACACGCGCGCCCGACACCGCGTCGAGGCTCTGGATCGAGCGGACGAGCTCGCCCTCGATCGCGCGGGTCTCGTTCATCTTGGCGCGGCTGGCGGAGACGCCGAAGGGCTGTTCCTCGTCGAGCACCTCATAGCCGATCTTGCCGCCCAGCTTCTCGCCGGCCATCGCCATGCGCAGCTCGGCGAGCTTGTCGACCGGGGCCATCACGGCAGTGCCGTCGGCGGACAGTTCAAAGGGGACGTTCTGCGCCTTCAGCTTCTCGCTGATCGCGGCAGCGGCCGAGGGATCGAGATCGGTGTAGAGGAACCCCATCGTGGTGTTCTCACCACGCAGCGCGACCATCGCCAGCGCCGCCATGATCAATGCCGCGACGCCGCCCATGATGATGAGCCGTTTGGCCCCCAATTGCGCGATCAGCCCTTTAACCTGCTCCAAGCGGCACCCTATCAGACAAGCGGGACTGCGTGTCCCTCAGGTCAATTATAGATGCGCGACGGGCGGCAGGTTTTGCCGGTGGGAAAAAATTGCCGAGTGGGCAGCGGTTTGGTGTTGCCCTGCTCCGGCTCCGCTGGATCGCAAGCAAAAGCGCCCCCGGACGGGGGAGGTCCGGGGGCGCCGATTGCGGAGGCGACCGGGCAGGGGAGCCGAGCCGTCCGACACGCTATTGATAGAGGATCAGGCGGCCTGCCTGTCGTCGACGGGAAAAAGATTATTGAGTTCGCGCAGCACCGCTTCCTCACGCATCGCGCGGTCGAGCGTCAGGCCACCCTCGTCCCACTCGATCCGCGCGTCGCCGCTGGCGAGCGAGGGGTCCTGGGTGACGTGCAGGTTCAGGCGGCGGCGGTCATTGGCCTGACGCGTCGCGATCCGCTCCTCGATCTGGTCGGCCATGTCGGGATGGATGCGCACCACCAGTTCGGTGCCGCGCGCGACCTGGGACAGCGCCCGCCCGATCGCGTCGTCGATCGCCTGAGCGGGAGAGGCGAGCAGCGGGTGTCCGGCGAGATGCTGGGCGACCGCGAGCACCAGCTCGGCGGCCTCGCGGGCCGTGTCGGCGCGGAAGTCTGCGCGCTCCTCGACCATACCCTCGACCCCGGCGTGCAGCGCGTCCATCGCCGCGAGCAGCGCATTGTCGCGGTCCGAGCGGGCGGCATCGAGCCCCGCCTGAAACGCGTCAGCGCGTGCCCGCGCCAGTTCCTCATTCTGCATGTTACGCAGATGCGCCAGCTCGTCCTCCAGCGCTTCGATCTTGATGACGAGCGAGATGGTGTCGTCATGTTCGACGGTGCGCGCCGCCTCGCGCGCGCTGAAAACGCGGTCGAAGCCGAACGGCTTGGTACTGAACGAAAGGTCCATGTGCCGACTCCTAGACGATCATCGTGTCGTCGCTCTTGGGGTCGACCAGCACGATCTCCCCCATATCGGCGAGGTTCTTGGCAAGGCGGACCAGTGCGGTCTGCGCTTCTTCGCAGTCGCGTGCGCGGACCGGCCCCATCGACGCCATGTCCTCGCGCAGCAGCTTGGCCGAGCGTTCGGTCATGGTCGAGAAAAACAGCGAGCGGATATTCTCCGGCGCACCCTTCAGCGCTAGCGCCATCTGGCGCTTGTCGGCCTGACGGACGATGACCGCGATCGACGCCGGCAGCAGGCCGCCCAGATCCTCGAACGTGAACATCAGCGAGCGGATGCGGTCGGCGGCGTCGGGCGAGCGGGCATCGAGCGCGGAGAGCATGCTCTCTTCGGTCGAGCGGTCCATCGCGTTGAAAATCTCGGCCATCGCCTCATGCGGATCGCGGCGCTGGGCACGCGCGAAGTTCGCCATGAATTCGGTCTTCAGCGTCGCTTCGACCTGCGCCAGCACTTCCTTCTGCACCGTCTCCATCCGCAGCATCCGCTGGACCACATCGACCGCAATGTCGCGCGGAAGGGCACCGAGCACGCGCGCGGCATGGTCGGACTTCAGCTTCGACAGGATCACCGCGATCGTCTGGGGATATTCGTTGCGCAGATAGCCGGCGAGCACGCCTTCGTTGACGTTGGACAGCTTGTCCCACATCGTCCTGCCCGACGGACCACGGATATCCTCCATGATCTCCTTCACCCGGTCGGTGTCGAGGACGCTGTTGAGCAGCCGCTCGGTCGTCTCGTACGAGCCGTGGCACGAGCTCATCGACGACATCTCGGCCTGAAACTGATTGAGCAGATATTCGACCAGGTTCGACGGGATCCGGCCGAGCTGCGACATGCTCTGCGACAGCTCCTTCACCTCGTCGATCGACAGCTGTTCCCAGATCGGCGCGCCATGCTCCTGGCCCAGCGCCAGCATCAGCGCCGCGGCACGCTCACGCTGGTTGAGCCGCTTAAATTCTGGCGGTTCCACGACCGGAGTCATCATCATCGTCTAGTTCCCCTGCATTATTCGTAGTTAACCCGTCGGTTTCGCCCACGACCCCTCTATTATGGACACGAAAGGGGGCACCCGGTCGCGTGAGGACACGATGATGAACATCTCGTCGGGATTAGCAGGGATTAACCTGCTGGGTGGCGACACCAGCTGGTATTCGACGTCAGGCGCGGGTCTGACGATCGAGAGCAAGGCCGTGCGCGAGGCCAAGGCCCAGTTCACCCTGCCCGAAACCACGCCGCCTTGGCGCGAAGCCGGGGCCACCGGATCGATCTCGACCCAGATCGCCACGATCCGCCGTCTGGCGACGATCATCGACAAGCCGCTGACCGGGGTGCGCGCGCTCCCGACCGACGTGCAGACCGCGTTCACCACCTGGAAGGCGCTCGATCGTCTGAACGTGCTGGCGACGACCGCGGCCAAGCCCGGCCTGTCCGCCACCGAACGGTCACAGCTCGCCGCGACCTTCACCAAGGGGCTGGCCGATCTTCAGACCTATATGGGCACCGCCCCCTCCGACAAATTGGAGATGTCGTTCGGCCAGCCGGTGCGCCGCGCCGAAAGTGCGGTGATCGCGCCAGGCACGGGTGGCCTGAGTGTCAGCGTCACCGGCAAGGGCGTCGTGGCCAAGCGCGACGAAGTGCTGTCGCAAATGTCGGGGACTGAACGGTTCCGCGTGACGCTGGAGCGCGGCAGTTCGGTCGATACCGTCGTGATCGACCTTGGCTCGCTGCCCGAACCACCGACGCTCGATAGCGTCGCCAACCTCGTCAATCAGGCGATCGCCAACATCCCGATGCGCGATACCGGCGGCAACGTCGTGCTCAACACCGACGGCACCCCGGTTCCGAAGTGGAAGGTCGCGTTCGAGCCGCAAAAGACCGACGAAGATGGCTGGGCCATGGCGATCAATCGCCAGGGGCTTGAGACCGTCTCGATCGATCAGGTCGATGCCCCTGACGCGCTGATCGTCGCCACCGGGCGCACCGGCCTCGAAACACCGACGGCGGCGCGCGTGCTCCGCATCGACGATCCGCAAGCGGCGATGACCAACAAGACGCTGGCGACGATCGAGGCCAAGGACCGGCTGACGACCAAGGCGGTGGCGACCACCACTGATGCGGTCGCGACCGATGCAGACGGCTTTGCCTATGTCGTCGGTACTGCGTCGGGCGATCTCGACGAACTGCGCGCTGCGGGCACGCAGGATCTGTACCTCACCAAGATGGACAGCATCGGCAACGTCGTCTGGCAGCGCGCACTGGGCGCCGCCGACAGCGCGTCGGGAGCGGCGGTGACGGTTGCGGAGAATGGCGACATCGTCGTTGCCGGTACCGTCTCCGGCAATTTTGACGGCACCAGCGCCGATGCCGACATGCTCGTCGCGCGCTATGCTAAGAACGGCGACGAAATGTTCGCCAGCCGCATCCGCTCGGTCGGCGAGGATCGCGCGACCAGCATCGCCATCGCTGATGACGGCGCGATCCTGGTCGGTGGCCGCGCGGGGCAGGGCGGGGGCGATGCGTTCGTTGCCCGGCTCAATGGCACCGGCGCGGTTACCCAGCGGGTCAAGCTACCCAGCACGGGCGATGAGAGCATTACCGCGATGGCGATGACCGCCGATGGCCGCCTCGCCGCGCTGACCAAGGAGGGCGCGACGTCGAAGCTGCGCTTCCTCGATCCCGCCAATCCCGGCACCGAACTCAGTTCGGTCGATCTTGGTACGGCAGACGCGCGCGCCATCGCGATCGCACCGGATGGATCGATCGCGATCGGCGGCACGACGCTCGCGGCGCTGCCAGGCACGCAGGTCAACGGCATTTCCGGCGGTCGCGACGGCTTCGTCGCGCGCCTTGCTTCCGATGGCAGCGGCATGGCCGTGACCTATCTCGGCACGGCGGGCAACGAACAGGTCGACAGCCTCGCCTTCACCAACGGCAAACTCTATGTCGGCGGTCGCACCACCGGCGACCTTGGCGGCACGCGCACCGGCCCCACCGACGGATTCGTCGCGCGGGTCGATCCGGTCGGCGGCGGGGTCGAGAAGATCACCCAATTCGGCCAGCCGACGCTGCGCACCGAACCGGTCCGCCTTGCTGCGTCGGAGGGTGGAGCGAGCAAGGTCGAGGCGCTGGGTCTTGGCCGCGGCGTGGCAACACCCGATGGCTCGCTCAAGCTGACCACTGGCTCCAGCCTGCGTGCGGGCGACAATTTCCAGATGCGGGTCGCCGGCGGCGTCATCCGCACGATCACGATCGGCAAGGACGAAACGCTCGCCACGCTCGCCGACAAGGTGCGCAAGATTACCGGGTCCAAGGCGCTGGTGACGACGCCCAAGAAGGACGATGGCGCGATGCTGCGCGTGTCGCCCAAGGCGGGGGTCGACATCGAATTTATCGCCGGGCCAGCGGGCCGCGATGCGCTCGAAAAGCTCGGCCTGCCCGCAGCGCGCGTTTCGGGCATGGATCCGATCGACAAGGACGCACCCCGCGTCCGACCCGGCGGCAGCTTCGGCCTCGGCCTCAACCCGGCGCTGTCGATCGCCGACCCGAAGTCGGCGACCGCCGCGCTCGCAAAGCTTAAATCCGCGCTCTCGATGTCCCAGACGAGCTATCGCTCGCTATACTGGGATGACTCGAAACAGGCGCTGGTCGAGGGCAGCCGCAGGGGAGGAAGCACGGTGCGTGAGCAAGCCCAGATGGCGAACTATCAGGCCGCGCTCAGCCGGCTCTCCTCCGGCCCGTCGACATCCATAGGGTTCTGACATCATGTCCGATCTGATCGGCGGGATTGCCCGCAACATGAAACATCTCTCGGAGCGCCAGCGCGTGCTGTCCGAGAATATCGCGAACAGCGAGACGCCGGGGTTCAAGGCGCGCGATGTCCGCGCACCCGATTTCAGCGACCTGATCAATACCGGCAACAGCAGCGCATCGATCGCGCGGCCGCAGGTGCAACTGACCGGCGGCATGGCTGCGCTCGGCGCGCGCGCGCCGATCTCGGCCGGCAGCGTCATGCTCGACACCAACACCAGCGAGACCAAGCCTGACGGCAACAATGTGACGCTCGAAGACCAGCTGCTCAAGATGGGCCAGGTCCAGGCCGACTTCGCCGCGATGACCAGCCTGTATCGCAAGAGCCAGGGGCTGATGCAGTCGGCGCTCGGCCGCAAGGGCGGCGGCTGACGAGCCCGATCGACCGGCACAAAAAAGGGGCCGTCCCAGCCGGGACGGTCCCTTTTTTGTGTCCGCGCCGGCTTCAGGCGGCTTGGCGCAGAGGCATCGGCGCGCCCTGTTCCTCGAGCGTGAAGCGTTCGGTCAGCCGCGCAAGCGCGCGCGCCTCATCCGACAACGCGCGGGCGGCGGCATTGCTTTCCTCGACCATTGCGGCGTTCTGCTGGGTGAACTCGTTCAGCGTGGTGAAGGCCGAGCTGACTTCGCTCAATGCGCTGGTGTGCGATCCATAATCCTCGGCCATGCCAGTCAGCAGCAGGTGGACGCGCTCGACCACCTGCTCGATGCCGTTGAGCGCGCCGTCCACCTGGCCGATCGCGGTGACCGCGCTGGCCACCTGATCCTGGGTCGCGGTGAGCTGTTCGCGCGCACGCTTGGCTTCTTCTTCCGAACGCATTGCAAGCTGTCCGACCAGATCGGCGACGACGGCAAAACCACGGCCAGCCTCGCCGGCACGACCAGCCTCGACCGCCGCGTTCATTGCAAGGACGCGGGTCTGGAACGCAATCTTGTCGAGACCCTCGATGACATCGTCGATGCCCTTCGCGCTGGTCGCGACGCACTCCATCGTGTGAACCGCGTCATCGGTGACGCCGCGGCCGCGACGCACGCTGTCGATCGCCTCGTCGGCGCGGGCAACGGTTTCGCGGACGGTGCTGTTCCCCTTGCTCAGCCGCGCGTCGATCTGACCGATAGCGGACGATGCGTCGTCGATCCGTGCGCTGGTCCGCTCGCTGCGGGCGGCGAGGTCTTCGGCGGCGTGGGCGATCTGACTCGAATTTTGATCGAGTTGCGCCGCGCCGCCCGATACCGCCTCGACCAGCGTCCGCAGCGATTCGATCGCCTCGTTGAAATAGGCCTGGATCGTCGCATAGCCACTCGGCATCGACCCGGTGATGCGATGGTGCAGCTCGCCGCGGCTAAGCCCCTCCAGCCCGTGCGCCAGCGCGGTGGATGCGCTTTCCAGTTCCCGCATCCGCTGTTCGCGCTCGGCCGTGATGGCCGCCTCGGTCGCGCGCTGGACGGCGTCCTTCTGCGCAATCGCGTCGAGCAGCGCCACGACGCGTGCGGAAATGAAGACGAGCGCGCCGGCTTCGCCGAGCAGGATCACCGCATGAAGCAGGATCCGCGCGAACGAGGAACCGCCCAGAAACACCCAGTCCGGAACCGCCATGCCGAGCACGAGATGGTGAACCGCAACGACGAGCGTCGCGCCGATGATCGCGCGCCAGTCGCACAGCACTGCGGTGATCGCGAGCGCGGCGAAGAACGCCATGTGCAGATCGACCTGCCACGCCATGCCACGAAAGGCGAAGAGCATGATCGCCGGAATGGCGACCAGCGCCATGCTCGCGGCGATGCGCGCGGTCGAATCGGTCGCCCCGGTCCGCCACAGCCAGGTCGGGTAGGCGAGCAGGGCGACCAGCGCGAGCAGGACGGTCACGAAGCCCTCGGCACCGGTCGCCAGCATCCCGGCCAGCAGCGCGACCGACAAGGTTCCTGCCACCGACATCACCAGCGTCAATCCGGCCTTGCGGATGCCGTCCAGCGTCAACTCATTCATTCCAACCGTTCCTTCCGGTACATGTCTGTGGTCGCGCGGCGAGCGTGATCGCGCCGTGGCGCCACGTTTCCCGCACGATGGCGTCCCTGTTGCCGATGACGATCAGCGAACCGGGCACGGGGCCTGTGCCGATCAGTCCGGCATCGGCGCGCGCGATCCAGTCGATCACCTCCGCCTGGCGCGCCGGGATCAGCGGCACGATCAGCATCGCGCCCTCACGCGGCGGCGTCACTGCGGCGATCAGCGGCACCGCAAGCGGGATCGCGACGGCTAAGGCGAGGCCTGCCTTCAAAAACTTGCGTTGACGGAGATTGGCACCGCCATCCCGGCGCCGGCCATTGCGCCGGATGCGCCATAGGCGCTGCTTCCGCTGCCATGGCGGCGGCGTGCGTCGGCGGCGATTTCCGCCATCATTTCGTCCGACAGGTCGATCTGGCGCTTGAGCGCCGCGCCGTTGGCCGCGCAGATATTGCGCAGCCGGCCGGTGATCTCTGCCAGTTCGGCGCGCGTGCCGGGGTCGAGCGCGTCGCGCCACGCTGGGCTGGTGCGATCAAGCCGCGCGACTTCGGTATCGACCGCGCCGACCAGCCGGGTCTTGGCCTGAACCAGCCCGGCAATCTCGCTACGGCGGCCATGGGTCAGCAGCAACGTCTCTTCCTCGCTGATCGACGCCAGCGAGCGGAACAGGTCGAGAAGTTCAGTTTCCATCGGTGTTGCCCCCCTGCAATTTGATGATCTGGTCCATGACCGCCGGGGCCAGGCCGATCCCGCCCTTGGCAGCGATGGCGGTGCCGAGATTTTCGGCCAGCACGCCGCGGAACATCTGTTCGCCATGCCCGCCGGAAAACTCGCCCTCCTCGACGCTTTCGAGCATCAGCTGGGTCATCTGGCCGATGAACACCGCTTCGAACGCCTGCGCGGTTTGCTTGTTCTTGGGCGTCGGCACGCTCGGTGCGGAACCGGTGGTCGCGGCGGCGGGGGTGGAAAGGGGGCTCATCACTGCACCTCGATATCGGCCTGGAGTGCGCCGGCGCTCTTTATGGCCTGAAGAATGGTGATCAGGTCGCGCGGGCTGACGCCGAGCGCGTTGAGGCCGGCGACCAGCGAGGCGAGCGAGGTTTCGCCGCCCAGCGTGCCGAGCGAGCGGCCGGTGCCGTCATCGACTGTCACCTGCGTGCGCGGGACCACCTGCGTCTGACCTTGAGACAAGGGCGCGGGCTGCGACACCTGCGGCGATTCCGCGACGCTGATCGTCAGTCCGCCCTGTGCGATGGCGACCGGACTGACGCGCACATTCGCGCCCATCACGACGGTGCCCGATGCTTCGTTGACGATCACCTTGGCCGGCTGATCGACCGAGACGGGCAGATTTTCGATCCGTGCGACCAGATCGACTACCGAACCGGGGAAGCCGGGGCCGGGCTTGAGCTCAACCGTGGCGGGGTCGAGCACTTCGGCGGTGCCGGCAAAGGTCGAGTTGATCGTTCCCGCAATCATGTTGGCGGTGGTGAAATCGGGGTTCTTCAGCGCCAGCTTGAGGCTGGTCGCGCTGCGCAGCGCGAACGGCACTTCACGCTCGATAATCGCGCCATCGGCGATGCGGGCGGAGGTGGAGACGCCGCGGCTGATGCTCGCGGCTGCGCCCTGTGCCTTGAAGCCAGAGACCGAGACCTGTCCCTGCGCAACGGCGTAAATCTCGCCATCGAGCGCGCGGAGAGACGAGGCGATCAGCGTCCCGCCCTGAAGGCTGGTGGAATCGCCGAGCGCCGACACGGTCACGTCGATCCGCGATCCGGCACGCGCAAAGGGCGGCATGGTCGCGGTGATCGACACCGCGGCGACATTCATCGTCTTGAGCTGTGACCCGCGCACATTGACGCCCATCCGCTCGAGCATCGCCTGCATCGATTCCTCGGTAAAGGGCGTGTTGCGGGTGCGGTCGCCGGTTCCGGCAAGCCCGACGACCAGGCCATAACCGACCAGCTGGTTGGGCCGGACATTCTCGATATCGACGATGTCCTTGATCCGATGCGTGCTGTTCGCCGCCGCAGTGCCGGGCACCGCAAGGATCAGCGCTAACAACACCAGTCTCAAAATGTGCATAAACCTGTCCATCGTCTCCGGAATGCCGTTAATCTTCTTATAGAAAGAGAAAGGCCCATTCGGTCTTTGCGGAGGTGAGAAGGCAGTGCAGATCCAGGGCGTCCCGATGCCGGTCCAGATGGTGCTCAACGCACTGTCGCGGTCCGACGCCGCCCTGCGCGTGGCACTCCCGAAAATGGAGATGCCGGAGGCGCCCCAGCAGGGGCAGCAGGCCGGCCCGACGCTCCAGGCCGCGACCACCGTTCACGTCCTGCTCGCCGCCGCGACCGCGCTCGAAACGCCGAAGGACAAGCGGCGGCGCGAGGCACGGCCGGCGGCACGCGGGCTGGAAATCCTCGAGAAACTGCATGCTGCGCAGGTGAAGGGCATGCCCGACGAGGCGGTGCTCGACGCGCTGACGCAATGGGCGGCGCTGTTCGAGATGCCCGACGATCCCGATCTTGCCGACATCGCCCGCGATATCGAGCTGCGCGTCCGCGTCGAACTCGCCAAGCACGACCGAACGGTCTGATCCGCAATTCTAAATCGGCATGGTTAATGGTGCGCCGGTGCGTGACCGTCGCGCTGGAGCCTTAATTTCCGCCGCGCGCGAGCTTCAGGACGTAGCTGATGACCTCGGCCACCGCCTGATAATGTTCGAGCGGAATCGGATGGTCGATCTCGGCGCTGGCGTAGAGCGCGCGCGCGAGCGGGCGGTTTTCGACCAGTGGCACGCCATTGGCGGTCGCGATTTCGCGGATCTTGAGCGCGATTGCGTCGGTGCCCTTGGCCACGACCACCGGCGCATTCATCGCGCCATGGTCGTACTTGAGTGCGACCGCAAAGTGGGTCGGGTTGGTGATGACGACAGTGGCGGACGGAACCGCCTGCATCATCCGCTGGCGTGAACGCTTGAAGCCGATCTGGCGCATCTTGCCCTTGATCTTGGGGTCGCCCTCCTGCTCCTTGTGCTCGTCCTTCATGTCCTTGAGCGACATCATGTTCTTCTTCATCCAGCTATGCCGCTGGTAGAGGAAGTCGGCGGCGGCGATGATCGCGACCAACACCACGACGGTGGTCAGCACGCTGAAGATCATCTGCTGCGACAGATTGGCGATCGTTGCCGGGCCGACCCCGACCATGGTCTCAAAACCGGGCAGGAACGGCCACAGGATGATCGTCCCGATCGTCGCGACCGCAATCAGCTTGGCGAGCGTCTTGGCAAATTCGAACAGGCCCTGACCACCGAACATGCGCTTGAACCCGGACACCGGATTGATCTTCGAGAGCTTGGGCGCGATGCGGCTGAAGCTGATCATCGGCCGGCCCTGCGAAAAGCCGCCGAGCAGGGCGAAGCCGAACAGTGCACCGAGCAGCGGCAGCAGTGCTCCGGCCAGTTCGCCCAGGATATAGCCGCCGAAATTCTGGGCACCGTCGGGGTTGAACAGGAAATCGTCCGCGCGGCCCCAGATGCGGGCAAGCGATCCCGCCAGCTGGGACGCGGCATGCGCGCCGAGCCCGCCGGTGATGACGATCAGCCCCAGGAACATCGCCGCCTGGCGCATTTCCGGCGCCATCGGCACGTCGCCCTTCTTCCGCGCATCGTCGATGCGCTTCTGGGATGGGGCGAATGTCTTGGAGTCCTTGTCCTCTGATCCTTCGGCCATCGCGTCAGCTCCAGCCCATGTTCATCCACATCGCGATGCTGTTCGCGAAGGTGACGAGCGTCGCCCCCAGCGTGGCAGCGGCGATGGTGATTCCGAGCAGCAGGTTGAGCGGCTGGGCGATGAAGAACACCTGCAGCGCCGGCGCGACGCGCGCGACCAGGCCAAGCACGGTGTTGAAGACGATGCCATAAACCAGCAGCGGCGCGGCCAGCGACACGCCAAGCGCGAGCGAATTGCCCGCAACCTTCACCGCCAGCTGGGCGAAGTCATGGCTGTTGGGCACGACGCCCACCGGGAACAGGCCATAGGATTTGATCAGCGCGCCGAGCCAGAGATGGTGGACCGCCATCGCGAAACACACGACCGCAGCGGCAACGCCGACGAATTTGGACAAAATCGGCGCCTGACCCGACTGGCCGGGGTCGAACACCATCGCCGAGGTCAGGCCGATCTGCAGGCTGATCAGCGATCCGGCAATCGAGATCGCCTGATACATGATCCGCATGATCAGGCCGAGGCCGATGCCGATCAGCAATTCCGCGACAAGGATGCCGGCGAGTTGGATATCGGTGACGTCGGCGATCGGGATCACCTTGGCCGACAGGAAACTCCACAGGCCGAGCGTCATGCCCATCCCCGCGAACAGGCGGATTTGCGCGGGCACCGCATCTTCCGAAAACACCGGCAGCAGCATCAGCACCGACCCAACCCGCGCGAACAGGATGAGGAACGCGGTGGCGTGCAGCGGCAGGTCTTCGATCATCGCCAGGTCAGCCGCCCTGGACGATCTTGTCGCTCAGCACGCGCATGAAGTCGCCAAGTGCGGAGCCGATCATTGGAAAGCTGAGCAACAGGGTGATGCCCATGATGATGATCTTGGGGACGAAGGTCAGCGTCTGTTCCTGAATCTGCGTCAGCGCCTGAAGCAGGCCGATCGCGACGCCGGTAAACAGCGCGGCGAACAGCAGCGGCCCGGCGACGGTGAGGGTCAGGATCAGCGCGGCGCGACCGATCTCGATGGCGGAATTTGCGTCCATCGATCGGGCCTAGATCTGCATCCGCATGATTTCGGAATAGGCGTTCACGACCCGGTCGCGCACGGCGACGACGGTGTCGAGCGCGACTTCGGCGGCGCCCATCGCGGTCACCACGTCGATCAGATCGCCCTTGCCCGCGATCTGGCGCGTGGACGCGGTCTCGGCGGCCTTCAGGCTCGACGACGCGTCGCCGACCATACCCTGGACGAGCTGGCCAAAGCCGCCGGCGACCGGCGCGTCGGTGGCGCCGGGGCCGCCGATGCCGGGGCCGCGCGACAGCGGCGAAACGCCGGCGGCGCGGCCATAGGCGGTGGCAGCGTCAAGTGCTCCGATGGACATGGATGCTTCCCTTATTTCAGCAGGTCGATGGTGCGCATCGTCATGCCCTTGGCGGCTTCGATGGCGCTGAGATTGGCTTCGTAGGAGCGCTGTGCGGCCTTGAGGTCGGCGGTCTCGACGAGGCCGTTGACGTTGGGCATGTTCACATAGCCGCGCGCATCGGCAGCGGGGTTGCCCGGCTGATAGACGCGCTGGAATGCCGATTTGTCGGTGGCGACGCCCTTGACCGAGACCTTGGTCGCACCGGTCGCGCGATCCACTTCGGCGGCAAAAGTTGCCACCCGGCGGCGATAGGGGTCACCGCCCGGCGTCTGCGACACCGAGCTCTGATTGGCGAGGTTCTCGGCGATCACGCGCATCCGCAGCGACTGGGCACGCAGGCCCGAAGCGGAGACCGAGACGGCACTTTTGAGGTCCATGATCCCAAATCCGGCGCGGCGGGCAGGAATTGCCCCCGACAGCTTTCTTATAGGCAAGTTTTTCCGGGTCGGTCGGACCGGGGGCAAATTCTGCCCCCTATAAACACGGTATGACGACCACGCAGGGGAACGCCGTGCTCAACGATATCATGGTTGAACTGTCGATCGTGCTGGGGTCCACCCGGCTGCCGATCCGACAGGTGCTCAAGATGAGCCGCGGCGCGATCGTCGCGCTCGACAGCACCGATGCCGATCCGACGCTGATCTATGTCAACGACACGCTGATCGCCAAGGGCCGCGTGATCGTGAGCGGCGAGCATATGTCGATCGAGATTTCCGAAGTTCTCGCGTCGGGTGCTGTGGCATGACGATCCTGGCCCTGTTGCGCATGTTCGGTGCGCTCGCGATGGTGCTCGGCCTGCTCGCCGGCGCGCTGTGGGCGGTGCGGCGCTTCGACATCCGCCTGCCTGGACGGCTCGGCGCGGGCGGCACCCCGGAAAAGCGGCTTGAAGTGGTCGAGCGGTTGACCGTCGACCAGAAACGCTCGCTGCTGCTGGTGCGTCGTGACAATGTCGAACATCTCGTGCTGATGGCGCCCGAGGGCAATGTCGTGCTGCACGAGGCGCGCATGGACGCGCCGGGGTTGCGCCTGATCGACTCCCCGGCGCCGCAGCCTGCGCTGCCCATGCCGGTCGAACCTGCCCCCATGGTGGCGGCACCAATCTTCGATGCGGCCCGCGATGGCAGAGATACGCCGGGATCGACCGCGTTTCTCAGCAATCTCGAACGCTTCCAGAATTTCGCGAGCGCGCGGATCGCCCGACATGCCTAAGCTGCTTCGCGTCGGTCTCGCCGCTGTCCTGTTGCTCATCCCTGCCACTGCCGCTGCTGCGGCGGGGGGCGGGGCAGGGGGCTCGGCGCTGGATCTGGCGGGCGGGTCGATGAGCGGCAAGGCGATCGGTATGGTCGCACTGCTGACCGTGCTCAGCCTCGCGCCCGGCATCCTGATGACGGTGACGTCGTTCACCCGCATCGTCGTCGCGCTGTCGCTGCTGCGCACCGGCCTTGGCGCACAGGGTGTGCCGCCCAACCCGGTGATCATCAGCCTGGCGCTGTTCCTGTCGATGTTCGTGATGACGCCGACGCTGGAAGCGGCGTGGACCGCCGGGATCAAGCCCTATACCGAAGGCAAGATCACCGAGGATGTCGCGTTCGAAAAGACCGCCGCCCCGTTCCGCAAGTTCATGCTGAGCCAGGTTCGCGACGATGATATCGCGCTGTTCAACGGCCTTGCCGCCGAACCGGCCAAGACCAGGGCCGAGGTGCCGCTCGGCACGCTGATCCCGGCCTTCATGATCTCCGAGCTGCGCCGCGCGTTCGAAATCGGCTTTCTGTTGCTGCTGCCCTTCCTCGTCATCGACCTCGCCGTGTCGGCAGTGCTGATGGCGATGGGTATGATGATGTTGCCGCCGACGACGATCGCCTTGCCGTGCAAGATCATCTTTTTCGTACTGGTCGATGGCTGGGCGCTGGTGGCAGGCAGCCTGATCCGAAGTTTCGGAACGGGTTAGGCTAATCCCGCCGCCCGAACCGGCTCGCCGGATCGAGGAGCCAGGCCGACAGCGTCTCGAACCGCAACGGGGTCAGGAACTGCAACCCGGCTGCATCTTCGCGCTGCCAGCGGATTGCGGCGTTGACCGTCCCCAGCTGGGGGATATGGACCGACAGCGTTCCTTGGGTCAGCGTGCGGCTGAGTCCGTCGATCCGCAGCCCGCGCTGGTTGATGTCGCGCAGCGTCGCGGCGAGGCGCCGGCCGTCGCAGGTGACGAGCACCGCGCATTCGGTTTCGAGCCGCGGCAGGCGGTTGTGCCAGCCCTGTTGCTTGGGCGATGGCTTCAGGATCAGTTCGGCGGGGACCTTCGACAGGAAGCGCAGGCCGCATGCCCCGCCTTGAGACCAGGCAATTTCGGCATCCAGCAGCTCAGCGCCGCGTAGCTCGAGCTGGACGCGGTCACCGCGCGACAGAGCGATCGCGCATTCGATCCGTGCGCCGCTCTCGGAAATATTGCGGACCCGGCAGACGACATCGCCGCGCGGCGTCACCAGACGGCCGACCAGCAAGGTCGTGACCAGCCGGGTGTCGCCCCCGCTGCGACGATCGTCGACCGTGGTTGGTGCGCTGTCCCAGCGTTCGGGATGGTCGCTGTACATCACGCCGGCTCCGCCTTGGTGATCGCGACCTTGCGCACCTTGTCCGGGCCGATCGCCTCGCGCGCGGCCTCGATCACCACGCGGCGGAAATTGTCGAGATCCGGCAGCATCCCGTCCGCGCCCGCGGCCAGCGGCACCTTGAAGGTGCGCAGGTTGATCGCGTGCTGGAGGAAGGGGAGCCGCGCGGTCACCGCTTCGACCTGGCTTTCGTCGACCTCCAGCTGGACCTCGAACGTCGCATAGCCGGACAGCTTGCCGTCCTTGAGCACCAGCGGCGCGGTCATTGCGGGCACGCTGACGAACTGGCCCGGTTCTTCTTCGGCCGGTTCGGGCTTGGCCGTCGTCGCGCCGGCGGGGGTGCCGAGGAAGAAGTTGGTCGCATAGCCGCTCCCCGCGCCGATCGCACCGCCGGTGATCAACAGGATAAGGGGGAACAGGATCTTCTTCATTGGCCTGCGCTCACAGCTTGAAGCTTGAATCGGCGGGCGTCGCGGGGGACTCGCCCTTGACGATGATCGTGATGCGACGGTTTTCGGCGCGGGCCGGTTCGCCCGGATACATTGGCTGGCTGGCGCCGCGCGCCATCACCCCGGCGATGCGGTCGGCGGTGATCCCGCCACCCAGCAGCGTCGATCGTGCGGTCAGCGCGCGCTCGCCCGACAGGCGCCAATTGGTGTCAGTATCGCCGCCGGCGCCGTCGGTATGCCCCTCGATCGTCAGGCGCGCGCCCGACCGGGCGAGCTTTTCGGCGACGGTGTTCAACTGGCGGCGGGCAAAGTCGTTGAGTTGCGCGGTGCCGGGCCGGAACATCGGCTGACGCACGCTGTCCATCAGCGTGATGCGCAACCCGTCCTCGTCGGACTCGATCTTCTGCTGGGCGCTCGCCTCAGCGGAAATCGCGTCGAGCGACACGCGCAGCTCCTGCGCCAATACGCGCAGCGTCGCGTCGGGGATCGTTGCCGAGCCGCCGCGCGCGGTGCCGACGCTCTGCGCCTCCATCGCGGGAACGCCGGCGGCCTTGGCCTGATCGGCATTCTTGGCGCGGCCATGCCCGCCCGATCCGGCCTGAGCACCGCCGGCGGCATTGCCCGCGCTTCCCACCATCGGCGGGCCGGGGGTGAAATACTCTGCCAGGCCCTTCAGCGTCTCCTTGTCGGGATTGCTGATGAGCCAGAGCAGCATGAAGAACGCCATCATCGCGGTCACGAAGTCCGCATAGGCAACCTTCCACGCACCGCCATGATGTCCACCGGACACCTTCTTGATCTTGCGAATCACAATTGGCCGCGTGTTGGGTGCCTGGCTGGCCATGATCAGTGCGCCGCTTGGAGGGCGGCGTGCAGCCGGTCGTGGATCTGGCCGAGGCGCACGGGCGCGATCGCGCTGCGGGTGCAGGCGCCAGCGGCCAGCCGATCGAGCACTGCGGCGCTTTCCTCGGTGCACTGAACGAGCAGGTCGAACGCCTGGAGCTTGTCCAGATAGCGATCGACGAAATGCTCGTCACCGACCAGCACTTCGGCCAGCTGCTCGATCAGCGCGCCGACATGGCGCAACTCTCCCGCGACCGCGCTGTGCAGCGAGGCGATCATCGGGTCGGCACCGGGATTGGCGACCATAGGGTTGGTGTTTTCTTCCATAATTAAACCCCTCAGAACAGGTCGATCTCGCCGCCATGCGCGGGCATCTTGGGCGGCAGCGTGACGGGCGGCGGTTCGGCGACGTAGCTGCACCGGATCTTCCCGTCATAGGGCCGGAATTCGACCTTGCGTGCCTGCGTCCCGCCGGTGTCGTTCAGGCCGATGGCGATGCCTTCGGTCTTCAGGAAGCGGACGGCAAAAGCCGCGTTGGCCGTGCCGATCCCGCCCAAGCCTGCGATGATGTTCGCGCCGCCATACATGTGCGCGCGCAGCTGCGAGCGCTCGGCACCGGCCTTCATCATGCCGTTGATGAGCAATTCCATCGCGTGCACGCCATAGCGTTGCAGCTCGGACTGGCTGACCTTGTGGTCCGGGCTCGGTTCCCCCAGCAGGAAGTGATTCATCCCCCCGATATGCGCACGCGCGTCGTGCAGGCATACGGCGATACAGGACCCAAGCAGGGTCGAGATGACGATCTCCGGCTTCGCGATGACCGCGAACTCGCCCTGGATGATCGTGATCTTGCTGGCGGTGATGACACTCATGACAGGTCGCCGAACACGCGCTCGATCTTTTCCTTCAGCGCTGCGGGCGCGAAGGGCTTCACGAGATAGTTGTTGACCCCCAATGCCGCCGCCTTCGCCACGACCTCACGGTCTGACGAACCGGTGAGCATGATGAACACCGTCTTGGCGAGGGTCGCATCGTTGCGAACGGTCTCGAGGAATTCGAGGCCGTCCATCTCGGGCATGTTATAGTCCGAGATGATGAGGTGGACGCGATCCACCCGCATCGCCGACAGCGCTTCGGGCGCAGTCGCCTTGTCACGAATGTCCTTGAACCCAAAGTCCTGCAGGGCGCGGCGAATCATCGCGCGCATACTCGTCTGGTCGTCCACGACCATGACTCGGATAGCTGACGCCGCGGGCATTTAACGCTCCTGATACTTGCCGCGCGAAGCGGCGAGGATGGCACCTGCCATGGCGGACAGGCTGGTTTCGGTCTCGACTGCGCCGGCCAGGAGTGCCGCACGCGGCATCCCCCAAACGACGCAATCCTCGCGGGACTGGCCGAAGGTGCGCGCACCGGCCTCACGCATCGCCAACATGCCGTTGGCGCCGTCGGTGCCCATGCCGGTCAGGATCGCGCCGACCGCCGATTTGCCCAGACGGGCAACCGAATCGAACAGCATGTCCACCGATGGGCGATGGCCGTTGACCGGATCGGCGGCGACCAGCTTGATCCGGCCGTTCGTGCGTCCGTCGAGCACCATGTGCTGCAATCCGCCGGGCGCGATATACACCGTGCCGCGCTGAAGCTGGGCACCGTCGGTCGCCTCGACCACCCGCACTGCACAGCCACGGTCAAGCCGGGCGGCGAAGCTGGCGGTGAACGCCGCTGGCATATGCTGGACGACCAGCACCGGCGGGCAATCGGTCGGCAGCTCGCCAAGCACGTTGAACAGCGCTTCCACCCCGCCGGTCGACGCGCCGATCGCGATGACGACATCGCGGAACGGCGCCTGGCCAGCGGTGGAAGGGGCGGGCGGACGCGCGGCAGCCGGGGCGACACTGCCCCTGCGAGCCTGTGAGCGCGCCGCGCCCTTGACGGTTGCACGCAGCTGCTCGGCACCCAGCGCCAGCTCGGCGGGACCGCCGGATGGCTTGGCGATGCAGTCGACCGCACCGAGGCGCAGCGCCTCGATCGACACCTCTGCGCCGGCCGCCGTCAGCGACGAACACATCACCACCGGCATCGGCCGCAGTCGCATGATCCGCTCAAGGAAGGACAGGCCGTCCATTCCCGGCATCTCGACGTCGAGCGTCAACACGTCGGGATTGAGTTCCTTGATCATGTCGCGCGCAGTGTGCGGCTCGGGGGCGGCACCGACGACCTCGATCTCGGGGTCGCCGGACAGGATGCGCGTCAATGCTGCCCGCATCGACGGGCTGTCATCGACGATCAGAACACGGACCTGCTTCATGCTGCACCGTCCGTTTTCTGATAGATGGTGTTTCCACAGCTGCGCATCTGCGCGACCGCGGGGCCGATCAGCCGCTCGCTGTGACCGATATAGAGGTAGCCGCCGGGCTTGAGCAGCGCGACCAGCCGTGCCTCCAGCTCTTCCTTCGCCGTGTCGTCGAAATAGATCATGACATTGCGGCAGAAGATCGCGTCATAGCGCTGGCGCATCGGCCATTCGCCGAACAGGTTGAGCACCCGCGCCGTCACCAGCGCACGCGCCGCCTCCGCCATGCGATAGCCATTGCCTTCCGGCACCATCCACGCCTTGCGATAGGCTTCGGGCACGCCGTCCACGCCCGACGCGGCATAGAAGCCCTCGGCTGCGGAGTTGACCACCGGTTCGGAGATGTCCGTCGCGAGCAGGCGGATGTCGCGGTTGCGCATCCATTCTGCCTGACTGCGTTCCGACCCCATCAGCGTCATCGCCAGCGTATAGACTTCCTCGCCGCTGGAGCAGCCAGCCGACCACATCCGCACCGGCGCACGCGTCGGATCGCTCTTGAGCTGCGGAAGCAGCACGTCGCGCAGATGGTCGAAATGGTGGCACTCGCGGAAGAAATGCGTGTGGTTGGTGGTCAGCGCAGTGACCAGCAGCCGCAGCTCTTCCGGATCCTTCTCGGCAAAAGCGACATAGTCCTTGAACGACGCCAGCCCGCGATCGCGAAGGCGGCGCGACAGGCGCGAATGCACCAGCACCTTCTTCGTCGGCGGCAAGCTGATGCGTGCCTCGGTCATCATGATCCGCGCGATCGCCGCGAACTCGCTGTCACCGAGCGGCGGGGCGCCGTCGGACAGCAGCGGGCTCATGGGCGCAGGCGCCAGCGACATGCTCATTACGCGGCCAGGTCCAGATGACGGGTGATCGACAGCGCGTCGAGGTCGAGCAGCAGCACCATCTGGGCGCTCGGCTCGCTCCCGTCGCGGGCGCGGGCGGTGATCTGGATCAGACCCGAGATCACGTTCGATTCCTGCAGCTCGACATCGGGTGCCGCCTGGATCGCGCTTTCCTGGATCGCGACGATGTCATCGACCTCGTCGACCAGGAAGCCGGCCTGCTTGCCCGCGATGTTGACGACCAGCACGCAGGAGCGCGCGTGGATCTCGCTGCGGGTCCAACCGAGGCGGTCGGCGAGGCCGATCACCGGCACCACGGTGCCGCGCAGGTTGGTGACGCCCAGAATATAGTCGGGAACGCCGGGAAGCGGGGTCGGCTCGGCCCATTCACGGATTTCGATCAGCGAGCGCATGTCGATGCCGAAATTGCGGCTGCCGAGCGTGAAGGTGACGATCTTGATCTCGTCGGCGGGGGTCTCTTGGTCGTTCATGCTGCAAGTCCTCTCAGAAGGTTGCGGGTCTGTCCGGCCGGGGCGACGAGCGCCTCGACGTCGAGGATGAGTGCGATCGAACCGTCGCCAAGGATGGTGGCGCCGCCCAGACCGCGGATCGGATGGAGGTTCTGCTCCAGGCTCTTGATCACCACCTCGCGGCGGTCGTCGATCGTGTCGACGAGCAGGCCGACGCGGCCGGCGCTCTCGCTCTCGACGATGATCACCAGGCTCTCGTGCACCGGACGATCCTCATTGGCGTGCAGCCCGAACACCTGGGTGAGGCGGCGAACCGGGAGATAGTCTCCACGGATCTCGATCACTTCACTGCCCGGCGTGGTGGCGCTGACCTGGCCCGGCTCGGGGCGGATCGCCTCGATCACGGTGGCGAGCGGCAGCACGAAGCGCTGACCGGCGAGCCGGACGACCATGCCGTCGAGGATCGCGAGGGTGAGCGGCAGCACCAGGGTGAAGCTGGTGCCCTTGCCCGGAACCGATGCGATGTCGACCCGACCGCCCAGCGCCTCGACGTTGGAGCGGACCACGTCCATCCCCACGCCACGACCCGAGATGTTCGAGATCGTCGCCGCGGTCGAGAAACCGGGGGCGCAGATCAGCTGATCGATTTCCTCGTCGCTCAGTACCGCATCGGCGGCCACGATGCCCTTTTCGATCGCCTTGGCGCGGACGCGGGCGCGGTCGATGCCCTTGCCGTCGTCCGACACGGTGACGATGATGCGGGCACCCTTCTGCTCGGCCGACAGCACGATCGTGCCCTGCGGCGACTTGCCGGCGCGCAACCGTTCCTCGGTGCTTTCGAGGCCATGATCGACCGCATTGCGGATGAGGTGGGTCAACGGGTCGCCGATCTTCTCGATCACGCCCTTGTCGACTTCGGTCATCTCACCATGCGTCTGCAGGTTCACCTGCTTGCCGGTCTCGGCCATCAGGTCGCGCAGCATGCGCGGCACGCGGCTGAATGCCTGCTTGATCGGCTGGGCGCGCAGGCTCATCACATTGTCCTGAATCTCGCGCGTCAGGCGGGCGAGTTCGGGCAGTTCGACCCGCTCCTGATCCTTTGCGCTCAGGCGATCGGATAGGATCGAATTGCGGATCACCAGTTCGCCGACCAGGTTGAGCAGCATGTCGAGCTTGACCAGATCGACACGGATCGTCTGCGATCCCGAGTCCGCAGCGGCGGGCGGCGGCGCGGCGGGGACCGCGGCCAGCGCCGGCGCGGCCACGGTGGCAGCGGCGGTCACCTGTTCGATCAGCGCGCGGGCATCGTCCAGACGCTCGGCACGGGCATCGGTTGCCGGCGCTTCGATCGCGCTCGGCTCGACGCGGCTGATCGCGATGTGCGAATCCGGCGCGACGAAGTCGAACGCATCGTTGATGCGGGATTCCGCGGTCCAGCCGGGCAGCTCGATCGTCCAGCGCAGATACGCCTGCTCAGGGTCAACATCGCGCAGCGCGGGGAGCGAGTCGCAATCGACCGCGACCACGCGGCCGCCATTGTCCTCAAGCTCACGGATCACCAGGACCGGTTCGGCCCCGGCGGCCATCGCGTCGCGCGACGGACCGAATTCGACGCGCCACACCGCTTCGGCAGGCTCTTCCGGCTCGTCCTCGGTCTCTTCGGGTGCGTCGAAATCGAAATCGAGTGCGACGGCGACCGGCTCGAACCCGAACGGGTCTTCCTCTTCGGGCGCAGTCGCGACCGGCGCTTCGACGGGAGCGGGCGCGGGCGCCGCGGCAACTGCCGGTGCAGCCTCGCCGTCCAGGATCGCCTGGATCGCGGCCAGCGACATGCTGTCATCGGGCAGCGGAGCCGTGCCCTGCGACGCGCCGACATGGTCCGACAGGACGTCGAGTGCCGACAGCATCACGCCGACGGTTCCAGGCGTTGGGTCGATGCGACCGGCGCGCACTTCGTCGAGCAGATTCTCGAACTTGTGCGCAAAGGCGGTCAGCGCGACATGGCCGAAAGCGCCCGCGCCACCCTTGATCGAGTGGACCGCGCGGAACACCGCCGCGATCGTTCCCGACGATACGTCGCCCGCCTGCATCGCCGACAGCCCCTGTTCGGCGGCGGTCAGTCCCTCGGCGCATTCTTCAAAGAAGATCGCCTGGATATCGTCCATATCGTCGCTCATGGGCAGACGCGGCGGATCGCCGCTCCCAGCTTCTCGGCCTCGAACGGCTTGGTGATCCAGCCGGTGGCACCGGCCGAGCGGGCGCGCGCCTTCTTCTCGTCCGAGAATTCGGTCGAGAGGACCAGGATCGGCGTGCCACGGAATTCGGGCAGGCCGCGCACCGCTTCGATCAGCTCGAAGCCGTCCATTTCGGGCATGTTGATGTCGGTGATGAGCAGGTCGGGCTTGACCTCCTGCATCCGCTCGAGACCGTGGCGCCCGTCATTGGCGCTTTCGATCTTGAACCCCTGTGCGCTCAGCGATGCCTTCAGCAGCATGCGCATGCTGGCGGAATCGTCGACGGTAAGAATCAGCTTGCTCACGATTGCATTTCCTCTGTCTGGCTCAGGCCCAGTCGGTCGTTCAAACCAAGCGCCTCGGTCCTGGCCAGGAAGGCGGGGCTCGGGTTCTTGATCACTAAGCGATGGCCAGTCGCTTCGGCTTCGGTTCGCGCGGCCAGCAACAGCTGGAGCACGGCCTGGCCCACACTTTCGACCGCGCTCGCATCAACGACGAGGTCGCCTCCGAAATCTGCCGCAAGCACGAGGCGAACCTTGAGCTCTTCGGCGGTCACTGTGACGCCATGGGTAGGCAGTTGAATGATGCCGCCCGGGGAGGGCGCCAGTTCAGGCGGGTTGGGCTGCGAAGTCACTCTTTGCCTCCTCGAGCGCGGTTTCTAGTTGCTGGAAGCTCGGCGCCTTGTCCGAAGGCGTCGCGCGACGGGCGATTTCGACCGCCACCTGCGTCGGCATGCCCTGGGCGTGCGCAACGATGGCGGTCTTGGCGATGACGAAGGGTTTGCCGTCGGCTTCGATCACCTGGCCCAGCTTGGCGGCCAGCGGGCCGACGAAGCAGTAGGACAGGAGCACGCCGAGGAAGGTGCCGACCAGCGCGCCGCCGATCATCGCACCAAGCACCTCGACCGGCTGGTCGATCGATCCCATCGTCTTGATGACGCCCAGCACGGCGGCAACGATGCCGATCGCCGGCAGGCCGTCCGCCATTTGCTGCAGCGCATGCTGCGGGTGCATCTCGTGGTGATGATGCGCCTCGATGTCGTTTTCCATCGCCTCGGCGATCTGATGCGGATCCTCGAAATTCACCGTCATCATGCGCAGATAGTCGCAGATGAAATCGGTCAGGTGATGATCGGCGATCAGGCGCGGGTAGCGGTTGAAGATCGGGCTGTCCTTGGGCGAGTCCAGATGCGGCTCGATCGCAGTCGCGCCACCCTTCTTGAACGCGGACAACAGGCCGAACATCAGCGTCAGCAGGTCGCGATAGTCGGAGTCTTTCCAGCGGCTGCCCTTGAACGACTTGAGGATGCCCTTGCCGGCGGCCTTGACCACCGAAAGCTGGTTCGACACCAGGAACGCGCCAACCGCCGCGCCGCCGATCGCCATCATTTCATGGGGCAAGGCGTGCAGAATCACGTCCATCTTGCCGCCAGCCATGATGTAGCTGCCGAACACGCAGATCATAATTATCACGAATCCGACGCCGTTAATCATGATGCTGGCCGTCCCCTGCCGTGTTTGATGGTCCCGTGGATTATAGGCGGGGGGCAGGGCGGGCGGACGCGCTGTGCGTCTTTTAGATATTTGTTTGCGGTGCCGATGCACGTGCGACCGGACCGGCGCAGACCAATCTAGATAGGTGTAAACGCGAACGAGGAACCCGCATGTCGCTTAGCGCCTATCAACGTGCCCGCACTCTTGTGGAGACGCCCCGCGCAACTGAGCAGCGACTGATCCGGGCGGTTACCGCGTCGCTGATGGAAGCGCGCGACCATGGTTATAGCGGTGGGCGCCTGATGGAGGCGCTGCACTGGAATCGTGAGATGTGGGATACGTTCGCCAGCGCCTGTGGCGCGCCCGGCAATGAGCTTCCCGACGCGCTGCGTGCATCGATCATCTCGATCGCGCTGTGGGTCAATCGCCATGCCAGCGACGTGATGAAGGGGCGTGAGTCACTCGATCCGCTGATCGAGGTCAACCGCTCGCTGCTCGAGGGCCTTGGCGAAGGCCGCATGGCTGCATAATCCGTACCGGCACCGGGCTTATACCGGTGCCGCAACCTCCGCAGCATAAGCGAGGCGCAACGCCTCCGACAGGCTGCTGACGTCCAGCTTTTCCATCATGTTGGCGCGATAGATTTCCACCGTGCGCGGTGACAGGTCGAGCTGGTGAGCGATCACCTTGTTCGGCCGCCCCTCGATCAGGCCCATCAGCACTTCATGCTCACGCGGGGACAGCCGCGCGATCCGCTCGCGCGCCTGTTCGCGCCGTTCGGCGATGCCGCTGGTCTCGCTGAACCGCGCAAATGCCTGGTCGAGCAGGTTGAGCAGGTGGTGGGGGTCGTAGGGTTTTTCCAGAAAGTCGGTCGCGCCCGCCTTCATCGCCTGAACCGCCAGCGAGATGTCGCCCTGGCCCGTCAGCATGATCGTCAGGAACTTGGCGCTGCGTTCCTGCAGCTCGCGCATCACGTCGATGCCATTGCGTCCGGGCATCTGGAAATCGAGCAACAGCACGCCGCCGTCACTGGCCTCGATGTTATCGAGGAAGGCGTCCCCCGATGCGAAGACGCGGATCACCAGATTGGGGCGCTCGGACAACAGTCCATGGAGCGACTGGCGAACCGCCTGGTCATCGTCGACGATATAAACACTCTGCATCAGTCCTCCCCTAAGGTCCGCTCTACCCCTGACACGGTAAAGCGGAATGTGGCGCCGCCCTGGTCATTATTGTGCGCCGAGATTTTGCCGCCATGCGCCTCGATGATCCTGCGACAGATCAACAGGCCGATCCCCATACTGCCTTCGCCCTTGGACGAATTGAACGGCAGAAACATTTGATCAAGAATGGGTTTGGCCAGACCTGGCCCATTGTCGGACACTGAAAACTCGATGCGGTCGCCGTCGAGCTTGCGGGTCGCTACGCGGATGCTGCGCTGGTCTGCGGCAGTTGCGCGCAAGGCCTCCAGCGCGTTGCGCATCAGATTGACCAGAACCTGTTGGATCTGGATCTTGTCGGCGAACATGAAGGGCGCCTCTGGTGCAAGATCATAGTCTACCGATACGTCCAATCGCTGGGTTCCGACAAGTACCAAAGCGCTGGCTTCGCGGATTGCGGCTTCGACCGGCTCGAAGCGCAGATCGATATCGCGCCGCGCAACGAAATCGCGCAGCCGCCGGATGATCTCACCGGCACGTAAGGTCTGTTCGCGCGTGGCGCGCAACTGGCCGAACAGCCGCTCGTACAGGGGGTCGGATATCTGTTCGTTCTCGAGGATGACCTCGGCGGTGGCGACATGGTTGGCGATCGCCGACAGCGGCTGGTTGATCTCGTGCGCCAGCGCCGCCGCGAGTTCGCCCATTGCGTTGATCCGTCCGATTTGGGTCAATTCGCTGGACAGTTGCTCCAGCCGCTCTTCGCCGCGCAGGCGTTCGGACAGGTCGGTGATGAAGCCGGTGAAGACGCGGTTGTCCTCATACACCGCCTCACCGACATGCAGTTCGATCGGAAACTCGCTGCCATCGGCGTGCAGCGCGGTCAGGATGCGTGGCCGTCCGATGATCCGCCGCTCGCCGGTGCGCAGATAGCGCTCGAGGAAGCCGTCATGCTTCAGCCCGAAATCCTCGTTCATTAGCAGCGAGACGTTCGACCCGATGACGTCGTTGGCGGTGTGGCCGAACAACCGTTCGGCGGCCGGGCTGAAGCTGAGGATTCGTCCGTGAACGTCGATCACCAGCATCGCGCTGGGCACGGTTTCGAGGATTGAGCGCATCTGCGCCTCACGCGCGGCGAGCTGGGTGGTTTGCTGCACGCGGTCGGTGACGTCGATATTGACGCCGACCGTCCGGGCGAGCGCGCCCGCATCATCATAGAAGCAGCGCGCCGACCCCTCGATCGCGCGGACCGATCCGTCGGGCAGGCGAAGGCGATAGAAGAAGCTGATCTGGTCGGCCCGGCTCCAAACGGCGGCCTCCAGCCGCTTGGCGAGCAGCGCGCGGTCTTCCGGAAGCATCGCCTCCTGCCACGTCTCATAGTCGCTGAGCGTACCCGATGGCAGACCGAGCAGCGGTTCGGTATCCGCGAACCAGGTCAGCTTCCCCGACGCAATGTTCCATTCGAAAATCCCGATCTTGTGCGCCTCCGCGGCGAGCAACAGCCGGTCGTCGCTTTCCGCTGTCGCGCTTTGTGCGCTGAGCAGCGGGCCAAGATCGGTGACGGACAGCACGGTCACGGTGCCGCGGTCGCGGTCATCGACCTGCTGCTCGGTCTCCAGCACCTGCACCGCGCGGCCGTCGCGCGCGGTTTCGATCAGTCGGCGCTGGCGATGGATGCCGCTGGCGTCCACGGCCAGCTCCTCTTCTTCGGAGCCATCGGCTGCTCGGGTGCGGAGCAGCTCCGCCTTGATCTGCCCGATCGCTTCGTCCGCGGAAAAGCCGAACAGCGCCGTACATCCCCGGGACCAGTGGGTAATGCGTCCCGCCCTGTCGGTCATCACGATCGGCTGAGCGTCGAGTGTTGCAGCAAAGATGCGCAGTTTTGAGCGTTGCCGTGTCAGCCGCGCAATCGCCCATAGCAGCACCGAACCGACGATCAGCGTGTTCGCCAGCATGCCCCAGATTTCGGTCGTCTCCGGGAAGTCGCGATCGCTGAAGAAAATCAGATCTGCCGCCAGGACCAGTGCGGGGGCCACCATCAGCGCCGGCACCGCGCGCAGCGGCATCGGCCATTGCTCCGCGCCATTCGGGCGATAGTCGCCCAGCGCCTGATCGGTCGCGGTCATCAGCAGACCGACGCCCAGCAACAGCTCGGCGATATTGGTCAGGATCGGGATATGCCAGGGCTGGACCGCGCCGCCCCGCACTTCGGTCGCGAGGATCTGGCCGGCGAGCATGAGCATTGCGAAGCTGATCACCAGCGCGGCCATCAGCGCCGCGATCGGCGCGCCCTCCCGGTCGTTGCGGAACAGGATCACCGTCGAAATGCCGAGCAGCAGAATGAGCAGGCACGAGATCGGGCTGCCGCCATTTCCGGTGAACAGTGAGAGCGCGAGCAGCAACACTGCGACCAGTACCACGCCGATCCCGATCGACGCGACGCGCCTGCGCGCGATAGCGCCAGGCACGCTGACGGCGATCAAGGTCGCGGCGAGGATCAGATTGGCGGCGAGGGCGGGGGGCCAGGCAGCGGCAAAGCCCGGCAGCGGGCTCAAGAGTATCGGAACGTCCAGAACCCAGCCGATCAGGCCCACGGCGCAGACAAGCGCGGCTGCGACGAAACAAATTGCGGCTACCCGCCCGCGTATCGACCTCATCGGGAACCAGAGACCGCCCGGCGTCACGCCACCCCCATTACAGCCTTTGCCCCGTTTCTGTGGCTAACTTTACCCAGATTGGATGGGGTTACAACTGCTTACACAAAGCGTGCGGCGACGACCGCATGGACCTCATCCTGAGTCAGGTCATTGAGCGGCAGAGAGCGCTGTGGCGACTGGCTGTGTCCCACCAGCATGCCATCCATGCCGGCCGCGACCGCAAGGATGCGAAAGCCGCGCGGTTCGCGCACTGCGGCAAGTCCGCCTGCCACGGGATAGCGATCCGGGTCGATGAACAGGATCGCCTGACCGGGAAGCCCGGCGCCGAGCGTGGCGCGGCACAGGCGCAGTGCGATGACCTGGGCACCGCATCCGGGCGGGGGCGGGATGCGCTCGCCCGTCTCCTGATCGAGCACCAGTCCGTCCGGCCCGGCGATGCCGCGGACCGGGATCGTCGCGGCGGGGTCGCCGACCGTGGCGATCGTCGCAGGAGCTGTTGGCGCACCCGCCGCCTCGCCGCGCAGCTCCGCGTGCAGCCCCGCGATCCGCTCGCGCGTCCGGCGCAGGCGTTCATCGGGATCGCTGACCGCGGACATCCACGGATCGAGCTCGCCAGCGCGGTGAAGCTGGTCGATGCGTGCGCGCAGTGCCGCCTCGCTCGGGGTGCCAAACAACTCGGCGATCGCCAGCCGGGTCGGCGCGTTCCACTCCTCGAAGCTGCGTTGGGCATTTTCGATACGCGACAGGTTGACCGGCGCGATCCCATGGCGCTCGCCGATCGCCTGAATCGTCAGCGACCGGTCGGTCGAGCGGAGTTGGCGCACCGCCGCGGCGAGCAGGACGGCGAAGCGCTCGCGCTCCAGGTCCAGCATCGGCATGTTGACGAACGGCGTCGCCCAATCCTCGATCGAAAAGCCCGGCGCATCGACATCCAGCAGTAGCGCGTCGGGCGCGACGCCCAGCACGCCGGCGACCTCGATCAGTTCATGCGCCCGCGCCGTCACCTCGCCGCGTTCGATCTTAGACAGGCGGATATAGGTGAGGCCGGGCAGGCGATGCGACAGGCCGATCAGCTTCTGATAACCCGCGCGACGGCGCAACTCGCGGATATTATTGGGAAAGATTAACGCGCGATAGGGATCGACCGGCACGGTGCCGGGACTGGCTGCAGTCCTGAACTTGACGGGCGCATCCATGCCCCGGTCTCCTATACCCATAATGATATAGGATAGCAGGCCTCCCGAATGCTTCCAAGTGTTTAGAGATTAGAGCTGTCAGCCAGCCCGGCGTGCTGCGGTCGACCGTGGCGGATGCGAGATCAGCGCCCAGTTTCCCGCCGGGTCAAAACGACGCAGCGCGACCAGGCTGCCCGGACGGGCAATGCGGCGGTCGAGCCAGCCGGGCGCAAGCGGCCAGGGATCTTCCGGTGCGACGGCGACGCCGCTGCCGTCGGTGATCAGGCCGATGCTGTTGGGCGCCATGCCGATCGGCCAGCGCTGACGCACCCGCTCTAACAGCTGCCCGGCAAGCCGTTCGCAGGCCCGGGCAGTGCGCAGCGGAGCGATGTCCTGACGCTTGAGCCAGCGGTCCCAGCTTGCACCGAAATTACCATTGGCACCCACGCCCCATACGGCGATCAGATGGCCGGACTGGTCGAGCCAGTAGCGGGCATTGTGGCAGAATTCCCGGGACAGGTCGTCCAGACCCGGATCGATGAATGGCATAAGGCCGTCGGCGCTGCCCTGAGCGGTCATGATGCTCTCGCGGATCACGGGGTTAGTCTCAGCGCGAACGGGTGGTGGTGCCGCGGACCAGCGCGGCTTCGCGCTCGTCCTGCTCGACGGCCGGGGTCTCCTGCAGCGGGGCCGGAACCACCGCGATCACACGGCTCAGCCGGTTGTGCGGTGCATTGTGATCCGGAAGCACGCCGACCGGGGGCGTTTCCAGCTTGTCGCTGGCGCGGCGGCGCGGCGTAGTCTTGGGGCGCTCGAACATTCCGCCGAAACGGGGGTCGTTGGCGGCGATGTCAGCGATCGTCTTGGCGGCGCGCTTGGCGACCTGACGCTGGCGCTCGCGCTCCTGCGGATCGGCCTCCATCTCGATGTCGGCGGCGTCGTCGGACAGGCGGCGCGCAACGGTGCGGCGCTGCGCCTCCAGCTTTTCCTCCAGCTCGGCGATCTCGGCGGGATCGATGATCGCGGCGCCGGCGCGGTAACGGGGCAGGCGCGGGTCCTGGACCTGCACCGACCGGGTGTTGCGGGCGCGGCGCTTGAGCTGCTCCATCGCAACGCCGCGCAGATGATCGACATAGGCATCGAGCAGCGCTTCGCGGGTCTTGACCGCGAAATGCTCGCCGGCCGCAGCCTCGGTGCGCTCAAGGGCGTATTCGTCCTCGATCATGCTCTCCAGCGTGTTGGCTTCACCCTCGGCGCCGACGCTGGTCGCGTGGAGCGAAACGGTGGTCGCCTCGACCTTCTTCGCCGACGGGCGCTGGTCGGTCATGACGCGGAAGCGCAGGCTCTGCAGCTCGCCGCGCAGCTGCCAGTTGACGAAGGTCGTGAACTGGGCGCGCTCGGAGTCATAGGCCTGGATCGCGCGGTGAACGCCGATCGCGCAGCACTGCTCGGCATCGTCCCAATGGGCGGCGAGGCCATACTGGCGGATGAAGTGGCGGATGCGCGGAGCGAGCAGCTTCAGCACATGGGCAAAGGCGCGATCGCCATGCACGCGCTGGCGATTGGTCTGCGGCTGGCCGTCCTTGGCCAGGTTCTCGATGACGGTCGCAACGGCAACTTCGAGCGCGGCAGTGGTGTTCGACATGATCGTCCCCTCGATCGTCTTCGCCGTTGCGATGCTTGCTCCGGCTACAGGGGAATGATCGCTGATTGCGGTAAATAGGAGTAAACCACTCCTATACGTAATTCCACAACATGTACTTCTACAGTATCCTGTGACTCACGCCGCGCGCACCTGATTCACGAAGCGATGGACCTGATCGGAGAGGGTGCTGGCCTGCCCCGAGAGCGCGCTCGCGGAGGAGAAAACCTGGTTTGCCGCGGTTCCCGTGGCCTCCGACGCCTGGCTCACCCCAACGATATTGGCGGACACCTCATGCGCCGCCTGGGCGGTCTGCTGGATGTTGCGGCTGATGTCGGCGGTGGCGCTGTTCTGCTGATTCACCGCGCTGGCGATGCTGCTGCTGATCTCCGCGACCTGACTGATGGTCGCGGTGATGCTGCCAAGGCCGGTGACGGCGCGCCGAGTCGCGTCCTGGATTTCGCGGACCTGGGCCTCGACCTCCTCGGTCATCCGTTCGGTCTGGCTGGCGAGTGCCTTGACCTCGGCGGCGACGACCTCGAACGCCTTGCCGGCCTCGCCCGCACGCGCCGCCTCGATCGAGGCGTTGAGTGCGAGCATGTTGGTCTTGCCCGCAATCTGGCCGATCAGGCCGACGACGGTGCCAATCCGCTCCGCCGCCTCGTCGAGTGCGCGAACCGTCTGGTCGGTCTGCTGCGCGTCGGTAACGGCCCGCTGCGTGGTCCGGCTGGATTCGGTGACCTGCGCGGCGATCATCTGGATCGATGCCGACAGCTCCTCGGCCGCCGACGCCACGGTCTGCACGCCCGCGCTCGCCTGTTCGGCGGCGGCAGCGACGGCGAGCGCGCGGTTGTTCGCGACGCCGGTATTGTCGCTCATCGACTGGGCGCTGGCTTCCAGCTGGTTCGATGCGACGCTCAACTGCTCGACGAGCCCGGCGACCTGCCCCTGGAAATTCTCCGCGAGCGTCGACAGCTTCTCGTCATAGGTGACCCTGTTCTCGACAATGTAGCCAGAGATGGCGAGGTCCATGTCGATCATCACCGCCATGTTGATCGCGGTGCACAGGTCGGCCACGCGGCGTGCGCCTGCGGGGCTCAGCGTGCGTCCGGAGCTGCGTGCGGCCAGTTCGAACAGATGGCGCAGGATGAAGGTGTAGCCGCCGATATACCAGCGCGGGTCCAGCCCGATCTTGCTGTGCATCAGGCCGATCTTCTTGACCGATGCGACATAGGCATCGTCGAACCGGCCGGAAAACAGCGACTTCCAGTGCGCGGCCTGCGCATTTGCGGCGCGCGGCATCGCCTCGCTGTCCTTGAACATCGCGGCGAGCTGCGGCCAGCCGCGCAGGTTGGCGTAGAATTTGTCGAGGATGCCGGGCAGCGCACGCTCCAGCGTCGGGCCGAACTTGGTAAGCGCGGCGCGCTGGACATCGGTGAAGCCGGCAAAGGCCAGGCGTTCGACAAGTTCGGCACTCACGGTCATGGCAGGACCCTCTCATCCCAGCTGCGATCCTTACCCATATAGGAGAATTTCAGGAGGGCCGGTCGGCATCCGCGTTCTTACTTACCCATTAAGCGAAGCGTTCGGGGCGCACGCGGCTGCCGACATAATTGTCCAGCCAGGCGCGGTGCGCGGCGCTGGCGTCCCCAGTGCGGGCGATCGCCTGGCTTGCGCGACCGCCGCCGATCTGCGCGCGCAGCAACAATCCGGCGCGTTCGTCGGTCAGCCCGGTCTTGAGATATTTGATCGCGTCCCCCGGGCCGAGGTGATGGGCGAGATAGGCGGTGCGCGCGACTGCGGACGGATCTTCGCCCGTGGCGACGCCCGATCGCTTGAGCAGCTTCAGGTTCGCCTGGGCATAGTCGGCGGTCGTCTCGATCGATGCAGCCGCGTTGTAGCGCAGCTGGAGCAAGTCCGCGCGCGCCGCGGGGCGGACCTGACCCGACCGGTCGAGCCAGCCCTTCGCCTGGGCGGTCTGGTTGAGCCAGGTGCCGCGCGTCTCGGCCATTCCTTCCCAGGTCCGGCTGAGGAACTGGCCGAGCCCGGCGGCCGATGAGCGGCTGTTGCGCGAATAGGTGTTCCACTGGCCCGCGGAATCCTTCGCGGCCTCGGCATTGACGATCGCGGCAAGCGCGGTGGCGGGGATGCCGGTCCGTTCGGCGGCGCGCTCCAGCGCCGGGGCGTGGCGGGCATTGGCACCGAGCCGCGACGGGTCGAGCGTTGCTGCGCCGACGGCTTCAGGCTGGCTGGCCTCAAGGCTGCGCAGATCGATGTCGCGGAATTCAGGGCTGTGCAGCACGGCAGCCATCGGGCGCGGCTGTGTCGCCTGACCCGCCAGCTCGAGCAGCGCGTCGAGGTCGAGCTTCTCCATGTCGGGGTTCTGCGGCAGCTTTGCCTCGGCGTCCGGCGCCATCGTCCCGATCGCCGCCTGCCACAGTCGCTTTTGCGCGGATCCCAGCGCGTTGCGGTGGATCGCGGCGGCGGTCGCGGCGGTATCCGGCGAACCCAGCGGGCGGGTGTGGATCGTCATCATCGGCTGCTCCTGCGCATCTCGCGGGCGCGGCGCACGAAGCGCGCTGCGGTCAGGTCGTCGAGCATCGCCTGCTCGGCGGTCTGCGCCACGCGTTCGGCCTCGGCCTTGTACTGATCGGCGGCGTTGTCGATTGCCTTCATCGACGCATATTGCTGTGCGGCCTGACGGCGCAGCATCGTCAGTTCGACCTCGGCATCGTGGCGCAATTGCTCCAGCCGGCGGCGCTCGGCGCGGGCACGGTCGAGATAGGATTCGGCATAAAGCTGCCAGTCCATCGCGCTCAACTCGCGCTCGCGCACGATCTTCGCACCCAGCGCCTCATGCAGCGACTGCATCTCATGAAGCCGGATCGTCGCATCGGCGATCAGTCCCTTCAGAGCATCCATGTCGCGGTCGAGCGCGCGGAGGGCCGCGTCATAGGGCGTGCGCATGAGCTTCCTCCACCAATGCGTTAAGGTCGGCAAAGGCCTGATCGGCGTGACCGCGATCGCCCTTGTTCTGGGTCAGCATCGCCTCGATCTGCGGGGCGATGGCGACGGCGCGATCGACTTCCGCGTTCGATCCGGCCTTGTAGGCGCCGAGCCGGACGATCTCTTCCATATCGGCATAGGTGCCGAGTACGCGCCGCGCCGCGAGCCGCGTGGCATTCTGCTCCTCATTGAGGCAGCGGGGCAGGGTGCGCGACACTGATTTGAGAAGGTCGATCGCGGGATAGCGCCCGCGCTCGGCGATCTTGCGCGTGATGACGACGTGACCGTCCAGAATGCCGCGCACCGCATCGGCGACCGGCTCGTTATGATCGTCACCATCGACCAGCACGGTGAACAGGCCGGTGATCGATCCCTGTCCCGGAAGACCGGGACCGGCGCGTTCGAGCAGCCGGGGCAGCTCGGCAAAAACAGTGGGGGTATAGCCGCGCGTCGCAGGCGGCTCGCCATTGGCGAGGCCGATCTCGCGCTGCGCCATCGCGAAACGGGTGACCGAGTCCATCAGGCACAGCACGCGCAGGCCGCGGTCGCGATAATATTCCGCGAGCGCCAGCGTGGTCCAGGCGGCCTGCCGGCGCATCAGCGCGGGCTCGTCCGAGGTCGCGACGACGACGATGCTGCGCGCGAGACCCTCGGGACCAAGGTCGTCCTCGACGAATTCCTGCACCTCGCGGCCGCGTTCGCCGATCAGTCCGATGATCGCGACATCGCATTCGGTCCAGCGCGCCAGCATCGACAGCAAGACCGACTTGCCGACGCCCGAACCGGCAAACAGACCGAGCCGCTGGCCGGTGCAGAGCGGCACGAACAGGTCGAGCGCGCGCACGCCGGTCTCGATCCGATCGCCCACCCGCGCGCGGGACGCGGCGGGGGGAGGGGGCGCCTTGATCGGCTGGCGCGTCGCGCCCAGTGGCAGCTCGCCCTTGCCATCGACCGGGCGGCCAAGGCCATCGACCATCCGGCCGAGCCAGCCATCGCACGGGCGCAGCGCCAGCGCGCCGGGGTGGAGCCAGGCGATCGTGCCCGAACTCAGCCCCTGTGGCTCGCGGAACGGCATGCATTGCGCAAGGCCAGCCTCGATCCCGGTCACTTCCGACGGGATCATCCCCTCAGGCGTGTCGATGTCGATCCGCGCGCCGATCTGCGCCGCACCGGCAAGGCCCTCGACCTCGATCAGTGCGCCGCGGACCGCGGTGACACGCCCGTGCCGCTTTTCCAGCGGCAACGCGGCGATCGTCCGTGCGGCGGTGGACAGGCTGTGCACGCGATGCGCCTCAGGCCGCTTCGTTGGCCGGAGCGGTGGCCGCGTCCTCGAATTCGATCAGCGCGCGACACGTGGTCAGGCCGCGATAATAGCTGCCCTCGGCAACCTGCCGGGCAAAGCGCACGCATGCGGCGCGCCCTTCGTCATTCGGCATCGCCGGGATCAACAGCGTCAGCTCGTCGATCACCTGGTTCTTGTGCGCCTCCGGCTCATCGCCGAGATACGCCATCATCGTTGCATAATAGAGCCTACGGGCAGTGGTGGTGGCCTCTTCGGGCGCCATGATCTCTCGGCCGCGCAACAGCGCCACCTTGTTCTCGATCACCAGTTCGGTGCGGCCCTTGGCGCGCAGCATTGCGCCGTTGACCACAAGCGCTTCGCCGTCGCGCAGGGAAATTCGCAGCATCGTCACGTCCTCGTCTTGTGCGTTGCTGCTTTTTAGAAGGCCGACGACAGGCGCGGTCCCGCACCCGGAAAAAATTGCCGCCCAGCAAATTTTGCGTGGGCCAGCAGACCGATGGGCCGGGCGCCCTCCTATCATGGCCATGACCTGCCCCGCTCGGGGCGCGAACCGGAGACAGTCCTTGAGCCTTTATTCCGCACTTTATGCCGGCGTTTCCGGCCTCGGCGCCGAAGCGACTGCGATGGCCGTCGTTGCCGACAATATCAGCAATATCAACACCGTCGGATACAAGGGCAGCGACACCCAGTTCAGCACGCTGGTCAGCGACGGCCGTGCGCGGTCGGCCTATACGGCGGGCGGCGTGATGGCTGCGCCCCAGGCCTTGATCTCGAAACAGGGCCTGCTCCAGGCGTCGAGCAGCACCACCGATCTCGGCATCGAGGGCGGCGGCTTCTTCGTGGTGCGTGAGGCGCTGGACGGTAACGACGTCGCCTTTACCCGCGCAGGTGCTTTCCGCCCGGACGAATTCGGCTATCTGCGCAACGCGTCCGGCATGTATCTTCAGGGCTGGCGCCTCGACAGCTTCGGCGAATTCACCAACACCGGCAATGTTCAGGCGCTGACGCCCGTGCGGGTCAGCGATCTGACCGGTGCGGCCGCGCCCTCGACGAAGATCGACGTGCGCGCCAATCTTCAATCGACCGCGCCGCTTTATAGCGGCGCCTATGCGGCGGGCGATATCGCCAACGGGACGGTGGAACCAGGCTTCAGCCGCTCGTTCGACATTTTCGACGCGCAGGGCACGTCGCACCGGGTGACCATGGCCTATGTCCGCACCGGCGCGAACACTTGGCAGGGTGAACTGTACGCGGAGCCCGCTTCCGACGTGACTGCGGCGAACGGCATCCTCGCGAGCGGCGAGCTGCGCTTCAATCCCGACGGGAGCCTGATCCGCGACGACGCGGTCTATACTTCTGACCTGTTCGACCCGGTCGACGTGACCTGGAGCAACGGCGCCGGCGCCGTGCCGATCCGGCTGGGACTGGGCGAGAATGGCACGATCAGCGGCCTCAGCCAGTTCGGTTCGGAGTCGGCGATGATCGCCGCGACCACCGATGGCGGCGTGCTCGGCAACATCGCCTCGATTCAGGTGTCGGAAATCGGCCTGCTGAGCGCAGTGTTCGACAATGGCGTGACGCGCCCCGTCTTCCAGTTGCCGGTCGCAACCTTCCCCAACCCGGACGGGCTGACCCGCATTACGGGCAACGCCTATCTGCTGTCGGACAAGTCGGGCAACGCCTCGATCGACATCGCGGGCGCGCTTGGCGCGGGCAAGATCCGCTCGAGCACGCTTGAGGCGTCGACGGTCGATCTGGCGCAGGAATTCAGCAACATGATCCGCTTCCAGCGCGCCTACAGCGCCGCGTCGAAGATCATCACGACGGTCGACGACATGTTGGCCGAAGTCAGCAACCTCAAGCGCTGATCGTTGAAGGGGCGGGGGAGCTGACGTGTCGCTGACCGAGATTCTGGGGGCTGCCGTATCGGGCATGAGCGCGGCGCAAGCCGGGCTCAAGACCGTGTCGACGAACATCGCCAATGTCGGCACCCCCGGCTATGCTCGCGAGCGCGCGAACCAGTCCGCCGCCGTCCATGGCGACCGGGTTACCGGTGTCGTGGTCGGCGAACCGACCCGGATCGCCGACAAGTTCCTCGAAGCCGCCGTCTATCGCCGCGCCAACGACCTTGGCAATTCGGAGGTGACGGCAAGCTATCTCGACCGGATGCAGACCCTGCTCGGCGCGCCGGGATCGGAATCGGGCATCCCCGCGCGGCTCAACGCGATCAACAGCTCGGCGATCGCCATGACCGGCGCGCTGGGTGCCGAACAGAATGCGGCCGACTTCATCGCCCGCACCACCGACGCCATCGGCACGCTGCAGCGGCTCGACACCGACATGTCGATGCTCACCGGCGACGTCGATTCCGAAACGGGCCTGACGGTCGAGCGGATCAACGCGCTGCTCAAGCAGATCCACTCGCTCAACGACGCCGTGTCGCGGCTCGACGGGCTGGGGCGCAGCGCCGCCGGCACCGCCGATCAACGCAACAATGCCGTTCAGGAGCTCAGCAGCCTGATGGCGGTGACGGTTCGCGAACAGCCCAATGGCCGCCTGCTGGTCGAAACCGCCGGTGGCGCGCCGCTGCTCGATACCCGCTTGCGCTTGCTATCCTACCCGACGTCGAAGTCCGGCTCCGGCGCGGCGCTGGCGGAATATCCCGGCATCGACATCCGCTTTGCCACTGAAGCAGGCGCGCTTGGTGCGGCGACCGGCGACCGTGTCGAATCCTCGGCGGTCGGGGGCAAGCTTGGCGGCTTGCTCGAGCTGCGCGATCGCATTCTTCCCGGATTTCGCGATCAGCTCGGCACTTTGTTCACCGGCCTTGCCCGCGCGCTCAACGGCGCATCGAATGCCGCCAGCGCAGTGCCGGCACCCAACCGGCTCAACGGCACGACCACCGCGCTCGCCAGCAGCGACCGCCTTGGCTTTACCGGCGCCAGCATTTTTGCGGTGATGGGATCGGACGGCACGATCGTCGCCCGCACGCGCTTGGACTTCGATGCGATGGGCGCTGGCGCGACTGTCGGTGACGCCGTTGCAGCGATCAATACCGGGCTTGGCGGCGCGGGCGTGGCGAGCTTTGTCGATGGTCGCCTGACGATCGACGCGGTCGGCACCGGTCGCGGCGTCGCGGTTGCCGACGATCCTGCTGTGCCAGCCAATCGCGGTGGCGTCGGGTTCAGCCAGTATTTCGGCCTCAACGACGTGGTCCGGACCGAAGGCGCATTGATGGTCCCGGCAGGTTTTTCCGCCAGCGATCCGCACGGCTTTGCCGGCGGGAGCACGTCGGACATCATGCTGCGCGATTCATCGGGCCGGGTCATCGGACGCACCACCCTGACCGCCGCAGCGGGGGGCACGATGGGTGACCTCGTGACTCAGCTGAATGCGAGCCAGGTCGGCACGCTCGGCACCTTCTCGATAGATCCCAGCGGCCGCTTCCGCTTCGAACAGGCTGCGGGGGTCACCGGCACCTCGATCTCGATCCCGTCGGATTCGACCGGACGGTACGACACCGGCATCTCCTTCTCCGCGCTGTCCGGACTGACCGGCAGCGTCAGCGGGCTCGCTGCGGGCGGGGTCGCACCCGACCTGCGCAACAGCCCGGGCAAGCTGCCGCTCGCGATCTTCAACACCAGTGCTGCCGTGGGCGAGCGCGGGGTGCTGGCGTCCGACACGCGCGCCGCGCAATTCTACACCGACAGCTTCGGCCGCGTGAACGACCTCGGCAAGGAGGGCAATGTCTCGCTGGAGCGCTACGCCTCGCTGATCCTCGGCGAAACCGGCACCACCGCCGCCAATGCCCAGACCCGGTACGAGGACGCCTCGGCACGCAGTCAGGACGCGATCACCCGCCGTGATTCCTATGCCGGCGTCAACATCGACGAGGAACTGTCGATGATGATCGTCCTCCAGAACAGCTATTCCGCCGCCGCGCGCGTCGTGCGGGTTGCCGACGAAATGTACCAGGCCCTGCTCGGGACCGTGGGTTGAGGATCGAATAGATGCGCGTCGCCACCATCCCCCTGCAACAGACCACCGCGATCTCGATCCAGCGGTCGCAGCAAAAGCTGGCCGTCACCCAGGCGCAGCTGTCGACGGGCAAGAAGGCGCCCGATCTCGCCGCGCTGGGCAGCGAGGCGGTGCGCACCCTGTCGGCCCACACCCTGCTCGCCAAGCAGGAATCGCACGCACAGAACGCGACCCGCCTCGGCACCACGCTCAGCCTGTACGAAACGTCGATCACCGCGATCGAGAACGGATCGATGGAGCTAGGCAACCGCATCGCAACCGCAGTCGGCACCCGCGAGTCTGCGGGCCTGGGCGAAGCGATCTCCGCCGCGTTCGACCAGTTCCGTTCGATGCTCAATACCAGCGAGGGCGGCCTCCCGCTGTTCGGTGGCGGCATCTCCGGTGAACCCTTCACAACCTCGAAGGTCGAGGACCTGACGGGGTTGCCGGCGACGGATCACTTTGAGGACGGGACCGCGATCGCGCGCGCCCGGGTCGGCGACGGCCTCGACCTGAATTACGGGATCACGGCATCCGAACTCGGCACCGAAATGACTGCGGTCTATCGCAGCCTGGTCGAAGCAGGTCCCTTTGGTGAGACCCTGACCGATGCCCAGAAGACCACGCTGACCAACATCAAGATCCAGCTGGACGACGCCGTCTCGGGAATCCGGCGCATCAACGCCGAGAACGGCCGCCGGCTCGCCCAGACCGATACGCTCATCGATCGTGCCAACGAACGCGCGCTGGTGCTCAAGGATGTGATCAGCCGCAACGAGGACGCCGACCTGGCCCAGGTCGCGATGGACCTCGCGATGCACAAGACCACGCTGGAGGCCAGCTACTCGGTCTTCACTCAGCTCAATGAACTCAGTCTGCTCAATTACATGCGGTGATGCCGGGCGCACCCCGCCCCGATCCTCACCATTGCCGAACTCAAGAACACAGAAAGCGAGTCTCGCATGAACGCGTTCACCAATCTCAAGATCGCTTACAAGGTCGCGGCGCTGATGCTGCTGCTTGGCGCGGTCACGCTTGGCCTCGTCCTCAACGGCGTCAGTTCGATCCGCTCGGTCGACCAGAGCTATTCGCAGCTCACCGAAGTGACGCTGCCCAACAATGTCGAACTCGCGCGTGCCTATCAGGGCACGATCGACATGACGCTCGCTGGCTATCAGGTCATGGCGTATCCCGGCGCCAGCGCTGAAGGCAAGGCAGCAGCCAGCCGCGAGCGTGAAGTCTATGATGCGACCACGAAGCGCCTGCGCGACATGATGAAGGCGGAGGCGGCGACCGCGCCGACGATTGAGGGAATCCTCAAGGAAGTCGACGGACTGCACGCGCTGGTCGCCCAAGCGATCACCTTCGGCCAGGCAGACCAGAACGAAGAGGCGCGGCTGAAGCTGACTGAAGCTGATGCTGCCGCACTCAAGATCCGCACCGAACTGCGCCGCTTCACCACGGAGCGTTCCGAAAAGGCGAATGCCGAAGCGGAAGCGCTGACGGCCTCGACCAATGCGACCAGCCTCTCGATGCTCGTCATCGGTCTGATCGGCGTTGTCGCCGCGATCGCCATCGGCATCTTCGTCGCGCGCCGCACGATCATCGCGCCACTGCGTGGCCTTGAAGGCACGATGCGCGCCCTTGCTGGCGGCGACAACAAGGTTGACGTGATCGGCACCGACCGCCGCGACGAAGTGGGTGAAATGGCGAAGGCCGTGCTCGTCTTCCGCGACAATGCGCAAGAGCAGGAGCGCCTCGCTGCGGCCAAGGCGGCTGCCGATGCCGAGCAGAAGATGGTGATCGACACCGTCTCCTCGCACCTTGAGTCGCTGTCGCAGGGCGACCTGACGCGTCCGATCAACGCCCAGTTCAGCGGCTCCTATGTTGCGCTCAAGGACAATTTCAACGGAGCCCTGTCGTCGCTCAGCACGCTGCTGCAGTCGGTCAAGGAAAGCGTCCGTTCGATCGGCTCGGGATCGAGCGAGATCGAGGCGGCGTCGGAAGATCTTGCCCGCCGCACCGAAAGCGCCGCCGCTTCGCTTGAGGAAACCTCGGCAGCCGTCGCACAGATCAACGATCGCCTGCGCACCGGCGCTGCATCCGCGACCACCACGGTCGGCCGCGCCGATCAGGCAATGGTCACCGTCGGCACCGGTCGCGGCACCGCCGAGGAAGCCGTCGCCGCCATGGGCCGCGTCGCCGAAAGCGCCAAGGGCATCGACAGCGTGATCGAGGGCCTCGACAAGATCGCGTTCCAGACCCGCGTTCTCGCGATGAACGCGGCAGTCGAGGCAGGTCGCGCCGGCGAGGCGGGCCGTGGCTTTGCGGTCGTCGCCGATCTGGTCGGCCAGCTCGCGATGCGCTCGGAAGAAGAAGCCAAGCGCGCACGCGAACAGCTCACCGCGACCCAGAACGACGTCGAACTGGCGGTCGGTGCGGTCGAGCGCGTCGATGGCGCGCTGGTCGGCATCTCGTCGGACGTGTCGGCCGTGCATGAACTGCTCAGCGCCATGGCGGTGGACAACCAGGCCCAGGCCGCTGCCGTCCAGCAAATCGCCTCGGCAATCGGAACGATGGACGAGTCGACCCAGCAGAATGCCGCGATGGTCGAACAGACCTCGGCCGCTGCGCGCAGCCTGAACTCTGAAGTCCGGGTGCTCGGCGAGCGCGCCGACGGCTTCCGCACCGCGACCAACTCTGCGCCGAGTGCCGCTGCGCCGATCCGCATGGCCAAGCCCGTGACCAAGGCGCCGGCCAAGCCGCGTGCCGCCGCGCCGGAGCCGAAGATCGCGCTCAAGACCACGCAGCAGCCCAGCGAGCGCGTCTATCAGTCGCCGGTCAAGCCGCTGCCAGCTGCAGCGATCCCCGCACTCGTTCGTCGCAACGACGAGTGGGACGAATTCTGATCCCCAAGCCGGCCGGGGCGTATCGCCCCGACCGTCTACCCCTCGCGGCGGTGCCTCCCCCGGCACCGCCGCTTTTCTTTTATGGGGGGAGACTTCGTGCTTTCCCCTCCCTGAAAGGGAGGGGCTAGGGGTGGGTTTAGCGACGGGCGGGGCTCGATGCCCCGTCCGTCGCTTCGGTGTTGGGCAGCTGGATTTTGGATCGCGCAGACGCGCGTACCCACCCCCAACCCCTCCCTTTCAGGGAGGGGGGCGAAGATACCGAACGTTCAAGAACTACCCGCGCGCGAGGAGCAGCAGGTCGCCGTCGGCGGCGGTCTCGGACACGCCCGCCATCGCGGCGTCGAGGGCGGCGGGGTTGACCGCGCCGGTGGACGAGGCGAGCGCGCCCAGCGCCTCGCCCGCCTTGGTCCCGCGCAATGCGGGCAAATAGCGTTTGCGCAGCGCGGCAAGGCCGGGCTCGTCGCCCAGCATCACCAGCGCGACTGCCTGACGCAGTACGGCGCCGTTGCGTCCGGCGGCCAGAACCGCGCGATTGGCCTGCGCAAAGCGCGCCCAGTCGCGCGCCTGCCACAGCATTTCGGCGCGCAAATCGTCGGCGGATTCGATCTGATCGAGCATCGCCAGCGCGTCGCCGCGCCGACCCATGCGCCAGGTCGCAATGACCTGCATCCGCCGCCGATCCTCGGCCATCGGCGCGGGATAGTCCGGACCTTCACTACGCTGCAGGATCGCCAGCACCTGATCGGGCTTGTCGGCGAGCAGCAGCAGGCGGGCGATGCGGACCGACAATGGCCCCTTGGCGATGTCGATCGCGCGGTTCTGCATCTGATGCTGCAACAATTCGGCGGCGCGGACATGCAGGCCCGCTGCCGACAGTCGATCCGCGAGCGTGCTCACCAGCAGGTCGCCCGGAGCGCCGGTCGGCGACAGGTCGCGATACTCCCAGAACAGCCCCGCCGCCTGCGCGATCGGACGCTTGGGATCGTTGACCAGCGCCTGCAGCCCGGTCTGGATCCGCGTCAGCGTCGGACCGGTCTGTGCGCCCAGGTCGAAATGGCGGAACAGCGCCGCGGATGCGACGATCGCCATCACCGGATCGTGTGCTCGTTCGGCAATCTGCCATTTGAATTCGAGTGCCGCACGTTCGACGTCGCCGCCACGCCAGCGAAAGGTGAGGGCGTCGAGCCGCTTCGCCGCATCGCCGGGCTTGATCTTCCCGCGCGCCACCCCGTCGCGGATCAGCGCGAGGTCGGCCTCGGCGCGCTCGGCGGGGGTGCCGGACAGCATCACGCGTTCAAGCCGCAGCTTGCCCGCTTCATGCTGGCCGGTCGCAAGCAGCGCGATCCCGCGCTGCAGATTGCCGGCGGAATGCTGGTCGGGGATCGCAGCCAGAAAACGCAGTGCGCGGGCGTGATGGCCCGACCGGATCAGGCCGGTGGCGGCATCGAGCATGAAGGCAACCCGATCCGATCCATGCCGCGCGAGGATCGCCGGCACCGCGCATCTGAGCAACGCGCTGCCCGCCGCGCCGTCGATTACAGCCCGCGCGCGGATCTGCCAGGCACAGGCTTCGGGATCGGCCATCAATTCGGGCGCGTTGAACCAGGTCAGCGCTGGGGCATCGCGGCCGGCCAGCACATTCGCCTTGCCGATCGCCAGCCGCCACGCCGGGACCATGTCGAGCGCGCTGTCGTCGCGCTGCATCGTTTCGAGGACGCCAAGCGCCTCGGCACCGCGCCGCCCGTCGATCAGCGCGGTCGCCAGCTTCCAGCGAGCGGCTTGTCGCGTCTCCGCGGTGCTCCGCGCGATCAGCGACCAGGCGAGCGGGATGTCGATCGCCGGGCGCTCGCCGGGAGCGGCCCGGGGCATTTCGGCGAGTTGTGCGGCAAAGGGCGGCGGCTTGGCCACCGCGCCGCTCGGTGTGGGCTTGGCCGCTGCTGCCGGAGGGTGCGCGCCATGCGCGGGGGCGGCAGGCTTGGGGTCGCCGGCGGCCACTGCGGCGCTGGCGGTCCCGGCAAGCAGGACCAGCGCGAGGATGCGGATTGGCCGGGTCATCCGCGCAGCAACAGCCACGCCTGAACCGCGCCGCCGATCAGTGAAGCCGACAGAAACAGAAACGCAATTGTCGTGCGCGCCAGCCCTGGCGCGCGCGGTTGACGCGGGCCGACGCGACGCGGTGCGGGGCCGGCCGCAAAGCCGCCACCGAGCGCGGTGCCCGGAGTGGTGCGACGGTCGGGAGTCGCGCCTCCGACGACGCGCACCCGCGCTGGCTTTTGATCGTGGCTCATTCAAATCCCAACAGGGGCAAGTCCCAACACGGGGTTTTCCATCTATTATAGGAAGACGGGGCCGGGTGCGGTCCCCGCTGCACGCCTTTGACGGAGACCCTATGCGCAGACCCGCTGCTCGACTGACTGCCGCTGCCGCATTGCTCGCCATGGCCGCGCCCGCTGGCGCCGCCGGTGGGGGCGGGGGCGATGCTGGCGTCGTGCCGCTGGGCAAGTTTCGCGTGCCGATCATCGATGCCGGGCGCTTCGACGGCGACCTTGAGCTCGACCTGGCGATTACTCCGGCGGAGGGGGCCGATGCCGCCGAGCTTGGCGCTGCCGAACCGGCCTTGCGCGCGGCGATGCTGTCGGCGCTGCTCGATTTTGCTCAGCTGAACGCCTCGCCCCGCGTCGCGGTCGATGCCGTGGCGCTGGCCAAGGCGCTCGATACCGCCGCGCACGCTGCCGATCCGCATGCCGGCCATGTGCTGATCCTCGAAGTCCGGACCAGCCCCGCGCGCGGCGCGCCGTAATCTAGATACCGCGCACCCCGGTCAGCGGCAGCACGTCGCGCATCACCCGGTCGATCGCGGTGACCAGTGCGTCATCGCCGTCGCGCGTCGCTCGGCGGATCAGCGCTTCCAGACCCTCGACCGTCGTGCGACCGATCCGGCGCATATGATGCGGTGCCGACGCCTCTTCCAGGATGCGCAACGCCGTGCGTTCCAGCCGCGGGACGGCGCGATCGGCAAAGTCGGGCCGAACGCGCTGGTCGGCGATGAAGATGGTGCCGAGCTTCGCCCCCTGTACGCCCCGCAGCGGAACCGCCGAGTAGGCACGCAGGGCGAGGGGGCCGGTAACAAAGCGGTTGTCGGCGAACTGCGGTTTTGCGGGCAGGTTGGTCTCAGCCATCGGGATTTGTGTTTCGACCACCCCGATGCACAGCGATTCCGACAGCGGCACCGCGTCGAGATCGGCTCCGTGCAGCACCGGTAGCCAGCAAAATCCGCTGTCGATCACGCTGACGCCCGCAATCGGCACGTCCATCGTGTGACTAAGCTCCTGAATCAGCTCATGGAAGCGCGGCGATTCGCGCAGTGCAAGCAACCCCGATGCAAAAAGCGCAGCGCGACGCAGCGCATCTTCGCTCGACAAGGGCACATCGTCCGTGTCGGGGATCGTCACTGCAGTCTCCGCTTAAGAACCCCGCTTGTCGCAGAATGATCTTAGCTGGACGCTTCTGTCAGTATTGTAGAACTACAGTAACGTCTTGTGGTCTCACCTTGATACGGAACGGGCGGGCTTGGCCGGAGTGGCTGCGCTTCCCTTGGGTGAGGTCATTCCGCCACGCGCCAGCGCCATGCCGAGCGTCGCGGCGGCGTCGGGCGACATCGCCTGCATCATCAGCGCCGCGTTGCGCTCACGCATCCGCTGCGCCACCTGGAACTGCACGTCGGGGCTCAACTTCTCGAACACCGGTGCCGCCTTGGCGGGCTTCATCGCCTGAAAGATGCGGGCGAGGTCGCTGTAGCGCTTTTCCTCCGCCGGCGGGGCTGCATCGGGCGCGCCGGGGGCGCCGGCCTCCGCTGCGGCCTTGCCCTCGGCGGCCGCCTTGGCTTCGGCTTCCTTCTGCTGACGCTGCAACCGCAGCCGCGCCGCCTTGAGCGCCTGTTCGCGCAGATCCAGCGCGCGGCGCCGTTCGGCCTCCTTGCGCTGGGCGTCGTTCAGCTCGCCCTCGATCTGGCTGCCAAGCCGCGTCTTGGGCACGGCGGATTCGCCGACCGCGACCGCCGCATCGACCCCGTTCGCGACCGCTCCGACCGTTGCGGCAACCGCAGTGAGCAACAGGAAGGGAATGCGCATCAATACCGCTCCACCGGCTCGGCCCGCCGCGCTGCGGCGGCAGATTCCACCAGCCGTTCGGCGGTCGAATCGGCGATCTCGATCATCATCCGCAGTTCGTCCGCAACCGCCTTGGCGCGGGCCGCATCATGCGTGCCCCGGGCATAGTGGGTCAGCGTCCCCTTGAGTTCGGACAGCACCAGCCGCGCCTGCACCGTCGCCTGGTCGAGCGTCGCGACGACCTGACCCAGATCGTTGCGCTTCAACGCGTTGAGCGCGCGCATCATCCGGATGCTCTGGATGATCGTCACCGTGCAGAACAGCATCGTGAGCACGTTCGCTGCGAGCGAATAGGTCATGCGCGCATCTCCTTGGCGATGTCGGATACCAGCCGGACCGCGATCTTGTTGGACCGCTGGCCGATCTGGGCGCGGCCGATCGCGACGCCGCCGCATTGGATGTCGAGGGGCTGGTCCGGGTCGGCGAACAGCGGGATTGTCTGCCCGACCTTGAAGTCGCGCACCGTGCCCAGCGGCATCTCGCGCTCGCCCAGCACGACGTCGAGCGTCACGTCGACCTTGCGGACTTCGGACGCCATATGGACTTCCCAGATCGTGTCGCGGCCCAGCTTTTCGCCCATGAACCGCTGGTTGAGCAGGTGGCGGACCGGTTCGATCGTCGCATAGGGCAGCAGGATGCTGAAATTCCCGCCGCGCTCGTCCATGCTGACGCGGAAGGTCGCGACCGCGCAGACGTTGGTAGTGCCAGCGATCGCGACGAAGCGCGGGCTGCTTTCGACACGCTCCAGCTCGATCGTGGTCGGGGTGATCGGCGCCATCGACGTCGACAGGTCGGTCAGCACATGCCCCAGCATGCGCGAGACGAGGTCGGTCTCGATCGTGGTAAAGCCGCGCCCGTCGATCATCACCTGCTCGCCACCGCCGCGACGCCCGCCCAGCAGTGCATCGACCACGGCATAGATCAGGCTCGAATCGACCGACACCAGCCCGTAATTCTCCCACTCCTCGACGCGGAACACGCCGATCATCGCGGGCAGCATGATGTGGTTGAGATAATCGCCAAAGCGGATCGAGGTCACCTCTTCAAGGCTGACGTCGATCGCGTCGGAGGTGAGGTTGCGCATCGAGGTCGCGAAGATGCGGACCATGCGGTCGAACACGACTTCCAGCATCGGCAGCCGCTCGCGACTGATGACGTTGGATTCGATAACCGCGCGCAGCCCTTCCTTGGGCTGGCCGAACCCGCCGACCTGCCCGAACAGCGCGTCGATGCCCGCCTGGTCGAGCAGCGCGTCCGCATCGGGGTCGAACTTCGGCGGCTCGGGAAGCTCGAAATCCTCGAAATCGTCGCTCATTGCTGCACCAGATCCTGGATCAGGACGTCCTTGACCTGATCCGGCCCCAGCGTCTGGGTCGCGCGAACCAGCAGCTCTTCCTTGACGCGATAGACCGCGCCCGACCCGTTCAGGTCTTCGGGGCGCAGCTCGCGCAGGAATGGTTGATAGGCGTCGATGAGCAAGGGGAGCTTGCCCTGAAGTTTTTCGACCGTGCTTCCCGAGCCTGGCACCAGCACCATGTGAACCTTGAGGAAGCGTGCCGCGCCGTCCGCGCTGCGCAGGTTCACGACCAGCGGCGGTACGTCGAGATAGGCGCCGCCCTTGCCGTCCTTGCCGCCCTTTTCGTCGCCGCCTTCAGCCTCGGCTTCCGCTTCTGCTTCGGCTTCGGCCTCGCCATGTTCGCCCTCGGCAGTTTTTGCCGCCGGCTTGTCCGACCCCATCAGGAAAAAGGCCGCGCCGCCGCCGCCGCCGCCCAGCACCAGCACGGCCGCGCCGATGATGATCATCAGCTTCTTCTTGCCGCCCTTGGGCTTGGCAGGCGCCTCGCCGTCCTTCGCCTCGACGATGATGTCGTCGCTCATTGTCTGTGCCCCAATCTCTTTGCCCATCCGCGACCGGACCGGCTGAATGTTCCTATTATAGGGGAGTGGGGCGGCAACATTTGCCTAGCCGCAAAAAACTTGGACGAATTTTTTGAAGGGCGGTCGCGATGGATATCTCATCCTATGTGCTGCTGAGTCACAACCAGGCGCTGCGGCGTCGGCTCGACGTGAGCGCGAATAATATGGCCAATATTTCTACGGCCGGATTCAAGCGCGAGGCGCCGGTGTTCCGCGAATATGTGGAGCAGGCGGGCGGTGGCGCGGATGCGCCGGTCAAGACGACGTCGATGGTGCTCGATTATGGCGCAGTGCATGACCAGAGCGCTGGCGCGTTTCTCGCGACCGGCAATCCGGTCGACGTGATGATCGATGGCCCCGGCTATCTCGCGGTCGAAACGCCCGAGGGTGGCACCGCCTATACGCGCGCGGGCTATCTAAGGGTCGGCGAGGACGGCACGCTGGAGACCGCCGGCGGGCTCGCTTTGCTTGGCGAGGGCGGACGCCCGATCACGATTCCCCCCGAACAGGCGGGACAGGTCAGCATAGGCAAGGACGGTACGGTCAGCGCGGGCGACGCCCAGGTCGGGCGCGTCGCGGTGACGGTGTTCGACGACGAACGCATGGTCGATCCGCGCGGCGACGGTACCTATACTGGCACCGGCGGGCGCGAACTGGCCGCCGCCGACACCAAGCTGAAGAGCGGCGGCGTCGAAGGATCGAACGTCCAGGCGATCGTCGAGACCACCAACATGGTCGAGATCCTGCGCGCCTATCAGACCAGCATGAAGATGTCGGAGTCGCTGGGCGACATGCGCAAGTCCGCGATCGACAAGCTTGGCCGCTTCGGCTGACCCCATTTCCACGGAGACTGATCCATGCGTACCCTCTCCATCGCCGGCACGGGCATGCTCGCACAGCAGACCAATGTCGATGTCATCTCGAACAACATCGCGAACATGAACACGACCGGCTACAAGCGCCAGCGTGCCGAGTTTCAGGACCTGCTCTACCAGCAGGTGACCCGCCCCGGCGGCGCGTCCGGCCCCGATAGCCGGGTGCCAACCGGCATCCAGATCGGTGCCGGTGTGAAGACCGGCGGCGTCTATCGCATCGCCAGCCAGGGCGCGATGACCCAGACCGACAATCGCTATGACGTCGCCATTCAGGGGCGCGGCTATTTCGCGATCACCACGCCATCGGGCGAGACCGCCTATACCCGCGACGGATCGTTCCAGCTGTCCGATCAGGGCGAGCTGGTCAACGCCGATGGCTTTCCGGTCCAGCCCGGCATCACCATCCCCGCCGAAGCGGTTGACGTGACCATCTCCAAAAGCGGCGAAGTCCAGGTGATCCTCGCCGGCCAGCCCGAGCCGCAGAATGTCGGCCAGCTCCAGCTCGCGACCTTCATCAACGAAGCCGGGCTCGAGGCGCAGGGCGGCAACCTGTTCCTCGAAACCGCCGCATCGGGCCAGCCGACGCTCGCCAATCCGGGTGAGCCGGGCTTCGGCGCGCTGCAACAGGGCTTTGTCGAGGCGTCGAACGTCAACCCGGTGGCGGAAATCACCGCGTTGATCACCGCGCAGCGCGCCTATGAAATGAACAGCCGCGTCGTGAAGACCGCAGACGAGATGCTGGCCACCACCAGCCAGCTGCGCTGATGATCTACCGCATCGCCTTCATCGCCGCGGCTTTAGTGCCGGTCCCGGCTCCGGCCCAGACGACCGCGCCCACACCCGCACCCGTGCGCGCCGCGCCCGAACAGGTCGAGGTCGCCGTGCTCGCGCGTGCGGTCCAGCGCGGCGAAATCCTCTCCGCCGACGACTTCGTCTATGAAAAGCGCTCGCCCAATATGGGCCGCGGCGCGATCGAGGCTGAAGCCGCAAAAGGGTTGGAAGCGGTCCGCCCGCTCTCACCCGGATCGGTCGTCCGGATCAGCGACATCATCACCCCGCGGCTGGTCCGCCGGGGCGAGCCGGTACTGATCGCCTACAAGGCCGGCGCACTCACCATCACCACCCAGGGCCGCGCCCTGGCCAGCGCGGGAGCGGGTGAGCCGGTCCGCGTCGTCACTTCGTCCACCCAGCGCACGCTCGACGGCTTCGTCGCGGGCAACGGGCTGGTCCGCATCGCATATTGAGGGAGTTGACCCGATGAAGAAGATCATTCTCGCCATCACCGCCGCCAGCCTGGTTGCCGGCTGCGGCAGCGTCGGACGCCTTGGCCGCATCGGCAAGGCGCCCAAGATGACTGCGCCTGAAGAGATGGCGATGCCCGGCGGCGAACGCTCGCTCGGTACGCCGGGCCTGCGCAGCGGGGACGCGGTCGCGGCCGTGACGGGCGCCCCGCCGGCACCCGGCGCTGTCCCGGCTGCGGCACCCGCTGCCTCCGCCTCGTTGTTTCGTGCCGGCGCGGGTGCGTTCTTCAGCGATCAGCGTGCGGCCCGGATGGGCGACATCCTGACGATCAAGATCAACATCGCCGACAAGGCGGAAGTGGGGAACAACACCTCGCGCGTCCGCACCGGCTCGGAAAGCGCCAGCATCGCCTCGCTGCTCGGCCTCGAAAAGCTGCTGCCCAAGTCGCTCAACCCGGCCAACCTCGCCAGCACCGACAGCAAGTCGCAGTCGGGCGGCGGCGGCAATATCAGCCGGTCCGAAACGATCAACATGACCATGTCGGCGATCGTCACCAACGTCTTCCCCAACGGCAATCTCGGCATTCGGGGCCGTCAGGAAGTGCGCGTGAACAACGAGTTGCGCGAACTGGTGGTCAGCGGCGTGGTCCGCCCGCAGGACATTGGCCGCGACAATGCCGTGCGCCACAGCCAGATCGCCGAGGCGCGGATCAGTTATGGCGGCCGTGGCCAGCTGTCCGATGCGCAGCAGGCGCGTTGGGGGCAGCAGATCTACGACGCCCTGTTCCCGTTCTAAGGCGTTCCCGTTCTAAGGACGCCATACTGAGTTTTGCCCGCCCCAGCCGGGGGGCCGAGGGCGGGCAAGCCCCTTTCCCAGCCGGGGGGCCGAGGAAAGGGAAGGGAGGCGCAGAAGCGCCGCCGTTCCAAAGAGGGGGAGGGAGAAACCCTCCCCCTTTTTTGTTGCCTCCAGCGGCGCAGTCGTTTGCGGGGGATGAACCCTGAACAAGTTCAGGGGGACGATGGGCCGGTCAGTTGTCCGCGCACCCCTTCAACCGCCTGTCATAGTTGACGAAGTCGAAATAACTGCGCCCCTCGCGGACCTCCAGGATGTTCTGCCCGGAGAAGGTGACCAGCCAATAGCTCATATCGATCTGGTAGCCTGCGGGCTCGATCTGCATCGGGTCGAAACTGCCCTCGCGCTCCGGGAACCAGCGGTCGCGCTGTAGCCCGATGACATACAGCGCCTTGGCGTCCTTCGCCTTGCGCTTGCCCACCGGCCAAACCATCGTGATGCGCAGCGGCTTGTTGTCGGGCTTGTCATGCGCGCTGGTCATGCTGCGGACGAACGCGGCGCGCTCGCCAAATTCGACATGTCCGAAATCGTCGCTGAAATAGAGTGGCCAGAGGTCGAAATCCGGCTTCGCACCGGTCATTTGCGCGACCGCTGTTTCGATTGTCGCGCATGCCCTGGACGGATCATGCGGCGGGATCTTCACCCAGCTGGTCGCCTGTGCCGTCGAGAGCATCACGAGCGATGCAGCGACTAGGGTCCAACGCAGCCGCATCGTCCAATCCCCTCAGCTTTCATCCTCGCCAACACTCCGCCCAGCCTTCAGCGCTTCGTGCCGGTCGATCGACTTTTGGATATGCCGCCGCGCCGCGCGCCGGGCCGCCGCCGGATCGCCCGCCGCGATCGCTGAATAGATCGCCTCGTGATCACGGTTGATCATGCGGGCGTAGCGCTGGTGCTTCTTGGTGTCGTTGCCCTGCAGAGCCAGCTTGCGCGAAGGCACCAGCCGCACGCCGAGAAACTGGGTGAAGCGCACGAAATAGGCGTTGCCGGTCGCGCGCGCGATCGCCGCGTGGAACGCCGCGTCGGCGGCGACCGATCCCTCCGCCTCTGTGCTCGCATCCATCGCCGCCAGAGCAGCGCGGATATCCGCAAGGTCGGTGTCGGTGCGTCGCTGGGCGGCAAGGTCGGCCATCTCCGCCTCGAACCCCATGCGCATTTCCAGCAGGCGCAGCACATCGTCGATCGCGCTGACCTCGTCCGGAGTCACCTGGAACGCGCGATACTGCGCACCTTCGGCGACGTACGCCCCCGATCCGCGCCGCGAGACGAGCAGTCCACGCGCGGCGAGGCGCGAATAGGCTTCGCGCACCACGGTGCGGCTGACCCCGAAACTCTCGGTAATCGCCTTCTCGGTCGGGAAGCGCGAGCCCGGCGGCATCTCTCCGCGTTCGATCTGTTCCTCGAACCGCTGGACGAGATCGTCGGCCAGCGATGCCGCCTTGGTCACCGTCATCACCGGACGGATAGCATTGCCCGCAGGCATATGACTAGGGTTTGAAATCAGGGTGTTGCTGCTGGACATAGGCGTGCCAATCGGGTTCGCGCTTGAAATCGGGACCGCCGCTCCACGCCGCGCCGGCATAATAGACAAAGGGTTTGCCCGGGGTGACCCGGACGAGGATCAGGTAATTGTCGGCGTCCTCGGCAAAGCCGACGAACGCCGCCGGATCGACCATCACCGCCGCCGCCATCGCGCCCTTGCCCGGATTGTCCGGCCCCCACCAGACCAGCCGCGCAGAGTCCGCGTCCTTGCGAATGCTGCCCAGCGTGGTGCCGGTGGGGCGTTTCGACACGCCGATCGCGACGGTCAGCGGGTCGGCGCTGCTCGATGCGATCGTCGATGTCATCCGGATGAAGTTGCTGCCCGGTGCCAGCGCGAAGTGCCGCGTTTCTGCGACGCTGCGCGCGGTGTCGACCGGCCAGGCGGGATAGTCGACGCTGAACGCCGCGCGATCCGGCCCGGCGCTGGCGATGCGCGGGTTCACATAATTGCGCGACGTCCACAGCTTGTTGTCGTGCCAGATGCCCAGGCCCCCGACCCCGCGCCCGGTGCCGACATTGTAGAAATCGACGCCCTCACCCTGATCCTGATGCTGGTCGCCGGTGCGCAGCTGGCGGTCCATGAACGGCCAGCGCACGCGCTTGCCCCACGCATCGATGCCGGAGGAGGAGGGCGGCTCGGCAGTTTCAAGCGGGCGGCCATAGATGCGGAACGCGATCCGGTCATTTTCGAACAACAGGTCGCCAAAGCGATAGTCGGCGATCGACACCGCCGCACGCGCGGTCTGCTCCGCCGCCGTCGCGGGGCGGAGTGGCTTATGCTCCTGCGCCGACGCCGCATTCGCCACCAGCAGCGCGAGCGCGGCGATGCGCAACGACACCCGTCCTATTCGCGCTTCCGACATCCAACCCCCTCGACTATAGTCTAGTTGTGTGACAACCTTATTGACAGCCATTCGTCAATTGGAAAGATTATGGCACCGGTGTCAACAACGATCATGCGCCGGACTGATCAGGAGAGGGCTGCGACCGTCGCGACTCGCGTCATGCCCGGAAGGAAATGAGATGTCGTTGATTCTGCTTGCCCTTGCCGGAGCGGTGCCCGCTGCGTCTGCCCCGATGGCGCCCGTATCGGCGGTCGAGACGCGCGCGCAGCTGCCCCGCCCGGACGCGGTCCTGGCGCAGGTTCGCCGCGTCGCCGACTGGCAGCTCGCCAACCGCACCAACTGGGCAACGATGCCCGCCGCACGCAAGAGCGTGCAGAACCCGCGCGACTGGCAACAGGCGACCTTCTGGATCGCGCTGACCGAGCTCGCCAAGCGCGATACCCGCTACGCCGCGCCGCTGATGGAGCTTGGCCGCGCGCAACAGTGGAAGCTCGGCGACAATCCCTTCCACGCCGATGACCAGCTGATCGGGCAGGCGTGGCTCTGGGCGGCACGCAATGGGGCAGGTAGCGAGGCGCTGTCACCGACGGTTGCCTATTTCGACAATGTCCTCGCCAAGCGCCCGACCGGAAGCCTTGAGTTCATCCCCGGTGCTCCCGGCGCGGGCTGGTCGAAATGCACCGACCGCTGGTGCTGGTGCGACGCGCTGTTCATGGCCCCGCCGACTTTGCTCCAGCTCGCGCGCCAGACCGGCGACCAGCGTTATGCCGATTTCGCGCATGCCGAGTTCAAGGCGACCACCGACTATCTCTACGACCCGGTCGAGAAGCTCTATTTCCGCGACAGCCGCTTCTTCGACACGCGCGATGCCAAGGGGCGCAAGCAGTTCTGGAGCCGGGGCAATGGCTGGGTGATGGGCGGCATCGTCCGCATGCTCGACGCGATGCCCCGCACGGACCCCAAGCGCGCTTATTATGAAGGGCTGTTCCGCGACATGGCGGCCAGGCTGCTGACGCTGCAAAAGCCCGACGGATACTGGTCGCCGTCTTTGCTCGACACCGATCCCGGTACGCCGACCGAAACCAGCGGCACCGCCTTCTACACCTATGCCTTTGCCTGGGGCATCGACGCCGGGCTGCTCGACCGCGCGACCTATCAGCCGGCGGCGATCCGCGGCTGGGACGCGATCGTCCGCGCGGTGCAGCCCGATGGCATGCTCGGCTGGGTGCAGCAGGTCGGCGACCGGCCCGACAGCGTCTCAGCGCGCGAAACCCAATTCTATGGCGCGGGCGCATTCCTGCTCGCCGGTACCGCGATGGCCGATCTCGCGCGGAAGGAGTCCAATTGATGCGTTCGTTGTTGCTGTTGGCACTCGCGGCCCCCGTCGCCGCACAGGCCGCCCCCGTCGATCGCCGCGCCGATGTGCCGGCCGGCCCGCTTTATGCCGACAGCGTCGCGCCGATGGACACCAGCGTCACCAGCCGCCTGTCGCCCCAGCTCGAACGGCTGGTCGAACAGCTGTTGCGCGATGGCAAGGCGACCAGGATCGATGGCGTTGCGGTGTTCGGCGGCGGCGACCGCTTCCTGCCCGGCAAGATCGCCGCGACGATGGCGCACCGCATCGTCGCGCTCGAACCCGGCGATCCCAAGCTCGACCAGCGGCTGCGCGAATTTGCCGACATGGCCGATCTCACGCTCGCCAATGAGAATGAGAGCTGGGGCCTTTATTACTACATCGCCGCGCTGCACGACCTGCACGCGCGTGGCCTGCTCGACCGCGCGGTGCGGCCCGCGACGCTCGCCGCGTTGCGCGAAAAGCTCGACTGGCGCCGCTTCGTCCGCCCGGACCTCAGCCTGATCAACCTGCCCAACAACTATTACGGCGTCGCCTTTTCGATCGCGCGCTTCCGCCACCTGCTCGGCTGGGAAGACGCGTCGGCGGGGGACCAGTTGCTCGCGCGCATGATCGACCATTACCGCAAATATTCGGGCGAGTACGGCTTTGCCGACGAGACCGAGGGGAAGGGGCGGTTCGACCGCTATTCGGTGCTGCTGATCGGGGAGATCGCGCACCGCCTGCTCGAAACCGGCATGACGCCGAGCGCCGAGGTCAAGGCGTGGCTGCGCAAGTCGGTCGACCTGCTGCTCCCGCGCTTCAACCTGCATGGTGAGGGGTTCGAATATGGCCGCAGCATCGGCACCTATGGCGACACCGCCTTCCTCGAAGTGCTCACCGCCGCTGCGCTGCTCAAGGTGATGACCCCGGTCGAAGAGCGCATGGCCTATGCCTTTTCCAGCCGCGTCACCGCGCGCTACATGGATTTCTGGATCGATCCGGTCAGCGGATCGGTCGACCTGTGGGGCCGCGCCGCATGGGGGCAGGGGCGGCGCACCGATGTCTATCGCGGCGAAGGCCGCATCCTGGGTGAGAATTTCAGCCTCGCGCGCCAGCATATCTACACCAACGCGATCTGGAACCGGCTCGGCTATCGCGGGCAGGCGCCCGATCCGGGGTTCGCGCGCTGGCTCGACACGCTGCCGCGCTCGACTATGACCTGGTTCGCGCGCGGCGTGCATGATCGCGGGCTGGTGACGATCCGCGACGGCGCCCGGATGATCTCGCTTCCGATCATCAACGGGGCGGAGGGGCAGCATATGAACAACCCCTATTTCCCGATTCCCTTCTCGCCCGGCATGCTGGCCGCGTCGGCGGACGCGCCCTTTCCGCAGCTGCTGCCGCGCATCACGCTGGCCAATGGCGACGTGCTGATGCCGCTGGCGTTCTTCAAGGATGTCCGCGTCACAATGCGCGGCGCAGTGACCGATGTGCGCTGGCACCAGACCGCGCTCGACCGCATGGGCGGCAACGATGCGCAACTCGACACGCGCGTGTCGATCGAAACGCATTACCGCTTTTCGCCGGGCAACATCGAACGCCGCGACCGCATCGTTCCTGCGGAAGGCGTGAAGATCGCGCGGATCGATATGGAGTTTGCCAGCTTCTCGGACGCTCCCGCATCGGGTGCATCCGGGATCCAGTTCGCACGCGGCGCGGTGAAGCGGTTCGCTACGACCGGCTATGGCGCATGCGGCGCGCAGCCAGCGACCGATCCGGTCTATCGCGCGCCCACAGGCCCCTTCGCGACGGTCGTCAAGTGCGCGCGCGAAGGCGGCGACATGCCCTCGCGAACGGTCGAGGCAGGTTGGTCATTGTCATACAACTAAGACTAAGGGCTAGTTGACGGCCAGCGTGCCAGTTGTCATACACATCGCATACCGGAGCACCCGGCACCATGAACACGCGCGACACGACCGCCGCCGCCCCGGACAGCGGCACGCACGATCCCTTCGGCTTTCGGGTCCGCCCGTGAGCTTTCAGAAACTCGGCTGGGCCATCCCTCTCTCGGTCCTCGCCATCACCGCCGCCGCGGGGTCTTCACCCCCGGCGGCGGCCTTTTCATCCGCGCAGAGCTGCACTGGCGTCGAGGGTTATGCCGCCGCGTTCGGCGGACGGCGCACCTTCACCCTGCGACCGGCTGAACTTCAGGCAGTGCGTGCAACGATCGCCAGCGATCCGGTCGTCAAATCGGCCTACACCGCGCTGATGGCGCGCGCTGAACAGGCGCTCAAGCGCAAGCCGGGCAGCGTGCTCGACAAGCGCACACTACCGCCCTCGGGCGACCGCAACGACTATGTCAGCCTCGCCCCCTATTGGTGGCCCGATCCCGCCAATCCGACCGGCCCCTATGTCCGCCGCGACGGCAGCTTCAATCCGGAGCGGAGCACCAACCGCTTTGACCGCACCGCGCTTGGCCGCATGGCGAGCGACGCGGATCTGCTGGCGCTGGCCTATTATTATCGCGGCGAGAAGATCTACGCCGACAAGGTTGCGGCGATCGTCCGCGCCTGGTTCCTCGATCCGGCAACGGCGATGAACCCCAACATGAACTACGCCCAGATGGTGCCCGGGCGCTCGAACGGGCGGCCCGAGGGCGTGCTCGACACCAGCGCCTTCATCGCGGTGATCGACGCGGTCGGCCTGATAGCGCCGTCGGGCGCGTTGTCAGCGGCAGAGGTCACCGCGCTCGAAGGCTGGTTCAGCCGCTATCTCGACTGGATGCTCTCCAGCCCGAATGGCCGGGGCGAGGGGGCCAAGACCAACAATCACGGCATCTGGTACGACGCACAGGTCATCCGCTTCGCGCTGTTCGCCCGTCGCCCTGACCTCGCGCGGAAGGTGGTCGCCGACTTCCCGAAGAAGCGGATCGAACAGCAGATGGAGCCGGGCGGCGCGCTACCCGAAGAACTCTCCCGAACACGCAGCTTCCATTACTCGCTCTACGCGATCGAACCCGCCTACCACGTCGCCGACAGCGCCGCGTGCCTCGGCGTCGATCTCTACAACTGGACCGACGGCAAGGGCCGTTCACTCCGCGCCGCCACCAACTTCGTCGCCGCCTATCGCGGTCGGGCCGAAGCCTGGCCGCACAAGGAGATGAAGTGGCCCGCCGCCGAACTCGACGCCCTGCTGCTCCGCGCCGATCTGGCGTGGCCCGGCGTGTGGGGGCGCCGGGGTGAGGGCGATGTGGTGCTGCGCTATCGGGTGGCGCGCTAACGCCCCCGCCGCGCGTCCCACCACGCCAGCCGCTCGGCGATGCGCTTCTCGGTCCCCCGGTCGGTCGGGGTGTAGAAGGTCTCCGGCGTCATCTCCTCGGGCCAGTAGTTCGCACCCGAAAACCCGCCCTCGGCATCATGGTCATAGGCATAGCCTTTGCCATAGCCGATCTCCTTCATCAGCTTGGTCGGCGCGTTGAGGATGTTCTGCGGCGGCATCAGCGATCCCGTCTCCTTCGCGCTCTTCCACGCCGCTTTCATCGCCTTGTACGCCGCGTTCGACTTGGGCGCGGTCGCGCAATAGAGGCACGCCTGCACGATCGCGAGCTCGCCCTCGGGCGATCCCAGAAACTCATAGCTGTCCTTGGCGGCGAGGCACTGGACCAGCGCCTGCGGGTCGGCGAGGCCGATATCCTCGCTCGCAAAGCGCACCAGCCGCCGCAGCACGTACAGCGGCTCCTCACCCGCCACCAGCATCCGCGCGAGATAGTAGAGCGCCGCCTGCGGATCGCTCCCGCGCAGCGATTTGTGCAGCGCGGAGATGAGGTTGTAATGCCCTTCGCGGTCCTTGTCGTACACCGCGACGCGGCGCTGCAGGAATGCCGACAGCCCCGCCGGATCGAGCGGCGCGTCGAAGCTGACCGAATACAGCGTCTCCGCCTGATTGAGCAGAAACCGCCCGTCACCATCCGCGCTCGCCACCAGCGCATCGCGCGCTTCGGAAGTGAGGGGCAGGGGACGACCCTCGATTGCCTCGGCGCGGTCGAGCAACTGGCTGAGCGCCGGATGATCAAGCCGTCGCAGGATCAGCACCTGTGCGCGGCTGAGCAATGCGGCATTGAGTTCGAACGAGGGATTCTCGGTCGTCGCGCCGACCAATGTCACCGTGCCATCCTCGACGAACGGCAGAAACCCGTCCTGCTGCGCGCGGTTGAAGCGGTGGATCTCGTCCACGAACAACAAGGTGCGCTGGCCGATCCGCGCATGCTCCTTCGCCTCGGCGAACACCTTCTTCAGATCCGCCACGCCCGAAAACACCGCGCTGATCGCAACGAAGCGCAAGCCGACCGCATCGGCGAGCAGCCGCGCCGTCGTGGTCTTGCCGGTCCCCGGCGGCCCCCACAGGATGATCGACGACAGCTTGCCCGCCGCGACCATCCGTCCGATCGCGCCTTCGGGGCCGGTCAGATGCTCCTGCCCCACAACCTCGTCCAGCCGCGCCGGACGCAGCCGATCGGCCAGCGGCGCGGAGGCGGAAACTTCGGAAGGGGAGGCGGCGGGTTCGGTCCCGCCGAACAGGTCAGCCATGGCGGACGATATAGGAATTTCGCGCCGCAACGCGAAGGGTCTTGTCAAAATGCATTCAAGATATATCTTAGAAGCATCAAGACTCGGATATGAAGGATATAGAATGTTTCGAGGACATCATCGCGGCCACGGGCCGCACGACATGCATGCCAGCCGCGGACGCCGCCAATGGGGGCCGTTCACCGTCGAATGGGATATGAGCGGCGAAGCGCCGGGCGGCGGCGGACGCGGACGCCGCCGCATGTTCGCGGGCGACGAGCTCCGCCTCGTCCTGCTCGCGCTGATCGCCGACCAGCCACGCCACGGCTACGACCTGATCCGCGAGATCGAGGAGCGCACCGGCGGCGCCTATGCCCCCAGCCCGGGCGTGGTCTATCCGACGCTCACCCTGCTCGCCGACATGGACCATATCGCTGAACAGGCGGCGGAGGGCGCGAAGAAGCTCTACGCGATCACCGCCACCGGACAGGCGCATCTCGACGAGAATGCCGAACAGGTGACGCTGCTGATGGGTCGCCTCGCCGAGCTCGGCACGATGCGCGAGAAAAGCGGGCGCAGCCCGGTGCGGCGCGCGATGGGCAACCTGAAAATGGCGGTGATGCAGCGGCTCAACGACGGTGAGACCGATCAGGAGACGGTCGACGCGATCGTCGACATCATCGACGCTGCCGCGCGCAAGGTGGAGCGGCTGTAATGACGGCAACGGCAACCGGCTTCGCCGCGACCGACAAGGCGTCGCGCTACCTACAGCAGCTGTGCAAGCACTGGGAGCATAATCTGAAGGTCGACTACACCGCCGACCACGGCACGATCGTCTTTCCGAAGGATGCGCGCGGCGCGGACTGGCCCGGTGACGGGCTGGTCACGCTCGACGCCAAACCCGACGGCATCGCGATCCGCATCGACGCCACTGCGCCGGATCAGGCCGAGGGTCTGAAGGGCGCGATCGAACGCCATCTCGACCGCTTCGCGTTTCGCGAGGATGGGCTGAAGTATGAGTGGGATTGAACATTCCTCCCCCAGCTTGCTGGGGGAGGGGGACCGCCGGCGCAGCCGGTGGTGGAGGGGCGGCCGCGTAGACGGCCGTGAACAGCTCGGCAAAATTCCGCCGTCTGACGACGGCGACCCCTCCGTCATCGCTGCGCGATGCCACCTCCCCTGCGGTGCAGGGGAGGAATAATCACCGCCCCGCCATCACCTCAAGATACGCATCCAGCACCGCCTGATTGACCTGCGGCCACACCTGCGCCTGCATCCGCTGGTGCCCCAGCGCGCCGAACCGCACCCGCATCTCCGCATCGCGCGCCAGCCGCTCGATGGCGTCGGCATAGGCGGTGACGTCGCGGGGCGGGACCAGAAAGCCGGTCTCGCCCTCGACCACCAAATCCATCGCTCCGGTCGCCCGCGCCGCGACGACCGGGACGCCGCACGCCATCGCTTCGGACGTCACATTGCCGAACGTCTCGGTGACCGATGGGTTAAAGAACACGTCCATCGACGCGACCGCGCGGCCCAGCGCGTCGCCCGACTGGAAACCGGTGAAGATCGCCTCGGGCACCTGTCCCGCAAACCATTCGCGCGCTGGACCTTCGCCGACCACCAGCACCTTGTGCGGCACACCGCGCCGGGTCAGCTCGCGCGCGACCTCGGCAAAGATGTCGAGCCCCTTTTCCAGCACCAGCCGCCCAAGAAACCCGATGGCGGGCACATCGTCGGCGATCCCCAGCCCGCGCCGCCACTCCAGATCACGCCGCTGCGGATTGAACCGCGCATGATCCACTCCGCGCGACCAGATGCCGACCGGCGTGGTCACGCCCCAGCTCTTGATCAGGTCGGCGATCGACTGGCCCGGCACCATCACCCGGTCGACCCGGTTGTAAAAGCGCTTGAGCCGCCGGATCAGCCACGGCTCGACAAAGCCGAGGCCATAATAGCGCGGATAGGTCTCGAACCGCGTGTGCAGCGACGCGAGCACCGGAATACCCTGCTTGCGCGCCCACGCCACTGCGGCATGGCCGAGAAATTCGGGTGCGGAGACATGGACGAGGTTCGGCGCAAACGCCTCCAGATCCTCACGCGGCGCGCGCGGCAGGCCCAGCGCGACCTTATACTCGCCACGTCCACCGGGCATGGCAAAAGCCGGCACGCTGACCAGATCGCCCTCTGGCGCGAAGGCCGGCTTGTCCACGGTCGGCGAATAGACGCGGACCGTGACCCCGGCATCGAGCAAATGCCGCACCAGCTTGTTCAGCGCCTGGTTCGCGCCGTCGCGCACATAATTGTAGTTGCCGCTAAACAGCGCCACGCGAAGATCGGTCGGAGTCATCGGCGCGCCCATAGCGATCCGAATAGGGCGATACTATGTCGCCGGAAAGGAGTTTCCCGCATGGCTGACCTGTCGCAATTCCCGATCACCGCCCGCTGGCCCGCGCAGCACCCGGACCGCATCCAGCTCTATTCGCTCAACACCCCCAATGGCGTGAAGGCCGGGATCATGCTCGAGGAAACCGGGCTGCCCTATGAAGCGCATCTGATCGACATCAGCGCAGACGACCAGAAGACGCCTGAATTCCTCAGCCTCAATCCCAATGGCAAGATCCCCGCGATCCTCGACCCCGACGGCCCGAACGGCCGTCCGCTCGCGCTCTTCGAAAGCGGTGCGATCCTGCTCTACCTCGCCGACAAGACCGGCAAGTTCCTCGATCCGGCCCAGCGCTACGAAACGATCGGCTGGGTGATGTGGCAGATGGGCGGCCTTGGCCCGATGTTCGGCCAGCTCGGCTATTTCCACAAATTCGCCGGGCGCGAGATCGCCGACAAGCGCCCGCTCGACCGCTATGTTGCGGAATCGAAGCGGCTGCTCGGGGTACTCGATGCGCAACTCAACGGGCGCGACTGGATCATGCGCGACTATTCGATCGCCGACATCGCCTCGCTCGGCTGGGTCCGCAACCTGATCGGCTTTTATGAAGCACGCGATCTGGTCGGCTTCGACGATTTCGCCAACGTCGCAGCCTGGCTGGAACGCGGTCTCGCGCGTCCGGCGGTCCAGCGCGGGCTGATGGTCACGGCAAAGGGGTGATCCGCCGCAATTCATTGCGCATTCACCGCCGAAACGAATAGTGCATCTGTCGCCCTGAGACGGTCGGCCTGTTCCGTGTGCCACACCGTTTCAGGGAGGGTCCCGATGTCCGTTCTCGCAATTTCGCTCGCCGCGCTGCTGCTGCCCGCCGCGATCCAGACCGACCGCCCGTCCGGCGCGGCAACGGGGGATGAAAAGGCCAACCACAACACCGCGCGGTCGAACAAATCGACCATCGCTGCTCCGGATGGTCCCGCCGTCGAAACGGGCGATGCCAAGGCGAACCACAACACCGCCCGGTCGAGCCGGAACAAGGGCGGCCGCGGTCCAGCACCGGCCAGCGGTGGTACGCAGCCAACCACACCAGCGCCGGAAAGCACCTCCAAGCCGCAGTGAGCGGCGCGGTTTTCGGAACGCATATTCCCTTTTCGTTCTACTCGGGTTAGGCACGCGTCATGGCCAAACCCCAGAAGCGCTACGTCTGCCAGCAATGCGGATCGGTCTCGACCAAATGGGCGGGGCAATGCGTCGATTGCGGCGAGTGGAACACGCTGGTCGAGGATGCCGGCGCGGTCGTGACGCCGTTTCAGGCGAAGCATAACCTGCAGGGCGGCGGGCGGATGATCCTGATGTCCGGGCTCGACGCCGACATCCCGCTCCCCGCGCGGATGGGCACCGGCATTGCCGAGCTCGACCGCGCTCTAGGCGGTGGCTTTGTCGAAGCGTCGGCGACGCTGATCGGCGGCGATCCCGGCATCGGCAAGTCGACATTGCTGCTTCAGGCGGCGGCCAAGATGGCGCTGGCGGGCAAGAGTGTCGCCTATGTCTCGGGCGAAGAAGCGGCGGATCAGGTGCGGTTGCGCGCCCGCCGCCTCGGTCTCGGCAATGCCCCGGTTCAGCTCGCCTCGGCGACCAGCGTGCGCGACATTCTGACCACGCTCGGCGGCGCAAGCCCGCCCGACCTGCTGGTGATCGATTCGATCCAGACGATGCACAGCGACCTGATCGAGGGCGCCCCCGGCACGGTCAGCCAGGTACGCGCATCGTCGCAGGAACTGATCCGCTTCGCCAAGGAACGCGGCACCGCGCTCGTGCTGGTCGGCCATGTTACCAAGGATGGCAGCCTCGCCGGGCCGCGCGTGCTCGAACATATGGTCGACACCGTGCTGGCGTTCGAGGGCGAGCGCAGCCACCAGTACCGCATCCTGCGCGCGGTCAAGAACCGCTTCGGCGGCACCGACGAGATCGGCGTATTCGCGATGCAGACCGAGGGGCTGACCGAAGTTGGCAACCCGTCCTCGCTGTTCCTCACCAGCCGCGACGAAAGCGTCAGCGGCACCGTCGTCTTCCCCGCGCTGGAGGGCACGCGCCCGGTGCTGGTCGAGATCCAAGCGCTGGTCGTCCGCCTCGCCTCCGGTGCCACCCCGCGCCGCGCGGTCGTCGGCTGGGACAGCGGCCGGCTGGCGATGATCCTCGCGGTGCTGGAGGCACGCTGCGGCCTCAGCTTTGCGACCAGCGAAGTCTATCTCAATATCGCCGGCGGCTACCGCGTTCAGGATCCAGCGGCGGACATGGCGGTCGCGGCGGCGCTGATCTCCGCGCTGTCCGAACGCCCGGTGCCGACCGAGATGGTCACGTTCGGCGAAATCGCGCTGTCGGGCGAGGTGCGCCCGGTCGCGCATGGTGCGCTGCGGCTCAAGGAAGCAGGCAAGCTCGGCTTCACCCGCGCGCTTGTGCCCGCTGCTCAGGCCAAGGAGGGCAGCGTCGCGCTAACCGGCTTCCGCAACCTCGGCGGGTTCGTCGACCACATGCTCGGGCGCTGAGCGCTTCCGTCGCGCGAGCAAGCGCCGTGCCGGATCGAGCACCGCGAGCACCACCATGGTCGCCACAACATCGGCGATCCAGTCGTCCAGCGCCGCCGTCCGCCCCAGCGCGGGCAGCATCTGGGTGAGCTCGATCAGCGCGCCGAACACGGCAAAGGCAAGCAGCAGGGTCAGCGCCCGCGCGTTCGGATAGGCCAGCCGCGCCAGCGCGGTCAGCGTCACGAACGCAATGATGTGCTGCACCTTGTCCCCCGGCGCGCCGGGCAAAGCCGGAGGCTGAGGCAGTGTGGCCATCACGAAGGCAAAGATCAGCGCCGCCCAAAAGGCGACGAGGAAGAAGCGACGAAGCAAAATCATTGCCCATAAGGTTAGGAGGATGCGCGCCCGGCGCAACCCGAACCATCGAAACGCTCTTCGCGCCGCCGCTCCGGCCCGCTATGAGCGCGAGACCGAGGGAGCGGGCGAAATGGGACTGACGGCAATCGACATCTTGGTGCTGCTGGGCATCGGCGCAGCGGCGATCACGGGCGCGATGCGCGGCTTCGTCACCGAAGTGCTGTCGCTGATGGCGTGGCTGCTGGTCGTCGCGGCGATCCGCTTCCTCCACACGCCGGTCGCCGCCGCGCTGACCGAGCCGGTCGGGACGGTTCAGGGGGCGGCGGTGCTCGCCTTCGCGCTGCTCGGCGGCGTCGCCTATTTCGGCGGACGGATCATTGCCAATTCGATCGGCTCACGCACCCGGTCGGGCTTTCTTGGGCCGATCGATCGCGCGCTCGGCATCGGGTTCGGCGCGGTGAAGGGTCTGATCCTCGCCAGCCTCGCCTTTCTGCTCGTCGCGCTGGTCGTCGATACGGTCAGCGGCGGCCCGGCCCAGCGCCCCGAATGGATGACCGCTGGCCGCACCTATCCGCTGCTCAATGCCACCAGCGCCAGCATCGCCGAATTCGTCGACCGTCGCCGCCGGGGCGAGCCGGTATTCGGCAACGACACCGACGCCGCAGAGCTTGCGAACGGGTCGGACACGGTTACATCGGAGCCATGACGGCCCCGCTATACAACAACCAGATACTGCGGCTCGCCGCGGGCATTCCCTATCACGAGCGACTGACCAACCCGATGGCGAGCGTCGAGAAGCGTTCGCCGGTGTGCGGCAGTCGCGTGACCGTCGACGTCGATCTCGACGAAGCAGGCCGCGTCGCGGCGCTGGGGATGCAGGTCCGCGCGTGTGCGTTGGGTCAGGCGGCGGCATCACTGATGGGCGCCCACGCGATCGGTCGCACCCCCGCCGAGCTCGACGCGACCCGCGCCGCGCTGACCCGCTGGCTGGCGGGGGAGGGCGACACGCCGCCCGACTGGCCCGGCCTCGACCTCTTCACCCCCGCACTCCCGCACAGCGCGCGCCATCCCTCGATCCGCCTCGCCTTCGAAGCGGTGGCCGAGGCCGCCGCGCTTGCCAGCCAAGACAAGGCCGCCTGATGGACCACAGCGCCGCCCATAGCTTTGTTGCCGAAAGCGCCCCGCTGCTCGGCTTCGCTTTGTTGTTTGTCCTGATCTTCCGCCGCATGGGGCTGGGCGCGACGCTCGGCTATCTCGTCGCCGGCGCGCTGGTCGGTCCGCAGGTGCTGAACCTGGTCGGCGGCGCGGAAAGCAAGATGGGAATCGCCGAATTCGGCATCGCCCTGCTGCTGTTCCTTGTCGGCCTCGAACTCAGCCCGTCGCGGCTGTGGCGGATGAAGCGCGACATTTTCGGCTTCGGCCTGCTTCAGGTTGTTCTGTGCGGCCTGGCGCTCAGCGTCGTGATCGGCTTCGGCGCCAGCTTCTCCGTCTCCGCTGCGCTCGCCCTCGGCCTCCCGCTCGCGCTGTCCTCGACCGCGCAGGTGCTCCCGATGCTGCAATCGGCGGGTCGCATGCGCACCCCCTTCGGCGAGCGGGCGTTCTCGACGCTGCTGTTCCAGGACATCTCGATCGTCCCGCTGATCACGATCATCGCGATCCTCAGCCGCAATCCGGCGGATGCGGAGGGACCTCCGGGCTGGCTGCTCGCCATCTACACCGTCGCCGCGATCACCGGACTCGTGCTGGCCGGCCGCTATCTGCTGCGCCCGCTGTTTCGCCTGATCGGCAATTGGGGCGAGCGGGAGCTGTTCGTCTTCGCGGGCCTGTTCACCGTCGTCGGCGCCGCGGCGCTGATGCAGTCGATCGGGCTCTCAACGGCACTCGGCGCGTTCATCGCCGGCGTGATGCTCGCCGACAGCCCGTACCGGCATGAGATCGAGGCGGATATCGAGCCCTTCCGTTCGATCCTGCTCGGCCTGTTCTTCCTCTCGGTAGGCATGATGCTGGACCTGTCGGCGATCGCCGAGCGCCCGGTGTTCGTCCTCGGCATGGCTGCCGCACTGATCGCGACCAAGACGATCGTCATCACCGGCCTCGCCATGGCCTTCCGCATGCCGTGGCGTCAGGCGCTTGGCCTCGGCCTGTTGCTCAGCCAGGGCGGCGAGTTCGGCTTCGTCCTGTTCGCGCAGGCGCAGAACGCCCTGCTGATCGCCCCTGAAGCGGTCAGCGTGTTCAGCGCAGTCGTCACCCTGTCGATGGCCACCACCCCGTTCCTGATGATGTTCACCAAACGCTTCCGCGCCGACGCGGTCGAGGCACAGGGTGAGCGCGAAGGCCCGGTGTCGGACGGATCGAACGCGCTGATCGTCGGCTATGGCCGCTTCGGCCAGACGGTCGGCCAGATGCTGAATGCCCAAGGCATCGCGGTCACGCTGATCGACACCGATATCGAGATGATCGACATCGCCGGCCAGTTCGGCGCGAAGGTCTATTATGGCGACGGCACCCGCATCGACATGCTCCGGCAAGCCGGGGCGGGGGAGGCGCAGCTGATCCTGTTCTGCCTCGACGGCGACAAGATCGAGCCGGAACTGGTCGAGGCGGTCCACGAATCCTTCCCCAACGCATCGATCTTCGTGCGCGCCTATGACCGCCGCGCGCTGCTCAAGCTGCGCGGCACACCGGCATCAGGCGTCGTACGCGAAGTGCTCGAATCCGCCATCGTCATGGCGCGCAAGGCGATGGATGCGGTGGGCGTCGATATCGAGGAAATCGACCGCACCGAAGACCTCTACCGCCGCCGCGACCGCGAACGGCTGAAGATCCAGCATGAAGCCGGCAGCCTGACCGCGGCGCGCGAAGCGATCATCGGCGATCCTGACCTCGACTGGCGCCCGGGGCGCCGCGAGACCCCCGACCCGCTGGAACCCAAGCCTGCCACCGGGAGTGAGTGCGGATGAACTGGCTGGTCGCTCTCGCCGCGCTCTCCGGCGCCATCGCGGTCGGCGCGGGCGCATTCGGAGCGCATGGCGCAGAGGGCAAGGCGGCCGAATGGCTGCGCACCGGCGCGACCTATCAGCTGGTCCATGTCGTCGCTGCACTCGTCGCGGTACAGCTGAACGAGAAGGGCGCGGGCTGGCTGTTCGTCGCCGGTGCCGCGATCTTCGCCTTCACGCTTTACGCCATGGCATTCGGCGCACCGCGCTGGCTGGGCGCGATCACGCCGATCGGCGGCACCGCGTTGATCGTCGGCTGGCTGTGGCTCGCATGGCACGCGCTCCGGGGCGGGTAGAATGCGCCGCATCCTCTTCGCAGCGGGGGCTGTGCTCGCGCTGGATATAGCGATTTCGTTCGGCATGGCGTTCGCCGGAAGCCACGGCATACATAACCTGCTTTACTGGACGCTCCCGCCCGTCGCAGTCGCGCTGACGGCCTTTCCAGCTTGGCGAGACAAGGCGCTTGCCGTAGCCGGGTTGTGGCCGCTGTTCATTCCGGGTGCCGTTGCATCGGAGCTTTTGGCGCATTTGTTCGGCTATTGTCTCCAGTAGGGCATTTGCATGCGCACGCGGCTAAGTGTCTGCCGTCGCAAGCGGCGTTTTGCGGATGAGGGTGAGGCGATCACGGCCGCGCTGGCCGCGACCATCACCCTGCGTCCCTATCGCTGTGACCGCTGCTTCGGCTTTCACCTGACCGGGCGGACCAGGGGGAAGCGCAGCCTGTGATGGCTTAGCCAAGCTCCACTCAATTCGTTTGTGCTGAGCTTGTCGAAGCACCGCTCCCGGACCCAGTGGCGTCAGGCTACGGCCCTTCGACAAGCTCAGGGCAAACGGGCGTTAGCGATGCAGATGTGTCGCGCGTCGCTCTACCCCGCCGCCCGCAGCTCGGTTGCCCCATCCCGCATCGCCGCCAGCGACTGCGGCCGCCCCAGCAAATACCCCTGGATCAGGTCGATGCCCAACGCGCGCAGCACCGCGAGCTCATCCTCGCGCTCGACCCCTTCTGCGATCAACCGGCTGCCGGTATCGCGCGCAAACATCATCAACCCGGCGGCCAGCGCGCGGCGGCCCGGATCATGCTGGATATCCTCGATCAGGAACCGGTCGAGCTTCACCAGATCGGGCCGCATCTGGATGATCTGCTGCAGCCCGCTATAGCCTGACCCTGCATCGTCCACCGCGATCTTCAGCCCCTCCGCCCGCAACGGCGCGAGCCGCTCAAGCAGGATGGCGACGTCCGAAACCCGGTCATGCTCGGTGACCTCCAGCACCACGCGGTTCAGCGGCGCGCGGCGCAGGATAGCGGGCAGTTCGGGCGACGTCGCGGTCGCGGGGCTGGCGTTGACCGACAGATAGGCGTGGTCGGGAAGCTGCGACAGACCCTGCAGCGCGCGGTCGATCGCGAACAGCTCGAACGCGACGCCCATGCCCACCAGGCTGGCCTGATTGAACCATTTGTCGGGCGAGCGATAGGGTTCGACGCTGATCCGCGCCAACGCCTCATACCCCGCAGGTCGGCCCTGCGAGAGGCTGAAGATCGGCTGATAGTGAATCTCCATCAGGCCATCGGCCATGATCGCCTCAATCGCCGCGCGCGACGCCGTCGCCTCCTCGCGATTGCCCAGATCACGCTCGATCTCGAACGCGGCCAGATCGGCAAAGGCACGCATCATGCCCAGATCGCGCGGGTTCAGCGTCGGGCTGGCAAACGGGCCAAGGCAGCAGAACATGCCATAAGTCCGCCCATTCGACAGCCGGATCGGCACGCTGACATGCGCGCCGATCGGCACCGCAGCGGTAATCGGCATCGCCATCGCGATCGGCTCGTCCGCGGTATCGGGGATCAGCTCGGGCAGCCGCCCCGCCAGGATATGCCGACAATAGACATCGTCGAGCGAATGCACGTCGCCCGCCTTGGCCAGATGCTCCAGCCCCGGCGCATCGACGACGCGGAACACCGAATCATCCCCGACGAACTCGGACACATAGGCAACCTGCAGGCCCAGATGCGCACGCACCGCCTGCAATGCGCGGGAGATGACCGCATCCGAACTCGTCGCGTCACTGGCATGAGAAATAATCTCGCGCAGTGCGGTTGCGCCAAGCGTTTCGCCCTCGACCATCATTTCGACCCCGTTCGTACCGCGAATTCTGTCGCGCTTCGCTCGAACTTTGGCCGAAACAATATGAAGATTTGGTCAGCGGCGATCGAATCAGCTACCCAAAATGCGCGTCACCGCGCCCACCGTCACCGGATGATATCCCGGCTTCGCCTTGGCAAAGATGCGCTGCGCAATCGGTTCGCCCCATGCGCCCTGCGCCTTCAGCCCGCGATACAATGGCGTGACCAGCAGATTGCGGCCAACCCGCGTCAGATACGTCTCCAGCGCGGGGATCACCGGCACATAGCGGTTGGCGATGGCCAGATCGAACCACGCCGACTGCACATAGGCATTCTGCGACCTGGTCAGCCCCAGCGCCGCGTCGAGCTCGGCCAGCCGCGCCGCACTCTGCTGGCGGGGCAGGTTGTCGATCAGCCGTTTCCACTGCTGCGTCTGCCAGCCGGTCGTGTCGATCGCCGCCGCCGGCCCGCCCGCGTTGAACGCGGCGAGCTGCGCATCGACCTTGGCCAGCGTTTCGGACTTCACCTGCACCGCATTGGACGGAATCCCCGGCTCGAACACCCAGCGATCGAGCTGCAGCTTGGCTTCCAGCGCCTTGTCGCCCTTGATCAGATGCTTGCGCAGATCGGCAAGGAACCCCGCACTGGTCTGCGGCTGGAAGGCATGGCGGTCGAAATAGCCGCGCAGATAGGGATCCCAGCGGTCGCGCCCGACGGCAACTTCGATCGTGCGCAGGAACGTGCTGCCCTTGAGGTAGTCGAGCTGCCCCGCGCTCTCACCCGGCGCCCCATGCAGTCGCGTCGCGGGCGCGGCATCGCCACCGGCGTTCTTCACATCGCGCAGCATCCCGGCATAATCGAGGTCGGAATAGATCGCCGCGCGCTCCTTGCCGTACAGCGCCTCCATGATCCGGTTCTCAAAATAGGTCGTGAACCCCTCGTTCAGCCAGCCATCCGCCCAGGTCGCGTTGGTGACAAGGTTGCCCGACCAGCTATGCGCCAGCTCATGCGCCAGCACATCGGTGTTCGATCGGTCGCCGGTGATGATCGTCGGGGTGAAGAAGGTCAGATTGGGGTTCTCCATCCCGCCAAACGGGAAGGACGGCGGCAGGACCAGCATGTCATACCGACCCCAGCGATACGGACCGTACAGTGCCTGCGCCGCGTCGATCATTTTTTCGACATCGGCGAATTCGGACACGGCGGCATCGAGCATCCCCGCCTCGGCCCACACGCCGCTGCGTGGCCCGACTTCCTTGAACTTGAGGTCACCGACCGCAATCGCGATCAGATAGGGCGGGACCGGATTGTCCATCTTGAAGCGGAAGCTGCGGCCTCCCTGCGGCGCGGGCGTGCCCGTCGCGCCGTCCAGCATCTGCGCGCTCATCACCGGCACGAAGCCCTCGGGCACCGTCACCGTCGCGGCCCAGGTCTGGCGGATGCCGGGGCTGTCCTGCGTCGGGATCCAGCTGCGGTTGTTGATCGCCTGCCCCTGGCTGAACAGGAAGGGCAGGGTCTTGCTCTGCGTCTGCTCGGGCGTCAGCCATTGCAGCGCGCGCGCGCCGGGCTTGGAGCGGTAGACGATGCGGATGCGGTTGGCCCCGTTCAGCTCGATCGTCAGCGGCGCGCCGAGCTGGGGATCGCTGGCCCCGACACGATGCGCCAATTTCACGCCGCGCTCGTCACTCACCACCGCAATCTCAAGGTCGAGCGTATCGAGCACGATCTCCTTCGCGCCCTTCGCCGCCAGCACGTCGAGCGTCGCGACGCCGCCGATCGTCTTGCTGTCGAAATCGATCTTCAGGGTGAGGTCGACATGCGTCACGCGCGCTTCGGCGGGGCGGGCATAGGTCCACACGTCCTTCGCCTCGGGCGTGGTCAGCACCGGCGCGACCTTGGCGGTCTGGGCAAGAGCAGGGGCGGCGGAGGCGAGCAGCAGGGCTGCGAGGGTCAGGATGCGCATGGTGGCAATTGCTACGATCTCAACGCTTTGGGCACAAGCACGGCCCTGATGCGTTGGTCGCACTATCCCAGAACCACAGGAGAGACGCGATGAACACGACTGTCGATAGCCCCAACCCCCTGATCGCATCCGACCGGGTCGAAGGCACCGCCGTCTATGACACCGCGGGCGAAAAACTGGGCCATGTCGAACGCTTCATGGTCGACAAGGTATCGGGCCAGGCCGAATACGCCGTGATGGCGTTTGGCGGCATTCTCGGCATCGGCCACCGCCACTATCCGGTGCCGTGGCAGGCGCTGACCTATGACACCGACAAGAGCGGCTATGTGGTCTCGCTGAGCAAGGAAAAGCTCGAAAACGCGCCCAATTACGACCGTGAGGGCGACGAACCGAGCTATGACCGCGCCTATGGGCAAGAGGTCTACGCCTATTACGGAGTGCCGCACCTCTGATCAAAAGCGATTAAGACCGTTTGCGCTGAGCCTGTCGAAGCGCCGCGAGCCGTAACTCGAAGGTGCGGCAAACGCCCTTCGACAGCTCAGGGCAAACGGATGAGGGGAAGGGGGTCAGCCCTTGGGCAGGCCCCACCGCCCCGTCTCCATCCAGCGCAACAGTGGCTTCAACGGCAGGATCCACACGATCCCGGTGAAGACGTAAAAGACCATCTGGACGAGTGCCGGCCACTGGCCGACGATACGCGACAGGCTCGCCACCGCGATGCACCAGATGATGATCAGCGCGATGATCGCGAACGCGCCAACGGGCTTGCGCCAGGACGGGGTCATGCTGCCACCTCGCCGAACGCGGCGGCTTCGGTAATCACGCCATGCAGCGGCATGTCCCACGTGTCGATCGCGAGCGCCTCGACCTGCTGCACCGACCAGGCGATACCGACGCGCCAGGCATTGGGCAGGCGCTCGAACACGCGGTCGTAATGTCCCGCACCCTGACCCAATCGGTTCAGCGCAGCGTCGAACGCCAGCAACGGCGTCAGCACGATCTCGGGATCGCATTCCAGCCCGCTATCATCCGGCTGGCGCAACCCCAGCGGCCCGTCGACCAGCGCATGTTCGGGCTCCCATGCAAAGAAGCGCACCGGCGATTCGCGGCTGGTGACATGCGGCAGCACGATCGTGCACCCCGCTTCGCGCGCCGCCCAGGCGATCGCGGTCGGATCGGCCTCGCTGCCTACGGGCACATAGGATGAGACGATGACTCCCGGCGCGAACCGCGCGAGCAGGGCAGGGGGCGGCTCGATCACGCCCCCGATGGTCATCGCGAACTCGTCGCGCAGCGCCCGCATCCGGGCGCGTAAGGTGCGTTTATCGTCAGCCATCGTCGCGCTTCGCTATATGCGAAGCCTCAGCCTCGCTGACAAAATTCGTTGGCGGGACCACCATGGGCCGTTGCTTGAATATCCTCTGACGCCGTTTTACGTCAGGTGGGGACCATGTGCCACAGACCAGGGTCTGAACAGGGACAGCCCCCATGGATGATGAATCGCCTCAGGGATAATCGCTAAAGCTCGCACCGGGCAGTACCCGCCGACGCCAATCTAGGGTTTCGCGCCCGAATCCTCAAGAGCGGTTGCGACCGCCTCCAGCCGATCCGCCAGATTCTCGAGCAGCACCGGCGACACGCCCCCCGGCGGGTTGCGCTCGGCCTCGTCCAGCTGGTCGGCGAGGATCAGCGCGAGGAACAGCATCGTCCGCTCGCTGCTCAGCCCGCCCGACGCGCGCACCGCCTTTTCGGCATGCCGCTCCAGCAGCGCGCCGAGCCGTTCGAGATGCAGTTCCTCGCCGTCGCGACACGCGATCGTGTGGCTGCGTCCGGCGATGGTAAGCGTGACCTGACCCATCAGTCCTCGCCCTCCTGCGCGATCACCGCATCGAGCGCGGCAATCGCCGCCTCGACCCGGCCGCGCAGTGCCGCATGCCTGTGTTCCAGTCGTTCGGCGTCGAAGGCGCGCCGCGTGGCAGCCGCCTCGATCCGCGTGAGCGCGCGCTCGATCCGGTCAAGCGCGGAAGGTGCCGCATCCGCCATGCCGGGTGGATAGGGGGGCTTTCCCCAACCCGCAACCCCGCCCGGTTGACGCACGCGCCCGCGCGCCCCATTGGCACGCCAACTTCGATTCGCCGGGCCGTGGCGAGACTCAACGCGACGCGCGCAGGCCCGATAGGGGATATGCCGTGACCATTTCATTCGCCGACCGCGCCAACGCCATTCGCGCCCTGTCGATGGACGCGGTGGAGGCCGCCAATTCGGGCCATCCCGGCATGCCGATGGGCATGGCCGATGTCGCCACCGTGCTGTTCAGCGACTATCTGAAATATGATCCCACCGACCCCAAATGGGCGGACCGCGACCGCTTCGTGCTGTCCGCCGGCCATGGCTCGATGCTGATCTATTCGCTGCTGCACCTGACCGGCTATGCCCGCCCGACGCTCGACGACATCCGCAACTTCCGCAAGGTCGGCAGCCCCTGCGCCGGCCACCCCGAGAATTTCGAGCTTCCCGGCATCGAATGCACCACCGGCCCGCTGGGTCAGGGCCTCGCGATGGCGGTCGGCATGGCGCTCGCCGAACGCCACCTCAACGCCGTGTTCGGCGACTCGATCGTCGACCACCGCACCTGGGTGATCGCCGGCGACGGCTGCCTGATGGAAGGCATCAACCACGAAGCGATCGGCCTCGCCGGTCACCTCAAGCTCGGCCGCCTGATCGTGCTGTGGGACGACAACAAGATCACCATCGATGGCAAGGTGTCGCTGTCGTCGAGCGAGAATATCCCCGCCCGCTACGAAGCGACCGGCTGGCACGTCGTCGCCTGCGACGGCCACGACCCGGCCAGCATCGCCGCCGCGTTCGACGCCGCACTCGCGGACGACCGCCCCTCGCTGGTCCGCTGCAAGACCGTGATCGGCAAGGGCGCCCCGAACAAGGGCGGCACCAGCAAGGTCCATGGTTCGCCGCTCGGTGCCGACGAAGTCGCCGCTGCCCGCGCAGCGCTCGGCTGGAGCCACGCCCCGTTCGACATCCCCGCCGACATCCGCGCCGCCTGGCTCGACGCCGGCAAGCGCGGTGCCGCACCCCATGCCGAGTGGAAGGCGCGCCTCGCCGCGCACGCCGACCATGCCGAGTTCGAGCGCCGCATGGCCGGTGACCTGCCCGCCTTCAACCTCGATTCCTACATCGCCGACCTGCTCGCCAACCCGCCCAAGGTCGCGACGCGCAAGTCGAGCGAAATGGCGCTCGAGCCGCTGACCGAAAATCTGCCCGAACTGATTGGCGGCTCGGCCGACCTCACCGGCTCCAACAACACCAAGACCAAGGCGACCGGGCCCCTGACGGCCGACAATTATGCCGGCCGCTATGTCTATTACGGCATCCGCGAATTCGGCATGGCTGCGGCGATGAACGGCATGGCGCTGCACGGTGGCATCATCCCCTATGGTGGCACCTTCCTGGTCTTCTCCGACTATGCGCGCGGCGCGATCCGCCTCTCGGCACTGCAGCGCGCCCGCGTCGTCTATGTGATGACGCATGACAGCATTGGCCTCGGCGAAGACGGCCCGACCCACCAGCCGATCGAGCATCTGCAGAGCCTGCGCGCGATGCCGAACCTCAACGTGTGGCGTCCGTGCGACGCCGTCGAAACCGCCGCTGCCTGGGACCTTTCGCTGCGCAATGTCGACGGTCCGTCGATGCTGGTGCTGACCCGCCAGAATCTGCGCCCGCTGGTCGATGCGACGCAGGTCGCCGAGATCGCCAAGGGTGGCTACCGCCTCCAGTCGGCACAGGCCGCACGCAAGGTTGTGCTCCTCGCCACCGGTTCGGAAGTCGAGATCGCCGCCGATATCCGCACCGCCCTTGAAGCGCAGGGCATCGGTGCCGATGTCGTCTCCATGCCCTGCACCGAGGCGTTCGACGCCCAGCCCGCCGCCTACCGCGCCGACCTGCTTCCCGCCGACGCGCTGACCGTGTCGATCGAGGCGGGCACCACCTTCGGCTGGGAACGCTACACCGGCCTTACCGGTCTCAATTTCGGCATCGACGGCTTCGGCGCGTCGGGCCCCGCCGAAGACCTGTACAAGCATTTCGGGCTGACCGCCGACGCGATCGTGCCCCAGATTATCGAACGGCTTGCCGCTTAAGGAGAGACGAATGACGAAGGTAGCGATCAACGGGTTCGGACGCATCGGACGCCTGGTGGCGCGTGCGATCCTGGAACGCCCGGAAAGCGGTCTGGAACTGGTCACGATCAACGATCTGGCCGATGCCAAGTCGAACGCGTGGCTGTTCAGCCGCGACAGCGTGCATGGCAAGTATCCCGGCACCGTCTCGGCCGATGGCGATGACATCATCATCGACGGCAAGCGGATCAAGGTGACCAAGGAGCGTGACCCCGCCAACCTGCCGCACGCAGCGAACGGCGTCGATCTCGTCCTCGAATGCACCGGCTTCTTCACCGACCGCGCCAGCTGCCAGAAGCATCTCGACGCGGGCGCAAAGAAGGTGCTGATCTCGGCCCCCGGCAAGAATGTCGACCTGACCGTCGTCTATGGCGTCAATCACGACAAGCTCGAGGCCGGCCACACGATCGTGTCGAACGCATCGTGCACCACCAACTGCCTCGCCCCGGTGGCAAAGGTGCTGAACGACAGCATCGGGATCGAGCGCGGCCTGATGACCACGATCCACGCCTATACCAACGATCAGAAGATCCTCGACCAGATCCATGACGATCTGCGTCGCGCCCGCGCTGCGGCGATGAGCATGATCCCGACCACCACCGGCGCCGCGCGCGCCGTGGGTGAGGTGCTGCCCGAGCTGAAGGGCAAGCTCGACGGTTCGTCGGTGCGCGTCCCCGTGCCGGATGGCTCGCTGATCGACCTGACCTTCACGCCCTCGCGCGACACGACCAAGGAAGAGGTCAACGCGATCCTCAAGGCGGCGTCGGAAAGCGGCCCGCTGGTCGGCGTGCTGACCTATAGCGACGAACCGCTGGTCTCGATCGACATCGTCCACAACCCGGCATCGTCGACCATCGACAGCCTCGAAACCGCCGTCATCGACGGCAAGCTCGTCCGTGTCGTCAGCTGGTACGACAATGAATGGGGCTTCTCGAACCGCATGGTCGACACCGCCAGCGCAATGGCAAAGCTGGGCTGAACCCAGCAACCACACTGCCGCAAGCGGTGGGGGGCAATAAGCTCCCCTCCCGCTTGCGGGAGGGGCTGGGGCAGGGCCTGTCACCCCGCCAAACCACCGGATCGGCAGTCGGCCGCTTTCCTACAGCCGCCCCTTTCGGTTAGGGTCGAAGCATGACGCACAGTCGCCCCCTCCCGACCACGAACGGCAACGCCAACCGTCAGCCTGACACCCGCGCATACATGGGCAAAAACGTCAGACTTGTCAGGAACGGGTATCGAAATACCCGCTCAACCGGAGCGATCGCATGACTGGCCGCATCACCGGCATCGCCCGCCACGCCATCCCGAAAGGGCCGATGGAGGTCATCGACCACGCCACCATCACGCTCGAAGGCGGCATCGGCGGCGACTTTCGCGGCGCGATGAAGGGCCAGCCGTATCGGCGTCAGGTCAGCCTGATCGAAGCGAATGACTGGGACGCCGCGATGGCACAGGTCGGCCACTCGATTCCATGGGAACAGCGCCGCGCCAATCTGCTGGTCGAAGGCTTCGACCTGCCCCAGACGCCCGGCGTCCGCATCCGCATCGGCGCCGATGTCGTCCTCGAAATCACCTGCGAAACCAACCCGTGTGAGCGGATGGAGGCGCTGGCCGAAGGGCTGCGCGCCGCGCTCACCCCCGACTGGCGCGGCGGCGCGCTCACCAAAGTCATCACGCCCGGCAGCATTGCCGTCGGCGACAGCATCAGGATCGAACCATGACGCGTGCATTCAAGACCCTCGACGATATGGGCGACATCACCGGCAAGCGGGTGCTGGTGCGCGAAGATCTGAACGTGCCGATGGCTGATGGCGCGGTCACCGACGACAACCGCTTCCGCGCCGCGGTGCAGACCGTCGCCGAACTCGCCGACAAGGGCGCGATCGTCTTGATCCTCGCCCATTTCGGCCGCCCCAAGGTGCCGAGCCCTGAACTCTCGACCGCGCAGCTTGCCCGCCCGTTCAGCCAGGTCCTCGGCCGCGAGGTCCGCTACATCGACTGGGAGGGCGACGCCGAGTCGGTCGCGACGCTCCAGCCCGGCGATATCGGCCTGCTCGAAAACACCCGCTTCTTTGGCGGTGAGGAAAAGAACGACCCCGCGACGGTCGACCGCTTCGCCGCACTCGGCGACCTCTATGTCAACGACGCCTTCTCCGCCGCGCACCGCGCCCATGCCTCCACCGAGGGGCTGGCGCACCGTCTGCCCGCGTTCGCCGGACGCCAGATGGAGGCAGAACTCGACGCGCTCGACAAGGCGCTGGGCAACCCCGACCACCCCGTCGCCGCAGTGGTCGGCGGGGCCAAGGTCTCGACCAAGCTCGACGTGCTGAAAGCCATGGTCGGCAAGGTCGATCACCTGATCATCGGTGGCGGCATGGCCAACACCTTCCTCGCCGCGCGCGGCGTGAATGTCGGCAAGTCGCTGTGCGAGCATGACCTGACCGGCACCGCCGAGGAGATCTTCGACGCAGCCGATAAGGCGAACTGCACGATCCATTTGCCCTATGACGTGGTGGTGTCGAAGGAATTTGCCGCCAACCCGCCGTCCCTGCGCACCTGCAACGTCCACGAGGTCGCCGCTGATGAGATGATCCTCGATATCGGCCCGGCGGCGAGCGAGGCGCTGGCGGACGTGCTCAAGAACTGCCGCACGTTGGTGTGGAACGGCCCGCTCGGCGCGTTTGAAACCAAGCCGTTCGACACCGCCACCATGGCACTCGCCCACACCGTCGCCGCGCTGACCAAGGAAGGGTCGCTCGTCTCGGTCGCCGGAGGCGGGGACACCGTCGCGGCGCTCAACCAGGCCGGCGTCGCTGGCGACATGACCTTCGTGTCCACCGCTGGCGGTGCGTTCCTGGAGTGGATGGAGGGCAAGGAATTGCCCGGGGTGGCGGCGCTCGCGCGCTGACGGCGTTTTTTCGGCTGGTTGGCTATCGTTGTCAGGCTTTTCAGCCGCATGCCTCGCTGCAATAGGCCGCGCAACAAAGTGTCGGAACAGGGATGCCAGCGATGAATACCGCCGAAATGACCGCCAAGATCGCCGAAGGTAACGGCTTCATCGCCGCGCTAGACCAGTCCGGCGGTTCGACGCCCAAGGCGCTGGCCGGCTATGGCGTCGCCGATGATGCCTGGTCGACCGATGAGGAAATGTTCGGCCTGATCCACGCGATGCGCAGCCGCATCATCACCGCCTCGACCTTCTCCGGCGAGAAGGTGATCGGCGCGATCCTGTTCGAACGCACCATGGACGGCCATGTCGAAGACAAGCCCACGCCGCACGCGCTGATCGAGCGCGGCGTCGTCCCCTTCATCAAGATCGACAAGGGGCTTGAGGCTGAAGAAAACGGCGTCCAGCTGATGAAGCCCATGCCCGATCTCGATGCGCTGCTGACCAAGGCGCGCGCCCTCGGCGTGTTCGGCACCAAGGAGCGCTCGGTCGTCAACCTCGCCAACCGCGACGGTATCGCCGCCGTGGTCAAGCAGCAGTTCGAGATCGGCGCCCAGGTGCTCAGCCACGGCATGATGCCGATCATCGAGCCCGAGGTGAACATCAAGTCGCCCGAGCGCGCCGAGGCCGACGCGATCCTGCTGGATGAAATCCTCAAGGCGCTCGACGCCCTGCCCGAGGGGCAGCAGGTAATGCTCAAGCTGTCGATCCCCGCCACGCCGGGCCTGTTCGACCCGCTGATCGACCACCCCAAGGTGCTGCGCGTCGTCGCCCTGTCCGGCGGCTTCAAGCGCCCCGAGGCATGCGCCGAACTGGCCCGGAACCGCGGCATGATCGCCAGCTTCAGCCGCGCATTGCTCGAAGACCTGCGCCACGGCATGACCGACGCCGAGTTCGACGCCGCGCTGGGTGAAGCGATCGACGCGATTCACGCGGCGTCGACGCAGAAGGCGATGGCCACCGCCTGACGGGCGAAACGGGGGGAGGGGACAGTGATGCGTAACTCGTGGCTCGCGGCGCTGTGCCTGATCGTGCTGCTGGTCAATGGCGCGCTCGCCGCCGACCGTGGCGACGCCAAGGTCGCTGCGGCGGGTGAGGCCGAAACCGCGCATCGCGAATTCGTCGCCTATGGCGAATGGGTGCTGGAACTCGATCGCGCGGTCAGTCCGGCGATGAACGAAGTCCGTGCGCTCGGCCCGCAATGGCAGGCCGCCATGAACGGCGGAAACTTCGCGGCAGTAGAGGGACGAGTCCTCCCTCTGCTCGCCTCTGCCAAGCGCGCGATCGCCGACGCGCGTCAAAAGCTGGACGCGCTGCCCAGACCGGATTTTCCGACGCTCGAACTCCCGCCAGAGGTCAGAACTCCTGCGGTCCACGCCGAAATGGTGCGGACGCTGGGGCAGCTCGACGGCGTGCTCGACACCTTCCCCCCGGTGCTCAAAGCGCTGGCAAGGAAGGATATCAAAGCAGCTGAAGCGGCGCTTGTGCAGATGCTCGGTTCCGCCAGGACGATGTTCCGCGCGCAGGAAACCATGTCCGGCGTGTGGATGGCGACGCTGGAAGCCGGCGACCCCGGCCGCGAGGCGATGAAGTTCGAACAACTCTATTTCCGCTCGGCCGGCCGCCTGATGACCGCGACGGAGCACCTCTCGTTGCGACGGCGTGATCCGGCGTTCGGCGCCGATGTGCTGCGTATCGCCGACGATATCGATGGCGTGATCGCCGCCGGGAACGCGTCGATCGAGACTGGTCAGGCCAAGGCGATGGCAGTCATGCTCGAACTGGGTTCGGATGCTGAGGGACGCAGCGCGAAGGCGATACTGACCAAGTCGCATACCGCCATGGGCATGTACCGCGACACCTTTGCCATCGCCGGGCGCTACAGCGCCGCGCTGCGCGCCACGGCGAAGCGCGCCGGCAGCACCGGGGTGACCTTGCAGCACCTTCAGGCGGTGATGGTGACCTTTCGCGCGACGCGGGAGGAACTCGATGCCGTCGGCACGCGTCAGGCAGAGGTGATGGCGGGGACGCGTTGACGGGCTTCCCGTCCGGCGCAACGCAGCCTATCAGCGCGACATGCATGATGAAGACGACCTGCCCCCGCTCGGCCCCGAATTCGCCGCCCAGTTCAAGCGCGACGACAAGCGGCCGCCCTGCCAGCTCTATCTGATCTCGCCGCTCGGCGTCGATGGCGGCTTCCCCGACCGGCTCGCCCGGGCTCTGGATGCCGGCCCCGTCGCCGCGTTCCAGTTCCGCGTCAAGGATGTCGATCAGCACGAAGCCGCCCGCCTCGCCGAGCCGTTGCTGCGGATTTGCGCTGACCGTGAGGTCGCGTTCATCGTCAATGACAGCGTCAGTCTCGCCAAAAGGCTGGGCGCCGATGGCGTCCATCTGGGGCAGGGCGATGGCGATCCCCGCGAAGCACGCAGCGTGCTCGGCCCGGCGGCTCAGATCGGCGTGACCTGTCACGACAGCCGCCATCTGGCGATGGAGGCGGGTGAGGCCGGGGCCGACTATGTCGCGTTTGGCGCCTTCTACCCCACCACGACCAAGCCGACGACCCACCACCCCGACCCCGCGATCCTGTCGTGGTGGACCACGGTGTTCGAGATCCCATGCGTCGCCATCGGCGGGATCACTCCGGCGAATGCCGCACCATTGGTAGCGGCAGGCGCGGACTTCATCGCGGTGTCGAGCGGGGTGTGGGGCGGAGATGAAATGGCTGCGATGCGCGCGTTTGACGCCGTGCTGAACCAGCCGCGCTGATCGAAAGGAACCGACGATGCTCGACCGGATGTTCACGATCGTCGCCGGTCGCATCGCCGCGCTGGCGGGGCAGCCGGTGGCGTTCATCGTCGCGGTGCTGCTGATCGTTGGCTGGGGCCTGACCGGCCCGGTATTCGGCTTTTCGGACACGTGGCAGCTGATCGTGAACACATCGACCACCATCGTCACCTTCCTGATGGTGTTCCTGATCCAGAATTCGCAGAACCGCGACGCTGCGGCACTGCAGGCCAAGCTTGACGAGCTGATCCGGGCGATGGAGGGCGCGCGCAACGAGTTTATCGGGATCGAACATCGCAGCGATATCGAGATCGAGGCGATCCGTGCCGCGATCGAAGCCGAGGTCCGCGCGAATGCCGCGGAACATCCGGCTGCAACGGTCGAGCGGCTGCGCAATCGTTACTGATCGCGCAACCCTCGCCGCGATGCCTCGTTATCCCCGAGTAACGAGACGGAGAGTGTGTGTGCGTAAGGGTGTTGCAGGATTGATCGGGGCCGTAGCCCTCGCAGCGGGTGGCGCGGTGGCGGTGCAGGCGCAGAGCGGCGCGGCGGAGAAGGCGACTCCGGCGAAGCCAGCGCTCAGCCGCGACATCCTGCATGTTCAGGTGATCCTCGACCATCTCGGCTTTCCGCCCGGGCCGTTGGATGGGCGCGAGGGGCAGGGACTGTCGGCGGCGCTCAAGGCGTTCCAGATCAACCGCCAGATTCCGGTGACCGGCAAGACCGATGCACGCACGCTCCAGGCGCTGCATGAACACCGCGCGCTCCGCCCGACTCGGATCGTGCGGCTGACGCCTGAGATGCTGGCCGGGCCGTACGTCCGCCCCTGGCCGCGCGACCCGCAGGCGCAGGCGAAGCTCAAGACGATGGGCTACCGCACCGCGCTCGAAAAGTTGGGCGAGATGTTCCACACGACGCCGCAAGTGCTGATCGAGATGAACAGCCCTGACACCCGCCTCGCGCCCGGCGTGCCGATCGAAGTGCCCAACGCAATTCCCGCGTCGCGTGCCTATCCCGTCGACATCAAGCCCGAATGGCGCAAGACGCTGACCGACCTCAATGTCGGCGCGGTGCAGCCCAAGGCGAACCGCATCGTGGTCGATAAATCCGACAAGGTGCTGCGCGTGTTCGACGCCAAGGGGATGCTCGCAGCACAGTTCAACGTCACCGTCGGGAGCAAGCGCGACCCGCTGCCGATCGGCAGCTGGAAGATCAACGGCGTCGCGCCCAATCCCGACTTTCACTATAATCCCAAGCTGTTCTGGGACGTCAGCGACAAGAAGCCCGACGCGCTGCTGCCGCCCGGTCCCAACAGCCCGGTGGGCGTGGTGTGGATCGACCTCAGCAAGGAGCATTACGGCATCCATGGCACGCCTGAGCCCCACCTGATCGGGCGCAGTGAAAGCCATGGCTGTATCCGCCTGACCAATTGGGACGCGGCGCGGCTGGCGCTGATGGTGTCGCCGGGAATTCCGGTGATCTTCCAGGAATGAGCCGGCTGCGGATCGCCTTGTGGGTAGCGGGTGGCTGCGTCGTTGCAGTCGTCGCCTTCCTCGCTGCGACGATCCGCGTGGTCGAGCCGAGCACCGCCACCGCCCAGCCTACGCCAGAGCCTCGGTCCCCGCGCGTCACCCACAGCAGGGGCCTGATTGTTCCGGTTCAGGGCGTGAAGGCCGAAACGCTACGCAGCAACTGGGGTGAGGCGCGTGGCGGGGGCGCCCGGGCGCACCAAGGGCTCGACATCATCGCTCCCGCCAACACGCCGGTGATCGCCGCAGCGGACGGGCGGGTGGAGAAGCTGTTCTATTCCAACGGCGGCGGCGGGATTACGCTGTACCAGCGCTCGGCTGATGGCGGCTGGATCTATTACTACGCCCACCTCGCCGGCTACGCGCCGGGAATCGTCGAGGGCAGGGTGCTGCGCTCCGGCGAACTGCTCGGCTATGTCGGCGATACCGGCAATTCGGGGACCGGCAACTTCCACCTTCATTTCGGCGTCAATCGGATGGCCCCGGGCGAGCGCTGGCATCAGGGCGTGCCGGTCGATCCCTATCTGCTGCTTGCCGGATCGCGCGTAGATCGCTAAGGGCCGCGCCTGTTCTTTCTCAGCACTGTAGGCGATCCCCATGAAGATCAGCGGCGTGGACATCCGTCCCGGCAACATCATCGAATATGAAAACGGCATCTGGCGCGCGGTGAAAATCCAGCACACTCAGCCGGGTAAGGGCGGCGCCTACATGCAGGTGGAGATGAAGAATCTCCGCGACGGCCGCAAGAACAACGTCCGTTTCCGCTCGGCCGAGACCGTCGAGCGCATCCGCCTCGACACCAAGGATTTCCAGTTTCTGTACCCTGAGGGCGACATGCTCGTGTTCATGGACAAGGAAACCTATGACCAGGTCACGCTGCCCCGCGACCTGCTGGGCGACGCCGCAGCGTTCCTTCAGGACGGCATGGATGTCGTGATGGAGCTGTATGACGAAGAAGCGATCAGCGTTCAGCTGCCCGACACGATCGAAGCGCTGATCGTCGAGGCAGACGCGGTGGTGAAGGGGCAGACCGCCTCGTCCAGCTACAAGCCCGCGATTCTCGAAAACGGCGTGCGCGTGATGGTGCCGCCCCATATCGGCGCCGGTACGCGGATCGTCGTGGATGTCTACGAGCAGACTTACGTCAAGCGCGCAGATTGATCTGTTTCCCTCCCGCGTGCGGGAGGGGCCAGGGGAGGGCGTGTTCGTGGCCTCACGACCCTCCACTGATTGCTGACAGGCCCTCCCCCGACCCCTCCCGCAAGCGGAGGGGGGAGAAGAAGTAATGGTTTCGCATTCCGGCCTCATCACCGTCATCGAGCGTGCCGCGCGCAAGGCGGGGCCGCGGTTGCGGCGCGACTTCAACGAAGTCCAGCAGCTGCAAGTTAGCCGCAAGGGGCCGGCGGACTTCGTGTCGATGGCCGACAAGCGCGCCGAAGACACGCTGATCGAGGAACTGCGCAAGGCGCGGCCCGACTGGGGCTTCCTGGTCGAGGAGCGCGGCCAGATTGCGGGCGATCCCAACAAGCCGCGCTGGATCATCGATCCGCTCGACGGCACCACCAACTTCCTCCACGGCATTCCGCATTTCTGCATGTCGATCGCGGTCGAGGATCCCTTTGGCAGCCAGGGCAAGCCCGAAATCACGCACGGCTATGTCTATCAGCCGATCACCGATGAGAGCTTCTGGGCCGAAAAGGGCCGCGGCGCATGGGTTCAGGACCAGCGGCTGCGCGTCTCGTCGCGTCGCGACCTCGCCGACACGCTGATCGCCACGGGCATCCCCTATATGGGCCATGGCAATTTCGCCGAGTGGAGCCGCATTTTCGGTGCGGTCGCGCCCGAAGTCGCTGGCATCCGCCGCTTCGGTTCGGCCGCGCTCGACCTCGCCTGGGTCGCGGCGGGCCGCTATGACGGCTTCTGGGAAAGCGGCCTCAAGCCGTGGGACACGGCGGCGGGCATCCTGCTGGTCAAGGAATCGGGTGGCTTCGTCACCGATTTCCGCGGCACCGACAATGCGCATGCCAAGGGTGAGATCCTCGCCGCCAACGACGCGATCCACTCCAAGCTGCACAAGCTGCTGGCCTCGTCGCTGCGCTGATCGGGGCCTCGCGTCGCGCTTGTGCTGCGGTGTAACTGCGCCTATTTACTCCTGATAACAGGGGGTGCGGGTGATCGAGTGGCGGGCGAATCCGAAGAAAGCCGTTTCCTACGCGCTCCAGCTGGAGCTGGCGCAGGCTGCACTCGCGCGGCAACCGGGATCGCCGCTGCTTCTTTCCCGGATCGGCGTGCTTCAGGAACGGTTGCGGCAACCGCGTAAGGCCCTCGCCGCGCTTGAGGCGAGCTTTGCAGCTGACCCGGACGGCTTTGAGCCATGGGCTGAACTGGCCAAGGTGCGGGCGCGGCTGGGCGATCTGGAGGCCGCAACCGATGCCTGTCGCATCGGCCTTGAGCGCAGGCCGCGCGCGAATCTCGCGCGTATCTGGGGCAATCTGCTGATGACCCAGCAGCAGCCCGAGGCCGCCATCGCCGCCTATCGCAGTGCGCTCGACCTGCCGGGGGTCGATCTGGAAGCGTTGGAGCGGCTGCTCGCGCTGCAGGTCGAGCGCCCCGCCGACCGCTGGCTAGCCGATTGGGAGGATCTGCCGTCCGCCTATCGCGACACCGCGATCGGCCGGGCGTGGCGCGCCGCGGCGTTGAGCGCCGTCGGTCAACGCGACGCCGCGCTGGCAGCCATGAACCCGCACGAACAGCCGCAGCGTATTCCCTTCGAGCCTCCGTCTGAGTTTGGCGGGATCGAGTCGTTCAACCGCATGCTCGCTGCCGAGATCGCAGCCGATCCGCCCACGCGTCCCAATCGCGCCGATTTCCACCTCAACCAGACGCCGCGCGCGACCGGACAGCCCGCCTGGAGTGCCTTGCTCGCCTTTGTCCGCGCGGAGCTTGAGCGGGCCGCCGATAGCCCCGCGCGCTTCGGGCTGGAGGGCGAGCGGCAGCCCGTCGCCGCAACGCTCGACAGCGTCTCCACGGTTCTGTTTGCCGACGCCTCCAACCGCCAGCATGTCCATCAGGCCGGTTACCTGACCGCGATCTATCATGTGCAGGTCCCTGACAGCGTTCGAGACGGGGACGGCCATGCCGGCGCGCTCGAACTCGGAGGATGCGACCAGATGCTGCCTGGTTTCCAACCTTGCTGGGATCGGGTTTGGCTGAAGCCGCGTGCGGGGTGGCTGACGCTGATTCCGTCGCACATGTTCCACGATGTCATCCCGACCGGAACGCGCGAGCCGCGCATCTCTACCGCCGCCGACCTGACCCCCGTCCGGGGCTGAACGTCCCGCGACTCGGAGGGCGACATTGCGTCGCGCTTGATGCTGCCTGCGTCATCGGCCTAGAACGACCGCAAGGTCCGCAACCGAAAGGGCTGTCTTGGCCAACCTGTACGAACATGTGCGCCGCGTTTGATTGATGCGATGATCCGCGCGGGCGCACTTCTGCTGGCGCTGGGGGTTGCAGCTGACGCCCCCGAGACGATCTATTCCGCGCCTGTCCAGCACCGGCTGGTCGAGGGAGTCGCGACCGACGGTACGACGGTCTGGCTGTCGAGCGTACTCGATCGCACCATTCTTGTCCGGCGCGCTGGAAGCGATACGCGGATGGCGATGCCGGCCGGGACGCCGCACCCGTTGGGGTTGGCCTGGGATACGCGGCGCAACTGGCTGTGGGTCGCGACCGATTGCCCCGATCTGCCCGGCGTGGCGAAATGCGAGTCCGGCGCGCTGGTCGCGCTCGACCGCAACGGGCGGCTGAAGGCGAGGCTGTCGCCGGGCGCGGGCTTCCATCCCGGTGATGTCTCGGCGGCGGGTGGTGACGTGTTCGTCTCTGACGGCCTCAACGGCGCGGTCTATCGTCTGCGTGGTCGCACCCTCGACCCGCTGATCGCGCCGGGCGTTGCGCGCTCTGCACAGGGGGCTGCGCTCACCGCCGATGGCAAGCAGCTGATCGTCGCCGATTATGGCCGTGGCGTCGCGGCAATCGACCTGAAGACCAGGACGCGGACGTTGCTTCCCATGGCGGGGGGCAAGCCGCTGCGCGGGTTCGACGGTCTGGTCCGCGTTGGCGAGGAATATTACGCGATTCATAATGGCAGCAGCCCCGGATCGCTGGTCCGGTTCCGCATCAGCGGAGCACAGATCGACGTCGCGGTCGTGCATCGCGGCACCCCGTTGGCCGACCCGACTCAGCTGGCCCGCGACGGCAGTCGCCTGCTGGTCGTCGCCGATGCCGGCTGGCCCGGCGCGAGCAAGCCGGAGCAACCGCCGCGCGGCGGCGACACACTAGTCGCCTTTCCCCTCCCATGACCGCGTAGTTGCGAGTGATTCTCACCGGTTTCCGCCCTTGATGCCCCCCTGCCATCGGCCTAAAGCGACCCGAAGATTCCGCAACCGCGAGGGGCCGTCTTGGTCGACCTGTCAGAATATCTGCCGATCCTGCTGTTCCTGGGGGTGGCCCTGGTGCTGTCGAGCGCCTTTGTCTTCCTGCCCATGGTCGCGGCCCGTTTCACCGGGGCGCATCAGCCGACGCCGGAAAAGCTCACCGAATATGAATGCGGCTTCCCCGCGTTCGAGGATTCGCGCAGCCAGTTCGACGTGCGCTTCTACCTCGTCGCGATCCTCTTCATCATCTTCGATCTTGAAGCGGCGTTCCTGTTCCCCTGGGCGGTCAGCGCTGGACGAGATCGGCTGGGCCGGCTGGGCCACGATGATGATCTTCCTCGCCGAACTCGGCGCTCGGCCTTGCTTATGCGTGGAAGAAAGGGGCGCTTGGACTGGGAATGAGCACCGTGAACCATCATCCTCCGCTCCTGCCAGATGCCGGTCAGCCGATGGCTGGCGGCGCGGTTGTTCAGCCCGATCAGTCGTTCTTCAACGACCTGAATGGTGAGCTGAACGACAAGGGCTTCCTCGTCACCTCGACCGAGGATCTGTTCCAATGGGCGCGCACCGGCTCGCTGTGGTGGATGACGTTCGGCCTCGCGTGCTGCGCGGTCGAGATGATCCACGTCAACATGCCGCGCTACGACATGGAGCGGTTCGGCGCCGCGCCGCGCGCGTCGCCGCGCCAGTCGGACGTGATGATCGTCGCGGGAACGCTGTGCAACAAGATGGCCCCGGCGCTGCGCCGCGTGTACGACCAGATGTCGAACCCGAAATATGTGATCTCGATGGGCAGCTGCGCCAATGGCGGCGGCTATTATCACTACAGCTACAGCGTCGTGCGCGGCTGCGACCGGATCGTGCCGGTGGACATCTATGTCCCCGGCTGCCCGCCGACCGCCGAGGCGCTGCTCTATGGCGTGATGCAGTTGCAGCGGAAGATCCGCCGCATCGGCACGGTGACGCGGTGAAGGCCCCGGCTCCCAAATACGCCGCGAATGACGGCGTGATCGCGGCGGCGCAGGCTGCGCTGGGCGATATGTTGATCGAGGCGACCGATCTGGTCGGTGAGGTCAATCTGACCGTCGATCGCGCGCGCCTGCCAGAGGCGATGATCGCGCTGCGTGACGGTGCGGGTTTGCAGTATCAGGCGCTGATGGAGATCGCCGGGGTCGATTATCCCGGCGCGGGCCGAGCGGTTCGATGTCTGCTACATGCTGCTGTCCTACACCCGCAACCACCGCATCCGCGTTCGCGTGACGACGGATGAGGTCAAGCCGGTGCCGTCGGTGACGGCGATCTGGCCCGTCGCCGGCTGGCTCGAGCGCGAAGTGTACGACATGTACGGCGTGCTGTTCGAGGGGAACGACGACCTCCGCCGAATCCTCACCGACTATGGCTTTCGCGGGCATCCGCAGCGCAAGGACTTCCCGCTGACCGGCTATGTCGAGCTGCGCTATTCCGAAGAGGACAAGCGCGTGGTCTATGAGCCGGTGAAGCTGGCGCAGGATTTCCGCAATTTCGACTTTATGAGCCCGTGGGAAGGGGCGGAGTATATCCTGCCCGGCGACGAGAAATATGTCGCGCCGCCACCACCGCCCGCGCCCCCGGCACCGCCCGCAGCCAAGGTCGAGGAAAAGCCCGCTGCGGCTCCCGCCGCCAAGGGTGCGCCGACTCCGGCCAGCGCCGATACGGTTGCCAAGTCGGATGGCGGCGACAAGCCGGTCAAGGCGCGCGTAAGCAAGCCTAAGACCAGCGATGGTCCCGAAGATACGGGCATCGGCAAGGCGTCGCCCGACGCTGGCCTTGCACCCGCCGACCCCGATATTGTGAAAAAGCCCCGCAAGCCGCGCGCGCGCGCGAAGAAGCCCGGGACGGGAGGTGACGCATGATGGCCGACTATCCGCCCTATGGCGACGAAATCGCCGGGCGCAGGCGATGCGGTCGATACCGAGCGTGGGCGATACGTCGTCATCCCAATTACACGATCAACTTCGGCCCGCAGCACCCGGCGGCGCACGGCGTGCTGCGCATGGTCATGGAACTGGATGGCGAGATCATCGAGCGCGTCGATCCGCATGTCGGCCTGCTCCATCGCGGCACCGAAAAGCTGATCGAGTATAAGACCTATCTGCAGGCGCTGCCCTATTTCGACCGGCTCGATTATTGCTCGCCGCTGGCGATGGAGCACAGCTTCGTGCTCGCGGTCGAAAAGCTGCTCGACATCGAAGTGCCGGTGCGCGCGCAGTATCTGCGCGTGTTCTTCGCCGAGCTGACCCGCATCTGCAACCACATGCTCAACCTTGGCGCGCACGTCATGGACGTCGGCGCGATGACGCCGAACCTGTGGATGTTCGAGCTGCGCGAGGATTGCCTCAACTTCTTTGAGCGCATGTCCGGCGCGCGCATGCACCACAATTACCTGCGTCCCGGCGGCGTGCATCAGGACGTGCCGCTCAAGCTGCTGACCGACATCGGCGACTGGCTCGACACGCGCCTGCCGCAGCTGTTCGGCGACGCGATCAGCCTGGTCGCGGAAAACCGCATCTTCAAGCAGCGCAATGTCGACATCGCGATCGTCAACCGCGACGACGCGGTGAAATGGGGCTTTTCCGGCCCGATGATCCGCGCCGCCGGCATCCCGTGGGACCTGCGCAAGTCGCAGCCCTATGACGTGTATGACCGCATGGATTTCGAAATCCCCGTCGGCACCCGCGGCGATTGCTACGACCGCTTCATGGTCCGCGTCGAGGAAGTCTATCAGTCGGCGAAGATCATCAAGCAGTGCCTGCGCGACATGCCCACCGGCCCGATCGCCAGCCTCGACCGCAAGGTCGTCCCGCCGAAGCGCGGCGAGATGAAGCAGTCGATGGAAGCGCTGATCCATCACTTCAAGCTCTATACCGAGGGCTTCCACGTCCCCGCGGGCGAAGTCTATGTCGCGACCGAAAGCCCCAAGGGCGAGTTCGGCGTCTATCTGGTCAGCGACGGGTCCAACAAGCCGTACCGCTGCAAGATCCGCCCGACCGCGTTCAGCCATTTGCAGGCGATGGACTTCATGTCGCGCGGGCACATGCTGGCGGACATCACCGCGATTCTGGGCGCGATGGATATCGTGTTCGGGGAGTGTGACCGGTGAGCAGGTTTAGCGCGATAAGCGGTGGCTGGCCGCGCTTTATCGCGGCCCATTTCGGCATGTTTGGCCTTTCTGGCGAGTGATGGGTGTAGATATCAGGCGGTGAGTGGGACTTCATGGCTAGTTTTCTATCCGTACTTGCGAGCCTGTTTTTTGGCGTGCTGTTTCTGATCGGCATCGTCGTTTCTCGGGGCAAGGCGAATGGCTGACCGCATCGCCACCGCGCACGAAATGATCGCGCATTACAACGCACAGGATGCCGACGCCTATGTCGCGCTGATGACCGACGATGCCTGTGAAGCGGGCTATCGCGGTGCGGTGCTGCGTGAAGGCAAGGAAGGCGTCCGCGCGGGGCTGAAAGCGATGTTCGCCCAGTTCCCGCACAACCGCGCCGACATCCTCGCCAGCTATGAGCTGGGCGAGACGGTGTTGCTCCACGAAACGGTCTCGCGCGCGCCCGATGGCGAGCAGTTCGAGGTCATGTCCATCTACACCTTCAGCGGCGACCGAGTGAGCCGCGTGGAGTTCATCCGATGATCGGCATGATGCGCTCGCGACGGCGCATTTTGAGGAGCCCGGTGCAGCTGCGCACGCTGCCAACCAGCGGTTTCTCGCGGAATGGCTGGAGCAGGTGATGGCAGGGGCGCGCGATGTTGAGCGGGCGCTTTCAGCTAAAGCGGTCATCCGCTCTTCGTAGACGGTCAGCGCGACACGAATTTTGCCGAGTTTAGGCAACAGGTGCGTGGATGTACGGTCACGGAAATTGATGGGAGCCTGGATTTCCGCAGCGAGACGCATTCTCAATTTCAAGTCTCGTGGAAGTGCGGCTCCAAAACCCGATACATCACCTTTTCCGTAGGAGCGGGTAAGATCGACGGGATTTACTGGTCAAATTCGGTGGTGCTTCTCGCGCCGCCGCCGGTGAGTTGAAAAGAATGGCCGACGCAAACGCAATCGAAGACACGCCGGAACTCCGCGCACGTTGGGGCGGGTTCGCCTGGACGCCGGAGAACGCCGCCAAGGCCGCGACCATCCGTGCGCGCTATCCCGAGGGGCGGCAGATGAGCTGCTCCATCCCCTATCTCGACCTCGCCCAGCGCCAGGTCGGCGCCGAGACGCAGACGCAGGGCTGGCTGCCGATCCCGGTCATCGAATTCGTCGCGCGCGAGCTCGACATGGCGGTGATCCGGGTGCTGGAGGTCGCGACCTTCTACACGATGTTCAACATGCACCCGGTCGGCAAATATCATGTGCAGGTATGCGGCACGACGCCGTGCTGGCTGCGCGGATCGGACGAGGTCTTCGCCGCGTGTAAGAACCGCGGCATGGCCAAGGGCAAGACCACGCCCGACGGCCTGTTCACGCTGACCGAGGTCGAGTGCATGGGCAATTGCGCGTCGGCGCCGATGGTCCAGATCAACGACGATAACTTCGAGGATCTGAACTACGACCGCACCGTCGCGATCCTCGACGCGCTGGCGCAGGGCGAGACGCCCAAGGCGGGCACGCAGAGCCGGGCCGCCACACGTCGAGCCGAACTCGGCGGCCCGACCACGCTGAAGGAGATGGTGACCGACAACCACGATTACGGAGGAATGGTGAGCATGAACACGATCTCACGATCCTCGCCATCATCGGTGGCATCGTCGTTGCAATCTGGGTGCTGAAACTCGCCGCGAAACTGTTCGTGCCGCTGCTCGTCATCGGCGCTGGCGTCGCGATCTACCTCGCGGTCAAGGACAACAAGCGTATCGGGGGGCCGCGTTAACATGCTCGCGGACAAGGACCGGATCTTCACCAACCTCTATGGCTTCCAGCCGTGGAACCTCAAATCCGCGCAGGCGCGCGGCGATTGGGACAAGACCAAGGATCTGATGAAGCGCGGCCAGGACGCGATCATCGAGGAGATCAAGGCGTCGGGCCTGCGCGGGCGCGGCGGGGCGGGGTTCCCGACTGGCATGAAATGGTCGTTCATGCCCAAGAACCCGACGCCGGAACGGCCGAGCTTCCTGGTCATCAATGCCGACGAATCCGAACCGGGTTCGTGCAAGGACCGCGAGATCATCCGCCACGATCCGCACAAGCTGATCGAAGGCGCGCTGATCGCGGGCTTCGCGATGCGCGCGCGCGCCGCCTACATCTACATCCGCGGCGAATATATCCGCGAGGCCGAGACGCTGTTCGCCGCGGTGCAGGAGGCCTATGACGCCGGTCTGCTCGGCAAGAATGCGGCGAAATCGGGCTATGATTTCGACGTCTTCGTCCATCGCGGCGCGGGCGCCTATATCTGCGGCGAAGAAACCGCGATGATCGAAAGCCTCGAGGGCAAGAAGGGCCAGCCGCGCCTCAAGCCGCCCTTCCCGGCGGGCGCGGGCCTTTATGGCTGCCCGACCACGGTCAACAATGTGGAATCGATCGCGGTCGCCCCGACGATCCTGCGCCGCGGCGCGCCGTGGTTCTCGTCCTTCGGGCGCGAGAATAACAAGGGCACCAAGCTGTTCCAGATCAGCGGCCATGTGAACACGCCGTGCGTCGTCGAGGAAGAGATGAGCATCCCGTTCCGCGAGCTGATCGACAAGCATTGCGGCGGCATTCGCGGCGGCTGGGACAACCTGCTCGCGGTGATCCCCGGCGGATCGTCGGTGCCGCTCGTTCCGGCGGCGGAGATCATGGACGCGCCGATGGACTTTGACGGTCTGCGCGCGCTCGGATCGGGCCTTGGCACCGCGGCCGTGATCGTGATGGACAAGTCCACCGACATCGTCGCCGCGATCAGCCGCATCAGCTATTTCTACAAGCATGAAAGCTGCGGCCAGTGCACCCCGTGCCGCGAAGGCACCGGCTGGATGTGGCGCGTGATGGAGCGGATGCGCACCGGCGATGCGGACATCAGCGAGATCGACACGCTGTTCAACGTCACCAAGCAGGTCGAAGGCCACACCATCTGCGCGCTCGGCGACGCGGCGGCGTGGCCGATCCAGGGCCTGATCAAGCATTTCCGGCCCGAAATGGAGCGGCGCATTCGCGACAATGGTGGCGTGCTGGAGGCAGCGGAATGAAGACGCTGCGGCTGATCGCCTCTGTTCCTCTTGCCGGACGCTCTGCCGACCCGCCTCGCGCAAATGTCTGACGCCGCCGATCAGCGCAAGTTCCGCGAGCGGCCTGTCTGACGCGGAAGTGCGAAGGCGCCAATATCGCGCCGCGTTGGCGGAGCGCTTGGCGGTCTTCTTGGGCGTCGAAGCCGTCGTCTCGCGGACCGGCCAAGCCCGCACCGAATGCGGCAAGAAGAATGAACTGCCATTCCATGTCGGATGGGCGACGATGCGGATCATGGCGCTGAAATCGGCGAGCGGCCGAGATGACCGCACTTCGCGCGCTCGGCACCACGATCACCCGCGCCGGCAGCGTGATGATGGTTTCTCGCGCGTCCGGGACGGATAGCGTAATGCCTAAAGTCACCGTAGACGGCATCGAAATCGAAGTCCCGCAGGGCGCCACCGTGCTGCAGGCGTGCGAGCTGGCGGGGAAGGAAATTCCGCGTTTCTGCTATCATGAACGCCTGAGCATCGCGGGCAATTGCCGCATGTGCCTGGTCGAAGTCGCGCCCGGCCCGCCGAAGCCGCAGGCGTCGTGCGCGCTGCCGACCGCCGAGGGGCAGATCATTAAGACCGACAGCCCGATGGTCAAGAAGGCGCGCGAAGGGGTGATGGAGTTTCTGCTCATCAACCACCCGCTCGATTGCCCGATTTGCGATCAGGGCGGCGAGTGCGACCTGCAGGACCAGTCGGTCGCCTATGGCCGCGGCGCGACGCGCTATGACGAGAACAAGCGCGCGGTGACCGAAAAGTACATGGGTCCCATCGTCAAGACGGTGATGACCCGCTGCATCCAGTGCACCCGCTGCGTCCGCTTTGCCGAGGAAGTTGCGGGCGTCGAGGATATCGGCGCGATCTATCGCGGCGAGAATATGCAGATCACGTCGTATCTGGAACGCGCGGTCGCGAGCGAGCTGTCGGGCAATGTCGTCGACCTGTGCCCGGTCGGCGCGCTGACGTCGAAGCCCTATGCGTTCGAAGCGCGGCCGTGGGAGCTCAAGAAGACCCTCGCGATCGACGTGATGGACGCGGTCGGCACCAACATCCGCATCGACGCGCGCGGGCGTCAGGTGCTGCGCGTGCTGCCGCGGATCAACGACGATGTGAACGAGGAATGGGCGAGCGACAAGACGCGCCACCATGTCGACGGCCTGACTCGCCGCCGCCTCGACCGGCCCTATGTGCGCAAGGACGGCAAGCTGGTCGAAGCGACCTGGGCCGAAGCGTTCGAGGCGATCAAGGCCGTGAAGGCGGGCAAGTCGGTCGCGGCGATCGCGGGCGATCTGTCGGATTGCGAGACGATGTTTGCCGCCAAGGCGCTGGTCAATGCGCTCGGCTCGACTTTGCTCGAAGGGCGCCAGACCGGGCTCGACTATGACGTCACCAGCCTGTCGGCGGTCAATTTCAACACCGGCATTGCCGAGGCCGAAAATGCCGACGTGATCCTGCTGGTCGGCACCAACCTGCGCTGGGAAGCGCCGCTGATCAACACGCGTATCCGCAAGGCGGTGTGGAAGAAGGGCGCGAAGGTCTTCGCGATCGGTCCCGAGAAGGATCAGACGTACAAGGTCAGCATGGCTCGGCGACGATGCTTCGCTGGTGGCCAAGCTGCCCGCAGCGGCGCTCGACGCGCTGAAGGGCGCCGAACGCCCGCTGATCATCGTTGGCGGCGGCGGCCTTGCGGTCCCCGGCGTCCATGGCGCCGCGCTGGCGCTCGCCAAGTCGGTGAACGCGGTCAAGGACGGCTGGAACGGCTTTTCGGTCGTCCATATGGCGGCGAGCCGCATGGGTGGGCTGATGCTCGGCTATGCGCAGCCCGGCGGGATCAAGGATATTGTTGCGGCGAAACCGAAGGTGGCGTTTTTCCTCGGCGCGGACGAGGTCGACTTCACCGGTTTTGCCAAGACGCTGAAGGTCTATGTCGGCCATCATGGCGACAAGGGCGCGCATGCGGCCGACGTCATCCTGCCCGCCGCCGCGTGGACCGAAAAGGACTTCACCACGGTCAACACCGAGGGCCGCGTCCAGCGCAGCGAGAAGGCGGTGTTCGCACCGGGCGACGCGCGCGAGGATTGGAGCATTTTCCGGGCTTTGGCCGATACGCTCGGCGTGTCGCTTGGCTTCGACAGCTTCGATGCATGCCGCGCGGCGATGATTGCAGCGGTACCGGCACTCGGCGTCGAAGGCGTCGCCGATTACGGCTGGTCGGCGCCCAAACTGCCGGCCAAGCCCGAGGCGCGCGCGATCCCGTCGCCGATCAAGGATTTCTACCTCACCAACGCCATCTGCCGCGCGTCGCCGACGATGCAGCGCTGCTCGGCCGAACTGATCCATGGCCAGGATTTCGCGGAGGCCGCGGAGTGACCGCTTTCTTCCAATCTCTCGGCATGTCCTTCGAATGGGCGTGGTTCGTCGCGACGATCGCGGGCATCCTGCTGATCGCGCTGCCGCTGATGCTGGCCGTCGCGATGATCATCTATGCCGATCGCAAGATCTGGGCGGCGATGGCGCTGCGCCGGGGTCCGAACGTCGTCGGCCCGCTCGGCCTGCTCCAGTCGTTTGCGGATGGCCTCAAGGTCTTCCTTCAGGAAACGATCATCCCGTCGAGCGCGAACAAGGGGCTGTTCCTGCTCGCGCCGATCATCACCTTCACCGTCGCGCTGATCGTGTGGGCGGTGATCCCGTTCCAGGCGGGCGTGGTGCTGTCGAACATCAATGTCGGCCTGCTCTACATCCTCGCGGCGTCGTCGCTAGGCGTGTACGGCGTGATCCTCGCCGGTTGGGCGTCGAACTCCAAATATCCCTTCTGATCGCGTTGCCGCTGATGCTCGCGGTCGCGATGATCATCTATGCCGACCGCAAGATCTGGGCGGCGATCGCGCTGCGCCGCGGTCCGAACGTCGTCGGTCCCTTCGGCCTGCTGCAAAGCTTTGCCGACGGGCTGAAAGTGTTTTTGCAGGAAACGATCATCCCGACCGGTGCGAACCGCGGGCTGTTCCTGATCGCGCCGATCATCACCTTCACCGTCGCGCTGATGGCGTGGGCGGTGATCCCGTTCAATTCGGGCGCCGTGCTCGCCGATATCAACGTCGGCCTGCTCTATATTCTCGCGATCTCGTCGCTCGGCGTTTATGGCGTGGTGCTGTCGGGCTGGGCCTCGAACTCGAAATATCCCTTCTTTTCGGCGATGCGCGCCGCGGCGCAGATGATCTCTTATGAAGTGTCGATCGGCTTCATTCTGGTCGGCGTCGTGCTCTATGCTGACAGCTTCAACCTCAACGAGATTATCAAGGCGCAGCAGGGTCATGGGCTCGGCATCGTCAACGCGTTTGGCTTTAATTTGCTGCTGTTCCCGCTCGCGGTGATCTTCCTGATCGCCAGCCTCGCCGAAACCGCGCGCGCGCCGTTCGATCTGACCGAGGCCGAAAGCGAGCTCGTCGCGGGCTATCAGACCGAATATTCGTCGATGAGCTTCGCGCTGTTCTGGCTCGGCGAATATGCCAATGTGCTTTTGATGTGCGCGCTGAACGCGGTGCTGTTCTGGGGCGGCTGGCTGCCGCCGCTCAACATCGACCTGATCCCGTGGTTCGACATTCCGGGGATCATCTGGCTGTTCGCCAAGATCCTGTTTTTCTTCTTCATCTTCAGCTGGGTGAAGGCGACCGTGCCGCGCTACCGCTATGACCAGCTGATGCGGCTTGGCTGGAAAATCTTCCTGCCGATTTCGCTGATCTGGATCTTCCTGATCTCGGGCTGGCTGATGCTGACGAGGTACTCATGACATCTATCGCCCACCTCATCAAAAGTTTCACCCTGTGGGAGTTCGTGAAGGCGCATGCCCTCACGCTGAAATATTTCTTCAAGCCCAAGGCGACGATCAACTATCCGTTCGAGAAGAACCCGCTGTCGCCGCGCTTCCGCGGCGAGCATGCGCTGCGCCGTTATCCGAACGGCGAAGAGCGCTGCATCGCGTGCAAGCTGTGCGAGGCGGTGTGCCCGGCGCAGGCGATCACGATCGAGGCCGAGCCGCGCGACGACGGCAGCCGCCGCACGACGCGCTACGACATCGACATGACCAAGTGCATCTATTGCGGCTTCTGCCAGGAAGCCTGCCCGGTCGATGCGGTGGTCGAGGGGCCGAACTTCGAATATGCGACCGAAACGCGCGAAGAACTGCTCTATGACAAGGCCAAGCTGCTCGCCAATGGCGACAAATGGGAACGCGCGATCGCGGCAAATCTTGCCGCCGACGCGCCCTATCGATAAGGGCGCGCGCACATGATCCAACTCTTAGCCTTTTACCTGTTCGCGACGATCGTCATCGCCTCCGCGGCGATGGTGATTTTCGCGCGCAACCCGGTGCACAGCGTGCTGTGGCTGATCCTGGCGTTCTTCAACGCCGCCGGGCTGATGGTGCTCGCCGGCGCCGAGTTCATCGCGATGCTGCTGGTCATCGTCTATGTCGGCGCGGTCGCGGTGCTGTTCCTGTTCGTGGTGATGATGCTCAACATCGATTTCGCCGAACTGCGCGCCGGTTTCGTGCGCTATCTGCCGTTCGGCGCACTGGTCGCCATCGTCGCTGCTCGCCGAGATGATCTTTGCGCGGTGGCGTGGAGCGCGGGCAGGATCGATCTCGCCGCGCGCGCGCCGCGACGCGGTCACCGCGCCGACAAGAGCGAATATCCAGGCGATCGGCGAGCTGCTCTACACGCGCTACCTCTTCCTGTTCGAGGCGGCTGGGATCATCCTGCTCGTCGCGATGATCGGCGCGATCGTGCTGACGCATCGCCAGCGCGGCGGGGTGCGCACGCAGAATATCTCGGATGCGCCAGAACAAGCGCCGTCCGCAGGATGCGACGCGCAACGTCAACCAGCCCGTCGGGCAGGGGGTGGAGCTGTGATCGGAATCACCCATTATCTCGTCGTCAGCGCGATCCTGTTCACCATGGGCGTGCTCGGCATCTTCATCAACCGCAAGAATATCATCGTCATCCTGATGGCGATCGAGCTGATCCTGCTCGCGGTGAACATCAACCTCGTCGCGTTCAGCGCCGCGCTGGGCGATCTGGTCGGACAGGTGTTCGCGATGTTCGTGCTGACCGTCGCGGCGGGCGAAGCCGCGATCGGACTTGCCATCCTTGTCATCTATTTCCGCGGCCGCGGCACCATTGCGGTCGACGACGTCAACCGGATGAAGGGCTGATGTCTTCGATCCATTTCATCGTTTTCCTGCCGCTGCTCGCGGCGCTTGTCGCAGGGCTGGGCCAGCGGGCCATCGGTCCGTTTGCGGCCAAGCTGATCACCACGGGCGCGCTGTTCACCAGTGCCGCGCTCAGCTGGCCGATCTTCCTGCCCTTCCTGATCGGCACGGGTCGAGGCCCAGGTCGTGACCGGTGCTGCACTGGATGAACTCGGGCGCGCTGATGGTCGACTGGGCGCTGCGCGTCGATGCGCTGACCGCGGTGATGCTCGTCGTCATCACGACGGTGTCGGCGCTCGTCCACCTCTATAGCTGGGGCTATATGGAGGAAGACCCGGACCAGCCGCGCTTCTTCGCCTATCTCTCGCTCTTCACCTTCGCGATGCTGATGCTCGTGACCGCGAACAACCTGGTCCAGATGTTCTTCGGCTGGGAAGGCGTCGGCCTCGCGTCCTATCTGCTGATCGGTTTCTGGTACAAGAAGCCGAGCGCCAATGCCGCCGCGATCAAGGCGTTCGTGGTCAACCGCGTCGGCGACCTTGGCTTCATGCTCGGCATTTTCGGCACTTGGCTGGTGTTCGGCACCGTCTCGATCCCCGAGATCCTTGAGGCTGCGCCCGGCAAGGCCGGCAGCACGATCGGGTTCCTCGGCTATCGCGTCGATACGCTGACGATCCTCTGCCTGCTGCTGTTCATCGGCGCGATGGGCAAGTCGGCGCAGCTTGGCCTGCACACCTGGCTGCCCGACGCGATGGAAGGCCCGACCCCGGTGTCGGCGCTGATCCACGCCGCGACGATGGTCACCGCGGGCGTGTTCATGGTCTGCCGCCTGTCGCCGATGTTCGAGCAGGCGCCGATTGCGCTGGGCTTCGTCACCTTCATCGGTGCCGCGACCGCCTGTTCGCCGCGACGGTCGGCACGACGCAGACCGACATCAAGCGCGTCATCGCCTATTCGACCTGTTCGCAGCTCGGCTACATGTTCTTCGCAGCGGGCGTCGGCGCTTATGGCGCGGCGATGTTCCACCTGTTCACGCACGCCTTCTTCAAGGCGCTGCTGTTCCTGGGCGCCGGCTCGGTGATCCATGCGATGCACCATGAGCAGGACATGCGCTATTATGGCGGCGCTTCGGAAACAGATCCCGATCACCTATTGGGCGATGATGCTCGGCACGCTGGCGATCACCGGCGTCGGCATCTATGGCGTGTTCGGTTTTGCGGGCTTCTATTCGAAGGACGGCATCCTCGAGGCTGCCTTCGCGAGCGGCGGCGGCGGCGTGATCGCCTTCTGGGTGGGCATTTTTGTCGCGCTGCTGACCAGCTTCTATTCGTGGCGCCTGGTCTTCCTGACCTTCTTCGGCAAGCCGCGCTGGGACAAAGCGAGCATATCCAGCATGCGCTGCATGACGATCATGAGCGCACGGCCATGACGATCATGCCCACGAACCCGCCGGCGCAGGAAGATGATCATCGCACGCCCATGCACCATGGCGCGCATGAGACAGGGCGACGGCACCGGCGGCTATCATCCGCACGAAAGCCCGGTCCCGATGCTGATCCCGCTGATCATGCTGTCGATCGGCGCGGTGTTCGCGGGCTTCGCGTTCAAATGTTCCGTTCATCTATCCCGAAGGGGGCGGAGATCTTCTGGAAGGGCAGCCTCGCGTTCGACGAGCATCTGATGCACGCGATGCACGAAGTGCCGCTGTGGGTGAAATGTCGGCCGTTCACGGTGATGCTGATCGGTCTGTTCCTCGCGTGGATCAGCCTATATCAAGTACACGACTTGCCCGGCGCGCTTCACGGCGCACCTTCCAGCTGCTCTACCAGTTCCTGCTCAACAAATGGTATTTCGACGAGCTGTACAACATCGTCTTCGTGAAGCCGGCCTTCTGGTTCGGTCGCCTGTTCTGGAAGCGGGGCGATGAGGGGCTGATCGACCGGTTCGGCCCGAACGGCTCCGCTGCGGCGGTCAAGTTCGCCGGTGTGTGGAGCGCCAAGCTCCAGTCGGGATATGTCTATAGCTATGCGTTCGTCATGCTGATCGGCCTGACCGCAGCCGTTACCTGGGTGATCACGCGATGAGCGGCATTCTCTCCCTGATGCTGATCGTGCCGCTGGTGGCGGCGATCGCATGTCTGTTCGTCAGCGCCAATCAGGCGCGCTGGATCGCGCTGGGCGCGACGCTGGTCGACCTGGTCCTTGGCGGCGTGCTGTGGGCGAATTTCGAGATTGGCGGGCCGCAGTGGCAGTTCACCGAACGCGCCGACCTGTTCGGGCGGTTCAGCTGGGCGCTCGGCATCGACGGCATGGCGCTGATGCTGATCATGCTCAGCGTGTTCCTGATGCCGATCTGCATCCTGGCGAGCTGGGAATCGATCCAGGATCGCGTCGGGCGAATATATGGCGGCGTTCCTGCTGATGGAAACGCTGATGATCGGCGTGTTCACGGCGCAGGATCTGTTCCTGTTCTACATCTTCTTCGAGGCCGGCCTGATCCCGATGTATCTGATCATCGGCATCTGGGGCGGCGCGAACCGCATCTACGCGAGCTACAAATTCTTCCTCTACACGCTGCTCGGCTCGGTGCTGATGCTGATCGCGATGATGTACATGACCATCACCGCGGGCACGACCGTCGATCCCGGAGCTGATGGCCTATGACTTCCCCGCCGGGGTCCAGACGTGGCTGTGGCTCGCGTTCTTCGCCAGCCTCGCGGTCAAGATGCCGATGTGGCCGGTCCACACCTGGCTGCCCGACGCGCACGTGCAGGCGCCGACCGCCGGGTCGGTGATCCTGGCGGGCGTGCTGCTGAAGCTCGGCGGCTATGGCTTCCTGCGTTTCTCGCTGCCGATGTTCCCGGAGGCTTCGGCGCAGCTGATCTGGCTGGTGTTCGGCCTGTCGATGGTCGCGGTGGTCTATACCTCGCTGATCGCGCTGGTGCAGAGCGATATGAAGAAGCTGATCGCCTATTCGTCGGTCGCGCATATGGCGATTGTGACGATCGGTCTGTTCGCATTCAACCGCCAAGGGATTGAAGGCGCGCTGATCGTGATGCTGAGCCACGGCCTGGTGTCGGGCGCGCTGTTCCTGTGCGTCGGCGTGATCTACGACCGTCTGCATACCCGTGAGATCGACCGTTACGGCGGCCTCGCGATCAACATGCCGAAATACGCGATCCTGTTCATGCTGTTCACGATGGCGTCGATCGGCCTGCCGGGCACCAGCGGCTTCGTCGGCGAATTCCTGAGCCTCGCCGGGATTTACGAAGCTTCGAGCTGGGTCGCCTTCGTCTGCACCACCGGGATCATCCTCGGCGCCGCATATATGCTCTATCTCTACCGCCGCGTCGTGTTCGGCGAACTGACCAAGGACGATGTGAAGGCGATGCCCGACCTCAATCCCCGCGAATGGGCGGTGCTGGCGCCGCTGGCCGCCGTGGCACTGTGGATGGGTGTTTATCCCGAAAGCTTCCTCGCGCCGATGCGCGCCGACGTGACGACGGTGCTCGCGCGGATCGAGCGGCCAAACCCCGCGGGCGACAGCCTGCCGACGCCCGGCAAGCCTGCTGCCCGCCAAGGCCGCGCATGGCGACAGAGCATGAATCGAGCCATGCATGGGAGGCGCACAATGATGGACTACGATCTCGCAACTTTCGATGGTCCTGCCCGAGATTGTCCTCTCGGTCGGTGGGCTCGCTTTGCTGATGGTCGCCGCATGGGGTGGCCCAGCGGTTTCGCGCGCGGTGAGCTGGGTTTCGGTCGCCGTGCTGATCGGCGCGGGCATCGCGCTGACCGGCAACGCCTCCTCGGGCGGCACGGCGTTCGACGGCCTGTATCGCGCTGACCTGTTCTCGGCCTATGCCAAAGCGCTGATCTTCTTCGCTGCGGCGATCTCGATCATTATCGCACCGCGCTTCTTCGCGCGCACCAGTGGTGAGGATCTGCGCCCCGAATATCCCATCCTGATCCTGTTCGCGACCGCGGGCATGGGCATGATGGTGTCGGCGAACGACCTGCTGACGCTCTATGTCGGGCTCGAGCTCAACAGCCTCGCGTCCTATGTGCTCGCCAGCTTCATGCGCCGCGACGTGCGTTCGGCTGAAGCCGGTCTGAAGTACTTCATCCTCGGTTCGCTTGCGAGCGGCATCCTGCTCTACGGCATCAGTCTGGTGTATGGGTTCAGCGGCACCACGGTGTTCGGCGACATCGCGTCGGCTTACGCTGCGGGCGAGAATATGGGTCTGTTGTTCGGCCTGGTGTTCGTGTTCGCAGGTCTCGCGTTCAAGATGTCGGCGGTCCCGTTCCATATGTGGACCCCGGACGTGTACGAAGGCGCGCCGACCCCGGTGACGACCTTCTTCGCCAGCGCACCCAAGGTCGCGGCGATGGCGCTGTCGGTCCGCGTCGCGATCGAGGCGATGGGTCCGGTGACCAGCGACTGGCGCCAGATCGTGATCTTCGCCGCGCTCGCCTCGATCGTGCTCGGCGCGGTCGCGGCGATCGGGCAGACCAACATCAAGCGGCTGCTCGCCTATTCGTCGATTAACAATGTCGGCTTCGCGCTCATCGGTCTTGCCGCAGGCACTGCCGAGGGCGTGGCGGGCGTGCTGACCTACCTCACCATCTATGTGGTGATGACGCTGGGCAGCTTCCTCGTCGTGCTGCAGATGCGCGACACCGAGGGGCAGCCGGTCGAGACGATCGCCAGCCTGTCGGGCCTGTCGCGCACGCGCCCGGCGCTGGCGGCGGCGCTGGCGATGTTCATGTTCAGCCTCGCGGGCATCCCGCCGCTGTTCGGCTTCTGGGCCAAGTTTGCGGTGTTCGAGCCGGCGGTGAAGGCCGGCCTGTTCCCGCTCGCAGCGATCGGTATCGCGGCGTCGGTGATCGGGGCGTTCTATTACCTCAAGATCGTCAAGACGATGTACTTCGACGAGCCTGCGCCGGCCTATGCCAAGAGCGACAGCGCGCTTGAAGGCGGCCTGATCGCCGCAGCGGCGGTGTTCGTCTCGCCGCTCGGCTATCTGCTGATCCCGGTGCTCGGCGCTTGGTCGATGGCGGCGGCGCGGACGCTGTTCTGATCCGCGTCGTCCCGGAGACGGGTTCCACCAACGCCGACATGCTGGCGCTCGCTGCGGCGGGCGCCGCCGGGGGTAGCTGGCTGCGTGCCGAGCGCCAGACTGCGGGCAAGGGACGACAGGGCAGGGCGTGGGAGTCGCCGGTCGGCAATTTCTACGGCAGCACGCTCGTTCGCCTGCGCCCGACCGATCCACCCGCGCCCACGCTTGCGCTGATCACAGTCGTGGCGCTGGAGGAGGCGGTTCGCGTCTTCCTCCCCACCGGCGCGACGATCAAATGGCCCAATGATCTGCTGATCGACGGCGCGAAGCTGTCGGGCGTGCTGCTCGAGCGCGCCGGGGATGCGGTCGTGGTCGGCATCGGCGTCAACCTGGCGCATCATCCCGATCTACCTGACCGTCCGGCGACCAGCCTTGCCGCGCAGGGCGTTGCGGTGGCCGCTGCGACCTTTGCCGAGGTCCTGGCCGAGAGCTTCGCCCGCTGGCTGTCGCGCTGGCGTGGCGAGGGTCTGGACCCGATCCGCCAGCGCTGGCTCGACCGCGCGCATCCGACCGGTACCGCGCTCACCGCCCGCCTGCCCGACGGCACGGCCCATGACGGCCTGTTCGACGGCCTGACCGGCGATGGCGCGCTGATCCTGCGCTTGGCCGATGGATCGCGGCATGTCATTCATGCTGGCGACGTCTTCCTTATCTGAAGGACCATTTCATGCTGCTCGCGATCGACGCCGGCAACACCAACATCGTTTTCGCGCTCGTTCAGGGGCGTGAGATCAAGGCGCGCTGGCGGATCGCGACCGATCCGCGCCGCACCGCCGACGAATATGCGGTGTGGCTGAGCCAGTTGCTCGCGCTGGAGGGCTATGAGCGCGCCGTTGTGACCGGGGTCATCATCGGCACCGTCGTCCCGCGCGCGCTCCACAATCTTGAGGTGCTGTCGCAGAAATATTTCGGCTGCACCCCGCTGGTCGCCGGGCGCGACGGCTGGCCGATCGCGCTGGATGTGGAAGAGCCGCAGAGCGTCGGCGCCGACCGCGCGCTCAACATCATCGCCGCGCATGAAAACCATCCGGGCGACCTGATCGTCGTCGACTTCGGCACCGCCGCGACGTTCGACGTCGCCGACTATACCGGCGCGTACAAGGGCGGGATCATCGCGCCCGGCATCAACCTGTCGCTCGACGCGCTGGTCACAGCCGCCGCCAAGCTGCCGCGCATCGCGATCGAAGCGCCCGCGAACACCAGCGTCATCGGCCGCAACACGGTCGATCAGATGCATATCGGCATCTATTGGGGCTATATCGCGATGATCGAGGGGCTGGTCGCGCGGATGAAGGCGGAGATCGGACGCCCGGTCAAGGTGATCGCCACCGGTGGCCTTGCCGTGCTGTTCGAAAAGCAGACCGATGCGTTCGATGTGATCGAGCCGGACCTGACGATTCAGGGGCTGGCGATGCTGTGGGAGCGGTCGCGGGCATGATCGTTTGATCGCTGGCGCATATCCCACTAACGCCGTTTGGCCTGAGCCTGTCGAAGGCCTGTTCCCGCCATCACGTTCGCGGCACAGCCCTTCGACAGGCTCAGGGCAAATGGCCGTTTATCAGACTGGAAACATGTGACCCCCGGTAAAGAACTCCTCTTCCTCGCGCTTGGCGGCTCGGGCGAGATCGGCATGAACGTCAATCTCTATGGCTGTAACGGCAAGTGGATCATGGTCGATTGCGGCGTGATCTTTGGCACGCCCGACTATCCCGGCATCGACCTGATCCTGCCCGACCTGCAGTTCATCGAGGAGCGGCTGGACGATTTGCTCGGCATCGTGCTGACGCATGGGCATGAGGATCATATCGGGGCGCTGCCCTATCTCGCGGGTGAGCTCGGCGTGCCGCTCTATGCGACGCCGTTCACCGCTGGCCTGATCCATGGCAAGCTGGACGAGGAGGGCATTACCGACCGCGTCGAACTGAACGTGGTGCGCGAAGAGGAGCCGTTCCAGATCGGCCCGTTCGGCATCCGCTACCTGCCGCTGGCGCACTCGATCCCTGAGGGGAACGCGGTGCTGATCGACACGCCCTATGGCCGCGTATTCCACACCGGCGACTGGAAGATCGACGACACGCCGGTGATGGGCGGCGCGTCGACCGCCGCGGAGCTGACCGCAGTGGGTGACGAGGGCGTGCTCGCGCTCGTCTGCGACTCCACCAACGTCTTTAACCCCGAAGCCTCGGGCTCCGAATCCGCCGTGCGTGAGGGGCTGGACGAGGTTGTCGCGGGCATCAAGGGCCGGGTGCTCGTCACCACCTTCGCCTCCAACGCCGCGCGGCTCCAGACGCTGGGCGAGGTTGCGAAGGATACCGGCCGCGCGATGTGCGTCGCGGGCCGCTCGCTCGACCGAATCCTGCGCGTTGCCAAGGCGACCGGCTATCTGCGCGATTTCCCCGAGACGGTCGATTTCGAGACCGCGATGAAGCTGCCGCGCGACAAGGTGATGATCATCGCCACCGGCGGACAAGGCGAACCGCGCGCCGCGCTGGCCCGCATCGCCGACGAGACGCATCAGCTGAAGCTCGAATCCGGCGACACCGTCGTGTTCTCGTCCAAGCAGATCCCCGGCAACGAAATGGCGATCGGGCGGATCATGAACATCCTGGCGGGCAAGGGGGTCGAGATGATCACCGACCGCCAGGCGTTCGTCCACGTCTCTGGCCATCCCGGCCGCCCCGAACTGGCGGCGATGTATGATTGGATCCGTCCGGACATCCTCGTCCCCGTCCATGGCGAGATGCGCCATATCGCCGAACAGGCCCGCTTCGGCCGCGCGCACGGCATCCCCAATGCGGTGGTGCAGAATAATGGCGAGATTATCCGCCTTGCGCCGGGCAAGCCTAAAAAGGTCGGAAATGCTCCAGCCGGACGGCTGGTGCTCGACGGCGACGTGATCCTGCCTGCCGATGGCACGACGATGAACGAGCGGCGCAAGCTGGGCCTCTATGGCCAGATGTCGGTCGCGGTGGCGCTCAAGGCCAATGGCAAGCTGGCCGGCCAGCCCGAGGTCACCATTCAGGGCGTTCCGGCCGAGGAGGATCGCGCCACGCTGATCGCCGATGCCAGCGCGGCCGTGGCCAAGGTGGTCGGCGAAGCGCGCGGCGGCGACCGCGACAAGCTGCGTGAGCAAATCCGACTCGCCGCACGGCGCGTCGCGGTGCGCTATACCGGCAAGAAGCCGGTGATGGACGTGATGCTCATAGAGGTCTGATGGGATGAACTGGTTCAGCGCGCTCGCAATCTACTTCCTCTTCTGGTTCCTCGCCTTGTTCCTGGTGCTGCCCTTCTATGCGCGCACCGGGGTCGAGGCGGGCGATCCGATGGTCAAGGGGCAGGCGGAAAGCGCGCCGCAGCGCTTCCAGGCAGGGCCGATCGCGAAGTGGACGACGATCGTCGGCACGGCGCTGTTCGCGGCCTTCTACCTCAATTACGTCAACGGCTGGATCACCGCCGACATGCTCGATTACTGGAACTGAGGCGCGGAGAGGTCGAGCGCGTAGAAGCGGTTGAAGTCGGTTTCAACATAGCCGGCAAAGGGCGGGCAGGGGGCAAAGCCATAGCGGCGGTAGAGCCCGTGCGCGGCCTCGAATAGCGGACCCGTGCCGGTTTCCAGCTTGAGCGCGGTATAGCCCCGGTCGCGGGCGAGGCCGACGATATGGTCGAGGATCGCGAACCCCGCGCCGCGTCCACGCGCGGCAGTGGTGACGCGCATCGATTTGACCTCGCCGGTCAGCGGATCAAGCTGCTTGAGCGCCCCCACGCCCAGCAGCGTGTCGCCATCCCAGGCGCTGAGGAAGGTGATGTCGGGTGTCTTCAGCCCCGACAGGTCGAGGAAATGGCAGGTGCCCGGCGGGGAATGATCCGACATCTCGCGCGCGTGCAGTTCGAGCAGGGTGATCACTTGCGGATCGTCGAGGTGGCCGGTGCGAATCATCGCCAGCGCCGCACCCAGAACGGATAGTTGGCGGCATGAGCCCTGCCTTTCGAATTTAGAGCCGGGCTGAACCTCCAGATTTTGAGCCGTTCGCAAACTGAGAGGTCGAAGCGATCATCCTCGGTAGTCGACGTCAGAGTGCAGGCGCTGACTGAACCGTTTTGTTCAACGCGAAGCTGCCCGGAAACGCTCTCAATATGGTCCGGGAGACCATCAATGCGGGAGAACCCTACCGCTTGTCTATCGATGGGCTTGAGGGGGATTGCATCACGATCTTTACCTCTCAGCGCCTTTCCATCAGGAGCCAGAACAAAAAACCTTCCAGATGAGTAAGTTACCGATAATTCAACCGCGCCGCCAAACCGCGTGCCTTCGCTCGACAATCCGGGGGTCAGCGTTAGATGCTGTCGCAAATGCGGGCAGGCATGTGCGTCTAGAGTTTGGATCCCGCTGAACTTTGTGACTTCACAACCTGTCGCTGTGCCGTCCGCCGCGATGCTGAACCTGACCCGAATCTCAGCTCTAAATTCGTCATCGCCGACCGGCAGCGGAAATAGGCCCTTCTCGTAACCGGACCTTCGGCGATCAATCGAGGGCCATCGCGCCACGTCTGCGGTCGGTGGCATCAATGAGGTTAGCGCGACGGAGATACTTGCCTCCATCGGGTGACCCTTGGTGCTTGCCCACTCGACTCCCATGCGACGTTCTTGAACAGACTGAGCGAGCGTAACGCCCGGCAGCAGCGTCAGCAGCAATGCCCCCCGCAGCATCACCCTAAACCTCGTCGATCATCCCTGCCAGCGTGTCGAGGCACGCATGCGCCAGCGCCTTGCACCGCTCCGGCGACCAGCCGAACTCCGCGTCAGGACTGGGGTCGTGGTCCTTGAACGGCATTTCCAGCGTCATCGACACCGCGCCGAAGCGCTCGGCGAGCTGGTTGGTCGACATCGACAGATTCGCCTGGCCCGGAGCGGACTTGTCATAGCCCTTTTCGAGCTGGAACAGCGGCGTCGCGGCGGCGAGGCGGCGGCCGAATTCGTAGTATTTCTCGCCCTGCCCGTCGGTCCAGCTCGGGATGCCTTCGAACCCGGCAAGGAAGTTGGCCGGGATTGCTTCATCGCCATGCACGTCCATTGCGAAATCGACCCCGGTCCCGTCCATCGCCGCGCGGACAAGGAGGACTTCGGGGCTCTGCTCCATCGTCGGGGCATGCCATTCGCGGTTGAGGTTCACCCCCGCCGCATTGGTGCGCAGATGGCCGCGAAAGCTGCCGTCCGGGTTCATGTTCGGGACGATGTGGAGCGTCGCCTTGGCCCGCAGCGCCTGCGCGGTGGCGTCGTTCGGATCGGTCAGCTTCTCCAGCGCCCCCTCGGCCCACCATTCCGCCATCGATTCGCCGGGATGCTGGCGGGCATAGAGCCACACCTGCTTGGGGCCCTCGCCCAGCGTCAGCAGGTCCATCGCCCGCCCGTCGAGCGTTTGACCCAGTTCGCGATGCGTCACGCCGGGCTGAGCGGCCATGCGCGCGATCAGGTCGGCATGGCGCTCCATGCTGTACGGCGCGAAATAGGCGAACCACGCCACGTCGCTGTCGAAACTGTGCGTGAAGCTGAATACGCCATCGGCATAGGCGCCATCGGTCAGCCGCCAGGCCTCGCGATCGGTGCTGACCCGCGCGCGGTAGCCGGGCCAGCCGAACGCATAGGCAGCCTTGCCTGCGTTCAGAATGCGGAAGGTCAGCGTCCGCCCCTTCGCCCCCGCCACGCGAAAGTGGAACCACTGGAAAAAGTCGGACTGGTGGTCGGCGACGATCTCGACATCGACGGTGTCCCCGTCGATGTCGATCAGGCGGATGTTGCCGCTGTCAAAGGCGGCGTTCAGCTGGATGGTCATTTGACCGTGATAGTGATCCCCGACTGGCCGGGAAAGCCCTTGAACAGCGCATTGGAGAGCTTGGTGGCGGTGTCTGCCGGCTGGGTGCCATCCGCTGCTCCCAGCGTTTCGGTCATCGCCTTGCCCTCCCAGATCACGGTGTTGTCGCCGCGCCGGCGCAACTGAACTGACAGCTCGGACGCGTAGATCGTCTTTGTCTTGCTGCCGATGCCGACACTCGTGCCCGCGCCGACCCCAACACCGCCGCCATAGCTGCCGCCGCCGATGCCGATGGTCACCGGCGGACGCGTGCGGACTTGGCCACGATCGGTGCGGCGGAAATCGACCGTGGCGAGATAGTCGGCCTTGGCCGAATCGGGCGTGGCGGCGAATCCCATGCCGCCCATCGTCGTCGCGACCGCGTCGAGATACAGCTGTGCCTCCGGGCCGACGGCACCGCCGCTGACTGGCTGGACCGCCAGCGTTCCCGCCGGGATCGGCTGGGACAAATGATAGCGGGTCACATCGACCGGCGCAGAGCCGCCCATGGTGGTGGAACAGCCCGCCAGAGCGGCGGCGGACAGGGCGAGGGCAAGCATTGCACGGGTCTTCATCGGACACATCCTCCTGCCGTGCACACGCCACGGCTCAGCGACTGAACATCGTTACGAGGATGCTGGTTCCGTTGCCAAGCTTTCCTTGACTTGTCGGGCCGTGCCCTCTAGGCGAGCGCCTCTTTCCGGCACCCGCCACAATTCAAGATAGTAGAGAATCGGTCATGAAGATCGTGAACAGCCTGAAGTCGCTCAAGGGGCGTCACCGCGACAACCGCGTGATCCGTCGTCGCGGTCGCGTGTACGTCATCAACAAGACGCAGCGTCGCTTCAAGGCCCGCCAGGGCTAATCCCGGCGCAGGCGACAGGGACGTGCGCGCCGTTATCTTCGATATCGGCAACGTCCTTTTCACCTGGCACCCGCGCTATCTTTACGAGCGCCTGATCGGTGACGATCGGGCGCTCAATGCGTTTGTCCGCGATGTCGTCACGCTCGACTGGCATTTCCAGCATGATGCCGGGCGCGACTTCGCCGACACCTCGGCGGAGCTGATTGCGCGCTATCCGCAGCATGCCGACCTGATCGCCGCATGGGGGCCGCGCTTCAATGAGAGCGTCGGCGGCCCGGTGCCTGGCATGCACGAACTGGTCGCAGAGCTCGACGCGGCGGGCGTGCCGCTGTTCGCGATCACGAATTTCAGCCACGAATTCTGGCCGCCGTTCCGCGCGGAATGGCCGCAACTGTTCGACCGCTTCCGCGACGTCGTCGTCTCGGGCGACGAGAAGCTGGTGAAGCCCGACCCCGCCATCTACCACCTCGCGCTCGCCCGTTTCGGGCTGGAGCCGGGCGAGGCGGTGTTCATCGACGACAATGCGGCGAATGTGGCGGGCGCGCGGGCGCTGGGGATCCGCTCCGTGTTGTTTACCGAGGAAGCGGACGCCCGGCGCGAACTGGTTGAGCTAGGGTTGCTGGGCTGACGGAAAGCGTCCGTCTCTCCGACTGCCTTTTTTCGCGGCGCGCGACAGGTCATGTGGTAGGTATCTCACATGCTGCGTGCTGCCGTTCTTGCACTTGCACCTTTCGTCATGCCTTGCGCCGCTTTTGCGCAGGACGATGTGCAATGGCCCGTCCCCGGTGAGGTTTCCAGGGCGATCGCGGCTGGGGATCATGAAACGGCGCGGCGGCTGATTGAGCCTGAAATCGCTGCCTGCATCGCTGCGTCTCCGAATGGGCGCAAATGCATTCTTGTACTCACAACCCACGCCGCGGCATCGGCCGGGCTCCCGGAGCTTCGTTCGCGCGTTGCGCGCGCCGTAACCGCTGCAGAGGAGAATTTCGGCCCCGGCAGTGTGGCGGCGGCGATTGCGCTTGGATCGACTGCGCCCGCCATCGCGATGGGAGGCGATCCCGCTCTGTCGGAAAAGATGCTGGAGCGGGCGATCCTGATCCGCACCTCGCTGTATGGGAAGTATGATTCCTACGCACTTGAATTGCGTGAGTTTCTGCCACTCGTGCTTGGGATGCAGGGGAAGGTCAAGGAAGCGGTCGCTGCGGGCGAAGCGGTCATCGCGGATTATTCCAGTGCGCCGGGCATCGCGCCCGACCATCTCGCATCGGCCAAGATTGGTATGGTCAACATCGTGGGCGCGTATGACCGCGATCGCGGCATTGCCTGGACGACGGAGGCGGTTGCGGTCTTGACCGTCGCAAAGCCCGCGACCGATGCCGCGCTGATCGATGCACAGTTCAAACTCGCGGAATTGTTGCCCGATATCGACAGGGCGCGGTCCATTGCGGCAGCCGCGCTGATCAATGCCGAAAAGGCGAACCTGCCCCCGGCAAAGATGGGCAAATATCTGCTGACTGCCGCGCGGCTCGAGCGCAATGGCAAGGACTATGCGCGGTCGCTTGCGCTTCTGGACCGGGTCCGCAAGCTTGTGGAGGGGCGGCCTGAACTCGAGATGCTGTTGATCGGCGTCTCAAAGGATCGAACGATCGTCTATGTCATGCAGGAACGGTACGATCTCGCCGCAACAGCCGCCCGGGAGATGCGTGCGGTCGTCGAGAAGACAATGGGAAAGGGTGGGTTTTTCGCACGGGCGATCACCCTCTACGAAATGTACATACAGCAACGTCGCGGCTCATATCATGAACTCGACGGGCTGTTTGACGCTGAGACCATTGCCTTCTGGCAGGGTGTGCCCATCGCCGATCCGAGCCGGGCGATTGCGTTTGGTATTCTTGGGGACGCCAAGTTCAAGCTTGGGCAACTGGCTGCGGCCCGGACCTGGTTGCGCTACGCCGCCCAGGCCAGCCTTGACGTGACGGCGGCGCGCAAAGGGTTCGATGCCAAGGCCGAGACCGAGCTTCGCGATCAATCCCCGGTTTTCCAGATGCAGGTTCAGGTCGCGTGGCGACTTTCAAGGTCACCGCCTGGAGCGGCGGTCAGCTCCGCCCCTTAAGCTCATCCCCGACGATCGTCACGACGTGCAGCACGTTGGTCGAGCCCGGCGTGCCGAACGGGACGCCGGCGCACACGACCACGCGGTCGCCGCCCTTGGCGATACCGTGGCGCATCGCCATGCGCTTGGCTTTGGCAACCATGTCCTCGAACGAATCGACATCGCGGGTGTGCACCGCATGGGTTCCCCACAGCAGGCCCATGCGCCGCGCCGTCTCGGCCTTGGGGGTCAGCACCAGGATCGGCACCGACGGGCGCTCACGCGCGATGCGGCGGGCGGTGGAGCCGGACATGGTGAAGCAGATGATCGCGCTTGCCGACACATTCGCCGCGATCGTCTTGGCCGCTTCGGCGAGGGCGTCGGCGGTGGTGGGATCGGGCTTCATCACGGTGAAGTGCACGCGGTCGCCATGCGCCGGGTCGCGCTCCACCGAATCGGCGATCGCGTCCATCATCGTCACCGATTCGATCGGCCACTGGCCCGCGGCGCTCTCCGCCGACAGCATGATCGCGTCGGCGCCGTCATAGACCGCGGTCGCGACGTCCGACACCTCGGCGCGGGTCGGGGAGGGCGAGGTGATCATCGATTCGAGCATCTGCGTTGCGACGATCACCGGGCGGCCCATGCGGCGCGAGGTTTCGACGATGCGCTTCTGCATCGGGGGCAAATTCTGTGGCGGCAGTTCGACGCCCAGGTCACCGCGCGCGACCATCACGCCGTCGCACGCCTCGACAATCTCATCGAGCCGCGCGACCGCGCTCGGCTTCTCGATCTTGGCGAGCAGCGCGGGGCCGTCCGGCCCGATCAGGCGGCGCGCCTCGGCCAGATCCTCGGGCCGCTGGACGAACGACAGCGCAATCCAGTCGACCTTCTGCTCCACGGCAAAGGCAAGGTCGCTGCGGTCCTTCTCGGTCAGCGCAGCCATGGGGAGGACCATGTCGGGGACGTTCAACCCCTTGGAATTCGACAAGACGCCGCCAACCTCGACCCGCGTGTCGATATAGCCGACGCCATAGCCGATGACGCGCAGCACCATCTTGCCGTCGTCCAGCAACAGCCGCGCGCCCTCGGTCACCGCCTCGAAAATCTCGCGATGCGGCAGCTCGACGCGGGTCGCATCGCCCGGCGTCGGGTCACGGTCGAGGCGGAAGGATGTGCCGGTCGCCAGCGTCACCTTGCCGTCGGCAAACTTGCCGACGCGCAGCTTCGGCCCCTGAAGATCGGCCAGGATCGTGGTCGGGCGCCCCGTGGATTTCTCAAGCGCGCGGATCGCCTGGATCACCGGGATCTTCGATTCCTGGTCGCCATGGCTCATATTGATGCGGAAGGCGTCGGCGCCCGCGGCATGGAGCGCGGCGATCATCTCCGGCGCATTGCTGGCGGGGCCGAGCGTCGCCAGAACGCGCACCTTGCGCGACCGCGGTGCCATTGCCTTCGTCATCGCCGAATTCTCCATGTCTTGTCTGTGCCGGTCCCTAACGCCAAATGCGCACTATTCAACTGTGGAGGCGTCATTGTGACAACGCTGGACAAACTTGACGACCGCATTGCCGCTCAGGCGTTCCGCCGACTGGTCCGCCATCTGCGCCACCGCACCGATGCCGAGAACATCGAACTGATGGGGCTTGCGGGCTTTTGCCGCAACTGTCTGGGCGACTGGGTGAGCGAGGCGAGCGGTGGGGAGCTGGACCGTGATGCCGCGCGCGAGACGGTCTACGGCATGCCCTATGCCCGCTGGAAGGCGCAGCATCAGGGGCAAGCGACGCCCGAGCAGATCGCCCGTATGGAGGCGAGCATCGCGCGCAACAAGCAGGAAGCCGAGCTGGACGACGAGCTCGACGACAGCTTCCCGGCGAGCGACCCGCCATCGATCACCATGCGCGGAGGCTAGCCAGTATCCCCTGTCAGCGCCTAGGCTGCCGCAAACAGGGGAGAGTTTCATGCGTCGAATCGCCGCCGTCACCATCGCGTTGCTTGCTGCGACGCCGCTCGCGGCCCAGACGGTCGCGCCGGCCAAGGTCAAGTTCATCCACGCCGGCACCTTGCTCGCCAAGCCCGGCGAGGCGCCGCGCGGGCCGAGCACGATCGTGGTGCGCGACGGCAAGGTGGCGGAAATCCGCGACGGCTTCGTCGCGCCTGAGGGCGGGGCGGAACTGATCGACCTCAAGGACCGGTTCGTGATGCCGGGGCTGGTCGACATGCATGTCCATCTATGGGGGATTGGCGGCGATCCGCTGCGCGACCGGCTGACCGCGCTCAACCGCGACGATGCCGATGACATGATGCATGCGGTTGCCAATGCGCGGGTCACGCTCGAGGCTGGCTTCACCACGGTGCGTGACCTGGGCGGGAGCGCGCGGGGGATGCGTGCGCTGCGTGAAGGCGTCGAGCGGGGTGACATTGCCGGGCCGACTATCATCAACGCCGGCAATTCGATCTCGGTCTCCGGCGGCCATGCCGATGGCACCAATGGCGTCGCCGAGGTGTTCGCCGACGCGATCCACAAGCATCAGATCAACACCTGTGACGGCCCTGAGGATTGCACCCGCGCGGTGCGCCAGCAGATCGCGCTGGGGGCACAGGTGATCAAATATATGTCGACCGGCGGCGTGCTCTCGAACGTGTCAGGCGGGCTTGGTCGCGCCATGACGGATGCGGAGATGACGGCGATCATCGACACCGCGCATGGCCTGGGCCGCAAGGTCGCGACGCACAGCCATGCTGCCGCCGGGACCAAGGCGGCGGTCGCGGCCGGGGTGGACACGGTCGATCATGGGTCGTTCCTCGATGACGAGACGATCGCGATGATGAAGAAGAACGGCACCTGGCTGGTCCCGACGATGATGGCACCCGCCGCTGCGCTGGAACAGGCGCGCAAGGGGCTGCTCCCGCCCGCAGTGATCCCCAAGGCTGAGGAAGCCGCCGCCGCCGCCTTTGCCAGCCACAGCAAAGCCTATGCCGCGGGGGTGAAGGTCGCATTCGGCACCGACAGCGGCGTGTCGCGCCACGGTGACAATGCGCAGGAATTTTCGATGATGGTGAAGGCGGGGATGACCCCGGCGATGGCGCTCAAGACGGCCACGCTCAACGCTGCCGAAGCGCTCGGGCGGGCGGACAGCATCGGATCGATCGCGCCGGGCAAGCACGCCGACATCATCGCGGTGGCGGGCAGCCCGCTCGACGATATCAAGCGGATGGAACAGGTCGAATTCGTGATGCGCCAGGGCGTCGTTCACAAGGCCGGCGGCAAGCGCCAGGCGTTCCCGGCGCAGTAACGGCTAAAACGCCACCAGCCGGTCGTCGCCGAGATCGGCCATCAGCGAAATCAGGCCGCCGGGCTCGGTCCCGGCGGCGAGCGCCTCGAAGCTGAGGCCGGCGGCGGCGAGGCCGGTCTGGCACGCGATCAGGCGCACCCCGGCCTGATGCGCCTCGGCGAGCAATTGCGCGCGCGTCGCAAAGCCATGCGCGGGCAGCGCGGCATCGTCGGGGTCCGCGCCGGGGACCAGCATCGGCACCGCCTTCTCATGCGCATAGACGCGCGCCTGCCCCCCGAGCGCGGCATGGGCGCAGGCGAGCGCTAGCGCGGCGCGGAAGCGTTCGACATCGCCGGTCGCGACGATCAGCGTCAGGCCGCGCATGCGGGGCACCCTGGGTCCTTGGGCAGGGTCAGCGTGCGGAAGCGCAGCGCCAGCGTGTCGGCGAGCAGCAGCTTGCCCGCGCTGTCCTCCCCGAACGGATGGATCGCGCGGATCACCTCCAGCGCGGCAAGGCTGCCCATGATCCCGGTCAGCGCGCCGAGCACACCCTGTTCGGAACAGTTGATCCCGGCGGTTTCCGGATCGGCCCCGACGAAGCAGCGGTAGCAGGGCTTGTCCGCCTCCCACCCACGAAACACGCCGAGTTGCCCCTCGAACCGCCCGACGGCGGCGCTGACCAGCGGAATGCGGTGGCGAAGGGCTGCGTCGGCGACGAGCAGGCGGGTATCGAAATTGTCGGTGCCGTCGAGGATGACGTCGAAATCCGGGATCGTCGTGTCCAGCGTCTTGGCATCGAGGCGATAGAACAGCCCATATACTTCAGGGTGCGGATTGATCGCGTGTGCCCGCGCTTTAGCGACAGAGACCTTGCGCTTGCCGATATCCTCCGTGCCGTAAATCGTCTGGCGTTGAAGGTTCGATAGGGACACTTCGTCGTCGTCAGCGACGGCGATCAGACCAATCCCCGCCGCCGCCAGATACTGCAACGCCGGCGACCCGATCCCGCCAGCGCCTACCACCAGCACCCGCGCCGCCTTCAGCGCCGCCTGACCCGCGCCGCCGATTTCGGGCAGCACGATATGGCGGGCATAGCGTTCGAGTTCGGCGTCGGAAAAATTCATGGCCGCCAGGCGAAGGTCACCGTCGCGCGATACCAGGTTTCGGGTGCGGCGGTGCGCGGGGTCAGGTTGTTGCGCGAAAAACCCGCGACCAGCCCGGCTGCATATTGCTCGATCGTCGGACAGCCAGTCGCGCGTGGGATGGTGGTGCGCACGCCGTCTTCATCGACCAGCACCGCGACCTCGATCCGCACCGCCGGGCGCCCGTCGACCAGCCGCCGCGCGCGGCATTTGCGCGCATTCACCTGTCCGCGTGCCCAATCGTGCATCGCCGGGGTCATGCTCGGCGCCTCGCGATAGGGCAGGTTCGGCAGGCTTTCCCAATTGATCGCCGTCGGCGCAGGCGCGTCCTGTGTCGGGGCCGGATCGCCCTGCACGGCGGCAAGCGTCAGCGCGAGGGCCGTGACCGTGATCATCGTCCGGTTGATCCAAACCCGCCGCCGCCGCGCGCCGTGTCGTCGAGCGCCGCAACCTCCTCGAACACCGCGCGCTGGACCGGCGCGGGGACGAGCTGTGCGATCCGTTCTCCGCGCACGATGGTGAAGGGTTCGTCGCCAAGATTGGCAAGGATCACCTTCACCTCGCCGCGATAATCCTCGTCGATCGTGCCCGGCGTGTTGAGGCAGGTGATGCCGTGCTTGAGCGCAAGGCCGGAGCGCGGGCGCACCTGCACCTCAAAACCGGCGGGAATCGCGATGGCGAAGCCGGTGGCGACGGCATGGCGCGCACCGGGGGCGAGCACCAGATCCTCCGCCGCAACGACATCCATCCCCGCCGCGCCCGCAGTTGCATAAGCGGGCAGCGGCAGGCCCTCGCCGTGCGGGAGCCGCATCAGGCGGATCGAGATCGCCGCGCTCACGACGTGCGCCTCGGCAGCGCGGCGGCGAGGCGACGCGTCGCCTCGATCACCTGTGGGTCTTCCAGCACCGGCGCGGTGCGGTCCGGGATGATGCGGAAATCGGTGGCGATGCCGCGCAGGCTCAGCGCCTCGGCATAGCTGCGGGAGAAGCGGGCGGGGACGCGGGTGTCCGCGCCGCCGATCAGGATCGCCGCGCGCAGCCCCGGCTGGATGCCGCCAGCGGTCTGCAGCGGATCGAGGCTGATCAGCTTTTCCTTCCAGCGCGGCTCGTTGGGCTCGCGCGCGGCGATGAACTTACGCCATTCGGGCAGCGCGCAAGGGCAGGAGACGAGGACGATGCCGTCGACGAGGCCCGGACGCAGACCGGCAAGGTTCGCGACCACGATCGCGCCCCCGGCCTCGCCGATCGCGACCACACGCGCGCGGCGATAACGCGTGCGCAGCGCAGCGATGGCATCGCCGACTGCGGCGATCCGCTCGGCGCTGTAATCGTCGGTGCTGCTCGTGCCGCGCGTACCCGGCGACTGGCCGCCCGCGCCGTCCGAGTAACCGGGGCGCAGCAGCCGCACGACTGCGCTGCCCGGCTCGGCCGCTGCCAGCGTGCGCGCGAAGTCGCTGGTGTCGACCTTGGTCCGCGCGCCATCGCCATGCACGACGACGTACAGTGTCGGCGCGGCGCTGGGCTTGGCGCCAAAGCCCTGGGTAAACAGCTTGGGGCTGGACGACGTGCCCGCGCGGTCGGCCGCGCAACCGGCGATCAGCAGCGGGAGCAGCAGGAGTGAGAGCTTAAAGCGCATCGGCGATCCGTTCAGCGAGGCGGCGTGCGACATCGGCCTTGGCCAGCCGCTCCCAGCTTTCGACGCCCGACGCCGTGACAAGATGAACAAGATTGGCATCGCCCCCCATGACATCGCCCGAAACATCGTTGGCGACAATCCAGTCTGCGCCCTTGCGCGTACGTTTAGCGACCGCATGTTCGACCACCCGTTCGGTTTCGGCGGCGAAACCGATGACGAGGCGCGGTCGCTTTGCGCCACGGGCCAGGCCGGCCAGAATATCGGGGTTCTCAACCAGCTCCAGCGCAGGGGCGGCGGCGTCGCCCTTCTTGATCTTCTGTTCCCCCACATCGCCCGCGCGCCAGTCGGCGACCGCCGCGACCATCACTGCGGCATCAGCGGGCAACGCGGCATCGACCGCCGCCGCCATGTCGCGCGCGGTCTCGACATCGACTCGTTCCACGCCAGCAGGCGTCGGCAGCGCAACCGGCCCCGCAACCAGCGTGACCCGCGCGCCCAGCGCCGCAAGTGCTCCGGCAATTGCAAAGCCCTGCTTCCCCGACGAACGGTTGGCAATGTAGCGCACCGGGTCGATCGGCTCATGCGTCGGCCCGGCGGTGACCAGAATATGCTTGCCCGCGAGCCGACCCGATGACGGCGCCAGCGCATCCTCGATCGCACGCAGGATCGCGTCCGGCTCGGGCAGGCGACCGGCACCGAACTCGCCGCACGCCATCGGCCCCTCGTCGGGCTCCAGCACGGCCACGCCATCGGCGCGCAGCGTGGCGACGTTGCGCTGCGTCGCCGCGTGCTGCCACATCCGCACATTCATCGCGGGCGCTGCCAGCACCGGCTTGTCGGTCGCGAGCAGCAGGGTTGTGGCGAGATCGTCGGCAATTCCCGCCGCCATCTTCGCCATCAGATCGGCGGTGGCGGGCGCGACGACGACCAGATCGGCGGCGCGGCTGAGCTGGATATGCCCCATTTCCGCCTCGTCCTTGAGGTCCCACAGCGTCGTATAGACCTGGTTCTCGGACAGAGCGGCGAGCGTCATCGGCGTCACGAAATGCTGTCCGCCTGCGGTGACGACACAGGTGACGGAGTGCCCCGCCTTGCGGATCAGCCGGACCAGCTCGCACGCCTTGTACGCCGCGATGCCGCCGCCGACGATAAGAAGGATACGCTTCATCGGATAGTCTCTAGCGCGCAACCTGCGTCACGACCACCCGCCGCCTGTCGCGCGCGCGGACCCACAGGTCGCGCAGGCCGTCGGGCACAAAGGCGAGGCCGATCAGAAACGCCGGCGCGATGATCAGCCCCCAGTAAAAGGTGTCGAGCCGCGCAAACAGGCTGATCACCAGCGCATAGGCGCAGAAGGTGGCGAGCGCGCGCAGTCCGAGCGGGTCGCGCCAGCAGGCCCAGCCGAACAGCGCCAGCGCGGTCAGAATCGCGGCCAGCGCGGGCGGCAGCAACTGCAACCCGGTCGCCAGCGTCATCGCGCGGACGAACAGCCCGAACCCGTTCAGCCCCGCCCAGCCCGGTGAGGTCGCGTCGAGCGGCCCCGTCACACCCTGCACCGCCACCGCATGCGCGGTCAGCACCAGTAGGAACAGGCCGAGCGCTGCCGCCCATCCCGCCGCCTCGCGCCGATGGCCCTCGGCAAGGGCAATGCCCGCCATGACGATGACGTACAGCGCCGCCGTCTCACGGATCAGCATGGCGATCGCCGCAATCGCCGCTGCCTCGACCCAACGTCCGGGGCGGCGCAGCGCGAGGCTGAGCGCGACGAGCAACCCCGCCCAGATCTCGTGAAACGCCATCAGCCCGCTCTGTACGAACGCCAGCATCCCGGCGGTGAGCAGCACCAGCGCCACCACGCGGGCTGGCCAGCGCGGCAGAGCCTCGGCCACCCGCCGGTACCAGTTCCACGCCGTTGCCAGTGCGAGCGCGTACAGCATCGCAACAGTAAGCGCAGCGGGCAGCGCGCCCTGCACCACGGCCAGCCCCGGCATGCGAAAGGTCAGGAACGGCCGCAGCGGATAGCCGCCCATCCGCAATGCATCCGCCGCGGCGCGGTAATAACCCTCGCCATGCGCCACCGCCGCGACGATCGATTCATACAGCGCGACATCGCCCTGCCGATCCGCCCCGGCACCAGTCGCGCCGGGCACGGGCAGCGGCACAAACAACACGCTGAGCGCGCCGAGGATCAACAGCACGACCCCAGCCACCACCCAGCGCGCACGATTCACCGGCAGCGCGGCGAAGCGGCTGGGGGCGGAAAGCCACAGGGGCGGGGCGGGCGTCATCGCGGCGGGGGTATAGGTTTGCTTCCCGCCGCCGACCAGCCCCTAGCCGGTCATGGATTGGCGCGCAGCCATGCGATCACGGCGCCGGCCAATGCCTCGCCGCCGCGCCTGCTCCACTCGTGGAAGCTGGCCGGGGGTGGGTTCGGCGGGGTTTGCCGTTGGATGAAATAGAATTCGGCAAGGATCGCGGCGCGCACCTTGGCATCGCGTGCGCCGGACAGCACGGAAAAGCTCGCAGCCTTTCCGCCCCGGTCGGTGATGCCCAGTTCGGTCGCGATCGCGGTCGAGGCTTGCTTAGCCAGCGCGCGATCCGCCGCGGTGCCCTTGGTCACGTGCGAAAACACCTCGGTCCCCTGAGCGGGGTTCTCGGAGGAATTGTGGTGCAAGGAGACGAATACGTCATACCCGGCACTGGCCTTGCCCGCCGTGTAATTGTCCTTCTTGCCGTCGTCGACGAGGACCGGGACGCCAACCGCGCGCAGCGCTGCGGCGCAGGCCGCTGCGGCGGTCAGGTTGAGCGCATGTTCGGTGATGTTGCTGCCGGCATTGATCGCACCTGGGTCATAGCCTTCGGGCTTTTGACCATGGCCGACGTCCAGAAACACGCCCTTGTGCCGCCAGATCGCGTCGGCCCCGGGCGGAACCTGCGCGGCATGGGCGTCGCGCAGCCGCTTTTCCGCTTCGGGAAACAGCTTTTGCAACTTGGCGATATAGTCGGTCTTCTTCTTGCGATCGGCCGCGCGCTGTGCCGGCGGCACCTGGTCATGCGGTCCTCCGAGATAGCCGGCAAAGGTAATGAAGCGCAGATATTCGACCGGGCTCGCCGCCGCCGCCCGCCATCCCGAATAGGGCGAACGATCGATGAAGCGCCAATAGCCACGGACGGCATCGGCATCGCTGGCGAAGCGGCAATAGGCATCGGTCTCGCCTGCTGAGTCGGTATAGGAAATGGACGTCGCCAGTCCGGCCATTTCGGACCGGTATTTCATGCCATAGGGATTGTTGTGCTGGGTGAAGAGCGCCGACGTGCCCCGTCCGCTTTCGAGCATGGCCTGCGCCAGCTGAGCGACCTTGAGATGCTCGAACTCGACTTTTGCGCCAGACAATGCGGCCACGAAACTGTCGAAGCTCATTTCCCCCTCCTGCGATGCGTCAGCCCCGCGGGAGGATGACGTAACACCGAAAGACCGGCAAACGGTTTCGCATCCGAATCAAATGGCGGCGGGCAGCCCCGTCAGGGCAGTACCCACGCCATGACGGCAGCCCCGGCCATCGCCGCGCCCAGCGCGACCACGCCATAACGCCAGCCACCGCCGACGCGCACGACCTGAATCTCGCGCAGTGGCGGGGCAGGGGGGGCGCCGCCCGGATCGGGGAAGTGCCGTTCGATATTGCGGATCAGCCTGGGCAGCCGCGCCAGCGTCTTCAGATCCTCCGAAATCCGGTCGGCCAGGAACGCCTCCGGTCCCAGCTCGGTGCGGATCCATTCGCGCACGAACGGGGCGGCGCTGTCCCACAGGTTGATGTCGGGGTGGATGCGCGTCGCCACGCCCTCGACCATCACCATCGTCTTTTGCAGCAGCAGCAGATGCGGCTGGGTCTGCATGTCGAAATCGCGCGTGATGTTGAACAGGCTGTCGAGCATCATGCCGACGCTCATGTCCTTGACCGGCAGGCCGCGCATCGGCTCACCCACCGCACGCAGCGCGGTCGCGAACTCGGCGACATTGTGGTGCGCGGGGACATAGCCCGCCTCGAAATGAATCTCGGCGACGCGGCGGTAATTGCCGGTGATCAGGCCGTAGAGGATCTCCGCCAGCCATACCCGCGCACGCCGGTCGATCCGGCCCATGATCCCGAAATCGATCGCCGCGATCCGATCGCCGGGCAGGGCGAACAAATTGCCCTGGTGCATGTCGGCGTGGAAAAAGCCTTCGGAGATCGCCTGACGCAGGAACGCGCGCACCAGCGTATGCGCCAGCTTCTCGGTGTCATGCCCCGCAGCGATCAGCGCGTCGCGGTTCGACAGTTTGATTCCGTCGATCCATTCGAGCGTCATGACCTTGCCGGTCGTACGCTGCCAGTCGATCGTCGGGACGGTGAAGTCGGGCTCCGCCTCCATCGATTCGGACAGCTCGGATGCCGACGCCGCCTCGCGCCGCAGGTCCAACTCGCGCGCCGTCCAACGCTTGAACGTCTCGATCACCAGGCGCGGGCGCAGGCGCGCAACTTCACCCCCCTGCGCCTCGAGCTGCGCCGCCGCCCATTCATAGGTCTCGATCGCGCGTGCGAACTCGACCTCGATGCCCGGGCGCAGCACCTTTACCGCGACCTGATGGCCATCGGTGGTGATCGCGCGATGCACCTGCGCGATCGATGCTGCGCCGATCGGCGTCTCCTCGACCGACAGGAACAGATCTTCGATCGGCCGCCCGAAACCCGATTCCATCGCCGCGCGGATCACCGCGAACGGGACGGGGGGCAGGGCGTCCTGCAGCCGCAACAGATCATGCGCCGCCGCTTCGCCGATCAAATCGGGGCGGGTGGCGAGCGTCTGGCCGAGCTTGATCGCCGCCGGGCCGATCGCCTGCAGCGCATCGGCATAGCGCGGCACATCGGGCAGGCGCGCGCCGAATCGCAGAATGCGCGCGGCGCGGCGGACCAACGGCGGCGCATTGCGGTCACGCTCGATCCCGCGAAGCGCGCCGTGACGCGCCAGCGTGCGACCCCATTTCAGGAGGCGCCACAGATGGACGACGGGAGCGGTCAAATCTTCCAGCCGCTGTGAATCGCGACCAGCCCGCCCAGCATCGGCTCGACCCGCGTCTGCACGAAGCCTGCGTCTTTGATCATCGCCTCGAACGTCGGCATGTCGGGGAAGCGGCGGATCGATTCGACCAGATAGCGGTAGCTGTCGGCATCGCCCGCCAGCATCTCGCCGAGCTTCGGTACCAGCCGGTGCGAATAGGCGTCGTACACATCGGCAAAGCCCGGCCACAGCGTCGTCGAAAATTCGAGGACGAAGAACCGTCCGCCCCGGCGCAACACGCGATGCGCCTCACGCAGCGCCGCCGGGATGTCTGTGACGTTCCGGATGCCGAACGCGATCGTATAGGCGTCGAAGAATCGGTCGGGCCATTGCAGCGTCTCGGCATTGGCCTCGCTCCATACCAGCCCGTCGATGCCGCGCTTGGCAGCACGGTCGATGCCGACGGCGAGCATATCTGGGTTGATATCAGCGACCGTGACCGCAGCGCCATGCTCGGCCATGCGGAAGGCGATGTCGCCAGTACCGCCGGCCATGTCGAGAATCGCTTCGCCCGGGCGCGGCTTCACCCGGCGGACGAACACGTCCTTCCAGACGCGGTGCAGCCCGCCGGACATGGCGTCGTTCATGATGTCATAGCGCGCCGCGACGCTGGAAAAGACGCCGCCTACCCGGCGGGTCTTTTCGTCGGGCGCAACCTCTTCATAGCCAAAGGAGACGGTGTCGGTCATGGCCAAGCCCTTAGCCGCCCTTGTGGGCGCGGCAAAGCCCGCTTAGCTGGACAAAATGCCCGAGCTTCCCGAAGTCGAAACGACGGTCCGCGGTCTGACCCCTGCCTTGCACGGGCAACGGATCGCGCGCGTCCAGTTGCGCCGCCCCGACCTGCGCCGCCCGATGCCGGTCGATCTGGGTCAGCGGCTGACCGGGGCAACCGTCACCGCGCTCGGGCGGCGGGCCAAATATGGCCTGATCGACACCGATCGCGGCGACACCATGATCTTCCACCTCGGCATGTCGGGTCGATGGCGAATCGATCCGACCGAGTTGCTGACCCACGATCATCTGCTGATCGAGACCGGGGCGGGCCGGGTGCTGGCGCTCAACGATCCCCGGCGATTCGGGTCGGTCGACCTGATGCCGACGGCCGAGATCGGCGCGTGGCCGCCGTTCGCCGCGCTGGGGCCCGAGCCGCTGGGGCCGCACTTCACCGCCGATCACCTGCGCCAGGCGCTCGCCGGGCGGGTGGCGTCGATCAAGCTGTTGCTGCTCGACCAGCGCATCGTCGCGGGACTCGGCAACATCTATGTCTGTGAGGCGCTGTACGAATCGCGCATCTCGCCCAAGCGCAGCGGCGGATCACTGACCCGGCCGCAACTCCAGCGACTCGTCGCGGCGGTTCATGGCGTGCTCGAATCGGCGATCGAAGCCGGCGGATCGACGCTGCGCGACTATGCCCGCCCCGATGGCGAGCTCGGCTATTTCTCCAAGCAGTTCAAAGTCTATGGCCGTGAGGGCGAACCGTGCGAATGCGGTGGCACCGTCGTGCGCTATGCCGAGGGTGGGCGCTCGACCTTCTGGTGTCCGAAATGCCAGCGTTAGTGCCCGGTTTTCCTCCGCAAAAGGTTGACCGAATCGCCTGCCCTCGCTAAGGGGCGCGCTTTCCCGAGGCGTGGGACGGAAATCCGCGCCTCTTTTCGCATCGAAAACAGGAACGAAGATTCATGGCGAACACGCCGCAAGCCAAGAAGCGCATCCGCCGCAACGACCGCCGCGCCGAAGTCAACGGTGCCCGCGTTGGCCGCATCCGTACCTTCGTCAAGAAGGTCGAAAGCGCACTGACCAGCGGCGACAAGGCCGCAGCGGAAATCGCGCTCAAGGCGATGCAGCCGGAGCTGGCACGCGGCGTGGCCAAGGGCGTCGTTCACAAGAACACCGCCTCGCGCAAGTTCTCGCGCCTGACCAAGCGGCTCGCCGCACTCGGCTGAACCGCCGATCAGGACGATCGAAATAGCCCTGCCGGCCCTGTGCCGGCGGGGTTTTTCGTTTGTGACCAGACCAATTTCTGACCGCGCGCATGCGAATCACGCAATTCCAATGAGTCGCGGTGTTACGGAGATGTAACGATTCAATAAAAGCGCGTTAAATCAGTATCTTATTTGAAGAATAACGCGTTTCCGGGGGTCTGAGTGAGTCAACCCCACTTATTTCAGATTCTTTACATGCCACCCTCTTGCTCGACTCAGAAAAGCGTCCCTAAAACGGACCTCCGCCACGGCGTTCACGTCGGCGGATTCAGCGAAGGCACCAACCCAGTGCGGATGTGATTCCGGCTGAGGGAGGCTGTTGCCTGAGCGATTTGCGCGAAGGAACTCCTTCGCGTCGGGGGGAGTCCATGCGCGCCGGGCGCGCATGCGGGTGTTTGGCAATTGAGGGGCAACGGAAAATATGGATCAAGCCAAGGCCTGGACACGCGTGCGCGGCAATCTGCGACTTTCCGCAGGGCAGCGGCTGTTCGACCAGTGGCTTAAGCCAATCGTCCTGATCCCGGGCGACGACGCCGAAACGGTGCGTCTTGGCCTGCCGTCCGCCTTCATGACCAACTGGGTCAAAAATCATTATGCGGACCGTCTGGCGATGGAATTCCGTGCGCAGCTTCCAGGTGTGCGTACGGTTTCGATCGAGACGGTCGACGCGCGTGCGAATCGTGAGCTTGCCGCAGCGACCCCCGTGGTCGAAGCGGCGACGCCCGCCGCGCCCTCGGCCTCGGCCGGAGCGGGCGAGCGTCCCAATCTCGATTCGCGCTTCACCTTCGATCGATTCGTGGTCGACACGTCCAACCGGCTGGCGTTCAACGCCGCCAAGGCGCTGGCGGAGCCGGGCAAGCCGCGCTTCAGCCCGCTTTACCTCCACAGCAATACCGGCCAGGGCAAGACGCACCTGATGCACGCGATCGGCCATGCGTTCATGGATGCATGCCCGGACGCGACCGCGATCTACATGCCGGCCGAGCGCTTCATGTTCGAATTCGTCCGCGCGGTGCGCGAGCGCGACACCTACAGCTTCAAGGCGCGTCTGCGTGGCGTCGACCTGCTGATGATCGACGATCTCCAGTTCATCGCCGGCAAGGAATCGACTCAGGAAGAGTTCTTCCACACGGTCGATGAGTTCATGCGCGAGGGCAAAAGGCTGGTGATCGCCGCCGATCGCAGCCCGCTGGCGCTTGAGGGGATCGAAACCCGCCTCGCCTCGCGCCTCGGCTCGGGCCTTGCCGCTGACATCAAGCCGGCCGAGCTTGGCCTGCGCCGCACGATCCTCGACCGCAAGCTTGAGGATATGGCCGGTGCCACGGTGCCGTCCGAAGTGCTCGACCTGCTCGCGACGCGGATCAGTTCGTCGGTGCGTGAGCTGGAAGGCGCGCTCAACCGCCTCGTCGCCTATTCGCAGCTCAACAACGAGGTCGTGACGATCGAGTTCGCCGAGAGCGTGCTTGGCGAGGCACTGCGCGGCAGCCAGCGCCGCGTGACGATCGACGAGATTCAGAAGGCCGTGTCGTCGCATTTCGACGTCAAGCAGCTCGACCTGGTGTCACAGCGCCGCGCGGTGGCAATCGCCCGCCCGCGCCAGATCGCGATGTACCTCGCCAAGCGCCTGACCACGCGCTCGCTGCCGGAAATCGGCCGCAAGTTCGGCAATCGCGACCATTCGACCGTCATCCACGCCGTCCGCCGCATCGAGGAACTGCGCGGCACCGACAGCGAAATCGATGGCGCTGTGCGCAGCCTGATGCGCCAGCTCGAGGCTTAAGGGAGCGCGGCGCACCACTAGCGCCTGCTATTACGAATCGCCGTTTGCCCTGAGCTTGTCGAAGGGCGAGTCACAACAGACGTTTCGCTTGCGGCCCTTCGACGGGCTCAAGGCAAACTGTCGTTGTCAGCGCCGCAGTTCGTCCAGAAACGCCGCCACGTCCGCCAGGTCGACTTGCTTGTCGAGATAGGTCCGCCCGATGCCGCGCGCGAGCAGGAAGGGCAGGGTGCCCGCGTCCATCTTCTTGTCGTGAAGCATGTGCGCGACCAGCGTCTCGCCCGACGCGGTGATGCCCGCGCTGGCGAGGTCATGGGGCATCCCCATCGCCTTCAGATGCGCCGCGACCCGATCGGCATCCTGCGCCGGGCATAGCCCGCGCCGCGCCGAATAGGCAAAGGCCAGCGCCATCCCCGCCGCTACGCCCTCACCATGCAGCAAGGCGTCGGAGAAGCCCGTCTCTGCCTCCAGCGCATGACCAAAGGTATGGCCAAGGTTGAGCAGCGCGCGCACGCCCGTCGTCTCACGCTCGTCGGCGGCGACGATCCGCGCCTTGGCCGCAACCGAATGGGCAATAGCGAACTCGCGCGCCGCGGGATCGCCAGCGAGCAGCGCCGCGCCATTGGCCTCGCACCACTCGAAAAAACCGAGATCGTCGATCAGCCCGTATTTCACCACTTCGGCATAGCCCGCGCGCAGGTCGCGCAGCGGCAGCGTGTCGAGCAGGTCGGGGTCGATCAGCACCAGCGATGGCTGGTGGAAGGCGCCGATGAGGTTCTTGCCCGCCCGGCTGTTGATCGCGGTCTTGCCGCCGACCGAGCTGTCGACCTGTGCCAGCAGGGTGGTGGGGATCTGCACGAAGTGACAGCCGCGTTTGAGGATCGACGTTGCGAACCCGACCAGATCGCCGATGACACCGCCGCCCAGTGCGATGACATTGTCGCCACGCTCGATCCCGCGCTCGAGCAGCGCGTCGGTGAGCGATTCGAGCTGAGCCCAGCTCTTGGTCGCCTCGCCCGCGGGCAGGGCGATGATATCGCTCGCCAGGCCGCCATTGTGCAGTAGCGCCGCCAGCCGCGCGGCATGCGGCGCGACATTGGCATCGGTGACGATGACGAACGGGCGTCCGCGCGACAGCGGCGCCAACTGCTCCGCCGCCTGCGCCAGCAAGCCGCTGGCAATCCGCACCTCATAGCTGCGCGCACCCAGCGCGACCGGGACGACCTTCATCGGCCGAGCGCCGTCAGGATCGAATTGACCGTCGCCTCATGCGGCGCGGCCTTGCTCACCACATGGATCGGCGCGAGCGCATAGACCGGGTTGCGAATTTCGGCGAGTTCGGTGAGCACCTTCAACGGATCCTTTCCGCGCAGTAGCGGGCGATGGTCGCGCTTTGCGACGCGTTCGGCCAAGACCTTGGGGGCGGCGTCCAGCCAGATCGCGGTCGCCTGGTCAAGGATCAGCGTACGGGTTTCCTCGTTTAGGAATGCGCCGCCGCCGGTCGCGATCACCTTTGGCGCGCCATCGATCAGCCGCGCGATCACGCGTCGTTCGCCGTCGCGAAAATGCGGTTCGCCGAATCGCTCGAAGATTTCGGAAACGGTCATGCCCGCTGCCGCCTCGATCTCTGCGTCCGCGTCGACAAAGGGGAGTTTGAGGCGCTGGGCAAGGCGGCGGCCGACCGTGGTTTTGCCCACGCCCATCAGTCCGATCAGCACGATCGGGCGGGTAATCGGTTCAGGATCGGCTGGGTGGGTTTGCAGCATGGTCGCGGGGGCTATACAGCGAGCATCGCGCTCGGGCAAAAGGCCCGTCGCCTGTAGTCAGAACCGGTTTGAGGGGGTCGATGTCCCGTTCGCTCATCATCATCGTCATTGTCGCTATCCTGTTGATTGGAGGGCTTTTTTTCCTCGCGGGGCGCGATACGGAAAAGCAACCGGTGAGTGTCGAGAAGGTCGTCCCGCTTGACAATCTCTCGAACTAAGACCGCGCTCGCCGCGGTTCTGGTGGTCGCTGCAGGCGTGGGAATTCCCGCGCTGGGGCAGGATCGACCCGAATCGCTGCTGCCCCCCGGATTCGACGATCCGGTCCCTGCGCCTGCTCCGGCGCCAGCCCCCGCGCCGACCGCGCCAACGGCTGGACCGACGAGCGCGCCGCGCGCGGATGCTCAGCCGGTTGCGCTCGGTAATACGACCGCAGCGGCCGGTGGCGTTGCGCCCGAAGCACCGGGCGAGATCGATTACGCGACGATCGCCCGCTACGAACTTCCCGATTTCGCCAAGCGCTCGCTGGCGCAGGTCGGCCCGTCCTCGCCCGCCAGCGACGGGCTGGCCGCCACCGCGTTCGGCAATGCTGATGGTGGCTTCCTTCAGACATTGATGCGCCGCGCCGATGCGCCGGTCGCGTCGCGCTGGCTGTCGATCGCGCTGCGCCGCGCGCTGCTGTCGCGGGTGGACACCCCGCGCGGCCTCAACGGCGCCGATTTCGCTGCGGAGCGTGCCTGGCTGCTGATCCGCATGGGCGAGGCGGATGCCGCGCGCGCGCTGGTGCAGTCGGTCGATATCGCCAACTACACGCCGAAAATGTTTCAGGTGGCGATGCAGGCGATGCTCGCCACCGCCGATCCGGGCGGGATGTGCCCGATGGTTCAGCCCGCGCTCGATACCGCGCCCGACCGCAACTGGCGGCTCGCCGAAGCGATCTGCGCAGGGCTCGATGCGGACCCGTCCAAGGCCGGGCCGCTGATCGACGCCAGTCGTCGCCGCATGGGCAATGCGGTCGATGTGCTGCTGGCCGAGAAGCTGGTCGGCATGGGTGTATCGGGTCGCCGCGCGGTTACGATCGAATGGGACGCCGTGGACCGGATCAGTGCGTGGCGCTGGGGCCTTGCGGTCGCATCGGGCACCGATATCCCTGAGCGGATGTACGGCACCGCCGGACCGCAACTGCGCCACTGGCGTGCGACCGCGCCGATGCTCGGCCTGCGTGATCGCGCGGCGGCGGCAGAGGCGGCGGCAACTCAGGGCATCTTTTCGAGCCAGGCGCTCACCGACCTGTACGGCGAGATCGAGGCGCAGGAAGATCCGTCGATCGCCGAGGTTGCGGTCGCCCGCGATCTGCGCGCCGCCTTCACCGCCGCTACCGCTGCAGAGCGGGTCGAGCGTATGCGGCAGTTGTGGGATGAGGCGCAGGGGCCGCGCGCCACCTATAGCCGGTTGATCCTCACCGCCCGCGCCGCCGCGCGCCTGAACCCGTCGCCCGAACATGCTGCCGACGCCGATCGCCTGATCGCATCGATGCTAAGCGCCGGGTTCGACCGCGCCGCGTTGCGCTGGAAGCAGATTGCACCGCGCGGCAGCGATGGCTGGGGTATGTTGCTGCTCGCCGAACCGGGCCGCGCGGTCGCGGTCGGCGATGTCGAGGCGTATCGCAACAGCGCGGACGCGACCAATGGCGCGATGCTGATCGCGGCGATGGCCGGGATGGGCCGCATCCCGACCAACGATGCTGACCGATTGATGCGCGCATCCGGCGTCGAGTTCGACGCCGCTAACGCCTGGACCCGCGCCATCGCGCAGGCGGCGGACGCGAACCAGCCGGGGACGGTCGTGCTGCTCGCCGCCGTGGGGATGCAGAGCCGGGTGTGGGAAGGGGTGTCGCCCGAGGCGCTGTATCACATCACCCGCGCGCTGACTCAGGTCGGGCTCGACGGCTATGCGCGGATGATCGCCGTCGAGGCGATCACGCGGCTTTGAGTCATATCCGCCCCGGGGACGACCCGGCGCTGATCGAGCGCTTCCTCGAGATGCTGGCCGCCGAAGCGGGCGCGTCGGCAAACACGCTCGCGGCCTACGGCACCGACTTGCGGCTGGCGTCGCAGGCGCTCGACGGCGGGCTTGCCGTAGCAGACCGCACGGCGATCGAGCGGCTGGCGGAGGAGTGGCGCGATCTGGCCCGCGCCACCGTAGCGCGCAAATCGGCGGCATTGCGCCGCTTCTATGGCTTTCTGGTCGACGAGAAGCTGCGTGCTGACGATCCCGGCAGTGCGCTGCCCCGCCCCGGCAACGGGCGGGGACTGCCCAGGACGCTGTCCAACGCCGATGTCGAGGCGATCTTTGCCGCGATCCAGGCGCGGATCGATCGCGTGCCCCCTGACCCCCGCGATCTGCGCCTGCTCGCGCTGATCGAACTTCTCTACGGCTCGGGCCTGCGAGCGAGCGAGCTGGTGTCGCTCCCGCGTGGCGCAATCCAACCCGACAAGCCCTACCTCATCTTGCGCGGCAAGGGGGGCAAGGAGCGGCTGGTGCCGCTGTCCGATCGCGCCCGTGCGGCGGTGGCGGCGTGGCGCGACCATGTCGATCCGGCCCGGCCGTGGCTGTTCCCCTCGGGCAAGGGGCATCTCAGCCGCATCCGCCTGTACCAGATGGTCCGCGAGATTGCGGGGCTGGCGGGCATCCCGCCCGACCGCATCAGCCCGCATGTCCTGCGCCACGCCTTTGCCACGCATCTGCTGGAGGGCGGGGCGGATCTGCGCGCGCTGCAGGCGATGCTGGGCCACGCCGATATCGCGACCACCGAAATCTACACCCATGTCGACAGCGCCCGGCTGGTAAGCCTCGTCAACGAACGCCACCCGCTCGCCGACACGCCCCGAATTGACGCGAAGCGCGACGGGGCATAGTGCCGCGGCGATGGCTAGCTTTCTTGAATTTGAAAAACCGATCGCCGAGCTTCAGGCCCGGATCGACGAATTGCGCGACACCGCTGCAGGTGGCGAGGTGGATATCGAGTCCGAAGTTGCCAAGCTGCAGGGCAAGTCCGACCGTTTCCTCAAGGACGCCTATTCCAAGCTGACCCCGTGGCAGAAGACGCTGGTTGCGCGCCATCCGGAGCGGCCGCACTTCAAACATTATGTCGCGCGGCTGATCGAGGATTTCATGCCGCTCGGCGGGGACCGCGCGTTCGCCGACGATCAGGCGATTCAGGGTGGCCTCGGCCGTTTCCGTGGTCAGCGCGTGATGGTCATCGGCCATGAAAAGGGCGACGACACCACCAGCCGCCTCCGCCACAATTTCGGCATGGGCAAGCCTGAGGGCTATCGCAAGGCGATCCGGCTGGTCGAGCTCGCCGACAAGTTCGGCATCCCCGTCGTGACGCTGGTCGACACCTCCGGCGCGTTCCCCGGCATGGAGGCCGAAGAACGCGGTCAGGCCGAAGCCATCGCCCGCTCGACCGAGGCGTGCCTCAACCTCGGCGTGCCGATGGTCGCATCGATTCTGGGTGAGGGCGGGTCGGGCGGCGCGGTTGCGCTTGCCGCGGGCAACCGCGTGCTGATGATGGAACATGCCGTCTATTCGGTGATCTCGCCCGAGGGTTGCGCGTCGATCCTGTGGCGCACCGCCGACAAGGCCGCCGACGCCGCCGAGGCGATGAAGGTCACCGCGCAGCACCTCAAGGAACTTGGCGTCATCGACACGATCGTCACCGAGCCGCTGGGTGGCGCGCACCGCGACCATGCCAAGGCGATCGATTCGCTGGGCGACGCGATCGAATCGGCGCTCAAGGATCTGTCCGGCCAAAGCGCCACCGCGCTGCGCCAGGCTCGCCGCGCCAAGTTCCTGGCGATGGGCCGGGCCTGACTTTTCCATCGGGAACTAACGAAAAGGGGGCGGGACTGATGGTCTCCGCCCCCTCGTTATTTGGCTGCCGAGATCAGGACGCCTTCATGTTCGACGACACGTTGGTGAACGTCTTTTTGAGCTGATTGCCCAGGCCCTGCATCGCGGCGATCGCGGCCACGGCGATCAGCGCGGCGATCAGGCCATATTCGATAGCGGTTGCCGCGCGGGTGTCGCGCAACGTCGCCAAAAGGCGCTTAACCATAAATCCCCCTGCATGAAAAAGGGGCGGCGAACCGCTGGCTCGCCGCCCCTTCCGTTCAGTCGTTTCGAAACGAAGAGGTCTTACGACGCCTTCATGTTCGACGAAACGTTGGTGAAGGTCGTCTTGAGCTGGTTGCCCAGGCCCTGCATCGCGGCAATCGCGGCGACGGCGATCAGAGCGGCGATCAGGCCGTACTCGATTGCGGTTGCGCCCTTCTTGTTGCCAAAAATCTTGCGGATCGTGTTCATACCGGTCTCCATCCTGTTCGAAGCTTCAGTTCCCGGCTGTTCCCGGGGCAAACCGGTCTCAGCAGCTTCGAAATTAAGTGACGGAGGTTAACAAACGCCTTAGGCGCGCGACCGGATCGGTCGAAAAATCAACCGGGGTTCTGGACCTTGTTGCTGACATTGTTCCACATGCCGGTCGTGCTGCCGGCAAGTTCGGTCAGCGCGGCGATCATGACGAGGACGATCAGCGCGAGGATAAAGCCATATTCGACCGCCGTCGCACCGCGCGTGCAGCGTGACAGCCGGGTCAGAAATGGCTTGAGTGCACGCATCGTCGCCCTTTCGGCTTGGCTCTACCGGAAAACTACGGAAACAAGATTAACGAAATGCTGAAATCGAATGCTGGGATTCCAACAGGGGGTATCCTCACGGTAGTGGCGGCGGCGCTGGTCGATGGCGACGGGCGCGTCCTCGTGCAGCAGCGCCCGCCGGGCAAGCCGATGGCAGGATTGTGGGAGTTTCCGGGCGGCAAGGTCGAGCCCGGCGAACTGCCCGAACCCGCTTTGTGTCGCGAGCTGGAGGAAGAACTCGGCATCAGCGTCGAGCAAGCGTGCCTAGCCCCTGCGACCTTCGCCAGCGAAACGCTGGGCGACCGCCACCTGCTCCTGCTCCTCTATGCGCTACGCAAATGGAGCGGGGTCCCCCAGGCGCGGCACGCGACCGCACTGCGCTGGGTTCGCCCGCTCGAATTGCACCGCCTCGACATGCCGCCTGCGGACAAGCCGCTGATCGGACTGCTCGAGGCGCTGATTTAGGTCGCGCTCGCCACCTGCTGGTCGCGGGTGCGCCACAACGAATAGGCAACACCCGTGGCAAGGATCGCAACCGTGATCCCGAGCGACACCAGCGGCGGGACCTTGGCCAGCCCCAGCGCATCGGCGACGAAGATCTTCGACCCGATGAACACCAGCAGCACGGCCAGCGCGTACTTCAGATAGTGGAACCGCTCGACCAGTGCCGACAGCGCGAAATACAGCGCGCGCAGGCCCAGGATCGCGAAGATGTTCGACGTATAGACGATGAACGGATCGGTCGTGATCGCGAAGATCGCCGGTACCGAATCGACCGCGAACACCAGATCGGCGAACTCGATCATGACCAGCGCCAGGAACAGCGGCGTCGCATGGCGTACTACCGTGCCCGTCTTCGCATCGGCCTCCCGCACGAAGAACGCCGATCCGCGCAGCCCGTCGGTCACGCGCATATGCCGCCGCAACCAGCCGAGCAGCGGCGAGCCGGACACGTCATAGGGCGTGTCGACCATTCGCCACATCTTGATGCCGGTAAAGATCAGGAACGCTGCGAAGATGTAGAGCACCCATCCGAATTCGGACACGATCGTCGCACCCAGCGCAATCATGATCGCGCGCAACACGATGACGCCGAGGATACCCCAGAACAGCACCCGGTGCTGATACTGACGCGGCACGGCGAAATAGGTGAAGATCATCGCGATGACGAAGACATTGTCCATCGCCAGGCTCTTTTCGACCACGAATCCGGTGACATAGTTGATCGCCGCGGTCTCACCGAGCTGCCACCAGACAAAACCGCTGAACGCGAGGCCCAGCACGATATAGAAGGCCGAGAGCATCAGGCTCTCCTTCACGCCGATCTCGCGCGCCTTGCGATGCAGCACGCCAAGGTCGAGCGCGAGCAGGACCGCGACCAGCCCCATAAAGGCAAGCCACATCCACACCGGCTTGCCCAGCCAGAGTAACGTCAGAAATTCCATTGTAAGTCAGCCCCTGTTGGGTGACGCGCTTCGTGCGCCATCAGGGCGGCCCGACATCATGCGCATGAGCGCATCAGAGGGGCCCGGGCCGCCGGTCGTGGTGGTTGGGTTAGCTACCGGTCGCGATTGCGCGCTTCCAGTGGCCGGCCAGACGGTCCTTGACCGCCAGCTTCAGCTTCTTGAGCCGCAGCAGCCGAAACCCGTCCGGATTGCGTCGCCGCGCTTCACGGCGAATCTCCTCGTCCAGCTTCCGGTGGACGACGCTCAGACGGTACAACATGCCACTCATCATAATGCCTCCTGTCGATGTGAAATCGATCGGATGGCCGTCAGCGGGTGGATACGGTTACAAAAAGCCCAGCCTGCATCGGATCATCCGATGCGGTCCGACATCGCGATCACATTGATCGCCAGAGGGGCCCGGTCCGCGCGCTGTTAATGGCTGCAACGCGCCATTTTGTCAAGATATCAGGGCTTGGGCCGCAGAGCGTCAGCCAGCGACGCGCTGGCGGAACCGCGTCGCGCAGGCTTCGGCTGCGACGGATCGGGGGCCCAGCCGGTGACGAAGATCGCATCGAAACGCTCGCTGGTCCGCCCCTCGGCATCGGCGCGCGTGGCGAAGGCTTCGGCGGCACGCGCCACCACGCTGCGGGTCAGCGGGGCGGGGTCGCGCAGCAGGCTGCTCGCCCCCATGCCGCGCAAATCCCGGACCAGATCGAACAGGTTGGAGTAGCGCACCTCCAGCGTCTCGACATCCGCCACCGGCAGCGCAAAGCCGGCGCGCACCAGCAGGTCGCCCGCCGCGCGCACATCGACCTGCGGATGCACCCGCGCCGCCGGGCGGTCACCCTCCGCCTCCAGCATCACGCTACGCAGCGTGGAGAGCGTCGAACCACCCAGAAACGCGCCCATGAACAGGCCATCGGGCCGCAGCGACCGGCGGATCAGCGCCAACGCGCCGGGCAGATCGTTGACGCTGTCGAGCACCCCCGCCGATATGACGAGGTCATAGGCACCCTCCGGCGAATGCGGCCGGTCCTCGTCCATCTGCACGCCATCCGACAGCGATGCGAAGCGCGCACCGGCGTCGATCCGGGTCACGCTTGCCCCCGGCCGCGGCACGAACGCGCCGTCGAAACTGCCCAGATCCAGCACATCGCGAAACTCGCGCCGCACCGCGTCCAGCCGCTCGGCAATCCCGTCGAGCATCCAGGCGCGGATGAAATCGAACCCGGCAAAGCCCGGCGCGGCGCGGTCACGGCGCAGGCGGCGGCGGTTGCGGTCGAAAATCTCGGGCGGGGTGGGGGCGGGGGTCACGGCGCGGCTTGTGCCGCGTCGCGTGCCGCGCGACAAGCTCTGCATGGGGCTGCGTCAACCGTTGCTCGACCTGATCGGCCTGGCGCTGCCCCCGCGCTGCCCGGGCTGTGGCGACGTGGTCGACGCCGATCACCGCTTCTGTGCCACCTGCTGGAGCGGAATGCGCCTGATCGCGCCGCCGTGGTGCGCCAGCTGCAACCTGCCGTTCGAGAATGATCGCGGCGACGCGGCGCAGTGCGGCGCGTGCCTCGCCGATCCGCCGGTGCATAACGGCGTACGCGCGGCGGTCGCTTATGGTCCGGCGGCGCGCACGCTGGCGCTGCGCCTCAAATATGGCGGGCGCACTGGTTTTGCAGTCACTGCCGCGCGGCTGATGACGCGACTGATGCCCGATGGGGCCGAGCTGCTGGTGCCGGTGCCGCTGCATCGCTGGCGGATCTGGGGGCGGGGGTTCAATCAGGCGCTGCTGATCGCCCGCGCGCTCGGGGCTGCGTCAGGCATCCCGGTCGCGCCGGACCTGCTCCGCCGGGTCAAGGCGACCCCGGTGCTGCGCGGCCTCGGCCCGCGCGGGCGCGCCAAGGCGGTTGCCGGTGCCTTCGCACTCGCCCCCGACGCCCGCGACGCGGTACGCGGCAAGTCCGTCATATTGGTCGATGATGTCCACACCAGCGGCGCGACGACCACCGCCTGCGCGCGCATCCTCAAGCGCGCCGGCGCAGCCAAAGTGACGATCTTGTGCTGGGCGCGGGTGATCGACGACGCAGAGGCGGATTGACAAGCGGCACCGCGAACCACACCTCGGAACCATGGCCAAGATCGAAATCTACACCAAGGCATTTTGCGGATATTGCCACCGCGCCAAGACTTTGCTCGACAGCAAGGGCGCCGATTACGAGGAATTCGACCTCACCATGGGCGGCCCGAAGCGGCAAGAGATGCTCGAGCGCGCCAATGGCCGCAGCACCGTGCCCCAGATCTTCATCGACGGCGCGCATATCGGCGGCTCCGACGATCTGATGGCGCTGGAGCGTGAGGGCAAGCTGGACGCATTGCTCGGCGCGTGACTCGCGCCGCGATCCTCCAAATGACCAGCGGCATCGACCCGCTGGCCAATGCCCGCACGCTGGTCGAGGCAATCGCCTCAGCAGCGGGGGAGGGCGCGGCGATGCTGTTTACGCCCGAAATGTCGGGCCTGCTCGACCGCGACCGCACGCGCGGGGCTGCATCAATCGTTGCGCAAGCCGACGACCCTGTTCTCGCCGCTGTCCGTGAAGCCGCCGCGCGCCACGGCATCTGGGTTCAACTCGGCTCGCTCGCCTTGCGCGGCGATGACGGCCGCTTCGTCAATCGCGGCTTCGTGATCGACGCCAGCGGTGCGATCCGCGCCTCCTACGACAAGCTGCATCTGTTCGACGTCGACTTGCCCACCGGCGAGCGTTGGCGCGAATCCGACGCCTACGCCCCCGGCGACCGCGCGGTCGTGGTGGAGACGCCGCTTGGGCCGCTCGGCCTGTCGATCTGCTACGACATCCGCTTCCCCGATCTCTACCGCGCGCTGACCGATGCCGGCGCGGCCTTGCTCGCCGTCCCCGCCGCGTTCACCCGGCCCACTGGCGCAGCGCATTGGCACACGCTCCTGCGCGCCCGCGCGATTGAGGCCGGGGTCCATGTCATCGCCGCCGCCCAGACCGGCACGCACGCAGACGGCCGCACCACCTACGGCCACAGCCTCGCGATCGACCCATGGGGCGAAATCCTGCTCGACATGGGCGAACCCGCAGGACTCGGCTTCGTCGAGATCGATCCGGCGCGCGTCAGCGATATTCGCAGCCGCGTCCCCGCCATCGCGCATCGCCGCCCGATCCCGCCGGTCACCCGCACATGATCGTCTTCGACCTCAAATGCACCCAGACCCATGTGTTCGAGGCCTGGTTCGGATCGAGCACCGATTATGAGGACCAGCGCGCCCGCGGCCTGCTATCCTGCCCGATCTGCGGCGACGCCGACATCGCCAAGGCGGTGATGGCCCCCAATATCCCCGCCAAGGGCAACCGTGCCCCCGCCACGCCCGCAGCGGCACCGGACCCCAAAGCACTGATGGCCGCGCTCGCCCAGGTTCAGGCAAAGATGCTCGAAGGCTCGCAATGGGTCGGCATGTCCTTCGCCGACAAGGCGCGCGCAATGCATGCGGGCGAAGAAACCACCGCCCCGATCCACGGCCAGGCCAGCCTCGCCGAGGCCAAGGCGCTGATCGACGACGGCGTCCCCGTCGCGCCTTTGCCCCTCCCGGTGATCCCGCCCGACCAGCGCAATTGATTGACCAGATCGCCGCGCGCACTTAACCAGCCGCACGGCGCCCCGGTAGCTCAGCCGGACAGAGCAACGGTTTCCTAAACCGCAGGTCGGAGGTTCGAGTCCTCTCCGGGGCACCACTTACCCCCCACAAAACGCCCCCAAATGCTCGGAACCCCTAGAAAAAAGAGGGGGCGAATGATGCGGTGGTGGGCCGACTATCTCGACCAACTTCGCGATGAACCGCAGATCCTCACCGCGCCGCGCTGGAGTTTGTTTGAGCCAGGTCCTGGTTTCCTAGCATGAGGTCGTCGACCTTGTACGCCTTGCGTGCCAGGCCGTTGGTCAGTTCATAGGCAAGGATCGCCGCCTCCCATTCGCGCATGCGCCCCTCGGCGACCAGTCGCGCGAGGAATGCGCAATCGACGCGGCGGGCGACATCGTGGCGGGCGGGGATCGAGAAGAAGGCGCGGGTGTCGTCGTTGAAGCCGACCGTGTTGTAGAAGCCTGCGGTCTCGGTCGTCATCTTGCGGAAGCGGCGCATGCCTTCGGGGCTGTCATGGAACCACCAGGACGGGCCGAGGCGAAGGCAAGGGTAATGGCCGGCGAGCGGAGCCAGTTCGCGGGCGTAGCTGCTCTCGTCCAGCGTGAAGAGGATGACGGTGAGGTCGGGTTCATTGCCGACGACGTCGAGCAGCGGCTTGAGCGCGTGCACATAATCGGTGCGCGTGGGGATGTCGGCGCCCTTGTCGCGGCCATGGGTGCGGAACAGTTGGGCATTGTGGTTGCGGCAGGCACCAGGATGGATCTGCATGGTCATGCCGTCCGCGACGCTCATCTTCGCCATTTCGGTGAGCATCTGCGCGCGGAACAGCTCGGCATCGGCGGCGTCCCATTTGCCGGTGACGATGCGCGTGAACAGGGCTTCGCACTCGGCGCGCGACAGGTTGGCGGTCTGGGCGGTGGCGAAGCCGTGATCGGTCGCGGTGGCTCCGGCGGCGCGGAAATCGGCGCGGCGCTTGGCGTGCGCGGCGAGATAGCCGGTCCAGCTGTGCACATCCTCCCCAGTCAGATCCGCGAACGCTGCGAGCGCGTCGGCGAAGCTCTCATGCTCGACATCGATCACCGAATCGGGGCGATAGGTGGTGACGACGCGGCCCCGCCAGCCGGACTGGCGGATTGCGGCATGGTGATGGAGCGGGTCGTCGGCACCTTCGGTGGTGGCGAGGAAATCGATGCGGAAGCGATCGAACAGCGCGCGGGGGCGATAGTCGGGCGCCGCGAGTGCTGCGTTGATCGTGTCGTAATAGCTGTCGGCAGTGGTCGCATCCAGCGCCACCTCGAACCCGAACACGTCGGCAAAGACATGGTCGAGCCACATGCGCGACGGCGTGCCGCGGAACAGGTGGTAATTGGCTGCAAACAACCGCCACGCGCTACGCGGGTCGGTGGCCGGCACGCCATCCCTGCGCGGCACGCGTAGCGCATCGAGGTCGATGCCCTGGCTGTACAACATGCGGAAGACATAATGGTCGGGCGCCAGAAACAACTCAGTCGCATTGTCCCATGGCGCATCGGTCGCGAACCATTCCGGGTCGGTATGGCCATGCGGCGAGACGATCGGCAGATGCGCGACCTGGGCATAGAGTTCGCGTGCGATGGCGCGGGTGCGGGGGTCGGCCGGAAACAGACGATCGGGATCGAGCTGAAGCGTGTTTGCCATGGCGCTGGTAAAATCCACTTTCTGTGATAAAAACTGGTTGAAGGTCGCGGCGCGTGTCGGCCGCTCACCCTGACTGTCATCTTGTATGATGAATGACGTTTCGTTTAAAGCCTGTTTTGCTGAATCCCGGAGTTGCTGGAATGCCAAAGGCGCTGAAAATCGCCCCGCCTGACGATGTCCTGACGATGCTGGAGGATGGCGCAGCGGGCGACGTCGTGGCTTTTGATGGCGGTACGGTACAGCTGGCCGACGCTGTCCAGCGCGGGCACAAGGTGGCGCTGCGTCCGATCGAAAGCGGCGCGCCGGTGCGCAAATTCGGCTTTCCGATCGGCCGGGCGAGCCAGTCTATTGCGCCCGGAGCGCATGTCCATTCGCATAATCTGTCCACCGCTTTGGGCGGGCAGGGGAGCTATGACTTTTCGCCCTCAGCCGCTGTGGTGCCCGGACGGGCGGCAGCAGCGGCGACCTTCATGGGCTATCGCCGCGCTGATGGGCGAGTGGGCACGCGCAACGAAATCTGGATCCTGCCGACGGTCGGCTGCGTCGCGCGGACGGCGGAGCGGATCGCGCGCCAGGCGGGGGAGCGGGTCGCGCATCTGGTCGACGGCGTGCACGCCTTTTCGCATCCGCATGGCTGTTCGCAGCTCGGCCATGATCTCGACGGCACCCGCGCGATCCTCGCCAGCCTCGCTTGTCATCCCAACGCCGGGGGTGCGGTGATCATCGGCCTAGGGTGCGAGGAGAATCAGGTCGCGGCGCTGATCGACGCAATCCCCGAGGCGCGGCGCGGGTCGGTCCGTTTCCTCGTTGCACAGGCGAGCGTGGACGAAGTCGCGGAGGGCGTGGCGCTGGTCGAGGAGCTGGCGCAGGCGGCGACCGCAGAGCGCACCCCGGTCGGGCTCGACGCACTGGTGCTGGGCGTCAAATGTGGGGGGTCGGACGGGCTTTCGGGGCTGACCGCCAACCCGCTGGTCGGGCGCATGGCCGACCATGTGACCGCGGCGGGGGGCAGCGCGATCCTGACCGAAATCCCCGAGATTTTCGGGGCCGAGCATCTGTTGATGGAGCGCGCGGCATCGCGCGAGACGTTCGACGCGATCGTCACGCTGGTGAACGGGTTCAAACAGCATTTCATCGACCATGGCGAACCGGTGTCGGAAAACCCCTCGCCCGGAAACGTCGCTGGCGGCATCACCACGCTGGAGGAAAAGTCGCTGGGCGCGGTGCAAAAGGGCGGGACGAGCGCGGTCGCCGACGTGATCGGTTATGGCGCGCGGATCGCAGCGCGTGGCCTGACGCTGCTGGAGGCGCCGGGGAACGACGCGGTGTCGTCCACCGCGCTGGCGGCGGCGGGGGCGACCGCGATCCTGTTCACCACCGGGCGGGGCACGCCGCTCGGCTTTCCGGTGCCGACGATCAAGATCGCGTCGAACCACGATCTTGCCACACGCAAGCCCGGCTGGATCGATTTCGATGCTGGAATGGTGCTTGATGCGGGAATGGACGCGGCCGATGCGGCGTTGTTGCAGCGGATCATCGCGATCGCGTCGGGCGAGGAAACCGCCGCAGAACGCAATGGCGAGCGTGAGATCGCCATCTGGAAACGTGGAGTAACCTTGTGACCGTTCTTTCCCGCGCTGCCCTGTCCAGCCTGCCCGCGACTGTGGAGACGCCAGCGGGGCGGCCGGCCTTGTCCACCGGGATCGTCCATTTCGGTCCCGGCGCATTTCACCGCGCGCATCAGGCGGCCTATATCGACCTGCTGCTGGCCGATGATCCGCGCTGGGGGATTGCGGCGGTGTCGATGCGGACGCGCGGCACGGTGGATGCGCTGGCTGCGCAGGACGGGTTGTATACGCTGGCGATCCGCGATGCGGTGCCGTCGTTGCGCGTGATCGCTGCGCATAGCGCGTTTCTGGGGCCGGAAGATGCGGCGCAGACCGCCGCGCTTCTCGCCGATCCGCAGGTGCGGCTGGTCACCTCGACCGTGACCGAGAAGGGCTATTGCCTTGCGCCCGATGGGACGCTTGAGTTGTCCCACCCCGATATCGTCCATGATCTGGCGGGGGACGGGACACCGCGGTCGGTGGTCGGCTGGATCGTTCAGGGGCTGGCGGCGCGTCGCGCAGCGGGAGTTGCTCCGTTCACGGTGATGCCGTGCGACAATCTGGCGGACAATGGGCGCAAACTGCACGCGGCGCTGGTCGAGTATGCCGGGCAGGTCGATGCCGAACTGGCGGCGTGGATCAAGGCGGAGGTCGCGGTGCCGTGCACGATGGTCGATTCGATCACCCCGGCGAGCGATGCGAGTTTCCTGTCCGACCTGACCGCGCAACTGGGCGTTGAGGACGCAGCGGCGGTGCAGCGCGAATCCTTTGCGCAATGGGTGGTCGAGGATCTCGGTGTCGACTTTGGCCCCGACCTCAAGGCGGCAGGCGTGATCCTGACCAGCGATGTCGCGGCGTGGGAGCGGGCCAAGCTGCGCATCCTCAACGGCGCGCATTCGAGCATCGCCTATCTCGGCCTGTTGCGCGGGGCGGCATCGGTGGCGGAAGCGATGCGCGACGCCCCGCTGGCGCGCTTCGCCGATGATATGGTGCGCGATGAAATCCAGCCCTTTGTCGGCACCGTGCCGGGGCTCGACCTCGATCAGTATCGCGCGGATGTGATGCAGCGGTTCCGCAACCCGGCGATCATCCACCGGCTGGAGCAGATCGCGATCGATGGGTCGCAGAAGATCCCGTACCGGCTTGGCGATTCGCTGGCGGCGAACCGGGCGGCAGGGGTGCTGCCGGGGCATATCGTTACCGCGCTGGCCGGGTGGATCGTGTTTCTGCACGAGCGCGCGCGGGCCGGGACGCCGATCGCCGATCCGCATGCGGCGGCAATGGCCGCGCTTGCCGCAGACCGTGACGCGCCGGCCTTTGCCCGCGCGCTGGCGGAGCAGGATATCGGCCTTGCCGTCACGATGCTGGCCGATGACGCGCTGATGGCGGCGCTGGAGCACGCGGTGCGCGACGTTGCGGATCGCCGCTGGGACGCGACGCCGCTGGCCGGGTGAGGTCAGCCGGCGCGCGCTGCGATCGAGCGGTACAGCGCGCGAATGCCGACGGTCCAGGGCGTCGCGAACTTTGACGTGGTGACGGTGTTGGTGAGCGTGCCCAGCCGTGGCGCGTGGATGCGCACCACGTCGCCAACCTTGTGCGTGAATCCGCGCCCGGCCTCGTCGCGGTCCTGCACCGGCGCGAACAGGGTGCCGAGGAACAGCGCGAAGCCGTCGGGATATTGATGCTCGCTCAGTGTCTGGGCGACGAGGTCGAGCGGGTCGCGGCTGATCTGGTTCATCGAACTATGCCCTTCGAGCCGATAGCCTTCCGGCCCGTCGATCGTCAGGTCGAGATCCGCGTTGCGCACATCGTCGATGGTGAAGTCCGCGTCGAACAGGCGCACGAACGGGCCGATCGCGCAGGACGCGTTGTTATCTTTCGCCTTGCCGAGCAGCAGCGCGCTGCGCCCCTCGAAATCGCGCAGATTGACGTCGTTGCCCAATGTCGCGCCGACGACCGTGCCAGCGGCATTGGCGATCAGCACCACCTCGGGCTCCGGATTGTTCCAGGTCGAGTCCGAGCGCACGCCGATGTCCGCGCCCCAGCCGAGCGTCGAGAGCACCGGCGCCTTGGTGAACACCTCTGCATCCGGGCCGATCGCGACTTCCAGATATTGCGACCACATGCCGGCGTCGATCAGAGCGGCCTTGAGCCGCCCCGCCTCGTCGCTGCCGGGAACGACAGTGCGGATGCCGCCACCGATGCGGTCCTCCAGCTCGCCGCGGATTGCTGCGGCCTTGGCCGCGTCGCCGCGCGCGCGTTCCTCGATCACCCGCTCAATCGCGGAGACGGCGAAGGTCACGCCGCACGCCTTCACGCATTGCAGGTCGATCGGCGAGAGTAACTCGAACGTGCCGCCGCCCACGGTCAGGTCGGTGATCGCGCACAGGTCGCGCCCGGCGGCCTGCGCCGGATCGAGCAGGTCGAACAGGTCGGCAGTGGTCGGCGCGGATGCCGACACGTCGATCACGCGCCCGCCACGTAGCAGCACCGGGACCGGTCGATCGGCGCACTGCACACGGCCGGCCAGCGCTGCGGTCGCATGGTCGGCAGGCAAAGCGGAAAGGTCGAATGGAATCGGCACGAGTGGCTCCTGTCGGATGCGGTCAGACTTTGACGAGGCGGATGGCGATCCACGGGGTGCCGGGCAGCGCGATTTCGGGGCGGGCCGGGTCGTGGACGTCATATTGGTTGAGCTGCTGCATGCGGAACACGCCCGGCACCGGGGTGACGGTCATGTTCCACGTATCGATGATGTCGATGCGGAAGCTGTGCTTGGGGTCCTTGTCGCGGCCGGGCAGCGTCACGCGCCACGATGTAGGCTGCGCTGACCCGAAATATTTGAGGTAATAGGCGTGCGGCACGCCGCCGATATGATAGTCCCACCAATGCTCGATCGGATCGATGCCGGGGGCTGGCCCTTCCTCCATGATCCGGCGCAGAAAGGCGAGGCGGGGCGCGCTGTTCCCCTTGAGCACGCCGCCCTGACCCAGCCAGCTGAAATCGGGATTGCGGTCGGGCGCGAAGGTTTCGCTGTGGCCGACATAGGTGCCGCCGATCAGCCCCCACCAAAAGCGCTCGACCATCTGTTGCCCGGTCAGATTGGCCCAGCGCTGATCGGAATCGCCTTCATAGACAACCTCGTCGAACACCACCGGCTTGAGCGCGAACTCGCGGTGCTGGGCGGCGCGGATGTCGTCCATCACGGCGGGGCCGTTCTGAACGCTGGCATGGGTGATCCATGGCTTGCGATGGTCGTAATAGCGGCGGATCTGGTGGATCGAGCGGAGCCGGTCATGCGGGTCGGCATCGACCAGCACGCCGAACAGATGGTCCCAGTCGGCGACGCTCTTGGACTTCACCAGATCCCATTCGTTCGCCATCGACCACCACAGATTGCGATAAGCGCCCCAGCGCGCGGCGACGTATCGGACATAGCGCTCGTCGTCGCCACGGCGCATGTCGTTATAGCCGCGCGCTTCGTCATAGGGGTGGAACAGGATGATATCGGCCTGGATGCCGAGTTGGCCAAGGCGCTGGATGCGGTCCTCATAGCGGCGGAAATAGGCCGGGTCGAAGCGGGTCGGATCCCAGTCGCGCGGGCCGTCGCCGGTGCGGGCGAAGGGGTTGGTTGCCACCGACGGGACGTTGGGGAAGACCAGCATCCGCAGCTTGTTGAACGGTGCCGACCGCAGCGTGTCCAGCGTCTGCGCGCATTTGGCGTCAGACTGCAGCGCCCAGCTGTAGCAGGTGGTGCCGATCTGCCGGAACGGGGTGCCGTCGGCATGGACGAAGTGGAATCCGTCCGGCGACACGCGCACCGGGCCGTGATTGCCGGGCGACGGGGCGATGCAGTCGAAGCTGCCCGCCTTGCCGTTCAGCGCGGCGGCGTTGCTGTGGGTGGTCCAGTGCCATGGCCCGGTTTCGGGCGGGCTGAAGCGGATGCGATAGAGGCCGTCGCCGTCATAGAAGCCGGGGACGCGGACCGCCCGGTCGCCCTGACGGAAGGTCGCGGCCACATCGACCTCGACGAACGGGTTGCCGCCTGACGGTCCCTGAAGGGCGAGTTCGTGGACGCCCCAGCGTTCGGTCGCGCCGGGGCTGGCCTGAGCGAGGGCGGGGGCCGCTGCGACGGCCAGCCCGCTGCCCAGCATCGTGCGGCGCGACATGCGCATCAGGCGCGCTCCGCCTCAAGCTGCTCGAGCGATTTGCCTTCGTTGCGTGGCGCCCAGATGAAGCCGATGATCCCGCTGATCGCGAGGAACCCGACGAGAATCCAGGCAAGCGTGTGGAAGCCGGTTGCGACCAGCGCCGGGACGAAGAAGCTGAACACGCCGAGCACGATGCGCACGACCGCAAACATCAGCCCCTGTGCGGTCGCGCGCAGGGCGGTCGGGAACATCTCCGAACTCCACAGCTGGAAGAAGCTCTGCGCGCCGAAACCGCCGCCGACCGACATCAGGAAGACATGGACGATCGCGACGGTGAGCGTCAGCGGAAAGATTGCGAGCAGCGCCATACCGATCACCTGAGTGACCGCCGAAATCCCGAACATCAGCCGCTGGTTCACCCGGTCGGCGAGCTTCATGAAGATGAAGAAGATCGATGCCATGCCGAGCACGAAGCTCAACGTCTGGACCGCGACCGACACCGCCTGAGTCTGGCTGCCGACGGTGCTAAGGATGTAGGGGAAGAAGAATCCGTTGGTTCCGGCCCACAGGTTCCAGAACAGATAGGTGCCCGCGAGGAACGTCATCGAGCCGATGTGCTGGCGCGTGAACAGATCCTGCCAGCGCCCGCGCTGGGCGCTCTCGCCGCTTTGCTGGGCTTCCACCCAGCGCTGCGATTCTTTCATTTTCGAGCGCAGGAAGGTGAGCGCGATCGCGAGAACCGCGAGATGCGCAAAGATGATGCGCGCGCCGAGCAGGCCGAGGCTGTTGAGCGCAAGCGCCATCACCAGCACGACGACGGGGCCGAGATACCAGAGCAGCTGGGCCACGCCGCTATGCTTGCCGCGCTTTTTGTCGGGTGCCATTTCGGCGATCAGCGACCAGCTGGCGGGAATGTCCGCACCGACCGCGAGGCCGACGAGGAAAAAGCCGATGATCACCATCCAGGCGTTCATCGAGAACACCAGCCACAGCATGCCGAACGCGTAGAACAGCATATCATATTGGTAGATCTTCTTGCGGCCGAACAGGTCGCACAGCCGTCCGCCGATCAATGCGCCGATGCCCGCGGCAATGGCATTGGGTCCGAACGCGGCGATCAGCCCGAGCAGGCTGTCGTCGAGGCCATATTCGCTCTTCCACAGGGCCAGTGCGACGGCACCCGCGACGATCGAGCCGGCGTCGATGTAATTGGCAAGGCCGGCAAGGATCGTGTTCTTCCAATCCTCGTGTTCGCTGGCGGCGTCGGTCATCTTCCCCTCCTTGATAGCCGAGTTCTTGCTCAGCCTTGTGCTTGTGCGATCGCCCCGGCGACCGCGTGATGCCAATTTCGCTTGATCCGGCTGAGATCGTGCCCGGGCATGACGGGTGCGAACCGCGCCGGGGCTGGATCGCCGACCTGCATGTCGATGCCGAGCGCGCTTGCGGCCAGCATCGCCACGCCCATCGCGCTCGCTTCCGCAATGGTCGGGCGCAGGATCGTGCGGCCGGTCACGTCCGCGAGCATCTGGGCGAGCAGGTCGTTGCGCGCCGCGCCTCCGTCGATCGACAGCGCGGCGACCGATTGGTCGAGATCGGCGGCGATGGCGTCGAGCACATCGCCGATCTGAAGCGCGATGGCCTCAATGGTTGCACGGGCGACATGCGCGGGGCGTGTCGCCAGTGTCATGCCGGCGATCGTGCCGCGCGCACCCGCCTGCCAATGCGGCGCGCCGAGGCCTGCCAGCGCGGGCACGAAGGTCACCCCGCCGCTGTCCGCCACCTGCATCGCCAGCGCGGTCAGCGCGGTTTCATCGGGCAGGCCGAGCAGGGTGGTGGCGAATGCCGCAGCGTGGCCGGAGACCGAGATATTGCCTTCAAGCGCGTGCTGAACACCGCCATCGACCCGGCTCCACGCGATCGTGCTCGACAGTCCGTGCGACGAATGGACGCGTCCCACGGTCGCGGCCATCAGCGAGCTGCCGGTGCCGATCGTCGCCTTGACCCGGCCGGGTTGCGACAGGCCGTGCGCGAACAGCGCGGCATGGCTGTCGCCGAGCAGCACCTGAATCGGCACATCGTCGCCCAGCGCGGTGACGCCGCGCGCGACATGGCCGAACCCGCCGTCGGACGGCAGGATCTGCGGGAGCATCGCCAAGGGCACTTCAAAGATGCGGGCGAGTTCAGGGTCCCAGTCGAGCGTTTGGAGGTTGAACAGCTGGGTCCGCGAGGCATTGCTGTGGTCGGTCGCATGGACCGCGCCGCCGGTCAGGTTCCACAATAGCCAGCTGTCGATCGTGCCGCAGCGGACCTCGCCGCGTTCCGCGCGGGTGCGCGAGCCGGGGATAGCGTCGAGCAGCAGGCCGATTTTTGCGGCGGGGAACAGAGGATCGATGCCGAGGCCGCTGCGCGCGACGATGTCGGCTTCCAGTCCGGCCGCGCGCAGCTCGGCGCAGCGGGTTGCGGAGCGCGCGCATTGCCAGATCGCGGCTGGCGCGATCGGCCGTCCGGTGTGCGCGTCCCACAGGACGATCGTCTCGCGCTGGTTCGAGATGGCGAGCCCGGCGATGCGGACATCGGGTGCAGCGGCGACCAGCTCGGCGATCAGCGCGGCGACCGTCTCCCAGATTTCCGAAGGCGACTGTTCGGCCCAGCCGGGCTGAGGATAGTGGACCTGCATCGCGCGCGACCGCGACTGCACGATCGTCCGGTCCGCCGCGACGAGCAGCGCCTTGGTATTGGTCGTCCCCTGATCGATGGCGAGGATGACGGGACGCGGCATCATCCGCCCCGCGTCGCCAGCAGGTCGCGCGCGGCAGTCGCGATGCCCGCTGCGCTGAGCCCGAAATGGTCCATCAGCCACGCCCCCGATCCGGTCGGCATGAAGCCGGGAAAGCCGATCCGGCGCATCGGTACCGGGTGATGCTCGGCGCAGAACTCGGCGACCGCGCCGCCGAGGCCGCCTTGCTTCAGCCCCTCTTCGGCGGTGACGATCGCCCCGGTCGCGGCCGCCGCTGCGACGAGTTCGGTGTCGAGCGGCGATACCGTCGCCATGTTGATCACGCGCGCGGCGACGCCCTCCAGCGCGAGCTGTTCAGCGGCGGCGAGGGCGTGGTGGACCAGCGTGCCATTGGCGATGATCGCGATGTCGCCGCCGTCGCGCAGCACCTCGCCCTTGCCAATCGTGAAGGCGGGGTTGGCGCGGGAGAGTTCGGGCACCGGCATCCGGCTGATGCGGATATAGACCGGGCCGTCATGCGCCGCCGCTGCCCTGATCGCCTCGGCGGTTTGCCAGGGGTCGGCGGGGACGATCACGGTAAGCTTGTCGATCGCGCGCAGCCAGGCGACGTCCTCGATACTATGGTGCGTCGCGCCGAGCTCGCCATAAGCGACGCCCGAGGAGATGCCGCACAGCTTCACATTCTGTTGGCTATAGGCGCAGTCGGCCTTGATCTGCTCCATCGCGCGGGCGGTCAGAAAGCAGGACGCACCGCTGACGAACGGGATCTTGCCGCCATTGGCGAGGCCCGCGCCGACGCCGACCATATTCTGTTCGGCGATGCCGACATTGATCAGCCGGTCGGGGAAACGGTCACGGAATTTGCCGAGCTTGGACGAGCCGACCGAGTCGTTGACCACCGCGACGATGCGGTCGTCCTGTGCCGCGAGCTCCTCGACTGCGCGGACATAGGCGTCGCGGCAGTCGAACAGGCCGGTCGCGGGGGCGGTGGCACCCATTACTGCATCTCCGCTTCGAGTTCGGCGATCGCCTGCGCATATTGTTCGGCATTGGGGACGCCGTGGTGCCAGCCGGCCTGATCGCGCATGAAGCTGACCCCCTGGCCCTTGTGCGTGTCGGCGATGATCACGCACGGGCGGCTGCGCGGCTGGCGCGCGGCGTCGAGTGCCGCGAGGATCATCATATGGTCATGGCCGTCGATCCCGACCACGTCCCAGCCGAACGCGCGCCATTTGTCGGCCAGCGGTTCGAGGCTGTTGGTATCCTCGGTCTTCGCACCCTGTTGCAGTCCGTTGCGGTCGACGATCACGGTGAGGTTGCCGAGCCCGCGATGCGCGGCGAACATCGCCGCTTCCCACATGCTGCCTTCCTGCAACTCGCCGTCACCGGTGAGAACGAAGACATGATAGTCGGCGCGGTCGATCTGGCCGGCGACGGCGATCCCGACCCCGACCGGAAAACCATGGCCGAGCGGGCCGGTATTGGTCTCGACTCCCGGCAGATAGGCGCGGTTGGGGTGACCGTTGAGGCGCGAAAGCGGCTGGAGATAGGTGTCGAGCTCGGCCTCGGGGAAGAAGCCCGCACCGGCGAGCGCGGTGTAGAGCGCGCCGGTGCAATGTCCCTTCGACATTACGAAGCGGTCGCGGTCGGGCGCGTTCGGGGCGGCGGGGTCGATGCGCAGCGAATCGAAATAGAGTGCGGCGATGATGTCGGCCGCGGACAGGTCGCCGCCCGGATGCCCCTGACCCGCATCGACGATCATCTTGAGCAGTCGGCGCCGCATCCAGTTGGCGCGCGCGCGGACATGGGCGGCGCGGGCGTCGAGCGAAGCCGGATTGCGCGTCGGCACGGACGTGCTAATTGATGACATGTATTACCTCTCCGCGGCGAGGCGTACGCCGGTTTTCAGTGCGTGGCAAGGCGATTGCTTTCGATAAGTTACGAATGGCCGCGTCCGGCGATAGCAATTGACATCAATCGAAAGTTGGACCTACCACGCGTTCAATCCCGCCGGTCGATGCGGGTTTGCGGAGGGATGATGACAAAGGCCGCTCCGGCAGGATCAGCGCAGTCGATCGCAAGCGGCGGGTCGCGCGCCCGCGCGCTGGGCGAGACGCGTCGGGCGGGCATCCTCGCCTGGCTTCAGGAAGAGGGGAGCGCACGGGTTCGCACGCTCGCCGAAGCGTTCGACGTGTCCGAAGTCACCGTGCGGCAGGATCTCGAGAAGCTGGAGGCCGACGGCTTTATCGTCCGCGAGCACGGCGGCGCTTTTCTGAAATCGGTGACGCAACAGGTGCGCGCGATGGCGCTGCAGCACGCCGAGAATATGGACGCCAAGCGCGCGATCGGCCGGATCGCGGCGGGGCTGGTTGGCGATGGCGAGACGATCATCCTCGATTCGGGATCGACCACGACCGAGGTCGCTGCGCAGCTGATCGGGCGGCGCGACATGACGGTGATCACCAATGCGCTCAACATCGCACTGATGCTCGGCGCGGAGCCGGGGTTCGACGTCCATATGTCGGGCGGGCATTTCAAGGCGCCGACGCTGTCGCTGTCGGGTGATCGCTCGGCGGATTATTTCCGTGGCCTGTTCGCGCAGACCTTGTTCCTGGCCACCGCTGCGGTCGATCTGCGTGCGGGGCTGACCTATCCGGCGCTGTCGGACATTCCGGTCAAGCGGGCGATGATCGAGGCGGCGGAGCGCGTCGTGCTGGTCGCGGATTCAAGCAAGATCGGTCGGCGCTCCTTCACCGCGCTCGGCGGAATCGAACTGGTCGATGTCCTGGTCACCGATGCCGGAATTGCGGCGGCGGATCGGATCGCGATCGAACAAGCGGGCGTCGAAGTGATGGTCGCCTGAACCCCTATTTCCAGAACGAGGATCGAACCGTGGGACAGCAGAAATACGGCGCCGGCATCTGGCATTTCGCGACCTATGTCGATCGCTATGCGACCGACGGCTATGGGCCAGCGCGTACGCTGATCGAGATGATCGATCTGGCTGGCCAGGTCGATGACCTGTCGGTGGTGGACATCAACTATCCCTTTGCTGATCCTGACCTGTCGCTCGATGCGGTCGAGGCGGCGCTCACCCGAAACAAGCTGTCGGTCATCGGCATCACGCCGGAAATCTACACAAAGCAGTTCGCCAAGGGTGCCTTCACCAATCCCGATGCGGGCATCCGGCGCCTTGCCAATGAAATGTGCAACGACGCGGCGAATGTCGTGCGGCGCTTCGGGGCCAGCTACGTGAAGCTGTGGCCGGGGCAGGATGGCTGGGACTATCCGTTCCAGGTCGACCACCGCAAATTGTGGCAGATGAGCATCGACGGCGTTGCGGAGCTGGCCGGGCAGAATCCGGACCTGAACTTCGTGATCGAATACAAGCCGCGCGAGCCGCGCGTACATATGAGCTATGACAGCGTCGCGCGGACGCTGCTCGGGATTGAGAAGATGGGCGTGCCCAATGTCGGCATCCTGCTCGACTTTGGCCATTCGCTTTATGGCGGCGAGAGCCCGGCGGATGCGGCGCAGCTCGCGATCGACCATGGCCGCTTGTTCGGCATGGACGTGAACGACAATCTGCGCAGTTGGGACGATGATCTGATCGCCGGATCGGTCCACCCGATCGAGCTGTTCGAGTTCTTCTACACGCTGCGCAAGAACAAGTGGGAGGGCGTGTGGCAGCTCGACCAGTTCCCGTTCCGTGAGGACAGCGTCGCTGCGGCCAATTCGGCGATCGGGTTCCTCAAGGCGGTCGAGCGCGCGCTCGACAAGCTGGATTTCGAGGCGATGCAGGCGGCGCAGGACCGGCAGGATGCGGTGACCGCGCTCAACCTGGCGCGCCAGGCGCTGTTCACGAGTTACTGAGCGTGATCATCTCCTCCGCGAATGATTTCCGCGAGGCGGCGCGGCGGCGCGTGCCGCGGTTCCTGTTCGACTATGCCGATGGCGGGGCGAATGCGGAGGAGACGCTGCGCCGCAATGTCAGCGATCTGGCGGGCGTGGCGCTGCGCCAGCGGGTGCTGAAAGACGTTGCGAGCATCGACCTGAAGACGACTTTGTTCGGGCAGGAGATCGCGCTGCCGGTCGCGCTGGGGCCGGTCGGGATCAGCGGCATGTATGCTCGCCGCGGCGAGGTGCAGGCGGCGCGCGCGGCGGCGGCGGCGGGAATCCCGACCTGTCTGTCCACCGTGTCGATCTGTTCGATCGAGGAAGTGGCGCGCGTCGCCGACCCGTTCTGGTTCCAGCTTTATGTGATCCGCGACCGTGCATTCATGCGGGACCTGATCGCGCGGGCGAAGGCGGCGGGGGCGCGGGCGCTGGTGTTTACCGTCGACATGCCGGTGCCGGGATCGCGCTATCGCGATGCGCATGCCGGCATGTCCGGCCCCCATGCCCCGCTGCGCCGGGTGATGCAGGCGATCGGGCGGCCGCGCTGGTCGTGGGACGTCGGCTTGCGGGGGCGGCCGCATATGCTGGGCAATCTGTTGCCCGTGCTGGGCAAGGACAGCGGGCTCAACGATTATATGGGCTGGCTGGGCCGCAATTTCGATCCGTCGATCCAGTGGAAGGATCTCGACTGGATCCGCGAGGTCTGGGATGGGCCGCTGATCATCAAGGGCATTCTCGACCCCGATGACGCGCGCGAGGCGGCGGCGATCGGCGCGGACGGCATCGTCGTGTCCAACCATGGCGGGCGGCAGCTTGACGGCGTGCTGTCGAGTGCGCGCGCGCTGCCGGCGATTGCGGAGGCGGTGGGCGACCGGCTGACGGTGCTGGCCGATGGCGGGGTGCGCAGCGGGCTCGATGTGGTGCGAATGCTCGCGCTGGGCGCGCACGGCGTGCTGCTGGGGCGGGCCTGGGTCTATGCGCTGGCGGCGCAGGGCGAGGCGGGGGTCGCCAAATTGCTGGAGCTGATCGCCAAGGAAATGACGGTCGCGATGACGCTGACCGGGGTCAACCGGATCGCGGCGATCGACCGCTCGATCCTGGCGGAGGATTTGAAGTGAGGCTGCTCGAGGGGAAAGTCGTGCTCGTCACTGGCGGATCGACCGGGATCGGTCGGGCGGCGGCGATCGGCGCGGCGCGGCACGGCGCGGATGTCGCGATCAACTATGCGTCGAGCGACGACAACGCGGCGTCCTGTATCGCGGAGATCGAGGCGGCCGGCCAGCGTGGGCTGGCGGTGAAGGGCGACGTGGCCGATCCGGCGACGGCAAGCGACTTTGTCAGCAAGGCGGTCGCCGCGTTCGGGCGGGTGGATGTGATGGTTTCGAATGCCGGCATCTGTCCATTCCATGCCTTTCTCGACATGCCGGTCGAGACGGTGGACCGCACCTTCCGGGTCAATCTGCACGGCGCCTATTACATGGTGCAGGCGGCGGCGAACCAGATGGTGAAGCAGGGTGAGGGGGGCGCGATCGTCGCGGTGTCCTCGATCTCGGCGCTGGTCGGGGGCGAGTTTCAGACCCACTACACCCCGACCAAGGCGGGGGTGCATTCGCTGATGCAGTCCGCCGCGATTGCGCTCGGCAAGCATGGCATTCGCTGCAATTCGGTGCTGCCCGGCACGATCCTGACCGAGATCAATAGGCAAGACCTTGCCGATCAGGACAAGCGTGACCGCATGACCGCGCGTATCCCGCTCGGTCGCCTCGGCGAGGCTGAGGATCTGGCGGGGCCGATCGTGTTCCTGGCCTCGGACATGGCGCAATATGTGACGGGCGCGGCGCTGCTCGTCGACGGCGGGGCGTTCGTGAACCTCCAGTAATTCATAATATGTATGTTGACCTTATCGGGGTGCAGCCGATAGAGCCGGTGCGAAAGGTGGAGTGGGATGACCGGCATGGTGCGCAGCTTGATCCTGGCGCTCACACTAACGGCGGCAGCGCTGCCGGCAGCGGCGCAATCCGCCCCGCCGCCGCTGCGCGTCAGCGACAACCAGCGCTTCCTGCTTGCGGGTGACCAGCCGTTTTTCTGGCTCGGCGATACCGGCTGGCTGCTGCTCAGCCGGCTCGATCGCGACGAGACCGAACGCTATCTCGCGACGCGGCGCGCTCAGGGGTTCAACGTCATTCAGGTGATGGTGCTGCACACCGCGCAGATGAAGAGCCGTGCCGATGCGCCCGCACTGGTCGACGGCGATCCGGGGCGCCCGCGCACGACACCGGGGGCTGACCCGACAAAGCCCGGTGAATATGATTTTTGGGATCATCTCGACTGGGTTGCCGATCGCGCGGCGGCGCATGGGATTTATCTCGCGCTCGTCCCGGCCTGGGGCGATCTGGCGATGCAGAAGCAGTTGACCGCGGCCAATGCTCCGGTTTACGGCCGCTTCCTCGCCGAGCGTTACGGCAAGCGGTCGAACATTATCTGGCTGAATGGCGGCGACACCCGGTCGGAGCAGAATAGCGCTGCGTGGGACGCGCTCGGCACGACGATCAAATCGATCGCACCGCGCCAGTTGATGACCTTTCACCCGATCGGGCGCACCGCGTCGTCGTGGCAATGGCATCAGGCGCCGTGGCTGGACTTCAACATGTTCCAGTCGGGTCACCGGTCCTATCGTCAGGAGGGGCCGAACGCGACCGGCGAGGATAACTGGCGCTATGTCGAGCAGGATCTTGCGCGCACCCCGCCCAAGCCGACGATCGACGCGGAGCCAAGCTACGAGAATATTCCGCATGGCCTGCACGAGCCCGATCAGCCGCGCTGGGGCGCCGACGATGCGCGGCGCTATGGCTGGTGGGCGGTGATGGCGGGGGCGTTCGGCCACAGCTATGGCGAGAATCACGTCATGCAGTTCTTTGCTGCAGGGTCGAAGGACGCGAATTTCGAGCCGAACCTGCATTGGGAACAGGCGCTGACTGCGCAGGGCGCTACGCAGATGCGTCATCTACGCGCGCTGATCGAATCGCGCCCGATGTTAGCGCGGGTTCCGGACCAGAGCCTGATCCGTGACAATGGCACCCGCTATGACCGCGTCGCCGCGAGCCGCGGCTCCAACTACGCATTTGCCTACAGCTATACCGGCGCGCCGTTCACGATGCGGCTTGGCGTGATCGCCGGGCGATCGGTCAAGGCCAGCTGGTTCTCGCCGCGCGACGGCAGCACCGCCCCTGCCGGCATTTGGCCCAATCGCGGCGAGCGCCGCTTCGACCCACCCGGCGACAGCAAGCCGGGAAATGACTGGGTTCTTGTTCTCGACGGAATTGCGAAATGACCGCTGCCAGCTTCACCGGCCTGTCCAAAATCAAGCATGTCCGCGCCTTTACGGTGCGCGGCGGCGGTGCCGATTATCACGATCAGGGCGCGGGCCACTGGATCGACGATCACATCGCGACGCCGATGGCGCGCTACCCGGAATATCGCCAGTCGCGGCAGAGCTTCGGCATCAACGTGCTCGGCACGCTGGTGGTCGAGCTGGAAGCCGAGGACGGCACGATCGGCTTTGCGGTGACGACCGGCGGCGAACCGGCGGCGTTCATCGTCGAGAAGCATCTCTCCCGCTTTCTGATCGGCCGCAGCCCGGCGGACTATGAGAAGATCTGGGATCAGATGTACTTTTCGACCCAATATTATGGACGCAAGGGGCTGGTGGTGAACGCCATTTCGGGCGTCGATCTCGCCATCTGGGACCTGCTCGGCAAGCTGCGGGGCGAGCCGGTCTATCACATGCTCGGCGGTGCGGTGCGCGACGAGCTGCAATTCTACGCCACTGGCGCGCGGCCGGATGTCGCCAAGGAACTGGGGTTCATCGGCGGCAAGCTGCCGCTCCACCACGGCCCGGCCGAGGGGTTGGAGGGGCTGGAGAAGAACATCGCTGCGCTCGCCGATATGCGGTCGAAATGCGGTGATGATTTCTGGCTGATGCTCGATTGCTGGATGAGCCTCGACCTCGATTACGCGACGCGGCTGGCGCAGCGCGCGTGGGACGAATGCGGCCTCAAATGGATCGAGGAGGCGCTGAGCCCCGACGATTATTGGGGCTATGCGGCGCTCAAGAAGAATGCCCCGCGCGGGTTGCTGGTGACGACCGGCGAGCATGAGGCGACCCGCTGGGGGTTCCGCATGCTGATGGACATGGACTGTTGCGACATCATCCAGCCCGATGTGGGCTGGTGCGGCGGGGTCACCGAACTCATCAAGATCGCCAACTATGCCGACAGCCGCGGGGTGATGATGGTCCCGCACGGGTCGAGCGTGTACAGCTATCACTTCGTCATCACGCGCCACAACTCGCCCTTTGCCGAGTTCCTGATGATGCATCCCGGACCGACCGAAGTGGTGCCGATGTTTGCGCCGCAACTGCTCGGCGAACCGGTCCCCGTGAATGGCAAGATCCGCGCGAGCGAACTCGACAAGCCTGGGTTTGGCGTCGAGCTGAACCGCGAGATCGCGCTGCAGCGTCCTTATCCCAACACCTGACATTCAAGACTGAAGGAAGACCCATGAAGCTCTGTCGTTATGGCGCCCCCGGCGCCGAGAAGCCCGGCCTGATCGACGCGGACGGCCGCATCCGCGACCTGTCGGCGCAGGTCGCTGACATTGCCGGCGACGCGATCGGGGCGGAGGGGCTCGCCCGGCTCGCCGCGATCGATCCGGCCGGCCTGCCGCTGGTCGAGGGCGAGGTCCGCTATGGCCCCTGCGTCGGTGGCACGCGCCAGTTTGTCGCGATCGGCCTGAACTATGTCGACCACGCGCATGAATCGAACCTGCCGATCCCCGAGGAGCCGGTGGTGTTCAACAAATGGGTCAGCTGTATTCAGGGGCCGAACGATCCGGTCACGATCCCCAAGGACAGCAAGAAGACCGACTGGGAAGTCGAACTTGGGATCGTGATCGGAACCGCCGCGAACAATGTCGCTGAGGCCGACGCGCTCGACCATGTCGCGGGCTATTGTGTGGTCAACGACGTGTCGGAGCGCCACTGGCAGACCGAGCGCGGCATGACCTGGGACAAGGGCAAGGGTTTTCCGACCTTTGGTCCGATCGGCCCGTGGCTGGTGACCAAGGACGAGGTCGGTGACGTCCAGAACCTTGGCATGTGGCTGTCGGTCAATGGCAAGCGCGTGCAGGACGGCAATACCAAGACGATGATCTTCACCGTCGCGCAGATCGTGTCCTATCTCTCGCAGATCATGACGCTGCTGCCGGGCGACGTCATCACCACCGGCACGCCGCCGGGCGTGGGTCTGGGGCAGAAGCCGGAGCCTTGGTATCTCAAGGCGGGCGACGTGGTCGAACTCGGCATCGAGAAGCTGGGCGAGCAGCGCCAGGATTTCGTCGCATGGGCGCCGGCCAAGTGAGCGTGTTCGCCGGGCGCTATGCCGGGCGTAGCGCGATCGTCACCGGCGGCGCGTCGGGGCTGGGCCGGGCGGTGGCGGCGCGGATCGTTGCCGAGGGCGGGCGGGTCGCATTGTGGGATCTGAACGCCGACGCACTGGCCGCAGCCAAGGATGCGGTCGGGGCGAGCGACGTCCAGGCGCTCGACGTCTCCGATCAGGCGGCGGTGGAGGCGGCGGCACAGGCGAGTGCGGCCGCGCTGGGCGGCGCAGTGGACGTGCTGGTCTGCTCGGCGGGGATTACCGGGGCGACGGTGCCGGTCCATGAATTCCCGGTCGAGAGCTGGCTGCGCGTGTTCGACATCAACGTCCATGGCCTGTTCTACTGCAACCGCGCGATCGTGCCGCTGATGCTGGCGCAGGGCTATGGCCGCATCGTCAATGTCGCATCGGTCGCGGGCAAGGAAGGCAATCCGAACGCCAGCGCCTATTCGGCGTCCAAGGCGGCGGTGATCGGCTTTACCAAGTCGCTGGGCAAGGAATTGGCAGGCAAGGGGGTCATCGCCAATGCGATCACCCCGGCAACGTTCGAAAGCCCGATCCTCGCCCAGCTGCCGCAGAGCCAGGTCGATTATATGCGGTCCAAAATCCCGATGGGGCGGCTGGGCGAGATCGATGAGAGTGCGGCGATGATCTGCTTCATGGCGAGCGAGGAGTGCAGCTTCACAACGGCGTCCACCTTCGACACCTCGGGCGGACGGACGACGTTCTGAGATGGCCGTGCGTCCGCCCCTGGTCGATCCGCATGTCCATCTGTGGGACTTGTCGCAACTCCGCTATCCATGGCTGACCGGGCCGTTCGACAGCGACAATCCCAATGGCAGCGTCGAGCCGATCGCGGTGGACTATCCGCTCGATGCCTATCTGGACGATGCCGGGCGCTGGGATGTGCGTGGCATTGTGCATATCGATGCGGGCGCGGATCCGGCGGATGCGCTGAAGGAAACGCAGTGGCTTCAGGCGATGGCCAAAGAGCGCGGGATGCCGAGCGGCATCGTCGCGTTCGCGGCGTTGGATAATCCGGAGGTCGAGACTTTGCTGGCCGCGCATGTGACCCATGCCAATGTCCGGGGCATCCGCCACATCATCAACTGGCACCCCGATCCGGCGCGGAGCTATTCGCCCGCGGATGTCACCACGACCAGCGCGTGGATGCGTGGCTTTGGCCTGCTCCGCAAATTCGGGCTGAGCTTCGATCTTCAGGCCTATCCGGGCCAGTTCGCGCATCTCGCCGCGCTGATCGCGAAGCATCCCGATACGCAGGTGATCCTCAACCATACCGGCATGGCCTTGCCCGGCGACGCGGACGGGTGGGGCGTGTGGCGGCGCGGGATGGCGGCGTTCGCGGCACTGCCCAATGTCGCGGTCAAGATTTCGGGCATGGGGTTCACCTGGCGGCCTTGGGACGCGGAACAGGCGCGGCCCTATGTGCTGGAGACGATCGCGCTGTTCGGGAGCGACCGGGCGATGTTCGCCAGCAATTTCCCGACCGACAAATTGTTCGGCAGCTTCGACCGCCATTTCGACGCCTATGACGCGATCACCGCCGATTTCAGTGCGGACGAGCGGGCGGCGCTGTTCGGGGGCAATGCCAACCGCATCTACCGCCTTGGCATCGACCTCTGATCCGATGCGCGTCACCGATCTGCGCGCGGAATATACGACCGATCTGATGGGAACGCAGGTCCGACATCCGCGACTGTCGTGGCGGGTCGAGGGTGCAGGGGCGCAGCTCAGCTATCGCATCCGCGCGGCGGCGAGTGCGGCGGCACTCGATGCCGGGGATCTGCTCTGGGACAGCGGGACGGTCGCCGGCGCCGCGAGCTTTGACATCACCTATGGCGGCCCGCCGCTCGCCGCGATGCAGCGCATCTGGTGGACGGTCGAGGTGACTGGCGATGCGGACTCGGCCCGGTCCGATCCGGCGTGGTTTGAAGGCGGCTTGATGGCGCCCGACGACTGGCGCGGCGAGTGGATCGAGGCGGAGGATGCGCTGGCCGCTGCGGATCGGGCTGCGGGTGTTGGCTGGGTGTGGGGTGACACCTCGCTCGACGCGCGGCCGCATGCGTTCCGGCTCGATTTCGATGCGCCGGATGATCTGGTCGCGGCGGATGTCCTGATCGCGGGCAAGGATCATCTGCGCGGCGTGTGGGTCAACCGCATCAAATCGCCGCTCGACTGGCATTTCGACTGGGACAGCTATCTGCCCTTCTGGGGAACGCTGGCCCGGTATGATGGCGAGGTGCGGCCGGGGCGCAACAGCATCTGCGCGCTGGTCGAGGCGGATACGCAGGGGTTCTTTCCGGTCGATGGCGGTGCGTTCGCGGCGCTGATCCGGCTGCACTGCGCCGATGGCCGGATCGAGCGGATCGTCGGCAGCGCGTTCCGGGTGATGCCCGATCCGCCGGCGGACTGGACCGATCCGGTATTCGATGCTGCCGCGTGGAGCGCGGTGGTGCCGAGCACCAGCTGGGCGCAGGGCGATCCGCGTCCGGCCGAACCGGCGATGCTGCTGCGCACGGGGTTCGACGTGGCGAAGCCGGTGAGCGCCGCGCGGCTCTATGCCACCGCGCTGGGTGCCTATGACGCGCACCTCAATGGCGCGCGCGTGTCCGATGCGATCCTCGCGCCGGAGATGAGCGTGGCCCACTGCCATGTTCTGTATCAGACCTATGACGTTACCGACCGGATCATGCCCGGTGCGAATGTGCTCGGCGCGCTGGTCGGCGATGGCTGGTATGCCTCGCCCTTTGGCTGGCGGATCGAGCGCTATGGCTTCGGTCCCGCACCGCGGCGGTTCCGCGCGATGCTGCGGATCGACTATGTGGACGGGTCGCAGGACTGGGTGATGACCGGACCGGACTGGCGGATCGCGCCGTCCCCCGTTCTAAAGTCCGAAATCTATGACGGCGAGACGTTCGACGCGCGGCTGATGCAGGCGGGGTGGGACGCGCCAGCGTTCGATGACAGCCATTGGGCCATAGCGCAGGTCGGGGAGACACCGGAGTGCGCGCTGGTCGCACAGACATCGCCGCCGCTGCGCCGCACCGGCACGCGCCGCGCAGTGACGGTCAATGAACCGCAGCCGGGCCGATATGTGTTCGATTTCGGCCAGAACTTCTCGGGCTGGGTCCGCATCCGCGCCACCGGTCCGGCGGGCACGACGATCACCGCCAGATTTGCCGAGCTGCTCAACCCGGATGGCACGGCGGACCTTGCCAATCTGCGGCTGGCGCGCGCGACCGACCGGTTTACGCTGGCCGGGACCGGGGCGAGCGAGACGTTCGAGCCGCACTTTACCTATCACGGCTTTCGCTATGTCGAGGTGACGGGCTTTCCGGGCGTGCCGACGGCGGACGATGTCGAGGGCGTTGTTGTGCATAGCGATTGTCGCGAGACCGGGGCGATGGCCTTCCCCGATGCGCCATTGCTGCAATCGATCTGGAACAACGCGCTGTGGAGCCAGCGCAGCAACTTCTTTAGCGTGCCGACCGATTGTCCGCAGCGCGACGAGCGCATGGGGTGGATGGGGGACATTCAGGTGTTCCTCGACGCCGCCGCGTTCAACATGGAGGTCGATCCGTTCATCCGCCGCTTCCTGCTCGAGGCACGCGCGGCGCAGCGGCCCGATGGCGGCTATCCGATCGTGGTGCCCCAGCCGCTCTCCTATCCCGACGTCGTCACTGCAGGGTGGAGCGAAGCCGGGATTATCCTGCCCTGGCAGCTGTGGCAGCGCTATGGCGACACCGCCGTCATCGACGAGAATTGGGATGCGATGCAGGCGTGGATGGCGTTCGTCGCGCGGTCCAATCCCGATCATGTCTGGCGCAACGATCGCGGGCTCGATCTGGGCGACTGGCTGTCGGTGGATGCGATCAAGCCGGATGACGAGACCACCCCGCGCATCCTGTGCGCGACAGCCTATTGGGCGTGGTGCGCAGAGCTGATGGCGCAGATGGCGGCGGCGAGCGGGCGCATGGTCGACGCCGAACGCTATCACTGCCTGCGTGCGGCGATCGGGGCTGCCTATGCCGACGCGTTCGTCGGGCGCGAGGGTGTGTGCGGCAATGGCAGCCAGACCAGTCAGGTCCTGTCGCTCGCCTTTAATCTGGTGCCGTCGCGCCTGCGGGCCAAAGCTGCCGCCGTGCTCGCCGCTGATATCCGGGCGCGCGGGATGAAGCTATCGACCGGTTTTCTGGGGACGCCCTATCTGCTCGACGTGCTCGCTGATGCCGGGCTGATGGATGAGGTAGCGGGCCTGTTGCTCCAGACCGGCTATCCCAGCTGGGGCTATATGCCGGAGCAGGGCGGGACGACCGTCTGGGAACGCTGGAATGGCGATACCGGCGACCTGTCGATGAACAGCTATAATCACTATGCGTTCGGCGCGGTGGTCGGCTTTTTCTATCGGCGGCTGGGCGGAATCGCGCCCGCAGCGCCGGGGTTCCGCCGCATCGCGGTTCGCCCGCTCTGGCTGCCGCAGGTCGGTCGGGTCGAAACCCGTTATGACTCTCTCATCGGCACGATTGCGACGGCGACGGATGGCGATCCCCGCGGTCTGACCCGCCTGGACCTGACCGTGCCGCCCAACGCGATGGCGGATGTCGAGTTGCCCTTGGGCGACTGGCACCTTGGCGGCATCGGACTGGCGCAGCATCCGGCCGTTGTGGATATGCAGGTCGATGCCGATCGTGTTCGCTTTGCCGTAGCAACCGGCGACTATCGCTTCGTGCGTTCGGGTTCCGCGACCGCCTGACATCGCCGGCCACCCCGGCGCGCCTCTGACCTATCAAAAAAGAAGCCCCGGCGCGGTGGATACCGAACCGGGGCAGGAAGACGCTTCCGAGGGGGAGGGCGTCAGAAGCGAACGCGGACGCCTGCCGAAACGCGGCGACCGGTCATGCGATATTCCTTGGTGCGATCTTCGCTCACCGAATAGATGAACTCCTTGGCATTGTTCACGTTGATCGCGTCGGCAAACACCGTGAAGTTGCTGCTGACATCGTAGGAGAGGCTGACGTCGAGCTGGCCATAGGCGTCGAAATACTCCGGCTCGCCGTTGCGGCCCGATGCGACTTGAAGGAAATTGTCGCGATAGGTGTAGGCGACACGCGCGGTGATGCCGTATTTCTCGTAGAAGCCGACCAGGCTGTACGAATTCTTCGACAGCCCCTCGAGGCCGAACGAAACATTCGCGACCGCGTTGCGATACTCCGCGTTCGAGTCTGTGTAGTTGTAGCTCGCCTGAACGCCGAAGCCGCCCAACGCGCCCGGCAACCAGTTTTCGAACGACTGGCGATAGCCGATTTCGAAGCCCTTGACCGTGGCACCCTCACCATTGTCGGGCACGGTGACCTGGAACGTCACCTGATCGACCAGCTGCGGGGTGGTGGTCAGCGTTACGAAAGATTCGATGTCCTTGTAGAACGCCGCCGCCGACAGCAGCGCGCCGGGGGCGAAATACCATTCGGCGCCCGCCTCGACCTGCTTGGCGCGGAACGGCTGCAGGTCGGGGTTGCCGCGACGGATCGTCTCGTTGCCCGGATTGGTCTGGATCGTCTGGCGCGGTGACAGGTCGGACAGGGTCGGGCGCGTCATCACCTTTGACGCCGCAAAGCGGACCAGCAGATCGTCGGTCAGATTGAGGCGTGCGTTGATCGATGGCAGCCAGTCGCGATACTTGCCGCGGAAGCTGACCGGGACGACCGGGGATACGGTGATGATGTTCTGCCCCTGGCCGTTCGGAACGGCGCTGGTCACCGTGCGCGACGCGCCGGAGGAGGTATAGTCGGTATCCTCGTAGCGCAGGCCGATATTGACCGCGAGCGGCATGGAGCCAAGGTCGGTCTTGAGTTCGGCCATCAGATAGCCGCCCCAGACCTTCTCATTCACCTGCGACGAGCCGGTGGCGGAGGGGACTGCGGGGTTGAAGGCGCGACCGTCGGCGGTCGCGAACTGATCGACCTGAAGCACCAGCGCGCGCGGATCGTAAATCACCCAGTCGGTCAGGATATTGGCACCGCCATTGCCGCCAAAGAAATTGCGGTTGGTGGGCGAGAACAGCGCCTGCGGCAGGACGCGGTCCGACCCGCAATAGGCACATTGCTCGCCGAACGGCATTTCGTCGGCGGTGATCGTCTTGATCCGGCTCTGCTTGAACGCGCCGGCATAGAAGGTCAGCGCGCCGCCGTTCGGATTCCAGTCGATGTCCGCCTTATACTCTTCGATCTCGTCATCGATGTTCGAACCGCCGCCCCAGATGTAATAATGGGCGGTGATGCCCTGGGGGTTCGTCGCGGCGTTGGCGTAGATCGGGCTGGTGAAGCCATAATCGTAGATCGGGCTGCCGCTGCGGCGATCGAACCAATGGTCGATATTCTTGCGGCGGATGGTGGTGAACAGGTTGTTCTCCTTGCCGCGGCGACGCGCGTCGGAGAGCGAACCGTCCAGCCGGACGCGCAGATCATCGGTCGGCTGCCAGTCGATGTTGATGCCGAACTGGTCGGTCGTGACGTTGCGATCATCATACTGGATGATCTGATCGACAAAACCGCCCTGATAGCGCTGATACACGGCCTCGCCATTCGCGACGACCTGTTCGACCAACGTGCCGCCCGAGAAATCATAGGCGAGGCCGGTCTGCTGCTCGATGAACCGTGCCTTGGAGTAGAGCGTGTCGACCGTCACGGTCAGCGTGTCGCTGGGCCGCATCTGGACCGAGCCGTTCACCGCCCAACGGGTCAGGTCGCGCTCAAAGAAGAAAGGCGAGAGGTTGGACGGCATCGAGACGCGCGAGAAAGGGGCGACGTTCGGTCCGATGCGCGCGCCCGGGACGCCGCCTGCGGTGTAGTAGGAATCGGTGCTCGACCGGCGGACATGCCCCGCGCCGATCGTGAATTCGTCGATGCGGTTTTCCTGTTCGGAATAGACGCCCGACAGCGCGATGCCGAACGTACCCGACTGGTTCTTCCAGCTGGCGACGCCGGAAAACTCCGGGTTCCAGCTATCGGCATTCTCCGACCACATGCCGGTTGCTGCGGCGGCAACCTTGAGGCCTTCTTTCTGGTCGAGCGGGCGCAGCGTGCGCACGTCGATGGTCGCGCCGATCGATGCGCCGTTGATGTTCGCCTGGGGCGATTTGTACACGTCCGCTCCCGAGATGATCTCCGACGGGATCACGTCGAACGAGAATTCGCGGCCGTTATTGTCGGTGGCCAGCGTGCGGCCGTTGACGGTGACCGCGTTGAACTTGGGGCCAAAGCCGCGAACGGTGACGTAGCGACCCTCGCCGCGGTTGCGCTCGATCGTGACGCCGGTGATGCGCTGCAGCGACTCGGCGACATTCTGGTCGGGCAGCTTGCCCAGATCCTCGGCTACGATCGAATCGACGACGCCGACGGCGTTGCGCTTGATATCGATCGCGGCGCGCTCGGCAGCGCGGATGCCGGTGACGACGATCTCATCCTCTTCCCCGGCAGGCGCTGCAGCGTCCTGGGCAAAGGCGGGCTGGGCGAGCGCGACGGCGCCTCCGGCAGCGGACAGCAGCAAGACTCGACGAACGTTGGTGATGCGGTTGGTCATCATTCCCCTCCTGGCATTTTGTTTGACCGTTTCATGCCGCAGGGAAATGCGTATGTCAAATGATCATAATACGTATGATGATATCGATCATCGTACCGACTTGATCGGGAATACGCACAGCGCCGACCCGAACACGAACACGACGGCGGCCCAGAAGATCACGCGATAATCATTGCCGAACGCGCTGAGCAGGATCGCGGCCATGACCGGGCTGATGATCTGGGGGATGTTCACTGCAGTGGTCAGGATGCCGAGATCCTTGCCCTCGTCGCCCAGTGCGCTCTTGGGCAGCACCTGCGTCATCAGCGCCATGTCGATCGACATGAACATGCCGTACCCGACCCCGATGATCGCGGCATAGACCCACATTCCCTGCATGGTCGGGGCGATGAGCGGGGCGACCATCGCACAGCCCATGATCAGGCTGCCCAGGATCACGAACGGCTTGCGGCGTTGATAGCGATCCGACAGCCAGCCCGAGCCGAGCGAGGACAGGACGAGAAAGACGAGCGTGATGATCGCCATATTGGCGATCGCGATGTTCGATTCGGCGTTACCGAGGCCGATATAGTCGCGCAGGATGTAGAGCAGATACGCGGCGACCGCCTGATAGCCCATGTAAATGAAGAAGCGGCTGGCGAACGCCCAGGCGAAATCGGGATGTTGGCGCGGCGAGATCCAGAAGCCCTTGAGGAACTCTCCCCAGCGCATCGGGCGGCGCGGCATGGCGTCGCTCGGCGGCTCGCGGTTGATTGCGACGAACGCGACGCACGATGCGGCGATGGCTCCGGCGAACAGGCCATAGGCGAGCACGCGCTCTCCGGCGAGATAGCCGGCGACGACGGTGCCGGCGGTCAGCCCCGCAGTCATGCCCGCGCCGACGATGCCCGACACCCCGCCGCGCGTCTCCGGCGCAAAGCGATCGGCGATCAGCGTCGTCATCGCTGGCTGCATCGCATTATAGGCGACCGTCGCCATCACCCACAGCACCATCAGCGACCAGAAGCTGGTCATCCACGACACCCCGAACAACGCCGCCGATCCGATCAGCGACGCGATGGCGATCCAGGGTGAGCGACGGCCCCAGCGGCTGCGCGTGCGATCCGACAGCGCTCCGGCAATGGGGGTGGTGAGGGTCGAGAAGACCGAGGTGATCGCGAACAGCAAAGCGAGATTGTTCGCCTTCGACCCTTCATCCAGCTCGGCGATCTGGTTGGGCAGCAGCACGCCGAGCACACCGCTGTAGAGCGCCATCAGCAGGAAGAAATTGACCATCAGCGACAGCTGGAGCTTCGTCCGCTGCGGGCCGAGTACATAGGGATGCGTCGGTGCCGCGGTGGCCATCAGTCTCTCCGGTGCTTATGCTTTTCGTGGATTGAGCTAGTCATCATTTGGAAACAAGCGGGCGCTCCGGCACCAGCCGCAGTCCCGCCTGACGCGGGCGCCGGTGCGGCCCGCCCTCGCTGCTCCAGCCCGCGCCGCTGCCGCTTCCGATCACTGCCTCGTCGACGACGATGCCAAGGCCCGGTGCATCGCCGAGCCGGATACCGCCATCGCCGATCTCCTGATCGACCGACAGGCCGACCGGCCAATTGAGGTCCTGTACCTCGATCCCGATCATGTTGGGCAGCGCGGCGGCGGCATGCGCGATCGGGTTTGCGTCATAGCCGACCGGGGAGACGGGCAGGTTGCGTGAATGCGCCGCCATCGCGACGCGCAGGAAATGGGTGATGCCCCACACGCTCCCGGCCTGAACGACATCGACTGCTGAGGCATCGAACAATGGCGCAAACTGGTCCAGCCCCGTCAGATTCTCGCCGGTCGCGACGGCTGCCCGGCATGCGCGGGAGATCGCAGCATGGCCTGCCGCGTCCCAGCGGCGCACCGGTTCCTCGATCCAGGTCAGGTCGATCTGGCGCTCGATCTCGGCAAGGTGACGCACCGCCTGTTTGACGTTCCACGCTTCGTTCACGTCCAGCATCATTGCCGGGCGGTCGCTGTTTGCAGACAGGATGTCGCGCGCGGCCAGCAGGCGGGCGATGTCGCGATCCAGATCCTTGCCGCCCTTGATCTTGGCGGAGGAAAAGCCGTGATCGGCCCAGTTCCGGTAGTGGGCAGCGAATGCGTCGTCCTCCAGCCCATAGCACAGGCCGGATGCATAGCCCGGCACGAACCGGTCGAGCGCGCCCAACGTGCGCCACAGCGGTTCGTCCGCCATCTTGGCCTTGAGGTCCCACAGCGCCATGTCGACCGCCGCGATCGCGCCATAGGTGGCACCGGCATGGCCACTCTTGAACACATGCGCCAGCATCGAATCATACAGCGCTGTCACGGCGCGCGGGTCCTGCCCTTCGACCGCCGGAAACACGCGCGCAATGTCGCTGTGCTGGCCCAGCCCGACGCCAGTCAGCCCCCCGTCGGTTTCGATCAGCAGGATCGGCACTTCGGTGACGCCAGTTTTGACGATGCCATTGACGTCACCGACGGGGCGGCCCCAGTCGTGAACCGTCGTCAGGCTGCGATATCCGGTGATCTTCATATACGACTGGCATCCCCCGCACGGGCGCTGCGTCGCCCGGCATTTAAACATAGTATGTATGATCTTTAAAAATTCGCAAGCCCTTGACGCTTTGGTGGTTGCGGCTCCATCGGTTGGGCGAGCATGATTTGGGTGAGCGAGAAGGACGAATGAACACTGAGCCGCCCGTCGCGCCGCAGCGCCTCCGCCGCCGCCCGCGACTTTCGACCGCAGTGGTTGAGGATCTGGTCAATTCGATCGTGATGGGGACTTATCCGATCGGCACGGCGCTGCCGCCCGAGAATATCCTGTGCGATATCTATGACGTCAGCCGCACGGTGGTGCGCGAGGCGACCACCGCGCTGACCGAAAAGGGGCTGGTCGTGTCGCAGCAGGGGCGCGGGACGATCGTGCGCGACAGCCGGGCGTGGAACATGCTCGACCCGATGATCCTGTCCGCGCTGTTCCAGGGTGAGGACGGGCTGCGCTATCTCGACAATCTGTCGGAAGTGCGCAGCCTGCTCGAATCGGCGATGGCGGCGAAGGCTGCGGCGAACGCCACGCCCGAATCGCTGACCGAACTGACTGCGCAGATCGAGAAGCTGGAAGAACTGGTGCCGATGCCGTCGGCTTATGTGCATGAGGATCTGAAGTTTCACGACATCATCATGCGCATGTCGGGTGACAGGCTGAGCAAGGCGATTATCGACGGCATCCAGTCCGAAGCGCTGCGCACGCATGGCTATTCGGGCAAGCTGAGCGTTGCGCATGTCCGCGCGACGCAGGACGCGCACCGCAAAGTCTATGAGGCGATTGCCGCGGGAGACCCCGATGGCGCCGCACGCGCGATGCGCGAGCATATCGCGGGATCGTGGGAAAAGCGCCGGGCGCAGCCGCGCGGCTGATCCCGTTTAGGGCTGCTCGGAAAGGGCGTAGATCCGCTCCATCTCGACCCAGGTCTGATCCGGGGCGCAGGGCAGCGGCTTCTGGAAACTCGCCATCAGCGCGTCCCAAGCCGCGACGTCGGGATTGGCCGAGTCGCGTGCGCGTTTCGTTTCCGGGTCCGGCGCGTGGTCGGTGTCCTGCTCCATCAGCATGAACATGCGGTCGCCGACCAGCCAGATTTCCAGCGCCGTCACCCCGTCCGCCCGGATCGCTGCGTTCACGGCAGCGGGCGGCCCGCCCGGTGCGTGCCATTTGCGATAGGCGGCGATCCGCTCGGGATCGTCATGCAGGTCGACGGCGAAGCAGCGGCGGACAAGCGGCATTTCAAAAACTCCGTGCGGCCTCGATTGACGCGGGCGCCCACCCTGCCCTAAACATCATACGTCTGACAACATAATGATGGAGCGGATGGGTGCCACTGCTATATGGCGAACGCACGTCGCGGCGCGACCTTGCGGCACGATCCGGGGCGCTGTCCCAGTTCGCCGGGGTGCGCCTGTCGACGCTGGGCGATGGTGTCGAGCGCGGCGTCCGCTGCCTGGAGTTTCGTACCGGATCAGGGCTGCGCTTCACCGTACTGGTCGATCGCGCGATGGACATTGCCGAGTGCGAGCATAATGGCCGCGCGGTCGGCTGGCACTCGCCGTCCGGTTTCCGCAACCCCGCGCTGCACGACTATGAGGGCGAGGGCGGGCTTGGCTGGTTCCGCTCGATGTCCGGCCTGCTGATCACCTGCGGCCTCGACCATACCCTGTTCATGCACGACGACCCGGCGGGCCATTATTTCTACGGCCCGCGCGAGAAGGTGTCGTCGTCGCTGCATGGACGCATCGGGACGATTCCCGCGCGGCTGACCGGATATGGCGAAAGCTGGAACGGCGACGAGTGCGTGCTGTGGGCCGAGGGGGTCGTCCAGCAATCGACCGTATTCGGTGAGGATCTGCACCTGATCCGGCGGATCGAGGTGGATGTCGGCGGCGATGAAATCCGGCTGATCGACCGGGTGGTCAATCACGGTTTTTACCGCACGCCGCACATGTATTGCTACCACATCAACGTCAGCCATCCGGTGGTTGCGGAAGGATCGCGCTATGTCGCGCCGATCCGCGACGTGATCTGGGCGGCGCATGCCGACAGCTATCGCGACCAGGGGACCGGATACCGCACGCTGCCCGCGCCGATCGTCAATTTCCACGAACAGGTGTGGCAGCACGACATGGCGCCGGATGCGGACGGCAAGGTCAATGTCGCGGTGGTCAATGAGGCGATCGGCTTCGGCTTTGAGGTCGAGACGCGCAAGGACCAGTTCCCCGCGATGTACGAATGGCAGAATTTGCACGCCGGTCACTATGCGGTCGGGATCGAGCCATCGACCAATCACGTGCTGGGCAAGGAGTTCGCGCGCGAACGCGGCGAGTTGATCTGGCTCGAGCATGGCGACGAGCGGCGCTACGACAGCGTGTTCCGCATCCTGCCGGACGCGGACGCGGTGGCCGATGCGGTCAAGCGGATCGAGGGTGTCGCGCGACAGCCGGACGACGAATATCCGACGCCTTCAGGCATTTACCCGCCGATCGGGGGCGTCAAGTGAAGGGGCGCGTCGTCCTTTATACCGGTGCTGCCGGCGGGCTCGGGCTCGATACCACGCTGTTGCTGCTGGAGCGCGGCGCGCGGGTGGTCGCGATCGACTACGACACGACCAAGGTCGCGGCGTTGCAGGACGCAGCGGCGGGGAAGGGTGAGCTGATCGTCTCGACCGCCGACCTGTCCGACCTCGCCGGTTTCCGCGCCACGCTCGACCAGCTGATCGCGGCGACCGGCGGGTTCGACATCGTGATCAACAACGCCGCGATCTATCCGTCCAGGCCGTTCGAGGACTATTCGATCGAGGAGCATCAGGCGGTGCAGCGCGTCAATGTCGATGCCGGCATCGTTGCGGTGCAGGCGGCCCTGCCGGGGATGCGTGCCAAGGGCTTTGGCCGGATCATCAACGTGTCGAGCATCACCGTGTCGGGCGGCTGGGCGAATTTGTCGCCCTATGTCGCGTCGAAGATGGCGCTGATCGGGCTGACGCGAGCCTGGGCGCGCGAGTTCGGCCCCGATGGCGTCACCGTCAACGCAATCGCGCCGGGCGCATTTCCGACCGACGCCGAGAAGATCCACCCCGACCCCGAAGGTTATAGCCGCATGGTGCTCGACGCCCAGTCGATCAAGCGCCGCGGCAGCGCCCATGACATCGCCAACGCCATCGCCTTTTTCGCGAGCGAGGAGTCCGGTTTCGTCACCGGCCAGACGCTGCACGTAAACGGCGGCTGGACCATGAATTAGAAGGACTTCCTGTGCAGAATATCCTGAGCGGCATCCGCGTGCTCGACTGTTCGATCGCCATGGCCGGGCCGTTCGCGGCGCAGCGCATGGGCGACATGGGCGCCGACGTGGTCAAGGTCGAGCCGGTGACCGGCGAGTGGCAGCGCCATGCCCCGGCCGGCGGCGCGACCGGCAATGAAGTGTGCGTGTCGTTCCTGGCGCTCAACCGCAACAAGCGCAGCCTCGCGATCGATCTCAAGTCGCCCGAGGGCAAGGCGCTGTTGCTGGAGATGGTCAAGGACGCGGACGTGTTCCTGCAGAATTACCGCCCCGGCGTCGCCGAGCGGCTGGGGGTCGATTATGCGACGCTGTCGGCGATCAACCCGCGACTGATCTATGTGTCGATGTCCGGCTATGGCGAGGATGGGCCGTACCGCTTCTTCCCCGGGCAGGATCTGTTGCTGCAGGGCATGTCGGGCGCGATGCTGTCCGCCGGGGTCGAGGGTGCGCCGCCATCGCCCGCGGGCCAGTATCTGGTCGATGCGATCACCGCCTATTCGGCGTTTGAGGGCGCACTTGCCGCGCTGTTCCACCGCGAGCGCACCGGCGAGGGACAGCTGGTTCAGGTCAACATGCTCGACGCGATCACGACGATTCAGATGCAGGAATTGTCGGTGTTCACCGTCGGCAACAAGCCGCAGTCGCGATCGGCTGAGCCGCATGCGCACAGCTATATCCGCGCGCCCTATGGCGTGTTCGCGACCGCTGATGGCTATATGACGCTGGCGATGGCGCCCTATGCCAAGCTGGCCGAACTGTTCGACGACCCGTTCTTCGCCACGCTCGATGATCAGCGCGATGGCTGGGGGATGCGCGACGAGATTTTCGCCAAGGTGCGCGAGAATCTGCTGAAGCGGACGACGGCGGAATGGCTGGCGGCGATGCGCGAGCGCGATATCTGGGCGGGGCCGGTCTATGGCTATGCCGAACTGGTCGATGATCCGCAGATCGCGCACAACGGCACCTTCGTCGAATATGACCATCGCACCGAAGGTCGGGTCAAGGTGCCGGGCTTTCCGATCCGCTTTTCCAAGACGCCATCGACGATCGAGCGCGGTGCGCCGTTGGTCGGCGAGCACAGCCGCGACGTGCTGCGCGAAGCGGGCGTTGACGAGGCGCGGATCGCGGCGCTGATCGCGGCGGGCGTGGTCAAGCAGCACGCATGAGCGCGCCTGTCTATCGCGGCCTGACTTGGGATCATCCGCGCGGCTACACTGCGCTGGCGGCGGCAGCGGCGCAGGCCGAGGGGCTGACGCTGCATTGGGACAAGCATCCGCTCGAAGGGTTTGAATCGCACCCGATCGCGGATTTGTGCGCACGCTATGACCTGGTCGTGCTTGATCACCCGCATGTCGGCGAAGCGGTGGCGGCGGACTGCCTGGTGCCGGTCGAGGCGCTGTTCGCGGCGGACGAGATTGCGGGCTGGCAGGCGGCCGTCGGGGGGCCGTCGCTGGCGAGCTATCATTATGCAGGGCAGCATTGGGCGCTGCCACTCGATGCGGCGACGCAGGTGATGGCCTATCGCAGCGACCGGATCGATAGGCCGCCGGTGGCATGGGTGGAGCTGCCGGCGCTGAGCCAGCGCCGCGCCGTCGCGCTGTCGCTGGCCGGGCCGCATGCGATCCTGAGCTTTCAGTCGGTGTGCGGCGCATTCGGTGCGGCGCGATCGGGCGACGCGTTCATGGATCGCGCGATCGGGCGCGAGGGCTATGCGCTGATGCTGGCGCTGACCGGCGATGTCACGGTGAAGGCGCAGGCGCTGAACCCGATCGCGATGCTGGGCGCGATCGAGCGGGGGGAGGGGATTGATCTCTGCCCGCTGATCTACGGCTATGTGAATTATGCGACGCGCGGCGTGAGCTTTGCCGATGCGCCGTGCGGGCCGGATGGGCGGATCGGATCGACGCTGGGCGGGACCGGCATCGGTGTGTCGAAGCGATGCGACGTGACCCCCGCATTGCTCGATCATCTGCGCTGGCTCATGTCGGAGACGACACAACGGACCTTCATCCCGCAGCATGACGGCCAGCCAGCCCTGCGCGCGGCGTGGCAGGATGCTGCGGTGAACGCCGCCACCGGCAACTTCTTCGCGGAGACGCTGGCGACGGTGGAGCAGGCGCTTCTGCGCCCCCGGCATGACGGGGCGATCGCGTTCCAGACTGCCGCCTCGGCGCTGCTGCGCGCGGCGTTGATCGCGGGAGAGGCGGCCGATCCGGTGCTCGACGATCTCGAAACCCTGTATCGCACCCATCATCCGGCAGGAGCCGAGACATGACCCAAGACCTGTTGTTCGACGTGGCCGACCATGTCGCCACAATCACGCTCAACCGCCCGGCCAAGCTCAATGCGCTGACCCCCGAGATGGCGGCTGCGCTGATCGCTGCGGTGGCCGAGTGCAACAAGAGCGATGCGGTGCGCTGCGTCGTCATCACCGGCGCGGGCGAGAAGGCGTTTTCCGCCGGGTCCGACATCACCACGCTGGATGGCTATGCGACGGCGTGGGATTTCCGCAACCGCGACGATTATTGCGACGCGCTGCGCGCCTGCCGCAAGCCGGTGGTGGCGGCGGTTAATGGCTATGCGCTGGGTGGCGGGCTGGAGACGGCGATGGCCGCCGACATCCGCATCGCCAGCAGCAATGCGCGCTTCGCTGCGCCGGAGATCAAGCTCGGCTGGATCGGCGGGGGCGGGATGGCGGCGGGGCTGACCTATGCGATGGGCACGTCCAACGCGGCGATGATGCTGCTGACCGGCGACATGATCGACGCGGAGCAGGCGCTCGCCTGGGGGCTCGTCAGTGAGGTTGTCGCGCCCGATGCGCTGCTGGCCCGCGCGCAGGAGATTGCGGCGACGATCGCATCGCGCGCGCCGATCGCGGCGGAAACGGCCAAGCTCAACCTGCGTGCGGCGCACACCATGCCGTGGGAAAAGGCGATCGAATATGAGCGCGACCTTCAGGCGATCTGCTTCGCCACGGAGGACGCGCAGGAAGGGCGCGCGGCGTTCGCCGAAAAGCGCGCGCCGGTGTTCCGGCGGCGCTAGGGTGGCTGAATGACCAAGCCCCGGATCCTGTTGACCCGCCGCTGGCCTGACGCCGTCGAGGCGCGGCTGGCGGCGCGCTATGACGTGACGCGTAACGTTAGCGATGCACCGATGGACGCCGCAGCCTTGGCGCAGGCGATGCGTGACTATGACGCGCTGTGCCCGACCGTGACCGACAAGATCACGCGCGACATCATCCTGACCGAAGGGCGCCGGGTGCGGATCATCGGCAACTATGGCGCGGGGTTTGAGCATATCGACCTGGATGCCGCGCGTGACGCGGGCGTTACGGTGACCAACACGCCCGATGTGCTGACCGACGCGACGGCTGACATCGCGATGACGCTGATCCTGATGGCGACGCGTCGTGCGGGGGAAGGCGAGCGCGAATTGCGTGCGGGCGCGTGGAGCGGATGGCGGCCGACGCATCTGCTGGGGCAGTCGCTGCGCGGCAAGGTGTTGGGGCTGGTCGGCTATGGCCGGATCGCGCGCGCGGTTGCCGAGCGTGCGCGGGCGTTCGGGCTGGAGATTGCGGTGCATAGCCGCAGCCGGGCCGAGGACGTGCCGGTCGTTGCCTATCACGCCACGCTGGAGAGCCTGCTGCGCGTTGTCGACATCGTGTCGTTGCACGCGCCGGGCGGGACGGCGACGCAGCATATGATCGATGCCGATGCGCTGGCGGTGATGAAGCCCGACGCCGTGCTGGTGAACACCGGGCGCGGCACGTTGATCGATGAGGGGGCGCTTGCCGGCGCGCTGGCGAGCGGAACGATCGCCGGGGCGGGGCTGGATGTCTATTCCGATGAGCCGCGCGTGCATCCGGCGCTGGTCGCGTTGCCGAATGTGGTGCTGTTGCCGCATCTGGGCTCGGCGACGCGTGAGACGCGCGAGGCGATGGGTATGAAGGTCGCGGATAATCTCGACCGGTTCTTCGCCGGGGAAGCGCCGTTTGATCGGGTCGCTTGAGCCGGTCGCATTAGCGACTGCGCGCTGGCTGGATGCAGCGCGCGGGCCGCTGATACTCGGCATTTGCGGGGCGCAGGGGAGCGGCAAGTCGACATTGGCCGAGGCACTGGTTGCGCGGTTCGATGCGGCAGGCGTGCGTGCGGCGACGCTTTCGCTCGACGATCTGTATCTGGGGCGCGCCGCGCGGGCCGAACTGGCGCGCGACATCCATCCGTTGCTGGCGACGCGCGGGGTGCCGCTGACGCATGATGTCGCTGCGGGCTGTGCGATCCTCGATGCCGTCAAAGCAGGGACGGCGGTGCAATTGCCGCGGTTCGACAAGGCGAGCGATGCGCCGCTCCCTTCCGACGCATGGGACGCACCGGGGGTGCTGGACCTGTTGATCTTTGAGGGCTGGTGCGTCGGTGCGCGGCCGCAGCCAGCCGCCGAGCTGATTGCGCCGGTCAATGCCCTTGAGCGCGCGGAGGACCCTGAAGGGGTTTGGCGGACGGCGGTCAGTGCGGCGCTGGCCGGGCCGTATCGCGCGCTGTTCGGGCGGATCGATCGGCTGGTCCTGCTGGCCGCGCCGGAGTTTGCGATCGTGCGGCGCTGGCGGGGCGAACAGGAGGCGGCGTTGCGTGACCGGCTGCACGCCGAGGGACGCGACCCGGCGCTGGCGATGGACGAGGCGGCGCTCGACCGCTTCGTGCAGCATTACGAGCGGCTGACGCGGTCGATCCTGCGCATCATGCCGGGATATGCCCACCTGACGCTCCACCTTGACCGCGACCGTAGCTTGAAAACCTGACTTACAGGTTGCATCCGGCCGCCCTGTCATTCATCATACAACAAACGATGATGGGAGAGGACATGCTGGAGAGCCAGGCCGAGTTCGGACGGCGCGCGGCCCTTGCCGGGATCGGGGCTGCCTTTGCTGCGGCGGCGACGCCGGTGCGCGCGACGGGGGCGCTGACCGGGTTTCACAATGTCCGTGATTATGGCGCGAAGGGCGATGGCAAGGCGATCGATTCGATTGCCTTCAAGCGCGCGATCGATGCCGCGAGCGCCCAAGGCGGGGGCACGATCGTCGTCCCGCCGGGGCGCTATCTGTGCTTTTCGATCCGGTTGCAGAGCCGCATCACGATCGTGCTGAAGCCGGGATCGGTGATCGAGGCGGCCAATCCCGATATGCATGCCGGGCAATATGATCTGCCCGAAGGTGTGTGGGAGGAGCAGTTCGTCGATTATGGCCTCGCCCATTTTCACAACAGCCTGATTTATGGCGACGGGGTCAGCGACGTTGCGATCATCGGCCAGGGATTGATCCACGGGCTGGGTCTCGACCGCGCCGGGCCGCCACAGGGGTGGCATGGTATCCCCGGCTGGAAATCGCCGAAGGAGCGCGGGCTGAGCGCCGATGCGGCCCGGCGCGCCAATCCCGAAGAGATGAAATATGAGGGGCGCGGCAACAAGGCGATCGGCCTGATCCGCTGTCGCAACGTGTTGCTCAAGGATTTCTCGATCCTGCAGGGCGGGCATTTCGCGTGCTACGTGATCGGCTGCACCAATGTGCGGATCGATGGCCTCACCGTCGATACCGACCGCGACGGGATCGACATCGATTGTTGCCGCGATGTCCGCGTCACTAACTGCGTGGTCAACGCACCCAAGGACGACGCGATCGTGCTCAAGAGCAGCTATGGGCTGCAGGAAGCGCGGTTTTGCGAAGACGTGCAGGTCATCGGGTGCAAGACCAGCGGCTATCTGCTCGGCACCTTGCTCGACGGGACGTACCAGCGCTCGCCCTATCTATCGACGGACAAGGTGGGGGTGCTGGGCCGGATCAAGCTGGGCACCGATTCGATCGCGGGGTTCCGCAACGTCCTGATCGCCGATTGTATCTGTGAGAATACGCGCGGGCTTCAGCTGGGTGCGATCGATGGCGGGGTGCTGGAGGATGTGACGTTCCGCGACATCAACCTCATCAACCCGGTCAACCATCCGATCTTCCTGCGCCTGTCCGCGCGCAACCGCGCGCCGCGCGGGGCGGGGGGGGCGAAGGTGCGGAGGGTGCGCTTCACCGACATTCAGGTGTCGGGGGCGCGTCGGGAGTATCCGTGCGGGGTGGTCGGCATAACGGACGGAATCATCGAGGATGTGAGCTTTCGAGGCGTGCATGTGCAGTCGGCCGGCGGTGGTACGGCCGAGGATGCGGCGCGGCAGGTGCCCGAGCGGCGCACGTCCAGCCTTGAGCCGAGCTTCATGGGGACGCTGCCCGCGCACGGGCTGTACGCCCGGCATGTCCGCAACCTCAGCCTGACCGATTTGAGTTTCGACACCGCAGCCCCGGACGCGCGACCGGCGATCGCGCTGGAAACTGTCGATGGGGCGGTGATCGGGGGGCTGACCAGCCCCAAGCCGCGTGATGCGGCAATCCGCGCCGATGCGTCGAGCCGCAATATCGCGGTCGGCGCGGTGCACGTTTTTGCCAAGGAGGCACAGCCATGATGACCTTGATCCGACGCGGCCTGCTAGGCCTGGCGCTGCTGGTAGCACCGGCGGCAATGGCCGATGAGGCGGTGCCACTCAGCGAGGGCTGGCGCTTCGTCAAGGAAGACGTCCGCGGTGGCGAACGGCCCGGTCTGGACGATGCGCGCTGGGCGCGGGTCGCGGTGCCGCACACCTATAATGCCGAGGATTCGGGGATTGGCGGCGCCAAGGCGCGCGGCGAGCCGGAGGGCGTCTATTATCGCGGCCCCGCCTGGTACCGGTTGAAGATCGACCACAAGCCGCGCGCGGCGACCCGCTATCTGCTGCATTTCGGCGGCGCGACGCTGAAGGCCGATGTGTGGCTGAACGGTGAGAAGGTGGGGAGCCACGCTGGCGGGTACGCCGCGTTTCGTTTCGACGTGACCGGTCGGCTGAAGCCGGGCGAAAACCTGCTCGCGGTGCGGGTCGATAATGCCAAGAACCCGCAGATTTCGCCGCTCAACGGCGACTTCAACATCTTTGGCGGCCTGTATCGTGAGGTGACGCTGATCGCGACGCCCGAGCTGCATTTCGATCGGCTCGACCATGCCGGGCCGGGGATCAAGGTGCGGACCGAGGCGCTGGCCAGGGGCAGTGCGACGGTCGGCGTGACTGCGGCGGTGGTCAACGACCGCGCCGTCCCCGCCACCTTCCAGATCGTCACCCGGATCGCCGATGCGCAGGGGCGGGTGGTGGCGACGCAGCGCAGCCCGCTGACGCTCGCCCCCGGTGCGCGGGGGACAGCGGACCAGCGTTTCACGCTCAAGTCGCCGAAGCTGTGGGAGGGACGCAAGTCGCCCTATCTCTATCGCGTGACCAGCGAGGTGGTTGCAGGTGGTAAGGCGATCGATAGTCAGACCGCGCCGCTCGGCCTCCGCACGGTCGCGGTGAAGCCGGACGGCACCTTCCTGCTCAATGGCCAGCGCTACCCGCTGTATGGCGTCAATCTGCAGATGCCGACGCGGTTCGGGCGCGGGCCGATCGTGACGCAGGCGGAGATCGACGAGGATCTGAAAATCTTTGACGAGATGGGCGTCACCGGCATTCGCCTGGCACATATGCAGCATCCGCAGCGCGTCTATGACCGCGCGGATGAGCTGGGCATTTTGATCCTGACCGAGGTGCCGCTGATCGACGATCACGACCAGTCAGATGCGTTCCGCGTCAACCTGGTGCAGCAGATGCGCGAGCTGATCGCGCAGACCTATAACAACCCCTCGGTCGCGTTCTGGGGGATCGGCAACGAGATCCGCAAGTCGGATGCGGCGTCGAACCGCATTCTGGCGGACCTCAACAGCACCGCCAAGTCGCTCGATCCGCTGCGCCCGACGACCTATGCGCATTGCTGTCTCGACGATAACGACCCGATCGCGCTGCACAGCGATACCGTGTCGTATAATCGCTATTTCGGTTGGTATTGGACCAAGTCGGAGGACATCGGGCCGTGGGCGGACGAACTGCACGCCAAGATGCCGACGCGCCCGATCGGGGTCAGCGAATATGGCGCCGGCGCGTCGATCCTGCATCAGGAAGACCCGGTGGTGAAGCGGCCGGAATCCAACGGCTATTGGCACCCCGAGCAATATCAGACCGACTTCCATGTGAAGCATTGGCTGGAGATGAAAAAGCGGCCGTTCCTGTGGTCGACCTTTATCTGGCTGGGCATCGATTTCCCGTCGTTCAAGCGTAACGAAGGCGATCGCCCGGCGATCAACGACAAGGGGCTGGTGACCGAGGATCGGCAGACGAAGAAGGATGCCTATTACTGGTATCAGGCCAACTGGGCCGAGAAGCCGATGCTGCACATCACCAGCCGCCGCGACCTCGACAAGCGGACGCAACAGGTGAAGGTGATGGTGTTCTCAAACCTCGACAGCATCGACCTGCGGCTGAATGGCGGGGCGTGGACCAGCGTTCCGGTCAAGGATCGCATGGCGACATGGACGATCGAGCTGAACAAGGGCGACAACCGCGTCGAGGCGCGCGCGCGGACGCCCGATGGCAAGACGCTGACCGATCAGGTGACCTGGCGCTACGCCACCCGGCCCTGACACTTTCAATCTCCCCTCAGACCCGCCGACGCACGCGTGTCGGCGGGTCTTTTTTGTGCTTGGCACACATGAAAACGCCGCCCTCGCACGCGGCGAGGACGGCGCTTCAAATGTTCAATTGCGGGATCAGTCGCGCGGACCGGCTGCGTCGATGACCCTTTGCGCATCGGCGGGCCAGTTGCGGTCGGGGATCAGGAAATTGCCGCGCGCGTCGTTGCCGATTTCGGGCAGCCAGCGCCCGCCGGTGCTCATCGAATTATGCCAGTTGCCGACCGCGCGATTGTCGGTCGAAATCTTGCGGGCGTACATCTTGCCGGCGGTGTTGATGTTGAGCCACTTGCCGCCGGTCTCGATGACATTGCCGGTCACGGTGAAGTGCTTGCTGCCCTCGTCCAGATAGATGGCGATGCGGTTCGAGATGTCGAAGATGTGGTTGTTGCGGATCACCGAACCGGGGTTGGCCGACAGATTGTAGATCGCGCCGCCATCCTCATACCACAGCTTCACGCCGTGGATGCGGTTACCCTCGACCAGCGTGTTGCGCAGCGTGGTCGGGGTGGTGAATTTGGGGTTGTGGACATAGCCCTTGGCGTTTTGCTCGTAATTGGGATTGCCGCCCGCATCGTTATAGCCCCAGCCCCAGCCGGTCGCGATCGCGTCATAGGGTGCGTCGCTGATGTCGTTGTGCAGGATCTGTGCGCCGTCGAAATAGGTCGTCAGGATCGCGGCGTTATCCTTGTAATCCTGGCTGACCGTGACGAGCGTGTTGTCGGCGATGACGAGGTCGCGGTTGGTGAGGTTCGCGTTGGACGGATGGTGCGCGTCGGTACGCACGCCGCCGGCCATGATCGCGCCGCCCGCCAGTACCGAGAAGCGGTTGCGTGAAACGCGGATGCCGCTGGTCGCGAGCCCGACGCCCGTCAGATGGGCGGTCGGCTCATTGCCGATGCCGAGCGCGATCTGGCCGAGCTGGTTGAAGTGATTGCCCTCAAACACAACGTCCCGCGCGGCGGAGACCTGAACCGCGGCCGGCATCTGGTGCCATTTGAGGCGCATCGATTCGAACTCGACACAGCCCCAGCCGCAGGTCGACCACGCGTCCTTGGGGCGGATCGGGGAGGCGTCCTTCAAATAGGCGCCGCTCTGCTGATTGGCATAGCCGGTGGGCTGCGACGCGCCGAGCCATGAGCTGTGCGCGAAGGTCAGGCCGCGAAAGCTGATCCGCTCGATCGGTGCGTCGGGCGTACCGCTGATCGACACCAGGGTTTCGAGCGTGGGGACGACGACCTTGAGGTCCTTGATATCCTCATCGATCCCGGTGCGCAGATACAGTTTCCCGGCTTCCGGCTCGATCACCCATTGGTGATAGCGCGCATGCCAGTCGTTGGTTTTGCCGATGAACTCGAGCGCATTGACCAGGAACAGGCGCGAGTCGTCGGGGAAGATCGGCTTGCTGATCGTGTCATAGCCCCATGTGTTATTGTCCCACGCCGGCTGGTGCATGGTGACGCGCATGCCGTCGATCGCCTTTACCGGCGAATAGCGGTCGGTGAAGAAACCGGTCGCTTCCAGCTCCAGCCGGTCGGGGCGGGCGAGCTTGGCGATATAGTCATATTTGGGGTTGGTGATCTCGAACCCGGTCGGGCCGAACTTCACGTCGGAGGATTTGAGTTCGATCCACGGGCGTTCCGCGACGGTGCCGTTGACCCAGATCTGGCGTGTATCCAGCCCCTTGGGCGTGGCGGCGACGTAGATGCGGCGATCGGCGTCGTAAGACGTGAAGCCGGTGACTTCGATGCCGGAAGAAATGACCGGCTTCGCCCCCTCGGCGGCGCGCCATTCGACGCGCTTGCCGTTCAGCCCGCCATCGGTGCGGCGGAAGATCAGCGGCGCGGTGAGGCGATAGGTGCCGTCGGCGAGCAGCACGGTCACGTCCTGCCGCGCATTGTTGGCGCGGACCAGCGCCTGCGCGCGTTCGAGCGTGCGGACGGGGCGGTCCTGCGTCCCCGGCGCGCGATCATCGCCGGTTGGCGCGACATGCACCGTCACCTGCGCCATCGCGGTGGAGGCGGACAGCAGCGCGACGGCGAGGGTCAGCGAGCGTGCGATCATGGGAAACCTCTCCTGCATCTTCTTTTAGTTTACCCAGCCGCCGTCAATGACGCTGGTCGTGCCGGTGGTGAACGCGCTTTCGTCCGACGCCAGATAGACGGCGAGCGCGGCAAGTTCGTCGACCCGGCCGAACCGGCCCATCGCCTGACGCGCGGTGAATTCGGCATAGGCTTTTTCAAAGTCGCCGGTGTCGTGCAGCCGCTGAATCAGCGATGGCGTTTCGACCGTGCCGGGGCAGATCGCGTTACAGCGGATGCCGTGGGTGACATAGTCGATCGCGACCGATTTGGTGAGGCCGATCACTGCCGCCTTGGTCGCGCCATAGGCGAAGCGGTTGGCGACCGCTTTGATGCTCGAACAGACCGACGACATGTTGATGATCGACCCGCCGCCGCGCGCGATCATGCCCGGCAGCACCGCGCGGATCATGCGATATTGCGCGGTGACGTTGAGCGCATAGGCGAAGTCCCATTGCTCCTCATCGCAGTCGAGGATGGTGCCGGCATGGACGACCCCAGCGCAGTTATACAGCACGTTGATTTCGGGATTGGCGGCCGCAATCGCCTTGACCGCCGCGGCGTTGGTCACGTCGAGCACGCGCAGTTCTGCACCCTCAAGCCCCTCCAGCGCTTCGGCGCGGACATCGGTGGCGATTACGCGCGCGCCTTCGCGGACAAAGGCTTCCGCGGTGGCCCGGCCGATCCCCTGGCCCGCAGCGGTGACCAGCGCGACCTTGCCTTCCAGACGGCCCATTAAACTCTCTCCTAATTGGGACAAGCGGCATGGACAGATGCCGCGATCAAACGTATGATGAATTATGTTTGATCGACACGCAAGCGCCGACTTTCCCCTCGATCGCCGATCGAGTCTGGGTATTCTCGCAATGCTGTTGGGCAGCCCCGCGCTCGCCCAATCCGCGCTGACCGGGCATGGCGTGGAGAATATCCGCGACCATGGCGCGCGCGGGGATGGGCGCACGATCGACAGCCCGGCAATCGCGCGGGCGATTGCGGCGGCGGCGAAGCGGGGCGGGGGCATCGTGCTGGTGCCGCCGGGGCGGTATCTGAGCTTTTCGATCCGGCTGCGCGATAACATCACGCTGGCGCTCTCGGCGGGTGCGGTGATCGAAGCGGCCGATCCCGACATCCATGGCCGCAACTACGACCCGCCCGAAAACTATCTGGAGGAGCAGTTCCAGGATTTCGGGATCACCCATGTCCATAACAGCCTGATCTATGCCGATGGCGCGTCGAATATCGGGGTGGTCGGGCCGGGAATGCTGCACGGGCCGGGGCTGGATCGCGAAGGGCCGGGCGACCGCTGGTGGCAGCGCAAGACCTGGCAGTCGGCCAAGGCGCTGGGGATCAGCCCGAAGGAGTATATGCTGCGCGACGCGAATGAGGCGGCGCAGGTCGGGCGGGCGAACAAGACGATCGGGCTGATGAACTGCCGCAATGTGCGGTTGCAGGATTTCACGATTCTGCAGGCGGGGCATTTCGGGATCATCGCGCATGGCTGTAGCAACATGGCGCTGGACGGGATCGTGATCGACACCGACCGCGACGGGATCGACATCGATTGCTGTCGCAACGTGCGCGTGGTCAACTGCACGGTCAACGCGCCCAAGGACGATGCGATCGTTCTCAAGAGCAGCTATGCGCTGAGCCGCAAGGTGATGTGCGAGGACATCTTGATCCAAGGGTGCAAGACCAGCGGATATGCGATGGGGTCGCTGCTCGATGGCAGCTATCGCCTGTCGGACTATCCCGCGCCCGACAAGATCGGGGTGCTGGGGCGGATCAAGATGGGGACCGAAACCAATGGCGGGTTCCGCAATGTGCGGATCGCCGATTGTATCTGCACCAACACGCGCGGCATCCTGATCGGGATCGTCGATGGCGGCGTGATGGAGGATGTCGCGATTTCAGGGATCGTGCTGCGCGATCCGGTCAACCACCCGCTGTTCGTCCATCATGCGGCGCGGATGCGGGCTCCCAAGGGGACGCCGGTCGGGGCGATTCGACGGATCCGGTTCGATAACATTCAGGCATCGGGCGTCGATCCGCGCTATCCGTGCGGGGTCGAGGGGATAGCGGATGGTCCGGTGGAGGATGTGACGTTCAGCGGCGTTGACGTGCAGTCGGCGGGCGGGGGCAGCGCGGCGGATGCGGCGCGTGAGCCCGAGTACCGGCGTGAGACGAGCCTTGAGGTCAGCTACCTCAAGACGCTTCCCGCGCATGGCCTGTGGGCGCGGCATGCGAAGCGGCTGGCGGTGCGCGATTGCCGGTTTACGACCGATGCGCCCGATGCACGGCCGACGGTTGCGTTGCGCAATGTCGCGGGCGCGCAGATCGACGGCCTGTCGTCGCGCAAGCCGCGGGGTGAGGCGGTGTCGGCGAAGGATAGCAGCAGCGTGGCGCTGGGCGACGTGCAGGTTCTGGCATGAGTGATCAGCTCGGCGATCTCGGCCCGCTGGCGTTTGGCGCGGCGTCGATCGGCAACCTGTATCGCGCGGTGCCGGACGATCAGGCGCTGGCGGTGGTGCAGCGGGCGTGGGACGCGGGGGTGCGCTATTTCGACACCGCGCCGCATTATGGCTTTGGCCTGAGCGAGAAGCGGCTGGGTGCGGCGCTGGCGGAGCTGGACCCGGATCAGACTGCGATCATCTCGACCAAGGTCGGACGGCAGCTCGATCCGCGGCCCGATGCCGATTTGTCGGCGGTTCGGCAGGCGTTCGTGACGCCTGAGCCGTATGAGAGCGTGTTCGATTACAGCTATGATGCGGTGATGCGGTCGCATGAGGACAGCCTCAAGCGGCTGGGGCGGGACCGAGTCGATATCCTCTACGCGCACGACATTGGCAGCTTTGCGCATGGCGCCGATCATCCGCGCCTGTTCGCCGAGTTTCTCGACGGCGGCTATCGCGCGATGTGTGAGCTGCGCGCGTCGGGGGCGGTTTCGGCGATTGGGCTGGGCGTCAATGAGGTGGCGGTGTGCGAGGAGATGCTGGCGGCGGGGGACGTGGACCTGCTGATGCTGGCCGGGCGCTACACGCTCCTGGAGCAGGACCCGTTGGACCGCTTGCTGCCGCTGTGCGCCGAGCGCGGGGTGCGGCTGGTGATCGCCGGGCCGTATAATTCGGGGATATTGGCGAAGGGTGTGCGGGGCGGCGGCATCCCCAATTTCAACTATGAACCCGCCCCCGCCGCGATCGTCGAGCGGGTGGGGCGGATCGAGGATGTCTGCGCCGCGCATGGCGTACCCTTGGCCGCCGCCGCGCTGCAATTCCCGCTGGCGCATCCGCAGGTCGCTTCGGTGGTGCCGGGGATGGGGACGGTGGCGCAGGTCGATGACGCACTGACGCTGATCCGCCATCGGATCCCGGCGGCCTTCTGGAGCGACCTGCGCGCGGCGGGGCTGATCCGCGCCGACGCGCCGGTGCCGGCCTAGATTTTCCAGACCCCGTCGATGCGGGTCAGCGTGCCTGCCTGACCGCCCTCGCGCAGCGGTGCCGGGAGCAGGTTGGCGGGGATGTCCTGATAGCTGACCGGGCGCAGGAAGCGGTCGATCGCGAGCGTGCCGACCGAGGTGCTGCGCGGGTCGGACGTGGCGGGGTAGGGGCCGCCATGGACCATGGCGTGCGTCACCTCGACCCCGGTGGGCCAGCCATTGGCGAGGATGCGGCCTGCCAGTCGTTCCAGCACCGGGAGCAGCTCGCGCGCGGCGTCATGGTCGCCCGCGTCGATGTGGAGCGTGGCGGTGAGCTGGCCTTCGAGCGCCGCGAGGATCGCGGTCAGTTCGGCGAGATCGGTGCAGCGCACGATGATCGATGCGGCGCCGAACATCTCGTGCAGATGCGCCGGGTCGGCCAGCAGGTCGCGCCCGGCGATTGTGAACAATGCGGCGCTGCCCTGACCGGGGGTAGCGGGGGCGAGCCCCTCACCGATCGGGGTGACATGTGGGCTTTGCGCGAGCCGGTCCTTGCCCTCGGCAAACGCGGCGCAGATGCCGGAGGTCAGCATAACCTGCGGCGCCAGTGCCGCCAGCACGTCGCGCGCGCGGGCGGTGAAGGTGTCGAGGTCGGGGCCGTCGATGGCGAGGATCAGGCCGGGATTGGTGCAGAACTGGCCCGCGCCCATCGACAGGCTGGCGACGAAGCCCTCGGCAAGCGCGGTGGCGCGTGCGGCGAGGGCGTGCGGCATTAGGATCACGGGGTTGATCGCCGACATTTCGGCATAGACGGGAATCGGGCGCGGGCGGGCGGCGGCGATGCGCATGAGCGCTTCACCCCCGGCGCGCGAGCCGGTGAAGCCGACCGCTTGGATGCGCGGATCGGCGACCAGGCCTTCGCCGATCGCGCGTGCGCCGTTGATCAGGCTGAACACCCCGGCGGGCATGCCGGTCTGTTCCGCCGCGCGGGTGATCGCGCCGGCGATCAGTTCGGACGTGCCGGGATGCGCGCGATGGCCCTTCACCACGACCGGGCAGCCTGCTGCGAGCGCCGAGGCGGTGTCGCCGCCTGCGGTCGAGAAGGCGAGCGGGAAGTTGGACGCGCCGAATACCGCGACCGGGCCGAGCGGGATCATGCGCAGGCGCAGGTCGGGGCGCGGCGGGGTCCGGGCGGGGTCGGCATGGTCGATGCGCAGCTTTTGCCACTGGCCATCGCGGACCTCGCGCGCGAACAGGCGCAGCTGGTTGGCGGTGCGCCCGCGCTCGCCGGTGATGCGCGCGGCGGGCAGGCCGGTTTCGCGGCAGGCGCGCTCGACCAGCGCGTCGCCCAAGCCCTCGATCTCATCGGCGATGGCGTCGAGGAACGCGGCGCGGCGGTCAAGCGGGAGCGCGGCGTAGGGCTGGGCTGCGGCTTCGGCGGCGGCGCAGGCCTCGGCGAGGTCGTCGGCGCTGGCCTCGGCAAAGCCCGTGTCGGTGATGGGGGCGTCCAGCGCGGGGTCGTGCGCGTGGAAGCGGGTGGGCGCCGCGCGGCGTTCGCCGGCAATGAACAAGTCTCCGGTCAGCATCGATGTCTCGCCCTTGTCAGATCGGTGGGTGGCCGGGGCGGCATGTGCGCGCGCGTCCGACCGGTCGGAGCCTATGTAGGTGCCCCGCCGGTCAGGTCAATTAACGTATGACATATTATGATATACGGTCAGGCCTTGAACGTCCGGTGCGACACGCAATTGGCGTCAACCAGGTCCCAGTCGATGTCGATGCCGAGGCCCGGCCCTTCGGGTGCATGAATGCGGCCATCAGCGTCCATGAAATCGCGCAGGCTTTGCTTCATCGGGATCTGGAACGTGTCTTCGGGCACGAACAGCTCGAAATATTCCGAGTTGCGGACTGCGCAGGCGACATGGATGTTGGCGATGTCCATCGGCCCCATTGTCGTCGTGTGCAGCTCGCAATTCATGCCATGCGCCTCGGCAAGGTGGCAGACCTTGAGCGTGCCGGTGATGCCACCCTTCCACGATACGTCGGCGCGGACCATGTCGACCGCATCGGCCTTGATCGCCTGCGCCACGCCCCAAGGGCCGCCGCGCGTCGTTTCGGTGCCGACGATCGGGATGTCCACCGCAGCGCTCAGCTTGGCATATTTGTCGAGTTCGTAATCGCGGAACGGCTCCTCGAACCAGTAATAGTCGAGCTGTTCGAGATGGCGGGCGACTTTGATCGCCTCATGCAGCGAATATTCGGCGACCGGATCGGTCATCAGGATCATGTCGGGACCGACCGCCGCGCGCACCGCTGCGTGGATTTCCATGTCGAGGCTGCTGGGGCCGCAGGGGTGGACCTTATACGCCTTGAACCCGCGTTCCTTGTACGCCAGCGCTTCGCGGACATAATCGTCGATGCCGGGCAGCCACAGGCTGCTGGCATAGACGGGCAGGCTGGTGCGGTAGCTGCCGATGTAGCGGTGCAGTGGCAGGCCGGCGGTGCGGGCGGCTGCATCCCACAGCGCGACGTCGATCGGGCCGGGCAGGAACACCGGGAAGAACGCGCCGTGGCGGTCGATATTCCAGAAATCGTGCCAGATCGCCTCGCGGTCGTGGATGCTGCGCCCGAGGATTACCGGGGCGATCACATCGGAGAGATAGGCGTCGGTGACTGCGCCGGAGCGCGCCGCCCAGAAGGTCGCGATCCCCTCAACCCCGTCGCCCGTCGTGATTCGCCCGACGCCATAGCTCCACGGCATCGGCGCTGCGCCCTCGCGATCCTCGTCGAACAGCCCGTTGGGCCGGTTGCAGATCCAGGTTTCAAACTTTTCGATGCGCATGCTGCCGTCCGTCGTCAAACTTGTCTGACAGGATTGTGGCGCAAAACGCGATGATGTTCAACGGGTGGCGGAGGCCTCGGCCGCGATGGGAGCCAGAATGACCGTCAGTGCATCGTCGAAATGCTGCGCCATGGCGGCAGCAGCGGCGGCGGCATCACCGGCGACGACGGCGGCCACGATCTGCTCGTGCAATTCCTGCACGCGCGACAGGCCGTGAATCTGCGACCAGCGCTCGCGCCCGGTGCTCATCGCGACCAGAATGAGCTGGCGCAGCGCGTCGATCAGCAGCGAGTAAAGCGGGTTGCCGGTCGCCTGGGCGAGCGTGACGTGGAGCCGCAGGTCGAGCGCGAGATAGCGTTCGCCATCGTCGATATCGCGCGCCATGTCGGCGATGATCGATTGCAGCTCGGCCGCCTGCTCTGCTGTGCGATGCTGCGCGGCAAGGGCAACCATCGCGATTTCGACACCGCGCCGCAGCTCGAGAATATCGCGTTCATTCGCCTGGCCGATCAGCACCGCGTTGCTGATCACCCGCGACATCATCTCGCCATCCACCGGCACGATCGTCGCGCGCTTGCCCACCGCCATTTCGACAAGACCCGTCGCGGCGAGCGTGCGCATCGCTTCGCGCACGACCGGGCGGCTCACCCCCAGCTTTTCGCTGATCGTCGTTTCGCTGGGCAGGCGCGCGCCGGGGCGCAGCTGTTGGCTCGCGACATGCTCGCGAAGATAGGCGATGACCTGTTCGACCAGACTGACCGATTTTACGGGTGTGCCGTCGTCTTCGTTCGCCGCTTGCAAGAGATCCTCCGTCGGTTCGGGAGCCCCCGAATTCGTATCAAACTGCACATTACAGAAAAAACGGACTTGTCATACCGGTTCAAACCAATCAACCCTGTCTTACAGGATTAGGGGGCGTCGCCGTTCGAGCCGCGCACCGCACCGGAGGGATGCCAGAACCATGACCAGCGAAACCCGCGCGGCCGGTGCGGACTATACTGCGGCAAAGCCACGCGGGCGCTATCGCTGGGTGATCTGCGCGCTGCTCTTCACCTCGACCACCATCTGCTACATCGACCGCCAGATTTTCGGTCTGCTCAAGCCGACGCTCGACGCCGAATTTGGGTGGAGCGAGACCGATTATGGCGACATCATCGCCGCATTCTCGCTGCTGTACGCTTTTGGCTATCTGCTCGGCGGGCGGCTGATCGACCGGATCGGGGTGCGCAAGGGATTGTCGCTAGCGGTGTTCGGCTGGAGCTTTGCGGCGGCGGCGCATGGCCTGATGTCGACGGTGTTGGGGTTCAAGATCGCGCGCGGTGTGCTGGGCATTACCGAAGGCGGCAATTTCCCGGCGTCGATCAAGGCGGTGCGCGAATGGTTTCCGCCGCAGGAGCGTGCCTTTGCCACCGGCATCTTCAATGCGGGCAGCAATATCGGCGCGATCGTGACGCCGATTTCGCTGCCGTTCGTGGTCGCCGCATTCGGCTGGCGCGCGGCGTTCCTGATCGCGGGCAGCCTGGGCCTGATCTGGCTGGTGCTGTGGTGGCGCTTCTATGAGCAGCCCGAGCGGCAGAGCCGCCTGTCGGCCGAGGAACTGGCCTATATCAAGGCGGGCGAGGACACGGCGCCGCAGCCGCATGTGCCGTGGCTGTCGCTGCTGCGCTATCGCGGCACCTGGGCCTATGTCGTGGGCATGTTGATGACGAGCCCGGTGTGGTGGTTCTACCTCAACTGGGTGCCGGGGTTCCTGCACGACCGGTTCGGGATCGACATGATGGGGGCGATCGCGCCGCTGGTCGTGATCTATCTGGTCGCCGATGTCGGGAGTGTCGCGGGCGGGTGGATTTCGTCGCGGATGATCCGTGGCGGGATGTCGCCGGTGCCGGCGCGGCTGGCGACGATGTTCCTGATGGCGCTGTGCCCGCTTCCGGTCGCGTTCATCGCGGGCGTTTCGGACCTGTGGCCCGCCGTGCTGATGATCGCGCTCGCCGCCGCCGGGCATCAGGGGATGTCGGCCAATCTCTACACGCTGGCGTCCGATACGGTGCCGTCGCGCGGGGTGAGTTCGGTGATCGGCATGGGCGGGTTCGCGGCCGGGATCGTTGGCATGTTCGTGGCGATGGCGGTGGGGCGCATCCTCGATGCGACCGGCGGGAACTACAAGCTGCTCTTTATCGGGGCGGCGGTTGCCTACCCGCTGGCGGTGCTGGCGATGGCGCTGATCGTGCGCCGTCCCGCGACCAAGATTGTAACGGTGGACTGATCATGGACGACAAGGCGATTTTCGAGCTGTTCCGAGCCGAGCTGTACACGCCGGTGGTGGGCGATATTCTCGACACGATGGGGCGGGTGCACCAGTTCCTGCCGCAGCCGATTCAGCCGATGCGGACGGCGATGAAGCTGATCGGGCGGGCGATGCCTGTGGTGATGATCGACGTCTATGGCCCGCAGGCCGAGCCGTTCGGCAAGCTGACACAGGCGCTCGACCAGCTGGAGCCGGGCGACATCTATCTGGCGAGCGGCGGGGCGATGCGCTGTGCCTATTGGGGCGAGATCCTGACCGCGACGGCGCGGCAGCGTGGGGCGGCGGGGGCGGTGATCAATGGCTTTCATCGCGACACGCCGCAGGTGCTGGAACAGGACTGGCCGGTGTTCAGCCGCGGGCGGTTTGCGCAGGACTCGGGCGTGCGGACCAAGGTCATCGACTATCGCTGTCCGATCGAGGTCGGGCCGGTGACGGTGCAGCCGGGCGATCTGATCTTTGGCGATCTCGACGGCGTGCTCGTGATCCCACGCGACTGCGAGGCCGAGGCGATCGAGCGCGCGCTGGAGAAGGTGCGCGGCGAGAAGCTGGTGCGGCGCGAGATCGAGGGCGGGATGTCGAGCACCGACGCGTTCGCCAAATACGGCATCCTGTGAGGCCGCGATGAGCCGCGCGTTCCGCATCCATCCCGACGACAATGTCGCCACGCTGCTGGAGGATGCGGCAGAGCGGGTGACGGTCGTCGGCGGGCCTGACGTTGCGTTGCGCGCACCGATTGCGCTCGGCCACAAGGTTGCGCTGGCGGACATCGCCGAAGGCGCGGCGGTGGTGAAATTCGGCATTCCGATCGGCATTGCCAGCAGCGCGATCCGAGTTGGCGACTGGGTGCATCTGCACAATTGCGCGAGCCGGTTCGACGAGCGCTCGGGCGGGTTCGACAACGTGACCGGCGCGGCCAAGGATGTGGTCTATGACTGAGGTGACGGCACGGCGCTGGGAAGGCTGGTTGCGGCCGGATGGGCGCAAGGGCGTGCGCAACATTGTTCTTGTGATCTACACCGTGCAGTGCGCGGCGCATGTTGCCCATGCCATTGCGGCGGGGGAGGATGATGTGCAGGTCATCGGTTTCCCCGGCTGCTACGATAATCAATATGCGATCCGGCTGGTGCTCAGTCTTGCGCGGCATCCCAATGTCGGAGCGGTGCTGTCGGTTGGCCTTGGCTGCGAATACACCCAGCCGGCGCGGATCGCCGAGGCGGTCGAGCGCAGCGGGCGCCCTGCCGATGCCTTTTTCATCCAGGATGTCGGCGGCACGCGCAGCTCGACCGAGCGCGGCAAGGACAGCGTGCGCGCGTTGCGCGACCGCATCCGGCGCGAAACGCCGCGGGTCGAGATGGGCTTTGGCGATCTGACGCTGGGCGCTGAATGCGGCGGATCGGACGGGACCAGCGGGCTGGTCGGCAATCCGGTCGTCGGGCGGTTGTTCGACAAGGTCGTCGATGCCGGCGGTTCGGCGATTGCCGAAGAGATTGTCGAGATGATCGGGCTGCGCGACATCATTCTCGCCCGCGCGGTGGACGAACGTGCGCGCGGCGAGCTGGAGGCCGCCTATGCCAAGGCCGAAGCCTATTGCCGCGATGTCCGGCAATATTCGGTGTCGCCCGGCAACTTCGCCGGTGGGCTGACGACGATCGAGGAAAAGAGCATGGGCGCCTTCGCGAAGAGCGGATCGCGCCCGATCCAGGGTGTGATCAAGGTCGGCGAGGCACCGCCCTGGCCGGGCATGTGGATCATGGATTCGGTGCCCGATCCGCACTTCATGCAGTTTGGCTATACCAATCCCAACGATACCGAAGGGATCATGGACCTGATTTCGGGGGGCAGCCAGATCGTGCTGTTCATCACCGGGCGCGGCAGCGTGATCGGGTCGCCGGTCGCGCCGCTGATCAAGGTGACGGGCAACAGCCGCACCTATGCGCGGATGGAAGAGGATATGGATTTCGATGCGGGCCGGGTGCTTGCGGGTCAGCTGTCGCTCGATGCGGCGGCGGAGGAACTGGCGGCGATGGTCGCCGATGTTGCAGCGGGTCAGCCGAGCAAGCCCGAGGCGCTGGGCCACAGGGAGTATTTCGTGATGTACAAGCACCAGGACACGCCGGAGCTGGATCGGGGGTGCCGCAGTGCAGCCTGATCCGTTCCGTCTTGATGGCGAAGTTGCGCTGATCACCGGTGGGGGTAGCGGCCTTGGGCTGGGCATGGCGCGCGCGCTGCATGCTGCGGGGGCGCAGGTCGTGCTGGTTGGGCGACGCGCAGAGATGGTCCGCGACGCCGCCGAGGAACTGGGCGAAGGCGCGCATTGGGAAGCCGCCGACATCACCGATTTCGCCGCGCTGCCCGCGTTGGTCGAGCGGGTGATCGCGAAGACGGGCAAGGTGTCGATCCTGCTCAACAATGCCGGGATCAACTTCAAGAAGCTGGCGATCGATACGTCGGTCGACGAGTTTTCGACCATGCTCGACACGCATGTGCTGGCCGCGCATGCGCTGACGCAGGCGGTGCTGCCGGGCATGATCGCGGCGGGGCATGGCAGCATCCTGTTCACCGCGTCGATGACGTCGCTGATCGGGATGCCCGGCGTGATCGCCTATTCGGCGGCCAAGTCGGCCTATGTCGGCATGGTCCGCGCGCTGTCGTGCGAGGTCGCGGGGCAGGGGGTGCGGGTCAATGCCATCGCGCCCGGCTGGATCGAGTCGCCGATGCTGCGCCGCGCGCTCGACGGCGATCCCGCGCGATCGAACCGCATCCTGCAACGCACGCCGATGGGGCGGTTCGGGGAGGCGGAGGATATCGGCCTTGCCGCCGTCTATCTCTGCTCCCCCGCCGCCAAGTTCGTGACCGGCGTCCTGCTGCCGGTCGATGGCGGCGCTTCGCAAGGCTTTTGACGATGACGATCCCCTACCGACTGCATGAAGACCGGCTGTTCCCCGCCGACCCCGGCATCCGCGCGATTGCGCGCGAACTCTATGGCACCGTCCGCGATCTGCCGATCGTCAGCCCGCATGGCCATACCGATCCGTCGTGGTTCGCGACCAACGATCCGTTTGCGGACCCGGCATCGCTGTTCATCGTGCCCGACCATTATATCTTCCGCATGCTCTACAGCCAGGGCGTGCCGCTGGAGGAGCTGGGCGTGCCGCGGATCGATGGCGGCTGGGTCGAGAGCGACCCGCGCAAGATCTGGCGGCGCTTTGCCGAGAATTTCCACCTGCTGCGCGGGACGCCGAGCTGGATGTGGCTGGGGCATGCGCTGCACGAGATCATGGGCATACCGCAGCGGCTGTCGCCCGAGACGGCGGACGCGATCTATGACCAGATCGATGCGAAGCTGAAGCAGGACGACTATCGCCCGCGCGCACTGTTCGAGCGGTTCGGGATCGAGGTGCTGGCGACGACGGAGGATCCGTTGGACGATCTGCGCCACCACCGCGCGATCACGGCGAGCGGGTGGAGTGGGCGGGTGCTGACCGCGTTCCGCCCCGACAATGTCACCGACCCCGAACATCCGCGCTTTGCCCGCGACCTGCCCGAACTGGGGCGGATCACCGGTGAGGATGTCGGGAGTTGGGACGGCTATCTCGCGGCGTTGCGCGTGCGGCGGCGTTATTTCATCGAGCATGGCGGTTGTACCTCGACCGACCATGGCCATCCGACTGCGCATACCGAGAATTTGCCGCAGGAGGACGCTGCCGCACTCTACGGTCGCGTCGCCAATGGGCAGGCGGACGCGAAGGACGCCGAGCGCTTCCGGGGCCAGATGCTGACCGAAATGGCGCGGATGAGCATGGATGACGGGCTGGTGATGCAGATCCATCCCGGCGCGCTGCGCAGCCAGAACCCGGCGGTGACCGAGCGCTTCGGCGAGGCCAAGGGCGACGACTGGCCGTCGCGCACCGAATATGTGCGGTCGCTCAAGCCGCTGCTCAATGCGTTCGGCAATGAGCGTGACCTGACCATCATCCTCTTCACGCTGGATGAAAGCACCTATGCGCGCGAGATCGCGCCGCTGGCGGGGCATTATCCGGCGCTGCGCATCGGTCCGGCGTGGTGGTTCCATGATAGCCCCGAGGGGATGCGGCGGTTCCGCGAGCAGGTGACCGAGACGGGTGGCTTCTACAATACCGTCGGGTTCAACGACGACACCCGCGCGTTCCTGTCGATCCCCTCGCGGCACGACATGAGCCGCCGGGTCGATTGTTCGTTCCTTGCGCGGCTGGTCGCCGAGCACCGGATCGAGATGGACGAGGCGCAGGCGGTTGCCGCCGACCTTGCCTATAATCTGGTGCGCTCGGCCTATCGACTCTGACACTGCGGTGCGGCCCCTCCGTCGGAGGGGCCGCCCGGATCAGGTGACGATCTCGCCCGGCGCGCCGTTGACGCGGACATTGTCGAAGCGGATATTCTTCGTGTCGCGCGCGATCAGCTTCTGCCGCTCGCCCTGATCGGTCAGGCGGACGTCGATATCCTTGAGCAGGAAGTCCGAGATCGCGGTGGTCGGGCTGCCCGAGATGTTGCCGAAGCGGCGCGTGGTGCCCTTCACATCCTCGATCACCACGTCGCGGATGATCGCGCCCGGCATTTTCGGTTCGACGCGCGTGCCATGGGTCAGGCGGGCGTTGACGATCAGGCCGACCGCCGCGTCGCTCTCGCTCCAATTGGGCTTGCCATAGCCGTAGAACACCTCACGATTATGCCAGTCTGGGCCATAAGGCGTGGGCGCTTCGGCAAGGCGGATGCCCTTGACGCGCAGCTTTTCATAGACCTGTCCCGGCGTGTCGGGACGCACCTTGAACCGGATCGTCGGGATGTCGCCGACATTGGTGATGCGTTCGACGCGCACGTCGCGCACGATCGTCGCGTTGCTGCCATAGGTGACGCAGCCCAGGCCATGTTCGAACATGCAGTCATGGATGTGGATGCGCTCGACCGGCGGCGCTTCGGCATAGGCGGCGGCGCCCGGCCCCTGTGTGCCCTTGAGCGCGATGCAATCGTCATCGACCGAGAAGAAGCAGCGGCGGACCACGATGTCCTGACAGCTGTCGAGATCGACCCCGTCGCTGCTGGGCGCGCGAATCTTGTGCGGGACCACGAAGCGGCAATCCTCGACCACCGAGCGGCGGCAGCGGTACATGTGCAGGTTCCAGAAGGCGGGGTCCTTGAACGTCACCCCGCTGACCAGCACGTCGTCGCAATCCTCGATCGAGCAGAGCTGGGGGAAGTGGTATTGCACCTTGTTCCCCTCGACGAACTCGTCCGCGATGCTGAAAAACTGGCGCCAGAACGGGTCGCCGGCGCCATCGACCGTGCCGGGGCCGATGATGCGCAGGCCATGATTGTCGCGCGCGTTGATGAGACCAAGGCGCAACGGTTCGGGAAACGCCTCGACAAAGCGGCGCATGACGAGCGGGTAGTCGGCAAGGTCGGTCGATCCACGCAGCACTGCGCCACGGCGCAGCTCAAGCCCGACGCCGGGCTTGAGCCAGATCGATCCGCTGACGAACACCCCGGCGGGGACGACGATCATCCCGCCGCCGGCGGCCGCGCAGGCGTCGATCGCCTTCTGGATGGCGCGGGTGTTGACCGTCTTGCCATCCCCGATCGCACCATGGCTGCGGATATTGACGACTCGGTCGCGGGCGAACCCGGTCGATGGCAGCGCGAGCAGGCCGAGCAGCGGCGCGCGCAACAACAATCCGCGACGGGTTTCCATAATCCTCTCCCATTCAGCCGCTGCGAACTCAGTTTCCACCAGTGAAAAATGATTGCACCTGACTTGTCAGACAGCTTAAACTGTCTTACAGGTTTTGTGTCAAGCAGTCGAAAAGCTGTATGTACGGGGAGGATTAGAATGGCGAATTTTCGGAACGTCGCGTGGAATCCGTCGGTCTTCGCTTTGGCGATCGGCCTGTGTGCAACCTCGCCTGCGCTGGCGCAGGACGCAACTCCGGCGGCCCAGCCCGAAGAAGAAGTCGTCATTACCGGGTTCCGCAAGTCGCTGAGCGACTCGCTCGCGCAGAAGCGTGAGGAAACCGGGGTCGTCGACACGATCCTGGCCGAAGATGTCGGCAAATTTCCGGATTCGAACCTGGCCGAATCGATGCAGCGCATTCCCGGCGTCGCGCTGGCGCGCGGTGACGGCGGTGAGGGCAAGACCATCGCGGTGCGCGGCCTTGGCGCCCAGTTCACCCGCGTGCGCGTCAACGGCATGCAGGGGTCGAGCGGCACCAACTCGTCCGACATCCGCGCCGGTTTCAACACGTCGCGCTCATTCGACTTCAGCGTGTTCGCGTCCGAGCTGTTCAGCCAGCTGACCGTGCGCAAGACCTACTCCGCCGATATCGATGAAGGGTCGCTGGGCGCGACGGTCGATCTTCAGACGCCGCGTCCGCTGTCCTATGCCGCCGACTTTACCTTCGCGGCGAGTGCGCAGGGCACCTATGACGATCTGCGCGGCAAGATCAGCCCGCGCGTGACCGGCCTGATTTCCAAGAAATTCCTCGATGGCACCTTCGGCGTCGCGGCGTCGATCGCCTATACCAAGCGGCATACCCGTGAAGAGGCGTGGTCGGCGGTCGAGATGTATCGCGGTACCCAGCAGGGCGGGTTCTGTTCGCCGGTCGGCTATCCCACTCAGAATCCCGGCAACAATGCCACGATCGGGACCGATGCGCTGAACTGTGCGACGGGCCTGCCGCGCCTGCCCGGCACGACCGCGAATGTTGCGACCTACGAAGCTGCGCGCAGCGCGTTCATCTATCGCAGCCCGCGCTGGTTGCGCTCCGAGCAGGATTATTCGCGGCTCGGCGCGACGGTCACGCTGGAGGCCGAACCGGCCGAGGGGACTAAATTCGCGCTCGACGCGCTGTATTCGCGCTATGACGTGACGCGGACGGATTATTCGTTCGCCGCCAACTCGTTCGCGCGGGGCACGAACAACCATGGGCAGCCGATCACGTCGGTGCTCGAAATCGCGGTCAATCCGCAGGGCAGCATCGATTATGGCCGGTTCAACGGGGTCGACATCTCGAACGACACCGCGCGGCGCGAGTATACGACGACGTTCCGGCAGATCAACGCGACCTTCTCGCAGGAGCTGGGGAAGCTGACGATCGACGGTTTTGTCGGGATGTCGCTGTCGACGATGCACAATCCGGTTTCGACGCAGATCAGTTTCTTCGCCAATGACGTCAATAATTTCTCCTATGATTTCCGGGGTGGCGGCAGCGTTCCGGTGATCAACTGGGGCTTCGACACGACCAATGCGAACAATTACCTGTTCGCGCCGAATGTCGCCGGGGGCGGCGTCACCATCTTCCGCAACCTGCTCAACAAGGGCGACAACAAGGAAGATACCGAAAATCTGACGACCGAGTTCAACGCCACCTATGCGCTGTTCGACGGGTTGAAGGTGCGCACCGGCGTTCAGTATCGCGAATCCAATTACGAGAAATATACGCGCAGCCGCGCCGGCAATCTGACCACCGGCGCGCTGCCCACCGGGACCGCGCTCAATTCGGCAATGATGCTGATCGACGGGTTTGGCAGTTCGATGCCGGGCGATGTTGGCGGTTCGTGGCTGGCACCGGATTATGACGCGATCGACCGGCTGATCAACTTCACCAACGACGACAGCGGGACCTACGCGCTCGCGGCGATCCCGGTCACCGACCAACTGCGCGAAGCGGTGACCGGCGCCTATGGCATGGTCGAGTTCGACACCGATGCGCTGCCGGTGCGGCTGCGCGGCAATATCGGCGTGCGTTACGTGCACACCCGGCAGAGCGGACGCGGCACGGTTGCCGGAACGACCAGCGTGCTGACGCGCGAATATGACGACTGGCTGCCATCGGCCACGATCACTGCGGACCTCACCGACAAGCTGATCCTGCGCCTTGCCGCGGCCAAGGTGATGGCGCGGCCCGAGCTGAACCATATCCTGCCCGCCGGGGTGAACATCGCGCTCAACACGCGCACCATTTCGGGGCCGAACTTCTATCTGGAACCGATCCGGGCGAAGACGGTGGACGCGAGCCTGGAATATTATTTTGGAAATCGTGGGCTGATCTCGGTCGGCGCCTTTTACAAGGATATCGACAGCTATATTCAGGCCTTGTCGACATCGATGCCCTTCAATCAGACAGGGCTTCCGCTGTCGTTGATCGCGGGGTCGGGGTGGACGGGGACCGACGAGTTTACCGTTAGTACGCGCCAGAACACGCCGGGCGGCCCGCTCAAGGGCATCGAGCTCAATCTGCAGACCGGGTTCGATTTCCTGGGCGACGCGTTCCGCAACTTCGGCATGCTGGCGAACTACACCTTCGTCGATTCGCAGATCACCTACTGCCTGCGTTCCAGCCAGGCGTGCACCGGTGCCAACACCACGGTTCGCGATCTGGTAAACCTGTCCAAGCACACGGTTGGCGGCACGCTGTATTACGAGGATGAAAAGTTCAGCATTCGCGGGTCTGCTACCTATCGCGACAAATATCTGCTGTCCGTTCCGACCTCGCGCATTGATACCGTCGCCGTGCCGGGGACCGTTCTGAATGATGTTCAGGGTGCGAAGTCGACCGTCTTTGTTGATGCGGTCGTCTCCTATCAGGTCACGCCGCAGATCAGCGTGCGTCTCGAAGGCCAGAACCTGACCAACGAAGCGATCGAATATTATTACGATTCGGTGCGCCAGGACCCCTATTACACCGCGTACACCGGGCGGAAGTTCACCGCAGGCGTCGCCTTCAAGTTCTGAAGTCTCCGTTCGGGATGTATCCGGTGGAGCCAGCCCGGTCTGCACGCAGGCCGGGCTGTTTCTTTGAGCGGTCAGACCGTCGGGGTCGGCACCCAGCCGAGATCCGCCGAGATGCGCTCCGCCGTCTCGCGCAGCCGGTCGCGGGTCTGATCGATGTCGGTTGGCTGGGAGCCGTCGATCATGATCAGATAGGGCACGGTCAGCGCGGCGACCGCATGCCCTTCAAACCCGAAGATCGGGCAGCTGAGGTCGGTGACGCCCGCAACCCGCGCGCTGGGCTGCATCTCATAGCCCTGCGCCTGCACCGTGGTGATGCGTTGCCGCAGCGTCCGTTCGGCGGCGGGGTTCGATCCGACCAGCTCGGCCAACAGCGTCTCGCGCTGCGCCTCCGGCATGAAGGCGAGCAGGACATGGCCCGAGCAGCTGGTGACCAGATCGACGCTGACGCCCAGACGCACGCCGAAGCCGACATGGCCGGGGCTTTCCTGCCGCTTGACGACCAGCCCGCAGCCGTCGCCAACCACGACGAGATGGCAGGACAGGTTGATCGCGTCGGTCAGCTCCTGCATCGGCACCGCCGCGGCCATGGTCAGGCCATGCGCCGGGGTCGCGCGAAACGCCGCCTCGAGCACGCGATAGGTGACGGTGTAGCGATCGTCCTTTGGCCCTTTGCGCAGCCAGTTGCGCCGTTCCATGACGATGACGATCCGAAAAATCTCACCGATCGAACGGTTGAGGCCCTGCGCGATCTCGCTGACGGTCAGCCCGGTCGGGGCGGATGCCAGCAGCTCGATGATCTCGATGCCTTTTTCCAGCGCGGGCGCGGCGTAACTGCCCTTGCGGTCGCCACCATTGGGTTCACCGGTCATGCGCTCTGGTAGCCCGGTGCCAGCCCCCGCGCAACGACTGGCGCCCATTTGTCATACAGGAGGATTTGCATGACCCCGATCGACCGTCGGACGTTTCTGGGCGCCGCCGGGGGTGCCGGTGCGCTCCCGCTGCTGACGGCGGCGGCGGCGGGGCAGGAGGCGGATGGCGCGAGCGCCGCGGCCGCGACCGCGCTGCTGCCTTATCAGGAAGAGAGCCGCGCGCGCCGCATGAAATGGTGGCAAGACGCGAAGTTCGGGATGTTCATCCATTACGGCCTCTATTCGATTATCGGCCATCAGGAGTGGGTGATGGAGTCCGAAGGGATTCCGATCCCGGATTATGAGAAGCTGGCGGGCCGGTTCGCGCCCAAACCCGGCGCGGCGCGCGAATGGGCGCGGCTCGCGAAACGGGCGGGGCAGCGCTACATGGTGCTGACGACCAAGCACCATGAAGGCTTTTGCCTGTGGGACACCGCGACCACCGACTACAACGCCGCGAAGCAGGGGGCGAAGCGCGACATCGTGCGCGAGTTCGTCGCGGCGGCGCGTGCGGAGGGGCTGGGGGTCGGCCTCTATTTCTCGCTGATGGACTGGCACCATCCCGATGGCGCACGGTGCAAGGACGATGCGGCGGCGCGCGAGCGGTTTGTGACGTACACCCATCAGCAGATCCGCGAGTTGCTGAGCAACTACGGCAAGATCGACATCCTGTGGTATGATGTCGACTGGCCGCTGACGCCGCAGCAGTGGCGCGCGGATGCGATGAACCGCATGGTTTTCGACCTGCAGCCCGACATCATCGTCAACAACCGCAATGGCCTGACCGGCGATTTCGCGACGCCCGAACACCGCATCACTGCCACCGATCGTGCGTGGGAATCGTGCATGACGATGAACTATGGCTGGGGCTATCAGCGGACCGATCAGGAATGGAAGCCGGCGCGCAAGCTGGTCAACGAGCTGACATTGTGCGTGCAGCAGGGCGGCAACTACCTGCTCAACATCGGCCCCGAAGCCGACGGATCGGTGCCGCGCGCGTCGGTCGCTACGCTGGAGCAGGTCGGCGCGTGGCTGCGCACCAACGGCGCGGCGATCTATGATTGCGATGGGCGCGCAGCGGGAGCGTTCGGCAACTATACCAACTTCACCAAGGCGAAGGACAAGCTTTACGTCCATGTCTATTTCTGGCCGTCGCAGAGCCCGGCGGCGCAGGTGCTGGACGCGCTGAAAACCGAGACCGTCGTCGCGGTGGGCGGGGTCCGGACGAAGGTGCTGTCGGCGCGGCTGCTCAAGACCGGGGAGCCGGTGGCGTTCACACAGGACGCGATTGCGCTGCGGCTGACGGGGCTTCCCGACGAAGCGCCGGATGATCCGACGACGGTGATCGAGCTGACTTGCGCGGGCACGCCCTATGTCCGCCATCACCTGATCCGGCCCGAGTGGCCGCGCTACGGGGTGAATGTCGGGGGTGCGCGCAGCAGCTAGCGGGGTTTGAGCCAGCGGTCGGCGAAGGCGATGAATTGGTCCCAGTCGCCTGCGGTCAGGGCGTGGGGGCCAGTGCGGAGGTGGTAGCCGATGCGTGAGTGGATCGGCTGGTCGGGGGGCGGCATCGTCTCGGCATCCAGCCCGCCGACGCCGAGCAGGCGATAGACCGGGTCCGCGCCCTTGGCGGCGAGGAATTCGCCTTTCGGGTCGGCCCACCAGTCCTCGCTGGCGCTGGCGATATAGACCGGGCGGGGGGCGGCGAGGGCGATCAGCATGTGTGCGTCGACCGGCAGTTCGGCCTCGCGATCGGCGAAGGTTTTGAAGCGCGGGGCGAACCAGTAGTTGTTCATCACCCGAATCGTCTCGCCGAAGTTGCGCCGGTAGAGCGCCGCGCCGCCTTCGCCCGAATTGTTCGCGATGACCATGGCGAAGCGCGGGTCGCGTGCGCCGGCCCAGAGCGCCGCCTTGCCGTAGCGCGAATGGCCGAAGACGATCACCCGCTTGGCATCGACGCCGGGATCGGTCGCGAGATAGTCGAGCGCGCGGCTGAGGCCCCAGGCCCAGGTGGCGATGGCGCCCCAATGCTGCGGGTCTGAGGGGCTGGTGCCGAAGAACGGGTGGATGCTCTCCGCGACCTTCCCGTCCCCATCGGGATAGAGATCGCCGGTGAAATAGGTGGCGACGCCATAGCCGACCTTCAGGATCGCCTCGACCGGCCATTCCGACGCGTCGATGCCGCGCGAATGCAGCGTGGCGCTGCCCTTGCGGATGCCGGGTGCGGGGGTGACCCAGCCGGGGGTGATGTGGATCGCGGGGTCGGGGTGGATCGCCTGATTGCCGTGGAAATTGGGGCCGAGGAACACCGGCACGCGGCCGCGCGCAGCGGCGGGCAGATAGAGCAGCACGCGCATCTGCGGGCCGGTGCGGCGTCCGTCGAGCAGGATGGTGATCTGGCGGCGCACGGCGAGGCCGCCCAGCGCGCTGCCCTGTTCCTCGACGATGTAGCGTTGCCGCCGGGGCTTGGGCGCGACGCCGTAGATGTTGGCCTCAAACAGCGCGACCAGCTCCGCGCGGCGCTTGCGCCAGTCGTGCGCGGTCTGGATGCGGCGGCCATCGGCGGCGATCAGCGGATCGGGTAGCTGGTAGGGGGCGACCTGCGCCTCGTCGGAGTTGCCGTCGAGCTGCGCGGCGGCGGGAGTGGCACAGGCGAGCGCCAGAATCGCGGTGGTTAAACACCGAATGGTCCTGCCGACGCGCCGCATATCCTCTCCTATCTGGCCAAGCTTGTCTTACAGGTTTTTCGGACATATGATAATCATATGACTGCGCATCAGGCGCGGCGAAAAGTTGGAGAGGCCGCATGAAGCGCCGTGAGTTCGTCGAGATGCTGGCGCTGGCTGGGGGCGTCGTCGCGCTGCCGCGAACCGCATTTGCGGGTGAGCGGGTCATCGCGCTGGACTATGACGCGACGCGGACCGGCGCGACGATCCCGCGCGACTATGTCGGCCTGTCGTTCGAGCGGGCGCAGCTGTCCAACCCCGGCTATTTCTCCGCCGACAACCGGGCGTTCGTGGGCCTGATCCGCGGCCTGTCGCCATCGGGCAGCATTCGCCTGGGCGGATCGTCGGGCGAGCATACCGCCTATATCGGCGACCGCACCGTTCCTCCGGCGTTCGAGATCCACGGGCCGGAGCATAACAAGCTGAACCGTCAGGGGCTGAACGTCTCGATCCGGGCGTTGCAGAATTTGCGCGGGTTTCTGGACGCAACCGGGTGGACCTGCCTCTATGGCCTCAACATGGCGCATGCGACGACGGAGGAGGCCGCGCGCGAGGCGGCGGATGTGCAGCGCATCCTTGGCCCCCGGCTACAGGCGATCCAGATCGGCAACGAGCCGGATGTGTTCCGCAACCGCTATCGCCCGCCGACCTGGACTCCCGCCGATTATGTGGCCGAGTGGGCTCGCTTCCATGCGGCGATCACTGCCGCTGCGCCGGGGCTGAAGTTCGCCGGGCCGGGGATTTCGAACAAGCTCGACTATCTGACCGCCTTTGCCGCCGCCGCGCCGCGCTATCCCGATGTGACGATGCTGACCGGCCATTATTACGCGATGGGGCCGGCGGGGTCGCCCGAGGCGACGCTGGACCAGCTCAAGCTGGCCGAGGCGAAGACCGCGACGTTCAAGCAGGCCGGCTATACGGTGGTCGAGGATGCGCGGCGCGTGTCGGGGCTGCCGTACCGCATGTCGGAGGGAAATAGCTGCTGGGATGGCGGGAAGGTCGGCGTGTCCGATGTCCATGCGGCGTCGGTATGGGGCGCGAACCGGATGCTCGATTGGGCGCGGCGCGGCTGGATCGGGGTCAACTGGCATGGCGGGGGCTATGGCAATTACTCGCCGATCGTCGGTACGCCGTCCAAGGGCTATGCGCGCCGTCCGCTTTATTTCGGAACGCAGTTCGCGCAGAACCTGGACGGCGCGACCTTTCTGGAGGCCAAAGCGGTGCCTGACCCCAATCTTGGCTATTATGCGCTGCGCCAGAATGGCCGCGACCGGATCGCGCTGGTCAATCAGGGCGATGCGCCGCTCACAGTCGAGTTGCCTGCGTCGCCCGAGGCGCGGGTGCTGGTGCTGACCGGACCGTCGGCGGCGGCGAAGGATGCGACGACGCTGACGACCGTGTCGCGCCGCCCGGCGCGGCGGGTGACGGTGCCGCCGGTGACGGCCATGCTGTTCACGCTGGCGGGACGGCGCGGCTGATGGACGCGCCAAAGCTGTCGCGCCGCGATGCGATGAAAGCCGGTGCTGGCCTCGCCATTGCCGGTGCATTGCCCGCGGCGGGCGCGGAGCCGGCGGCGTCGGACACGCTGCTATGGTATGACACGCCGGCCAGCGAATGGGTCGAGGCGCTGCCGATCGGCAGCGGGCGGCTGGGCGCGATGATCTTTGGCGGCATCGCCAATGAGCGGGTCCAGCTGAACGAGGACACGTTCTTCGCCGGATCGCCCTATGACAGCACCAACCCCAAGGCGCGTGAAGCGCTGCCGCGCGTGCGCGAGCTGGTCTGGGCGGGGAAGTACAAGGAAGCGCAGGAGCTGGCCGACGAAACGCTGGTCGGGCGGCCCGCGCGGCAGATGTCGTACCAGCCGATCGGCGACGTGCTGCTGCTGTTCCAGGGGATCGAGAATGCCCGGGACTATCGCCGCACGCTCGATCTCGATGGCGCGCTGGCGAAGACCCGGTTCAAGCTGCGCCGGGTGACGCATCTGCGCGAGGCGTTTGCCTCCGCGATCGATCGCGTCATCGCGCTGCGGCTGTCGAGCGATGCGCCGGCGGGGGCGATCACGGTCAACCTCGCGCTGTCCACGCCGCAGGATGCCGAAACCAGCGTCGAGGATGGCGACACGCTGGTCATGCGCGGCATCGGCCCGGCGCAGCACGGCATCCCCGGCGGTGTCCGCTTCGAGACGCGGGTGCAGGTGCGCCGCAAGGGTGGGCGCCAGACCAATGGCCGCGACGGTATCCGCATCGAGGACGCGGACGAGGTGGTGCTGATCATCGCCACCGCGACCAGCTATCGCCGGTTCGACGATATCGGCGGCGATCCCGCGGCGATTGCGCGGGCCGATATTGCGGCGGCGCGCGGCAAGAGCTGGAACGAATTGCTCGCCGCGCATCAGGCGGATCATCGCGCGCTGTTCCGCCGGGTGTCGATCGACCTTGGCCGCACCCCGGCGGCGGAGCTGTCGACCGATCAGCGGATCGCACGGTCGGCTGCGCTCGACGATCCGGCGCTGGCCGCGCTCTATTACCAGTTCGGGCGCTATCTGCTGATCGCCTCGTCGCGGCCGGGCAGCCAGCCGGCGAACCTGCAGGGCATCTGGAACGAGCGGACCGCGCCGCCATGGGAGTCCAAATGGACGCTGAACATCAATGCGGAGATGAACTACTGGCTGGCTGATGGTGGCAATCTCGGCGAGCTGGTCGAGCCGTTGCTGCGCATGACCAAGGAGCTGGCGATCACCGGCCAGCGCACCGCGCGCAACGATTGGGGTGCGCGCGGCTGGGTCGTCTATCACAACACCGATTTGTGGCGGCAGACGACGGTCAACTCCTCGGCCTTTTACGGCATGTGGCCAATGGGCGGGGCGTGGCTGCTCAACACATTGTGGGACCATTGGGATTATAGCCGCGACCGGGCGTTCCTGGCCGAGCTGTACCCCCTGATGGCGTCGGCCTGCCTGTTCTACCTCGACACGCTGACGCCGCATCCGCGCACGGGCGAGCTGGTGATGAACCCGTCCAATTCGCCGGAAAATTCGCACCGGCCGGGCGCCTCGATCTGCGCAGGACCGGCGATGGACAGCCAGTTGCTGCGCGACCTATTTGCCAACACGGTGACTGCGTCCGAAGTGCTTGGGCGCGACGCCGATCTGCGCGGCGCGATCGCGGCGGCGCGGGCGAAGCTGCCGCCTGACCGGATCGGGCGGGCGGGGCAGTTGCAGGAATGGTTCGACGATTGGGACATGGACGCGCCCGAGATCGACCACCGCCATGTCAGCCATCTCTATGCGCTGTATCCCGGGCAGCAGATCACGCTGCAGCGGACCCCGCAACTGGCGGCGGCGGCGCGACGGTCGCTGGAGATCCGCGGCGATGAGGCGACCGGATGGGGCATCGGGTGGCGGATCAACCTGTGGGCGCGGCTCGAACAGCGCGAGCGGGCGTACAAGGTGCTGCAGATGCTGCTCCAGCCGAGCCGAACCTATCCCAACATGTTCGACGCGCATCCGCCATTCCAGATCGACGGCAATTTGGGCGGGGCGGCGGGGATCGGCCAGATGCTGATGCAAAGCCATTCGGACACGATCCACCTGCTCCCCGCGCTGCCGCGCGCCTGGCCGAGCGGACGGATCAGCGGCCTGCGCGCGCGGGGCAATATCGGGGTCGATCTCGCCTGGCGCGGAGGGAAGCTGGAGGAAGCGGTGCTGACAGCGGAGTCCGATGCGAAGGTGGCGGTTCGGCTGGGCGCGCAGACGATCGATGCCCGCTTACGGCGTGGTGAGACGGTCCGCGTGACGACAGGCCCATCGGGGTTGCGACTGACGCGAGTCGCGTAATCGGATCCTGCACCGCACCGGTGACCCTGGGTCGCCCGGCAGCACGTTGGAGGCACGCCCTCCCACATCATGTGCCGCCAGCGCTTGCGCACAATGGGCCGGGAGGCCCGGGGCGCGCACGCGTGGGATTGCGGGGCTTGTGAACCGCAGGTGCCCATGCCTGCCGCGCGATGTTATTCACTGCGCGGCAGGTGCGGGGTCAGAAGTTGAAGTGGAGACCGGCGTTGAGCGTGTAGCTCTTGATCCACGCTCCATCGTTCATATTCCCGACCACGAAACCGGAAATTCTGCCCCCGTCGGCGCTGCCCATCACACCGAGCGAGTAGCGCATCGCGTTCTTCCACGTGACCGTGTCGAGCGTGAAGCTGGTCACGGGTGCGCCAAAGGTGAAGGACGAACTGTCTTCACGCGACCAATTCTCCATCCGGGCAACGCTGGCAAAGGGCTCGAGCGTCAGGCCGGTTTCGCTGCCGCCGCGATACGACAGCCGCACGCCCGCCTGGCCGACCTTGGTGGTATCGTCGCCCGGCGTGTACGCTGACAAAGCATCGATCGTGATCGGATCGATCTTGCTGTCGGCATAGTTGAAGCTGGCGAACGGCGTAGCGGCAAAGCCGGTGTTGCCGCCGACGCGATACGAGGTGCGGAAGCCGTAGGACATCGCGCTGCCGTCCAACCGCTTCGTGCCCGCGGTTCCAAACAGCGACGGCAGCGTGTAGTTACGCCATTCCTTGCGAACCGTTCCCTCGATCGAGAAGGCCCCGTTGCCGAACGTCACATACCCCCCAAGGAACGGGGTTTCGACCTTGATCCGCTCGGTGCCGGAGACGGGGGCGGCGCCATCATACCAGCCGCCCATCACCCCGACATTGAGGTTCAGACCCTTTCCGCCCAGGTTCAGGAAACCGACATCGCCGCCGAATTGTGCCGCCTCATGCTGGAAGCGCACGACATTCGATCCGGTGTAGGTGACGCCGCCGCCCGAGAGCGTCGACCCAATCGTCTGCTTGGTGTGTCCGGTACCCAGACGCATCCAGACGCTGAGCCGTACCGTACCCGCCGACGCGCCGGCCCGGTTCGCGACGAACGGACTGATCGGGTCGTCGAGCAGCGCCGACGCACCTTCGGCCATATGGCTCAGATACCCCAGCGAACTGGAGACCGGATTGACCGTCTGGAGCACGCCGAATTGCGAGCTGCTTGCCGGGTTGCGGCCAAAGCTCTCCAGAATGAACCCGGTCGTCGGAAATGCCGTGCTCGAGGTGAATGCGGTCGCCGCTGCCCCCGGCACCACCGTTACGATCGGCAGGAAGCCGCCGGGAACGAAGTTGACCCCGCCGATACGGTTCAACACGACGTTGGTATTGCCCGACGCGGTGCCGCCGATGAGCAGCCGGTCAGCGCTGTTCGTCGCCGTGCTGTAGTCGGCGAAGAACTGCCCGCCGCCGGTGTAGTTGCCCACGACCGTGACCACATTGCTGGTCAGGTTGTTTCTAGCGTTGATGATCCCGCTGTTGGTCATCGCCCCGTTGGTCGTCAACGTGCCCGCCCCGGTGAAGTTAACTCTCCCGGTGTTGGTGACGTTGCCGAGCAAACCGAACGTCGCCGCAGCGGCGAGGTTGATCGTTCCGCCATTGTTGAGGCTACCCGAAAACACCGATGATCCCGTCAGGTTCGCGGTGCCCGAGGCAATGTTGGTGAACGTCGATGTCGCAATCGTCGACCCGCCGACATTGATCGCCCCATTCAACACTCCGGAATTGAAGAGCGTGAACGCAGCGTTGTTCATGCTGGCGACCACGGCATTGGTGCCGCCGGTGATCGTGCCGGTGTTGCTGATCGTGCCGGTGCCGCTACCCGTCGCCACCAGCTGCACGCCCGTGATCGTCCCGGTGATCAGACCGGCATTGTTCACCGTCAAAGCGCCGCTGACGGTGTTCAGATCGGCGCCGATGTCCGGGTCGATCCTGCCGGTTGCCGCAACGTTCAACGTGATGTTTCCGGCAGTTGACGACGCGCGAACACCGGCATTGCCTGCCCCGGTTGCCCTGACTTCACCGGCCACGTTGATCGTCGTCGCGCCGGTCGAAATGCCGCTATCGGTGCGGATGCCGGAACCGCCGGTTCCGCTGATCAGCGACGCGGCATTCTGGTTCACGGTGATCGTGGCAGCTCCGTTGCTCGACTGGGCCCGAATGCAAATCCCGTTGCTGGTCACTCTGCCGCCGGTCGTGATGGTGACGGCCCCAGCGCCGCCAACGACGCCGCGAATGGCTTCGCCGCCCGTGCTGGTCACCGTGCCGTTCGTGGCGATCGTGACATCGCCGCTGCGGCTCGCGGCATAGATGCCGAGACCGGTCGTGCCGATGACTGGACCGGCGCCCGAAATGGTGACGTTGCCGCTCGTCGAGCTCGCCACAACGCCATTGGACGATCCAGTCACCGCGCCCCCGATCAGCACGTCGATCGCACCTGCGACAGAAGTCGCTCGGATCCCGTCGCCGGCGGTGCCGGTGACGGATCCGCCGCTAGAGGTAACCCCGATCGCGCCGACAGTGGATGTGGACAAGACGCCATCACTGCCGCTCACAGTGCCCGCAAGCGAGACGGTGGCGAGCCCATTCGACAATCCGCTGTCAGTTATGACCCCCGCACCACCGGTCGCGGTGATCGTCCGGCCTGTCCCTACGGCTACATCGATCGTGCCGGTGCTTGCCGCAGGATTGACGTTGCGCGCGACAACGCCTGACCCGGCGGTGGCCGTCACGTCCCCGCCGACAGTGACCGACACGGCCCCGGTTCCATTGTTCAGCGCCAGGATTCCGCTGGTGCCCGAAACGGCACCGCTGGTCGTCACTGACACATTGCCCGTGCCTGCACCCGCAGTCTGCTGCGCGATGATCGCGGTGTTGCCGACCGAGCGGACGCTACCCGCATTGACCGTGACGTTGCCGCCCGCGCTAAGCGCAAAGATCCCGTTGCCGCTGGTCGCGGTGATCGGGCCGACCGCTGTCACCGTCGTGCTGCCCCTGCCGAAGTTCTCGGCATCGATCCCGAACCGCGCATCGATCGATCCGTTCGCGGTGACATCGATATTGCCGGTCGAGGCGGCATTGAGGATCGCAGCGACCATGCCGGCGTTGCCCGCCTGGATGTTGCCGTTCGCCACCTCGGTGACATTGCCGGTCAGCGACTGGCTCTGCACATCGATCGCGTTCTGGCCAGCGGTCAGCGCGGTGACCGCGCCGGTGGTGACGCTGACCCCGGTCCCCGCCGCCACGTCGCGCACGAAGATCCCGGCGCCGCCCGCCGAGTTGCTCGCTCCCGAGATGTTGACGATGGTCGTGCCAGACCCGTCGTTGCGGATGTTGGCCGCATCGCCCGTACCACCGACGAACCCGCCGGTGCCCGTAACGCTGATGTTGCCCGCACCGCCGGTCCCACCGACCACGCTCAGCCCGCGCGTCGCGCCGGTCACGGTGTTGGCGACGCTGACGCTCACCGCGTCGCGGCCGGTCGCGAGGATACCCTCGGCGCTGGTGCCAGTGACCGTGCCGGTGGTGGTGATGCTGATCGCACCGCTGCCCGTGTTGTTCGCGACAATGCCGGTCGTGCCCGAGACAGTGCCCGCGGTGACACTGATCGCGCCGGTGCCTGCGCCCGCAGTCTGCTGCGCGATGATCGCGACGTTGCCGGTCGAGCTGACGCTGCCGGCATTGACGGTGATGTTGCCGCCAGCGCTCAGCGCAAAGACGCCGTTGCCGCTGGTCGCCGTCACCGGGCCGACCGTGGTCACGCTAGTCGAGCCTCTGCCGAAGTTCTCGGCATCGACCCCGAACCGCGCGTCGATCGATCCGTTGGCGGTCACGTCGATATTACCGGTCGCTGCGGCGTTGAGGATCGCACCGACCATCCCGGCATTGCCCGCCTGGATGTTGCCGTTGGCGACCTCGGTTACGTTACCGGTCAGCGACTGACTCTGCACGTCGATCGCGTTCTTGCCCGCCGTCAGCGCGGTCACCGCGCCGGTGGTGACGCTGATGCCGCTGCTCGCTGCGACGTCACGCACGAGAACCCCGTTACCCGTCGCCGCGACGACGGCCCCGGAGATATCGATGTTGACCGAACCGACGCCGCCGGTTTGTGTCGCATCGAAAGCGTTGCCGCTGCCATTGTTGGTGATGGCGCCACCGGTGTAGACGATCGGGCCGCCTGCCGCGCGAAGTGATAAGGCTGCGGTGCCACCCGCCGTCGGCGCATTGCCGGCATCGACGCTGATCGTGCCGTTATTTGTGACCGTGATCCCGCCGTTGCCGGAGTTGGAGATCGCGATGCCGTTTCCGCTGATGGTCGCACCCGGGTCTACCGTCAGGACAATAGGCACCGGGAGATTGCCCTGATAGTTTCGGTCGTTAGGCGCGTTTGCCGGGAAGTCGGTGTCAGTCGTCGTAGTCGTCGAGCAGGTGACGGTCGTGCCACCGACGACACACTGCGCCCAAGCAGTGGCTGGCGCGAGGAGAAAGACGCCAGCGACCGTGGCGGCTGCGACCGAGGAATGAAGGGTCAGCCGACTCGCTTGCGACTGCATATCGCGAAGTCTCGCTGCTTTCGCCTTTCGCGGAGAATCAGTCGCGCCGATTTGATCCGAAGGGCTAGTGCGCGATTCATCTGATTTCCCCCTGATTTATCAACAAAATAGGGATAGCGCGGCCCGACCAGCGTCCCGCGACCCCCCTTCATCAATCTTGCGGCGGCTGTAACTTGGTTCGATCCGCGAGTATACTGACTTTACTCAAGTTAGATGAGAGATTGATGGCGTCCACGCCCCGATGATACCACATCGATTGCGGTTTATACTGAACGGGTAGCGTGCGCAGGTATTGAATCACTCCATAACCACATTCATATCTTGACGGTGTGGACCCATCTACAGGAACGGCATTGATCGGCTGTGCAAAGTGGTTGCCGAACTCGTAAACGGCAAAGATGAGGCGATACGCTGAGCTGGTTACAAACCTGGGTCGGGGAGCCTATTCTGTGCCGAGGAGCTTTGAGAAGGTCAAACCAAGGACCTGCTGATTAAGAGTCAGCCGCCCGGCGTCCGCTATGCCCATCCTTGTCCTCTCCGGGGCGCCACCTCAGAGATCGATATACCCCCGCCGCGCCGCGATGATTACCGCCTGGGTCCGGTCGCTGACGTCCAGCTTGGCGAAGATGTTCTTGAGGTGCGCCTTGACCGTGTCGGTCGACACCTGCAGCCGCCACGCGACCTGCTTGTTGGGATGCCCCTCCGCGACCAGCCGCAGGATCGCGACTTCGCGTTCGGTCAGCCGTTCGTCGAGCGCATGGGCGGCGATTTCCTGCGCGATCTCGGCACTGATCGGGCGGCGACCGGCGTGGACCGCACGGATCGCGTCGATCAGTTCGCGGCGGATACAGCTCTTAAGCAGATAGCCGTTCGCCCCGGCCTTCAGCGCGCGCAACGCCTGGCTATCGCCGGGATAGGTGGTCAGCACCAGGATCGGGGCACGCGACCGGGCGCGAATGCCCTCGATCGCTTCAAACCCGCTGCTGCCCGGCATCTGCAGGTCCATCAGCGTCACGTCGGGGGTCAGCTCGGCAAAGCGCGCGATCGCCTCCGCGCCGTCGCTCGCCTCGCCGACGACGGTCATGTCGGGCTGACGTTCGATCACCGCGACGATCCCCTCTCGCAGCATCGGATGGTCGTCGACGACGAGCACGCGGATCGCAGCCTCAGTCATCGTCACCTCCGCGCGCATAGGCGATCGATGCGGGCACGATCAGCGTGACATCGGTGCCGCTGCCCGGCCCCGGCGTGATGCTCAGCTCGCCGCCGATGCGGTGCGCGCGCTCGCGCATCGAGGGCAAGCCGAAATGCCCCTCGCGCTCCCCGCTGCGCAGAATGTCGGGCGAAATGCCCGCGCCATCGTCGCGGAACCGGACCACCAGAGCCTGCACCCGCCAGACGATCTGGATCGAAACCGCCCGCGCCCCGGCATGTTTCCAGATGTTGAACAGCGCTTCATTTGCCACGCTTGCCACCTCGCTGAACACGATTGGGTCGAGCTGCCGGGGCTGGCCTTCGCTCGCCGCGCTCACCTTCACCTCCGCCGTAAATCCCTGTTTGCGCGCGATCTCCAGCAGCCGCTGGTCGAGCGCGTCGGCATCGCCGGTCGGCGCGCGCAGGTCGCGCACCCGGTCGCGCCCCTCGGCCAGCATTTCCTCGGCACGGTCCAGCGCATCCTCGATCGCGCGGCGGGGCGCACCGCGCGCGGGCAGTGCCTCCGCAACCAGATGCAGCCGCAGGATCAGCGCCTGCACCGACTGGAGCAACGTATCGTGCAGTTCGCGCGCGATCCGCTCCCGCTCGCGCATCCGCTCGGCCATCTGCGCGCGGATGCCCCGGGCGAGCGCACGCAGCCGCAGCCGGAAGATCAGCGTCAGCAGCGCCGCCGCCGCGATCAGGCAGAGCAGGGCGAACAGCGGCGTCTGGATGAAGGTCGGCGGGATCGTCAGCACCACGCGCGCCGGCTGTGGGTTCCACACCCCGTCATTGTTCGCCGCCATCACCTCGAACTGGTACCGGCCCGGCCCGATATTGGTGTAGAATGCCTGCCGCCGCGCAGCCGGATCAATCCAGTCGCGATCAACCCCGATCAGCCGCATGCGAAACCGCACGCGGCCGGGTTCGGCGAGACTCAGGCCGCTATAATCGATCGCCAGCCGGTTGGTCCCGGCGGGAAGCGTCAGCGCGACCGGATCGACATGGCGCACCCCGTCGGCGGTCACCGCGCGGATCGTGACGAGCGGCGGAGTGGTGTTGCGGCGCAGGCTCGCCGGATCGATCCGGATCACGCCCTGCCGCGTCAGCACCCAGATCCGCCCGTCGCCGCTCTGCGTCAGTTGCAGCCCGTCGGAGCCCTGCGTGCGGCTGACAAAGCCGTCCTGCTCGTCGAACAGCGCATGGGCTATCGGCGTGCGCGGCGCACGAAAGGCGCGATCCAGCTCGGCCGTCGCGATGCGGATGACGCCGCGATTATTGACCATCCAGGTCGTGCCGCCCGCAGTCTGCACGATCCCGCGCACGCCGCGCAGCCACGGATGGTCGTCGATCGACAGCCGCTCGAACCCGCGCCTGTTCCACTGCGCAAGGCCCGTGCCGCCGCCGATGATCAGTCCGCCGATGCTGTCATAGACAACCGTGATCCCGGCAACCCCGATCGCCCCGCCGGTCCACAGCCGCGTGCGACCATCCTCGATCCGCATCACCGCGCGGCGATCGAGGATGATGACCGGGCGGCCCTGCCGGTCGATCACCACATCCTGCGGCCGCCGCCGCTCCGGCCCGGGGACCGGCACGTTGCGCCAGCTGTCACGCCCCGCGATGCCGACGCCCTGCCCGAAGCGCGCGACCCACAATTGCCCGCGCCCATCGACGCCACAGCCGAACACCTCGCCTGCGGGCAGCCGCCGCACCTCGACCGTCCGTCCATCGCGCAGCCGCGCCATCCGCCCCGGCAGCCCCACCCAGACCCCGCCGCCCGGATCGGCGCATAGCGCCCGTGCTCCGGTGACATCGGCGGCAACCGCGACCGGCTCCGCCGCGCGCTCGACGCGATACAGCCGGTCGCGGGCGACGAACCAGCTCGTCCCCGCCACATCGGTCGCGGTCAGATAGCCGGTGGGCGAACTGCGCGGCGGCGTTGCCAGCGCGACCAGATTGGCCGGGCGGAACTGGTCCAGCCCCGCCTCGCTCGCCACCCAGATGCTTCCCTCCCGATCGCGCAGCAGGGCGATCGCCTGATTCGATGACAGGCCATGTTCGGTGCGGAATACCGCCGGCGGCGCGGTGCTGGACGTACGCGGCGCCGGAATCCGGAAGATGCCGCCGGTATAGGTCGTCCCCCAGATCGCCCCGCCGGGCTCGGCCATCAGCGACGTGTAGCGGATATCGGCGACCGGCGGATGGACGCGCGGATCGGCGGCGCGGGTCGCGCCCGCCGGATAATCGGGCAGCATCCGCGTCCCCGACTGATCGGACAGCCAGATGTGCCCGCGTGCGTCCTGCGCCATGCTCGCTCCGTCGCGGATGCGCATCGGCGCCGCCTCGAACCGCGCGGCACCGGGGCGCAGGAACAGCAACCGGCGCTGCATCGCCACCCACACCACGCCGTCACGCGCGACCATCAGGCTGGCGACATGCTCATCGTCCGGCACCCCGCGCCGCGCATCGATCAGCTCCCAGCGACCCGCCGCAAAGCGCTTGAGCGCCCGCCGCCCGCGCCCGCCGACGACCCAGATCGCGCCGTCCTGCCCCTCATGGATCCCGGTCACTTCGCCCGGCGGATCGGGCATGTGCATCCGCACCAGCCGCTCGCCGCGCATCGCCTCCACCCCCGCGCCACCGGCATAGCCGACCCATAGCTGCCCGCGCCGCGTTACCGCGACCGCGCTGACGGGGATTGCGCCGGGCGGGTGGCCGGGGGCGACGGCGATCGCCTCGAAGCTCACCCCGTCGAAGCGGAACAGCCCCTCATAGGTGCCCAGCCACAGATAGCCGTCGGGCGTTTGCGCTAGCGCCTGAACGAAGTCGGGGACGCCGTCGTCGCTGGTCCATGCCCGATGGATGAAGCCGTCAAAGCCGGGCGGTGCATCGCGGGCGGACAGCGGAACAGGGGAGGCGACGGCCAACAGCAACGCAAACAGCCGATGCCACGCTCGCACGCTCAATCCCTCGCAAGGGGGCGGCCGCGCCCCTCGATCCCCGTGCCGGTGTAACAGCTTGTCGCCACGCGCGCGACCTACCCGATCGGGTGGCGTGGCATACCTGCGGGGGGATGGTCGGGCGCGGGCGCAACCGGGATGATGGCGCGGCAACCGCAGCAGGAGCCTGTCATGCCCCCGACCTTCAGCGCGTCTATCGATCTCACCCGGCGCGATCTGCTGACCGCCGCCGCGATGCTGACCGGTGCGGCGGCGCTGCCGGTCGGTGCATTCCCGGCGCTTGCCGCCCCCATCGCAGGAGACCGACGCATGGCACTCATCACCACCAAGGACGGGACCGAGATCTTCTACAAGGACTGGGGTCCCAAGGACGCGCAGCCGATCGTCTTTCATCATGGCTGGCCGCTGTCGTCGGACGACTGGGACAGCCAGATGATGTATTTCCGGCTCAAGGGCTACCGCGTCGTCGCGCATGACCGCCGTGGCCATGGCCGCTCGAGCCAGACCGATACGGGCAACGAGATGGACACCTATGCCGCCGATGTCGCGGCGCTGACCGACCATCTCGACCTCAAGGGCGCGGTGCATATCGGGCATTCGACCGGCGGCGGCGAAGTCGCCCGCTACGTCGCCCGCGCCAAGCCCGGGCGCGTGGCGAAGGCGGTACTGATCGGCGCGGTGCCGCCGATCATGCTCAAGACCGCCGCCTATCCCGGCGGGCTGCCGATGGAGGTGTTCGACGGCTTCCGCACCGCACTGCTCGCCAATCGCGCGCAATTCTTCCTCGACATCCCGACCGGCCCGTTCTTCGGCTTCAACCGTCCGGGCGCGAAGGTCGATCAGGGCGTGATCTGGAACTGGTGGCGTCAGGGCATGGCCGGTGGCACCAAGGCGCATTACGATTGCATCAAGGCATTCAGCGAAACCGACTTCACCGAAGACCTGAAGGCGATCACCGTGCCCACGCTGGTGATGCATGGCGAGGATGATCAGATCGTCCCGATCGCCGCATCGGCACTGCTGGCGGTCAAGCTCCTCAAGCAGGGCACGCTCAAGACCTATCCCGGCCTGCCGCACGGCATGTGCACCACCCATGCCGATGTCGTGAACCCCGATTTGCTCGCCTTCATCAAGGGTTGATTGGACGTGCGAAAAGGGCCGGGCCACCCTTCGGTGGACCGGCCCTTTTTGCGTTTCCGGAAGGCTTCAGTTCTTGTCGAAGCTCAGCCGCCCGGCGCCGAACGCTACGACCTGCAACAGGCCGCCCGCGATGGCGAGGTTCTTGAAGAAGTGGATGAACTGGTTCTGGTCACCCAGCGTGTTGTGGAAGAACACGGCGGCGGCAACGGTGAACAGCGCCAGCGCGGCGGCGACGACGCGGGTGCGGTATCCGACGATCAGCAGCAGCCCGCCGACGATCTCGACCAGCAGGGCGACCGCATAGCCGACCTCAGGCAGCGGCAGACCCGCCGACGCGATATAGCCGATCGTCCCGGCGGGGGCGGCGAGCTTCGACAGCCCGCTCAGCAGGAAGATCGCGGCGATCGATACGCGGGCGATCAGGGGCAGCACGCCATTGGCAGAAGGGGCGCCGAGCGCGGCGGAAGCAGTGGTGGTGTTCATGGCTCAAATCTCCTGTTCAAAATCAATGGAAGGGGTGGCCGCCGGGCAGGTGAGGGGGAATGACCCGGCGGCCGGGGGGAAGGGTTCAGGCGGCGTCGACCAGCACGATTTCGCTGTCCTCGATCGCGGTGACGCGCAGCGTCTCCATTTCGCTGATCGCCACGCCGTCACGGGCGTTGACGCGGACGCCGTCGATCTCGATCGCTCCGGTAGCGGGGACGAGGTACGCCTTACGCGCGGCGGTCAGTGGATACTCCGCACTCTCGCCCGCCTTCAGCGTCGCCGCGACGACCCGCGCATCGGTACGGATCGGCAGCGCGTCGCCATCACCGTCATAGCCGCTCGCCAGCGTCACGAATTGCCCGGCCCGCTCGCCTTTGGGAAAGGGGCGCGCGCCCCAGCCGGGCTTCTCGCCATTGCGGGTCGGGATGATCCAGATCTGGAAGATCTGGGTGACTTCATCCTCCATATTGTACTCGCTGTGCGTGATCCCGGTGCCGGCGCTCATCACCTGCACATCGCCCGCTTCGGTGCGACCCGTGTTGCCCAGATTGTCCTGGTGGGTGATCGCGCCTTTGCGGACATAGGTGATGATTTCCATGTCGCGGTGCGGATGTGCGGGAAAGCCGGTCTTGGGCTGGATGGTGTCGTCGTTCCAGACGCGCAGATTGCCCCAGTTGACGCGGTTCTCGTCATAATAGCTGGCGAACGAGAAATGATGCTTGGCATCGAGCCAGCCATGATTGTCGCCGCCAAGGCTGTCGAAGGGACGAAGGTCGATCATTGGTCTTCTCCAGGCCGCCGCGCGATTGGGTTTGCGGTGGCTACGAAGGCGGAGATAGGCCTTGCCGCCTTCGCCGAAGAGTGGAATAAAATCGACGCATTCGTTCGAGAAAGTTGAATGGTTCAGCCCGGCACCCCTACCTATGATCAGCTGCGCATCTTCCTCGCCGTGGTCGATGCGGGCAGCTTCGGCGGGGCGGGGCGGCGGCTCAATCGCGCCGTTTCGGTCATCAGCTACGCCATCGCCAATCTCGAGGCGCAGCTTGGCGTCACCCTGTTCGAGCGGGAGGGCGCGCGAAAACCGGTGCTGACCGTCGCGGGACAGGCGGTGCTGGCCGAGGCGCGCGGGATCGCGCAAGGGATGGACGGCCTGCGCGCCAAGGTGCGCGGCCTGCTCGAAGGGCTGGAGGCAGAGGTCAGTCTTGCGGTCGACGTGATGGTGCCCGCCGCGACGCTCGGCGCGGTGCTCCGCGATTTCCGCACCGCCTTCCCCACCGTCGCGTTGCGGCTGCATGTCGAGGCGCTGGGTGCGGTCACCGCGCTTGTCCTCGACGGCAAGGCGGGCGTGGGGATCAGCGGCCCGCTCGCGATCGATCAGGACGGGATCGAGCGGATCGCGGCCGGATCGGTCGAGATGATCCCCGTCGCCGCGCCCGATCACCCGCTGGCGCAATTGCACCCAATCCCGCCGGGGGCAGGGCGCGGGCATATCCAGCTGGTGCTGACCGACCGCTCGCCACTGACGGCGGGCCGCGACTTTGCGGTGCAAAGCCCGCGCACCTGGCGGCTCGCGGACCTCGGCGCCAAGCATCAGCTGCTGCGGCAGGGGATCGGCTGGGGCAATATGCCGCTGCCGATGGTCGAACCCGATCTGATCGACGGCAGTCTGGTGCGCCTAGCCATGCCCGAAGCACCCGGCGGCGCGTACCGCTTCTGCGCCATCTACCGCCGCGACACGCCCCCCGGCCCGGCGGCGGCATGGCTGCTCGACCGGTTCGTGGAAACGGGTGCGGATGCGGGCGACGGGTTGGCGGAGGTTTAGCCCGGCGCGATCCAGTGCCGCACCACTGGCGGCTGCGGACCGAGGTGGAACGCGTGCGCCGCGTCCTGATCGGTGCGGTCGGCGTTGGTGACGCGCGCATGCTGGCGCAGATGCTCGACCCAGCTCGGCACGGTAAAGCTCTCGATCATCAGCCCCGGCATGGCGGCATCCTCGTACAGCCCCCATCCGCTCGCCCCATCGCGCCGCCGAACCCGCCGCATCGGGGCCATCGCGCGCGTAAAGTCGGCAACCGCCTCCGGCGCAACGCGATACTCGATCGTGACCAGCACCGGCCCGCGATCATGTGCGATCTCCCCCGCGACGACCGGAGTCCCCCAGTGCAGCGACGGCGCAAGGTCCAGCGCATCCTCCGCCGACAGCGGAAACCGCCACGCTGCGACCAGCGACACGACCAGCCCGCTCGCTGCTGCGAATAGCGCCGCATCGGTCCCGGCTCGCAACGCAATCCACCCCCACAGCGCCGCGCCCGCCGTCATCGACCCCTGAAACACCAGCAGATAGATCGCCAGCGCGCGCGCCTTCACCCATCCCGGCACCGCAAGCTGCGCCGCGCCGTTGAGCGCCGCCATCGTCGCGATCCACGCCACCCCCGCAACTACAAGCACCGGAACTGCCACGGCCAGCCCCGGTGCCAGCGCCAGTGCTGCGGTCGCGCCGGCAAACAGCAGTGCGGCAATGACCGTCAGCGCATTGACCGGCACCGCCCGCCGGATGCGCGGCAGCAGCAACGCCCCCGCCACAGCGCCGCACCCCAGCGCGGTCAGCAGCACGCCATAGCCCAGCGCATCCAGTCCCAGCTCACGCCGCGCCACCACCGGCAGCAGCGCCCACAGCCCGCTCGCGAACAGGAAGAAGCCGAGCGCGCGGACCAGCACGACCTGCAACGCCGGCGCGCGCACCGCAAAGCGCAAGCCCGCCGCCAGCGCCCCGCCAAAGCGTTCGGGCGGAAGCTGCGTATCGCCCGGCGCACGAAGCCAGCGCCACAGCACGATCAGCACCCCGATGACCGACACCGCGTTGAGCGCGAACACCGCGCCCGATCCCGCCGCCGCGATGATGACACCGCCCAGCGCCGGCCCGATCGCTCGCGCAATGTTGATCCCGGTCGAATTGAGCGCGACCGCCTGAGTCAGCGCCGCGCGCGGCACCAGCTCGGGCACGCTGGCCTGAAACGCCGGCGCACTCATCGCAGCGCCACAGGCCAGCGCGACGGTAAACCCCAGCAGCAACGCCGGTGAGGTCCACCCCGCCAGCGTCACCGCCGCCAGTCCTCCGGCGGCGCACAAGGTCCAGATCTGCGCCCCGATCAGCACCTTCCGCCGATCCACGATATCGGCCAGCGCGCCTGCGGGCAGCGCGAGCAGGAACAGCGGGAATGTCGTCGCCGCCTGCACCAGCGCCACCATCAGCGGGCTCGGCGACAGCGACGTCATCAGCCACGCCGCGCCGACATCGTGCATCCACGTGCCGATGTTCGACACGATCGTCGCCAGCCACAGCGCCCGAAACACCGGGCTGGAGAGCGGCGAACTCACCGCCGCACGCCCAGGCTCGCCGCCAGCATCAGCCCGCCGATGATCGACACATGCTCGACAAAGATGTTGCGGTGGAGCGTCCACAGCATCGGATCGGCAAAGCTCCAGAACGGATGCGCGAGCACCGTCGCGGCGAGCGTGAACAGCGCCAGCCCGCCCGCCGCCGCTGCGGTACACCGCCCGACCAGCACCGCGACCCCGCCCGCCAGCTGCACCGCGATCACGGCGCCCGCGAACAGCCCCGCCGGGGTCAGCCCGAATTGCTGCATCTCCGCCGTCGCGCCGGTGGGATCGATCAGCTTGGTGACCCCGCTCATCAGGAACGGCGCAACCAGCGCCAGCCGCGCAATCGCCAGAAACCAGCGGCTCCCCATCGCCTGCTCCACGCTCAAACCGCCCAGCAACCGCAACCTAACACGCCCCAGAAGCTGCGCGCATCGGCGACTGGCAGCTCCGCTCCCAAAGCTGCCGCATGGTCGTGCCCATGCACCGCGCACCCGCTCGCGCAGCCGCACGCATCGGCCAGCTTCGCTTTGGGATAGCCGCCGAACGTCGCGACCGGCGACCAATCCGGCATCGCGCGCGGCAGCTCTGGGGCAAGCGGCGCAAAATCGCCTTCGCCATGCACCACCCGCCCGCCGAGCAAGGTCAGCACCGCCCGCAACTGCGCGATCTCGCTCTCCGCCACGCCGAAATAATCGTCGCTCAGCACCGCAAGGTCGGCGAGCTGCCCCGCCTTGATCTGCCCCTTTTTGCCGACTTCGTTCGAGAACCACGTGTTCGCCTCGGTCCACAGCCGCAGCGCCCCCTCGCGATCCAGCCGGTTCGCGACCGGATACAGCGCCGTGCCGCCCACCGTTTGCCCGGTCACCAGCCAGGCGAGCGAGACCCATGGGTTGTAGCTCGCCACCCGCGTCGCATCGGTGCCCGCGCCGACCGGCACCCCGCTGCGCAGCATCGCCGCGATCGGCGGGGTCCGCTCGGCCGCGCGCGCGCCATAGCGGTTGATGAACTCCTCGCCCTGATAGGCCATGCGATGCTGCACCGCGATCCCGCCGCCCAGCGCGGCGATCCGGTCGATGCTGCGCTGGCTGATCGTCTCGCAATGGTCGAAGAACCAGTTGAGCCCCTGCAACGGGATGTCGCGATTGACCTTCTCGAACACGTCGAGCGCGCGCGTGATCGTCTCGTCATAGGTGGCGTGCAGCCGCCACGGCCAGCCCCGCTCGGCGAGCAACCGGATGACCGGCTCCAGATCGGCCTCCATGTTCGCCGGCATTTCGGGTCGAGCGACGCGGAAATCCTCGAAGTCCGCCGCCGAATAGACCAGCATCTCGCCCGCGCCATTGTGGCGATAGCTGTCGTCGCCATCGCCCGGCTTCACCTGCGTCGACCAGGTGGCGAAGTCCTTCAGCTCCTCCTTCGGCTTCTGCGTGAAGAGGTTATAGGCGATGCGCAGCGTCAGCTGCCCGTCGCGGTGCAGCTCCTCGACGATCGCATAATCGTCGGGATAATTCTGAAATCCTCCGCCCGCGTCGATCACGCTGGTGACGCCGAGGGCATTCAGCTCGCGCATGAAATGCCGCGTCGAATTCTTCTGATAATCCGGCGGCAGCTTCGGTCCCTTCGCCAGCGTCGCATAGAGGATCGCGGCATTGGGGTTGGCGAGCAACAGGCCGGTCGGATTGCCCTTCGCATCGCGCGCGATCACCCCGCCCGGCGGGTCGGGCGTATCCTTGCCATAGCCCACCGCGCGCAAGGCCGCCGCATTGAGCAGCGCCCGGTCATACAGGTGCAGGATAAACACCGGCGTATCCGGCGCGACCGCGTTGATCTCGTCCAGCGTCGGCAGGCGCTTTTCGGCGAACTGATGTTCGGTAAAGCCGCCGACGACGCGCACCCATTGCGGGCTGGGCGTGCGCGCGACCTGCCGCCGCAGCATCTCCATCGCATCGGCCAGCGTCGGCACGCCGTCCCAGCGCAGCTCCATGTTATAGTTGAGGCCGCCGCGGATGACATGGATGTGGCTGTCGATCAGGCCCGGGATCACGCGCCGCCCGCCCGCGTCGATCATCGCCGCATCGGGACCGACCGCAGCGCGCACCTCGGCCTCGCTTCCGACCTTCAGGAACGTGCCGTCGCGGATCGCCACCGCCTCGGCCACCGGATTGGCGCGGTCGAGCGTGGTCACCTTGGCATTGACGATGACGAGGTCGGTCATGGGCTTGCTCCGGGCAAAGGGGGTGGCGGCGAGCAATGTGCTGGCGGCAACCCCGCCAATCGCCTCGCGCCGCCGGGGCATCAGGCGCTGCGCCCGCTATCGTCGCGCGGCGGCGGGGCTGCGTGCGGGCCCAGCACCTCGCGCGCGCAATCGGTGCGCAGCCACGCGATCACCGGCTCGCGCTGCACGATCTTGCGCGCCAGCGGCACGACCTGTTCGCCGAGCAACATGCCGAGCAGCCCGAGCAACGCGATCGCCGGCGGGGCAGGGGAGCGCACCCCAAGCGTCGAATAGATCACGCCGACCAGCGCACCGACGGCGAGCGAGAGCAGATAGGGTTTCATGCGGCGGCTCCTCGAACCGGAAGGGGGACGCAGGCCGGGGGCGGGGTGGGGCCGTGGGGGACCCGGCCTGCGTCGCGGCGGCCGGTCAGTGGCCGCCTTCCTTCGCGCCGAACATCGCGCCGGCGTAGATGATGCCGAGGCCGTATGCGCCGCCCAGCTTCGCCGCGATCCCGGTGGTCAGCGCATAGGTCTCGCCACGCGCCCAGTCCCGCTGCAGCTCGAGCAGATATTGCAGCGACGTCATCGGCACCGCGCCGGCCTGAACCATCCGGCCCATCGCGCGGTCATGCGCCTCATCCGACACGTCGCCGCACACATCGGCGATGACATAGACCTCGTAACCCTGTTCCAGCGCCGACAGCGCCGGGCCGACGATGCACACGCTCGTCCACAGCCCGCCCATCACGATGCGCGGCTTGCCGATCGCGTTGATGCGGTCGATGACGTTGGCGTCTTCCCAGCAGTTCATCGTCGTGCGGTCGATCGCCGGCACATCGGGCAGCGCCGCGCTCACCTCGTCGAACACCGGTCCGGAAAAGCTCTTTTCGGCAACCGTGGTGACGATCGTCGATACCCCGAAACCGGCGGCGGCCTGTGCCACCATCGCGGCATTGGTGCGCAGCACGACCGGGTCGATCGATCGCGTCGCGAATGCCATCTGCGACTGGTGGTCGATCAGGATCAGCGTGTGGTCGCCGGGCGTCAGCAGCGTCTTGGCCGGCGCGGCAGTGGCGGTGATGGTCATCCTCTTGGCTCCTCGCTTCGTGCCGGGTCCCACCGGCCGGATTACGAGGATTAGTTTAGGTCGCGCCGGATCGCCGCACATCGACCGCTTGGGTCGCGCGACCTACCCGAACGGGTAGGTCGCGCGACACCGACTTCCTTATCGGCAGCTGCTCGCCGTGCTCGCATCGAGGTCCAGGCATCGCCCGTCGATGCTCGCCGGATCGATCGGCAGCCCGATGACGCTCGCCAGCGTCGGCAGGATGTCCACCGTCTCCACCCCATTGGGCTGGTCGAACGGCGTCACGCCCTTGCGCCAGAACAGGATCGGCACGCGCCGGTCATAGTCCCAGATGCTGCCATGCGTCGCAACGCCGGCGCCCGGCACCGGGATTGGCGTGATCCGCGGCTTCAGCGACACGTAAAAGTCACCCGACCGCCCCGGAAAATAGGACGCACGAACGCGCTGGATCAGCGTCCAGCTCTCTGGCGGCCCGCTCGGGCTCGGCGTCGCCATGATCTCTTCGCCGGTGAACACCGCCGCGACCTGCGGATGCGCGCGATACTGCGCGATCGCCTCCGCCATTACCTTGGCGCGCAGCTTGGGCTTGAGCGCGGGGTCGACATAGATGTCGCCGAAATTCCCGCCCCACAGCAGGCGCTTCTCGCCCAGCTTCAGCTTCGCCGCGACCTTGTCGCTCATCGGCTTGGACGACAGCCCGGTCTGCGCGCGCGCGGCATCGGTGATCCCGTGCATCACATTGCGCTCGGGCAGGTCGTGTCCCCCATGATCGGCGGTCAGCACCACCTGATAATCCACCCCGCTGCGGTCGAGCACGTCGAAGAACGCACCCAGATCGCGGTCGAGGCTGGTCAGCTGCAGGCACATTTCGGTGCCCTCGGTGCCATAGCCATGGCCGACATAGTCGGTCGCCGACGCGCCGACGATCAACACATCGGTCGCCTCGCCGCGGCCGAGCTTCATCTCCTCAAAGAACGCAGCCGCAAGCGCCAGCGTCGCGCCGTCCATCTCGGGCGATGCGCGGAACGCACGGGCATCGCCGACCTCACGCGCGAACCGCCCGGTGCCGACCGTGCGGCTACCCGCCGTCACCGCGACATCGCGCGGCTTGCAATATTCGGGCAGTTCCAGCGCGGGCTGCGCCTTTGCGAGCTGCGCGCCGATCGCGGCATTGGCGCGGGTCACGATCGGCGCCTCGGCCGTGCCGGTGTAGCTGACAAAGCCCTTGCCGCCCCACCACCAGATCTGATCGGCGCGCTTGCCGCCCATCATCACCGCCGCGCGATCCTTGCCCGACACCGAAACGACGCGCGTCGCCGGGGTCGCCGCCTTCATCCGGTCGCCCAGCGTCGGCACCAGCAGGTGCAGCGGAGACACCGTGTATTTGTCCGACGTGCTGCCCGGAACGCCCTCGTCCTCGGCGCAATAGATCGTCTTGTCCTCACGCGCGGTCTTGAGGTCGACCCAGTCATTGGCGACGATGCCACTGCGCGCCGGGCGGCTGCCGGTCAGGATCGTCGAATGGCCGGGGCAGGTCTCCGTCGCCGCGTGGCTCTGATAGCCGGAAAACACCACGCCGCGCGCCATCCGCGCCAGCCCGCCGGTGAAATAGGGGCGATAGCCCGCAAACAGGTCCGCCGAAAACTGGTCCACCGAAATGGTCACGATCAGCTTGGGCGGCGCCGCCGGGGCAGGGGCCGGGGGAGCTTCCTGTGCCGCCACCGGAACGGCAAGCAGCATGGCAGTGGCGAGCAATCGAGCGAGCATGAACCCTCCGGCATGGCAAAAATGGCCGCGCCCGCTATGTTCCCAAGACTTAGGTTCGGCAAGGGCGGGCAATGCGCAGATTCGGTTTCGTTTTCCTGACTTTCCTGCTGGCACTGGTCGCGCTTCCCGCCGCTGCGCAGCCGGCCGGGCAGAATAATCTGACGGTCGATCTGGTCGCGGAAAGCGACGCCCCCGCGGCCGGAAGCGAGGTGACGATCGCCTTCGTCGCCAAACCCAACCCCGGCTGGCACGGCTATTGGAAGAACCCCGGCGACGCCGGCCTCGACACCCGACTCGACTGGACGCTGCCCCAGGGCGTGACCGCGGGCGAGCTGCGCTATCCGGTACCGACGCGGCTGATGATCGCCGGGATCATGAACTATATCTACAAGGGCAATTACACTCAGTTCGCGACGCTGAAGATCCCCGCCGGCCTCACCCCCGGCACGGCGCTGCCGATCGCGGTGCGCGCCGATTACCTGATCTGCACCGACGAAATCTGCGTCCCCGAAACCGAAAACCTGACGATCAACCTGAAGGTCGGCGACGGCACGATCACCCCCGAACGCCGCGCGCAGTTCGACCAGTGGCGCCGCCTGCTGCCCAAGCCGCTCGGCAGCGAAGCGAAGTTCCAGGTCACCGACGGCACGCTGCGCATCGCGATCCCGTTCCCCGCATCGGTCGATCTGTGGAAGGACGCCTATTTCTTCGCCCAGACGCCCGACGCCGTCACCTATTCCGCGCCACAGAGCGTCTCCCGCGACGGCGACACGCTGATCCTGTCGGTCAAGGCCGGATCAAAAGTCCCCGAACGCCTCGACGGCATCCTCGCTACCGGCGAGCGCGACGGCTTTGCGCTGACCGCCGTCCCCGGCACCGTCGCCGCCGCGCCCGCAGCGCCAGCCGCAATCGACTGGAGCGCAGCCCTGATCGCACTCGGCGGCGCGCTGCTCGGCGGGCTGATCCTCAACATCATGCCGTGCGTCTTCCCGATCCTCAGCCTCAAGGCACTGAGCCTCGCCAAGAGCGGCACCAGCGAAAGCGCCGCCCGAGCCGAAGGGCTCGCCTACACCGCAGGCGTCGTCCTCGTCGTCCTCGCGCTCGGCGGCCTCATGCTTGGGCTGCGTGCGGCGGGGGCGAGCGTCGGCTGGGCGTTCCAGCTCACCGACCCGCGCGTGATCCTGCTGCTGCTCCTCCTCGTCCTCGGCATCGCGCTCAACCTGGCCGGGCTGTTCGAGCTGATGACGCCGAAGTTCGCCGGTCGCCTCGCGGGCGGCGGCAGTGGCGGCGCATTCATGACCGGCGCGCTCGCCGCGTTCATCGCCACCCCCTGCACCGGCCCGTTCATGGGCGCAGCCCTCGGCGCCGCGCTCGTGCTCCCTTGGTATGTCGCGCTGCTGATCTTCCTCGGCCTCGGCCTCGGCCTCGCGCTACCGTTCCTGCTGCTCGGCTTCGTCCCCGCGCTGCGCCGAATGCTGCCCAAGCCCGGCGCGTGGATGGACACGTTCCGCAAGATCCTGTCGGTCCCGATGTTCCTCACCGCGATCGCGCTCGCCTGGGTGCTTGGCGGCCTCACCGGCGTCAACGGCATGGCCACCGGCCTGATCGTCGCGCTCGCGCTCGGCGTCGTGCTGTGGGCGCTCGGCCGGCGACAGATCCGCGGAGCCGGGAACGGCATCGCCTGGGCGCTCAGCCTCGCCATCGTGGTCGGCGGCATGTGGCTGGTCGGCGGCATCGAAAAGCCCGCCGCCGCGGCAGCCAGTGCCTCCGGCGCAGTACCCTTCAGCGAAGCCAAGCTCGCCGAGCTGCGCGCCCAGAACAAACCCGTCTTCGCCTATTTCACCGCCGACTGGTGCGTCACCTGCAAGGTCAATGAAAAGGCCGCGATCGAGACCGACGCCGTCCGCGACGCCTTCGCCAAGGGCGGCGTCACCGTCCTTGTCGGCGACTGGACCGACGGCGACCCCGCACTCGGCCGCTTCATCGAACGCCACAACCGCGCCGGCGTGCCGCTCTACCTGTGGTACCCGGCCGGCGCGCGCGAACCTCAGGTCTTGCCGCAACTCCTCACGCAAGGCATGTTGACCGAGCTAACCGGGGGCAAATGAACCGCAGATCAAGGAGATGAGCCGATGCACCGACTGATCCCATTTGCCGCAGCGACCCTCGCGGCCCTCGCAATCCCCGCCGCCGCTCAACAGAGCAACGGCGCCAAGGCGACCGATTTCAAACTGACCGACGCCAGCGGCAAGACCGTCCAGCTCAGCGACTTCAAGGGCAAGACCGTCGTGCTGGAGTGGAACAACCCCGGCTGCCCGTTCGTGCAGCGCCATTACGAAGGCAACATGCAAAAGACCCAGGCCGCGGCCAAGGCCGGCGGCGTGGTGTGGCTGACGATCAACTCCGGCGCACCGGGCAAGCAGGGCCATATGCAGGGTGCCGAGGCGCAGAAATGGGTCGGCGACAAGAAGGCGACCCCAGCCCATTACCTGCTCGACCCCAAGGGCGTGGTCGGCAAGGGCTATGCCGCCAAGACCACCCCGCACATGTACATCATCGACGGCGCCGGCACGCTGCGTTTTCAGGGCGGCATCGACGACAAACCTGCCGCCCGCGTCGAGGAAATGGGCAGCGCCCGCAACCACGTCCTCGCCGCGCTGAACGAAATCAAGGCCGGCAAGGCGGTCTCGGTCGCCCAGACCACGCCCTATGGCTGCTCGGTCAAATACGCCGAGTGATGGGCTTTCCTTCCCTGTGATAGGGGGCAGGGAAGGAGAGAAGGCCGGGGGCAACCCCGGCCTTTTTTATTCCTCCCCGGAACGGGGAGGATCGAAATGCCACCCGCCCACTTCCTTCTTAGTCCCTCCCGCTCGCGGGAGGGGTTGGGGAGGGTCTTCTTCTTCTGTCCCTCCCACACCCAACCCAAAACCCGGCGCCCGCCTCAGCTCCCCACCAACGTATAAACATCCACGGCAGCAGAGGCCGACGGCGCCCGGATCAGCGCAATCTCGCCCCCCACATCATGCGCCCACTCCCCGGCGTCGACCGCGACATAGCGCACCGTTGCGGGAAGGCTGACGATTTTCGCCTCCGCTCCGCCCCGTGCGGAACGGACCCGCAGATAGAACCCCTGCGTCCCACGATACAGCGCCACGCAACTGCCATGCGGACCATAGGCGCTGCTATCGATCGCCTGCGCGTCACAGCGCCGCTTGCCCTTCAGTCTGGTCGCGGGATCATAGGTGATCCCCTTCTCCACGAACGACAGATCGGCCGTAATGCGGACGGGTGCGGTGCCGCCCCGGTTCCAAAAATAGCCCCCGCCCTTGAGCCGGGCCACGGCGCTGTTTGGGTCGAACGCCTCAACATGCACTGCGCATGACGGCGCGCTGGCCGCAAAATGAAGCGTGGCGCGATACTTCAGCCGCGCCGAAAGCGACCGAAACGCCGCATCCGTTTCCGGAGCCTCCTTTGCTTCGATCACCGTCCCGACCGGGCATGGCTGCGGTTCGGATGGAGCGGCGATCGCCACCGGCAGCGCCATCACGCTCCCCAGACTGAGCCCTATCGTCAGCACCGCTATCTCCCGTCGATCGCCTCGCGCACCGTTCTAGGTCGCCGAACGACCGTGATCCACCAGCGATTGCCCGCGCCGGGAGGCGGTCCCAACCTCAACCAAATCGTCACCCTGGCCTCCGTGCCGGGGTCCACCCCACCTCACGCGCAGCGATTGAGCCTAAACTCCCACGCCAGCCTCCCGGTGGACCCCGGCACAAGGCCGGGGTGACGGAGGAGGGCAATTGTTAGGAGCCTCTTCTCAGGTCTCGTTCTGCAACGCCCCCGCTTCGCCCTCCCAAAACCGATCTAGCTTTATCCACCAACGGCGCGTTTCAGTGCCAAGCCATCGCTCCACAGTGACGCCATTCCTGTTGTTGCCACCCGATTGATTTTGAATAGACTCAAGAAATCCGATGCTCGCGGTTTCGGCGACGTACTCATCGCCTTCCACGTGCCAGCGCTCGACGACCGCGAATATGTCTTCGAAGTTTTGAGTGTCCTTGTTCTTCAAACGATCAAGCACATGCTCGGCGAGTGAACTCAGCGCGATATAGAGCGGCGGGTCCGGGTCATCGTCCCATTCTGCCAAGAACGCTGCCCAGCGAGGTTGAAATGAGGGGTCAGCCGCGAGGAGCGGCTCGAACATGTTCGCGCGGGTAAGCAAAGGGCGATGCATTCCGCATAATCGCGCGCCGGACCACGGTCCGCAATGGCCCTAAGCTGCCCTGCGCCGCAAACTCCTCCCACACATTTTGTTGGATACAAGTTGGAAAATTCCTGATCTGTTCCACCCATGCCATCGCTCCGCCGCCCCAACACTGCGCCATGCCTGACACCCCAGTCGCGCGATCGTCGCGCACCTGTCGCGCCAGTGTCGCCTAACAGTCGCCTCCCAGCCCCAAACCCGCCCGCTCCCAGTTGCCTCACCCCAAAACACCCCCATTATCGTCAGCTTCGTCGGACACCCCCACACCCCCTTGTGCGACGCAACAAAGCATTGCAGCATGGAACCGTAACGGGGTTCGGGACTTTGGAGGCCTGATGGGGGTAAGCCGCGCGTTCGACGAGATCTGGGGTCATGGTGGGCCGGCAAAGCCGCGACCACAATTCAACGAACTCGCGCGCTGGATGGCTGACACCCCGCACGCCGAACTCCACCGCCGCCAGCAATCGGCCGAAGCGACCTTTCGCCAGCTCGGCATCACCTTCGCCGTCTATGGCGATACCGATGCCAGCGAACGGATCATCCCGTTCGACATCGTTCCCCGCATCTTCATGCACGACGAATGGACCCGCCTGTCCGAAGGGCTGGTCCAGCGGGTCGAGGCGATCAACGCCTTCCTTCAGGACATTTACGGCGAGCGCCGCATCCTCAAGGAAGGCGTGCTGCCGCCCGAGTTGGTGCTGCTCAACCCGCAATTCCGCCCCGAAGTGGTCGGCATCCGCCCGCCGCATGATGTCTGGGCGCATATCTGTGGCATCGATCTGGTCCGCACCGGCCCCGACGAATTCTACGTGCTTGAGGATAATGCCCGCACGCCGTCGGGCGTGTCCTACATGCTTGAAAACCGCGAGGCGATGATCCGCCTCTGCCCGGAATTATTCCGCAGCTTCCGCGTCGCCGCGGTCGACAGCTACAGCGACATGCTGCGCGAAACGATGCGATCGGTGGCGCCGGAACGCAGCGGCGCGAACCCGGTCTCGGTCGTGCTGACGCCCGGCCATTTCAACTCGGCCTATTACGAACACAGCTTCCTTGCCGACACGATGGGGGTGGAACTGGTCGAGGCGGCGGATCTGCTGGTCGATGACGACATCGTCTATATGCAGACGATCGCCGGGCGCGTCCGCGTCGATGTCATCTATCGCCGCATCGACGATGACTTCCTCGACCCGCTCGTCTTCCGCCCGGATTCGATGCTCGGCGTTCCCGGCATCATGGCCGCCTACCGCGCCGGCAATGTCACGCTGATCAACGCCCCGGGCAATGGCATCGCCGATGACAAGGCGATCTACAGCTACATGCCGGAGATCGTGAAATTCTACTCGGGCGGTGAAGCCAAGCTGCCCAATGTCGAAACCTGGCGCTGCCGGGAGCCGGATGCGCTGAAATACACGCTCGACAATCTCAAGGATCTGGTGGTCAAGCTGGTCGATGGCTCGGGCGGCTATGGCATGCTGGTCGGCCCGACCGCGACCAAGGCGGAGATCGAGGCGTTCCGCGCCGCGCTGATCGCCGAACCGCATCGCTACATCGCCCAGCCGACGCTGGCGCTGTCGACCGTGCCGACCGTCACCGAAACCGGCCTGGCCCCGCGCCATGTCGATTTCCGCCCGTTCGTCCTCAGCGGCTCCGACGGCGTCCGCGTCGTCCCCGGCGGCCTGACCCGCGTCGCGCTGAAGGAAGGGTCGCTGGTCGTCAATTCCAGCCAGGGCGGCGGGACCAAGGACAGCTTCGTCCTGATGCCCGACGGGCCGGTACAGGGGCAGGAACAGACGCAGGTGGTCGGCTGATGCGCATGCTCTCCCGCACCGCGTCGTCGCTCTACTGGCTCGGCCGCTATGTCGAGCGCGCGGACTTCATCGCGCGGCTGGTCGAGGCAACCGTCCGTCTCGACGCCCTGTCCGCCCGCCCGGCAGGGGAGGCGGCCTGGGCCAGCGCGCTCAGCGTGACCTATACCGAAGAGGCCTATGCCGCCGCGCACCAGACGATCAGCCAGCAGCCGGTGGCGCATTTCCTGACCCTGGACATGAGCCACCCCGGCTCGATCGTCCGCTGCCTTGAACAGGCGCGCAACAATGGCCGCGCCGTCCGCACCGCCCTGACCCGCGAAGCCTGGACCGCGATCAACCGCCTCTGGCTGCTGTTCGCCAAGCGCGTCAGCCCCGGCGGCGCGGCGAGCACGCTCGCGCTGGTCGAAGGCGTCATGGCCGAAGCGCGCGGGTTCGAAGGCGCGATCCACCGCATGATGGGCAATGAAGCGACGATGCTGATCCAGCTCGGCGCCGCGATCGAGCGTGCGGACAACACCGCGCGCCTGCTCGACGTCAAATACCATCTGCTGCTTCCCGAAGGCGAGCGGGTAGGGGGCCTGGTCGACCGCGATCAATGGACGACGATCCTTCAGACCGTCTCGGCGGTCACCGCCTATCGCTGGCTCTACAGCGACGGGCTGCGGCCCTCGAACGTCATCGACCTGCTGATCACCCGCTCCGAATTGCCCCGCAGCCTCGCCGGATGCGTCGAGGAGGTGGTCGAGCAGCTCAACGCCCTCGCCAAGCGCACCGGGCTTCAGGGGGAGGCCGACCGCATGGCCCGCGCCCGCATCGCCCGGATGCAAAAGACCCGCGCGCACGAAGTGATCGTCCGTGGCCTGCACGAATATCTGCAGGCCTTCATCCGCGAAAATGCGCTGCTCGACGCCGCCATTGCGCGCCAGTTCAGGTTTATCTGATGCGCTTGGCCATCGACCACCAGACCCGCTACCGCTTCAGCGAACCGCAACAGCGGCTGGTTCAGACATTGCGTCTAACGCCCGGCGATACGCATGATCAGACCGTCGTGGACTGGCGCATCGACGTCGATTGCGACGTCCGGCTGCGCGATTCAGTCGACGGCTTCGGCAACCGCGTGACCATGCTCTATGCCGAAGGGCCGATCGACCGGATCGAGATTACCGTGGCGGGGCAGGTGCTGACGACCGAAGCCGATGGCCTGGTCCTCGGCAGCAACGAGCTGCTCCCGCCGCCGATGTTCCGCCGCATCACCGCCCGCACGACCCCCGACGCGACGCTGGCCGAATGGGCGCGCGACATGGCGGGGGGCGGGGAGGTGCTTGCCCAGTTGCACAGCTGGAACCTCGCGCTCTGCCAGCGTTTCCCCGACGCCGCCGACCGCCCCGATCGCAGCGCGACCGCGGTTGAGGCGCTGGAGGGGGGCGACCCCGACTGCCGCGACCTCGCCCATATCTTCATCGCCGGCGCATCGGCGCTGGGCCTGCCGGCCCGCTACGTCTCAGGCTACCGCAATTGCGGCGAAGGGACGTGCCCCCCGCATGGCTGGGCCGAGGCATGGGTCGATCGGCTAGGCTGGATCGGCTTCGATCCCTCGGCCGGGATCAGCCCCGACGCGAACTATGTCCGCATGGCCACCGCGCTCGACTTCAACGGCGCCGCCCCGATCGTCGGCATCCGGCAAGGCGAGGGCGTCGAGGAACTGTCGGTGGAACTTCAGGTCGAACGAATGAACGGCGACGCCTGATTACGCGAAAGCGCGCAGCTTGACTGGCTGCGGGGCAGCCTCGGTCACCGTGGCATCGGCATCGTCCGGCATGCGCGACCAGCCATTGGGGCCAAGCACTTCCATCGGCCGGTACCGCGTCTTGTACGCCATCCGATCGCTGCCCTTCACCCAATAGCCCATATAGACATAGGGCAGCCCGGCGCTGCGGGCGCGGACGATATGGTCCATGATGATGAGGTTGCCGAGCCCCTGCCGCTCGGGATGGTCGGCGGCGAAAAAGCTGTAGATCATCGACAGCCCATCGCCCTGCTGATCGGTGATGCAGGCCCCGACCAGCGCGCCACCCAGTTCCTCGGGCTCGCGATATTCGATGACATAGGTGCTGACCGGCGACTGCTCGACCATGTCGGCATAGTCGGTCTCATCCATCATCGTCATGCCGCCACCCGGATGCCGCGCCGACAGGTAGCGGCGCAGCAGCGCATACTGCTCCTCGGTCGCCCAGGGGCGGCAGGCGGTGACCGACAGGTCCGAATGGCGACGGATCAGCTTGCGCTGGGTGGCGTTGGGGCGGAACTCGTCATTGACGACGCGGACCGAGAGGCACGCGTTGCACCCGACACAGCTTGGCCGATAGGCGACCGACTGGCTGCGGCGAAACCCGATGCGGCCGAGCGCATCGTTGAGCTCGCCGGCATGGGGGCCGTTCAGCTCGGTAAAGATCTTCCGCTCCTGCCGCCCGGGCAGATACGGACAGGTCGAAGGGCTGGTCACGAAAAATCGTGGAAAGCGCGTCAGTGCCGTCACCCCGTTCGCCCCTTTCAAACCACGCGTTGTGCGTCGAACGCGATCCTTATGAAGCGGCGAAATCACGATGAAAAGGCGATTTACCATGAAAATGGGTTAACGCCGGAACAGTCATTATTCGGGATTGCGCGACCGCAAGGCACGTCAAGCCGTAGTCATACCGTAGTGCTGATTCGGTGGGGAGGGCGCGCCGACTCGGTTCATCGCACGCGCGATTCGCTTCGTCCCTCAACTGTGGACAAGTGTAGGTCTGCACCAGTGTTCGAGGTGGAGAGCAAAGCGGGACCGTATCGGCCCGAGCCACGCGCCCACCGTTACGAGCAATCCGTCTTGCCATCCTCAAAATGGTAGTGATCAAGGAATGCGGACGTGAAGGACTGCACAAATTTCCCGTCGGCGTAGTCCTTCGCCGCGAAAAGCCGTTCATCGACAACATGGTTATAGACGGTCTTGCCGACAGGATACCAAGTCAGCACCCCGCTCATCCCGTGTCTCGCTATGTCAGCCGTCGCTTGCTCTACAGTTTCGTAGACCGCAGCCGCGAACCGCGCTCCGGCGCCGTGGAAGATGTAAACGCCATGAACTTTAGTCATTGCGGGTCTGCCGTAGTCGCTCGAGTCCAAGCCGCACGCGAGCCTAATCCAGCTCGACCATGCTCACCGAATAGCCCGCAGCGCGCAGCGCCGCCATCAGCCGGTCGAGATGCGCGCCATCGCGGGTCTCGCACTCAATGTCGGTGATCAGGCCCTTGGCCGGGAGCGAGGTGAACACGCGCTGGTGATACACCTCGATGATGTTGACGCCCTGTTCGTGGAAGATGCGGCTGACATGGAACAGCGCGCCGGGGCGATCCTGCAACCGGATGCGCAGCCGCGCGAGGCGGCCCGAGCGTGCCAGATCTCGCAGCAACACATTGGCGAGCAGCCGCGTGTCGATATTGCCGCCGCACAGCACGATGCCGACGGTCTTCCCCGCGAACCGCTCAGGGTTCGACAGCAATGCCGCCAAACCCGCCGCGCCCGCGCCCTCGACCACGGTCTTTTCGATCTGCAGCAACAGGCTGACCGATTCCTCCAGCTTACGCTCGCTGACCAGCACGATGTCGTCGACCAGCGCCTCGATCACCCGCGACGTGATCGCGCCTGGGTCGCGAACCGCGATGCCCTCGGCCAGCGTGTCGCCGCCGATCGGCAGGTCGGTGCCCTTGATGCGGTTGTACATCGACGGGAACAGCTCGGCCTCGACCCCGACCACTTCGATCGGGCGATCCGCGGCTTTGGCCACCGTCGCCATGCCGGACGCCAGCCCGCCGCCGCCGATCGGGACGATCAGCGTATCGATCTCGGGCACATCGGCCAGCATCTCGAGCGCGACCGTCCCCTGGCCGGCCATGATCCGTGGATCGTCGAACGGATGGACGAAGGTATAGCCGTTCTTCGCTTCCAGCTGGCGCGCATGGGCATAGGCTTCGTCGAACGTCTCACCCTCCAGGATCACGCTCGCGCGATGCCCCTCGGTCTGGGTGACCTTTACCGTCGGCGTCGGCTTGGGCATCACGATCGTAACCGGGATGCCAAGGCGGTTGCCGTGATACGCCAGCCCCTGTGCGTGATTGCCGGCGGACGCGGCGATCACGCCCTTCGCCCGTGCGGCATCGTCGAGCTGCAGCAGCGTGTTGAGCGCCCCGCGCTCCTTATAGGCTGCGGTGAACTGAAGGTTCTCGAACTTCAGATAGACGGTCGCGCCGGTCAGGTCGGACAGCGTCTTGCTGTGCAAGGTCGGCGTGCGCACGATCGACCCGCCAATCCGCTCCGCCGCCATCTGCACATCGGCGAGGTCGAGGGGGAGGTCGGTGGGTGCGGGCACAGCCTGAGTTGCCATTATCGATACTTTCCTGGCTCCCGGTAACGCCGCCGGGCCGGTGGGCGCGCCCTAGACCATCTGGCGCGACGGGGGAACACCGCCTATTCGAATGTCCCGCCAAGGTCAGGTTTCCACCCGGCCGTCGCTTTCGGAGACCATTGTGCGCTTTTCCGCCTCACTTGCCTTGATCGCCACGCTGCTGCTTCCCGTTCCTGCTCTCGCCGATGCGCTGGTCGACAATGTCGATGGCATGACGCTGGACGAGCAGGGTGAGGTGGTGCGCTTCACCGGCATCGTGCTGTCGCCCGACGGCAAGGTGGTGAAGCTGCTCAAGCGCGGTGACAAGCGGCCCGAGCGCCCTGACTGGCGCGCGGACCTGAAAGGGCGGGTGGTCATCCCCGGCATGGTCGATGCCCATGGCCATGTCATGAACCTTGGCTTCCGCGCGCTCGCGCTCGACCTGTCGGCGACCCGTTCGCTGGCGCAGGCGCAGGATGCGATCCGCCGCTATGCCGCCGAGAATGCGACGCGGCGCTGGATCACTGGTGGCGGCTGGAACCAGGAAGTGTGGGGACTTGGCCGCTTCCCCACGGCTGCGGAGCTGGATGCAGCGACCGGCGACACCCCGACCTGGCTGGTCCGCGCCGACGGCCATGCCGGCTGGGCGAACAGCGCGGCGCTGAAGGCGGCGGGCATCACCGCCGCCACCAAGTCGCCCAGCGGCGGCCGGATCGAACTGGTCGCGGGCAAGCCCGGCGGTGTGTTCGTCGATGCCGCGATGGAGCTGATCGAAAAGGCGCTGCCCCAGCCCACCCCGCGCGACCGCAACTCGGCCTTCGTCAAGGCGCAGGAAATCCTGCTGTCGATGGGCGTCACCGCCAGCGCGGACATGGGCACGAGCGTCGATGACTGGCTGACCTATCGCCGCATGGGCGACCTTGGCCTGCTCCGTATGCGCATCATGAGCTATTCGGACGGCGTCGAAAGCGCGCTGCGTATCGGCGGCGGTGGCCCGACGCCGTGGCTCTATGGTGACAAGCTGCGGATGGGCGGGATCAAGCTCTACACCGATGGCGCGCTCGGCTCGCGCGGGGCGTGGCTCAAGGCTCCGTATAGCGATGCGCCCGGCAATCGCGGTCTGCCGTTCCTCACCGACACGCAATTGTCCAATTTGATCGTGCGCGGCGCCATGGACGGGTTTCAGTTCGCGATCCACGCGATCGGTGACCGCGCGAACCAGCAGGTACTTGATGCGATCGCCGAGGTCAGCGACACCTATAAGGGCGATCGGCGCTGGCGGATCGAACATGCGCAGGTCATCGATCCCACCGACCTCGCCCGCTTCGGCAAGCTGGGCGTGATCGCGTCAATGCAGCCGGTCCATCAGAGCAGCGACCGCACGATGGCCGAAGCGCGTGTCGGCGCGGCGCGGCTGGCGGGTGCCTATGCGTGGAAATCGATGCTGACCAATGGCACGCGGATCGCGTTCGGATCGGACTATCCGGTCGAAAGCCCCAATCCGTTCGAGGGCTGGGCGACGGGCTTCACCCGGCAAGACGCGCAAGGCCAGCCCTATGGCGGCTGGCGACCCGAGGAAGCGCTCACCCGCGAACGCACCTGGCGCGCCTTTACGCTCGATGGCGCCTATGCCGGCTTCGCGGAAACCAGGTTCGGCCATCTTGCGCCCGGCATGCGCGCGGACTTCATCGTTGTGGACCGCGATCCGCTGCTCGCGTCGCCGAGTGAGTTGCGCGCGACGGTGGTGATCGAAACCTGGGTCGGCGGTGAGCAGGTCTATCGCCGCGCGGCCAGCGACGCTTCAGGCGGGCGATAAACTTACCCGCCAAACCCCTTTCGGCCCGCCCATCCGGTCCGCCACCACGAGGGAGTGGGTGGCAGGCCGGGGAGCGGGCCGTTCGCGCTCCGGGAAGGACGCGCGAAAGGGGTTTGAGGCTATGCCGCCAGGTGCAGCGGAGCCGCGGCGTGGCGTGCGCCAGTGACCGGCTGGAATGCGCTGGCATGCTCGGCGAGGCGATCGGCCTCGGTGCTTAGCGTCTGTGCCGCAGCGGAGGTCTGCTCGACCATTGCCGCGTTCTGCTGCGTGGCGCTGTCGAGCGACTGGATCGCGCCGGACACTTCGCTGATTGCATTCGCCTGCGACCGGCTGCCTTCGGCGACCGTGCCGAGCAGCGTGTTCACCTCGTCCACATCGGTGGCGATCCCGACCAACGCGGAGTCGACGCGGCGGACGGCCTCGACCGCGCCTTCGATATCGACCTGCGTCGCCGTGAGCTGCTCACGCGCCTGCTTGGATTCCTCCTCGGCGCGCATCGCGAGTGCGGACACGAGGTCGGCGACCACCGCGAACCCGCGACCCGCTTCGCCCGCACGGCCGGCTTCGACAGCGGCGTTCATGGCAAGAACGCGGGTCTGGAACGCGATCTTATCGAGGCCTTCGATGACGTCGTCGATGCCCTTGGCGCTGTCGGAAACGCGGGTCATCGCCTGCATCGCCTCTTCGGCGACCGAGCGGCCCGACACGACGGCACCATGGGCGCGGTCCGCACGGGTCACCGTGTCACCCGCAGCGGCCGAGCTTGCCCGGACGCTGCCGTCGATCTGGGTCACGGCGGCGGCGGTTTCCTCGATCGACGCGGCGTTGCTTTCGGTGCGGCGCGCGAGGTCGTTGGTGGCGCTCGCGATTTCATTGGTGCCGGTGCGGATCGCATCGACGCTCTGGCTGACCGCATAGACAAGGTTGCGCAGGCCAGCGACGGCGGAGTTATAGTCGTCGCGCAGCCCCCGATAGGCCGGCGCCACATCGGCATCGATGCTGTGCGAGACATCGCCGGCCGACAGCCGCTTGAGCGCGCCGCTCAGCAGGTCCACAATCTTCTTCTGCTCGGCCTCGGCGGCATGCTTGGCAATTTCGGCCTGATCCTTGGCAATCGCGGCGTCGCGGAAGACGTGGAGCGCGCGGCCCATGTCGCCGATTTCGTCGCGGCGCTCGCCGGTCTCGGCCTCGACCGCATGGTCACCTGCGGCAAGGCGGCCCATCTTGCCGACCATATCGGCTACCGGCTTGGCGATCGAGCGATTGAGCAGGAAGGCAAGGCCAGCCGAAAGCGCCAGCATGATCGCGATGCCAAGGCCGAGCGTCCAACGCACGCCAGAGCGCAGCCGGCTCTCTTCCGCATCAGCCGCCTGGACGCGGGCTTCCTGCGCGGCGTCGAGCGCCTTGATCGCGTCGCGGATGCGACCGAGCTGCTTCTTGCCTGCCATTTCCTGCGCTTCCAGGCGCGTGGCCGGGTTGCGAGCCAGCGCGATCGTCGGCTCCAGCTTGTCCTTCTGCCACTCGGCGGTCGCTGCGGAATATTCGTCGATCAGTGCGCCGAAATCATGCCCCTGCGAAACCGTGCGGATCTCCTCCACGGCAGCGCTGACCTTGTCGCGGTTCTCGACATAGGTCTCGAAGAACGCTTCCTGCCCCAGGATGGTGAAGCCGCGTACGGCATTCATCTGTTCCAGCGTCAGATAGAGCAGCGTCTGGCTTTCGCTCGCGCCGGTATGGGCATTCGTCTTTTCGATCTGCGCCTTTTCCAGTCCGCCGAGGGCGTTGAAAATCAGCGCGCTCACACCGGCAAAGGTGAGGACAAGGACGAGGAAAGAGGCGGCAAGTTTGCGCCAGATTGGCCAGTTCTGCATCGGGTTCGAGCCTTTGATTGTCACGGGCGGGGGCGCGACACTGCGCGCACCCTGGTCCAGCCACTATAGACCCGCGGTGGTCGTTCCGGTCGGGCAAGGACATGGAATCGCGCTGATACCGCGCGGCGGGACGCGGCCGGACCCAGCTTAATCCCTTGCTAACCATCAATATTGCCCGGCCGCGACCGGATCGGTCTCCGGCCTCCCAAAAAGCAAAGGCGGGGCGCGCTGTGCAACCCGTCGCTGGGCCTGCGTCTAGGACCTGGCTGCAGAAGCGGCCACTCTTTCCAGAAGGAATATGATCATGGGTTTTTCCGTTAACACGAACACTGGCGCGATGGCGGCTCTTCAGAGCCTGAATCAGACCAACAAGTCCCTGTCCACGACCCAGAGCCGCATCAACACCGGCATGAACGTCGCGTCGACCAAGGACGATTCGGCCGCTTTCGCGGTTGCACAGACGCTTCGCGGCGATCTGGGCGGCCTGAAGTCGGTCGGCTCGTCGCTCAGCCGTGCAAAGAGCACGGTTGACGTCGCGGTTGCCGGCGCCGAGCAGATCTCCGACATCGTCAATCAGATGAAGGCGAAGGCGATCGAAGCTTCGGACGCGGGTCTGGACGCCGCAAGCCGTACCTCGCTTGCAGCAGATTTCGATGGGCTCAAGGAGCAGATCGAAACCGTCATTGAATCGAGCGAATTCAATGGCACCAATCTGCTGAAGGCGGCGAGCGGCTCGGTGAGCGCGCTTCAGTCGACCGATATGGCCGCTGACACGCTCGACGTTGCGAACCAGGACTTCACTGCGGTCGTGACCGCAATCGGCACCACCTTCACCTCGGCCGCCACGGCAGAGACGATGGTGGGCACTCTCGAGACCCAGGCCACTGCCATCAACACCAAGATGAGCACCCTGGGCGCTGCCTCGCGTAAGATCGAGGGCCAGCAGTCGTTCGTCAGCAAGCTGTCGGACGTGATCGAGAGCGGCATCGGCAACCTTGTCGACGCCGACCTGGCGAAGGAATCGGCCAAGCTCCAGGCACTGCAGGTCAAGCAGCAGCTCGGCGTGCAGGCGCTGTCGATTGCCAACCAGGCGCCGCAGACGATCACGTCGCTGTTCCGTTAATATCATCTACCCTGACAAAGGCGGGTCGGGACGCGCAAGCGTTCCGGCCCGTTTTTTTGTGAACCCGTCACAGGCGCGCAGACTCTATCCGTCGCAATTTACGGCGAAATTTACCGTAGCCGCACCCGTGGAACGGTTGACGTTTCTATAACAATGGCATGGTAACCAGCGCCCCCCGCATAAGAGAAATCATCGACGCCACCGGCATCCGATTGCGCGTCGCGATCGAGACCGGCGCGCGTGGCACATCGGTCTGGCTCAGCCGACCCGACATCGACGCCGAAGTGCGGCTCGACGTCCATGGCGCGGACTTGCTCTGCGGCTATCTCGTCGCCGCCCGGCTGGCGGGGCGGCAGCAGCTTCCCGACGAAACCTCGCTCGGCCCGCTCGCTGCGATCTTCAGCCTCTCTCACGATCCGGTCGTGCGGATCGAGGTGCGCCGCCATCTTCTCGACGACGCGATGCTGACGATTCCCGCGACGATGTGGGACCGGCTCTATGCCGAATTGTGCATCGTCGGGGCACATGCCCGCGCCTTGGGAAGCATCTCCGCGGCCAGTGCCGCCGCCTAGTAAAACTACAATAGGTAATCGCGCAGTATTTCGCTCTGGCACCGAAACGGCCATTTGGTGAGGCAAGATACGGGCGCTCGAAAGTAGGGAACGAGCATAATGGATCCACGCGAAACACATATGCTAAAGAACGACCCCGACCGCCGCGTCTGGGGTGTGGGCCCTCAGCCCGAGTTCCGCGTGAGCGTCACGCTGACCCTCGCGGATGCGGATCGGCTGTGGAACGCAGCGCGCGAGCGCCTGCTGGCCGCACCGGGTGCCAGCGAAGAGATGATCGAGGAAACGATCGGCCCGGCCGAAGCGCCGCAGCTCGCCGATTGCGTTGCCTTGCTGTGCGCGCCGGCGCTGGTGCCGGGCTGCTCGGTCGATGACTTTTGGGTCGATGCCATGCCCGGCCTGCCCAGCCAGGACGCGATTGCGGCCTGACAAGAAATAAGGGGCGCGCCACCGGCACGCCCCTCACAAGATCCCCCGAAGAAGGGGCCGGCGCGATCCCTCCCGCCGGCCCCTTCGACGTTTTGGGCCTTATCCTGCTACCGGACCGTCATACGGACGGCGGGCATAATAGCCGAAGCCGGCGATAACTGCGTAGCACAGCGCCGGAAGCGCAAACGCGATCGCGAGGCTGCCGGTCGAGTCCGCAATCGCGCCGGTGGCGAGCGGAATGACCGCGCCGCCAAAGATCGCGATGTTTATGATCCCCGATCCATCCGCCGCACGGCTACCCAGTCGCTCCGACGCCAGCGCGAAGATCGTCGGGAACATGATCGAGTTCATTAGGCCGATCGCGAGCAGCGAATAGGCGGCGACCGTGCCGCTGGTGTTCGCCGAGATGATGATCAGCGCAACCGCACCGACCGCGACGCAGCCGAGCAGCTTGCCCGGGCTGACCACCCGCATCAGTGCCGAGCCGATGAAGCGCCCGACCATCGCGCCACCCCAATAGAGTGCGATCATCCAGCCCACGACCGATTCCGGCTGCCCCAGCACCCGATCGAGCGCGAGATAGTTGATGATCAGCGAGCCGATCGACACTTCCGCGCCGACATAGAGGAAGATGCACAGCGCGCCGAAGCCGAAGCGCGGGCGCTTGACCAGGTCGAGCCCGGCAAAGCCCTTGCTCGCCTCGTGCCGCTCGCCCTTGAGGCGGTTGCGGAACAGCCACACCGCCATCGCGACCACCGCAAGCGCGGCGGCGATGCCCAGATAGCCGTTGACGATCGCCTGGCTCTCCGCGCTGCGATAGGCGGCGAGTTCGGCGCCGGACAGGTCGGCGGCCGTGACGCCGGCGATGCTGCCGAGGATCAGCGCTGCACCGACCAGCGGGAAGATCGTCGTGCCAAGCGAGTTGAACGCCTGCGCAAAGGTGAGGCGGCTATGCGCTGTTTGCGGCTTGCCGAGCAGCGAGATCAGCGGGTTGGCGACGACCTGAACGATCACCACACCGCTCGCCAGCACGAACAGCGCGCCGAGGAACAGGCCGTACGTCGCGGTCTGCGCGGCCGGAATGAACAGCAGACAGCCGACGATCATCGTGGCGAGACCGGCCACCGCGCCGCGCATATAGCCCAGCTTCTTGACCAGCTTTGCGCCCGGAATCCCGACCACCAGATAGGCGGTGAAGAAGCAGAACTGGATCAGCATCGCCTGGGTGTAGTTGAGCGTGAACAGCTCTTTCAGCTTCGGGATCAGCACGTCGTTGAGCGACGTGATCCCGCCAAAGATGAAGAACAAGGCGAAGACGAAAACCTGAAGGTCGGGGGCGTTGACCCCTTGTGCGCCCGGATCGCCCGATTTCGGGTCGCTCGAGCTCATGTCCATGATGGGTGCGGCCAAAGCCCCTCTCCTGATAACGTTGTCAGCTGCGGGCGATGTTTAACGCCGCGCGCGCGAAAGGCGAGTGGGAAAGTGCGGCGGCGTGCAGCGACGGGGGAGGGTGGCAAGCTTTCGTGACCAGAGCCGATAAATAGCTCCAGAATGCCGCCCTCATACCGAGTTTCAATTGCCATCTGTCGGGGATGCCGGTAACCTGACTAGAGATTAGCTTTAATTGCCCGCATCCACGTCCTGCGTCTTATACTAGCGGTGGAATGGAGGGTACATTTCGGGGGAAGCTGAATGGACAAGCAGCAGTTGGACCGTGCAGTCGCAACCGGCGCGGTATCGCATGGAACGCAGTCGACCCAGTGGATCGCACCGCTCCAGTCGCTTGAGACCTTTTCGATCGCCGAACTCACTCAGGTTGACTCGTTTCCGGGCGACGACGGCAACGGGACTTTTACCCAATCCTGAGGTCAGCGGTAGCGTAACCCGCGAAGTATGAGCGAATTTCGCGGTTATTTAGCGTTCGCGGCGGAAGCGCTAACCGAGCAGGACCGCAGTCGCGTCGGTGCGGCCTTTTTGGGCACCGGCATCGCAAAGCCGCGGGTGTGGCGCGATGATGTCGCCACGCTCGCCCATGCGCAGCGCGCTGCCACTGCAGAAGACCGCGCCGAGCGCCAGCCGATCGAGGATGCGGCGGGCCGCGTCGTGCTGTTCGACGGGTATCTCTTCGACCCTGCGGCGCTGATTGCCGATCTCTGCCTGCGCCCGCGGACCCCGGATTCAGAGATTGTTGCTGCGTGGCTGGACCGATATGGGTTCGACGCGCTGCACCGGCTGCAGGGCGACTTTGGCTGTGCCGTGTGGGACTCGCGCGCCCGGCGGTTGCACCTGATCGTCGCACCCATGGCGATGCGGACCATCTACTGGCACGCGCGTCCCAACGGCTTCTGGTTCGCGACGACGCTCAGCGCGCTCCACCAGTTCCCGGGCGTTCCAAAACAGCTCGATCCGCTTCAGCTCGCGCTTCAGTTCACGACTTCGGTCGGCGACCCGGCTGACGCGCTGTACAAGGACACCCGCCTCGTCCCGTCGGGAAGCCATGTGATCGCCGATCCGGGCGGGGTGCGGCAACACATCTTCTGGCAGCTCGACACAAACCGCCGCGTGACGATGAAATCGCCTGACGCCTATGTCGAGGCGGCGCGCGCTTTGCTGGATCAGGCGGTTCGGCGCAGCATGCGCACTGCCCAAACCCCCGGCGTGCTGCTGTCGGGGGGCCTCGATAGTGCGGCGGTCGCCGCGTCGGCGGCGCGCATGCTCGCCCCAGATCCGCTCAACAGCTACACCGTCGAGCCGCCTTCGGGACACGAGCTCGCCGCGCGGGGCGGGTGGTATGATCGTGAGCGGCCCTATGTCGATGCGCTCGCCGCGCTCTACCCCAATCTCCACCCGCATTTCTGTCATTCCGATGATCCCGCGTCGATCGAAATGGACCCCACACCGTTTTTCGTCGCGGGGGGGCGGCCGCTGGTCAACGCCAATCATATCGGCTGGTTCGACCCGGCCTATCGCGCCGCGCAACGCAATGGGCACAATGTCCTGCTGACCGGCCAGTCGGGCAATCTGACCCTCAGCTATAGCGGGCTGCGTGGGCTCGGCGACCTTGCCCGGGCGGGCCGTGTCGACCAGCTCATCCGGC